>CAWEGL010000008.1:0-334981 GCA_963808795.1 uncultured Acidobacteriota bacterium
CGAGATCGTAGCCGTCATACTGCGCACTGATCACGCCGCCGATCAGGCGATCGTCGATGCCCGCATTGTTGTCGGAAACCATTACGCGCAAACGTTTTCCTACTTGCAGCGCGAGCGCCTGGGTTTTCAACTCCTGGGCGTGACCCTCCGTGAGCGCGAATTCGCCTTCGAGAGCGATCACTTTCGGCGAGTCCGGCGCGCCCGCCACATCCCAGAACGCCGCTTTGCCCGCGGCCGTCGCGATGCCGATGCCCGAGGGTCCGCCGTTCACGTCGTTGGTACAGTCGGTGCTTTCGGCATGCCCGGAGAGCGCGCGAATACCGCGGCCCTTGGCTTGCGCGAAAAGCGGGTGGTCTTCCAAATCCGTTTCGTGCAGCAGCGTCTTCAGCGCGCCCGCGCCGCGCCGGAATCCCAACGCGTCAATCGGCAGCATCGCCACGTGCGGGTCGACGCGATAGCGCGCATCGCCGGTCTGCCGATACTTGCGATCCAGCGCCTGGCCCATGATCATCCACAGCGCGTAGCAGGTGGGGATCGAGTGTCCCCCCGCGAGCATAAATTTATCGCAGTAAGGATGCTTCGGCCGGCGGTAATCGAAGCGGAGTCCGCCGTTTTCAGGACCGATCAAATGCACCGCAACGTTGTACGGCGTGTATGCGAGCGGTCCGCCGAAATGCCCGGTCTGCGCGTAATTTCCGAGCAGCACCAGGGTCATGCAGGTCATGTATCCAATGTCGTCCAGCAGCGGATCGTACGCCAAAGTTTGCTGCGGGGAGGGAGAAGGAGCTACGTGAATGCGCGATGTGATGGACGGTCTCAATCGGAATCTCCTTTTTGAACTCGAAAACGGCGCCGTTGTACGCCTCTCTCGCCTGTTCTTGGCATGGGGAAACGGTTTTTGATCCCAGTGCCCCCGGCGGTCTGGATGGACTGGCGCAACAGGTCGGGCAATGGCAACTGCGTATTCTTACCAAGCCGCTCGTCCCTGATGTTTTCGGCGATAAGCGCACTCAATCCCAAACGCTCATCCAACTCGGGCACCAAAAGCAGACCATCGTCGGAGGTGACGTGAGAATCTTGGAAGTCCACCTTCAAAGAGGGGTTGAACGAAAGCTGAAAAGGCTGATTTTGTGTTTCCCCCACAGGATCGAAGCCTCCACTCTGTCACGATTGCGCTCCAAGCCGCATGAATACTGGCGTTGGCTCGAGCATACGATCACTTGCGCGATTTTCAAAAAGGAAATACGGGCTAATACCCATGCCCAATGCGGCCTGCGCCCCATCGCTTCCGCGCCTCGATGCCGGAAAGCACGGAAACGCCCGCTTTACAAAGTCCGTTTCGCCCACGCCTCGATGCGCTTCAGCGCCTCCATCAAGTTCTCCATGGAGTTGGCCACGCTGAAGCGCAGGAAACCTTCGCCGTATTGGCCGAAGGACGTGCCCGATAGCGCCGCCACGCCGGCTTTATCCAGCAGGGCGTCGGCCAGCCGCTTCGACTCCCATCCCGTCCCGGTCGTGTTGACGAAGACGTAGAACGCGCCCTTGGGCATACGCGCGCTGAAGCCCTTGATCTTGTTGATCCCGTCGACAAACGCACGGCAACGGCGCTCGAACTCCACGCGCATGCGATCCACCGCGCTCTGGTCGCCGCGCAGCGCCTCGATCCCCGCGATCTGCGTGAAGCTGGCCGTGCAGGAATTCGAGTTGGTCATCAGCCGGGTTATGTGCGCGGCCAGATCGGTCGCGCATCACGCCGTAGCCCATGCGCCAGCCGGTCATGGCGTAGGTCTTCGAGAAGCCGTCGAGCAGGATCGTCCGTTCGCTGCATCCGGGAATGGACATGATCGAGAACGGCTCGCCTTCAAATTGCAGCCGGCTGTAGATTTCGTCGGAAAGCACCATGATGTTGCGGCCTGCCGATGACCTGGGCCGCGCGCTCGATCTCTGCCCGTCGGCAGCACGCCGCCGGTAGGGTTCTGCGGCGAATTCAGAATGATGAGCCTGGTCCGGTCGGTAATCAGCCCCGCCATCTCCTCCACGTCCATGGCGAAATCGCGCTCCTCGCGCAGCGGGATGGGAACGGCCGTGCCGCCAACGTAGTTGATCATCGATTCGTAGATGGGGAATCCGGGATCGGGATAGATGACCTCGTCGCCCTCTTCGATCAGCGCCAGCATGGTGAAGAACATGATGGGCTTGCCGCCCGGCACCACCACCACTTCCTCCGGCGAAACCTCCACGCCGCGCGTCCGGCCCACATACTCGGCGATGGCCTGGCGCAGCTCGGGCTGCCCGGCGGACGGCCCGTAGTGGGTCCAGCCCTTGTGCAGCGCGTCCACGGCCGCTTCCACCACGTTGGCCGGCGTGTTGAAATCGGGCTCGCCGATCTCCAGATGAATGATGCTCTTGCCCTGCCGCTCCAGCGCCTTTGCCTTGCTGAGAACCTCGAACGCGGTCTCGGTTCCGAGCCGCGACATGCGGCGCGCGAGAAGTAACGCGTGCCCAACCGATGCTTTCGTCATGATCCCCTCCTTTTTCCTCTGCACAAGCCGAGGAACCGGCAAAGTTGAAGCTCTTTGCCGCGGACCATGGCAGCATGAATTATACAAAGACCGGTCTCGCCTGGATTGTCCCTGCGTCACAGCAGATTTAGGCACTAGCTCGCCTGGCGGCGGAAATCTTCCCATTCCAGCGTGCGAAAAAGCCCGCGCCGGCTGGCCGATCCAGTTTGCCGCCCTCCCGTTGGCCTCCTTCGCCCGCTATTCCACAATCTGGACTACACTGTGTCTGTTATGGCTACGGCAATGATCTCCAATTCCATTCAGCCGTGCTCGCCGCAGGGCGCTTTCGCGAACGAGCCCTTTGTCGATTTCAAGGCCCCGGAGAACGCGCGCGCCATGCGGGTGGCGCTGGACAAGGTGGCCGCGCAGCTGGGCCGCGAGTACGAGCCTGATCATGGGCGGCGCGCGGCTGAAGACCGAGGACAAGATTCGCTCCATCAATCCGGCGCGGCCCGCGCAGGTGGTCGGCGTGCACCAGAAGGCCGGTGCCGGGCTGGTTGAAGCCGTCATGGCCGCTGCGCTCCAGGCCTTTGAGTCCTGGAGCCGGACCTCGGCTGGGGAGCGGGCCTCGCTGCTTCTGGGTGCGGCGGAGATCATTCGCCGGCGCAAGCTCGAGTTTTCGGCCTGGCTCGCCTACGAGGTGGGCAAAAACTGGGCCGAGGCCGACGCGGACGTGGGCGAAGCCATCGATTTCCTGGAGTTCTACGCCCGCGAGGCGCTGCGCCTGGCCGGCGCTGTCCCGCCCATCCAATACCCCGGCGAGCGCGACGAACTGCTCTACATCCCGCTGGGCGTGGGCGCGGTGATTCCGCCCTGGAACTTCCCGCTGGCCATCATGGCGGGCATGGCCTCGGCTGCCATCGTGGCCGGGAACACGGTCGATTCTGAAGCCCTCGAGCGACGCCCCGACCATCGCCGCGAAATTCGTGGAAGTGCTTGAAGAAGCGGGAATGCCGGACGGCGTGGTGAACTTTTGCCCCGGCGCCGGCGCGGACGTTCGGCAACGCCGTCGTCGAGCATCCCAAGACCCGTTTCATCGCTTTCACCGGCTCCAAGGCCGTGGGCCTCGAGATTCACGAACGCGCCGCCCACGCCCAGCCCGGCCAGATCTGGATCAAGCGCACCATCCTGGAGATGGGCGGCAAGGACTCCATCCTCGTCTGCGCGGACGCGGATCTGGACGCCGCCATCGAGGGCGTGGTGGCCTCAGCCTTCGGGTTCAGCGGCCAGAAGTGCTCGGCCTGCTCGCGCGCCATCGTCGAAGCCACGATTTACGACGCCTTTGTCGAGCGCCTGCGCGAGCGCGTCGCCCAGCCTGACCGTGGGCGACCCGGCCGCCAACCACAACCTCGGCCCGGTGATCAATCAGGCGCGTCTGGCCTCGATGCTCCGCTACATCGACACCGGCAAGCGGGAGGGAAAGCTGATCGCCGGCGGCAAGGCGCCGGAGACCGCCGAAGGTGGCTTCTATCCTCGAGCCCACCGTCTTTGCCGAGAGACCCCGGACGCGGTTCTTGCCCAGGAGGAGATCTTTGGGCCGGTGCTGGCGGTGATTCCGGTCGCCAACTTCGAGGAGGGCCTGAAGGTCGCGAACAACACGGAATACGGGCTCACCGGCTCGTGTATACACAGAGCAACCGCGGGCAGCTCGACCGCGGCCCGGCAGCGACTTTCACGTGGGCAACCTCTACTTCAACCGCAAATGCACCGGGGCCATGGTGGGCGCCCACCCGTTTGGCGGCTTCAACATGAGCGGCACCGACTCCAAGGCCGGCGGCCCGGACTACCTCTACCTCTTCACCCAGGCAAAAAGCGTAGCGGAAAAGCTGTAGGGCGCGGCGGCCGGGCTGCGCAATGAGCAGCGGGTGAGCGAAGCGGCGCAAATTGTACCTTGCGCCGCCGAATCTGAGATTGCGCATCGCCATCGCGCCGCGCCAATGTGGCCTGATGTAACCCTGCGGCCCGGTGCATCGTAAATACTAGAAGGCTGCTCGCTCGGAGAAGAGCTTTTCCCCGAATGAGCCGCAACCCATTCCCCGGAGGTTTTGCCCATGGATACTTCTCTCGCTCCCATTGAAAACCCTCCAAGTCCCATGATGAAGATGGCCTACGCCGGAACGCGGCGGCAATTCGGCAAAGTCCTCACGCCGCTAAAGGTTTTTTGCGCGCGCCTGCCGATTGCCTTCGGACTGTTCTACGCGAAGATCAGCAAGCTGGACCGCAAGCTGGAGCTTGCGCCGGAGACGAAAATGCTCGTCCGCGAGCGCGTGGCGCGGCTCAACGTGTGCCTGTTCTGCATCGACATCGGCCGCTCGTTTGTCATCCAGTCGCAGATGAACGAGGCCAAATTCGACGCGCTCGAAGACTACGCCACGAGCCCGCTCTTCAACGATGCAGACCGCGCCGCACTGGACTACGTGACCGAGCTGACGCGCGACAAGAGCGTTAACCCGGCGGCGTTCGAGCGTCTGCGCCGGCACTACTCCGAGCGGCAAATCTGCGAGATCGTGTGGCTGGTGGCCAGCGAGCACTTCTACAATATGACCAACATTGGGCTGAACATTCACTCGGATATGCTGTGCGACCTGAGCCGGAAGAAGGCTTCGGCATGACGGGGCCCGCATCTTCGGACATCAAAAGAGTTCACCTATTCTGGCGAACAACAAGCGCAGCAGACCCCTGCGGAGACGTTATCCCCACAAGCAGGACAGCGGCGCGGCGAAAAGCCTGGGGCCGAAGGGAACCGCTCTCTCTCCGTCGTAGAACACCACGCCCAGTTTGAAGCCGCCGCCGCAAGCGGCCGCCAGCTTGCGCATTCCCTTAAAGTCTCCGGTGTGCACGGTGGCGCTGGCCTTGACCTCGATGCCCACCACGGCGCCGGCGCTGTCTTCGACGACCAGATCGACCTCGTCCTGGTCCTTGTCACGATAGTGATAGAGCGCGCACTGGCGGTCCATCCAGGAGATCTGCTTCAGGATCTCCGCGAAAACGAACGTCTCCAGCAGCCTTCCAAAGAGGCCGCGGTCTTTGGCCACACCCTCCCTGGTAACTCCCAATAGGGTCGAGAGAAGGCCGGAGTCAAGAAAGTGGAGCTTGGGTGTCTTGACTAGGCGCTTTAGCCGGTTGCGAAACCACGGCTCCACGCGCCGCACCAGAAACAACTGCTCCAGAATGCCAACATATTTTGCGGACGTCTTGTCGTCGAATCCGATCTGGCCGCCCATCTGCGTGAAGTTGGTAAGCTGTCCGGAGTGATGGGCCAGAACCTGGAGCAGACGTGGCATCCGGTCCAGCTTTTCGATCTCGGCAATATCGCGCACGTCCCTCTGCACAATGGCTCCGATGTAGTCGCGCGCCCATGCCCGGCGGCGCTCGGGAAGCTTGCGCCGCAGCATCTCCGGGTAGCCGCCGGCCAGCACGGCCTCCACCAGGTCCTTGCCGGCGAGGATGGCGCCGGGCTGGCAGGGTCTTCCCTGGAACGCCGCCTTCAAAAAGCGCGGCTTGCGGCCGTAAATCTCGGCGCGCGCCAGCGGCAGCAGGCTGACGATCTCCATGCGGCCCGCCAGGCTCTCCGAGACGTGCGGCAACGTCATCAGATTGGCCGACCCGGTAAGCAGAAACCGGCCCGGCCTGCGGTCTTCGTCCACCGACCTCTTGATGGCGCGCAGAAGATCGGGCGCGCGCTGCACCTCGTCGATCGTGGACTTGCCGAAGCCGCGCACCAGCCCGGCCGGATCGCTGCGCGCCGAGGCCAGGATGGTGTCGTCGTCCATGGTGAGGAACTCGCGGCGGCCTGCGGCCAAATCGCGGACCAGGGTGGTCTTGCCGCACTGGCGCGGCCCGGTGACCATGACCACCGGCGTGTCACGGAGCGCAGTCGCCACAGTGGCAGCGGCAAAGCGCGGATAAATTGCATTGTTAGGTCCGTCCATCCCGGAATGCACCTCCGTCCAATCCGGATTATACGCCCGTCCAATTCGGATTATATGCCAGTCCAATTCGGATTAATAGCTCGTCCAATCCGGATTATAGCCTCGTCTAATCCGGATTATAGCCTTGTCTAATCCGGATTATACGCCCGTCCCATCCGGATTATTGTTCTCTCTTGACTCGAATCTTCCGTCCGCATGCTGGCGGGCGCAGCGAGAGACAGCGCGATCAAGACCAGAGCGAGCGTAATGCTATAGCCACGGGAATGAGAAACATCGCGATGAGGCCGAGCGATCCAGCTACCAAGAGAATCCATCCAAGGATCGTAAACATCCGCCCAAAAATCGTAAGCATCCGCGCGGAGAAATCACCCTTGCACTTTTCTCCTAAGCTAAAAAAACTGACCATGCTTCGGGAATGAAAGGCCAAAAGCCAGCCGAGTCCAACCTCCCCAAGGGCCATTAGAAGGTTGACGTAAGAATCTACAGCCAGTTGCATAATCGGATGATGGTTCATGATCTCAGCCCAGGTCCGGCACCGGCCATTCTACCCCTAGTACACTAATAAGTTCCCCATTTTCGCGGGCTACATGCGCAGGAGTCCTCATGGCATCCATCATTCTTCCGGCAACTCCTTCCGAATCGCGCCCCGGCCGCTTCGGCGTCTACGGCGGGCGCTACGTGCCGGAGACGCTCATGGCCGCGCTGGTCGAGCTGGAGCGCGAATACGACATCGCCAAGGCCGACCCCGCCTTTCAGGCCGAGCTTGCAGGTCTGCTCCACGATTACGCCGGCCGGCCCACGCCGCTCTACTTCTGCAAGCGCCTCACCGAAGCGCTGGGCGGAGCCAAAATCTACCTCAAGCGCGAGGACCTGCTGCACACCGGCGCGCACAAGATCAACAACGCGCTGGGCCAGGGCTTGCTGGCCAGGCGCATGGGCAAAAAGCGCGTCATCGCCGAGACCGGCGCGGGCCAGCACGGCGTCGCGACAGCGACAGTGTGCGCGCTGCTCGGCCTCGAATGCGTCATCTACATGGGCGACGTGGACATGGAGCGCCAGGAGCTGAACGTGCTGCGCATGAGGCTGCTGGGCGCCGAGGTGCGCCGCGTCTCGTCGGGCTCCAAGACCCTCAAAGACGCCATCAGCGAGGCCATGCGCGACTGGGTCACCAACGTCCGCACCACCTACTACCTCCTCGGCAGCGCTCTCGGCGCGCATCCGTATCCCACCATGGTCCGCGACTTCCAGCGCGTCATCAGCCGCGAGTTGAAGGAGCAGATTCTGGCCAAGGAGGGCCGCCTACCCAGCGTGGTCATTGCCTGCGTGGGCGGCGGCTCCAACGCCATCGGCGCGTTTTACGAGTTCATCCCCGACCGTCAGGTACGGCTCATCGGCGTCGAGGCCGGCGGCCGCGGCCCCGTCCTCGGCGAGCACGCAGCCCGCTTCCGCGGCGGCGCGCCCGGCGTTCTGCAGGGCACTTATTCTTACGTGCTCCAGGATGAAGACGGCCAGATCGCGCTCACGCATTCGGTCTCGGCGGGCCTCGACTACGCCTCCATCGGTCCCGAGCACGCCGCGCTCCACGACTCAGGACGCGCGGAGTACACATCCCAGGACGATGCCGCCGCCCTCGACGCGGTCGTCAAGCTGGCGCGCACCGAAGGGATTTTGCCCGCCCTCGAAAGCGCCCACGCGGTGGCCGAGGCCCTGCGCCTTGCCCCCACGCTCCCGGCCCGTGACATACTGGTGGTGAACCTCTCCGGACGCGGCGATAAGGACATGGGAATCCTGGCCCGCGAGCTGAAGTTATAGAGAGCATTTGTACTCCGATGGCGATCCGTTTCAATCACAAACCCGGTCTTCCACCCCATGAACATGGGTCCGTTCGGGGGGACCCCGGCCTGGTCGTCTACATCACCGCCGGCGACCCCACGCTCGACGCCACGCGCGAGATCGCGCTCGCGGCCATCGACGCCGGCGCGGACGTGATCGAGCTGGGCGTGCCCTTCAGCGATCCCCTCGCCGATGGCCCCATCATCCAGCGCGCCATGGAGCGCGCCCTGGCGCACGGCACACGGCTCAAGGACGTTCTAGCGCTGGCGCGGGAGATTCGCGTTGCGCGGCCCGCCGCCGGCCTTGTTATCTTCAGCTATCTCAATCCCATCCTCCGCTACGGCCTGGGCAAATTTGCCGATGACGCCAAGGCTGCTGGCGCGGACGGCGTGCTGGCCACCGACATGATCGTCGAAGAGGCCGCAGAGTATCTGGCCGAACTGGAGCGTGTGGGCCTCGCACCCATCTTTCTGGCCGCGCCCACCAGCCCCGACGAGCGCCTCCAGGCCATCGCCGCGCACTCCAAGGGGTTTGTGTACGCCATCTCCCGCACCGGCATTACGGGCACGCGAGCGAGCCTTACAGACGACGCCGCCGCGCTGGTCGCGCGCATCCGGCGATGGACTGGACCCCAAGGACGGGGGCTTCCGGTGGCCGTGGGCTTCGGCATCTCCAACGCGGAGCACGTCGCGCAGGTGGCCGAGTTCGCTGACGCCGCGGTAGTCGGCAGCGCCATTGTCGAGCTGATCGAGCGCTCGACCCCGGAGACAGCGCCCGGCGCGGTGGCGCGATTTATCAAGGGCCTGCGCCTGCCTGAATCGGCGTTGGCCCGGTAGAAGAGATGGCTTCTAGCCCTTAGCTTCTAGCTCCTAGCTTGTCCAGTGGCAGAATGGACCGCGTAGGCTCGCGCCGGCGTGATGGAGCTAGCGGCTAGTAGCTAGCAGCTAGAGGCTTAAATGACCATCGAAGAATTGCGAAGCCACATCGATGTTCTGGACCGCCGGCTCGTGGAACTGCTCAACGAGCGGGCCCGCGCCGCGCAGATGATCGGCCATCTCAAGGCCGCCACGTCGCTCCCGGTCTACGAGCCGAACCGCGAAAAAATCGTCTACGCGAACGTGCACGCGGCCAACCAAGGGCCGCTGCCCGACATCGAGCTGACGCATATCTACGAGCGCATTATCGACGTAATGCGGGCGCTGCAGAGGAACGAGTTGGCTTCCGAGAGACATGCCCAAGCCGCCCAATCCGCGGGCCGGCTTCCGGGCCAGGCCGGGGGCGCGGAAGCGCCCAAGACAGGAAAGCAGTCATGATTGTCGCAATGCAGGAGAATGCCGCCGAAGAGCAGATCAATGCCGTCATCAACGCCATGGAGGAGGCCGGCGTGGATGTGCATCGCACCACAGGCGAGTTCCAAACCATTCTGGCCGGGGTAGGACCCACCGCCGGCCTCGACCTCACTAAGTTTGAAATGCTGCCGGGCGTGCTTCACGTGCATCGCATCAGCGCGCCTTACAAGCTGGCCGGCCGCGCCTGGCGCCCCCAGGGCACGGTGGTCGAGTTCGCGAACGGCAGCGCTATCGGTGGCCAAAAAGTAGCCCTCATCGCCGGCCCCTGCGCTATCGAGAGCCGCGAACAGATCTTCGCCACCGCAGCCTGCGTCAAGGGCGTGGGCGGCGGCTTTCTGCGCGGCGGCGCCTTCAAGCCGCGCAGCTCGCCTTACTCCTTCCAAGGCCTCGGCATTCCCGGCCTGGAACTGATGCGCGAGGCCGCCGGCGCCCACGGCCTAGCGGTCGTTAGCGAGGTCATGGAGATTTCGCAGATCGAACCCATGCTGCCCTACGTGGACTGTTTCCAGGTGGGCGCGCGCAACATGCAGAACTTCAACCTGCTGCGCGAGCTGGGCCAGGTGCGCAAGCCGGTTTTGCTCAAGCGCGGTATCGCCGCCACCGTCGAGGAGCTGCTGCTGTCCAGCGAGTACATCCTTTCCGGCGGCAACTACGAAGTCATCGTCTGCGAGCGCGGCATTCGCACCTACGAAACTTCCACGCGCAACACCATGGACATCTCGGCCATTCCGGTGCTCAAGAAGCTCACCCACCTGCCCGTGGTGGGCGATCCTTCGCACGGCACCGGCCGCCGCGACATGGTGGCTCCCATGGCCAAGGCCGCGGTGGCCGCGGGCGCCGACGCCCTGCTCATCGAGATTCACCCCAACGCCGACAAGGCCGCCTCCGACGCCGCGCAGACCCTCTATCTCGACCAGTTTGAGAAGCTGGCCGCCGAACTGAAGGTGATCGCCGCAGCCGTCGGCCGCACATTATAAGATGGAGCGGAAAGAGCGTCATTAGGCGCGCTTGGCGCTCGTTCGCGGAGTTAGAGTGGTCACCTGCCACCTAACTCCGCTAGCAACGCTAACTCCGCTTCAAAGGACATTCCTTGATCGAACGCATCTCCATCCTCGGCACCGGTCTGTTGGGCACATCGGTGGGCCTGGCCCTTCGTGCGGCTGGCTTTCACGGCTCCATCGCAGGCTGGAACCGCAGCCCCGGGCAGGGCCAGATCGCGCTCCAGATGGGCGCCATCGACTACCTTGTTTTCGATCCGCTGGAGGCCGCGCGCGCCAGCCAGGTGGTGCTGCTGGCCGTGCCCATCTATGTCACCCTCGACTTTATGGAGAAGCTGGCCGGCATTCTCGGCTCCGAGCACCTGGTCACGGACGTAGGCAGCACTAAGCGCCTCATCTCGGAGGTCGGCGCGCGGCTCTACAACACCCCCGAGCGCGCCGCCTTTCTCCCCGGCCATCCCATGGCCGGCAAGGAGCGGGGCGGCGCGGCCCTGGCTGAAGCCGGCCTGTTTCGCGGTGCCGTCTGGCTATTTACTGACGATCCCGAGGCGCGGCGCTCGCCTCACTCGGCCGCGCTCGTCAAGGGCTGGCGCGAGTGGGTCGCAGCCATGGGCGCAAAGACCCTCGATCTCGACCCCGCGCGTCACGACGAGTTGGTGGCTTGGGTCAGCCATCTGCCCCAATTCACGGCCACGGCGCTCAGCGCGGTGCTCGAAGAGGAGGTCGGCGACGCGCCCGAGCTCAAGGACGTGGGCGGCCGCGCCCTACGTGAGATGACGCGGCTGGGCGCCAGCCCCTACTCCATGTGGCGCGACATCGCCCACACCAACACTGAGGCCGTGGAGCGCGCCCTCGAAGCTCTCGAGCAGCGCATCGCCCATCTGCGCGAAAACCTCCGCACCCCCGAGCTGCGCAGCCAGTTCGAGCAGGCCAACCGCTTTCGACGGGAGTAGAGCGGAGGCAGAGCTCTCCATCAGCCTCTTCCGGCGCGGCACAGGCCGGCTCGCAGCCGCGGAAGCCGTGTCCGCGTTTTTCCCGTACCCCTTGAAATAGATTGCATCAGGATGTAAATTAAATCGCAGTACGATATAAATTCTCTATCCGGTGCTGTTTTTTGAAAAGGCGTCCGATGAAACCGGGAAATGACAAAGCAATCGTCCGGGACCTGGCCTGGTTCCGCTACAACTTGCGCCGCTTTCTCGGCTTCAGCGAACGTGCGGCGCGCGCCTGCGGCGTCACACCGCAGCAGCACCAGTTGATGCTGGGGGTGGCTGGATTCTGCGCCCAGGGCGCGGCCACCATCTCTGATCTGGCGGAGTTCCTCCAGGAGCGCAACAACTCCGTGGTAGGCCTGGTGGAGCGCGCCGCGAAGAGCGGGCTGGTGCGCAGGAAAACCGGCGCAACCGACCGCCGGCAGGTCATCGTCACGCTCACTCCGCGTGGCCAGAGAGTGCTCGCCCGCCTGAGCCGCCTCCATCACGAAGAAGTCCAGCGCGTGCGAGAAGGATTCCTGACGCGGCCCAGTTTTCGGCGCCGGCCCGCGGCGCGGCGCACGGAGACCGGGGCCGGCGCATGAGCAACGGAAACGTACAGCGCACGCGCGCCGCTGGGCAACCGCGGAGGTGGGTAATGGCACGCCGGCTGACGGCCGTGATCCGCAACGACCTGCGAGCCGCCTACGCGCGCGATCTGCGCAAGTGGCTGGTCATCGCGCCCGTGATTGGCGTCATCACCGGGCTTGTGGCCACGGGCATCGTGGTTGTCATCCTCCAGGAGTTGTGGCCGGCGGTGCTGGGCTGCTACCTGCGCCACCATTGGACGATCGTGCCGGGCCTGGCGCTGGGCTTCATCGTGGCCGGGCTCATCATGCAGTTTTTTACTCCGGACCCCAACGAGCACTCCACCGAGGAGGTCATCCGCGCCTATCACGAGCACGAAGGCAGGATGGATGTGCGCTCCTTTGTGCCCAAGATCGCGGCGGCCATCGCGACGGTAGGTTTTGGCGGCAGCGCCGCGCTGGAAGGCCCCGGCATCTACGGCGGAGGCGCGATCGGCTCCTGGCTGTGGGCCCATATGCGGCGCCTGCGCCTCGGCGAGCGCGACCGGCGCATCATGCTCATCTGCGGCGCAGCGGCGGGCATGTCCGCGGTCTTCCGCGCTCCGCTCACCGGCATCGTCTTCGCGCTGGAGATGCCCTACCGCGACGATCTGGCCCACGAGGCTCTGATCCCCTCTTTGCTCGCCTCGGTGGTCTCGTTCGCAACGCTGAGCGCTTTTCTTGGCGCCGCGCCGCTGTTCGACTTCAGCGCCTCCACGCGCTTCTCGCGCCAGGATCTTTACTGGAGCGCCCTGCTGGGTTTGCTCGCCGGGCTTGTTGCCATGGCGTTTGTCCTCATCTTCCGCCGCGTGCGCGGCTTCTCGATTCGCTGGCGCGCGCCTCATTGGCTCAAGCTGGCGATTGGCGGCGTGCTCACCGGGCTGTGCGGCCTGCTTTTCCTGCACCTCTACCCTGGAAACCTGGTTCCCTTGGGCCCAAATTACGAGGCCGTGGGAGCGATTCTGAGCCATCACCACGATTCGCTGGAACTTGTGGTTTTCGCCGCGCTTAAGCTGGCGGCCACGCTGTTTTCGCTGGGCGCGGGCGGGGTGAGCGCCATGTTCGTGCCGATGTTTCTCACCGGAGGCAGCCTCGGGACCGCTTTCGCGCAGACCATCGTTCACAGCGCCACGCCCGACCTGTACGCGGCGGTGGGGATGGCCGCGTTTCTGGCCGCCGGGTACAAGACGCCGCTGGCCGCCGTGGTCTTTGTGGCCGAAGCGACGGGCGGACACGCCTTCATCACTCCCGCTTTGATCGGCGCCGCCGTGGCCTATGCGGTTTCGGGCGACGCGTCCGCTTCCACCGATCAGCGCCTGCACGAACAGGCCGGAGCGCCAGCGCTGGAATCATAAAGCGGGCCCGCCGCGCACGCCGGGGCGGCGGGGAAGTTGCTCCTCACCGCACCCAGCTCGGCCAGGCCCATCCCACCGCCAGCGTGAGCAGCGTAACCGGAATTCCCACGCGCGAGTAGTCCCAGAACCCAATGTGAACCTCGCCGTGCGCACGCTCCACCACGATCAGGTTGGCCACTGAGCCAGTGATGGTGAGGTTGCCGGCCAGTGTGCTGGCCATGGCCAGCACCAGCCAGCCGGTGCGCGGGTCGTGGAAGGCCGGAACCAGCGCCTTGAGCACCATCACCGCCGGTACGTTGCTCACTATGTTCGAGACGAGCGCCGTGACCGCCGCAAAAACTCCCGCGTTCTGCAGGTTGACGCGGCTGGCGGCGGCAAACAGGTTGGCGGTCAGACCCGCGGTTTCCGCGCCGCCTACGATGAGGAAGAGGCCGACGAAAAATACCAGCAGGCCCCAATCCACCTCGTCGTAGACCAGGCGCGGCTCGCGGGTGCGCGTGATGAGCATGAGTGCCGCTCCTACGGCGGCTGTCATCGCGGGCGGCGCGCCGCCCAGAAATCCCGCCAGCACCAACGCCATCACAATCGCCGGCTTGCGCAGCTCGCGCAGGTGGATGTGCGGCGGCTCGGCGGGCGCGCTCGCGGCGCCAGCGGGCGCATATTCGTGAGGACAGAGCAGCCGGATGATGGCCCAATCAAGCAGCAGCCCGATCAGCGCCACCGGCCCCAACCGTCCCAGAAAATAGCGGTAGCTCAAGCCAGAGAAGGAGCCGATGAGCATGTTTTGCGGATTGCCGGTGATGGTGGCTACGCTGCCGATGTTGGCTGCGGTGGCCACGGCCAGCAGGTAAGGCAGCGGCTTCAATCCCATGCGCCGCGCGGCCGTGAGCGCAAAAGGAACCATCACCAGGCAGATGATGTCGTTGACGAAGAACGCCGCCAGCGCGCCGGTGATGAAAATTGTCGCAGGCAGCAGGTTGCGCGGGCTTAGACGCGCCACGATGTGCTCGGTGATCCAGTCGAAGAAGCCCGCCAGACGCAGGCAGCCGACTACCAGCATCATCGAGAAGAGCAGCACCAGCGTGCCGAAGTCCACCAGGCGCAGCGCCTGGCCCGCGCCCACCACCCCGAAGGCCACCATCAGCACCGCGCCGATGATCGCCATTCCTGGCCGGTCGATCTTCATGCCCGGCAGCTTGCCCAGCATGAAGACCAGATAGCTGACCGCAAAGACAGCGTAGGCCACGGCCACTTGCCAATCGGCAAGCGGATGCGGCGGCAAAGACAATGGCGCGGAGAGCAGCAGAGCCGGAGTCATCTATCGCTAGTGTATGCGGGCGCCAGCAAGAATGACTGGCAAAGGTCATTACCTAGTATTCCCGCTCGCAAATGCAACATGACTTGGCCGCGCGCTTCGCTGTGAGGCCAACCTATAACGTTCTCTAAGTGGGCGTGATGTTCGCTGTTTTGCAAGGTATGTTGCGGCAACTTACACCCGGCGCAGATTTCAGGTTTTGATTTTTCCGCCCCAACCCGCTGTGCGACAATCCACAACAGACTGTTTTGTATGCGATTCTCTGGTCATTGTCTGGTGCAGTTAGGTGGATTCGTTGTGACGGGCGCTCTGGCCTGCGCACAGGCAGTGCGTCCGGCAGCTCCCACTCTTCCCGGTCCGCCGCCACTGGTTCTGACCGGCGGAACGGTGGTGGACGTAACGGGCTGGGGCGACTCCGCAAATGACCTGCGGAATGCGGTCGTGATTGTGCGCGGCAGCCTCATCACCGATGTGGGTGCGGCTACGAACGTCACCATCCCCAAAGGTGCGCGCATCATCGACTGCACCGGGAAGTACCTGATTCCGGGGTTGGTGGACGGGTTTGCGGGCATGAGCTCGCAGGGCCAGGCCAATGCCAACCTCTACATGGGCGTGACCACGGTGGTAGCCCGCCAGGACAGCGAGCGCGGGATTATCGATTTGAACGCCGATCCCAGCCCGCATCTCTACCTGATCGACTCGGTCGGCGCCACCGATGATTGGAGCCTGCTCGCCAGGCAGCCTGAATGGGCCGCCAAGCTGCGCGAGGGCCCGCACCCCGTGGAGCTCAGCCCGGAAGATACGGCCCGGCAGATCGCTGCCACCGTGCGGCTGGGATCGCGCGTCCTCTTTCTGGGCCCTGACCTGACGGCGGCCAACGTGCAGTGGATTATTGCCCGCGCCCACCAGATGGGCCTGGTGACCTATGGCCAGTTCGTGGCCACGCCCTACCAGGTGGGCGTGGAGGCCGGTGTGGACGCGCTGGTGCACATGGGCCGCTACGAATTGGGCGTGATTCCCGACGAACTGCAAGAGCCGCTGGTGAGCAATCCCGAAGGACAGCCCGCAAGCGCAGCCTACGACTACTCGCATCGCATTCCGCCCACCGACCCGCACCTGCGGGCCTACGCCCACTTCCTGGCCACGCACCATGCCGCGCTTTTGCCGACCTTTAGCCTCTACTATCTTCAATTGCCGGGGCATAGCAATCTGTGGAAGGAGCCGGCCGCAGCGCTGCTTGACCCCAGCCGCATGTTCAATCCGTCGAATCCCGCAACCGGCGAGATGTATGATCCTCTGCCCCCCTGGGCGCATTGGCTGCCCGGCATGGCGCAGCGCTGGATGGAGGGTAACCAGCAAAAGAAAGACGATCAGGCGGCTATGCGCTTGTGGCGCATCAATCAGACGATCTTTTCGGCGTTTCCCCACTACCTGGCCGGTTCGGGCGCCAGCGCCATGGGCACCATGGCGGGCATCTCGTTGCACACCGAGCTGGAAATGCTGGTGCGGCTGGGGCTCTCGCCGCGCGAGGCGCTGGCCTCGGCCACCAATAACTACGCCCTCCAATTCGGCTGGACCGAATTGGGCCAGATAGCGCCCGGCCGCCGCGCCGACATTCTGGTCCTCGACGGCGACCCCACCGTCAACATCTGGAACACGCGCCGCATCTCCACGCTGATTCTGGACGGCAACGTGATCGACCGCGACTCGCTGCTGCGCATGAAGAAGTGAAAAGCGCTTCTTGCCGGGTGGGGCCGACTTCGAGTCCGCCGCGGCCGTGAAGCCTACTCTAGAGCGGCTCCAGAGTTTACGCGCCCTTTTCAGGTTCGTGAAAGGTGGCATTTTCTTGAGGAAAATGCCATTCGGCAGTGTGCTTCCCGGGTGCAGCAACTCTGGAACCGCTGTAGCCGGAAATCGGGGTTGGTGGGTTACTCTCTTCGCGCCGCCTGGCGGACCGCGGCGGCCAGAATCTCAGGAAGGCGCTTTTGACGGTAGGCGAAGGATCGCTCCAATTGCCGCCGCGCCAGCAGGCAGCCAATGCGCCCAATCGGTCCGAACGGCAGCTCATACTCGATGTCGTCGCTCACCAGCGTGCCCTCCTGGCCCTCCCTCGTCTCCGCCCGGATGCCGTGGCGATGGCGGAAGAAGGAAAACAGGCCGCGCACCTGTTCGTCGCAGAGGTGGCTGTTCCACTCGAACTCCGTGATGCGCGCCAGCCAACTCACGCGCTTCGGCATATAGCGAATGGGATAAAAGCTGATCAGAATCTCACTGCCCACGCCGGCCGCCACGCTTAGAAAGCGGCGCCCTGGGTCCCGCGCCACGGGCCGTACCGGCGGCGGCGCGATGCGCGCGTCCTCGATGCGCGTCTCCAGCTTCGGCGGCATCAGGTGAGGCAGGTTCGAAGGGTTGGCGAAGAAGGCGAAGACCAGCTCCACGGGAAACGGTATCCATTGGCGGGTTTCAAAGCGGCTGGTCATGGATTCGATGGTAATTGGCAACGCGGCGGCTGCGCGTACACTGATTTCACCGGCCAAGGAAACGGCTGTGCGCCGTCTCTCTCCGGCTTCTGCGTATGACTCCCATCCGGGCAGCGATATTGACCGTCAGTGATAGGGGATTCAAGGCCGAGCGCGCTGACTTCAGCGGGCCCGCCCTGTCCCAATGGCTCGCCGAACGGTCCGTACGTGTGGTTTCGAGCAAGCTGCTTCCCGACCAAGCCGGGGCCATCTCCGCGCAACTGGCAGAGTGGGCCGACTCCGGCTGTTGCGACCTGATTCTGACCACCGGAGGAACGGGCGTGTCGCCCCGCGACCGCACGCCGGAAGCGACGCGCAAAGTTTTGGAGCTGGAGATTCCCGGCATGGGCGAAGCCATGCGCGCCGCCAGCTTGAGCAAGACGCCGTTTGCCATGCTTTCCCGCGCCGTGGCCGGCGTGCGCGGACGCACGCTGATCGTAAATTTGCCGGGCAGCCCGCAAGGAGCGGTGGAGAACCTCGCCGCTGTCTGGCCCGCAATCCCTCACGCCGTGGAGAAGCTCCAAGGCGACGCCAGCGACTGCGCTCCAGCGTAGCCGCCAACCGCATTTGAATCCCATGCTGACTTCACAGAAATAGCCTCTGTGCCCGCCCCGCATTCGCCGGCTCAAGCCTTGTCGAGGTGTGCATTGAATGCATTGACCGTGACGCGCAGAAGTGAGCCGGATCACTTCACGGGATGCGAAACCAGCGGCGTATGCGTTATAAAGGTTCTGCAACTAATTCGCTTTCGCTGGAGTGTTTTCGTCATGCTTCGATTGCCATGGATACTTGCGCTTGTTGTGCTGGCCGCGGCGCCGATTCTAGCCCAATCGGTGTTCACCATGCGGCCGGACGATCCTCATGCGGTGTACCTGCAGCCCGGAAGCTTCGGCGCGGTTGGAAATGGGCAAGCGGACGACACTGCCGCCATCCAGGCGGCCATCAACCGCGTGCAGGAGACGACCAGGGAAGGCATCGTCTTTGTCGCCGAAGGCAGATACCGGATCACGCACACAGTCTATTTGTGGTCGGGGATCCGGCTCATCGGTTATGGCCCGCATCGCCCGGTGTTTGTCTTGGGGCCCAATACGCCCGGTTATCAGGAGGGCCACATATTTCAGGCGACGGGCCGCTACATGGTGCAGTTCACCGAGCAGCGTCCGCGGACTGGAGATCCCATTGTCGATGCCAACGAGTTCACGTTCTACAGCGAGATCAGCAATATCAACTTCGAGATTGGTCCCGGCAATCCGGACGCGATTGCCTTGCGCTTTCGTGTGGCGCAGCACTCGTTTCTTGAGCACATACGCTTCGATGTGGGCGATGGCCGGGCCGCCATCGAAGAGATAGGCAACGGCGCCATCGACCTTCAGATCGAAGGCGGCGAATATGGCATTATCACGCAAAAGACATCGCCGGCGTGGCAGTTTTTGCTCACCGATTCGAGCTTTACGGGGCAGCGGCGCGCGGCCATTCAAACTCAGGAAGCGGGCATGACCCTGGTGCGCGTCCGCATTGCGCGCACGCCGGTTGCCATCGAAATTCCCCCGGGACAGATCGAGGAGCTGTACGCACGCGACCTGGTGCTGCAAGACATCAGCCGGTCGGCGCTGGTGCTCGGCGATGCCCAGAAGGCGCTGAACGAAATCACGCTGGACGATGTGGTGTGCCGGGGCGTGCCTCAGTTGGTGGAGGGTGAACCCGGGTCTGAACCCGGCTCTGACGGGAAGTTTGCCGTGAAGGGGAGTTCCCACCCCTTTGTCGAGGAACACCTGACCATCGGAGAGATGATCGGCCCCGGCGGGCGTGAGCAGGGCGTGGAGGTTCGGCATCGGGAGCGCGCCGGAGCGGGCCGCGCCGCAGCCTCTGATATTCCGCCGCTGCCGCCCATGCAAGAGTGGGTGAACGTGCACACGCTGGGCGTGAAAGGGGACGGATCGGATGACACGGCGGCCCTCCAGGCCGCTATCGATGCGCATCGCGTGCTTTATTTTCCCAGTGGCTTCTACCGGGTGACGAACACACTTCACCTTAAGAAAGATAGCGTGTTGATCGGCTTCAACCCCGGCACTACGGCGCTCATCGTGACCAACGATTCGCCGAACTTCACCGGCCAAGGCACGCCTGTGCCCGTGGTGGAGAGCGCCAAGGGCGGAGCCGCGATCATTTCCGGGATCGGGATCGTCACCCAGGATGAAGACCGGCGCGCGGCGGGGGTGGTGTGGCTCGCGGGGCTGCACTCCATGCTGCAGGATGTGAACCTCAGGGAAGGGTCGGGATTCATGAGCCGTGAGCTGGCCCCGAAGCTCGCCGCGGCGGCGCCACGGCAAAACTTCGCGGCGATGCGGCAAAATCCGGCGGCGATGCGGAACTTCATGGAGGAGTACCGGCGGCGGTTCGCGGAATCTGCGGGATCGCAATATCCCAGCCTGTGGGTGAAGGATGGGGGCGGCGGCATCTTCCGCGGCAATTGGACCTCGAACACCCTGGCCAGGGCGGGGCTGGTGGTGGAGAACACAACCACGCCCAGTGTCGTGTACCAGCTATCCTGCGAGCACCATATGCACCACGAGACGCAGTTCATTCATGCGTCCAACTGGACCATCTATGCGCTGCAAACGGAGGAAGAGAACCCGGCGGGCGTGGACTCGTTTACGGCGGACCTGGACCATGCGCAGCACATCCTGTTTGCGAACTTGTTTGCCTATCGAGTCTCGCGGCAGGTGCTGCCGAAGCTGAACGCGGTGGAATCGACGGATTCAAGCGATATCCGCATCGAGAACATGCACACCTTCAGCATGACGCGGCTGGCCTACGACAACAGCGTCTTCGATTACACCAGCGGCGTCCGCGTGCGGGAGCATAACTTCACGGCGTTCACCTTAGGCCCCGATCTCAAGGTTGGGCCTCCGCTGCCGCTGCCCGCGGGCGTCTTTGTGCCGGGGGCAAAGCTGGAAAAGCTGGCCAGCGGTTTTAACGATGCCGAAGGACTCACGGTGGACGCTGCCGGGAACCTGTATTTTACCGACGAATCCACGCACCGGGTGTACAAATGGAACGCCGATGCGAAGAAGGCTGAAGTCCTTAGCGATAAGGTGCCGAATCCCATGGCGGCGGCCGATGCCGGAAACGGATGGCTGCTGGTGCTGGATTTCGGACGGTCCATTTACGCCGTGAACACCACGACCGGAGAGACGAAGAAGATCGATCCCGTGAGCGCGCCGGTGAGCGGGACCAATCTGGTGCTGCCGGTGGGCTTCCTCCACAGCGTGGAGTACCTGGAGATGCAGTTGGAGCATCGCGGAGCCATCTACGAGCCGCGCAGCAACATGATGATCATGGGGTATGAGAACCAGCCGCGCGGTTACTACTATGCTCCGGGCGTCAGCAATGCCATCATGGCCGGAGGCGACTGGCGGCCGATGCTACAGGCCTCCCAGTGGCGGCTCTTCCATGTGGGCGACGAGCACATGGCGGCGAGCGAGGAAGATGGCGCCACCTATCGCGTACGGCTCGATAGCTTGGAACATTTGACGGCCACGGAGTTCGCGCCGCGCGGAGGGTACAGCGTGGTGACCGACGCTGCCGGAAATGTGTATGTGGCTGCGGGCCAGGTTTACATTTACAACGCCAGCGGACAGCAGATTGGCGTGGTGGAGATTCCAGAGCGGCCGGGCAGCATGGCCTTCGGAGGGCCGGATAACAAGACCCTGTTTATCGGGGCCCGTAGCTCGCTTTATTCGTTGCAGACAGCGGCTGCGGGGAACTAACTCGCTCAGAGTTTTCGGCCGGTCAGCAAGCGCCCGCAAGCCCTACTCGACCGTCACTGACTTAGCCAGATTTCTGGGCTGATCCACGTCGCAGCCGCGGCGCACGGCGATGTAGTAGGCCAGCAGTTGCAGGGGGATAATCTCGATGAGCGGCGAGAGCAGCTCGGGCGCGGGAGGTATATGAATCACGTGCTCGACCAGGCCGCCGATGGCGGCGTCGCCCTGGGTGGCCACGGCGATCACGCGGCCGGAGCGCGCGGTCACTTCCTGAATGTTGGAGAGGGTTTTCTCATAGCGCAGTCTGGAAGCGGGGTCGGCCTCGTCGCGCGTGGCCAGCACCACGACGGGAAGGGTTTCGTCGATGAGCGCGTTGGGGCCGTGCTTCATCTCGCCGGCCGGGTAGCCCTCGGCGTGAATGTAGGAGATTTCCTTGAGCTTTAGCGCGCCCTCCAGCGCGATAGGGAAGTGGATGCCGCGGCCAAGGTAGAGAAAGTCGCGCGCGGTGTGGAAGTCGCGCGCCAGTTGCTCGCATTGGGCGGTGCAGGAACCCAGCGCCTCCTCGATCTTGGCGGGGATGCGGCTCAACTGCTCGACGAGCTCGAGCGATTGGGCCGCATCGAGCTGGCCGCGGAGCTGGCCCAGCTTGAGCGCCAGCAGGAACAGCGCCGTCAGTTGCGAGGTGAAGGCCTTGGTGGAGGCCACGCCGATCTCCGGGCCGGCGTGGGTATAGACGGAGCCGTGGGCCTCGCGGGCCACCATGGCGCCCACTACGTTGCAGATGGCCACGGTCTTTGAGCCCAGCGCCTTCATCTCGCGCTGCGCGGCCAGGGTGTCGGCGGTTTCGCCGGATTGCGTGATGAGCAGGCCGAGCGCATCCGGCCCGGCTAGGGGCGAGCGGTAGCGGTATTCGCTGGCGTAGTCCACATCCACTGGCAGCCGCGCCAGCCGCTCGATCATGTATTTGCCGGTGAGGCCGGCGTGCCAACTGGTGCCGCAGGCGGCGATGGTGATGCTGGAGATGCGGGCCAGCTCCTCGTCGGCGATCTCCATCTCGGCGAGGAAGACCTTGCCGGAGCCGAGCGAGACGCGGCTCAGCGTGGTTTCGCGAACGGCCTGCGGCTGCTCCCAGATTTCCTTGAGCATAAAGTGCTTGTAGCCGCCCTTTTCGGCCTGGATGGGGTCCCAGTGAATGTGCGTGAGCTCGCGCTGGATGGGGTTGCCGTCGAAGTCGGTCAATTCGACGCCGGCGGTGGTGAGAATGGCCATGTCGCCATCGGCGAGAAAGTAGACGTTGCGCGTGTGATGAAGAATGCCGGGGATGTCGGAAGCGACGAAGGACTCGCCCTGGCCCACGCCGATGACTACAGGCGGTCCCTGCCGCGCGGCGATGATCTTGTCCGGCTCGGCGGCCGAGAGCACGCCCAGGGCAAATGCGCCGGTGAGGCGCTTGACGGCGCGGCGCACGGCAGCCTCCAGCGCAAGCGGGCGGCCGTCGGCTTCCGCGTCCTGCTGGGTTTGTTCGATTAAATGGGCGATGATCTCGGTGTCGGTCTCAGTGACAAATTTATGGCCCTGGGCGGCCAACTCGCGCTTGAGCTCGAGGTAGTTTTCCACGATGCCGTTGTGGACGACGACGATGCGGCCGGAGCAGTCGCGATGCGGGTGCGCGTTTTCTTCCGTGGGACGCCCATGGGTGGCCCAGCGCGTGTGGCCGATGCCGAAGGTGCCGTCGAGCGGGTGCTCGCGCAGAACCTCTTCAAGATTGCCGAGCTTGCCCGGCGCGCGCCGGACCTCGAGCGTGGAGCTGGAAGGGCTGCCGACAGCGATTCCCGCCGAGTCGTAGCCCCGGTATTCGAGGCGCCTCAGCCCCGCGATAATGACAGGAACGACCTTCTTGGGACCGACATAACCGACAATGCCGCACATAGAACGATTCTACGGGATGCGGGTTGCGAAAGAACGGCGGAAAGACGAAGTAGAACTGGTTGCATAAACGGGGTATTGAAAGGGAACGGACTTAAAGCCGGCCCTGAGTCCGCCGTGGCGGATCGAAGAGTGCCGCAATGGCCGCATAAAATGCGGGCCATAGCCTCTGAGGGATGTTGCAGTCATTCCGCCTTTCGCCACAGGCCGCTAGGGCGCCCACATAGTGGGAATGCGGATTGTACCGTCATTGGCTTGGTGTTAGAGTGACGGCTGGGTGAAAGTCAGATGCAAGTCGCATCCGAAAGTGTTATTGATGTTGCCGCGCGTTTTTTGAAACTCTACACGGGAGCTATCGCAGACATTCTGGATAAGAATGGGCTCCACGATCAGGTCCTACCTTATTTCATCACTCCCTTTACTGCGGCGAAACGCCTGGCGGGCATCGCGTTCACGAGCCAAGGCTATCCGTGCGCCGAGACTACGCACAACGATATGGAGATGCGGCTCAAGATGCTGGAGAGCGTCACGCCGGGCTCGATTTCCGTGTGGGCGACAGGGGGGAGCATGGAATGCGCTCACTGGGGCGAAATTATGTCCACCGCGGTGAAACAACGCGGTTGCATGGGCGCGGTGGTCGATGGCGGAGTGCGCGACGTGGATTTCATCGACGCCATGAACTATCCCGTCTTCGCGAAGTTCAAGTGCTCTTCCTCCTCCATAGGCCGCTGGGACCTTGCCGAGTGGCAGCTTGCCATCAAAATCGGAAATACGATCATTTATCCCGGCGACTTTGTTTTCGGCGACACGGACGGCGTCGTGATCGTCCCCAAGGACCTCACCCTGGACGTTCTGGTGGCCGCGGAGGATGCTTTTGAGCGCGAACACGGCATGCGCGAGGAATTGCGCCGGGGCGTCTCCGTCACGGAGGCTTACGCCAAATACGGCGCAATGTAGGCGTTGAATTACCCGGCAGCAATTGCTCGTTCCGCGAGCAAGTGCGGTCGCGAGCGGCTCGATAGCATTTTCGGGAATGGTGTAGACCGAAACCTTGACTGCCGAGTGGATTTTTCCCCAAAAAAATCCACATCCACGGTTATCAAAAGTCCACTGTATTTCCGAAAATGCCCTAAATCTCCCACCAATCCAGCCGCAACATGCGCGGGTAATAAAGGCCGGCGTAAATGGGTGCGTCGGCGCCGTGCAGGTTGCGCAGAACTTGTGCGTAAGCTTCAATCTGCGGCGCAAAAATCTCCCTCAGCGCGGGCAAAGCCGCATCCGCATCGATCCCCTCCGCGTGAGCGGTCTTGTAATCGATAATCCACCACGCCTCGTCCCCCGCGGACCGTGGCCGAAGCCCGGCGCGGAAGACGCGATCCACCTGAACCGTGTGCAGGCTGCCGGCGACGACTCCCGTCCAGCGAACTTCGCTGGCCTCCGCGGCGTGGGGTGAAAGAATCCACTCGCCCACGGGATCGGCGGCGGCTTGGCGCGCGATCTGAAGCGCCTGCGTCGCGATGCGGACGGCTTGTTGCGGCTCAACGCCTGCCGCGCGGGCCTCGGCGGCGATGCGCGGCTGCGACCGGGCGAGAGCCGCGCGGGCCGATTCCAACGGCTGCGTGATAAGAAGCTGCGCCAGTTGCTGGAGGAGCACGTGCACGGCTTTGCCCAGCGCGCGCGAGAGCAGGCCGCCTTCGTGGCGCTCGTAGAGGCGGCCCGCGCCTGCCAGCGGCGCATCCAAGGCGGCTACAGAAAACTCGGGCGACGCGGCACGGTAGTCCGGCGGCAACCGGCGCAACCGGACCGGCTTAGCTGGTGGAGGCTCGTTTGGTGAAGGCATCGCCAGCAAGTCCTCCTCGCCTGAAGCGGCGATGGTCTCAATCGTCTCTTCGCCTTTTTCAGTTTGATTTTTTTCCGCAAGCTCCTTGGCTGCATTGGCTGACCGCCGTTGATCAAAACGATCCTTGACCTCTTCCTCGAATGCTGGCCAAGCTGTTTTGAGCAGACTTTCAGGAGGATCGCAGAGGCTGAGAGAGCCGTCCTGCGCGGTTTTGTACGATGGGCGCGCGAAGAGGTGCAGCTCTTCGCGGGCGCGCGTGCAGGCCACGTAGAGAAGGCGGCGCGTCTCCTGCTTTTCGCGCTCGCGGCGGATGCGATCGACCCACTCCTTCGCCTTGCCGCCTTCAACGCCTTTCTGCTGGAACGGCGCCACGAGAAATTCGGTGATCTCGCCGGAATCATCCGGCCCGCTGGCATCGGATTCAGGCGGAAGGCCGCGCTCCAGCCAGGAGAGCATGTGGGGTTTACCGCGGCCCGGCATGGCCTGCAATTCGGGTACGATCACCACTTCGAACTCCAGCCCCTTCGCTTTGTGAATGGTCATCAATTGCACGCCATAATCGCTCTCGGCGGCGGGATCGGGCAGCGCCTTGAGATCGCCGAGGGCCGCATCGAGCGCGGGGCCGAGCAAGTCCTGCTCGCTGTTCGTCAGGCTGTCAAGGCAACTCCACAGAAGGTCGAGGTTAGCGCGCGCCACAGCGTCAACGCATTGCGCGCCGCCCAAACGCAGCCAGACCCGTTCGAGCCAGGTTCCGATCGCCGCCGCCGGGTGCGTGGAGCGCAGGCGCTGGGCGAATACTACCGCGCGCAGCACGCGCTCGGCCGCCGCGCGGCCCTCCACGCTCAAAAGCTGGATGCGCCCGGCCAGTAGCTCCGGCACCGGACGCGCCAGCAGTTCTGCATCGTCGCCGCCGAGCATGTGCAGATCGGCAAGCGAGAGGCCGCACCACGGCGCGCGCAGCACTCCCAGCCACGCCACGCGATCCTGCGGATTCAGTAACGCGCGCGCCAGCGCCAGGGCATCGATGATCTCCGGCCGCTGCTTCAACTCTTCGAGTTCGACCGCGCGAAAGGGAATCCCCGCTTGCCTCAGCGCCTCAGCTACCAGCGCGAGCGCTTTGTGCGTTCGGCCCAGCACGGCAATGCGGTATTTTTTCTTTTCCCTATGGCCCGGCTTGGCGCTCTCATTTTCTGCGCGGGCCTTCTCGATTTGCGACAAATGGCCGCGGATGAGAGCAACGATCTCCTTGGTCTGATTTTCGTGCGCAGTCTCGCGCTCCGCCTTAATCGAATTGCCTTGGTCCGGATCGGTTCTCCCGTACAGGGATTGCGGCATGAATTCAATGTGCAGCTCCATGCGCGGCCCTGATTCCATGACGAGATGAGGACCAGTCGGCGAGGCATCGGCTTGCGGGGGTTCGGCTTTTGTATAGGTCACGCCGCTGCCGTCGTCGACGGCGAAGACTTTGACGAAGGTTTCGTTGAGACGTTGCAACAGCGGTGGCTGCGTTCGGAAGTTGGTTGTGAGACGGGCGGGATCGAAGCGCAGCGGCAGATCGCCGGGAATCTCCAGGCCGAGTTGCTCCACGCGCGGGAAGAGCTCGGCGTCGGCGGCGCGGAAAAAGTAGATGGACTGCATGGGATCGCCGACCACGAAGCAGGTGCGGCCCTCGCGGCCGGGCCACGCGGCGATGAGATGCGCAAGCAACTGATGCTGGCGCCGGCTGGTATCTTGAAATTCGTCCACCAGCAAATGGCGGATGCCGTCGGCAACGGCGAGCGTGGCGTTGCTGGGCAAGCCATCCTCCCCCTTGAGCACGTTGAGCGCGATCTGCGCGACTTCAATAAAGTCTGCCGCCGCGGCTTCCGCAAAGACTACCTGCAACTGCCCGGCCGCGCGGCGCAGCAGCGTGAAGCAAGCTTTGACAATCTCCCACTCCTCGTCGGTGTAGCGGGCAGGAGGAAGATCGTGGACCGCAGCGAGAGCGGATTCGAGGCCGGGGATGGCGGCGAGGCTCGCGATCAAACCGGCGAGGCGCGCTTTCTCGGCCTTGCTCTCCTTGGGAAAACCGTGACTGACGTTGACTTGCTTGCGGAAGCCGCCGCTGCCGGTGAGGAGCAGGTTCGCCAGACACGCGTGTGCCTGGCGCGCGTCTTCCAGAGCATCGCCGGACTGGAACGGCGCTCGAGGAAATTCGGCAAGTTCTGCCAGATCTTGATAGAGCCGGCCTTCGCTTTGCCCGCACGCAAATCGCGCCAGTTCGAGCGCCTCCTCGCGCGCGCCTGGAACCTGATCGAGAAGCAGGCTCAATGCAGCGAGCTTGCCATGCGCCTCGCGGGCGAACGGACGCTCTAATTGCCCGCGCAAAACGTCCCAATCCGGATCGCGGTCGAGCACAAAATCGTGCATCCAATGATCGCGCTTCGCGAGCATATCAATAAGCTGCGCTTCGAGGTCTTGCCACCTGTTGTCGCGCCAGAGCAGTAGCGCCTCGATGGCGTCGCCGAGCTGTCGATCGCCCCCGTCGATCTCTTCGAGGGTGCGCCGTGCGGCGCGGCGATAAAGCTCTGTGGGCTGCTCGAAGATCGCCAGGCCGCCGCCCAGTCCCGAGAGCAGCGGCTGCTGCAAGGCAAGTTCGCGGCAAAAGGAATCGATGGTGGAAATGCGCAGTTGCGCGGGGAGATCGAGGAGATTCCAGCCTAGAGCTTGGGAGTGCGCGAGCGCGCGCCGCGCGAGGGCCTGCGCCGAAAACGGATCAACGGCGTCGATAGCGTTGCCGGTTGCGGCGCCTTCGAGCTCGGAGAGAATGCGGTGACGCATCTCTGCGGCGGCCGCTTTGGTAAAAGTGATGGCGACGATCTGACCGGGCTCGTTGACTTCACTCAGAAGACATAAATAGCGGCGCGTGAGCAAGCCGGTCTTACCCGAGCCGGCGGGGGCGCGCACCAGGATGGAGCGGCTTCCGTCGACAGCACGCTCGCGCTCAGTCTGATCGGGAGGAGGGTTCTTGGGCGGTGAGCTAGGCATCGGATGCCTCCTCTTCCTCTTCGCCGTCCTCCACTTCCGGTTGGGGTTGATTCTCCTGGATGCGGCACAGAGCTTGCAGGCCGCAGCACTCGCAGGTCTTCGGATAGTCGCGCGGGTCCACATCGGCGCGGCCGTCGAGGAAATCGCGAGCGAGCTGTTCGATGCACCAGCGCCACGCTTCCAGGTCCTCGTCCGTCAGCTTTTTCTTCACGAGGTCATGGTTGCCGCTGACGCTTGGCATTACGGCGGTCCTCGCGTCCTTCACGCGCCCGGCAAAGCCGATCCCACCGGCGCGCACCTTGGCAAAGACCATGCCGCCAAACCACGCATAGCCTTCCTCGTCCGGTTCTTCGTCAGGGTCCTTGCCGAGTCTCCTGTTGAGATCTCTTCTCAAATCTTTATCGAGCGCGAAGCAGGCATACTGCGGCAGTTGCACATCGTCAGGGCGCGGCAGATCCCAGGACTTCGGCGAGACGTCGCCGGATTTGTAGTCGATGACCAGCAGCGAGCCATCGATCAGGCGGTCGATGCGGTCCAGGCGCAAGTCGAAGTCGAGGCCGGCGATGGAGGGGCTGGCGTCAATTTCAGTAGCAGCCACGGTGAAGGGTACGCGCGCGGATTCGTAGAGGAGCCACTCCGTCACCAAATAGATCAGTCGCGTCTCTTCCAGCTTAAGATACCGCGGCGGCATGCACTCTCTTGCTCGCGCGGGCATTTCCCGCTCCAGTGCGCCGCGCACATGGCCGGCAACGAATGCGCCCAAACCCTGCTCCGCTACTAGTCGCTCAAGTTCCTCATGCGTGCGAATGCCGGCAGGCGCGCCGCCCCAGATCGAATGCAGAACTTCGTGCAGGAGCAGTCCGCGCTCTTGGGCGGTGAGCCCGGCTTCGGCTGGTTCCCAATCCTGCGCGCCGAGACGCACCGTGGCGAAGGCTTTGAAGGGACATTGCGATTGCGAGGTGAGGACGCTCGATCCGCCCGGTGCGTTGCCGGCAGGGAAGGGAAGTTGGCTTGCATCCTCAAAGGATACCGTGAGCGGGTCAGGAATCGCTGGTGCCTTCAACTCTTCTGGCAGATCCTGCGGCTTACCGGCGATCTTTTCGATCAATCGCGACGGCCGCGCATCGACGCCTTCGTTTTGCTGCGCGTAGCAGAAGTGAACCTCGGGCGCGGAGGCGAGCAAGCGGCGGGTCATGGCGGCGGCGAGATCCCAATCGAGTTGCGCGGTGGCGTGCGGCATTCCCGCTTCGCGCTGGACGGCGGGCGGAAGCAACGGATGCGTCGCTCCGCCGGCCGGCCACGCGTCTTCGCTGGCGCCCAGGAACCACACGGCGTCGGCGGTGAGGCCGGCCGACTCGGCGGGGCCGGCGATCATAACGGGCGCGTCCTGCGATTCGGGAGCGAAGAGGGTTTCGTCCACCGCGCGATCGAGAGCCGCAAGAAATTCTTTCCACTCCATGCGGCGGCCATCAAAGCCCAGCGAAGCGCAGCCGTCAACCGTCTGCCCCCAGCGGCGCAGGGCCTGGTATTCCGCGCTCGAATGCGAACCAACGCCGGGCCATCCGGCAAGCTGGAGCAACTGCGGCACTAGCTCGCCCCAAACTAGCGGCGGCTGCGGACTACGCGCAAACTCCAGGAGCTGGCGCTGCGCCTGCGTCATGCGCGCAACCCACGCGGCGGGCAGGTCTGCTCCCGGCTTCTGGTGAAGAAAATCCGCGAGCGGCCAGCGGGTACGCTGCCAACCGCGGCGGCGCAGGGCGCGCATGAAGGCAGTGAGCGCGAGCGATTCCTCAGGCGCGGCCGCGGTTTGGCCGGTGAACAGAAGCCAGTCAAGTTCGTGTTCCTCGATGGGGCCTTCGAGCCAGTGGAGCAGCAAGCCCGCGCCGCGCGCCAGCGCGATTTTACTGAGCGGAACGCCCAGCGAAAACTCGAAAAGACTCGAGATGCCGGATGCGCCCGCGTCCATGAAGGCGAAGCGCAGAAAGGCGCGCTCGATCTGGCCGCGGCGCTGGGACGCATCTTGCGCGACCACAAGCAAACGCGCGTGGGGATTGGCGGTGAGCTGGCGCCGGCGCCAGAGCGCACAGGCAGCCAGTTCAGAAGCCGGATCGCCGGCCTGGTGGAACGCGATCACCGTTGCCGCTTCGCCGAGCGGGGCTTGGCGCACTGAACCCTCGGCGCCCCAGGCGGCGAAGAGATTTTGCTGCGTGGGCACGATGCGGTCAAAGCCGACGAGCAGCAGCGGCGGACGCTCAGAGGAATCCGCCTTCAACGCTGCGGTCAATTCAAGGGGCAGGCGCGCGGGGCTTAGCAGGCTGCCGGCGCGGCAGGCTTCGTCAAAAGCCGCCAGCCACGCGCTGAATGCTTCTGCGTCACGCTGCCAGGCGCCACGCGCAGGTTGATTCAAAAATCGCGGCGCGTAATCGCAGAGCAGGTTGTGCGCCTCCATGGCCAAGCTCGCCAGGCGATGTCGCGGACCTTCGAGAAGCGCGGCGTTATGCCCGCTGGCGGCCACAATCCCGGCCCAAAGCGATTGCTCCTGGAGCGGGTTTAAAACCAGACGGCCGCCGGAGCCGCGCTCGTTCCACGCGTTGCGGATAAAGGTTTGCCAGTCCTGAATGTTGGGCGCAGGCCAGGCGGCGAGCCCTTCGGCGCGGCGGGCGCGATGAAACGCCGCCGTAAGGGATCGGGTGGCGCGCTCACTGGCCGTGACCACCAGCCCGCCCCCGCGCAGCCACGCATCGATCTCAGCCGCGGTCCTTGTTCCCATGCCAGCGTTATACGCTTCCCGGCGTCGAAGTGTCACAGGCAGCGGATCTCCGCGGCCAGGCGTTTCCACACGCGCCGGTCGCCGGCGCCTAAACGCGCACATTCGTGGTCAGTCCACGAGATGTACACTAGGGTTTATGAAATTTCAATTCATTGCCAGCGCCGCGCTTGCCCTGGCTTTCCTGACGGGTTGCCACGCGAGCCATAGCACCGCAGCACCGGCCGGCGCCAACACCGCCAGCCCCAACACCGCCAGCGCCAACACTGCCGGCGTAACCGTCTACCACATGCGCGGCAAAGTGGTTTCCGTCGATGCCGCCCAAGGAGTTCTGATGGTGGATAGTGAGAACATTCCCGGCTTCATGGACGCAATGACCATGCCCTACACGCTCAAGGATCCCAGCGTGGCCGCCAAGCTCCACCCAGGGGACGAGATCACCGCCGATGTGCTGGTGTCAAAGACCGCGGAAGATACGGTGCAACTGGATCACATCGTGGTCGTCGCGCAAACTAAGCCAAAGTAGCGGCCCGTGATCTTCCATCACGCGCCGGCGCCGGCAAAAGCGCGTGGGGATTCAGGCCTGTGCAATTTGAAATTCCACACCAATCGGTATTTCACACCAGCACGGAGCGAAAGATGAGTCATGGATTGAATTTCCGCCAAGATGCAGAGCTGGATTTTCTATCGCTGGGGGGATTGATCCACCGTTTCGATCCGGGGATTATCCCGTTCCGCAAGGCCACCGAGTGCAAGATTCACGTCAGCGGCGGCGAGTTCAACGTGGCCGCCAACCTTTCCGACTGCTTTCGCCTCAAGACGGCCATCGTCTCGGCCATGGTCGATTATCCCATCGGCGACCTGATCGCGGAGCGGGTGCGCGCCATGGGCGTGCGGCCCATCTACAAGCACTTCGAGCACAACGGCGCCACCGGCCCCAACATGGCCGCCGTTTACAGCGATCGCGGGGCGGGCGTGCGGCCGCCGGTGGTCTTTTATAACCGCGCCAATGAGGCTGCGGCGCAACTCAAGCCAGGCGATTTCGATTGGAAGGCGATCTTTGCCGGCGGCGTGCGCTGGGTGCATTGCGGCGGATTGTTCGCGGCGCTCTCGCCCACCACGGCGGCGCTGGCCGCGGAGATGATGCGGGAAGCAAAGGCCGCGGGTGCGGTCACCTCCTTCGATCTCAACTTCCGCGAAAAGCTGTGGAAGATCTCCGGCGGCGCGGATCGTGCCGTTGAAACCATCGGCAGGATCGTCGAAAACGTGGATGTACTGGTGGGCAACGAAGAAGACCTGCAAAAGGGATTGGGTATTCCGGGGCCGGAGATCGCGGCCAAGTCCAAACTCGATCCCAGCGTGTTCTTTGGGATGATCGAGCAGGTTGTGAAGAAGCATCCGCAGGCCAAAGTGGTGGCCACAACACTGCGCGAAGTGCGCTCCACCAACCACCATAGCTGGAGCGCCGTGGCCTGGGTGGACGGCAAGACCTATACCGCGCCCACGGTGGAGCTGAACGTGGTGGATCGCGTGGGCGGCGGCGACGGCTTCGCGGCCGGCTTCTTTTATGGCCTGCTGGCCGGCGAAGCGCCCCAAGAGGCGCTCAAGCTCGGTTGGGCGCACGGCGCGCTGCTGACCACCTTCCCCGGCGACACGACGATGGCGACCCTCGAACAGGTGCGGGCCTTCGCTGAAGGTGGCTCCGCCCGCATCCAGCGGTAAAGACAGTGATCAGTAGTCAGTGATCGGAACATTCGCGACCGGCCGCCGGACCTCACCGTCCATGGGTGTTTGGTCGCTGGTGCTGACCACGGACCACTGACCACTGACAACTCGCAACTGTTATTCTTGCCATGAAAAGAGATGGAGGTCGCGCATGGCGAAAGTGACGATTGTATTCGCAATTCTCTTGATTGCGTTGGGTCTGGTTGGCTTCTTCGGCACCGGCAGCGTGCACCCAACGGCGCTGATTCCCACTTGGTTCGGCCTGGCGTTGGGACTCTTCGGCTTTCTGGCCATCAGCCCCAGCGAGAAGCGGCGCAAGCTGTTCATGCACATCAATGTGACCATCGGGCTGGTAGGGCTCATCGGCGCGGCTGTGAAGGCGCTAACCGGCTATGGGTCCGCTCGTTCAGCGGGCATTGATCCGGACATGAAGGCAATCGGCGCACAGCTTATCATGGCCGCCCTTCTGCTTAACTACGTCATTCTCTGCGTGCGGTCGTTCATCGCGGCGCGGCGCTCAAGGCAGGACTAACGCATGGGCGGCTTTCGTGGCGGCGGAATGGGCTTTGGGATGCGCGCCGAGGGCACGTCCCACGGCCGTGGTGCGCGCGGCGGCCAAGCCGATCTGCCCAAGACCAAGCCCAAACTGAAGAAACTGGGTCCGCAGATATGGGGCTTGGTGAAGCCGCGCAAGGGCCTTATCCTGGGCGGTCTGGCGTTGATGGCCATCAATCGCGTGGCCGGCCTGGTGATGCCGTACGTTTCCAAGGAACTCCTCGACAAAGTGTTGACGCCGGTGCATCCGCATCCTGAATTGCTCTCGCGGATTATTGCGCTGGTGCTGATCGCCACGTTGGTGCAGGCCATCACCTCCTACTCGCTCACCCAACTGCTTTCCATTGCCGGCCAGCGGCTGATCGCTGAGATGCGCCGCGATGTGCAACGGCACGTGGGCCTGCTCTCCGTGGCTTATTACGACGAGAACCGCGCCGGAACCCTGGTGGCGCGCATCATGACCGACGTGGAGGGCGTGCGCAACCTCATCGGGACGGGTCTCGTGCAGTTTATAGGCGGCCTGTTCACCGCGGTGCTGGTTTTCTTCTTCCTGCTCTATCGCAGCGTTACAGTTACACTCACGGTTTTCGCGGTCGTCGGCGCGTTCGTCTTTGTTTTGCGCTATGGCTTCAAGGTCATTCGCCCCATCTTCCGCGAGCGGGGCAGAATCAACGCTGAGGTGACGGGGCGGCTCACGGAGTCGCTGGGCGGCGTGCGCGTGGTCAAGGGTTATAACGCCGAGGGAAGCGAGCACAAGGTCTTTTCCGCGGGCGTGGACCGTCTGCTGGCCAATGTCATGAAATCGCTGACCATGACCAGCGTGCTCGGCTCGGCGTCTACGACGGCGCTGGGCGTTATTTCCGCGCTGCTGATGTGGCTGGGCGGCCATCTTGTGCTGCGCGGCGCGCACGCCGGCGGTTGGACGGTCGGCGACTACTTCCAATACAACATGTTTTTGGCCTTCATGATCGCGCCCGTCTTCCAGTTGGTGGCCGTGGGCACGCAGTTGACGGAGGCGTTTGCCGGCCTGGACCGCACCAACGAGCTACTGGCCGAACTCGAAGAGAACCAGGATCCACGCCGCACCGTGAAGATGCAGCCCATCAACGGAGTGGTGCGCTTTGAGCAAGTCGAGTTCGCCTACACGCCGGAGAAGCCGGTGCTGCACGGCATCAGCTTCAGCGCTGAGCCGGGAATGGTGACCGCCCTGGTGGGATCGTCGGGTTCGGGCAAGTCCACCATCATCAGCCTGCTCTGCGCCTTCCACACCCCGGTGCGCGGGCAGGTGCTGGTGGACGGCGTTGACCTGGCGACGGTTGACCTGAACACCTACCGCTCCCAACTGGGCGTGGTGCTCCAGGATTCGTTTCTCTTCGACGGCACCATTCGCGAGAACGTGATGTTCTCGCGCCCCGGCGCCGGCGAGGAGCAGTTTCTCTTCGCCTGCCGCACCGCGCGCGTGGACGAGTTCGCCGAGCGCTTTCCTGAAGGCTACGAAACGCTGGTGGGCGAACGTGGCGTCAAGCTCTCCGGCGGGCAGCGCCAGCGCCTCTCCATCGCGCGCGCCCTGCTGGCCGAGCCGCGCATTCTCATCCTCGACGAGGCCACCAGCTCGCTGGACTCCGAATCGGAAGCCATGATTCAGGCCGGGCTCGCCGAGCTGATGCAAGGACGAACGACGTTCGTCATCGCCCACCGGCTCTCCACCATCCGCCGCGCCGACCAGATTCTGGTGGTCGAGGAAGGCCGCATCGTCGAACGCGGCAATCACACCCAGCTCTTCGCCCTGGGCGGCCGCTATTACGACCTCTACACCCGCCAGCACGGCCTGGAAGCCAATCTCTTTCTTGCCCCCGGCGAGGGCGATGCCGTGCCGGCGTAAACGGCGCGGCAAGCGTGCGCAGCCGCAAGTGGAATTTCGCGGCTCTGCGCGGAGCGCGTGATCTGGGGTGGGTTGTGCCTTCCAATTGGCGGGTTCCCGCGCACCTTTGCGGCCTGGTCTCTTGCCGAGGGCTTTGCGAGTCTCACGGCATAGATGCCGCGTCTCACTCCTTGACAGCTATCCCATATTTTGAGAAGCTCAACGTATGGTTCGAGACGCGGAACAGAGGACCAATATGCGAAACGCCGCCCCGCAAGGCATTTACAAAGTTCAGGCTCTTGACCGCGCCTTTGCCGTACTGGATTTGCTCGGAGAGAGCGGCACGCCGCTGGGATTGGCGCAGGTTGCCTCATCGCTGCAGCTGCATAAGAGCACCGCGCACCGCTTCCTCATGGTTCTGGAGCGGCATCGCATGGTGGAACGCACGCCCAACGGCAAATTTCGCCTCGGCCTGCGCCTGTTCGACTTTGGCAATCGCGCCATCGAGCAGTACGACCTGCGCGACCGCGCCCAGCCGCACCTGCGCCGCCTGGTTTCTGAAACCGAGGAGACCGCGCATCTGTCCGTCCTTGAGGCCGCGCGCGTGATCTATATCGATAAGATCGAGCCCGCGCACTCGGTGCGCATGATTACCCGCATCGGCGCCAGCAACCCGGTGCACTGTACGTCGGTGGGGAAAGCGATCTTGGCGTTTTTGCCCGAGGAGCGGGCCGCCGAGATCGTGCGGCGTATCCGGTTCGAGCGCTTTACGCACCGTACGATCGCCACTCCCGAAGCTTTGCAAACGGAGATGGAGAAAACGCGCCGCCGCGGCTACGCCGTGGACGATGAGGAGTACGAGGATGGTTTACGCTGCATTGCCATGCCGGTGCTGGATGCGCAACGCCAGCCGGTAGCGGCGGTGAGCGTCTCCGGGCCGTCGTTCCGCGTGACCGCGCAGAAGCTGCCCTCCATCGCCAATCATTTGCTCCACTGCGTGCGGGGCATCTCCGTGGACATGGGATACATCTCCAACGGCCGGGGCGCGCGGGCGGCGTGGTCCGCATAAGATAAGGCTTCTTAGAGCGGTTCCAGAGTTCATGTGCCATTTTGAGGTTCGTGCAATGTGGCATTTACTTCTACCCCACAGACGAAGACCTGTCTGTGGGGACCCCGCTTAAGGAAAATGCCACTCGGCAGTTTGCTTTCTGGGTACAGCAACTCTGGAACCGCTGTAGCGGCGGCCGGAAAGCGTGGGCCATTACCGGATTCCCGCTCCATCTGCGGCTGTGCTATTCTTTCCCGCATGAAAACGCGGCTTTCCCTCATCCCTGTCCTCGGCGCCGGGGTTTTGGCCCTGTGTGCCGCGCTTCTCACCGCGCCCAGCGCCCCAGCGCAAGATTGGGCCAAGCAGATCCTGGATAAATCGCCACGCCACCAGGAATGGGTAAATATTCCCTACGACCACGGCAGCGTGCAGGCCTTCGTGGTCTATCCGCAGGTCAGCGGGAAGGCCCCGGCGATCGTGATGATTCACGAGATATTCGGCCTCAGCGACTGGGTGCGCAGCATGGCCGACCAGCTGGCGGCGCAGGGATACGTCGTGATCGCGCCGGACCTGCTGTCGGGCACGGCGCCGAACGGCGGGGGCAGCAGCGCCTATCCGGACCAGGACGCGCGGGTGAAGGCGGTGTCAATGCTGAACCCCGATGCGGTGACGGCGGAACTGAACGCGGCGGCCGACTACGTGAAGAAGCTGCCGGCAGCCAGCGGCAAGCTGGCGGTGATCGGCTTCTGCTGGGGCGGAGGGCAGTCGTTCCGGTTCGCAACCCAGCGGCACGACCTGAGCGCGGCGTTTGTGTTCTACGGGCCGCAGCCTAAGGACCTGGCGGCCATTACCGCGCCGGTGTATGGGTTCTACGCGGGCAACGACGCGCGCATCTCGCTGACGGTTCCGGGGACGCGGAAGGCGATGGCGGCGCTGGGGAAAAAATATAAGGCGGTGATCTACGCGGGGGCGGGACACGGGTTCATGCGCCTGGGCGAGGACCCGTCGAATACCAACCCGGCTAACGTGACCGCGCGCAAAGAGGCCTTGAAGCGGCTGGAGAGTCTGCTGAAAGCAATGTAGGACGCGCGGGGCGCCGCGGGGCGCGGGCTCGCGGGATGGATGAGGAGCGGGAGTCCGCGACCACGCCGCGCGCGGTACCATATTGGGTTGACCGCCGGGCCTGTGCCGGCGGCATAAGCAATGGCCGCCCGCAATAAATCCGCAAAGCTGCTGCGTTGCCCCACCTGCGGCACGTTGGTTCGCGCCGCAGACCAGGATTTTCCTTTTTGCAGCGACCGCTGCCGGAAGATCGACTTGGGCAAGTGGGCCTCGGGAGTGTACAAGATCAGCTCGCCGGTGCTCGATCCGGAGGTGCTGGAGGACCTGGGCGGCGCGGGGACCGGCGGAGGCTCGCATGAGAACTGAGGGTTCCAGCGAGGAGACCGGGGAGATACAGAAGAAAACTAAGTGGGCGTTCGCCGTGGCGACGTTCTTCGGTGCAGGGCGGTTGCGGCCGGGGCCGGGCACGTGGGCTTCGGCGGCCGCGGTGCTGCTGTGGGCGGCCTTCGCTTGGCTCGTCCATCCAGCGGCTCGCACGCTGCTGATGGCGCTGGCCGCCGTCATCGGCCTGACGCTGGTTTTTGGCATTCCCGCCGCCGCCATCGCGGAGCGCGAGAGCGGTGGGCACGATCCGGGGTTTGTGGTCATCGACGAGGTGGCCGGGCAATGGACCGCGTTGCTGTTCGCGCCGGCCGATTGGCGCTATGCGCTGATGGCTTTCGTGCTCTTCCGGCTCTTCGACATCGCCAAGCCGTTTCCCGTGCGGCGGCTGGAACGGCTGCCGGGCGGGTGGGGGATCGTTTTCGACGATGTGGCCGCGGGCTTGTATGCTTTAGGAGTAGCGTCGCTTATACGCCACTGGATCTAAAATGCCACGCGCCACTAGCCAAACCGCCGTTGAAAGCCCACTGCCTCCGCGCATTGACGATGTGGAGCCGGCAGCGGCCTTGCCGCTGGGCGAGGTGGAAGCGACGGGCGCGCACCTAGGGCCGCACAGCTTTGGGCCGCCCGCCGTGATGGTGGACGGCGAAGCGGCGCAGGTGCTGATGAGCCGCGCGGGGCGGCTGGCGTTTCGCGTTCCGGAAAAAGCGGCAACCGGCTTGGTGGAGGTGCGCAGCCCGGCAGGGGCCAGCAACGCCGTGCCGCTGCGCGTGGCGCGGCAGTTGACCGACGGACTGCATCCCGTGACCAGCCCGGCGGTGAGCCGCTCCGGAATGATCTACGCCACCATCTCCGGGCCCCGCGGCAAGCAGACGCCGGTTTCAGTGGTGCGCGTGAGCCCGGACGGCCGGGGCACGCCGTTTGTTACAGGGATTCTGAACGCGACGGGGCTGGCCTTTTCGCCGGAGGGCGATCTATATGTGAGCTCGCGCGCCGAGGGCGCCGTATACCGCGTGGACTCGGCCGGTGAGTTCACCGTGTACGCCGAGGGGATGGGCGTGGCCACCGGCGTGGCCTTCGACCGCGAGGGCAATCTTTATGTCGGCGACCGCAGCGGGACGATCTTCAAGATCAATCCGGAGCGGCAGATCTTCGTCCACGCTACGCTGGAGCCGAGCGTGGCCGCGTACCACCTGGCGATAAACGCCGAGGGGACGCTGTTCGTGACCGCGCCGTCGCTTTCGTCGAATGAGGCCATCTGGGCGATCGAGGCCAACGGCGATACGCGCGCGTGGTTTCGCGGGTTGGGGCGTCCGCAAGGGCTGGCGCTTTCTAAGGAGGGGGACGTTTATGCGGCTGCCTGCCTTCATGGGCGGTGCGGGCTGGTGCGCGTCACGCCCAAAGGCGAGGCCTCGCTGGTGGTGGCCGGGCCAAACCTGGTCGGCGTGGCGTTCTCGCCATTCGGCTCGGTCATCCTGACCACCCACGACGCCGTTTACGATGTGGATTTGGGAGTGGAGGGGTTGGATCTCTTCTAAGCTGCCTGTTCTTAGCCGCTCGCCGGGGTAGTGCGGCCGCCGCCCGCGTCCATTTTGGCCTGAAGTGCAGGACTTGGCCCGGCTGTCTAGTATCCAGCACAGCTTGAAACCGCCTTTCCAAGGAGCCGGACATGAACATCGCGCCAACGCCCCCACCTCCTTACTACGCGGTGATCTTCACCTCCATGCGTACAGCGGAAGATTCCGGCTACAAGGCCATGGCCGAGGCGATGTTCGCGCTTGCCGCCCGGCAGCCGGGGTTTCTCGGCGTCGAGTCCGCGCGAGAGGGGCTGGGCATCACGGCCTCCTATTGGGAGAGTCTCGAAGCCATTGCCGCCTGGAAGCAGAACTCCGACCACCTGTTCGCGCAGCAACGGGGCCGCGATCTCTGGTACAAAACCTTCAAGACCCGCATCTGCCGCGTCGAACGCGATTATGATTTCCATAAGAAATAATGAGGTCAGGGGCCGGGCGCTCAGCAAACCCCGTCCGCCAAGCGAAACCGTTCTGCGGGCAGCCCAATGCCGCTCGTCCTTGCACTGCAAAACTGAAAGCTGAAGGCTAGGAGCTAGAAGCTGCTCTTATGAAATCCGAGATCATCGCCGTCGGCTCCGAGATGCTTTCTCCCTACCGCCAGGACACCAATTCTCTCTATCTGACGGAGAAGCTCAACGAGATTGGGATTACGGTGGCCTTCAAGACCATCGTGGGCGACCGGCGCAAGGACCTGGTCAACGCCATCCACGGCGCGCTGGGCCGCACCGACATCCTTATCCTTATGGGAGGGCTGGGGCCTACGGAAGACGACCTGACGCGCGAGGCCGTGGGGGAGGCGCTCTCGCTTACTCTGCGCCGTGACGCCTCGCAAGTGGCCGCTCTGCACGCCCGCGCGGCGGCGTGGCGCATCACCATGCCGACGAATAACCTGAAGCAGGCCGACGTACTCGAAGGCGCGACGCTGCTGCCCAACCCTAACGGCAGCGCGCCCGGCCAGTGGCTCGACACCACCTTTTCCGGCTACCGCAAGCTGGTCATGCTGATCCCCGGACCTCCCAGCGAGTGCCGGCCGCTCTTCGACGCCGAGTGTATGCCGCGCCTGCGCGAGATTGTGCCGCCGCGCTTCATCGCCAAACGCACGCTGAAGGCGGCCATGATTCCCGAGTCGCAGGCCGACAAGCTGCTGGCGCCGATCTACACCACCTATCCCGACGTGGAGACCACCATCCTGGCCCACGCCGGCGACATCCAGCTCAATCTGGTCTGCGCCAAATCGAGCCTGGAGGCGGCCGAGCAGCGCACCGACGAGCTGGCCGGCCGCATGGAAGAAGCCCTCGAGGATTGGCTCTACTCTTCACAGGGCGAGTCGCTGGAGCAAATCGTCCTCTACTACCTGGGCCTGCGCCAGGCCACGCTGGCCGTGGCCGAAAGCTGCACCGGCGGCCTGATCGCCGAGCGCATCACCTCGGTCCCCGGCGCATCGCGCTCGTTTCTGGGCGGGGCCGTCGTCTACTCTGACGCGCTCAAAGCGGCATTCGCGGGCGTGCCCACCGATCTGATCGCACAGCACATCGCGGTTTCGGCGGAGGTGGCCAAAGCCCTGGCCCAGGGCATCCGCCTGCGCACCGGCGCCACGATGGGGTTGGGCGTGACCGGCGTCGCCGGGCCCTCCGGCGGCACAGAAGCCAAGCCCGTGGGCCGGGTTTATATCGCCGTCTCCGATGCGCAGAAAAACGAGGTTGTGGAGAAGAACTTCCGCGGCGACCGCAACCGCGTCCGCGAGTGGACGAGCCAGCAGGCGCTGGACTTGGTGCGCAAACGGCTGATGTAGAGCGGCTCCAGTGTCTCCGCGCCCACTTCAGAATCGTGCCCGCCGCGGCGGGCTTTCTGGGCATAGCAACTCTGGAACCGCTATAGCCGTCTGCAATGAGCTGAGGTCTCGCCGCTTCCGCTCTATACCGCCGGACGCGGCGTGACCTGCTCGGTGGTAATCACCAGCTTGGCCGGGGTCAATCCGAAGCGGCTTCTGGCTTCGATCTGAATCTCTCCTGCGGTTTTAGTGGATTGCACAATCACCTGCGCCAGCCCGTTGAAGAACGAGCGCCGGGGCGCCTTGTCGCTCTCGTGGGAGTTGGGGTCGCCGTTGCCCACGCCGATCAGCGCGCCCTGGCCGGAGACGTTGAAGGCGATCAGATCGCCGGCCGTGGGCACCAGACGGCCCTGGCTATCGAGGGCTTCAACGGTCAGGATGGCCAGGTCTTCGCCGTCGGCGTCGATCGTGGTGCGGTCCGCCGTGAGCCGGATGGCCGCTGCGGGACCGGTGGTTTCGCGCTTCTCGGTCAGAGCCACTTTCCCGCCCTTCGAGCCGCGCGCCTCGATCACGCCCGGCTCGTAGCGAACCTTCCACTCCACGTGGCCCAGCGACGGAACCTGCTGGCTGCCCTGGCTCTTGCCGTTGACGTAAAGCTCTACCGCGTCGAGGTTCGAGTGAACCCACACCCGAATTTCATCGCCCTCCTGGCCCGCGAAGTTCCAGTGCGGAAACAGGTGCAGCACCGGCTCCTTGCCCCACCACGCCTTGTAGTAAAAGAAGGAGTCTTTAGGGAAGCCGCAAGTGTCCACGATGCCGAACTGGGAGTTGATGGAAGGCCAGCCGTAGGGCGTGGGCTCGCCGCGATAGTCGAAGCCGGTCCACGCAAAGCCGCCCGCCTCCCACTCGCGCGTGCCGTAGAATTTCCACCACTCCTCGGCCGTCTCGCCCCAGGGCACCACTCCGTCGTAGGCGTTTACCGTGTTGCGCAGCGGGTCGGTGGTGTACTCGCCGCGCGTGCCGACGGCGCTGGAGGTCTCGGAACCATAGACGACGCGCTCCGGATGCTCCTTGTGAAAGCCGTCGGGAGCTTGGAGCCTGTAGTTAAAGCCGATGATGTCGAGCGCGTCCGACACGCCCTGCTCGTTGTCGCCGTTTACGGCCGCCGAGACCACGCGCGTGGGGTCGAGCTCGTGGCACGTCCGCACCATGGCCGCGCCGATCAAGGCGCCCTGCGCGGCCATCTGATTTTGACTTTGCAGTTGGCCCTCCTCGTTGCCGATGGACCAGATGATGATGGACGGCGAGTTGCGGTAGCGCTTCACCATGGTTTCAAGCTGCGCCATTCCGCTGGCGTTCGAACTCATCTGGCGCGTCTCGCACATCATCATCACTCCCATGCGGTCGCAGGCCTCCACCCACTCCGGCGTGGGCATGTTGTGCGAGGTGCGCACGCCGTTCGTGCCCATCTGCTTGAGTACGCCGATGCGGTAGGACTGGAGCCGGTCGGGCAGCGCCGCGCCCACTCCCGCGTGGTCCTGGTGATTGCAGGTGCCCTGGATCTTGAGAGACTTGCCGTTCAGAAAGAATCCCTTTTGCGCGTCAAAGCGGGCGGTGCGAATGCCGAAGCTCACGCGCTCGGCGTCGCGCGCCGCGCCATTGGCAGAAACCGTCACAATCGCTGTATAAAGATTCGGCTCATCCACCGACCAAAGCGCAGGATTCGAGAGACGGGCCGTCGCGGTAAAGGCGGCCGAACCCCAGCCGGAAATCTGTTGCGCCGGAGCTTCAGCGGTGGCGACAATCTTGCCCGCCGCGTCCAGAATCTGCCAGCTCACGCGCGCGTTCTCCGCCTGCGCGCCCTGGTTTTCGACCACCGTAGCCAGTGCCAGCGCGGCCGAATCGCCCTCGATGGATGAGCGCACCGTGCTCTCCCAGTTGCCCAGGTGCAAAGCGTCCATCTTGCTCAGCCACACGTGCCGGTAGATGCCCGCGCCCTCGTAGAACCAGCCGTCGCCGAAGCTCGCATCCACGCGCGCGGTGATGTAATTCTTGGCGCCGTAGCTCAAGAAATCCGTCAGGTCGAAGCGGAAGGGAGCGTAGCCGTTGTCGTTGCGGCCGATAAAGCAGCCGTTGACGAAGACCAGCACGTCGCGAAAGGCGCCGTCGAACTCGATCCATATGCGGCGGCCCTGGTCGGCGGCGGGAATGTCGAACTCGCGCCGGTACCAGCCCACGCTGGTCTCGGGATAGCGGCGGCCCACCGGCTTGTATCCGTGCGATCTTTGCTCCTCGTCCCACACAAACGGCAGTTCCACCGCCCAGTCGTGGGGCAGATTCAGCGCGCGCCAGGTGGAGTCGTCGAATCCGGCCTTGGCGAAGCGGAAGTCGCCGGTCTTGGCAAAGTCCCCCTGGCCGTAGCCGAAGCCCAGGTCTTTGCTGGGGTCGTTGCCGTTGCCGAAGGTAAACTTCCAGCCAAAGTCGAAGAGCAGGTGTTCACGCGGAGCGGCGGCCGCGAGGGCTTCAACGGATGGAACCTGAGGATCGCCGGCCACGGGCGCAGCAACGCTTCCCCAGGCGTGGCGGGGCAACATGGACGAGGCGGAAAGCGCCAGTCCCGAACCGAGCAGATCGCGGCGGGAGATTTTCGGCATGGAAGGTTCCCTTTCGCATCATGTGCCGCCTGCCGTCGCGCGGAGGAGAGCAAAACTTCCGGCAGAGGGCCAAACGGCACTATAAACCAAGCGCACGAACACAGTAAACCGTTTCACGCTCTTCCCAAATTCCACCATCTGCATGCATTCCGGCCCCGAACGCCAAAGCCTTCCCAGCGCCGGATATGGTAGATTCAATAGGCAGGCCGCCTACAGGAGAGATGGCCGAGCGGTTTAAGGCGCACGCTTGGAAAGCGTGTGTACTTTCACGAGTACCGTGGGTTCGAATCCCACTCTCTCCGCCAAGACTCCTTCCAAGAACATCCACAGACATCTAATAGAAAGGCGCAAGTCTATTTTAATGCTATGATTTGCGCCTCTATGCATCCAGGTGCATCTACTTGCAGCCGTGTTTTGGCGGGTGTACTTTTGGGTGTATTCTGTTTTTGAAGTGGGTGTACTTTTCCTTGAACGGGGAGGAATGGACGTGGCCGGACTAACAGATACAGAGATCAAAAGGGCCAAAGCAGCGGAAAGAGCCTACAGCATGGGCGATGGAGGCGGACTCTACCTCTGGGTCAAACCGACCGGAGGAAAACTGTGGCGCTGGTCCTATCGATTCGAAGGCAAGGAAAAGCTGATGTCCTTCGGCAAATATCCAGATGTTTCGCTGGCGCAGGCCCGGGAGCGGCACAGCGAAGCCCGCAAGCTCCTTGCGACTGGCGTCGACCCAATGGCGCAACGAAAGGCCGAGAAGACAGCCGAAAAGGCTGCCGTCGAGAACTCCTTCCAGAGCATTGCCGCCTGTTGGCTGGAGCATTGGCAGGAAGGGAAAAGCCCGCGTCATGTGGACTATGTAAAGCGGCGCATGGAGACGGATATTCTGCCCTGTTTAGGAGCGCGTTCGATTGCGGAGATCGAGGCGCCGGAACTGGTCGCGATGGCCAATGCAATTCAGGAACGCGGCGCGCGGGACATTGCCAAGCGTGCTCTGGAAACCGTCGGACAGGTTTTTCGCTACGGCATCGCCCACGGATATTGCAAACGCAACCCGGCCAGCGAGATTCGTCCCAGCGACATCCTCAAATCCACGCGCAAGGTGAATTATGCCCGCATTGATGCCAAGGAGCTGCCAACGCTGCTCAGACGCATCGAGGTCTATCAGGGAACACATGTCACTCGTCTGGCGATAAAGCTCATGACGCTAACCTTTGTGCGCACCAGCGAGCTGATCGGCGCCAGGTGGACAGAATTCGATCTGGAGGCCGGACGTTGGGATATTCCGGCGGAGCGGATGAAGATGCGCACTCCTCATATCGTCCCACTGGCCCGACAAGCCGTAGAGATACTGGAAACACTGGGCACGCTGACCGGACAAAGTGAATGGCTTTTTCCAGGCGACCGTAACGCGAGCAAGCCGATAAGCAACAACACCATCCTGAAAGCATTGGAGCGCATGGGCTACAAAGGCCGCATGACCGGACACGGTTTTCGCGGGCTGGCGTCCACCATCCTGCACGAGCAGGGTTACGCGCATGACCATATCGAGTTGCAGCTTGCTCACGCTCCCCGGAACGCAGTGAGCGCGGCGTACAACCACGCCCTCTGCCTGGAGCCACGCGCCAGGATGATGCAGGACTGGGCGGACTTTCTCGAACGTACCCAGCGCGGGGGCAAGGTGTTGCCCTTCCGTGGAACTGCGGCATAGCTATTCGGCCATCTTGGCCGGCCGAGACCCGACATACGTCGCAATCGACTCCTAGGAACTTGTTGTTAACTTTGTACGTTTGTTTGGGATGAGGTTTTGTGCTTGGAGTATTAGCCCGACCTATCCGTTGTACATGTTCGCAACGCTCACGCCGGATCACAAGTACCTCGAACTTGCCGTCGTGAATGCAACGGACTCGGAACAAAGGTTCGATCTGGGCGTGTAGTATTCTGGGACCTCTGAGGAAACAGAAAGGAAGCGGAGATGAGAAGGATTTTGCTTGCATTTGCCATCGCGGCCATGCCGTGCCTAAGTATGGCTGCAAATCCTACCGCTAAAGTTGAGCAGGGTGTGCTGGAAGGCGCCGTCGAACAGGGCTTGACGGTTTACCGTGGTATTCCGTTCGCGGCTCCGCCAGTCGGCGAGCTCCGCTGGCGCGCTCCCGAGCCCCCTGCTCCGTGGGATGGCGTGCGGCAAGCCGACAAGTTCGCGCCGGAGTGCATGCAGACTGGCTCGCCTGCCCATGTGAACGCTCAGCCTCCCGCGATGAGCGAGGACTGCCTGTATCTGAACGTCTGGACGCCCGCCAAGTCGGCAGTGGACCGCATACCCGTGCTGGTCTGGATTTATGGCGGCGGATTCAATGCCGGCGCAACCTCGATTCCAACCTACAGCGGCGAAACGCTGGCGCGGAAAGGCGTCGTGCTGGTCAGCATTGCATACCGCGTGGGGCCATTCGGCTTTTTGGCCCTTCCGGGGCTAAGCGCGGAATCTCCGCACCACCTATCCGGCAACTACGGCTTGCTGGACATGATTGCCGCGCTCCAATGGATCCAGAAAAACATCGCCGCGTTTGGCGGCGATCCCAGCAAAGTGACCATCTTCGGCGAGTCGGCGGGGGGCATCGCGGTGAGCATGCTGTGCGCCTCGCCGCTGGCCAAGGGGCTGTTCCAGGGCGCGATTTCGGATAGCGGCGGCTCGTTCGGTCCTCCGCGGGCGAAGACCTTTCCTGGCGAGAACATGCAACTTTTCGCCGACGCCGAGCGCAGCGGCGAAGCATTCGCCCGCAGCCTGGGCGCGACATCAATTGCCGAGCTGCGCAAGGCACCCGCGGACAAGATCGTAGCGGCCGCACGGTCGCGCGGCCTGTTCTGGCCGGTCATTGACGGCTGGGTGATTCCCGGCGACCAGTACAAGCTCTACGAAACAGGGGAGTTCAACGACACGCCCATCCTGATTGGCTACAACTCGGATGAAGGCGCAACTTTCACGCACTACCATACGCCGCAGCAATACATCGACAGCGCGCGGGCGCGGTACAGCAAGTTTGCCGACAGCCTGCTGAGGGCGTACCCTGCGGGCAAAACCACGGTGGCCAAGACGGCGCGCGACCTAACTCGTGACGCTGCCTTCGGTTGGGGCACGTGGAGCTGGGCGCGGCTGGAGTCGAGCATCGGTCACTCGAAGGTCTACTTTTGCTACTTCGATCAGCACCCCGACTATCCTGCAGATTCGCCGCGCGCCGGCTATGGTTCGCCGCACGGAAGCGAGGTGCCCTATGTCTTCGAATATCTGCGCAGCGGTCCCACAGGCAAGCCGGCGGAGGCGGACTTAGCGGTCTCAGAAGATATGGCGACCTACTGGACGAACTTTGCGAAGTACGGGAACCCCAACGGGCCTGGAGTTCCTAACTGGCCTGCATTCAGCGATCAAGACCCTGTCCTGATGTACTTTTCCGGCGGCAAGGCGTACACCGGACCGGTTCCCAGCGAATCGGGCCTGAAGGCGCTGGATGCCTACTTTGCCTGGCGCCGAACTCCGGCAGGCGCGCGGTTCGGATCGGACCTGCCGGCCCAGGCTATGAAGAGTACCCGATGAACACTCGCAGACTTATGGCAGGCAATGATGGCGGTGATGGTCATCGGAACGCCGGGGTGGGGGCCAGCGCGCCGTTGGCGGTGACCAAGTGCGAGTGTCGAGGAGTTGATGGCCACGTTGAGCGCGGAGGATTGAAGGTCGTGCGACCCCGCTTTAGCCACAAAAGCAGAGGCGTGGCAAAGGTGGTGCATCCCGCTCCAGATTCGCCAACGAAAGTGAGGCGCGCAAATATGGCAAGCCCGAAACCATTGACGAATGACTAAGGCGAGGTTCGTGAATTGTCCTCCATCGACTTCGCGCGTGCTGTTCCCTTTTGTCCCAGTAGTAGTATTCTGGGGCCTCTGAGGAAACCGATTCAAATCGATCCGGAACAGCGAGGGGAGGCGCCATGGCGAAGTTTCTTAGCGTGATCGCGCTGGTGCTGGCGATGATGAGCCCGATAGGAGCGCAGACAGGCGCTGTCTACAGCAGCGGGATCATCGCCAAGAGGCCCGTCTTTGGCGGGGCGTGCAGGCTTTGCCCATGGGGTGCGATGGGCCAAGTGGTGAAAGAAGCGATGCAGCTTTACGGCTACGACGTGCAGATTTGCCATAACTGCAACGCGGCCGCGGCTCCGGAGATCGTATCCAAAGCCGAGCTGTCGCCGCCCTACCGGAAAGACCCCGCGGTCCCGGTCGCCATGGCTCCGCCCAACGCTCCAGGGCTTGGGCCGGTGGACTTCGGCGCCACCGCGTTGCAGTTCCTGTGCAGCGCCTACCATGGAACAGGCATTTACGCTCATGATAAGCCGATGAGCAACCTTCGCTTGATAGCCAACATCCAGTCGCCGTGGTACCTGATCGTGGCGGCAAGGGCTGACACGGGCATTACGGACTTCTCACAGATCCGGCAAAGGCGATGGCCCGTGAGGATCTTTGCCGCACCCAACGACCCGATGACGAGAGCCATTCTGGCTTACTACGGGCTTTCCGTGAAATCGATCACCGGCGCCGGAGGCTATGTCAGTCAGGCGCAGCCCGATCTCTCCAATTTCGACATCATCATTCACGGAGGCTTCATGACCACCGCGCCGGAGTTTAGAGTCTTGAACGAGGTAAGCCAGAAGTTCGATCTGAATTACATGCAGCTTCCCGGCCCGTTGCTGGCCAAGCTGGCGCAAGAGCCCGAAATCCGCCGGGGAACCATACCGGTCGGGTTGCTGCGCGGGATCGAACTGCCCATCGCCACAGTGGTGCGCGACGGAACGGTGATCTATACCCGGGCCGATGTCCCCGACAGTTTCGCCTACGACGTGGCCCGGGCCATGGACCAGCATCAGGACCTGCTGCAATGGACCAATCAGGACTTTTCCTACAACATTCATAATGCTTGGAAGGCGTGCGACGTCCCGCTCGATCCCGGCGCCGCCCGTTATTACCGGGAAATGGGCTACATGAAATAGGCGAGAGCCAGTGTGGTGCGTCATAAACGATCACGATTATGTGTCGGGTGGCGAAGCTGGGGGCCGCTACAACGCCGACCATGGAGAGATGGAATCCGGTTTTCGGCTCGCAGGAATTACCGCACTGAGTAACTCCGTGACAAGCGGCTTTTCCCCAGGGCTGCGTCACGCTGTTGTTCCCGATGCCTTGCAGGTTTGCATCCATCCCGCCTGGACGGCTGCTGACTGGAGGGAAATGAAGGGCACTCACCTACCATGTCTTCACAGCCAGGACGCGCGGAGGTGATGCGGAGCCGTCGATCACGTCGGATTCAATGACCATCTCGAGGTTTTTTCTTTGCCAACCTGCGGGAGCTGTTCGAAGCGCGGCTTCGAGATCGTCTTGACTAGAAACGAAGCTTCCCGTTGCCTGGGTCCCAACCATGCCCAACCCGCCCAGAATTACCAGGAACTGGCAGGTCTCTGAATTTACCAGCCGCGCCACGATTGCAAAATCCATAGTGCCGCCCCCGTCCTCTGCAGACCGCCAGATTCGATTGGGGCTCGCTCGCTCTTCAATCCAGTACTGGCTGCCTTGATTCCGGAAGGTAATAGGCAGTTCAGAGGTTATGCGCATAGTCCACGGATTATCGTAGGCTCCGATCAAAACAGCGGGCGAATTCCGCAGATCATCGTAGGTAAAATCGCGCCCGATTCGGACTTGGCTTGATTTATGAATCCGGGCAAAGAGCTCCGTCAGGTCTATGGCGACGTAAGCATTATCCTTACCCACTAAGACGTCTGCGCGAGGTTTGGTTTCGAAATTCGCGCCGAAAACGGAAGCCACGGGAGATGGGAGGCAAGTCAAAACCGGTCCCCCGGTTTTGAAAATCGGCGCCCAGAAATCCTCAAGCGCGGATTTCTGTTGAGCGCGCACTCCTATCCTGATTGCCGCAGCAATTCCGATGACTACCAAAACAGTCACAGCCGCCGCAGTTCCCCAAGCGGGGAGCTTTGGTCGCGGCGCGTTTCGCTCCACGACCAGGGTCCTGTCCGGCGGGGGCACGGCGTCCGGTGAAGGCCTCCAGTGAAATTTGGGAATATAGGAGCCGACGGGAATTTCAATTCGAACTTCGGGTGCTGGCGCTTCCTCCATGTAATACTGACGCAACCGTTTTCTGACGTCAGCAGCTTGGACTCGGAAAATCGAGTCCTCGGCTGTAATGTAGCTGGGAGGACGATGAAAAAGGTCCACCCCAATCGAACGCTCCTTCAAGAGCTCGGTATGACCACCGACAGTATGTTCGACCACATAGGAAAGGAATTGCTTCGCGCGGTCGCTGTTGCGGAATGCGTGGCTGTCTTGGATCCGCGTCAGTTAGTCGAGAATCGCGGCGCTCTGATTTTTATCTTGAAGACCAAACTGCGTCCCTGCGGCCTCTAATTCCAAGTGATTCATTTACTGACCTCGCTCGAGCATGACCGTTGATCGGTCGCCGGTCCGCTATGCATACCGATTGCCACTCTCCGCCGAACATCGCCTTCGATCGGAGCTGAAGGCGGGACTCCGGTTCGAAATGCAGCCTCTTTTGAGTGACGCTGTGAAGCTCCCCACAAATCCGTGAGTGCGCCCCGCATGTTTACCCGAAACCCTTCGCCTTGTTGCCAAGCATCCGCCCAAGCGTAGATCAGCTCTATAACTCGCGTCAAGCAGGCTCTAACGCCCGCCAAAGGCATCGCATTAAGCATATTAGATTCTGATACTTGTGGCATGTTTGGGGCAACGCATTAACGTCACAAACTGTTAGCCACCTAGACAATACGGTACTGACCGTACAAGGGATTCACCGCGCAAGGTAATGATGATTAAAAAGAAGGGCGCTTCCGGGCTTTGAGTGGGCGAATCCCGGAGAAAAGGTCAAACGAGTGCACAGTGCTCGCCGCAACGGCAGTAATCCGTACTGTGGAAAAACGGGAAACGTTGCCCGTCTTTTCCATAGCCTTCCCCGCTCTTTCTCCCTGAACCCCACCACAATCATTCTACCTAAGCAGAGGCTATTGACCTATTGCAAATAAAGGTTTGAATTCCCAAAATGAGGAGGCGTTATGACGTTCATGTGCAAGAATGCTCTGAAGTGCAGTGCCCGGCTTAGCGGCCCTGCAAGAAGTTGTCGTGGAATGGTCTTGAGCTGCCTGAGTGTCCTTTGGACGCTTTCCAAAGCTGCACCGGGAACGCTCGCAGTGCTTCTCGCAAGCGTTTTACTCTTAGCCGTTTCCGCGCACGCGCAAAACATCTTCGGCGCCATCGTTGGCACCGTAAGCGACCGCACAGGCGCCGTGCTGCAGGGAGGCACGGTTACCGTCACAAACTTAGGGACGGGCGAAAAGCGAACGGCCACAACCGACGGTCAAGGCAACTACGAGATTCTTTCGCTGCCGCGCGGAGACTACAGGATCGATGTCGACGCGCACGGCTTCAAGCACTTTTCCCGCAGTCCCATCGACGTGCTTGTTGACCAGCAGGCCCGCGTCAACGTGACAATGCAAATCGGCTCATCGACCCAGCAGGTCATCGTCACCGCGGCTCCGCCGATCCTGCAAACCGACAGCGCGTCGCTGGGCCAGGTAGTGGAAGGCCAGGCGGTGGAGACCCTGCCGCTCAACGGCCGCAACGTGCTGGGGCTGGTCGCGCTGGTGCCGGGCGTCGTACCCCTGGGCAACGCTACCGGCACGGGCACTGCCTCCACGAACCTGAGCGGCCTGAACGTGTTTGCGGGCGGCAACTACGAGTTCAGCGGCGGCGACGCCAATCAGGGCGCGGTGCTGGTGGACGGTGCTCCGGTGAATACGTCTTACGGCGACAACGTCGTACTGATTATGGATCACGATTCCATCCAGGAATTCAACGTCCAGACCCACAACAACACCGCCAAATTCGGCATGTACAACGGCGGCATCGTCAACATGAGTACTAAGTCCGGCACCAATGCCTTTCACGGCGAAGCTTACGAGTACGTGCGCAACACCGTGTTTGACGCCAATAATTTCTTTGCCAATCGAGAGGGCGAGGGCAGACAGACATGGCACCAGAACCAGTTTGGCGCCAATCTCGGCGGCCCCATCAAGCACAATAAACTCTTTTTCTTCGGCGACTACGAGGGTTTTCGGTTGACCTACGGCCAACCGGTTCTGGCTACCGTGCCCGTTGGGACCTTTCCCACCGCAGGTATTTCAGGTTCAGGTACAGGTGAGTACGCATGCGACTTCGTCTGCCTATCCCGCGGGAATTTACGATCCGACCACCACATGCGGTTATAACGGCAACCCGGCCTGCACCGCGGCGCAGCAAAACGGAACCGCGCCCACCCGGCAGCAGTTCTCGTATGACGGGCACGCAAACGTCATCCCTCCCAGCCGATTGAGCGCAGTCGCCACAAACATGCTCGCATTCCCAGTTTTCGCAAAGCCCAACGTGGCCGGCTCGATGACTCCCTGGGGTCCGGTGGACAACTTCGCGCTCCTTTCCACCGCCGGTGGAAGCAACGATCAACTCACTTTTCGCGGCGATCAGAACCTCAGCTCCAAGCAGACCGCCTTCGAGCGCTACACCTGGTGGAAATCAAAGACTATATCTGCCCACCCCTGGGGTAACGGCTTGGGCGACAATAACGTCCAGCCCGATGACTTCACCACCCAGCAGGCCGTCGTCGGCGACACGTATGTCTTCAACCCCAATTCCATCCTCGATGTGCACCTCTCCTACCTGAACTGGAACTATATCCGCACGCCTCCATTTCTGGGTTTTAACCCGGCCACGGAGTTCGGTTTTCCGTCGTACATGAACTTTGCCGCGCTCAATGGTTTCACGCCATCCAACGGCGTTCCGGAGGTGCTCTTGATCGGGCCAATCAGTTATACCCAAGGCGCGGCCGGTTTGATCCTTGGCATGAGCAACGACTATGCCATCTCCGCAACCTACCAGAAAATCTGGAAGAAGCACACCTTCAAGTTCGGCCTTGACCTGCGCCGGTACGATTTGAACTACTATCAGACCAATTTTCCCGGCGGCGCCTTTGTATTCGACAGCACAATGACTGCTTCGAGTGTCGGCAACCCTGGCGTATCCGGTAACCCGCTTGCCTCGATGGAAACGGGCTATATGGGCACTCTTTTTGGAGGGGCAAGTGTGGATATTACACCGCCGGTCTTCCAGAGGATTTACTATCAGGGCTACTTCGCGCAAGATAGCTGGGTGCCCACCAACAAGCTGACGCTCAACTTGGGCCTTCGCTACGAGGTTCCCGGCGTGTTCCTCGCTGGCCATGGCTGGAACGATACCTTCGACCCCACCGAAACCAATCCCGTTCTCCTCAGCGACACGGGACTTAGCGTCCCGGGAGCTTTCGACTTGGTCGGCACCTCGCAGCATCCTAATGCCGGCACCTACACCGAGAACTGGGACGACTGGTCGCCGCGCCTGGGCGCTGCCTACCGCGTGACCAATAACACGGTGGTTCGGGCAGGCTGGGGCAAGTTCGTCGTCCCGGAAGACCTTTATTTTGGCGGGCTGCCTCTCCACGCCGGCGTCGACAGTATAACCAATGCTGCGGTGAGTTCGATCAATGGAGAGGAGACGCCGAATAACTACCAAAACGGCGTGTACACCAAGGACAACACGCTGGACAATCCGTTTCCGAACGGCCTTGGATCGCCGCCGCATCGCAATTCGAGCTACCAGCAGCTTCTGCTGGGCGGCGGCACCCAGGCGAATCTGGCCAGCGAACCCAACGGCGAAACCTATCAGTGGAACGTCGCCGTCGAGCACGAATTCCCCAAAGGCATAGCGGTGACGGCGGCTTACGTCGGATTGAAAGGCGATCACCTTCCCATCGCCGGGCCAGGATGGAATCCGCTCCCCGACAGCGTGGTTGCGCAGGCAGCCGCCGATCCCAACTGCTCCAGCGGCAACTTCGGAAGCTGTTTCCTTTTCCAACAGAAGACCAACCCGTACTTCCCGTACATTACACAGGGGTCTCTGGAAGAGCCGACAATAACGGAAAACCAGCTTTTGCGGCCCTACCCGGAGTACAGCGGCATCGGAGGCGCCGCCGGTAATTACGTGGGCATCAGCGACTACAACGCGTTGCAAATGACAGTGCAGAAGCGCATCTCCACCGGCGAAAAAATCCTGGCTTCCTACACCTTCGGCAAGCAGATGACCAATGCCGAAACCGTGACCACCTAGCTGGATACGGTAGGTGGCGGCGTGGCCGGCTTCCAAGACTACAATAACCTTAAGGGCGAGGACTCGCTCTCCAGCTTCGACTTGCGGCAGAGCCTGGTGGTCAGCTATGTCTACACGCTGCCAATTGGCAAGGGTCAGTTATTGCTCCCCAATCTCTCCGGGGTAGCCAACGGGCTGATCGGCGGCTGGGGACTGGATGGCATCACCACCTTCCAGGAAGGCTTTCCGCTGGGGTTCAGTGTGTCCAACGATCCTGCCCTGGGCGACGTGTTTCAGGGCACGCAAAGACCGAACGTGGTTGCCGGATGCGCGAAGAAAATTAGCGGTTCCATTTATAACCGGCTGGGCGGGGCAGGGTCCACGAGCACGTATTTGAACACGGCCTGCTTCATCCAGCCCGGCCTTTTCCTCTACGGAGATGAGTCGCGCACCGACAACACCCTGCGCACGCCGGGCGTGGCCAACTGGGATATGGCGCTGTTCAAGAGAATTCCCGTTCACGAAAAAACGACGCTCACCTTCCGGGTGGAAGCCTTCAACCTCTTCAACCGCCTGCAGTTCGCTACCCCGAACACCGGGCTCAACAACTCGACATTCGGCTGGATTACGGCCCAGGCCAACAGCCCCCGAATCCTGCAGGTTGCGGGCCGATTTACTTTCTAAAGCGATAAAATGACTCGGAGGACTGGTACTTTTTCTTGCGAACTTCTGATTCACCACATTAGTGGGGCATGGAGCGACGCGCAGAACACCACCGGCAGTGAGTCCCTATCGCCTGCTGCGACTGGTGCCTGCACCTATGCCCTCACTTGCATTGGCGTGCGCGTGCTTGATCCCGTCAATACGCACACTTCGGAATCCAACGCCATGGTATGGCGCAGGATTGCCCGGCCGTGAGTGAGGTGACAGGTTGCTAAAATACAAAGTCAGCGAGAGCGGATTCTGAAGCCCTTGTTGGGAAGTAAATCGAGTGAGGGGAACATGAAACCCAGAGATTTCCTGAAGAACGGCAAGGGCGCTATGACTGCCGGCCTGGCGGGTTCGCCCAATTTGAACGTCCCGCACATGGCCGGGCAAAGCGGCGCGCAGACGCCATCCCAGCCTCAAAGGCAAGCGGGAACGGCGCCGGAAGAGATCCGCTCCGCTCACGATCTTCGTCCAGGGCTATTCTGGGCATCTTTCGTGGATCGGCGGCGTCGCATCAATGAAACGGTGGGCACCAGGCTACGCGATCTTCCCAGAAACCCTGGCGCGGCTCTGGCTATGAATGGAAACTATGCCTCGCGTGCCGCGTTGACTCGCCGGGCGCTTTTCGCCTTGGTAGCCATCGCCGCATTTGCGTCCGGGATCGGCTATGCGCAGATACCCGGCCAGTCCGGCCCGCAAATGCCTCCGGTTGCCGTGGAGCAGACCGCGGCCGGCCTGCACGCGACCGTTGGCCCCGAGACCGTCGATCTGACCTTCTGTAGCGATTCGATAATTCACGTTGTCACTACGCCTGACGGCGTGCCGGACACCTCGCCCAGGCCCTGGATGCTTTCGCCGTCCGAATCTTGCCCCGGCGCGAAGTTTCAGTTCGCCAACGACGGAAGGACGGCGTCGCTGACCACCGCGGCCATCCGCGTCGAGTTCTCGCTCCGCGCAGGAAGCGTTATCTTCGAGCAGGCGGATGGCAGCCCTCTGCTGCGCGAAGGCTACGCCGTTCCGCGCACCTACAAGCCGGAACAGATTGACGGTCAGACCTACTACCACGTGACCGACCGCTTCTCTCCCGACGCCACGGAGGCCTTTTACGGTCTCGGCCAGCACCAGAGCGGCCTGTTCAACTACCGTGGTGCCACCGTCGAGCTGGCCCAGAACAATACCGACGTCGCCATTCCACTTCTGCTTTCCACCCAAGGCTATGCCATACTCTGGAACACCGCATCGTTGACATACGTCGACAACCGCTTCCCGCAGCTTCTCGCTTTCCGGTCTCTGGCCTGCCGCTCCATCGACTACTACTTCATCTACGGCCCGGGCTTCGACAGTATCCTCCATCAGTACCGCACCATGACCGGCCACACGCCCATGCTGCCCAAGTGGGCCTACGGCTACTTCCAGTCCAAGGACCGCTACACCTCGCTCGACCAGATCATCGGCATCGCCAGCCGCTATCGCGCCGATCAGATTCCCCTCGACGTCATGGTGCAGGACTGGTTCTGGTGGAAGAACGAGGGCGATCCCGTTTTCAACTCCAACTACCACGACGTGCCCGGCAGCCTGGAAAAGCTCCATCAAATGCACGTCCACGCCATGATCTCCGTCTGGGGCTTGATGAGTCCCGAGGCAGAAAACTACAAAATCATGGTCGCGCACCACTGGGACATTCCCGGCGCGCACGTCTATGACGCCACCAATCCCGCGGCGCGCGATTTTTACTGGAAGAATCTCGTGGGCCCGCTACTCGCGCAGGGCTGGGACGCCTTCTGGCTGGATAGCGCCGAACCGGAAGAATACTTTCCCCACGGGGGCGACGCCATCTTGAAAGACAAGACCCTCTACATCGGCCCCGGCGCCGAGTACACTAATATCTACCCCTTCATGCACACGCTCGGCGTGCAGAACCACTGGAAAGCCACCACCCAAAGCAAGCGCGTCTTCCTGCTCACGCGCTCGGCCTTCATCGGTCAGCAGCGTGTGGGCGCGACGGTCTGGTCCGGCGACGTTTACAGCACCTGGTGGGCGCTGCAGCACCAGGTGCGCGCCGGCCTCAACTTCATGCTCTCCGGCTATCCCTATTGGACCACCGACATCGGCGGCTATGTGCCGCCCATCGACTTCCGCGCGCAATTGCCCGGCTATCAGCAGCTCTACGCCCGCTGGCTCGAATACGGGGTGTTTTGCCCCATCTTCCGCAGCCACGGCCATCGCCCGGAAAACGAGTTCTGGACTTACCCCAAGGTCGAATCCATCCTGGTCAAGTACGACCAGCTCCGCTACCGGCTGATGCCCTACATCTATTCGCTGGCCTGGAAAGTGACCAGCGGCGACTACACCATCATGCGCCCGCTGGTGATGGACTTCCGCTCCGATCCCCGCACCTGGGACATTGGCGATCAGTTCATGTTCGGCCCGGCCCTGATGGTCGCTCCGGTTCTGGAGCAGGACGCAACCAGCAGGGAACTCTACCTGCCGCAAAGCCCCGCGTGGTATAACTTCTGGTCCGGAGAATCGCTTCAGGGCGCGCGCAAGCTTGACGCCGCTGCGCCGATGGACCGCATTCCCCTCTTTGTGCGCGCTGGCTCCATCATCCCCATGGGACCGGAGATTCAGTACGCCAGCCAGGCTCCGGCCGGCCCCATCGAGCTCAGGATATACCCCGGCGCCAACGGTTCTTTCAACCTTTATAAAGACTCCGGCGACGGCTATGCCTACCAGAAAGGGGAGCACGAAATCATACCCATTCACTGGGATGACTCGACCTCCACGCTGACCATCGGCCCGCGCCAGGGCTCTTATCCCGGCATGCCCGCGGCCATGCGGTTCAACGTCGTCCTCGTCAGGAACGGCCATGGCGTGGGCGAAGCTGCGACCGCGATGCCCGATCAAGTCATCAACTACGACGGCGAAGAGACGGCCGTGAAGGTTCAACCGTGAGAAATGAAACGTACTTGATCTTCGCCCTGGCATTTTCGTGCGCGGCGCTTGCACCCGGCGCTCAAGGCGGGCTGTCGTGCGCAGATCTCACCAACCTGAAAATCGATGGCGTCGAGATCGCAAATGCCGTTCTGGAAAGTTGGGCGATGTTCAATTTGCCGGGAATCTCCCCAAACAACGAAAGTTAAGGGAGGGAAAAGATGAAACGCAGGGATTTCTTGAAGAAAGGCGCCATCATTGCCAGCCTGGCAAATTCGCCGAATCTAATCGTCCCGCTCGTGGCCGGGCAAAGCGGCGCGCAGAAGCTATCTCAGCCTCAAAGGCAAGCGGGAACGGCGTCCCAGGAGATCCGCTCCGCTCAATATCTGCGCCGCGCGCGGGCAGATGAGTATTTGCCCAAGCCGCCGGCCTTCAAGGCATCGTATCTTCCGCCCGGAACCTCCGTTTCGCCCATGCCCCTCGAGGAACGGCTGCGGCGCGGCATTGTCCCGCGGCGCGGCTTCTGCAGCATCGCACCCTCCAGTGATGCGCTTCTCATCTCCGGCAATGGACCAATAAACATCGACATGCTCTGCGATCCATACTCTGAGCAGATCGTTTTCCATCACGAAAGCGTGTTCATGCCGCAAAAGCACTTCGAGGCGCCCAACATCGCGGGTATTTTCCCGCAGGTGCGGCAAATGATTCTGGACGGAAAATACCACGAAGCTGCGCAATTCGCTTACGAGGAATGGCATAAGAGCCCAATGCCGGCGGGAGGTGGGTTCGGCGGAGGCCCGGCATTCTCGATGCGCCTGAATTATCCGAAAACCGCCTCGGTCAAGGATTATCTCCGCACGGTAGATTTCGAAAGCACCGAATTGCAGGTTCACTGGACTGACGAGCGCGGCGAATGGGTGCGCCGGATCTTTGCCTCGCGGCCCGACAATGTCGTGGTCCAATGGCTCACCGCCCCCAAAGGGCAATCCCTGAATGTTCGGATCGCGCTCGAGAGGTCCGGCGGTGGTATGTTCGGCGGAATGGGAGGCTTCGGCGGCGGCGGACTGGGAGCGCCGTTAAGCGGCGAGACGCCGCGCACCCCGGGCTTCTTCGGCGGACGCGGAAGGGGCGCACAAGCCGAATTCCACCAGGACTTCAACGAGCAGCGGCTGATCTTCAAGGGCGTTTTGGATCCCTCGGTGAACAACAGCGGCTACGCCGGCGTGACCCGCGTGGTCCGCGACGGCGGCTCGGCCCGCATGGATGGCAACACGCTGGTGGTCGAGAATGCGTCGTCCGTGATGCTGCTTACGCGCATTGAAGCTTTTCCCGATTACAGCGAGGAGCAGGTGGAAGCGCTGCGGCAGGCGGTGGAACAACTCACCCCGGACTATCCGGCGCTGCTGGAGCGGGCGCGGAAGGTCCAGTCGGAGATGCTCAACCGCGTCACCGTGGATTTCGGAGGCGCCTCGCAATATGCCATGTCTTCCGAGGAGCTTCTCTCCGATCAGCGGTCGAGCCCGGGCTATTCGGCCGCTTTTCTCGAGAAGTTATTCGAGATGTGCCGCTACTGGTTCATCCTTACCAGCGGCAAGTATTGCAGCATGCAGGCCGAGACCAACGCCAACATCAACCTGCAGATTGCTCCGGGTGTGCAGGGCGATCACCGGGAAGGCATGGAGGCCTACTTCAACTGGATGGAAAGCCTCTACCCGGACTACCGCACGAATGCAAAGAACATCTTCGGGATGCGCGGCGCCCATTATGCCCTCACGCCGACCAAAGAGTCGGGCGTCGATACCCATTTCGACTACGCTGCTTCGACCGGGGAGATCTGGCCGCATCCCTATTGGCTTTCCGCCGGTGGCTGGTGCGTGCGCCCGTTCTGGGACCACTATCTCGTCACCGGCGACCTGGATTTCCTCCGCAATCGCGTGGTGCCGGCTTATAAAGATCTGGCGCTGTTTTACGAGGACTTCCTGACCGTCACTGACAACAATGGGAATTACATCTTCGTCCCCTCCTTCTCGCCGGAGAACAATCCCGGCAACCTGAACCCTGCCTGCATGGCGGTGATTAACACCAGCATGGACATTTCGGTGTGCCGAGAAGTCCTGGGCAATCTGGTCGAGGCTTGCGAGCTGCTGGGCATCGAGGCCGACAGCGTGCCGAAATGGAAGGCGATGCTGGCCAAGTTGCCGCCCCACCTGCTCGAACCGGACGGCGCCATGAAGGAATGGGCCTGGCCGACGCTGCGAGAGCGTTATGTTCATCGCCACATCTCTCATCTCTACGGCGCCTGGCCGGGCGACGAAATTGATCCGGACCGCACGCCGCAACTGGCAAAGGCCGCGCTGATCGCCGACCGGCACCGCATTCCGGAGCGGCTGGCCGCTCATGGCCGCTGCCATCGCGCTTTGGTCGGGGCGCGGCTCAAAGACAGCTACATGGTGGACAGCGAACTGCGGCAACTGATTGAAGAGGGCAACGTCGGCGCGACGCTTCGCTGTTCTCACGACCCCTACGCCGGACCCATGCCGGATGCGCAAGGCGGGATTCCAACCATCATGATGGAAATGCTGGCCTACTCGCGCCCCGGCGTCATCGAGGTGCTTCCGGCCCTTCCTCCGTCGCTGGTGAAAGGCTCGATCAACGGAATGCTGCTTCGCACCTTTGCCCGGCTCAACAAATTGGCCTGGGACATGAACGCCCGCACCGTGGATTTGACGATCACCTCGGTCAGAAAGCAGGACGTCACGTTGATTGCCCGGCATGGCATCGAAGCGATTTCCGCCTCTTCCGGAGCTTTGGCGGCGAAGCCGCAGTCCGGCAAGGCCGCCTGCGGCCTGCACTTGCCGGAAGGAAAACCGGTGGAGGTTCATTTGAAGCTCGGACGGCGCAACCCGTTGGATTGGGTCAATTGGGTCGCTTGATGCCCCTGAACAACAGACCACGAGAGGAAATGATGAAGCGCAGAGATTTTCTGAAGACAAGCGCGGCCGCTGCCGGCCTGGTGGGCTCTCTGGAAATATCGCCGGCGCTCGCTGCGGCCGAAAGTGATCCCCAAAATACATCGGAACAAACAGGAGCGCCGCTGACGGACAATCGTCCGGCTGAATATCTTCACCGCGTGCAAGGGGATCCATTCCTGCCCAAGCCGCCGGCTCCCGCGCGATCGTATCCGGTCTCACCCATGCCGCTGGCGGAACGGGTCAGGCGGAAGATTGTGCCGCAGCGAGGCTTTTGCAGCATCGCGCCCGGCGACCTGGTCAGCGAGAGTCTCACCTCCGGCAATGGAGCCATGACCATCGAGCTGATGGGCGATCCCTACGCCGAGCAGATCCTTTTCCACCACGAAAGCCTGCTCATGCCGTGGAAGAGGCCCTTGGAGGCTCCCAATGTCGCGGACATTTTTCCGCAAGTGCGGCAAATGGTGCTGGACGGAAAAGACCGCGAAGCCATGACGCTCGCTCTCCAGCGCATGAATGACAGCCCGATCAAGCAGGACACCGAGCCGCACCTCACCGTCCCGGCGTTCCTGATGCAGCTCGATTTTCCGAAAACCGCGTCGGTCAAGGACTATCTCCGCACGGTCGATTTCGAGAGCAGCGAGTTGAAAGTTCACTGGACGGACGAGCGCGGCGACTGGGTTCGTCAGACTTTCACTTCCCGGCCTGACAACGTCGTGGTTCAGTGGCTCACCGCCCCGGCGGGTCAGCCAGTGAATGTGCGAATCTCATTGCAGAAGTCCGCGGAGTGGAGCATGGTTTCCGGGATGGATTGGGGCAGCCACGCTGGAATCAACTCCACAGCACCCGACCGGGCAGCATTCGCCCCGTCGGCAATCATACTCAAGTAGCACCCGCGAAGGGTGTCGAAGCCAGCGACGTTCGGCAGGACGTCGAACGAGCAGCGGCTGATTTACAAGTGCCGTTTGGATCCCTCCGTGGACAACAGCGGCTACGCCGGCGTGGTTCGCGTGGTGCGCAACGGCGGATCGGCCCGCATGGATGGCGACGCGCTGGTGGTCGAGAATGCGTCATCCGTGATGCTGCTCACGCGCATTGAATATTTCCCCGACTACAGCGACGACAAGGTGGAAGCCTTGCGGCAGGCGGTGGAACAACTCACCCCGGACTATCCGGCGCTGCTGGAGCGGCACCGTGAGGTTCAGTCGGAGATGCTCAACCGCGTCACCGTGGATTTCGGCGGCGCCTCGCAATACGGCATGTCTACGGAGGAGCTGCTGACCGATCAGCGGTCGCGGCCGGATTTCTCGCCCGCGTTGCTGGAGAAGATCTTCGAAATGGGCCGCCATTGGTTCATCCTCAACAGCGGCAAGTACCCCAGCATCGCAGCCGAAGTCAACGGCGCCATCGACCTGCAAACGGCGGGTGCTGTGCAGGGCGGCCTGCGGGAAGGCATGGAGGCCTACTTCAACTGGATGGAGAGCCTGGCCCCGGATTGCCGGGCCAACGCCAAAAACATCTTCGGTTTTCGCGGCGCTTCGTATCCCCTCTTTCCAGACAAGGGTATCGGCGTCAATTTCTACTACACCAGCAGCTCCGGAATCGGAATTTGGCCCTACTGGATCTCCGCCGGAGGCTGGTACCTGCGCCAGTTCTGGGACCATTACCTGGTCACCGGCGACGAGGAATTTCTCCGCCATCGCGTGGTGCCGGCCTATAAAGACCTGGCGCTGTTCTACGAGGATTTCCTGACGGCCACTGACGAAAATGGAAACTATATGTTCGTCCCCTCCATCTCGCCGGAAAACGTGCCCCGCAGCACGGACCCGTCGGGACCCGCGCTGATCAATGCCACCATGGACATCGCGGTGTGCCGGGAAGTGCTGACCAATTTGATCCAGGCTTCGGAGATTCTGGGCATCGACGCCGACAGCGTGCCGAAATGGAAGGCGATGCTGGCCAAGATGCCGCCCTACCTGCTCGAACTGGACGGCACCCTGAAGGAATGGGCCTGGCCCACGCTCGAAGAGCATTACAACCATCGGCACGTCTCCCATCTCTACGGCGCTTGGCCGGGCGATGAGATCGATCCGGACCGCACGCCGCAACTGGCTCGAGCCGCGGAGATCGCCGGCCGGAGGCGCACGTTCGATACTTTAGCCACCGCGGTCGCGGGCGAAACTTTGCCTGCTTTTGCCCGCTGCCATCGCGCACTGGTGGGGGCGCGGCTCAAAGACAATGTCATCGTCGGACGTCCAACTGCGGCAATTGATGGAGCAGGGCTACGTCAGCACCGCGCTGCGCTGTTCGCGCGATCCTTATGCCGTGCCTGTGCCGGATGCGCAGGGCGGAATTCCCGCGATCGTCATGGAGATGCTTGCTGTACTCGCGCCCCGGCGTGATCGAAGTGCTTCCCGCTCTTCCCGAGTCGCTCGTCAAGGGTTCGATCGACGGAATGCTGGCCCGCACCTTTGCCCGAATCAACAAGCTGGCGTGGGACATGGACGCCAGAACCGTGGAATTGACGGTAACCTCGTCCCGCAAGCAGGACGTCACACTGATCGCCCGCTACGGGATCGAAGAGATCACCGCGCCCGCAGGAGTGTTGGCGGAGCCTCTTGAGCGCGGCACAGCCAACTGCGAGCTGCATTTGCCGGAAGGAAAACCGGTTGGCATCCACTTGAAGCTGGGCATTCACAAGCCGCTTGATTGGGCCGATCAGGAGATAATGACGTAAGAAATGAGCCCTCCCAAAGATGCCGGAACTGATCGCCGCGTTTCTTCGCTAATGGCGGGCCGCACGCTTGAGCTCATTCCGGCGCAAATGTGCTCCTGTCTCGTCGATTCGTCTTCCAAACTGGGCGAATTCAGGGGGTCAGGTCATCTGGAAACCCAGCCAATTCTTTAAGGGTGTACTTTTGGGTGTATTTTGTCGATGTGATTTAGCAACTATTTCATTTGCAATGGCTTATATGGCGATGTGAATCCCACTCTCGCAACGATCAAGAATTGATGGCCTTGATACACTAGCCGGCATCCCGGTACTTAACGCAGTGTGATCCGCAAAATCAGCAGTGGCGCCGGCCAAACGCTGTCCCGAAAGCAGATCTGCCGTAACCCTCCCTGCTCCTGACTCTCATTGTCGACACGGGGTTCAATGGAATGTTCAGTTTGCCAAGTCCATCGCGCCGCGTTGCTCGGTATCAACTAGGTCTCGGACCGTTTGGACTTGTATCAAATTGGGTCGCTCTATGCCCCAATTTTGGGACCTGGGAGATGGCATTCGTCGGGTGCGAAATCACACGGTCAGAAGCCTAGCAGTCAGTTTCTTTGAGTCCGTGCAACGATTTGCTGAAATCGTGGATCGGCTCGGAAAGCGGCAAACGCAGGATCGGCTGGCGCATAGATCAGCCAGCCTTCGTGTTCCTGATAGGCGCGTTCCAGAAAGCGAAGAGCCCCCTCATGATCTCCCGCAAACATCATGCAGCGCGCCCCATCCACCTTGCTTCCGTAATACTCCGCATCGTCTCCAGCGGCGAGCTCCCTGAGCGCCCCGGCGTACCCTCTGCTCCGATATGCGCCCACGATGTCCCGCTCGTGCGCGGGATTTGTGATGGAATGAGTCACCCATTGAAATTCCTGCCATGCGTGTGTCTCGTCTCCCATGGTGGAGTATGCGTACCAGAGTTTGTAATGGGCCGTCAGAAAGTCCGGATTCTCCTTCACCACGGACTGAAGCTGCTCGATGGCTTGAGGAAACTTGCCCTCGTAGTAGTACAGCCATCCTAGGTTCGTGCGCAGGATCGGTGAACGGGGATCCACCTCCAGCGCGGCCCGCATCTGTTGCTCCGCCTCTGGAAAACGTCCCGCGGTCATCAGCATTTGTTCGTACCAGTGGCGGGCGTCCACATTTTCCGGCTCCAGAGAAATCGCCTTGCGGAACTCATTTTCAGCGGTGGCCACATCCCACTCGTAGAACCAGAGTGTAAAGCCCAGCGCGGCGTGCGCCTCAGCCTCTGAGGGATCGAGCGAAAGAGCCTGCTTTGCCGCCCCCCAGGCCTGGCTGCGGGCGTTGGCCGGACTCATCCAATTGTATTGACCCATCAAGCTGTACGTGGCGGCGAGTTGCGCGTATGCCGGGGCGTACTTTGGATCAATCGCCACGGCGTCTCCAAAGCTCTCGATCGCTTGCTCAAATCCCTGCTTCGACCGCTGGGAGAGAAAATACAGCCCCTTCAGGTATGCGTCGTGGGCCTCGTACTTGTCGGGCTTGTATTCCGCATGGGCAAGTGACGGAACATCGAGCGACAGCGCATGACCCACGTCCTCGGCGACGCTGGCCTCAAACTCGAATTGGTTGCTGAGATCGCCCTCGTAAACATTGGCCCAGAGGCGCGATTGGTCCGCTGCGCGCACCAGTTGCGCGGCCACGCGAATATTGTCTCCCTGTTGTTGCAGGCTGCCTTCTATTAGATACTGCACATTCAGCTCCCGAGCGATCTGCTGCTCCGGCTTGGTCGAGTTCAGATAGGTTTCTGCGGAGGTGGGCGCGATCACTCGCAGCCGATTCGGCGCCAGGCGTCCGAGCCGCGCTATCAGCTCTTCAGTGATGCCGCTCGAAATGTAGTCGCGCGAGGCGTCGCCGGTCATATTCGTGAAAGGAAGCACAGCAATGGAAATCCTGGGTGCATGGGCGGCGCGCCATCGCATTGTGAGGGCAATGGCGGCCCCTGCCAACAGGCAGGCAATGAGAATCGCACCGGCCATCTCCCAGCGGCGTGGCTTGCCCGTTGCGGCGTCTTTCGCCGGCGGGGCAAGCCGTGCAATTCCCGGCAAACTCACGATCTCCGCGTGTCTCTCCGCGGCTCCTGCTCGCACGGGCAGGGCGGTTGCGGTCACGGGAGTCACCTCGACTTTGGCAATAAAGCGATACCCTCGCCCGCGCACGGTCTCGATGTAGCGGGGCGACTGGGTATCGTCTCCCAGGACCTCGCGCAGTTTGCTCATGGCGGCGTTCAAGCCATTCTCGAAGTCCACAAACGTGTCCCCGGGCCACAGGCGTTCGTGCAGCTCCGTCCGGGAAATAAGTTCTCCTGGCCGCTGCGCTAGGGTGATCAGCACATTGCGAGGTTTTTCCTGCAAGCGGATGGGACGGCCGTTTTTGCTCAGGTCTCCGGAGCGGAGATCCAGGGAAAAGCGGCCGAAACGGTAACCCGTTCTAATGGACGACGCGGTTGCCATGGTCTTGAAACTTCGCCGGGATATGCTCAATTGCGGGGAAAAAACCAGTTAAGAATGGCTCTACGATAGCACAAGTAAAATTTCAGTTCAATAAATTTGCCATTTACGCCATCTAAATCAGCGATTTACCCGGTCAGATTCATTTCAGCCAGAATTAAGATTCCGTCCATTGACCCGGAGCGGAGGCGCCGTTAGCTTCTGGAGCAACGAGGCGCGGGGAATCACCCTCGGCCCGCGCCATCCCTTGTTGAGGAGCGCTTCCCCATGCAAACTCAAATTTGCAGCTTCTTCTTTCGCCAAAGGTTCTCTCGTGCGTTGCGCGGTTTCCTCCCGTTCGCCTTGGGATGTACCGCGCTCCTGTGCCTGAATCTGCCCGCTGCCGCTCACGGCCAAGCCGGGCCTGCTCAGGCAAATGCCGCGCCCGCTCCTGGGATGCAGGCGGCTGCCCTCCCCGCACTCGCGCAGGCTGCGGTAGGCGCCGCGCCGGGCCGCGTCCAGGCGGAGAGCACCTCCGCGAAACCAGCCGGTGGACCGCAAGAGGGCATCAAGGTTCACGGCCACTGGGTCATCGAGGTGAGGAATCCCGACGGCAGCCTCGCAGCGCACCGCGAATTCGAGAATTCCCTGGCCACAACAGCGGGCAACAATGGAGGGGGCGTGCTCGCGGCGTTGCTGGGAGGGGCTATTACAGCGGGCAGTTGGTCTGTCTTCCTGACCCCGGGGGGCTCCTTGCCAGCCTTTTTCCTCGCCCCGGCGAATTCGGCGGCGTCCGCCTCGTGCATTCGGGATGCTTCGGGAGGAACCGGCGGGAGTTTTACATGCTTCACCGGGCTCACCGTCACCCCTCCCGTGGTCTCAGTGAGCCAGGGTTTGATCACCGGCTCCACGCTCACGCTGGCCGGCACTTTTATAGTGCCCGACATCTTCCCCCAATCCCGTGCTCCAAGCCAGATCGGGTACGTAGAAACGGACGCCTTCGCCTGCGCACCGACGGACACATCCGCCCAGTGCTTCAACGCCGGCGCCTCCTTTAGTGACTTCACATTCACCTCGCGAAACCTGGACGGAGTGGGCACCGACCCGAATCCGGTTCCGGTGAATAACGGCCAGTCGGTGAACGTCACCGTCACCCTCAGCTTCCAGTAACCCCGCGATCGGCAACTCCATGCGGCGCGCGATGAGGCGAGGAGGAAGCGGGATGGGTAGGCGGCCAAGGACAATTCGTGGGGCACATGCGGCGCCCGCATGGTTGACCGAACCGGCGCACGGACTCCTGCGCTGGTCACTGGCCGCAGTAGCCCTGCTTCTCTTCGGCTGCGCGGCCCACGCGCAGGGGAGTTTGATAGCGCCCGCGAGCGCGAAGCCCTCCGGCAATGATGCGAGGGCTGCCGCCGCCGTTCACGTGAGAGCGGCAAGTAATTTTGCCAGGCTGCCGTTGAGTTTCGAAGCCAATCGCGGCCAGACCGATGCACGCGTCAAGTTTCTCTCGCGCGGACCCGGCTACACGCTCTTTCTCACCCAGCAGGAGGCCGTCTTTGCATTCGCGCCGCCGGCGCGCTCCGGCCAAGCGAACGCCAAGCCCCGCGCCTCGGCGCTTCGCCTCCGCTTCGAGGGCGCCGATTCCAGCGCGGAAGTCTCCGGCCAGGACGAACTGCCCGGCAAAACCAACTACTTTCTCACGAGCGACCGCAGCACCTGGCATACCGGCATCCCAAATTACTCGCAGGTTGACTACCGGAATCTCTACCCCGGCGTGAACGCCGTCTTCCACGGCAATCCGGGCCGTCTGGAATTCGACTTTGAAGTAGTTCCTGGCGCGAATGCATCGAAAATCGCCCTCGATATCGTCGGCGGCCGCCCGCTGCGCCTCGACGGCGACGGCAACATCGTGCTTGGTGTTGGCAAGCACGGACGCGGCGGCGAAGTCACGCTGGGCAAGCCGGCCGTCTACCAGCAGATTGCCGGAGAGCGGCGCGAGATCCCGGGCAGATTTGTGATGCGTAGCCGGCATCGCATTGGCTTTGAACTCGGAGCATATGACCGCTCGCGGCCGCTGGTCATCGACCCCAGCATCAGCTATTCCACTTATCTGGGAGGCGGCGTAAGTGGCGGCAACGCCCCCAACAGTTACGGTCAGGCCATTGCGGTCGATTCGTTGGGGAATGCATACGTCACCGGCGAAACCACCGCTACGGACTTCCCCACCCCGACCGGAACGGGGGGAACCGGTCAGCCGCTCACCTTCGTATCGAAGTTCAGCACCGGCGGCTCGAGTCTGGTCTACACATCGTTTCTTCCTTTTGGCTTCGGCGCCGGCGCCATTGCCGTCGATTCAAACTATTCCGCCTATCTTGGCGGAGTCGACCCCTACTACGTCGCGACGAGCGGGGCCTACGCCAATGGCGCGGGACTTACTGTCATCAAGCTGACAGCCGATGGCTCGGGCATTACCTACGCGGCACAATTGGGGCCCGCGTTTCCTTCAACCGGGACCCTTTATGGTCTCAGTATTGCCGTGGACACCCAGGGCAGCGCTTACGTTGCAGCCGCAACAAACGAGCTTAGTTTCCCGACAACTTCAGGCACGATCCAGACCGCCTGTTGGAGCACCGGCTGCACCGCGGAAGCCACCGTCACCAAACTGAGCCCTGACGGATCGAGCCTTGTGTATTCCACGCTGCTCGGCGGGCACGGAGGCGATTACGCCACCGGCATAGCGGTGGACGCGAACTTCGACGCCTATGTGACTGGCGCGACAGGTTCGACGGACTTCCCCACCACCACCGGGGTGCTGCAACCATCCTGCTCCAGTTCGACGGGCTATTCGTCTACGCCGCCGAACTGCAGCGATATCGATGCCTTCGTCAGCGAGCTGAATCCGACCGGAACGGCCCTGATCTATTCCACCTTTCTAGGCAACGGCATCATTTTGAGCAATGGAGAAGATCAGCAGATTGGGATCGCGCTTGATGCCGCGGGGAATGCGTACATCGCTGGCTCGACCGACTCAACTGTATTCACCAACGGCCTGAGCGCCGGGGCCGGACCTACCAATCTGGGCCCGCCGGTCACCTGCGGTTCCGAATACATGATCTGCCCGGACAGCATCTCCTTTGAGTTTTTGGCGAAGGTCGCTCCGGGCGGAGGCACGCTTGCATATCTCGGATTCCTGGGCGGTTACAACGCCAGTCCCATCGGAGCGGTCAACGGCTATACATTTGGCGGTTCGGTCGCGGCCGATTCTTCAGGCAACGCGTATCTGACCGGCGTGACCACAAGCAATTATTTTCCCGTGACCTCGGACGCATTCTTGAGCAGCTTCCAAGAAGTATGGCCGTACGCCGGCAACCTCTGCTCATCGACCAGCGACTGCGGATCGGAGGCCTACCTTTCCATCCTCAACACGGAATTGTCTGGCAGCAGCTCGCTTGTGTATTCCACATATCTTGGCGCCGCGACTCTCGAACTGAATCCAACCTTGGGGTTGGGCATTGCCGTCGATGGCAGCGAAAATGCGTGGCTGACTGGTCAGACGACTTCCGCGACTTTCCCCACGACATCGGGCGCTTTGCAATCCTTGTGCACGCTCGATTCCAGCAGCCCTCCCTACTGCGACGATTATGCCTTCGTCACTGAGTTCGCAACGGCTACAACAGTGCCTGCGAGCGCGATTGCCGCTGTCTCCGGCGGCGGCCAGAGCGCGACCATTGGCACGTCGTTTGCGAACCCACTGATGGTCAAAGTGACCGATTCCAGCGGCAATCCTGTCTCCGGAGCAACCGTGACATTCACTGGTCCAACTTCCGGCGCGAGCGCAAGCTTTTCGTCCGCGGCGCCGACTGCCAGTGACGGCACCACCAGCGTAACGGCGACGGCGAACGGCATTGCCAGCGGTTCCGCCTATCAGGTGAGCGCCGCCGTTTCGGGAGTAAGCACGCCGGCCACTTTCTCTCTGACAAACTTGCAGGCCGCAACGACTCTCACCGTGATCCCCTCCGGCGTCTCCCTCGTCTATGGGCAGATGGTGACCATCAACGCCTCCATCAGTCCAGCGAGCGTGCTCACTACTACTCCGACGGGATCGGTAGCCTTCTACGATGGCGCCACTGCTCTCACGCCTAACTCCACCGTAGCCGGCGCGGCCGCCAGTTACACCGTAAATGTGCCCACAGTGGGCAGCCACACTTACGCGGCGCAGTATCTGGGCGACACAAACTTTGCGGCGAGCGCGCTGACCAGCGCTACCTCGGCAGTGGTGGTGAACAAAGCTGCGGTCACGCTGGGCGCTCCGGGAACGGTAAGGCTGCAGGCCGGTACGGCAGGATCGATCCCGGTGACGATCGCCGGACAATACACCGGGAGCGGGATCGCCGATCCCACAGGCGGCCTGAGCTATAGCGTGAGCGGCAACGCCTTCGGCCCCGGATCGCTCCTGGTTGCGAATGGAAACGCCACCATTCCTGTACCCGGCACATTACCAACGGGAACATACACCGTAACGCTCAGTTACGCAGGCGACCTGAATTACAACTCCAACTCAATCCAGATCCAACTCGTTGTCTACCCCGCGCTTTCCATCGGCCCCGCCACGCTAGCGGCAGGGATTGTGGGCGGTAATTATTCGCAAACGTTGACTGCGACCGGCGGCAGCGGCAGCAGTTACACGTTTGCTGTAACCGCGGGAACGGCGCTCTCCGCCGTGGGCCTCACGCTATCGCCCGCGGGTGTGATTTCAGGCACGCCAACGGGATCGGAAACTGCTGCTGCTCTCATGGTCAAGGTCACCGATTCGCAGGGCGACACGGTAACACAAAGCTTTACGCTTACCATTTACCCGGCGCTCTCCATCGGCCCCGCCACGCTACCCTTGGGAATCGTAGGCGTTAGCTACTCGCAGACCCTTACTGCGACCGGCGGCAGCGGCTCTAACTACCAGTGGGGCGTCACTTCCGGCACAGCGCTCTCGGCCGTCGGACTCACTCTGTCGTCCGCCGGCGTCATCTCGGGCAATCCCTCAGCGCCTGAAACTGCAGCGGCCTTCACCGTCGACGTAGTGGATTCTCTCGGTAACGTCACGACGATGACATACCATCTCACCATCAATCCTGCGCTCTCAATCGCTCCTGCCACGCTGCCCGCGGGAAATGTGGGAGCGCCATATTCGCAAACGCTCACGGCCAGCGGCGGCAGCGGCAGCGGCTACACATTTACCGTAATTGCGGGAACCGCGCTCTCTGCCGTAGGGCTCACGCTGTCGCCGTCGGGCACAATCACAGGCACGCCCAATGCCACTGAAACCGCAGCCGCCTTCACGGTGCAGGTCACCGATTCGCTGGGCGACATGACGACACAGAATTGCGCGCTTACCATCAACAGCGCTTTGGGGCCCATCACCATTAACGACCCCGAGACCATCACCGTGAACGACAGCATGACACAGGTCCAACTCGTCGATGTGAGCGATCCGGAAACCATCACAGTCACTGATACGCCCGTGGTCACCCTCGCCTATACCATCGGCGGCACAGTCTCCGGCTTGAGCAGCGGCGTTTCGCTGACTCTGCTCGACAACGGCGCGGACTCGCTGACCATCACGGCCAACGGCGCATTTACTTTTGCGACAGCTTTGGCCACGGGAGCGGCATACGACGTCACCATTGGCGCGCAGCCGTCCGGTGAAACCTGCACGGTCAGCGGCGGGTCGGGCACGGTGTATTCCGCCAATGTCACCAGCGTAGCAGTTGCATGCAAGGCCACAACCACGACTACGCTCGTCATTTCACCGTCACCCGCCTCCTACGGCGAGCCTGTGACATTTGCCGCGAGGGTCACGCCTGCTGTGGGATCGGGCACGCCCACTGGCACGGTGACATTTACTTGCCTGGATTATGCTCCCGGGCAGTCGATCAACTCCGGACCTATCGACCTCGTCAACGGCGTCGCCGATTGGACCGCAACCAACCTGGCGGGGGATATATACAACAATTGCTTCATTGCAACCTATTCGGGCGATGCGAATTTCCTGCCTTCTGCTTCAGCGCCCGAGAGCTTGACGGTAATCGACTTTCAGTTTCAGGTTGCTCCGCCTGCCAACGTGGATTTGTGGCCCGGGCAAAGCACCAGTTTCACCTTCACGTTGGCGCCGGCCAACGGGGCCTTCAACGGCACCGTCGATTTCGTCGTGACCGGCTTGCCGGCAGGTGTGACAGCGACGTTCAATCCCTCTGCGGTGACGCTGGGCAGCAATCCGGTCACCGTCACTGTAACGCTGACCGCGGCTTCGTTTGCGAGCGTCCGCGAGCCCGGGCAGGCGCCTGGGAAGGCCGTGCCGCTCATGTTCGCGCTGCTGCTGGTGCCGCTGCTGGGCCTCGGGCCGGTGCGCCGCAGGCTGCGCCGGGGCGGCTGGTTTGTTTTGCTCGCGCTCCTGCCGTTCATCGCACTCGCGGGGATAATTGCCTGCGGCGGGAGTGGCTTCTTCAACCAGTCTCCACAAACCTACTCGGTGACTCTTACCGCGACCAGTGGAACCGCGCAGCAGTCGACCACGTTCAATCTGATCGTGGAGTAGGAGACAGGATGAACACTCGATCACGCGCGTTGCTTGCCGCCATGTGCTGTCTGGCACTGCGCGCGTGGGCTCAAGCGCCGCCCACCACGACTCGCGCTTCCCTTGAAGTCACGTTGGCCTACAGCGCGGATCGGACCAATGGAGTGGTTGGCGGATGCGGCTGCTTTTGGATGAGCGGCGGCAAAGCGGAAGCCAATGTCAGCTTCGCTCACGGACTCAGCGTCGTGGCTGAACTCGCAGGCCAACACGTGAGCAATATCAACTCCGCGCATGAGGGCCTGAGCCTGGTCTCTTATCTTTTCGGACCACGCTACTCCTACCGCGGCGCACGCAGGCTTATCCCCTTTGCGCAGATTCTCGTCGGAGGGGTGCACGGTTTCGATTCTTTGTTTCCAGATGAGGCTGGTGCGCTTCCAAACCCCAATGCATTTGCCTACGCTGCGGGCGGCGGACTTAACATGAATCTCTCTCCCCGTTTCGCGATTCGAGCCGTGCAAGCGGATTATCTCCAGACCCACTTACCCAACGACGCCAATAATCGCCAGAACCATCTTCGTCTCTCCGCTGGAATGGTTTTCCGGTTCAAATAACCTTAAACGCCTCGAGGGTAAGAGGACTACTGTCCGAAGATAGGATGCACAAAATCGTTGCGAACTCTCCTTGTTTCCCAACCCACACCTTTTTCATCGGCCGGGTTCTCCCGATGGGAGGTTTGATTTGACGGAGTTTAGGAAGGCGGTCTTTGGGATCCTTTTGAAACGGGCAGGGTCTCACTCGGCCAGACCTTGGCGCGCGGTGCCCGCGGAATGTTAGCAGAGTTCCCGAACTGGACGAAAAACGGGGTCAGGTCAGCTCTGTCCGAGCGACTTCTTGACACGTCACCATTCGGGTGCTAATGTCCGGTGCAAGTGCAAATGAGGACTTATTCACTGCGATGTAAGGTCGAGATATTGCTGTTTACCGCTAGTCGCAGCCTGCAGCCCGCGATTTGGACCCGCCAAATTGATGCGAGCGTGAGAGCACTTCGCACAGAATCGAGGGTGCACCGTCCAAGACGGCGTCAACCCGTCGAGCCCGATCTTCCCACGAGAGAAGCTAGCGAGTCTAATTTGGAGATTCATGGATCGTCGAACTTTCAATAAGATCGCCGGACTCGGGGCGATTCAATCGCTTTCGGGCCATGCGATCCAAGCTGCTCAGCTCCCTTCCTCCGCGGTCGAGACATATTCCGATTCAAAACTGCATGAAACCGCACATATACCTGTCCGCGCGGTCGAGTGGCCGTCGCGGACTTATCGTCGCTTGCTAGTAGACACGCATGTGCCCGATTGGGACGACCGGCTTCTGGCGAGCTTCGATGCAGGCGATTATGTCTCAACCATTGCCGGCGCCGGCTTTCAGTCATTGATGCAATACGCCAACTCGCACGTCGGTCTCTGCCTGTGGCGTACCAAAATCGGGCAGATGCACCGCAACATGAGGGGCCGCGACTACTTTGGCGAAGTGATGGAGCAATGCCGCAGGCATGGGTTGCACCGCGTGGCCTATTACAGCCTTGTCTACGACGATTGGGCTTACGATCAACATCCCGACTGGCGGGTACTATCTCCCGACTATTCGGATGCGGATCGCCATGAGCGGACGGGAGCCGTCTGTATCAATTCTCCGTACCGCGATCACGTTCTGGCCTGCGTCAAGGAGTTGGTGGGCGGCTACGACTTCGAGAGCATCTTCTTCGATATGACTTTCTGGCCGACGATCTGCTATTGCCGACCATTGCGTCGCCCGTTACTGGAAAGAGGAGAACACCGAGCCGTCACGCGTTGTCGACTGGAGGGATGCGAATTGGCGCAGATTCCAGAAGAGCCGCGAGCGCTGGATGCGCGCATTTCGCACTGTGCAGTGAGCTCAGACTGTGAAGCAGACGCGTCCCATCCAGGCGTACCATCAGTTCGGAACTTTTTTCGCGCCTTGGCCGGTGGCGGTTTCACTCGAGCAAAACCAGGCGTCCGACTTCGCGGCCGGCGATTTCTATGGCGGCGCGGCACAGTTTTCCATCGTCTGCAAAGCCTACCAGAGTCTGACGCGTGAGCGCCCGTTCGAGTTCATGACCTCGCGGACCTTGAACCTGAATGACTTCGAGACGACCAAGCCCTACGAGCAGCTTGCGCTTGAGTCGATGATCCCCATGATTCATTCTTCCGCGTGCTTGCTGATTGATGCCATCAAACCTGACGGGCACGCTCAATCATCGGGCCTACGAATTTCTTTCGCAAATCAATGCCCTGCATGATTCTTTCGAGCCATTTCTCGGCGGCGAGATGCTGGCAGATGTGGCCATCTATTTCGACAAGAACTCGATGTACGATCCCGATTCCAACGGATTGACAGTGGCCGAAGCGTCCAGGAACATGTGGGGCGGAAAATTGCCGCATCGCGAAGCAGCCGTAGGAGCAGCTCGCTGTCTTCGCGAGGCCCACATTCCTTTCGGCGTTATCACCAATGTCTCACTCAGCCAACTTGGCCGGTACCGCGCGGTAATTTTGCCAAGCGTGCTCGAAATGACTGAGGATGAAGCCGAAGTCTTCCGCAATTTTGTGAAGAATGGCGGCAGCATCTATGCCAGCGGCGCATCCTCTGTCAGCGTTCCCGGCGATGGGGAGCAGAGATTTCTTCTCGGTGACGTCCTGGGCGTGCGCTACATTGGCAAGATCGGGGGACGGACAACGTATCTCTCTCCGATCGACAAGTCGCTGAACGACGCCATCTGGCCGCAGGAAAACCTGACTTTCGGCGGCCCCATGGTGAAGGCGCAGGCTGACCCTTCTGCCGAGGTGCTGGCAACTGTCACGCTCCCGTTTGTCGATCCGGAACTAGGCACGGCGCTCAACACGCGATTCGCACAGATCTGGAGCGATCCTCCAGCTGCGCAAGCGGGAAGCGATCCGGGAATGGTAATCAGCAGGTTTGGCAAGGGCAAATCCGTTTGGGTCGCCGCCCCGCTGGAGGCACGCCCCGACGCAGCTAGCGCCCGCACCTTTCAACTCCTGCTCAGGCGAGTTCTCGAACCGCCTTACAAATTTGAAGCCGATACCGACCCGGCCGTCGAGATTACACTCTTTCATCAACCGGATCGCAGCCGCTTCCTGGTGGGAATGCTCAATTTGCAAATGCAGGTTCCCACCATACCGGTGTCTGCGACCATTCGCGTCCAGGTGTCCGCAGAACACAAGGTGCGCAAGGTTATCCTCCTTCCGGAACAGAAGGCCATTGAATTTTCGCGCTCCGGATCGTACGTCAGTTTTCATGTTTCAGATTTCAAGCTCGTGCGGATGGCGCTCGTCGATTATGCGTAGAAGCATGCATCACCGGGAAGGTGGATATGGAAGGACTAACGGCTGATTCTCCGTCTGCTCCAGGCAAGGTGGCGCCGAATTACTCTGCACAGCCGATTCGAGCGTCGATATTGCCTGCGCAAGCGCAACAGGAAACCACGAAGGAAATGGATCGGCAAAAACTGCTGAAGGTCAAGCCGGATCTTGGCGGTTTTCGGAGTGGAGTTTTCATCGAGCCAGATCCGATCGATTTTGCTGACCACGCCGGCTACATCTCGCTCTTCGACGGTAAAACGCTGACCGCATGGGATGGCCACCCCGATATCTGGAGAGTCGAAAATGGTTTGATCGTGGGAGAGACGCGAGCTGAGCCGCTATCCCCACACTTTTCCAAATACCTTTCTTGTCTACCACGGAACAGAGGCCAAGGACTTCGATCTAAAGCTCGAAATCAAGTCAGAGAAAGGCGGCGGAAGCGGCATTCAGTACCGAAGCAGTACCGGGAATCCAACCAAAAATGCGCCCGGCGAGGCAGGCGGCCTGCGCGATCCGCGCTGGTCGATGATCGGCCCGCAAGCTGATTTCTGGTATCCGGTAGACGAAACCGCGAAAGCATACACCGGCCAACTCTATTCGCAGAACAACTCACGCGGCATTATCGTGTGGCGGGGACAGGTGGTGCATTGTTTGGCCGGAAAGATTCCTCGGCTGGCCGCTATGATTGCGGATCGCGGAAAGTTGGGAGCGATCGTGAAAGATGGCGATTGGAACCAGTACTTGATTGTTGCTCGCGGACCGATGATTCTGCATATCTTGAATGGGCAACTGATGGCGGTTTTGATTGACGACGATCCCGCGTCGTCAAACAACGTTTCGGGACTGTTTGGACTGCAAGTCGAGGGCGTGCCGTGCAAAGTCTCATTTCGAAATCTGTGGCTGAAGAAGATCGCGTAAGAGTCGTGCGCCGAAAGAAAACAAATACTGCAGGCAGTTGAGCTATGCGTTCTCGCTTTCATTCAATAGCTGCTCTCCCTTCGACGGTGACTCAGAAACGGCGCAATGACGCGCCGGTCGAGGATTATGCCGCGATCGCGCCGGCGGCGTCATCGCCCCGCAAAGAACAGGAGGACATGCAGCAACGGATGAAGCCGATCAGTAGATGGATTCCTGCGTTTCTGGCAGTTTTGGCGATTTGTGCTCCCGCTTTGCCTGCTCAGCACGAGCCGGCCCCGCCCGCGCTGGTGGCTCCGATTTCGGTGTATGACAATTGGTCCGCCTACGATGAGCTCTCTGACCATGTTCCGCTTACTGAAGCGCTGGCCATGCGTGAGCTGGATGAGATGATTCGGCTGAAGCGAGCGGGCGTGCGCTTTGACTATTATCTGATGGATGCATTCTGGTTCGCACCCGGCGGCGGCTATCGCACCTGGCGCAAACCCAACTGGCCGAATGGGCCGGATGCCTGGATAAAAAAGTGCCAGGAAAATGGAATCAAACCGGGGCTCTGGTTTGAAACCAACTCGCTCATGATGCTGAAGCCTATACCGGCCTGGAGGGATTCACTCGACAAAAGCGGGGGATCGATGTCGCTTTTTGAAGGCGGATATCTCGCCGACTTCATGAGCGTACTCCAATTCTGGTATGACCGTGGCATTCGTATCTACAAGTTCGACTTCACAAACTTCGACGCGGCGACCCCCGAAGATGCGGCGCGGCTCACCAAGGCGGAGATTCACGAACGCAACGTGACAGCTTTTCGCAACGCGCTGCGCGCCTTCAGGCAAAAGAATCCCGATGTCGTGTTTCTTGCATTCAACGGATTTGGCGGCGATCAGAACGATACGGCGAGCCCTCTACCGTTTCGAAATCCCACCGATCTGCGCTGGCTTGAGGCATTTCAGATGTTGTACACCGGCGACCCGCGAGCCTCTGACGTGCCGGAGTCCAGCTTCTGGCGATCCATGGATATTTACAGCGATCACATGGTGCGGCGATATGAGCAGGCCGGATTTCCGCTCGAACGGATCGATCCGACCAGCTTCATGGCCGGCGAAACGGGAACCATTTACGATCGCGGACTGCACGAATGGAAGGGCGCTTATCTGCTGATGATGGCGCGCGGGGGCTGGGTGTGCACAGTGCATGGCAACCTGGAACTGTTCCAGAATGCGGACGCGCGATGGATGGCGCGTGTGCAAGCGCTATTCCTCGAGCTCGACGGCCTGGGCCGTGTTCATAGTTTTGGAGGAATTCCGGGGGACACTCAACCCTACGGATTCGCGGGCATAACTACACGCGGAGCGGTCTACGTGGTGATCAACCCGGGTCAGACCATCGCTACCATTCCGCTGCCGCGTCTTAACCTGGATCAGCCGGTCCTGCGCGCCGGCAAGGTGCAATTCCGTGACGCGGGCTTCGCTCCGCGGCTGAATGGCGACCACATCACGCTCGGTCCCGGGCAGATGGCGATGGTGGGCTTCGGCGCGTATGCAGCGCCTGCTTACGACTTTGGCATCCAGCAGGATGTGGTGATTCCGCGCTCCATTGAACGCATCCCAGCCATGTTCCGCTCCACTTCGCCGAATACCATTGAGAACAGCATCCTGCCGCCGGCCAGCGGTTGGCTGCGCGTGATCATGCGCCAGCGCACTCTGGACGGCCACATTCATCGCACCTATGGCGGCGCTCCACCTAACGGCACAAGCATGGGCAAAATATTTACCATCGAAGCTACGCAGGCGGGACGTACGCTTCCAATAGCGACGGATTACGACAGGGTGATCTGGAGCGGACTTTCCTGGGCCGTGGGCGAAATCAAGATTGCCGGCCTGGACCCCCATGAGCCAATACATCTGCGCATCCACTCCGCGGATAAAGATGCACTGGCGCTTGAAGCAAAGATCTACCGGGTGGTGTATTGAGCGAGTGCCGGCGGGCGCGGAACGATTGACCGCGGCCGGCGGCGATCGTGGAAACTGTAGGCGCCGTGTTCCGGTTTTGTTTCCTCACTGAGGCGGCAGAACCTTGATGGTTCGCAGCCATCGATCAACCAGGTTTGGCCAGTGCGTGATGGGCAATTGCGTGGGCCGCAAGCCGTAGCCATGGCCGCCCTGCGCGTACACATGCAGCTCTGCGGGTACTCCAGCCTTTTTCAGCTCCATGAAGTAGTCCACCGCGTTCTCCACGTGCACAGGATCGTCTTCAGCCTGGAGAATAAATGTGGGCGGCGTATTCGCCGTGGGATGAATGTCAGGATTCGGAGCAAAGTTCTGCTCCGCCAACGCCAGGTAACCGGGATAAATCACAACCGAGAAGTCCGGCCGGCAACTGAGCTTATCCGCGGCATCGATGGGCCGGTAAAGCGGCAGATCGTACAAGTTGCTGATGGCGGCCGAGAGAAAGCCGCCCGCTGAGAAACCCAGTACGCCCACGCGAGAAGGATCAATTCCCCAGTCGGCTGCATGCATCCGTACCAGCCGCATGGCCCGTTGCGCGTCCTGGAGAGCAGCCGGGCTCTTGGGGTACGGCCCGGATCTTGGAACGCGATATTTGAGCAGCACACAGTTGACGCCTTCGGCGGTGAGCCAGTCGCAGACCTCGGTGCCTTCGAGATCCATAGCAAGAATCAAATATGCGCCTCCCGGAAACACCACTACCGCCGCGCCGGTGTTGATTCCCTTCGCCTTGTACAGCGTGATGGTTGGCGTGGACACATTGCCCAGGCGAATGACCGGACGCCCGCCTACAAGTGCGTCCTTGGCTGTGGTTGTGTCCGCCTCGGGCGGCTGATTGGCCCGCGCGCCAGGCGCCACGCCAGGCCAAATCGGCATCGTAAGGTGTTCCGGCGACGGCGGCCACGTCCGGACGTAACTCGGGTCCTGCGTCTGGGCCGCAGCCAGGGTCGCAACCGACGCGTAGAGAAATATCCTGTACAGCAACCGTGTCTTCCTTGAGTTGGATTGTGACATTGCCTTCATAATGCGTCTCACTTTACCCGTGGGATTGACTCACTATTCATCATTGTTCATCCCTTCAGGCAGTACCTAGCGGAGATAATCTCTTGCGGTTGATTCAATCAATCCGCCTTCACGATCAGGCGGCCTTCAACTCTCTGATCGCGCGATGATCCACCCACAACGAATGTGCGCGCACCAGCAGGAGTTACCCACTGACGTTGCGCGGCGGACCAATATTGAAGCTGGCGTAGCGCGATATGAATGACTGCGCGCTTCGATTCGCCTGGCGCGAGATTCACTCGTTCAAATCCGGCGAGGACCCGATCGGCAAACTGCACGCCGTCTGGCGCCTGTGCCGGCTTGTCGACGTACACCTGCGCAACTTCGTCTCCCGCTACTGCGCCGGTATTTTGAATGTCCACTGAGATATCGAATCCGCCACCGGCGGCGGCAACCGCTTTTGCATTGGAGTAAGCGAACTTGCTATACGACAATCCAAAGCCGAATGGAAAGAGCGGTTCGATTTTCCGGCGATCGAACCAGCGATAGCCCACCAGAACACCCTCACTGAAAGTGGTTTTCCCATTCACCCCTTCCGCCGTTCGCTCGGGATGGGCGGGATCGGAGGCCGGCATATCCTGGAGGCGCTTGGGCCATGTAAACGGCAGGCGCCCAGCGGGATTTGCCTGGCCCAGCAGCACCTTGGCTGTTGCTGGCCCGCCTTCATCGCCAGGCCACCACATCTCGAGAACAGCCTTCACTTTATCAAGCCAGGGAAGCGCCACCGGCTGGCTTACATTGAGCACCACAATCGTGTTGGGGTTGACAGCGGCGATGTCGCGAATCAGCCGATCCTGATCGCCAGGCAAAGCAAAGACCGGACGTGTGCGGCTCCATGCAAATACGATCGCTGTCTGGGCGCGTTTTGCGGCCTCAATTGCCGCCCGATAGTTTTCGCGCTGCTGTTGCGGAGTAACCCAGTTTACTCTCACTTCAATCGGACTGTTCGAACTATCCGGAAATACTTCAACTCTGATGCGGTGCGGACCGGCAGTCAGTTCCATCGCCGCGCGAACATTGTCGAGCCCGTCGATGGTAGGGAAAATGTTATCCTGACCCGCCTGCGTAACCTCACCGTGGATCCAATTGAACCAGTTCTTATCCACCACCTGGTCGTCAATCTTGAGCTCTCCGTAGCAACCCAGAAGCTGAAGGTGCAGCCTATATTCGCCGCTCTCCGGAACGGTGAGCGTGCCGCTCCACACGATACTCCGGTTGGCCGCCAGAGCGGTGCCGGCCGTGCGTGTAAAGTCGATCTGTTTGTCAATCGAGACAGCATCCTCATTAAAGACGCGGCGCTCCAATCCCGGCTCTCCGTAATGCGAAAGATATGGCGCCGGAATCGGCGAACCCTCCATATCGTCCGCCACTGCGTAAGTCACGTGCGCGGTCTTGCCCGCTAATTGCCGAAGTGCGGCCAGCGGTCCCACTTCAAGCGCCGGCAACCCGACCGCCTTTTCCCCGGTCAGGCCTACAGCAACCGTTTGACCGGCTCCCGGCCCGATCATGACCAGATTCTCAAGGTCGGCAGTCTTTAGCGGCAGAGCATCTCCCTCATTCTTCAGCAGAACTGCGGAATCAATCGCTGTTCTTTCCAGGATCCGGATGTTTGCGGCGTTATCTGAAGGCGTCACTTCCAGCTTGTTCTTGCCGTCCAGAAAACCGAAGCGATCCATCTGCGCCAATACTCTGCCCGCGGCTTGGGTGATGGTATCTTCGGAAACAACTCCAGCTGCAACCAGTTTCTTCACATCAGTGGTGGGCCATGGATCCTGCGCGTGATGCACATCCTTTGGCGCAGGCTCTTCCGGCAGGCCGGCAGCGCTCAACGCCGGCCCCTCGGCAGCTCTTACAGCTTCCGGTTCGCGCTTTGGTCCGTTCACAAAATACGACGGCCCCGCAAAAGAAACGGGCAGAGGACCCGGCATCTCCACATCGAGTCCGTCGTTGATGAAGTCCGTAGCGTGCGTCGCGCCCCAATCGGAGGTGACAAAACCCTGAAAGCGGTTTTCGCCCTTCAGAATCGTTTTCAGCGTGCCGGCGTTGCCGCAGGAGTACGGCCCATTCACCTTGTTATATGAGCACATGATCGATGAGACGCCGGCTTGAACGGCCGCTGCAAACGGAGCCAAATAGACCTCGTGCAGCGTCTGGCCGTCAACGAACACATTGGCGCCATTCGTGTCGTAAGCGATAAAGTGCTTGGCTTGCGACATGACTCCCTGCGATTGAATCCCCTGGACCTCGGCCGCCCCCATTTCACCGGTTAGAAATGGGTCTTCGCCGAACGTGTTGTAGCCGCGTCCGTACGCGTAGTCGCGATCGATATTGATGAAGGGCTGAAGCACCACGCTCACGCCCTGCGATCTCGCTTCTCGCCCGATAACAACACCATTTTCGCGTGCGTCGTCACGGCTGAAGGTTGCGGCAACACCCATGGTACACGTCGGTGCAAGGGAAGGAACGCGCGTCAACACTCCGGGAGGGCCGTCAGCAAAACGCATGGGAGGAATGCCCAGCCGCGGAATACCCGGAAGATATCCGGCCTCGCCCTGGTAGGTCGAGGCGTCTTCTCCCGTCCCATGGATCATGGCGATCTTCTCGTCCAGCGTCATTTGCCCCAGCAGTCGATCGACGCGCGCATCTCCCGTGATGGCAGGCTGTTGTGCAGCCGCGTAAACCAGCCCCAGGCTGGCAAGAAGGCATGCTGTTGACAGTGCCCCTGCCGCGCCGCGCAGCCCAATTCTAATCGGAATTTTCATTTTGGATCTCGGCTGCAAGTGACTATACCACCCGTTGCCTCCTCTTGCGATCTCTTTTGCATTGGTTTCAAAGGCCGGTTTCAAGTTCGAAGCGCAAAGAACCCGGAGTAGTATTTCACGAAGTCGAAGTCTGGGAGAAAGAGTTCAGCGGGGCATTTCCAGCCCAGGTACTTTCTTTGTCTTGAGTTGAGCAGCCATGGGATCTTGTCGAGCTCTTTCTGGGGGTGAATGCTGAGGTCCTGGCCCTTGCTATAGCATTTTCGGAAATGGTGTAGACCGAAACCGCGGCTGCCGAGTGGATTTTTTCCCAAGAAAAATCCACATCCACGGTTCTCAGCAGTCCACAGCATCTCCGAAAATGCCGCAGGTTGTCTTGGATGGGCGCAGCAGACACTATTTGCCAAGTTGCGCCATTGCCCATGCCGGGGGCCTTAATGAAAGTCGTGCGACCGCCCATCCACGCCGCGGTCCGCAAGCGGCGCCAGCCGTGTCGCCTTCACGTGGATCACTCCATCCTGGTTCTGCAGCGGCCCCTCCACCACCAGGAACTTGCTTCGCGTTACCACGAGGCGGTTGCGGTCATAGACGTCCGGCGTCACGATCACATTGGTGATCCCCGTCTCATCCTCCATCGAGATGAAGACGAAGCCCTTGGCCGTCCCCGGCCGCTGCCGTGCGATCACACAACCGGCGGCACGCACGAACTCGCCGTCGTGGCAGTGCCGCAGGTTCTCCGACGACAGAATCCCCAGCAACCGCAGTTCTGCGCGCCGGTAGTGCATCGGATGCTTGTCCACCGTCAGCCCCGTGCCCGCATAGTCGGCCACCAGCCGTTCTTCCACGGTCATCTGCGCGAGCGGCAGGCTCCGATCCTCCTCGCACCACCAGGTGCTCTTCTGGCGCAGCAACGGCCCCTCAGGCCGGCCTGCCCACTCCACCTGCCACAGTGCATCGCGGCGGTGCGCAACTCCCTCTACCCAGTTCAGCGCGCCGATCCGCGCCAGCAGTGTCAGCTCCTTCCGATTCAGCTCCGGCACGTGCAAGGCCAGATCGTCGGCTGAGCGGAATGCGCTCTGCCGCTTCCGCGCGGCAACCAATGCATCCGCCGCCTGCTTGCGCAGGCCCTTGGCATAACCCAGCCCCACGCGCAGGCTCAGCGTCCCGTCCGGCTCGTGCTCCACCGTGCATTCCCACTCCGACACTTGAATGTCGATAGGTTTCACCCGCAGACCGTGCCGTTGCGCATCCTTCACCAGCACCGCCGGCGAGTAAAAACCCATCGGCTGATTGTTCAGGATCGCGCAGGTAAACGCGGCCAGGTACTTCACCTTGAAGTACGCTGAAGCATACGCAATCAGTGCAAAGCTGGCCGCGTGCGACTCGGGAAATCCGTACAGCGCGAAGGAGCTGATGTGCTGCACAATCGTGTCTTGCGTCCGGGCATCGATGCCATTGGCGGTCATGCCCGCGCGCAGCTTCGATTCGAGGCTCTTCATCCGCTCCCAGGAGCGCCGCATCCCCACCGCGCGCCGCAGCTCCTCGGCCTCCGCGCCCGTGAAGTTGGCCACCGTCATAGCAATGCGCAGCAACTGCTCCTGAAACAACGGCACGCCGAGCGTGCGCTTCAGGACCGGCTCAAGCGAGGGGTGCGGATAGGTGACAGCCTCTTTCTTTTGGCGCCTCCGCATGTACGGATGCATCATCTGGCCCACAATCGGCCCAGGGCGGATGATCGCCACCTGCACCACAAGATCGTAAAACCGCTCCGGACGGTTTCGCGGCAAAGAGGCCATCTGCGCCCGGCTTTCGATCTGAAACATCCCTACTGTATCGGCCCTCTGCAATACGCCGTAAATCTCTTCGTCCTCCGGCAATTGCGCCAGGTCCACGCGCTCCCCGTAGTGTTTGGGAATCAACTCCAGGCAGTCCTTGAGCACGGCCATCATGCCCAGGCCCAGCAGGTCTACCTTGATGATGCCGAGATCCGCGCAGTCTTCCTTGTCCCACTGCACCACGGTTCGGCCCGGCATCGAGGCCCGCTCCAAGGGCACTACGCGATTCAACCGCCCCTGGCAGATCACCATGCCGCCCGAGTGTTGCCCAAGGTGCCGCGGCAGGTCCTGAATCCGCATGCACAGCTCCAGGTACTTGGCGATGCGCGGATGCTGGATGTCGAAACCTGCGTTCTCGAACGAATGCGCCATGGTATCGTTCTTGCCCCGCCACTCCCAGCTGCTCACCAGGCTCGCCAGCCTGCCCAACGATTCCTGGTCAAAGCCCAGCGCCTTGCCCACCTCGCGCGCCGCCGACTTGCCGCGATACGTAATCACGTTCGCGGTCATCGCCGCGCCCAGCTCGCCATAGCGCTGGTACACGTACTGAATCGCCTGCTCCCGCTGCGCCTCCGAAGGAAGATCGAGATCGATGTCCGGCCACTCGCCCCGGCTCTCGCTCAGAAAGCGCTCAAACAGCAGCTCCATCCCCACCGGATCGATGGCGGTAATTTCCAGCGCATAACACACTGCCGAGTTGGCCGCGCTGCCCCGGCCCTGAACCAGGATGCCGTTCTGCTTGCAGAACCGGATCATGTCCCACACGATCAGGAAATATCCCTCAAAGCCGAGCTTCGCGATCAGCGCCAGTTCGTGTTCCACCTGCTTTTTTGCGCGTTCCATCAAACCACTATCGTTCTTCGGCCCGTAACGCCGCTCCACGCCCTCGGCCACGCGCTTGCGCAGAAAGCTCACCATCGTTTCGCCCTCGGGCACGGGATAACGCGGGAACTCATAGCCCAGATCGCTCAGCTCGAAGCCGAGCCGCGACGAGAGCTCGACAGTGTTTTCGGTGGCTCCGCGCACATCCCCGAAGAGCGCCGTCATCTCGCGCGCCCTGCGCATATGGCGCTCGCTGTTCACGGCCAGCAGCCGGCCGGCGCGGTCGAGCTCGGTGTGATTGCGAATCGCGGTAAACAGGTCGAGAATCTCGCGGTCGTAGGCCGTGGCATAGCGCACGCCGTTCGTCGCCAGAACGGGGAGCTTCAGCGCGCTCGCAATGCGGATGGCCGCCTGATTCCGCCACTCTTCCTCGCGCTCACGGTGCCGCTGCAACTCGACGTAGACGTTCTCGCGTCCGAAGATGCGCGTCAGTTGTTCGACGGTTTCGCGGCCCGCTGCTTCGCCGCCACGCGCGAGCGCCGCGGCCAGCGGTCCCTCGTCGCCTCCGGTGAGACAGATCAGACCGGATGCGTACTGGCCGAGGCCGTCGAAGTCCGCCGCACCCTCGCCCTTTGTTGTTTCGCGCATCTTGAACTGCGTGATCATCTGGCAGAGGTTCTGGTAGCCCTCGCGCGTCGCGCACAAAAGCGTTAGCCGCGCAGGCTCTGCGATGCACCGGTGCGGCAGCCACGCCGGAGGCGTCAGCCGCGCTCCAAAGCTTGAAACAGCTACCTCTGTTCCAATATGCGCGCGGACCTTGTTTCTCTGCCCGCTGGTATGAAACCGCGCCGCGCCGTAGACGCCGTTGCGGTCGGCAATCGCCATCGCCGCCATCTCCAGCTCGGCCGCGCGCTCCATCAGCGCCTCCGGCTGCGACCCGCCCTCCAGAAAGCTGAAGGCGCTGGCCGCGTGCAGCTCGATATACCGCTCAGTCATACAGCGCCGCCATCTGCCACACGTTCTGCATCAGGTCGCGGACAAGACAACAGCACAGCACAGCCCCATCGTCCGCCCGCGCAACAATGTCCCACTGCTCGTGGCCCCACAACGCCGGCCGCCACCAGTCCCCCCCAATGAGCCACGGGCCGTAGGCGCGCTCCGCGGTATAACGCCGCTCCCGAAAGGAAAACCGTGCCGGTCTTTGCCCTTCAAGCGTCACCGCAATCCTCTCCGCCGGCCGCAGTTGGCGCGCCGCAGCGCGCAACTGCACTGGCCCAGCCGTCTCCGCATCGCCTGCCGGCGCCGTGAAGTTCTCGATCCGAAATGCCTCCGGCGCATGTGCATCCAAGAGCACGGCGCGCCCTACGTTCTCCTCGCCCACCATGGCCCGGATGCGCGCCAGCGTCACGTCCAGCCGCGAGGCTTCGGGCAGTTGCGGCGAAAACAGCCCCAACTGCACCTTGCTCGTGCTTCCCGGCTCCGCCTCCAACCCCATCGCCAACACCGCCGCCGGCGGCGGATGCGCCTCCAGATCGAGATGGAGCAGCTTGATCCAGAGCTGCTTGTCGTTCGCCGGCAGCGCGGGCCGCACCGTCCGCGCGTGCGTGCCGCCGCCGTCGACAGTGAGCGTGATGGTGACTGCGGCCAGCGCAACCATGCGCGCCTTGGCCCGTACGATGAGCTGATCCAGCATCGCTCCCACCACAAAGAGCAGCGAGTCCAGCAGTTCCACCGGCGAATCGAGCTCCAGCCGCTCCACCAGTGCTAAAGGCGGCTCCACGGGCTGAAAAAGATGCGGAAGCTCCCCGCGCGCCAGTTGCCAAATCCGTCCGCCCTCCTGTCCCATGCGCGCGATCAGGTCCTTTTCGGGCAGCGCCGCCAGCATGCCCAGCGTGCGCGTGCCCCACGCGGCAAAGGTCTCCGCCTGCTCCTCTGTCAGATCCAAAACCTCGAGCGGCAGTTCCGCCAGCGCCGCAGCCTCACCGCCTTGTGGAATCACCTTGACAGAAGTGCGCGGCTGTAACCCCTTCGCCATGCAAACCGACGCATGGAGATTGCCGCTCACCGTCACGCAAGACTGGATGCCCAGGGCCTTTACCCGCTCGACCAACCTCTGCGCCAGCGTCTCCGGCGGCCCAAACAGGCTCCCCGTTCCTGCAATATCAATCCCGCAAACGAAGGCCGTACCTTCGCTTCGCTCCTCGACTCGCGGCGAGAATGCGCCTGCGCATTCGAGCAGAATCTGTCGCGCCAAAGCCTCTTCTTTGAAAGAGCGCGGCAGCACCACAGCTTCCGGAAACGTGTCAACCTCCGCCCGGGTCATGCCGCGCATCATGCCCAGCAGCCGCGATTTCGCGTTGCGTGAGCAGACCTGTTCGATAGGGGCGTCTCCCTCCATCACCACGCAAGGCCGCTCCCGGAGTTCCGGCCGCAGCCGCAGCAACGCCTGCGCCGGAAGCTCCTTTGCATAGAGGCAGGCGTAGAGTTCGGCTGGTTGGGTCATCGCGCACCCGCCCATGCCGCGCGGCTCTGCCAGCTCGCCACATTCGCACGCTGGGGCGGCTTGCGCAGCAGAACCACGTTCTCCGCCATGCCCGTGAACCGCCGCCGCGCCACTTCCACGTTGTGCGCCATGCCTGTAAACACGGTCGTCTCATCGCTCAGCGCATCGCCTGGTTCCAGCCGCAGCGTTAGCTCCGCGGCGCTCTTCGCGCAGCCGTACTGCGCCAGCAGCAGCATGCTCGCCTGCGTTCTTTCCGCCGCCGCCCGGTAGCGGAACCAGGACCCGAGCGGCGCCCGCGACGCCAACTCCGGCGCCAGGCTCCCCAGATCCAGAACGATTGCGCTGAACCCGCCTCCCTGTAGCAGCAGATCGGTTGCGCGCAGCGCCTGCTCCATCCGCGCCCATGGGTTGATTGCACGTGATGGCCGGTATCCGCCCGCCGCGACGTGCGCATAACCCCCTTCCCAGCTATCCGGCCTCTGGCTTTCCCGCCGCTGCGGCTCGGCGCACCGTGGATCAATCGCTTCCGGCCGCAGCAATCCGCTCACCGCCTGCGCCAACCCCTTTACCTCGCCGCGCGGATGCCCGCCGCAGCCCCCGCCGTGCAGTCCCTTGATCCCCGGCGCGGGAGTCAGATACTTCTCCGGCAATGAAAAGCGCTGCCCTACGCGCGGCATGCTTTCCCTCGTTGCTCCGCACCGCACCCACAATAGCCGACTTGAGGTCCACGCCCGCCGCTGCGGCCGAGGTTGGATCGAGCGCATTCGATACATCGATCCACGCGCACACCCTTCCCGCCTGCGTTACGCCGGCCACGAATTTGAGCGCCACGGAGGTCCGCCCCGAGCACTCCGAGCCCACCAATTCTGTAATTGCCCCAACCGGCAGCCCGCCTTTCAACACCTCATCCAGTGCTGCGATCCCCGTGGCGGCAACCGGCCATACGACTCTGGGAGCCGGCGTCAGCGCGCCAGAAATCCGCGCGGCAAGCGCCGTCTCTATCTGCAATCGGACTGCGGAGGCGGATGGCATGGCGAATATCTTCGCTATATATTCGCCTTTCCGGTTGCCGTCTGCAAGCCCTGTATGCACCAATCCGTGTGCAACCAGGCGTCAAACCACTGAAATCCATACGTTTATTTTGTTCGTCGGCTACACTCGAAACTATGTGTGGCCGATACGGGCGCCGGGCAGACAAGCAGCGGATTGCGGAGTGGTTTCGCACCCACAATACCGATGTCTTCGACGAAGAGTATTACGAGATCAATGACATCTACTTCACGCCGTCCTACAACATCGCCCCCGAGAGCCTTCAGCCGGCAATTCGTCTCGACGGCGACACAGGCGAGCGCGTTCTCGCGCTCATGAAGTGGGGCCTCGTGCCTTATTGGTCGAAGATGCCCAAGGCCAACTTCAGCTCCATCAATGCCCGCTCCGACAAGCTCTCGTCCAGCGGTGCGTGGCGTGAGCCCTGGAAGCACCGCCGCTGCCTGATCCCCGCCAACTTTTTCTACGAATGGGAGCCGCTGACAACGGAGGAGCGGAAGAAGAAACTCAGCAAGCCGTGGGCGGTTTCGCTCCCCGGTGAGCATCTCTTCGCCTTCGGAGGAATCTGGGACCGATGGAAGGGCCGGGACGAAAAGAACAACCAAGCTGTACTCGACAGCTTCAGCATTATCACCACCGATCCGAACGAACTTCTCGAACCGTTTCACAACCGGTGTCCGCTCATCATCGATCCCAAGGACTACGAGCGATGGCTTGCGCCGGCTGAGCCCTCGCATCTGCCCATCGACTTGCTTCGGACATGGCCTGCGGAAGAAATGAAAGCCTGGCGCGTGGCGAAACTGCTGGGCAACGGCCCGCATCTGTTGAAACCCCTGACCGATGCCTGTTCCTGAGCGCCGCCCGGCAACAAGTTTGGGCCCGGGAATCCGGCGAGCCGCGAAAGCCATTCGTGAAACATGCCCCGGAAAAACCACGGATTCCTTAGACGGCCGCTGCTAAGATAAAAAGACCTGTCTGAAGGGGAGCGCGGCAAACAATGGATCTTGGGGACAGTTTAGAAGTTGGTGCGCAAATCGACTTTTACCGCATCGAGGCTGCTGTGGCCCGCAGCGGAGTGGCTACGGTTTACCGCGCCGTGGACGTGCGCGACGGACGGACAGTGGCGCTGAAGGTTCCGCATCCTGACTTGGAAGCAGATCCGGTCCTCTTCGAACGTTTCCGGCGCGAGGCGGCCATTGGTGAAAAGCTTTCTCACCCAGGGGTGATGCGGGTTTACGCCGAGGTGGAGCGCTCGCGCGTGTATATGGTGATGGAGTGGTGCGAGGGCCAGCCGCTACGCCAGATTATGAACGAGGGAAGGATGGCAACCGATCGCGCCATCCGCATAGCCGTTGCGGTGCTGGATGCCTTGCAATACATCCACGACAACGGCGTGGTGCACCGCGCTCTGAGCCCGGAATGCATCATGGTGGATGCGGGCGACAGAGTGAAACTCATCGACTTTGGCTTGGCGGCCGCCGCCACTTCGCGGCGAGTGACCTATACCAGCCTGACCGACGAACTCGGCGGAGCAAATTACATCTCCCCCGAACAAGTGGAAGGCAAACGGGGCGAGAGCCGCTCCGATATCTACGCGATGGGTGTCATCCTGTACGAGATGCTGACCGGCAAGTTGCCGTTTACCGGTTCTTCGCCGCTGAAGGTGATGAACGAAAGGCTGCTCAACCATCCCATTCCGCCCCGCGTCGCCGCCCCCGCGATCTCTCCTCAGCTGCAGGAGGTTCTCTATCGCGCTCTGGAAAAGGACCCCAAGAACCGGTATGCGCGAGCCCACGATTTTGTGCACGATTTGGAGCACCTGGACCGGGTGGGCGTGGAAGACCGCCCCGAGTTGCGGGCTTGGCGGAGGCGAAAGGCGCATCTGCCGCGCAAAATCGCCGTATATGCGGCGCTGATGCTGGCTCCCGTGGCCTTCCTGATTGCGATGCTCCTGCTGTCCCACGGCAAGTGAGCCGGCGGGGCCGTAACCTCGCAGCCTGGCTATGTGTCCAGGTCCAGGTCCGGATGCAGGCAGTATAAAGGAGGAAATAAGACGCCGGCTACCCATTCGAGCACGGTTTATGATTCCAGCATGAACGCCGAAGAATCCAACCCGCTCGCGCGGTGGACAATGGAACATTGCGTCAATCCCGGCGCAATTGCGGGATTCTTCGTGTTCGTGGCGTTTCTCTGCACGCTGACGCTGCAACACGTGTTCATCTATCCATTTCTATTTCTTTTTCTGGGCGCGGTGATGGGGAGCGCGTGGTTCGGTGGTTTCACCGCCGGACTGCTGGCGCTGGCATTTTCCACCCTGCTCGTCGACTTTTTCTTTATTCCGCCGTTTTACTCCATGACCATTGCGGAACGGTCGCAGAGCTACGTTGTGGCCTTCGTCCTCTGCTCCATCGCCGTCAGTTGGGTAAGTTCGGCGCGCAAGCGCAGCGAGAACGCCATCCGCAGCGCGCGCGACCAACTGGAGGTGAAGGTCCAGGAGCGGACAGCCGAACTATTGCAATCCAACCTTGAAATCCAGGAGAGCGAGCGCAGGCTGCGCATGCTGACAGAGGCCATTCCGCAGCAGATGTGGAGCGCCGGCGCCGGCGGCGAAATCGAGTATTGCAATCAGCACCTGCTCGATTACCTTGGGGGCCACATCGAAGGTCTTCGCGGCGAGCCGTTCTTCAGCATCTTTCATCCCGCGGATGAGCGGTTGTTCCGCCAAACGTGTAAAAACGCGATGGAGACCGGGAACGGATTCGAGACCGAGGCGCGCGTACGCGGAGCCGATGCTGTTTATCGCTGGTTTCTGATTCGCAGCGTTCCGCAACGTTCCACGGAGGGGAAGATCGCCCGCTGGTATGGCGTGCATATCGATATCGAACAACAGCACCGGGCGCAACAGGGGCTGGTGATGGCGCACGATGAATTTTCCCGGCTTTCGCGCGCTTTGACGATGGGAGAGATGGCGGCTTCGATCGCGCATGAACTCAACCAGCCGCTGACAGCGGTGGTGACCCATGCCTACGCCTGCCGGGAGTGGCTGCGGTCTGAGCCCGCCAATCTGCAAAAGGCTGCGGCCACGGCGGATAAGATCGTGCAGGAGAGCACACGGGCGGGCGCCGTCGTGGCGCGAGTGCGGGCCATGTTTCGCAAGAATGCGCAGGTGCGGGAGGCCTGCGATCTAAACCGCCTGATTGAGGATCTTGTGCGCCTCCTGCGCGACGAGGCCATCCGCCGCAATGTAGCGATCGAGCTCGACCTGGCTCAAGATCTGCCGCTCGCGGAACTTGATCCTGTGCAGATTCAACAGGTGTTGCTGAACCTCGCCATGAATGGCTTGGACGCCATGACGTCTGCAGGAGAGCCGCGCCAGTTGACGATCCGCTCGGAGCGGCGGAGCGAGGATGAGATTGGCATCGCGGTCGAAGACTATGGGGTGGGATTAACCCCGGAAGCGGCGGCCAGGATGTTTGAACCGTTCTTCACCACCAAGCCCCTGGGAATGGGAATGGGGCTGGCCATCTGCCGCAGCATTGTGGAAGCTCACGATGGGCGGATTTGGGCAGAGCCACGCGTGGGCGGCGCGAAATTTCAATTCACGATCAGGGTGCGGTCATGACCAAGCCGGCGGACGCGGCGGAACAGGCGCGGGAAACGGTGTTTATCGTGGACGACGATGCGGCCATCTGCGAAGGCGTGTGCAATTTGCTTGAGTCCGTGGGCTTGAATACCGAGCCTTACGGCTCCGCAGAGGAGTTTCTCGAACGCTGGCAGGCGGGAGGGGCGGGATGCCTTCTGCTCGACGTCCGGCTGCCGCGCATGACCGGCGTGGAGTTTCAGGAGAAGATGCTGGAAGCGGGCATCGGCTTGCCCGTCATCTTCATGACGGCGCACGGAGACGTTCCCATGGTCCGCAAAGTGATGAAGGCCGGGGCCGTCGAATTTCTGACTAAACCCTTCCAGAAAGAAGAGCTGCTCGACGCTGTCGGACAAGCGCTCGCCCGCGACCGCGCCCGCCGCGAGCAGGAAAACGGCCTCAACTCGATTCGCGAGCGCGCCGCGACCTTATCGCCGCGCGAACGGGAGGTGATGGCCATGGTCACGGGAGGCTGGCTGAACAAGCAAATTGCGGCCGAACTGAACCTGAGCGAAATTACCGTCAAGCTGCACCGGCGGCACGTGATGGACAAGATGCGCGCAAATTCGCTGGCGGAGCTGGTGAAGCTCTGCGAGCGCGCCCAGCTGCCGTCGCATACTCTAGAATCCACGTCCCAAATAAAGATGCAATAAAGATTCATCGGAAATATCTATAACTTACCGCGATTCGACCTATACCAAAGCATAGGTTGTATTCGTGACTTATTCCCACTAGTCTTTGCTTATCCCGTCCGTGAAATAGGTTCAGTTAGGGACACGGGATTCATTTAGGCAAGCGCAGACAGCCCTGCGTCGCGCGAGTTACAGCGGCGCTCCGCAATCGCATTTGCACCATTCCAACGCAAGAACGGATGGCGGTATAGGTCATCCGCAAGACTTACCTTCCGGTTCATCTCTCGCAGCAAACCCGGGGCGGTGGCCGTGTATTTGTTGGAGGAACTGTGGGAACTCAAGCGCTATTGGTCGAGCTATTGATTTCAGGTTTCTTTGCGGTGGCATGTCTGCGCGCGCACGCGGGATCGTCGGGATCCTTGGATCTTGCGCCGCGCAGGCTGTTCGCGATGTGCGATCGCATAGAGCGGCTGCGCCGGTCGCGGTGGCAGTGGTTTGCGATGGTTCTGCTTCTCTATGTGCTGCGCTTCGAGCAGGGCCAACCGCTGCTCGCCGAGCTGACCGCGGCCGCGCAGTTCATCGTGTTCCTGGCGCTGCCCACGCAAAAGCCTGCGCTGGAGGCATTGCGCCGCTCATGAAGGAACTGCTGAATGCCGCGAGTTTTTTGCGCAAGGCGCGCCGCAAGTTGCTTCACGGCGAGTTCTCCCGGGAGCCGTTGCGCCTGCTGCGACTGGAGTGGAAAGGCGGCCTGGTCGAATGCGATTGGCTGATGCGCCCCGCCGACCTATGGGATAAGGACTTGCCCGCGCACCTGATGGAAGAACACCAAACACTGCAGGCATTCAGAGATGCTTTGCAACTGCGGAACCTGGTGTTCTCGTCGTTTCCGGGTGTGAACAGCGCGGAACTGCGCATGTTCCGTGAGAGCGCGCAAGGGGAGCCGGAGTTGTTGATGACAGGGACGGTGAACCGGTCGGATGAAACGCTTTTGCGCGTGCCTTCGGTAGTTATGCAGGCTAAGCTCTGCGGTTTCCGCTTTTCTCTGGCGGGAGGAGTTTTGGAACGCATGAGTCGGTTCTCGGCAGGCTGTTCCTAAGGGGGTGACTTATCGCAACCGGAAGAGAGCGGCAAAACCCGGCCGCATCGCGAAGTGTAACTGCCGGAAGGCAGCGGAAGTTTAATTCATAAGTGGTGAAAAAACAAAGGAGGACACGTATGGCGGCATCTAAGTCGCAAGGCAGAAACTTGACGCTATTCCTGTTCGGGCTGACCGCAGCCATGGCCGGAATTGCATACTCAACAACGGGCGTCGGCAAGCTGGCACTGGTAGTTGGCTTCATTGCCGTCGCTGTTTCTCTTTGGGGGTTCTTCAAGATCAAGCCCCTCGAAGGCAAGCTTGGATTCAAAGCTCAAGCCGCTGTGCACAAGCTCGCCGGCGTGGGGGTTACGTTGCTGGGCTGGCTGGTGGTCCTTTTCGGGTTGCATTTGACCTCCAGCGTAGGCGGACGGATGGTGACGTCGATCCTGGGCTTTGCGATTTCGTTTATTGGAATCTGTTACGTCCTGGCGCCCGCGGCCAGCAAGGGCGCGATCTGGCGGGTGTAATTCCATTCCCCGGCTATTTGACCGATCACCAACCAACCTATGGAGCCTGAATGATGAAAAATGCATGGAGAAAACTTTGGATATGCGCCTTGGCGGTTCTAATAATGGCCAGCGCAGTACCCGTGGCTCGGGCTGACGCCGCTCCAACCGCGGCCAACGCCGAGCTGAAGACCGACCTCGCCAACGCGCCCAGCACCGCTCAACTCGCCAATGGCGATCCCGGCGGGTCGATTACCGGCACCATCAACGATGTCCCCGTCGCCAACCCCAAGGTTGGCGTCACCCTGGGCGACGTGGCCAACCAGGTAGGCCAGAACAAGATCGCGGTCAACTTCGTGTGGACCCTGATCACTGGATTCCTGGTCATGTTCATGCAGGCCGGGTTTGCTCTTGTTGAAGCCGGACTCTGCCGCGTCAAAAATGCAAACCACACCTACATGATGAACTTTATGGTCTATGCGTGCGGGTTGTTCGCCTACTGGCTTATAGGCTTCGCCATCCAGATGGGAGGTGCTGCCGGCAACGGCAATCTCGGTGGCCTGCAGTCATTGGCCACCGAGCACGCGATCACAATCTTCGGCACGCATTGGGGCCTGTGGGGAGAGAACGGGATGTTTCTCGCCAAACATACCTACGATGTGGGCGTGATGGTGATCTTCCTGTTCGAGATGGTGTTCATGGATACGGCCTTGACCATCGTCACGGGCGCCTGCGCGGAGCGGTGGAAGTTTGCCGCCTTTTGCGTTTCGTCGGTGTTCATGGGTGCCTTCACCTATCCGCTCTACGGCAACTGGGCGTGGGGCGGCGGCTGGCTCTCGCAACTCGGAACCAACCTCGGCCTCGGCAAGGGCTATTGCGACTTCGCCGGATCGGGGGTGGTCCACACGGTGGGCGGCGTGACGGCCTTAGCTGTGGCTTTGGTCGTGGGTCCGCGCATCGGCAAGTTCAACCGCGATGGATCGGCCAACGCCATCATCGGGCATGACATTTCAGCGGTCCTGATCGGGTGCTTCATTCTCGCCTTCGGGTGGTTCGGATTCAATCCGGGGAGCACTCTGGGCGCGTCAGCCGCCGGCTGCCTGCGCATCGGCACGATCGCGGTCAACACCATGCTGGCGGGCTGCACGGCCACCTTCGGCGCCATGTTGTACATGTGGGTGTTCAAAGGCAAGCCCGATGCCTCCATGAGCGGCAACGGAATCCTGGCAGGCCTGGTAGCCATCACCGCGCCCAGCGGCTTCGTGAGCACCATGGGCGCAGCCATCATCGGCTTTGTGGCCGGCGTGCTGGTTTGCCTCAGTTGCTCCTACATCGAAAACCATCTCAAGGTCGACGATCCCGTGGGCGCTATCTCAGTCCACGGAACCTGCGGACTGTGGGGCGTGCTCTCGGTGGGATTGTTCGCCGACGGAACCAGCAACTATGGCGGATCGTGGAACGGCGTTACAGGCTCCGTAACCGGCCTGTTCTACGGCGACGCCAGCCAGTTGGTGGCGCAGATTGTGGGCTGCGCGACGCTGATCGGCTTCGTGTTCACCTTCAGCTTCGTCCTCAACTGGATTCTGGATATCATCATGGGTCAGCGCGTTTCCATCGAAACCGAAATCGCGGGCCTGGATATTCCGGAGATGGGACAGCTCGGTTATCCGCAGTTCGTATTTGTGCAGGAGCCGGAATTCATGCGGGCTGCCGAAGCAGCGGCGGTCGCCTGATTCGGCTTACACATTCTCTTTGTGCAGCAAGGCGTATCTGCCATGGCCTTGCTGCACGCTTTTTTCATCAATGAGTCACCAGCGCCCTGGAGTCAAAGACATGAAGAAGCTTTTCCACAGCGCCCCATCCGGCGAGGAGACACTCTTCCTCGCTCCGCCACCAACCTCTGCCCCTTACGCTCTGCCCGCCGTGCTGAACCGGCAGGCCTCAAATCAATTGCAGCGCATGTTCCGCGACCCCCGGGTTTTGGAGCCGCATGAGCGCGGCAACCTGATCGCCCAGCTCCGCCAGTCCGTGGAATTAGCGCCCCACGTGCCCGAAGTGAGAGTGTTGCTGGGGATGGCTCTCTGCGTCGATCTGCAAGCGCAGGAGGCGATGGAAGAGCTGCGCGAGGCAGTTAAGCAGGCCCCCGATTGTTTTATTGCCAGGCTTAAGTTTGGCGAGTTGTTAATGCGCCTGCGCATCTGCAATCAGGCCGCGGAGGAGACGCACCAGGCGCAATTGCTGGCGTCGAACGACATCCAGTCGGAGATGGCGCGCCGGCAAGCGGCTACCATTCGGACCATGCTGCGGGAAGGAATCGAGCGTGGAGGGTACCCCACCGGCTTCCTCCGTATGTTTCGCTTGGGCCGCAAACCGGGGCTCGAAGACAATAAGCCTCTGCTTGCCAGGCCCGAGTAGGACGCCGAATGCCCGCAGACCTTCAATTGGCCCTTCTGATCGCCATCCTTCTTCCGGCGTCCAAGGTCGTAGCGGCCGTATGCGCGCGCTTCAGCATCCCTCCCATTCTGGGCGAACTGATGGTCGGGGTGCTGGCGGGGCCCGGCTGCATCAATTTGCTCCACATGCGCCTCTTCAGCGGCTCTCCGGCCTCCGCCTGCTTTCTGTTGATCGCCCAATTGGGCGGCTTTGTGCTCATGTTCATCGCGGGCATCGAGACCGACATCGAGCGCATGCGCGAGGCCAGCGCAACCGCTTTCCTGGTCGCGCTTTCGGGCGTCATCTGGCCGTTTTGCATGGGTGCGGGCGCGGCGCATCTGCTCGGACTTCCCTGGAATACGGCCTGCTTTCTGGGCGGCGCCCTGACCGCCACCAGCGTTTCCATCTCCGCGCGCACCCTCATGGACGCCGGGAAGATGACCACCTCCGAGGCCTCGGTGATTCTGGGCGCGGCCGTCATCGACGACGTGATGGGCCTGTTTGTCCTGGCGATTCTGGCCGCCTCGTGCAGCGCCAATGGCCAAGGCGCCTTCGGCCTGGCGCCCTCGCTGGCTTTCTGGTTGCAGCAGCATTACCGATTTGCGGCCCACTACTCCTTACTCGTGCAGATGTCGCTCATCGCGATTGCCGTAGCCGTGTACTTCTTTGTTGCCTACGGAGCGGCCACGCGCGGCATCGATCCTTTCATCCGGCTTCTGCGCAAGATGGATGTGAACGAGGCGGTTACTAGCTGCGTGCTGGCGCTGGTGTTCCTCTATGCCATCAGCGCGGAATGGCTGGGTAGCGTAGCCGGAATCACCGGCGCCTATCTGCTCGGATACGTCTTTGCCTATTCAAAACTGAAGGCGCATGTCGAGCGCACCTTTTACGCTATAGGCCACGGATTCCTGGTTCCGCTCTTCTTCGTTTCCATCGGCCTGTCGAGCAATTTTCGCGCGCTGGGCGGCCATTGGACCCTGCTCATTGCGATGTGCGTGGTGGCCGTCGTCAGCAAGATGATCGGCTGCGGCGGGGCGGCGCTGGGCATGGACTCGGGGCTGGTGCCCAGTCTGCGTATTGGGTGCGGCATGGTTTCCAGGGGAGAGGTGGGGTTGATTGTGACCGCGATGGCCGCCACCACCGGCATCTTCAGGCAATCGGACATCGCCGTCATGGTCAGCGTGGTGCTGTTTACGACCCTCCTCACGCCGCTATTGATGCGTGGAGCCTTCATGATCAAGTGCGCGCAAGATGAAGACGATGAGGGAGGAGGCGCAAACAATGGTTACTCCGCCATGGCCGAGAGGCAAGCGGGAGCTTGACGCGAGCCGGGCCATTTCGTGTAACGTGAGAGTTCCCGGCCCAAGCCTCTCGCTCACGGCATTGCGAACCTGCGCTTCGTGAAGTCCGATCTCTTGGCGTGGGTTGCGGAACACCAGCCGCGAGTCCAAGGCGCGAAGCGCCGGTAGGCGAGGAAAACGCGGAATAGAAAGACGTGAGCTCTACGGCACTTTCGGAAATACTTTGGACCATTGAGAACCGAGGATATTGATTTTTCCTGGGAACAAATCCACTCGGCAGTCGCGGTTCCGGTCTACACCATTTCCGAAAGTGCTCTAAGCGGCGTTTTCCATAAGAAAACACCATCCGCCGCGGCGGACTCGATACCCAACTGGCGAGGAACGCTTAACGGCCAACTGGCGCCGGCCCCGTCGACTCCCGCACCACGAACTCCGGCTCCACGACGATCTCCGCGGGAAACTCCCTCTCGCGGTTGGCGATCCGCTCCAGCAGCACCTGCGCGCCGAGCTTGCCCATCTGGGCCAAGGGCTGGCGGACGGTGGTGAGCGAGGGCGTGGAGTAAGCCGCGGACAGAATGTCGTCAAAGCCCACCACGGAAACGTCGCCGGGCACCGAGAGTCCGGCGTCTTTCAGGGCGCGGATGGCCCCGATGGCGGAGATATCGTTGAAGCAAAAGACCGCCGTGAAGGCGCGCGTCTTATCGAGCAGCGCCTGCATGGGTTTGTAGCCGATCTCGGGCGCCATGGGGTGGTAGCCGGCCTTCATCGACCAGCCCGCGGAATCAATGCGAATGACCAGCGCGGGGTCGACCTTCACCCCCATCGCGCGCGCCACCTGCTGAATGCTCTCCCAGCGGAACTCGGAATCGGGAATGGCGTGCGGGCCGTGCATGAACGCGATGCGCCGGTGACCCAGCGCGTATAGGTGCGTAAGCGCCTGCTCCGCCGCCAAATGGTGATCCAGGACGATGTCGGTTACATTGCCGGCCGCGCCGTGCGCGGAGATGGCCACCACCGGCACAGGCACGGAGATGTGCTCCGCGGGCGTATTCAACAGCAGAAACCCATCCACGGCGCGTTCCACCAGCATGCGCGGGTACCGCTCGATCAGCTCCCGCTTCCAGTCGTGGCACGCCGTGAAGTAGAAATAGTGGGCCGCGCTCAGCTCCTCCACCACGCCGCTCATCACGCGCGTAAAGTACCCTTCGCTCAGGTCCGGCGCCAATACCCCCACGCTCATTGACCGGCCTTGCCGCAGAGAACGCGCAAAGTAGTTGGGCCGGTAGTGGAGTCGTGCGGCCGCCTCGGTTACGCGATTTCGCGTTTCCTCGGGAATGGATCGTGCCGCGGGTGAGTTGTTCAGAACCAGAGAGATGGTGGTCTGGGAAAGCTCCAGGTAGGCAGCCAGCGCCTTCAGATTCACGTGCCCTTCTGGCGCCGAACGCTTTCCTTTGGCCATATATCGAGTTTTATCATGTTTTTCCGGCGTAGGTCCCGTTTTCCGTCATCCCAAGGCTCCCGTATTTCGGGGAATCCAAATGCCGGGGTGCGGCAGACCAAACCATGCCGTATTCCAATTGAAATTTTCTTCTCCACAATTTTCCTCAAGGTCCGGATCGCGCCCCACCCTCGGCGCCTGCTCCGCGCGTTCCGGGCGCGCGAAACCTCGCCATTCTCCATTTCGAACGGCTTTTTCCTCCGCTATCCGCTTGATTTTCTGTGCTTGTAACCTTCTATTCATATCGGCCCGGTAGCCTTTTCCATGTGACCGCCAAACTGCCCGGAATGCGTGTCTTCCAAGCTCCATCCCAGCCCCCGGCCGGACCGGTCCCTTCGCCGGGCCAGAGCCCGCGGACCGCGGTCGCGCCCGATGCCTCGGCGGTGCGCCGCTTCCTGTTGTCGCGCAGCAACTCGGCGGCCACCGGCGCGGGATTTCGCTGGCTGATGGTGGTTTGCGCATTGAGCATCTTTGCCATCGTGGCCCTCATCGCCTGGCACTTGGTGCTGCGTTCCCAGCTCGCGCTCCCTGCTCTCCATGACCGCAAAAACCGCCTCCCCGGCATCATCACCGGATGTATGCTGGCCTTTGCCCGTGTGGCCGGCGAAACCGCCCGGCTCTTATCTACCGCGCTGGGTAACTCTTTTTGGAGCGCCAGCCTCTCCAGCAGCCGGCAGCAGCGCCTGTGCTTCGCCCGCGCCCTGGTGGCCGATCCCGAGGTTCTCCAGATGGACGAACCCGCCTCCGCGCTCGACCCGGTTTCCACCTCCAAGATCGAGAACCTGATTTTTCAACTCAAGTTGCGCTACACCATCGTGATTGTGACGCATAATAAGCAGCAGACGGCCCGCGCGGCCGGGAAGACGGACGTCTTCCTCAACGGGCGCATGGTGGGGTTCGATTCCACCCATAAGATCTTCACCAACCCATCTGGCAAGCGCACGGAAGACTACATCACGGGCAGGTTTAGATGACACGTATTCGCTTTCAACAAAGCCTCGAAGATTTGAAGGAGAACCTGCTGGTGATGGCCGGGCTGGCCGAGCAGGCCATCCAGCGCGCCATTGAGGCCTACCGGGTGCGCGATCTGTCCATCTGCGACCTGGTCAGCCGCTCCGAGATCGCCATCAACCGCATGGAGCGCGACATCGATCAGTCGGCGCTGGACCTGCTGGCCATGGAGCAGCCCACGGCCGTCGATCTGCGCTTCATCCTTTCGGTCATCAAGATCAACTCCGACCTGGAGCGCGTGGGCGACGCCGCCAAAAGCATCAGCAACCGCGTCCGCCAAATGGAACAGATGGCGGTTGTAGATCTGCCCGTCGATATTCCCCGCATGGCCGTGCTGGCCGCCGACATGGTGCGCAAGAGCCTGCAAGCGTTCATCGAGGCCGACGCCGAAATCGCCCGTCACGTCCTCACCATGGACGATGCTGTCGACGCCATGAACCGCGCCGCCTATAAGGCCCTCACCAAGGTCATGGAAGAGCAGAGCTATCTGGCTCCCCAGGCTCTCAACGCGCTCATGATCTGCCGCAGCCTGGAGCGCGTTGCCGACCACGCCACCAACATCTCTGAGGATGTCATCTTCTGGGTCCAGGGCGCCGACGTCCGCCACCGTAAAAGCCTCATCCTCGGCGGCAATGACCCCCACGCCATGGCCTAAAGCCGTAGGCCTTTAGCGTACCGAAATCCTTACCCCCATCTCGTTCAACCTTCGGCGCGCGTCCGTCGCCTCGGGGGTCCGGGGGTAGCGCTGGATGAGCTGCCGCAGCTCGCGGATTCCGGCTTCCCGCTCTTTCAAGCTCAGCAGCGCCAGCCCCTTGTGCAATTCCGCCGTGGGCGCTCGGGGGTTGCCGCTGAATCCTTCCAGCACCACGTTGTAATCGTTCACGGCGTCGGCGTAATGCTTTTGTTGGTATGCGATCTCGCCCAGGTAAAACTGCGCCGTGCCGGCCAGATCGTCGAGCGGATAGTATTGCACCACGTCGCCAAACTCGCTGGCCGCCAGCTTGTAGCGTCCGGCATTGAAGTCGCTCAAGCCCGACCGGAAGGTCTGCTCGAGCGGCGGCGCCTGTGCGGCCGCGGGCAGTTGCGCGGCGGCGGGCGCCGCTGCCGCGGGAGTTCCAGGAAGACCCTGCGCCCCGGCAGGCGCCGTACCTGAGTCGCTGCCGCCTGGCGCGGCGTTGTCCGCGCCGCCGGGAGCCGGAACGCCGGGAGCCGCTGCGCCGGGAGTCGTCGTGGCCGCCGGCGGAGCCTGAATGTTCTGCAACTGACTCTGCAAGCTCTTGATCGATGTCTGCAGCTCGGTCGAGACGCGACCTCAACTCGTCCACGGAATCGTTCAGCGACTGGATCTGCCCGGAGACGGTGTTCACGTTGCCGTTCAAGGCTTCGTTCTGCGCATTCAGCTTCTGCTGCAGATCGGTGACCGTGGCCTTCATCTGCGTGGCTTCGGTGGCTGTCTGCTGCGCCAGGGCCTGCAGCACGCCGAAGTGAGAATCCACCGCGGACTGCAGCCTCTGCACCATGTCCAGCAGTTGCTGCACCTGCGTCTGCAGTGCGATGATTTCCTTCGATACCGCGTGCGCCGGCGTGGGCGCAGATGCGATCAGCATGGCGAATGCCGCCGCCGCGAGAAAACGATTGCGAAGTGTACGTGCTTTCCGCATACTGCACCTCTCATATCAAGGGCGTGTCAAAAGCGTGCGGCTCAAGACAGTGCGGCAGCCGCCCGTATCGAGCTGCACTGCCGCACTAGATACAACTCCATTATCCCGCTTGCCGGGCCCCGCCGTCGAGACCCCGATCAACCGGGCATATCGAACTTCCGGCCCCTGTCTGCCGGCTTGCCTGCGCGCTCTATTGGCCGCCGTTATCCATCGTGAATCCGTCGCGGCGATTGAGTTGCCAGCACTGCTCGTTGTGCTCGAAGCAGAAGGGCTTCTCCTTGCCGTAGCTGATCACATGGATGCGGTTGGCTGCCACTCCCGCCGTCACCAGGGCGTTCTCAGCCGCCGCGGCCCGCTTCTGGCCCAGTGCCAGGTTGTACTCGTCAGAGCCGCGCTCGTCGCAGTAGCCGCCGATCGTAAAGTCGATGTTCGGATGGCTGATCAGGTAGCTGGCGTCGTTCTCCAGCGTGGTTTGCGCGTCGCTGCGGATACTGTAGGCGTCGTAATCGAAGAAGATAGGCTGCACATGCGCCGTGAACTCTTCCTCGGCGCTCATGGTGTTGGTGGGCACCGAAACTGCTGGCGGCGCATTCACGGTTACGGTCGCTGAGGCGTCGGCTGTCCCGCCCTCACCCTGCGCCACCAAGTGATAGGTGGTCGTGCTGGTGGGGGTTACCGTCTTCACGCCCGACGTAGGCACGGAGCCGATGCCGTCGATGGAGACCGTGGTGGCGTTGGTCGTTTGCCAGCTTAGCTCCGCCTGGTCTCCGGCCGAGACCACGCTGGGCGTTACGGTCAATTCCGCGGTGGGGGCCGGCGCGGTGGCGACCGGAGCCGTCTCCGCTGGCGTCACAGCAGGTTGTTTCTTCTTGCACCCCGAAACAGCTGCCAAGGCGACAAGCAGAGCAACAGGTATCAAAATTCGGCTACGTAGGTTCAATTGACTGCTCCTTCTCAAAATCAAAAGCTTTCTCCCTAGCGGCCTGGCCCTTTAGAACCCTGCGGCGCCTCTTTTAGCCGTGGCGGGGGCACACGGTTAGCCCTGAACGAACGGGCGGAACGCAAGGCTGGGGCCTGTTTCGCCTTAGAAAGCGGTTATGTCATGGCCGGCCACACATCCCCAACGGCTGCAAGATGCGGGACCGGCGCGCCGATACACTTTCACCCTCCGGCTGCAATCGCCTTCGGATTTCAGTAACGAGAAAGAATAACCCATGAAGAAGGGAAAGAACCAGCCTGCCGCAACCGGCGCATTCGCTTCCGTGTTCGACCCTGGGATCACTTCCAGCTCCAGTTGGGCATGAAGTTGTTGCCCGTGAGCGTAAGTTGATGCTGCTCGGTCCCATCGGCCAACATGGACCAGAGATTGGTGCGGTAGTCGATGGTGCGCTCGAACACAATGTGGCGCCCATCCGGCGCCCACGACGGGAAATCGTTGTTGCCTTCGCTGTGCGTCAGTTGCAGCCATTGCATGGTGGCGATGTTGAACAAATAAATGTCCTGTCCCCCGGGGCGCCGGGACCGTAGCTGCGGTTCCAACTGAAGGTCAGGAAATCTCCGTTAGGGGACCAGGAGGGTGAAACGGCATACCCGCCGTCCGTCATGCGCTGAATATTGGAGCCATCCGCACCCATAATATAGATTTGCGGTTCGCCCGTGCGCCCGCTCACAAACGCAATTTGCGCGTTAGTGCGCGGATTCCATACCGGAGAGACGTTCGGTCCCAACAGCGACGTGATCATGTGCGCGCTGTCGCCTCCGGTGTTCGCCACCCAGATCTCCGGCTCTCCTGAGCGCGACGAAGAAAACGCTACGTGCATCCCGTCAGCCGACCACGCCGGCGATTGATTGCTCCCTCCCACGGCGCCCGCAGGAAAGCTCACCAATCGGCCCAAGTCCAGTGAATACATCCGGACCGCCCATCCATCGCGGCCCAGCGAAGCAAATGCAATCCGCGAGTTATCCGGTGAGATGCGCGGGGACATGGAAATGCTGCCTAGGTGCGTAATTTGATGTTGATTTTGTCCATCGTAATCCATTACCCAAATCTCTTTGGTTCCGCTGCGCGAGCTCACAAAGTAGATTTTGGTCTCGCAAATCCCCGCCACGCCGCCCCCCAGCCGGTATATGATCGCATCCGCGAACTGGTGCGCCACGGTGCGCGCCGAGTCCTCGCTGGCCGCCTCGTTGTACTGCTTGCCCAGCACCTGCGGGCTGGTCGAGTTGCTGGCGTCGAACAGCCAGCCGTAGACGATCAGCCGCCCATTATCCACTGAAAGCGAGCCAAATGCCACAAACGCCGCGTTGGCGGGCGCCGCAGACCACTGCGGAAGTACGATCTCCTGGGGCGTACCGGGCATAGCCAGCGGAGCCAGGCTCTTTGACACCATCTGGAAGATGCCCGCGTTGCCCAGATCGTTATACAGCGTGGCGTCGAAGACCGCTTTCAACGCCGGGGTTTGGGGATCGGTTCCCACCGGCTTGAAGTCGGCCACCGCCAGGCGAATGCTTTGGCTGCCTAGGTTGGTGCCGGTGTGAACCCAATCCTGAGCGGCCAGTCGTGACGGCGAAAAACAGGCCGCGCAAAGCAAAATCAGGGGTAAATACCAATAAATTCTCTTCATGCGCTCAGCAATCCCTCCTGCGGAATGACAAATGAGGTGTGGACCCGCGGGGCCTTGGTGCGCGGAGCCAAACAAGGCGGAAAATCAGTATTCACAATAAAAGGAAACCCGCAACGTGCTCTGATTATAGCCATTGGGCAGCGATCCGAAGGTCTGTACACGCTGCGCCGCATTGAGGCATGATTGGTCCAACGTGGGGCTCCCGCTGGAACCATCAAGCCGCACGTCGGACGGGCTTCCATCCGTGTGAATCGTAAATGTGATGTTAGCGCGTGATCCCTTTGGTGTGTGCTGGTCCACAGTCTGCTCGTACCAGTTGTTGCTCATCACGCGGTTGATCTGGTCCACATACCAGCCAAAACGGCTGGCGAAGTCGCCGCTCGTCGTCGACGCTACGCTCGACCCGCTCGCCATCTGCAGCATGCGCGGCATCGACGAGCCGGACTGTTCGCCGTACGCGGCCAGGTTGTTCGCTGTGGGCTGCGGCTGGTGGGGCTGGGTCCGTGGCCTCGTCTGCTCCTTGGGCTTTACGTGCCGGCCCGGGATGGGAATCGCCTGCAAATCTATGCGCTGCTCCCGCTTCGGGCTCGGCGCCGCCGGCGCCAGGCTGGGGGTCTCGGTGGACAGCACGTTCTTATTCACCGGCTCCTCGGCGGGCAGCGGCAGCGCGTTGCTCACCAGGGTTACGCTCATCGCTCCTCCGGCTCCCGGATTGCCCCAAGTGCTGTGGTGAAACAAGCCGCTGAGAACGCCATAGAAGATGATCCCGGCCGCCAGCACGGCGTGCAGCGCCAGCGACCCCGCCGCCGGCCGCCCCATCGGCTCCGGCGTCAATTCCTGCTCCAGGTGCCCTGCGCCCTCCAATATGCTGCTCATGCCCTGTCGTCCTCAGCGGTGTCCGCAGCGGATCCGCCGGCTGCAGACGGAGTGGAAGGGCTGGCGTTGGCGATCCTCATATCAACCGGATCTGGGGGCGTCCCAACTCCAACCCCGCCACAGAGGGCGAAGACACTCACCCAACCCGCTCCTCTTGCCGAAGCCTGCTCATGAACCGCCGCCCGGCGTTCGCCCTGTCGTATCCAGCGGCTGAGTAACGATCGACACGTTCGTGATGCCCGCCTGCTTTACCGCGTCCATCACCGTTGCGAACGCCCCGAACGGCACCCGCTCGTCGGCGCGCAGATAAATCGCCTGGTGAGCCGTGTCCACCCCCGCCTGGTGCAGCTTCTGCGCCAGCTCGTGAATGTTGATGGGCTGATCGTTCAGGTAAACCTCCTGATTGCGGTCGATGGTCACCACCATCCGCTCTTGCGTAATCTGACGCACCGTGCGCGTCTTCGGCACTGACACTTCGATCCCCGACTGCAACACCGGCTCGGTGATCATGAAAATCACCAGCAGCACCAGCACCACGTCCACCAGTGGCGTAATGTTGATCTCCGCCAGCGAAGTCCGCGTCCGTCCGTTATTTGCCGTGAAGGCCACCTTCGACCTCTTTCCCATCTCCGGACGCTGGCGTCCGCATCCGGCCCGCGTTACTTATAAACCCCACGCTCGGCCTCCCGCGGAATCTCTGCCGCAACCCGCGGCGGTGCCGCTGCCGGTGCGCGCGCCGGTATCTCCTCAAGCGAATTCAGCAGCTCCCGGCAAAAATCGTCGATAGCCGAACCGAACACCCTGATCCTCGCGGTGAACTGGTTATACGCCACCACCGCCGGCACGGCCACAAACAGCCCCGCTGCCGTGGTCACCAGCGCCTCCGCGATGCCCGGCCCCACCGCCCGCAGCGTGGCCACGCCCGCCGTCCCCAGCCCCAGAAACGCATCCACCACGCCCATCACCGTCCCGAACAGCCCCACGAACGGGCTGGTGGCCGCGATCGTCGCCAGCCACGTCATGCGCCGCTCCAGTCGGGTCACCGCTTCGTTTGACGACGCTTGCGCCGTCCGCTCCAGCGGCGTCAGGTTGCGCGGCGGTCCCGAGCCGCCCGTCTGCCGCTTGTAGGTCTCGTACACATCCTCGAAGACCTGCGCCAGCGGACTGGCCGAGCATTCGCTGGTCAGCGCCGCAATCTCCTGCAGCCGCGTGGCCTTGCGGAACGCCCGCACAAACCGCCGGCTCTCCCTCGTGGCTCTCCTGAACGTCGAAATCTTGGCTATAATCACCGTCCACGAATACAGACTGGCGATCAGCAGCAGCACCAGCACGGCGATCGCGATCGGACCGATGGTGCCCATCATTCCCACCAGCGCGCTAAAGTCGTGAACCCCCGGCCCCGCCGCTGCGCCGGCGCCATTCTCAGCCTGCAAAATACACGCAATCGTTAGAATAAAAATCGCCATTCACCTCATCATCACGGTATCAGAATCCCCGCGCTCCCACACGTTATCCTTTGGGTGCCCCCGCGCCGCCGCCCCTTCCGCCCGGCTCGTCCCGCCTGGCCCTCCATTCGTGCTATGCTGCGCTGGGATTCCTGTTCGGTTTTGGCTGCGGTATTCCGTGCCTCAACGAACTCTCGCGGATTAGACCCATGCTCGTCGAGTTGCGCGCTGAAAACTACGCCGTCATCGATCACGCTATCGCTGTCTTCGGCCCCGGCCTCAACCTCCTCACCGGCGAAACCGGCGCCGGCAAATCTATATTGGTAGATGCGCTCGCCCTGCTTATGGGTGGCAAGGGCTCCGCCGAGCTGGTCCGCCACGGCGCCGACAAAGCCGTCCTCGCCTGCGTCTTCGAGACCACTCCCGCCGCCGATGCCATCCTTCAAGTCAACGGCATCGACTCCGAAGGCCCCGAAATCATCCTTCGCCGCGAAATTCTCTCCACCGGCAAAGGCCGCGTTTTCATCAACAACCAGCCCGCCACCGTCGCTGTCCTGCGCCAGCTTGCCCCTGAGCTGGCTCTCGTCCACGCGCAAACTGAAACCCTCTCCAGCTTCGATCAGGCGCAGCAGCGCGTCCTCCTTGATCGCTTCGGCAATATTTCCCCCGATGCCGTTTCCGATGCCTACGCGCGCTGGCGAGATGCCTCCGCCCGCCTCGACGATCTCCTCCAAGGCGAGCAGGACCGCCTGCGCATGGTCGATCTCTGGACCTATCAGCGCAACGAAATCGAATCCGCCCATCTCCAGCCCGGCGAAGATCAGGCCCTCGAAACCGAAAAGCGCGTCCTGGCCAACGCCGAAAAGCTCTACGCCGCCGCCATGGGCGCCTTCGACCAGCTCTATGAAGGCGGCGCATCCGCTGAGGTCTCTCTGCGTGCCGCCCTCCGCAACGTCGAGGAGCTGGCCCGCTACGATGCCCGCTTCGCTGAATCCGCCCGCGAGCTCGCCGGCGCCCGCGCCACCATCTCTGACCTCGCCTCCACCCTCCGCGACTACGCCGAAAAACTCGACGCCTCGCCCGAACGCCTGGCCGAGATCGAAGACCGCCTCGCCCTCCTCGACCGCCTCAAGCGCAAGTACGGCAAGACCCTCGCCGAAGTCGTCGCCTTCGGCCAGGACGCCGCCCGCAAGCTCGCCGAGGTCGAGGACCGCGACGAGCTTCTCAAAACCCTCCGCGCCGCCGTCGATCAAGCCGCGGCCGAGTATCGCACCGCTGCCAGCGCCCTCACCGCCCAGCGCCGCTCCGCAGCCGCCAAACTCGCCAGGCTCGCCGAAACCCAGATCAACTCCCTCGCCATGAACGCCCGCTTCGAGGCCGCCGTCACCGCGAGCGAACACGAGTCCGCCTGGACCTCCGCCGGCTGGGACTCCGTCGAATACCGCATCGCCACCAACCCCGGCGAGCCACTCAAGCCCCTCATCGAGATCGCCTCCGGTGGCGAGCTCTCCCGCGTCATGCTGGCCCTCAAGGTCGCCGTCGAAGAGTCCTCCTCCAAATCCAGAAAAAACCCCACCCCGCGCACTCTGGTCTTCGACGAGATAGACATCGGCATCGGAGGCCGCGCCGCCGAGGCCGTCGGCCACAAGCTCAAATCCCTCGCCCGCGCCCAGCAGGTCCTCTGCGTCACCCACCTCCCGCAGATCGCCTCCTTCGCCGACCAGCACCTCGCCGTTGAAAAGCGCGAAGACCACGGCCGCACCAAGACCCAGATCCGCACTCTCGACGACCGCGCCCGTACCCACGAAATCGCGCGCATGTTATCCGGCGCCAAGGTCACCGGCGCCAGCCTCCAGCACGCCGCCCAAATGATCGCCGCCAGCCGGTAGCTGTGGTACCTTTTCCCCCAGCGCGCAAGCGGAGGAAGCATGGAACTGAACGATTTGTTCGTGAAGAAGTCGATTGACGCCGAGCAGGTTTTGGTGCTCCGCCATAGGCCATTCGAGACTAGGTTCAATAGGATCTTCCCGTGGCTGGCTGCTAATCGGCCAGATTGGTTCAACGCTTATCAATCGACACAAGGCGAACAACTTGAACGGGCAATGCAGAAGGCACAATTCATTGCTTCATTCATTGGCCACGAGCCCGGAAAGGCGCTGTTCATAGGGCTTTATGAGATTGGGAGCACAAAGCCAATCACACGGGAGGAATATTGGAATATCCCCGCCTATATCGAGATGAAGGCGCTCGGCATGGAGGGATTTACGGAGCAAAGAGACCAGAGGAAAACGATCCTGTGGTTCGACCTAAAACACAGAGACGATTTTTATTCCAGCTGGAAAGGCAAGCTAGCGGTTGGCTGGCCTCCGCCAGAACGGTCGTGGTGGCGCAGGGCGGAGAGAAACACCATGCCGATCCTCGCGATCCACGAGGAGAGCCTTTTGGATAAGGCAATGCCGGATTGGAAGGAAATTGTTCTAACTTGGGGAGAGCTTCGAGTGTTGCCCGAAAGTTGGAAGAATCTTCTCCGTCAATGGTGTGCCGTTTACTACATTTATGATAGTGCCGAGAACAAGGGATATGTCGGCTCCGCATCAGGAGAGGATCGGTTGCTCCAGAGGTGGGAGAACTACGCGGCGTCAGGACATGGCGGCAATATGTTGCTGCGCAAAGGCGACGCAAACAATTTTGTTTTTTCGATCCTGCAACTGATCCCTCCCGATATCGACAGCAGGGAAATCATCAAGACCGAGAGTACCTGGAAGAAGCGTCTGCATACCCAGGCGCCTGCTGGACTAAACGAAAACTAGGCTCCTGCCGAGTGCCCGAGGCTCCCGCCTCTGACACCTGGGATCGCACAAACCCTCACGCCGCCGTCCGCTTTTTTTTCTTCGCTGCGACGTCGGGCGAAACGGTCCGTTCGGGCGAGCGCAGCAGCTCCTTGAGCTTGCCGGGCAGCGCGGAGAAGGGAACAGCGCGCTCGAAGTCTTCGGAAGTCAGCTCGCGAACCTCGCCCTCGTCATTGGTCAACGGCTTTCGCGTCAATGGTTTTCGGCTTGCCATGCTTTCGCGCCTCCCTGTCATTGGCCTTCCTGAAGCTGATCACCCGGATACCACTGTTTGTCGGAATGAAGCAAAGCACATGGAGCCGCTTCCCCAAATACCCGATCCCGACGATTCGGTTCTCTCCTCCGCGAACCTCGCCAAAGTACGAAGCTGAAAGGAAATCGAATTGGGCAGCCTCGTCGAAGCCCAGGCTGCGTTCGCGGAGATTGCGCTCGTGCTTCTGCGGATCGAACGTAATTTCCACAACCTCGATTGTAGCCTGAACCGGCGGCGACGGGCAGCGATACCCGGCCGGATCACCTTGCTGCCGCTGCCGCGGCGCTGGGCGGTGGAGAGAAGTTTCGCTTGGGCCACCCGATTCCGCTGTCTGGCTCGCGACTACGAGCGGCTGGCCGTCACCCTCGGCGCCTTCCACTTCCTCGCCTGCGCCTGCCTCCTGTTCACCACCCTGTTCAGAATGCTCGCTGAAAGCTCATAACAGGCTTTAGTATGGATACGGAAGTCTCCGTTATTCTTCCGTCCTCTTGGCAGTTTCTCTTGAAACACCACAAATTCTGATTCATGGATACCGCAGATCGAAGGCGTCCTATGAATTCACTATCAAGCCGCTTTGACCACGCCAGTCCAGTGCGAAGCAGGTGGATGACGCTTCTCGCGCTTTTGTTCACTGCGCTGATTTCATCCGCACAATCTAGAGACTCCTCTTCCTATCAGATCTCTGGCAGCTTTTCCTATCTTTCCAATACGATCAACGGCGTTCCTGGCGCGCGACAGCCGCTGCTTGGATGGGAAGCTTCTCTGGCTATGCCCGCCTGGCGAAATCTGCGTTTCAAGATCGATTCCTCCGGTTACCTGGGCAATAATCTGGGCGCGCCACAGCACCCATACTTCATCCTCGCCGGAGGGCAGTACGACCATCATTTCGGCAAAGAAAATCTGTTTGCCGAAGCACTCTTAGGCGATTCCGGTCTCAATGGAAACTGGGGTCCCAATCAAACGCCGGGAAGTTCGGCCTCTTTTGCCGCATTGCTCGGCGGGGGCGTCGATACTCCGGTGTCCAGGCGCCTGGCGATGCGCATCGAGGGCGGCTATCAATACACGAATTTCGCCTTGTACAAAAGTGTGACCGATAAGTATCCGTACCAGTTACCGGGCTATCCGAAGAACTTCGCTCGCATCTCCGCCGGGCTGGTCTGGACTCCGCATGTGGAGACACACTCCACCGTGGAGATCGGACGCATCCCAACCGAACGCCAGCCGGTCGAAAGCGAATTGGTGTTCGAGGATCTTGGAAGCATCGGCCATTATCATCTCTTTACCAGTTCCGGGGTAAACGCAGACTTCCATGCCAGCGGCCTGGAATATGACCGCCATTCCTGGGGCCAGTTCCTTGGCGCACGCATGGATTACGTTGCCGAGGTGCTGCCCGTTGCGGTCTTGACCCAGCCAACTCAGGCCGACGTTTGGGGCAACCCGCTCTCTACGAAGATGGAGCATGTTGCGGGCCTGGCGATCGCGCCCATCGGCCTGCGCATGTTGTGGAGAGACGGCAAGCGTGTCAAGCCCTACGCATTCTCGAAAGGCGGAATGATCGGGTTTTCAAAAAAGACGCTATCGCCAACCGCTAGCTACGAAAATTTCACTCTCCAATTCAGCCTCGGTCTTCAATGCCGGCTCAATGATCAGTGGGATTTTCGCGCAGGGGCGCTCTACTTCCACTTTTCCAACGCCTTTGTTGTGCCCAGCAATCCGGGATTCGACTCGATGTCCTACAGCGCCGGCTTCAGCTATCACCTCGGCAAGCGAGAGAAGAACCTCTAGCCATGAACTGACCACAAAACGAGCGCCGTGCCTTGTCCGGCCCGTTAAGCGCCGTCTGTCGCTGCGCGTGGACGCCGGCATCGTCGACCGGTTCCGGACAAGTGGTACGAGTCGTTGGAGAGCAAACTCACGACGACAGGGGGTGCCCCGGGTCTCGCTTTTGAGACCCGGGATAGCACGCCCACCCGCCACAATCCGCAGCCTGATTTCGCGTCTGCCAGTTACTGGTGGTGATCTCCGCCCTTGTCGTGGGATGCCCCGCCCTTATGCGCTGCGCCGCTGCTGTGCGTAGTACTCGGGTGCCCGCTGCCGTGTGCAGCAGCCGGGTGTCCGCCGCCGTGCGCAGCAGCCGGATGTCCGCCGCCGTGCGGCGCTCCGTGACCACGATCGTCATAGCCGCGAACAAAATGGCCATGATTGGCTTCATAGCCGCCGCGGCCGCGGTAGCGGCCTCCGCCGGCATCCACGAAGCGATGCCCGCCCCAGCCGTGGGCATAGCCCCAGCCGGCCCATGGGCCTACGCCGAGGAAGATGCCGTTGAAGAAGTACCCCGGCCCGTAAAAGCCATACGGCGCGCAAGCGTAGGGGGGATATTCGTAATAGCCGTAGGCGCAAACCGGCGGCGGACCGCCGATGTTGATGCCGATGGAGATTTGCGCGCGAGCCGCTGGCGCCAGGGCCACGCCCGCAAGCAATGCCGCACTACCGAGTAGAGCCTTGAGTCCGCGCATGTCTAACCCTCCTTTTGGGTGTATGCGGTTTGAGGTGTCTGCGGTTTCAGGTGTCCGCGGATCGATTTGCACCGTGTGCAATCTATTCGTGTCGTGGGGAATTCCCCGCCAAGGCCAGCCGTCCAGAGGGTTCAGCCGGGATTTCCATTTTGCCTTCCCGGAGACGACAGTATACCCTTAGATGCCGCAGTATACCGTCAGTTGCCGCCTCCGCGATCTTTTTCTGCATTCGCTCCCGAGCCGAAGCTCCGGACGCGCCCAGCCCTACGCTGCGTGCCCCACCTGGGGACCCTCTGGGTACGGCGTCTTTGTTTTTTGCGCCAAGGGTGCCCGTACACAAGCCGGCCCTGCCATAACATGGCAAACCACGGACTCCCGCATTGGAGGGCGCTCATACTTACTGGTCCACCGCGCTGGCCGAACTCCGCCAACTTGCCGGCTCGCTAGCCCCGCTAACCCCGCTAACACCGCTGCACTTCCATAGTGCACTTCCGCCGCGAAAAACCACCCCCTTCTGCCGCCCCCGGCGCCCTCCCTGATCCCTGAAACCTGAAACCTGAAACCTGAAACCTGTATTGAGGCACTTTACCGCTCTCTCACGTTGCAAAATTGTGCGCAATTGTCGGTAAACAATTTGTCTAACTCGCGCAATTGTCGGCAAATAAATTTTCCCGCGCAGGAAATTGCCGGTAATATCCCTCTGCGCTTCGCGAAGCATCGCGCCAACGTTTCGCGCCCCGGCCTGAACTTCTAAGCCAACATTTGCGCCCTTCCCGTAACCGGCAAAGGCAACATTTCAAGCACGGATCGAGTTCTCAAAGTTCTACGTGCGCACCCGCTGGGCCATGATGCGGCACTCATCGGTCATGTAACTACGAAACACAAACGCATGTTAGTCGCCCGCACGCCTCTAGACGCTTACCGGGTGCTCCCCCTCCAGGCGGCGAGCACTTGCCGCTCATCTGCTGAAGTTTACCGGCAATCAAAGCGCTTAAGGCGTTCTGCATTTGGTTCCGTTTTATGTGCAAATCACGGTTTGTGTATTGTTTCGAGTCAGTGTTAGGTACCTTGGTGATGAAATAACTCAAAAGTTACAGAAAATCGGCTAAAGTCTTTTGACGCTTGGCCCTAAATTAGAAGCAGCTAAGACCGCGGAGCCGCCGCCGGCACTGGCAGCAGGCTTCCCGGCCTTGAAAGAAGGATTACTCCAAATTGTTTCGAGATAGTTTCTACTTAGCCGGAGCGCTTGCGCTCACGGCCGCGGCCTCTTGCGCCTTTGCGCAAACAACCGCATATCGCGTAGCCGAACGCATCGACGAGACGCAGGTCGCTACTCTTGCTGGGAATGTGCATCCGCTGGCGCGGCCGGAATTCGATCAAGGAACGGTGGGCGCCGGAACGCGGCTGAACCGGATGATGCTGGAATTGAAGCCATCACCTGGGCAACAGGCGTCGCTCGATGCGCTGGTCCTCGCGCAGCAGGATCCTCGCTCACCGCTCTATCACCATTGGCTTACGCCGGCCGAATATCGTGCACGTTTCGGTGTGAGCGCACAGGATTTGGCGTGGGTGACGGCGTGGCTCACGAGTCAAGGGTTTACGGTGAACGAGATTCCGGCGGATAACCGCTTGGTGATGTTTTCCGGGACGGCGGGTCAAGTCTACGACACGTTTCATGCCGAGATGCACCATTATCTTGTGAATGGAGTTATCCACATGGCCAATGCACAGGATCCGCAGATTCCGGCGGCGCTGACGGGGGTGGTGGGCGGCGTAGTTTCGCTCCACGATTTCCGCCACACATCGGAGATCAAGGCGCGAAGGCCGCTGAGCACACAGCCTGAATACACGGCGGGCAGCACGCACTACATCTTCCCGGCCGATTTCGCGGCGATCTACGATCTGAATCCTGTCTATAGCGCCGGCACGACGGGGACCGGAACCGCGATCGCCATTGCGGCCAGGAGCAACATCAACGCGAGTGACGTGGAGGCGTTCCGCTCGCTCTCCGGCCTGGCCCCAGCCACTCCGCAGGTGATTTTGGCCGGAACCAATCCAGGGCTGGTAAGTGGCGACCAGGACGAATCGACGCTGGACGTGGAGTGGAGCGGCGCGGTGGCGCCAGCGGCGGCGGTGAAACTGGTCATCGCATCTTCCACGGCCACCACGGACGGCGTGGATCTTGCGGCCCAATACATCGTGAACCATGCGACGGCGCCGGTGGTGGCGATCAGCTACGGCAGTTGCGAGCAAGAGATGGGCGCGGCGGAGCTGGCCTTCTACTACAGTTTGTGGGAGCAGGCGGCGAGCCAGGGAATGAGCGTTTTTGTGGCCTCCGGCGATGCCGGCGCGGCAGGCTGTTCGGCAGCATTGGACAGTTCGGGGTCGGAAGCCGCGGTAAATGGACTATGTAGTTCGTCCTATGCGACTTGCGTGGGAGGCACGGAGTTTAATGAGGGGCCGGATTCCGCGCAGTATTGGGCCCCGGCAAACTCCACGGGCAACGGTTCGGCGCTGGGCTACATTCCGGAGAAGGTTTGGAACGAGAGCGCAGCGAACGGAGGCGCGGGGCTGTGGGCGTCGGGAGGCGGCGTAAGCGCAGTGTACGCGCAACCGGCCTGGCAGGCCGGTGTGAGCGGCGCGGGCGAGGCCAACGGCATGAGGGCCGTGCCGGATGTATCGTTGTCGGCGGCCAGCCACGATGGGTACATCATTGCGGAGAACGGGTCTTACTGGATCGTCTCGGGAACTTCGGCAGCAGCGCCGTCGTTTGCCGGGATCATGGCGCTGGTGATTCAAAAGATGGGCGGGATTGGGCAAGGTAGTGCAAATACTGAGCTTTACGCGCTCGTGGATGCACCGCACGATCCATTCCACGCCACGCCCACCGGCAACAATAGCGTTCCGGGCGTGGCCGGTTACGCGGCCAGCGGCACGGCTTATAACCTGGCCACCGGGTTGGGATCGGTGGACGGAGCGGTGCTGGTGAATAGCTGGAGCGCGGGCGGCGATCCGGGTCCGGACTTCACGCTGGCGGCTTCGCCCCCCAGCGGAACTGTGGTGGCGGGAAGCACGGCGAGCTTTACGATCGGCGTGACGGAGAGCAGTTCCGCGGACAACCTGGTGGCATTGACGGCCACTGCGCCTGCCGGCGTGAGCGTACAGCTCAGTTCATCTACCGTGGCTCCTGGATCGCAGGTCACTGTAACCATTGCGGTTGCATCTACGGCTGCGGCGGGCGGGCAAAACATTTCGTTCGCCGGCTGCGACGATTCGGGGACAGCGGGGCTCACCTATGCGCTGACCGTGACGGGGATGGCTCAGCAGCCTCCCGGCTGCAACGCCACGCGCCTATTGCGCTTGCGATGCGGCGCGCCCTCGCCCGCGCGTCTGCGATTTCCATAGTTAGGTCCGGGATGGCGGCAGGGCGGCAATGGCATCGTTCAGGGCTTCTTTAAGTGCTTGAAATGTTGGCTTTGCCGGGTACGGGAGGGGCGCAAATGTTGGCTTAGAAGTTCAGGCGGGGGCGCGAAATGTTGGCCCGGTGCTTCGCGAAGCGCCGAGGGATATTACCGGCAATTTCCTGCGCGGGAATATTTATCTACCGACAATTGCGCGGATTAGACAAATTATGAATAGAGAATTGCGCACTATTTTGGAATGTGCGAGCGGCAAAGTGCCTCAATGCGGTACTTTGGCGGGGCGCGGAGGCGGCGGCGAGGGCGTGGCTTTTTGCGGGGGAAGTTGACTGTGGGGGCGGGGCAGGGATCAGGGATCAGGGATCAGGGGTCAGGGGTCAGGGGTCAGGCGGGTGGCCCCGATCTCAAGTGAGATCGTATCTAGTTAAGGGTGCGGGGATGCCTAGGAGTCAGGGCCGCGATCGCGCATCCATGCCGGTAGCTGCCAGCCTCTCTGCATGGTTGTCCACTCCGATTCGATCTCCACGGTTCCGCGCAGGCCCGTTTGCTGATAACGAATGCGCTTGCCTTTCATGCACTGCAAGATTACTCCCCTCTGGGATGAGTTGGGGGGAGAAATGTGCACCTACCTTCCCCGGTCCCCAAATGCGAGGGACCGGGGGCACCCCCAGCGTGGTTTGGAAACGTCATTGGGACCGGGGCCACCCGCCACACAGACCATTTCTCTTTTAGCTGCTTGATTCCACTGGCGTTGACGCGCGTTAACACGCAAACGCCAGTGTTGGCGCGGTCGCGCGCTGCATCAGATTGGCGCTGCTCACGTTAACGCCGGAGCGCCCTTGGGCGCTCCACAGTTACCCAACTGGGGATGACGTGTCGCTATACAACCGATGCCGTAGGCAGCGCCGCTCTCATGAGGAGCGCACAGCGGCCAGAGGACGGCTACTCAGTCGTACAAGGGCACACTATTCTCGGTAGTTGCGATGAGCACCTTACCTTGCGCTGCGGGGACCTTCCGCGCAGGAGGCATGGAGGGGTTCCTAGGATAGCTTTTCCCATTGAAGGAGAGGACGGCCTCGTAGCCCGACTGAACGCCTCCCCCTTGTACCCGCACTCCGATATCCGGATGCCCATCGCTCATGGAAGGTAGGAGCTTGATGGGAAGCTGAACGATTGTCACCCTGCCGAGCACCTTGAAGGAGGAATCGGTGGGCTCCAGGATCAGCATCGTGCATCCTCCGCTACCGCACCACCGCTGCCCTGAGACATAAACGATGTCCTCCTCGGTCTTTCCGCCATCGGGCTTCACGCTGGCGACAGTGATCCTCGTTGTCGTGTCAGGAGGGACCTTCCCGCCGAGGCTCAGGTAACTGCGAAGATAAGATCTCAGCGGCTCGTTCGGGCGGTTGGAGGCAGTCGCCTGTCCCGTCCAAAAAATAGATGCCCCCGCCGCCGCTAATACCATTCCACTGACGATGCTTGCCGCAATTCGCATTTTCACGTTGCTCCGATCTATGGATGCGAGAAGCACCCCATCAAATTCACCACCGTGCTGCCGTAGTTTCCTCCGGTGGTTCCCACATCAATCGTGCTTGGATTTCCGCTGATGTTTCCCAGACCGAAGTTGTAGGAAGCTGCGGTCGCCTGCGTGAGCTGAGACGGAGTAAACGAGAAAGCGTTCGACAAATAGGTCATGTTTGTAGAAAGCATGTTGGCCGCGTAGTTGGCTGCGAAAGGTACATTGAACGCCTGCGCCGCCGTAACTCCCTGCTGATTGGTCAACTGGAAAACCCCCATTCCGGGGCCGCCACCGTATTCCTGAACGTTCATGAAATCCGTTTCCCTGACACCAATCGCAGCCAACAGCGCCGTAGGTATGTTGTGTGCGCTCGCAGCGCTCTGCAACACACTCCAAGCCGCATTGGCTCTCGCAACACCACCCGGAGTTCTGTTGGCAGCCGAGAGGGCAGAACTGCAAGGCCCGTTATTTGGGGCGAGGAGCGGATGGTGTTGACGCACACCTATTTGCTCGAACTGCTACGTCCAGCTGCTGCTACGGGATTCGCGGTGGCCGGCATCCAGACTGGATTTCCAGCTTTATCGCGCAATTGGACACTGAACTCGCGCTGATTTTCTCGATACACATCCCCAATGACAACGCGGCATACGTTCCGGTAGCTCAAACATATGGACGGCTTCCCATCAGGATCGGAGAGCAGGCTGACGGTTAGCTTCCCGTTGACATCCGTCATTCCTATACTGACCATTCCGTCATCACCGACCGCTATCTTAACTCCCTGTTTCCCGGTAGGATTGACAACTGCGAGAGAACGCGTCTCAATGGAGTTTGCCACGATGTCCTCAGGGTGTTGTGCCGCGCTAACACGGCGGCTCGCATTACACCAAAATGCAATAGCCGTGATAGCTAGCAGAAGCATCAAAAGGCCATTGGTTCGCTCAAGCCGTTTGATACGATTCTCAATTTCCATAATACTCACCTCGATTTAACTCTGGTCAGTCGGCACTACGGATTCGGACAAGTCATTGACGACGGTATCTGAAACTGCATGCCATTCACATTGCCGAGATCTTGCCCACCCGGAAGCTCGAAGAGCACACGCCCCGGGTAACGTTGTAGCAATGCCGCTACGCCCGAAGCTGGGCCCATGTTGTCGCTCACGCCGTTGAATACCTGCGTATACCCGCCCTGACCGTTCGGGACATACCCAGAGATTTGACTCCTGTACTGATTGATATAGCTGTTTGCTTGCGCGCTTGTCATATTAGAACCGGCTGGGAGCCATTGTGAACGGTCGATGGCGGCCGTGCCGGGCGTCTCTGGCACACCGTATGCTCCTGTCTGATTCGGAGCGCGAGTTGGAAGATTATTTTCTACGCCATGCGCATTCGATGTGCATGTTTTCATCTGGTTATTTGGGGCTTGAGCCTCGTAATAGCTCGCTGGCGGCGGAGGATGCTGGATCATGGGCGGGGCGGGTGGCGGACCTCCCATGGGTCCCCACGCCCACTCCCCTGTGGCGCTAGGATCACTAAGATCAATGCAGTACCAGTCATCGTTACCCGAATCCGACTGGACGAGCTGTCCGTTAAAGTACCCTTCATATGTCCAATCACAGTGGCCGTCCAGGTCCACGCCGACGAGGGGATCGTCGGTCATAAAGGAATACAGGTTGAGCGATTGCGGGTTATCGAGTCTGGCGTAGGGCACCGGTTCCACTTTGGCCGACCAGTCGGGGCTAATGAAGCGGCCCATCACCGAGGCGTAGTACCGGGCCCCGAAGTTGTCGTTGCCGGTCTCGGCGTCGCGTTCTTTGCCGATGAACTTGTAGGGATCGGCGACGCCGCTGCCGTTGAACAGCTCGCCGAAGGGGGCATAATCCTGCGTGCCCTGCACCGCGCCCGTGGATGACAGTTCCACCACCAACGAGTCCTGCAGGTTGATCGCACGGTAGGTTGCGGTGCCCGAAGTGACCTCGGCCAGGAGGCCGCGCGCGCCGTAGACCAGGTCCGTCCACGTGCCGGAGGCCAGCCGCGCCATCGCTTGCCCGCCGAAGTAGATGATGTCCGTCGCTCCTGAACTCGACTTGCCCACGCGGTTGCCCTCCGCGTCGTAAGTGTAATCGATCCCTTGTGCCGACGCCAGCATTCCCTCCCCGTTCCAGGTGTATTGGTTGTCCAAGCTGTCGGACAACAGGTCGCCCGCCGCGTCGTAGTCCCTTGTGTCCGTGAAAGAGCCCGTATATCGCCAAGGTCCGGATGGTTGGGGTTCGTGCTGTCCCACCCTTGAAACGGTGAAGCTGTTTCAAGGATGGGGCGCCCCGGCTTTGTGCTCATGCGTAGGGTAGGCCGCGCGCCCATTTACCATCCCCGGTCCCCAAATGCGAGGGACCGGGGGCACCTCCAGCGTGGTTTGGATACGCCGTCGGGACGGGGCCACCCGCCCGAGATCGTCATGGTTAGGCCACTCGCGTTTTAGTGCTGTCCCAGGTCCCCCGGTCTTTGCTGAAACGGCTTCCGCAAGACCCTGGGCCATGCGCCGCCCCGGCGTGTAAGATTGCGGTGTTCGGGAAACCATACTGGAAGTCCCGGTCCAGATGAACTTCCAGGCTCTTAATCTATTCGATTCCTGTGCGGCCACTAGTATTCAGATCTCGTGATTTGGTAATGACGTCTGGCAAGTGCGGGCGAGGACGCCCGCACGACAGCCGGTCTGGAGACCGGCGCTACAGGTTCTGTTCCGGGGAGGGGATGCAAATGAGATTTACGGCCACAAGGAGACAGAGACGGCTGGCGTGGTTTTCCGTGCTGCTTTTCGCCGGCTGGGGAGCGGCCCATGGGCAGTCAGCGAGCCAGAAGGTTTTCTACTTTCCCAAGCCGATTCAACCCAAGCCGTATGCGGCACCGATGAAACCCCTCTTCCGTTTCGCCGATCTGAAGGCCAGGCACAAAGGCAAGGAGAACTGGAGCGAGACGGTGGTTGCCAATGACTACAACCGCGTGGAGGTGATTTCCGCGGCGCCCGGCACCAAGGTTCCGATGTATCTGCTTGCCGACTCACCTGAATACTGGTACATCGAGCAGGGAGAGATAGATTTTGAGATTGACGACCCGCCGGGACAGCCACATTTGATCGACGCCAAGGCCGGCTGGCTGGTATTTTGCCCGCAGCGCATGCTGCGTTCCCTGGAGGTGGTGGGACCGGGGCCGGCGATACGGGTGCAAATAACTTTGGCGGAGGCTAGCTCCATCTACGCAGTTCAACCGGCCCAGGCCCCGCCGGGTACGCGGTATATTCGCGCCACGGTGTGGACCTATCCGAATCCGGACGAAGCGCCCAACCCGGGGGGAAAGCCCGACCGGCTCAGCTTCGATCTGGACAAGATGCTGGCGCTTCATGCACCCAAGCGGGAGTGGAGCGACTTAGTGATTATGCGCAATCGCGCCCATGCGAACATCATTTGCAGCGACGCCCGGGATGTGAAGGCCAGGCCAGGGGACCTGGGGCATTTTCACGATTTTCCGGAGACCTGGATCGTTATGCGCGGGCAGGTGCAATATGCGATCGAAGGAGTGCCGAAGTTTGTCGCCTCTGAGGGCGACATCGTCTATGCTCCGTCCACGCGCTGGCATGCGATGACGCCTGCCGGTGAGGGACCCGCCTGCCGGCTGGCTATGACTCCGTTTCCGGATGGCAACCACTTGTACGCTCCGCCCAGCAGTGAAACGCGCTCGCACTGAGTGCGACTTTTATTTCGCATAGAAGCGATAGCGAATGGTCCAGTCCTGGGCTTGGCCGGGAAACATATGCCATCATTGCCTATTTCTCCGCACAAACCCATTCAATAAGAGCAGAAGGCAACCAGCTATGATAAGAACATTACTTAGAATAGAGATGGTAAATACCCATTTTGCATTTATGTGCAAAATTAAGTCCCCGGCGAGATACGAAAGCCCGAGCAACACCCCTAAAACTAGAAAAACTATAGCCAGAGCAGAGAGATGAGAGCGTTTTTTCAGGGTGCGAATGAGAGGATAAATCGGTGCAATTCCTAGTATTAGAAGTATTGTGATAGTCAGCCGGTTATCGAAAAACTTAACCGAAACGTGGGGATGGAAAGCAACCCAGGCAAGTAGTGATGAAAACACTACAATCGCAGACAGGATAACGATTAATCGGTTTCTACTCAACATTGTGCGGCCTCGTAGTGGCTTTAACTGTCATTATTGCTTTTGGCGGGTTCTATAAAGGGTGGATTTCCGAAAAACATCCCATCCTCGCGATGAGGAAGAATGTTTTTGCTTAACATCCCTTTTATAGAACCCGCCCAACTATTTCGCAAAGAAGCGGTAGCGAATGGTCCAGTCCTGGGCATGGCCGGGGAGGATATGCAGATGGACATAGGCTTCCGGCGCGATGGTGGTGCGCACCGACCAAAAGTTGAAGTTGGACATGGGAGAGTCGCCTGATTGCTCCACGCCGACGCCGGTGTCGCGGTTTTCCACGGTGAAGTCGTAATCGGAGACGCTTTGGGAGAAGCCGGTAAGGAAGCTGGTGACCGACTGCCCCGGCTGAAGCTCCTGATGATAGACAAGATCCTGGCCCACGATGGCGCCGCCATTCTGCAACGGCGTGGTTGCCTGGGGCGCAAAGGCAAAGTGAATGACTATGGCGGGACCCGTGGGCGCATTGTCCAGCCTGAAGAAGTCGTGCTCATACACATCGGTGTCGATCACCTTGGTGCCCGTATTCCTCATATGGTGGCGGATCACCATCACCGGCCGGCCCGCTTCCAGCTGCAATGTCTTGGTGTAAACGTAGGCATAACCGATGGGCGAGCGGAGGCGCTGCGTAAAGGAGATCTGACTGCGCCCGGCGCGCACCGCCCATTTGCCCGTATTGACGATGGGATAAACGAACTGGAACCTATAGGGCGCATCGCTGACCTTGCGCAGCACCCCCACGCCGGGCTTGACGAAGAGGCCGCCGGGCTTTGCCTGGCCATAGCCGAGACTGCCGTCTTGGGACCGGAACTCCTCCACCGGGCCGGAGATGGAATCGTTGACGAGCGGGTTGTGAGGGAACGACCAGGGTTCAAAGTAGGTATGGCCCTTATAAGACAGGCAGGGAATCACTCCCGCCCAATCGAAGCGCGATGACCTATAGTAGCCGTGCTGGGGGTCGGGCGGATAGATGACGGCATCGATGAGGCCATTGGAGAGGGAGTCATGCGGGACATCGGTCTCGAAGAAAGAGGCGCACGGAGCTTTGGCCTGAGAGTTATTATTTTGCGCCCATCCAGGCTGGACCGCGAGACCGGCCGCAATGACCGTAAAGGCAGCGATCAAGAGCCGTGCAGTTAGACGTTTCATGTCCTATACCTCAGCAGCCTTTAGCAAAATGAAATTCAGGGGAAACCATCCCTCAGCGGCTAAAGCCGCGCTCATTTTGCGGCTGCTTACGGCACGACTGAAGTCGTGCCCTTTCAAAGCCATGACACGGGACTTGGCGCGGCTGAAGCCGTGCCCTTTCAAAGCCATGACACGGGACTTGGCGCGACTGAAGTCGTGCCCTTTCAAAACCGGAGTTTCGCCACAGGCTCATAGCGCTCCGTGGTGGGAAGTTTAGTGTGACTCGGACCTACGCCGAGGTTAATTCATTGCTTACCAATGAAGATGCTAGGCCCGCGTTTGAGATTCGGCGTGGGCGCGGTTAAAGAGGGCTTTCATGTAGGCGAAGCCGTACGCGTATTCGGGATTTCGGCCGCCTACCACGGTGGGGGTGTGATCGAGGATGACGATGCCGTCAAATTTGACTTCGACGGCGGCCTTGGCGATCTGGTACATGTCGTAATATCCGTTATCCATGAAGGTTTCAACGAAGTCAGGGAGCGGGGCGCTGACATTGCGGAAATGCAGCTTCCAGATCTTCTCCGGCCCGAAGTAGCGGATCACTTCCGCAGGATCTTTGCCCATAAGCTTGGGTCCGCCTTCGTTCCAGCATCCGCAGCAGAGGCAAATGCCCACGTTGGGGCTATTGGCGATTTCCATGGCCCGCTTATAGCCCTCGAAGTTGGCGAAGATGCAGCGCGGAACGCCGGCCAGCATCGGCTCCGGCGGATCGTCGGGGTGAATGCCCATGCGCACGCTGTTATCCTCGGCTACCGGAGCAACCTGCTTGATGAAATAAGTGTAGTTATCCCATATCTCCTGTTTGGAGAAGACACGGCCGTGCGAGAGGGGCTCATAGAATCTTATTGCCATCCCACTCGCCTACCTTGTAAGGGCTGGCCATGTTGAACTCTCTTGCCCAGGCCTCGCGAATCTGCGCTCTGCCGCTGCTCCAGATGCCGTTGCCCATGTGAGCGTAAGTGGTGTAATAAATGCCGGCTTTACCGAGATTGCGAAGATATTGCTTGTACTCTTCTATCTTCTGGTCGCGGCCGGGAAGGTTGAGAGACGACTTCAGGCATATTATGAACGCTGGAGTTGCCGATGTTCCACACGGTAATTCCGGCATCCGCATAGCGACTCTTAATCTCCATGAATCCCTCCGCGGTGCGCAAATCCGGAGTGGAGCCCACGCTGACATACTTGGCGCCAATCTGGTTGAAGAAGAGAAGGTCGTCGTCGGTGGGCTTGGCCGGCGCCTGGCCGGTGAGTTTGAAGCCTGGGGCGCTCTGGATGCACGGTTGCCGACGCGGTGCGCGGCGCGGACAAAAAGACCGAGGCGCCGAGCGCGCCGCCGACGAGCAAGCTTTACGAATTCTCTGCCGGTCAGGATGGGCAAAGGCAGCGGTTGATTCGGGCGGCTTGGATTCTTCTTCCGGGGTTTCCATGGCAGTGTCCTTTATCTGGGATTGGGTCTCAAGCGAGCGATTGGCTTTGAGCCGGGATTTCCGGCTGGCTTTTAGGCTGCGAACCAATATACCCCCCGTTTGCATCGGCTCGCCATCTTTTTTGCATCTGCTTCCAACGCGAGAGCCTTAGACGCGCCGGACGTGCCTTTGCCGCACCCCTGCGGGGCGCGAAATCGTGGCGGTTTGCGGTTCTACCGTGTTTATGCCGCCCTGCCGCTCTTCGCCGGAAACAGCACGCCGATCTTACGGCTCTGGGGCCGCAGCGCCCAAGACACCACGGTAAGACCGCAAATGATGAGAGGGGCGAGGACGTGAAAGCCGTAAGCGCCGTAACCGCCAACCGCGGTGTTGGATGCGGCCGCGCCTGTGAGGTCGAAGAAGATGCCGGCATACGCCCACTCCTTGAGCCGCGGAAATCCCGGCACGAGGATGGCAATGGGGCCAAGCACCTTCCAGACGCCCAGTATGGTTACGAAGTACGCCGGGTAGTGAAGGATGTGCACAAAGCCATCGACAGTGGCCTTCACATGCGCAACCTGCGCAACGCCGCCGCTTCCAATAAAAAGCGCTACGAGTACGGTCGTAGTCCAATACGCAATGTTCGTTGCCTTCGTGGTCATCTCAACCCTCCAACCAGACGCTCCAGGCTGCCGATGAATTTCTGCCAGGCGGGTGGCGCCGTTCCCATTCGGTATCGTAGCTCATACATGGGGCACCCCGGCTGGTTGCTTCAGTCGGAGATCATGAGCTCGCCGGGGAGGATGGGGCGGGTGCGAGGCAGGAGGCCGCGGTTGGCGAGCATGCCCATGAAGGCCAGGGCGGCGACGAAGGCGGCCAGCTTGATGAGGCTGCCGGCGCGGGTTTCGGGCAAAGTCTTCCAGAGGATGAGGAGGAGGGTTTGGGCCACGGTGACGGCCCAGACGGAGCCGTAGAAGTAGCGGCGCTCCGTGCCTTCAGTCTTGGTGGAGGGGCCGACGCGGGGCAGCCAGCCGAGGATGCCGAGGAGGAGAATGAAGGCGCAGAGGGGTGAGTAGGCGTAGGCGTAGATCTGCTTGAGACGCCAGAGGCCGGTGGCGACGGCGTAGGCCAGGCCGGCCATGTTGAGCAGGGCGAAGTTGAGGACGGCGTTCCAGGCAAAGGTGTAGCAGACCTTGCGGTAGAGGGGGTTGGGCCGGTCCTCGTCGAAGCGGAGGATGTAGGGGCGGGGCTCGACGCCGGGGAGTTGGGCGGCGAGGCCGGCGATGCCGGTGCCCAGGAGAACCGCGGCCAGCCAAGCCCAGTTGAGCCAGTGGAAGCCGCGGTTGAAGAGGCTGAAGGTGAGCGGTCCGGGAGCCAGAAAGAAGACCCAGATCCAGATGGGCCAGTGCGCGAGGCGGTAGAGACGCGTGTTGCGTTCGCGAATTTTGCGCTCGCCCGCGAGTTCAATCTTTCCTTTGTATCCCATTGCGGTGAGTCTCGCAGAGGGGGCGCGAGGGGGTCAATGTCAGGGTTCAGGGGTCAGGGGTCAATGTCAGGGGTCAGGGTTCAGGGGTCAGGGATCAGAGATCAGTTGTCAGTTGTCAGTGATTAGTGATGAGCGAATAAGGAATAGGGAATAGGGAATAGGGAATAGAGAACAGAGAACAGAGAACAGAGAACAATTCTTAGCCATCAGCTTTCAGCTCTCAGCCTTCTTTTTGCATGGGCGCGTTGCGGATCCTGATCCCTGAAACCTGAAACCTGTATTTCAGACTTCCAGCATGCGGTCGAGGGCGACGCGGGCCCAGTGCTTGACGTCTGGCTGGACCTGGATGCGGTTGACGACGCGGCCTTCGGCGAGGTTTTCAAGGGCCCAGGCCAGGTGCTGGGGGCTGATGCGGAACATGGTGGTGCAGAGGCAGCCGGTGGGGTCGAGGGAGACGATCTTTTTGCCTGCGGGGGCGAAGCGGCGGGCGAGGCGGTTGACGAGATGAATTTCAGTGCCGATGGCGAAGGTTGAGGCGGAGGGGGCTTCGGCGACGAGGGAGATGAGGCGCTCAGTGGAACCGAGGGCGTCGGCTTTCTGGCAGACCTCATAGCGGCACTCGGGGTGAACGATGACCTGGACGCCGGGGTGCTGGGCGCGGACCTGATCGACGTGGCTGGGCAGGAAGCGCTGATGGACGGAGCAGTGGCCCTTCCAGAGCAGGATTCGGCTGGCGGCGAGGTTTGCGTTGGTTTGGCCGCCCTGGAGGGCCCAAGGATCCCAAACCACCATCTCGTCCAAAGGGATGTGCATGGAATGCCCGGTGTTGCGGCCCAGGTGCTGATCGGGAAGGAAGAGGACGCGGCGGCCGCGGGCGAAGGCCCATTCGAGGGCGGCGCGGGCGTTGGAGGAGGTGCATACGAGACCGCCGCGCTGGCCGCAGAAGGCTTTGATGGAGGCGGCGGAGTTGATGTAGGTGATGGGGATGGTTTGGCCGTCGAGGCCGAGGCGTTCGAGGGTCTCCCAGCAGGCTTCGACCTGGGAGATTTCAGCCATATCGGCCATGGAGCAGCCGGCGTTGAGGTCAGGCAGGATGACCTGCTGGCCGGGGCGGGCGAGGACGTCTGCGCTCTCAGCCATGAAGTGGACGCCGCAGAAAACGATGAAGCGGGCGGAGCTGGCGGCGGCGGTCTTGGAGAGCTTGTAGCTGTCGCCGGTGAAGTCGGCGAAGCGGACGACTTCGTCGCGCTGGTAGTGATGGCCGAGGAGGACCGCGGCGGAGCCGAGACGCCGGCGGGCGGCGGCGATGCGCTCGTCCATGGAGCGGTCGGGCAAGGCCAGGTAATCTTCAAGGCTGCAAGCAGAGCCGGCCTCCGGCGAGGCCGCGGTAAGTTCATCGAGAATCAGGGTCACCGTATTCCGCCTTCAGTCCAGCCCATCCCTTGAGGGGACGGCGGACGGGGATGTTGAAAGCTAACCGGGCTACAGTGGATGCGCTGGCATGGGCACGGTTGCCGGCGGCGAGCCGGACGGTAGCGAAAGCCCCCACCCACGGGGTTGTTGCAGCCCTTTCAAACGAACGGACGCGAAAAGAAGCCGGTGGCTGGTTCACTAGAAACCTTGCCGGCATGAACCGCTCCGTTCGAGTCCATTTTAACGCAGGCGTAACCATTGGCTCAAGCGGAGGGAGCGGGGTGGGCCGGTGCGGAGGGCGGTGAGCGGGCGGGGGTTGCGGGCTCGTGAACAGGCTTGCGCGGGAGGCAGCGAAGCTAAGTGAGGCAGTTTGTGGGGCTGCGCGTGGGCAGGTATCATTACACTCTATGGGGATCCCGCCACCATTTGTGGAACTTGGCACCATTGGGTTTGACGACTCGCTGATCCTGATGGTGCTGGCGCTGGTGGTTTTCGGGCCGCGGCGGCTGCCCCAGATCGGGCGGCAAATCGGCAAGCTGATGTACGAGTTCCGCAAGGCCTCGAATGACTTCAAATTCCAGATGGAAGAGGAGTTGCGCGCGGCCGATGAGGCGGACCGGCGGAAGCAGGAAGAGGCGCGGCAGCGGCAGTTGACGCAGGAAGCGCAACAGCATGTGGCGGCGGCAGAGGCGGCAGATCAGGCTCAAAAGGCGCTGCCGGCCGCGACGGAGACGACGGGAGCCGAAGCGCCGTACTCGTATGAGAGCTACGAGGGAAGCTACGGCGAGCCGGGGGCAGAAGAAGCGCGGGGCGAGGAGGCGGAGCTGCGCGTGGAGCCGCCGGCGACGGGCGAGCCGGTGGCGGCGGAGCGGCCGGGCAGCGCGCGCGGCGAAGCCTGGACGGCGCCGGAGCCGGAGCTTGCGGGCGGAGAGGCTACGGATGCAGCGGGCGGCGAGGGATACGGTATGGAGGCGGGAGGCGAGGCTACAGATGCAGCGGGAGCAAGCGCCGCTGGCGCAGAGGAGATTCCAGCGGAGAAAGAGACCACGGCGGCAGCGGCAACGGCCGGCACGGTAACGGAGCCGGCAGGCCACCATGGTTGATCCGGAGATGGTTGATCCAGCAGAAGTAGTGAGCAAGGCGCGGGCTGCGGTGACGGAGCGCGCGGAGCTTCCAGGCATGAGCCTGATGGAGCACCTGGACGAGCTGCGCAAGCGTATCGTGCACTCGGCCATCTATCTCGCTGTTGGCTTCTTTGTGGCGTGGTTTTTTCACGATCGCATCGTGGATCTTTTTCAGGCGCCGCTGATCCACATCGGCAAAACGCTCATGTTTACGCATCCCATGGATGCGCTCAACCTGTACTTGCAGGCATCGCTGGTGGCGGGGGCCATTCTGGCCTCGCCGTTCGTTCTCTACCAGGTGTGGCTGTTCATTGCGCCGGGGCTTTACCGGAAGGAGCAGCGGTTCGTAGTGCCGTTCATGGCGGCCACGGTGGGCTTGTTTCTTACCGGAGCGGCATTCGGCTACTTCTGGGTGATGCCGGCGGCCATCAAGATTCTGGTGGTGGATTTCGGGCGCAACTTCACGCCCATGATCAGCATTGAGGACTATACGGGATTTTTTCTGTCGGTGATTCTGGGGCTGGGCATCAGCTTCGAGATGCCGATTCTGATTTTCTTTCTGGCCTTGTTCGGGATCGTGAGCCCGAAGTTTCTATGGAAGAACATACGCTATGCGATTCTGGCAGTGTTTATTGTGGCGGCCATCATTACGCCCAGCCCGGACCCGTGGACGATGTGCATTTACGCGATTCCAATGCTGGCCCTTTACCTGATAGGGATCCTCGTGGCGTGGCGAGTGCATCCGTCGCGGCGGAAGGCCAAGGAGACCACGGGATGATGGGCAGGTGTCAGGTTTCAGGTGTCAGGTTTCAGTGGGTGCTGGCGGCGGCAGTGTTGGCGCTGGCGCCTGCGGTCGCAACCGCGCAGGCCCACTTTGACGGGGCCAAGGCGCTCGAATACGCGCGCGAGTTCGTGGCCATCGGGCCGCGCTGGCCCACGGGGCCGGGACATGTGAAGGCGGAGGCGTTCCTGCGCGACCACTTCGAGCGCGATCACGACCAGTTACAGCAGGACAAGTTCATAGCCGACACGCCCATCGGGCCGGTGGACCTGTGCAACTTCATCGTGCGCTTTGCGGGCACAAAGAACGGGGTGATCGTGCTGGGCTCGCACTACGAGACCAACTACCCGCTGCGGAACATCGACTACGTGGGCGCCAACGACGGGGGCTCGACGACGGGGCTGCTGATGGCCATCGGCGACCGGTTGCAGGCGGAGATGGAGCGGAGGCCGGACAAGAAGCTGGACGGCTACTCGGTGTGGCTGGTGTTCTTCGACGGCGAGGAGGCCATCCAGAGCTGGTCGGCGTCCGACTCGACCTACGGAAGCCGGCACCTGGCTGCGGAATGGGACCGGGACGGAACGCTGAAGCGGATCAAGGCCTTCCTGCTGGCGGACATGATCGGCGACAAGGATCTGGACATACAGCGCGACCTAAACTCGACCCCCTGGCTGGTTACGCTGGTCGGCGACGCGGCCAGGAAGCTCGGCGACCAGCGGTACTTCTTTCAGTCGGAGCTGGCGGTCGAGGACGATCATTTGCCGTTTGTGGAGCGGGGCGTGCCTTCGATCGACATTATCGACCTGGATTACGGACCCAATGACAGCTACCACCACACCGTGCAGGACACGATGGACAAGATCAGCGCGGACAGTTTGACCATCGATGGGGATGTGATCATGGAGTCGATCCGGATGCTCGATCAGCAGTGAGAACAGAGAACAGAGAACAGAGAACAGTCCTGAGCGGCCTATTTTGCGAAATATGCGAGGAAGGACGCGGCAGTCACGGCTGCTCCAAGCGGGGCAAACCATCGCGGCAGGCGGAACTGATCAGGCGAGGCAGATGCAGGCGGGAACCGGCGCATCAACCGGTCAGCACTGTTGAAGATGGCTTGTGCGATTGCCTGAAACACGCCAGGCAAAATGCCGAGGACGATCATGGCGATTCCCGTAATGACCCCCATGGCGAGTTCGTGCACATTGATCACACGGCGATGATAACCCATTTATTCTTTCGAAGACGCATCTTAAAGGAGCCTTCTCCCGAACCACCCTCACTTGGCTCATTCAGACTCATTCCTCGATTGGAAAAAATCGCCGTGGTGTCCGCTCCTGCATCTGTGCTACATTTTCCCCCAATATGCCGCGCGCCATGAGCAAATTCGCTTGGCTCCTACTGACGGGGCTGGCTCTACCGGCGTTGGCAGCGAAGACCGTCACTGTGGACCAGATGAACCAATGGCTGGCCAAAGTACGGCATAAATCCGACACGACGCTAGCCCGGGAAATCGCCGGGGTGCAGCTCTCCGAACGCGCCACCCCAACAGAACTTGCGGATTGGGAGGCTGAGTTCTCGGGCGCCACCCCCCGGGATGCACTGCTGGCGCTCTCCGACGCTTCGCAGTTCTTAGCTCTTCCTCAAAACGAGATCTTGAAGATCCCGCCGCCCGGCCTCCAACTGGAGGTCGCCATGCTTTCGAGGGCCGTCCAAAATGTGGTCAAAACCGTCGGCAAGCTACCCGATTTCTTCGCCACCCGGGAGACGCTCCATTTTGAGGAAACGCCGGCGCAACCTTCGAATCCGCCATTACCTAACTCGAGGGAGGATTTCGACACGAGGGGCGGCTTCTCAGTGTGGGGCGACGTCGCGCAACCCCAGCCAGTGCCGCTCCATTTTGCAGGACGCGGGAGCGTCGTGGTCACGTACCGCGACGGAGCCGAAGTGCCGTTCGCAAGGTCCGCCGTGAAAAGTAAGCCCCAAAGTTGGGTGGAAGGACTCACCACCAGTGGAGAGTTCGGACCGATTCTTTCGGTCGTTCTTGGCGATGCGCTGCACGGCAAACTGGAGTGGGGATACTGGGAGCAGCAGCGCTCGAATCCCGAAGCCGTATTCCGCTACTCAGTGCCGCGGAATCAGTCCCACTACACTGTGCAAGTCCCCAATTTCCGCCCGCCCGTCACTTTGCGTCCCGCTTACCATGGCGAAATTGCCATCGACCCCTCGACAGGCGTCATTCTGCGCCTGACCGTGATCGCAGACCCGGAACCGCCGTATCAGCGTTTCCAGGCAGACGTGATGGTGAGCTATGCGCCGGTTGCGATTGGCGGCAGAACCTACATCTGCCCGGTGAAGGCCGTTGCGATTTCTGAGATACCGGTGACGGAAGTGAGTTCAAACCCCAAACATACCCGCCCCTATGCCGGCTCCGTGCAGACGGAACTCAACGATATCTCGTTCACCAACTATCACGTGTTTCGCACACACATGACCATCCTGCCTGGGGCTAAACCCGTCCCTTAGATTCTGTTATTAACTTTCCCGCGGGCGGCGCGAAAGTTAATGACAGGCTCTAGAGCTGGTTGCATAAATAGCTTGAGTTGACTGAGAATCTTCCCTCAGGGGCTAAAGCCCGTTGTTTATGCGCCTTTCACGGCACGGCTAAAGCCGTGCCCTTTCAAAACCAGGTTTATGCAACCAGTTCTAGGCTAAATCCATCATCGGCTTGCTTCGGCGGGCGCTGGCCTTGGGGAAGCCCGAAGCCTTTTCAGCTTCCCGAATTTGGTGAGCCGTTGCCGCCTCTCTTGCCTGACCGCTGGCGCTCCAATGCTTCCATGAGTGCCGCACGTGCTGACATTGTCAGGGCAGCCACGACCGGCAATGCTTTAAGCGATAAGGACAGGATTGGATGGCATCTTAAAGGTGGGCGGTGCACGGGAACGTGAGATCCCCACCTCCCCTTTATACTGTTGAGTTACCAAACATTTGCGCAAGGGCCGGTCACGGCCGTTGACGAGGAGCGAAGATTGGCTGAAGCGGAGATTGGCATCATCGGGGGCAGCGGGCTCTACTCGATGCCCGGATTCACGAATATGCATGAAGAGCGCGTGGAGACGCCGTTTGGCGCGCCGTCGGAGGCGTTCGTGCTGGGCGAACTGGAGGGCCGGAGGGTGGCGTTTCTTGCGCGGCACGGGCGCGGGCACCGCTTTCTGCCCTCGGAGCTGAACTTCCGGGCCAACATTTACGCCTTCAAGAAGCTGGGCGTGGAGCGGATTGTGTCGATGTCGGCGGTGGGCTCGCTGAAGGAAGAGCACAAGCCCACGGATTTTGTGATGCCCGACCAGTTCATCGACCGGACGTTTCTTCGCGTGGCAACGTTTTTCGGCGAGGGGATTGTGGGGCACGTGGCCTTCGGCGACCCGGTGTGCGAGACGGTGGCCAAGGCCGCGACGGAGGGCTGCGCGGCGGCGGGCGTGGTGGGCAAGCTGGGGGGAACGTATGTGTGCATGGAGGGTCCGCAGTTCTCCACCAAGGCGGAGTCGAACCTGTACCGGAGCTGGGGCGCGGACGTGATCGGCATGACCAATTTGCAGGAGGCCAAGCTGGCGCGCGAGGCGGAGATCTGCTACGCGACGGTGGCCATGGTGACCGACTACGACTGCTGGCGCGAGGGGCATGATGCGGTGACCATCGAGGAGATTGTGCGCGTGCTGCAACCAGAACGCGGAGAACGCGGCCAAGGTGGTGAAGGCGGCGGTGGCGGCGCTGCCGCGGGAGCGGAACTGCGCGTGCGCGTCGGCGGCCAAGTACGCGGTGCTGACGCAGCCGGAGGCGATTCCCGCGGCGGCGAAGGAACGGCTGAAGTTGCTGTTTGGGAAGTATATGGGATGGTAAAGACAAGCGGAGTTAGCGGTGCAGCTGGGGTTAGCGGAGTTAGTTGACCCCAGACTTACCGCACTTATGCGGCACACAGATCTAACTCAGCGAGAAATGAGGGAAGAGATAAAGGCATGGCGATTACGGTAGTGGGCAGCGTGGCATACGATTCGATTGAGACGCCGGCGGGGCGGCGGGAGCGCTGCCTGGGCGGCGCGGCGACTTACTTTTCGCTGGCGGCGAGTTTTTTTACGGAAGTGCGCGTGATCGCCGTGGTGGGCGAGGACTTTGGCGCGAAGCAGGAGGCGGTGTTCAAGGCGCGCGGCATGGATACGCGGGGCATTGAGCGGGCCGCGGGCAAGAGCTTTTTTTGGGAGGGGTCGTATCTCGACGACCTGAACCAGGCCAAGACACAGGCGACGGAGCTGAACGTCTTTGCGGCGTTTGAGCCGAAGATTCCCGAGGCCTACCGGGATTCGGAGTTTCTGTTTCTGGCCAACATCGATCCGGCGCTGCAGCGGCGCGTGCGGGAGGCCATGCCGCAGGTGAAGCTGGTGGCCGGCGACACGATGAATTACTGGATCAAGGACCACCGGGCCGCCTTGCTTGAAGTTCTCAAGGGCCTCGACATCCTGCTCATCAACGACACTGAAGCACGCATGTTGGCCGGCAACAACAACCTGGTGCAGGCCGCACGCGGCGTTATCGCCCTCGGCCCTCGCGCGTTGGTCGTCAAGCACGGGGAGTACGGCGCCACTTTATTCCACGAATCTACTCCAAAAGGTAAGAAAGCGGAGCTTCGCACCTTCAGAGCTCCGGCCCTTCCGCTGAAAGAGGTCATCGACCCGACCGGCGCGGGCGACAGCTTTGCAGGCGGTTTCTTCGGTTATCTTGCATCGCAGCCCGAGCTCACACCCGCAGCTTGGCGTCACGCCATGTATTACGGCGGCGTGATGGGTTCCTTTGCCTGCGAGCGCTTCGGCACCGAGCGGCTCCAGCAGCTTTCCCGCGCTGAGATCGACGCGCGCTTCAATGTCCTCCGCGAGCTCACTCACCTTGATTGAGAAAAGCACCTCGCGCGCTGAAAGCCTAGCCGTGCTGGCCTGCTGCGCGGCGGCGTCGCTGGCGGCGGTGGAGTGGAGCTGGCGGCACGGAGCGATGCTCAACTACGGCGACGCCATCGCGCACCTGCACATTGCGCGGCGGGTCTTCGATTCCCGCACCCCGCGGTTCTCGCAACTGGGCTCGGTGTGGCTGCCGCTGCCGCACGTGCTGATGATTCCGTTTGTACAGGTGTATAGCTGGTGGGCGAACGGAATCGCGGGCATGATTCCGTCGGCGCTGGCTTACGTAGCCGCGTGCGCGGGGCTCTACCGGCTGGCGCGGCGCTGGCTGGGGCCGGTGGCGGCGGCGCTGGCGCTGGCGTTCTTCGCGCTCAATCCCAACCTGCTTTACTTGCAGACCACGGCCATGACCGAGCCGCTGTTTTTGTGCGAGATGATCTGGATCGTGGCGGGAGTGGTGGAGTGGCGCGCGGCGCTCGAAGACGACGACTGGCCAAAAGTCCGCTGGACGCAGTCCTGGATCGCGGCGATGCTGGTGTCGGCCATCTTCACGCGCTATGACGGCTGGGTGATGGCGCTGCTGGTGTGGTGCGGGATGGGCGCGGCGCTGCTCCAGCGCGGCCGGCTGCGCTCGCGCGGCTTTTGGATCGCGGGCGTGGTGCTGGCGGCGGCGCCGGCGGCGTGGTTTGTGTATAACTCGGCGGCCTTTGGCGACTGGCTCTACTTTGCGCGCGGGCCTTACTCGGCCAAGGTTATCGAGATGCGCACGGCCGCGCACGGAGCGGGCCCGCCGCATCCGGGCTGGCACAATCCGTGGGTGGGGCTGCTGTTCTTTTTGAAGGTCGCGGAGATGGACGCGGCCGGCGCGGCATGGGGCAACGTGATGCTGGCGCTGGCCGCGCTGGGAACGGCATGGGCGTGGGTGAAGGCGCGGCGGTGCGGGTTTGCGTGGGAGCTGCTGTTGTGGCTGCCGGTTCCTTTCTACGCCTACGCGGTGGCCTATGCGTCGGTGCCGATCTTTCTGCCCGTGTGGTGGCCGCACTCGTGGTACAACACGCGCTACGGCATGGAGCTGCTGCCGGCGCTGGCGCTGGGAGTGGGGTTTTCCGGGCAGTTCGCGATGGCGGCGACGCGGGAGTTCAAGCCGCGCTGGACGAAGTATGCGGCGGGCGCGCTGTTCGCGCTGGTGGCAGTGAACGCGTGGGTGGTGGTGCGGGAGGGGCCGCTGGTTTACGTGGAAGGGACGAAGAATCTGGAGGCGCGCAGAGCCTTCGACCGGGAGATTCCGCCTGAGCTAAGGGAGCTTTTGGCGATGCGGCGGGGAGAAGCGGTGCTGATGATCACGTCGGTGCACCCGGAGCTGGTGGCGCTGACGGGGATACCGCTGCGGCAGACTATCAACGAGAGCGACCTGGGGATTTACCGCGCGGCGCTGGCCGCGCCCGCGGCTCATTCGGCTATCGTGGTGGCGTGCGACGGCGACGCGGTGGACCGCGCGGTGAAGGAGCATCCGGAGGGATTGGCGGCGGTGCGGCGGTTCACGGACCCGGGGCAGCCGGCGTGCACGATTTACGTTTCCAATACCTACCAAGCGCGGCGGCCTGCGGAGAGCCTGAACAAAGCGACGTGACGGTGATAGCATCGGGCAAGGAAATGGGGTCCGTAGGCACGGCGCGGGCGCTGTGGGCGCAACGGTTGCGATGCGGACTAAGGCGCGATGGGCTGCGAGCCGGGCCTGGCAACTGGACGGGATTGAGCGTCCCTATTCCGGAGGAAGATTGATTCCCTTTACCAAAGCGCAGGCCTGCGGCAACGATTTTTTGATTGTGATGGAAGAGGCGGCGCCGTCCGCGATCGGCGACGGCGGGGCTGATGCGGCGGAGGATTGGGCGGGGCTGACGCGGCGGCTGTGCGCGCGCACGACGGGCGTGGGCGCGGACGGGATCGAATTTTTTCAGTGGACGGGGCCGAAGGCGGGGCGCGCGCGGCTGCACAACGCCGACGGCTCAGTGGCCGAGATCAGCGGCAACGGGACGCGCTGCGTGGCCGCGTGGATGGCCGAGGCGCTGGGGTCGGAACAGGGCGAGGAGTTGGAGATTGCGACCGACGCCGGGGTGCGCGTGTGCCGCGTGGAGGCGGTGAGCCGCGAGGGCGGATTTACGGTGGAGGCGACCACCGGGATGGGCGTTCCCAGTTGCGCGCGGCGGACGGTGACGCTGGCGGACGGCGAGCGGATGGCGGGGGCCGAGGTTTCGATTGGCAATCCGCACTTTGTCATCGTGGTGGACAACACGGAGTTCGCAGTGGGCGCAAAGAGCTGGCAGGAAGTGGGAGCGGAGATCTGCGTGCATGGGGATTTTCCGCGCCAGACGAATGTGGAGTTTGTGCGCGTCGCGGACGAGCACGCGATTGAGATTCGCATCTTCGAGCGCGGAGTGGGGCCGACGTCGTCGTCGGGCACGGGCAGCTCGGCCGCGGCCACGGCGGCGCTGGCGCTTCATGGATGCGTTACGCCGCTGACGGTGACTGCGCCGGGCGGGGCGCAGACCGTGGCGTGGAGCGGACCGGGGAGCGAGCTTTACCTGACCGGGCCGGCGGCGCTGGTGGCGCGCGGAGAAGCATGGTGAGCAGGATGCGTTTGCTGAAGCCGCCGGCGGTTGGAGACGGCGCGGGGATCAGCGTGATTGCGCCCGCATCGTTTGCGCTGCCGGAACGCGTGGAGCGCGGGCTGGAGGCGCTGCGCGCGTTGGGCTACCGGCCGAAGCTGGACGAACATGCGCTGGAACACGGACCGCTCTACTTTGCGGGGAGCGCGGAGCAGCGGCTGGCCGGGCTGCACGCGGCGTTTGCGGACGAGAGCACGAGCGCGGTGATGTGCCTGAGGGGCGGCTACGGGTCGAATTATCTGCTGGAAGGGCTGGACCTGAAGCTGATCGGCGAGCATCCGAAGCCGTTGCTGGCCTATAGCGATTTGACCGGGGTGCAACTGCGGCTTCTGGGCCAGCTGGGATTGCCAGCATTTCACGGGCCGATGATGGCGGCGGATTTTTATCTTCCAGACGGGATACATTGGGTCAGTTTTCGTGAAGCTCTCGCGGGCAAGCCCTATAGCGTGGGCGCGGCGGAGGGGCTACGGGCATTGAGGCCGGGCGCGGGACAGCACGCGGCGCGGGGCACGCTTTATGGCGGCTGCCTGAGCATTCTGGTTTCGCTGCTGGGCACGCCCTGGGAGCCGCGGACCGAGGGCACGCTCTTGTTTCTCGAGGACAACGGCGCCAAGCCCTACCAAGTGGACCGTATGCTGTGGCAACTGCGGCGGGCGGGCAAGCTGAAGGGCGTGCGGGGGATCGTGTTTGGCGAGATGCTGGATTGCGTTTCTCCAGGCGCGGCGCCGGAGCTGCTGGAAGAGGCGATTCTGAGCGCGCTGGACGGCTTCGAGGGGCCCATCGCGATCGGACTGCGCAGCGGGCACGTTTCGCGGCAGAATGTAACGTTGACGCTGGGCGTGGAGGCGGAGCTGACGGTGGGCGACGAGACGCGGCTGGACGTGCTGGAGGCTGCGGTGAAGAAACAGGGAATAGGGAATAGGGAGTAGGGAATGCCTAGCATTTAACGGTTTGTGCTTGGAGTTGCAGGCGATGAGCACCTCCGCAATGAATGGCTAGATGCTAGAAACTAGTGCTCAATCCACGTGATTTGTAATCGCTTCCGGACGGGTGCGGGCCGGGAGGCCTGCACTACAGCCGGTCAGGAGACCGGCGCTACACCCGGTCAATTGCGCAATCAAATGGTCGCGGTACTGGAGGCTAGAGGCTAAGGGAATGCGGCACATTCATTTGAGCGGGATCTGCGGGACGGCGATGGCGTCGCTTGCGGGGCTGTTGCGGCTCGAGGGGCACCGGATCACGGGCTCGGACAAGGCGGCCTATCCGCCCATGAGCGACCTGCTGCGCGGGTTGGGGATCGAGGTGATGGAGCCCTACGCGGGAGCTAACCTCGATCCGCGGCCGGACCTGGTGGTGATCGGCAACGCGCTCTCGCGCGGCAACCCAGAGGTGGAGCGGGTGCTGGACGAGCGGATTCCGTTCACCTCGATGGCGGCGCTGCTGCGCGAAGAGTTTTTGAAGGGGCGGGAATCGCTGGTGGTGGCGGGAACGCACGGCAAGACCACGATGACCACCATGCTGGCGTGGATTTATCAAGTGGCCGCGCGGGAGCGGCCGGAGCTGGAGCCGTCGTTTCTGATCGGAGGGGTGGCGGAAAACTTCGGATCGAGCTTTCAGTTGCGGCCTACGGGCACGTTTATCGTGGAGGGCGACGAGTACGACACGGCGTTCTTCGACAAAGGGCCGAAGTTTCTGCACTATTTTCCGGATGCGCTGATTTTGACGCACGTGGAGTTCGACCACGCCGACATTTATGCCGATCTGGAGGCGGTGAAGACGGCCTTCAAGCGGCTGGTGAACCTGGTTCCGCGGCGAGGGCTGATTGTGGCCTACGATGGCAGCGCCAATGTGACGGAGTGCGTGGAGCGGGCGCTCTGCCGCGTGGAGCGGTACGGGTTGAGCGAGGGCGCGGAGTGGCGGATCCACAATCTGCGTTACGAAGCGGACGCGGCAGGACATCGGATGCGCTGGGAGATTTGGCGCGGGGGCGTGGTTTGGGCGGAGTTGGAGACGGGGCTGGCGGGCGAGCACAACGCGCTGAACGCCACGGCGGCGGCGGCGCTGGCCGCAGGGCAGGGCATTGCGAAAGACGCGATCATCGAGGCCCTTGCCAGCTTCAAAAACGTGAAACGCCGCCTGGAAGTGCGCGATTTCATTGGCGGCGTCACCATCATTGAAGACTTCGCACATCATCCCACCGCCATCCGCGAGACGCTGCGGGCACTTCGTGCCGTGTATCCTTCGGGACGCATCTGGGCTGTTTTAGAGCCGCGGTCGAACACGCTGCGGCGTAAGGTGCTGGCGGGCGAGCTTGTAGAGAGCCTGCGGCTGGCCGACCGCGTGGCGCTGGCCGGGGTTTACCAGCAGCAGAGCATTCCCGAGGCTGAACGGCTGCACCCGGAGGAAGTGGTGAGCGCGCTGAACGCCGGCGGCGGCGAGGCTGAATTGTTCGCGGACGCGGACGCGATCGTGGACGGAATCGCGCCGCGGCTGGCGCCAGGCGACGTGGTGGCGATCCTTTCCAATGGCGGGTTTGACGGGATTTATGAGAAGCTGCCCGCGCGGCTCAGGAATTCTATCCCGGACGGCTCACGAAGACCGGTATGATTTCATCCCTCGTATTCGCGGCCACGATGGTGGTTCTGGGCGTGCCCGCGGCGATCCTGTTGATTCCCTGGACCGCGGTCACAGGCGACGTGCTGCCGCTGTACAACGTTACGCAATTCATGCTGCGCGCCAGTTTTTGGCTGTCCGGAATCCGGGTGGTGACGGAGGGCATAGAGCGCGTGCCTGCGGGGACGGCGTGCATCTTCATGGCTAACCATATTTCGAATCTCGATCCGCCGGCCTTGCTTCCGCGCATTCCGGGGCGCACTTCGGCGTTCATGAAGCGCTCGCTGATGAAGATACCGGTGCTGGGCACCGGATTCCGGCAGGGCGAGTTCATTGGCGTGGACCGCGAAGGGCGCGTGGAGAGCGCGCAACAGAGCGTAGCCGAGGCGCGGCGCCTACTGGAAAAGGGCGTACACATGACGATGTTCGTGGAGGGCACGCGCTCCAAGGACGGGAGAATGCTGCCGTTCAAGAAGGGTCCGTTTTACCTGGCGAGCGAGAGCGGCGCGCCGTGCATTCCAGTGTCGATCTACGGCACGGAGGCGATGATGGCCAAGGGGAGCCTGCGCATCAAGCCTGGAACGGCGCACATCACGTTTCATGCGCCCGTGTACCCGAAAGATTTCAAGACGCGCGAGGAGCTGATGGAGGCGGTGCGTAGGGCGATCGCTTCGGGGCTGCCGGAGTGGATGCGGGGATAGAACGGAAGCTGCTCTATGTACGGGCTGAAGCCCGTGCCCTTCAAACTGCCCCATTGCTCAGGGCGGGATGTATACAATGAGCGCAGTTTTTGGTTGAGGGGGAGATCGCTCACGATGCAGCTTTCCACGTTTTCCCGCCGTAGCTTTCTGTCCAATGCAGGCCTGGCGGCGCTGGGCCTGCACGGGCGTAGCCTTTTCGCCCTGGCGGGTACTTCGCCGGCTACGGTGCGCACGCCGTTGGGAATGCTCGGCGGAGAGCAGGCCGCCGGCGTGAACGTCTTTCGCGGCGTGCCCTTTGCTGAGCCGCCGTTGGGGCCGCTGCGTTTTCGTCCTCCGCTGAAAGCCAAGTCCTGGGCGGGCGAGCGCGACGCCACCCGCTTTGCCGCCGCGGCGATGCAGACGGGCGGGCCGCCGGGCCTGGCGAAGAGCGAGGACTGCCTGTATCTGAATCTATGGGCGCCGCAGGGCAAGGGGCCGTTCCCGGTGTATGTATGGATTCATGGCGGAGGGTTCACCGGCGGGCGCTCCTTCGATCCCATGTTCGACGGAACGGCGCTGGCGCAGGCGGGCATCGTCTGCATCACTGTGGCCTACCGGCTGGGAGTGCTGGGCTTTCTCGACATGGAGCCGCTGCTGGGCGCCGCGTATGCGGGCAGCGCCAACAACGGCCTGCGCGACCTGATCATGGCGCTCGAATGGGTGCGGGAGAATGTGGGCGCCTTCGGCGGCGATCCTGACCGCGTGACGGTGGGAGGCGAATCGGCGGGGGCCAAGCTCACGGACGTCCTGCTGGGCGTTCCCGCGGCCGAGCCGCTGTTCCACCAGGGTGTCTCCGAGAGCGGCGGAGCGGAGCGCATCTCGCTGCGCAAGAGCAGCGCGGCGGTGGCGCATGGCTATGGGGAGCAGTGGCGCAAAAGCACGGGCGAGGAGCTTTCCGCGCTGGCCACGGCCCCGGCGGCTCTGCTCATGCAAGCGCAACGGCGGTTTATTCAGCAGTGGCCGCTGCACTTTCCTCTGCGCCCTGAGGTGGATGGCGCGCTGGTGCCGCGGCTGCCGGTGGAAACCATTGCGGCCGGTTCCAGCGCGGGTAAGAGGCTGCTGATCGGAACCAACCGGGATGAGAGCGCGCTGTTTCTCGGGCCGCATCCCGGGCACGATCCGGGCGCAGCCGAGCTGGGCAATGTGCCGGCGGCGCGCTTTGATGAGGTTCTCCGCGAATACGACAAAATTTATCCGCAGATGACGGAGGCGCAGCCGCGCATTCGCGCGACCACGGCGGAAGAGTACTGGGTTCCCTCCATCCGCGTGGCCGATGCGCAGGTGAAGGGCGGGGGGACGGCGTGGATGTACCGGCTGGATTTTGCGGAAAGCAGCGGCTTGCTGCGCGGCTTTGCGTTCCACTCGCTGGACCTGCGGCTGGTATGGGACCGGCCCTCCGCAAAGGCGGGCAATGTTTCCGCGGAGGCTGAACTGGCGCAGCAGATGAGCCAGGTCTGGAGAGCCTTCTTGCGCGGCGATGCACCCTCCGCCGCCGGGCTGCCGGCCTGGCCGGAGTACGGCAGCGACAGCCGGCCCACGATGATCCTGAACACCAGGAGCCATGTAGAAGAAGAGCCGCAGGCAGCCGAACTGCGGTTGTGGGACGGCGTTCTGTGAAAAATCTGCGCTAGGGCTGGACGACGGCGTTGTAGCCGTCGTTGAGGAGCTTGAGGCGCCACTGGTCGGCGACGGCGCGGGTGGCGAAGGGGCCGATGCGGACGTGAATGAGGTTGTCGGTAAGATTGCGGCGGACGGATACCGCGTAGCCGCGCTGGCGGAGGGCGGTCATCAGGACCTCAGCATCTTCAGGGCTGGCGACGGCGGCGATCTGGACCATGAACGAAGGGGTTGAGGCCAGAGCGGGATGCATGCTGGACGGCGTGTCGGACGGCGCGGGCTGGGGTGTGGATGGCGGGGAGGCGAGCGCAGGGCGAACTGCCGGCTGGGCCGGCGATGCGCCGGCTTTTACGGGCGGGACCGGGCTTTGCGCCGGCACGTGCGGGACGGCCACAGGCGGATTTTGCGCCGGCGAAAGCGGGGTGGTATCTTCAGAAGCCGCGGTTGCCAGCGCCATCCCGGCGGCCTGTATGGGGGGAATGGCGGCGGCCGGTGGAGTCGCCGAGGGCTTGGTGAGAGAGGCGTTGGCCTGCAACGGCTGCTGGCCGGCGGGCGCGGTGCGCGCGAGGGAATCCGGAGACTGCGGAACACTGTGACGGCCGAGGGCGTACCCGAGGCCGAAGCAGAGCCCGCAAAGGAGCACCAAGCCGAAAAACATGGACAACAGCGTTCCGGAGCCCAAGGTGAGCTCGGTATCGCGCCGCTTTTCTTCCGGCTCCGTCTCTTCGTCGTCGAAGATTCCTCTCATGCACCGTCCCTGGACTTACAGCCCTGGATTTGAAGCGGCTGAAAAAATATCCGTTTGGGGCCCTTCCCCGGCCTCTGAGGGTTACAGTCCCAAACGAACCTCCGATTTAGACCGTTGCAGGGGATTCAGGGTATCACCTGAAGGCTAAGAATCCGCCCGCAGAACCTGCGGCGTCACGCCGTCAAAGCCGTCCTCCGCGCCTTACGGCTTGCCGGGAGAGGCGGTTTCGAGCCCGCTGAACTTGTTCAGGATGGTCAGCATCTCCAGGGGCAGCGGGAAGACGATGGTGGTGTTCTTTTCAACGCCGATGTCGGCCAAGGTTTGCAGATAGCGCAATTGCAGGGTCATGGGCTGGGTGGCCATGAGCGCGGCGGCGTCTACGAGGCGCTGGGCGGCGGCGAATTCGCCCTCGGCGTGGATGATCTTGGAGCGCTTCTCGCGCTCCGCCTCGGCCTGCTTGGCGATGGCGCGGAGCATCGACTCGGGCAGGTCCACCTGCTTGACTTCCACAGAGACGACTTTGACGCCGAAGGGCTCGGTGCGCTGATCGATGATGCTCTGGATGCGCAGATTGAGCTTGTCGCGGTGGCTGAGGACCTCGTCCAGTTCCACCTCGCCCAGCACCGAGCGCAGGGTGGTTTGCGCGAACTGCGAGGTCTGGTAGATGTAATTGACCACCTTGATGGCGGCGTCGTTGGGATTGACGACGTAGAGGGTGACCACGGCGTTCACCTTGAGGGTGACGTTGTCCTTGGTGATGATGTCCTGGGGCGGGACCTCGAGAACGTCCTGGCGCAGGGAGATGCGCACCATCTGATCGATGGGCCGGAAGACGAGGATGATGCCGGGGCCCTTGGGCGCACCCAAGACGCGGCCCAGGCGAAAGATGACCGCGCGCTCGTATTCGCGCAAGATCTTGATGGAGTTGAGCAGGTAAAGCACGATGATGGCGACGAGGATCAGCGTCGGGAGTGGTAGATCGGCAAATGACATGAGACTTCCCTCAGTTGGAGCGTGTGACTCTCAGGAGGGATTGTACTCCAGTGGCGCTAGGAGGTGCGCTCGGGTGGCCGGGGCGCGGAGACCGGCTCGACCTGAAGCAGCATCTGTTCGTGTCCAATGACGCGCAAAGCGGCGCCGGAGGGGGCGGGCTGGGCGGAGATGGCGCGCCAGATTTCGCCCTCGACCAGGACGTGTCCCTCGGGGGTGAGCGGCTCCATGGCCGTGGCTGTAAAGCCCACCATGGAATCGGCGCCCATGGTGGCCTTTCGGCGCCGGGCGCGGACTATGAGGCGGAGGAGAAAGACGGTGATTCCTCCGAAACCCAAGCTGATGGCGATGGCGACCAGAGGGTCCACGCCCATCTGGGGGATAGGCGCGGCGACCAGGGTAAGGGTGCCGAAGGTGAGGCAGATAATTCCGGCAATAGCCAGTGCGCCGTGGCCGCCAAACTTGGCTTCGAGGACCAGAAAGGCCAGGCCGGCGAGCAGCAGGAGCACGGCCGTGAAGCGGATGGGGAGCAGATTCAGGCCGAAGATGCCCAAGAGCACCATCAGGGTGCCCAGCGCGCCGGGGACGATGGTGCCGGGGGCGTTGAATTCGAGATAGATGAGCAGCGCGCCAGCTACCAGGAACAGCAAAGCGATATTGGGATCGACGAGCCAGCCGAGGAGCTCGTCGCGGAGGGAGATGCGCAGCACTTGGATGCGCGCTCCGGCCAGGTTGAGGGTCATCTTGGCGCCGTCGATGCGGGTGATCTGGAAACCATTAAGGTCGTTGAGCAGCTGGGGGTCGTTGGGGGCCACCAGATCGATGAGGTGAGCGTTCAGGGCCTCCTCGGCGGTGTAGGAGTGGGAGGATTTGACGGCTTCGGCGGCGGCCTGGGCGTTGCGGCCGCGGCGGGTGACGTAGGAGCGCAGGAAGGCCTCGGCGTCGTTTTCGACCTTCTGCTCCTCGGTGGTGTCCGGCTTGCCGAACTCGAAGACGACGTGAGCCGCGCCGGCCTCAGTGCCCGGAGCCATAGCGGCTACGTCAGCCGATTCGAGGATGAAGAAGCCCGCCGAGCCGGCGCGCGCGCCGGAGGGCGACACAAAGACGATGACGGGAACGCGGGAGCGGAGGATGGCGCCGACCATGGCGCGCATGGAATCGACGAGGCCGCCGGGGGTGTCCATTTGAACCAGCAGGGCCTGAGCGCCGTCGGCGTTGGCCCGGTCAATGGCGCGTTGGAGTTCGGAGGCGCTGACGGGCTGAACGGTGTCGTCGAGGATGAATTTGTCCACCAGCGGCTGTTGGGCGGAGGCCGAAGCGGCGAGTCCCCAGAGCGCAATTCCCAAGATTGCAATAAGGCCCGCCCTGGCCGCGAACGAACTTGGGCGCTGACGCATGGCTTGCTCCTTCAGGACCCCTGCGGGGCCCTACTTTCGTTGGCCTTCCTTGGCCACAATCTGCCGGCTAAGTTCCTGCGCCGCCGGGCTGGCGGGGTCGAGCTGGAGGGCCGCTCCGGCCTCGGTGTTGGCCTGGTCCAGATGGCCGGCGGCAAGATCCAACTGGCCCAGGACAAGATAAGCCTCGGCCGAGGGCGCCAATTGGAGAGCGTCTTGGGCCTGCTTGCGGGCCGCGACGGCGTCACCCGCGCGCTCGCGGACCTCGGCCAGGCCGGCGTGCGCTTCGGCGAGGTTGGGGTCAGCGGCGACGGCGGACTGATAAAGCCGCTCGGCCTCCAGCAGCAGGCCGCGGTCGAGATAGCCTTGGGCCTGGGTGGAGAGCGTGCGCGCCTGCTCCTGAGGCGAGAGCTTAGCCAGGCGCTCGGAGTCCATCTCATTGAACATCAGGGCGGCCTGGCGGAAGGCGGCGGCGTCAAAGGTGCGCACGATGCGCTCCAGGGGATCGGCGGCGGCTTGGCTGCCGGCAGCGGGTGCGGGTTCGCTGCTGGCCTGGCTGCTGACTTGGGTGCCGGGTACGGCGGCTGGCTGCGAAGGCGGGGACTTCCACGCATCCTCAAGCGACTGAGCCTCGCTGTCACCGGGGCGAAGTTTGAGACATTGGGCCAGTTCGTTCAGCGCCGCGGCGGATTCTCCATGGCGCTTAAGGCTGACGGCCAGATTGAAGTGGTAGACGGGGTTGCTGGGGTCGTCGGCTGCGGCCTGGACAAAGAACGTAGTGGCGTCGTGGCCCTGGCGGCTGACGGCCACGCCTTCGTTGTTGAGGACCTCGGCAAGGGGAAGGATGCGGGCCACGGCGGCAAAGGCCTGCTGGGACTGGGGATAATCGCCGGAAAAGAGCAGAGACAGGCCGCGGTAGAACTGGGCCTCCAAGGCGTCAGGGCCGGCGGAGTCCACTTTGGCGAAGGCGGCGGCGGCCTGCCCGTACTCCTGACTGTTGTAGTCCTCGCGGCCCAGGGCCATCCAGGCGGGACTGTAGCCGGGCATGAGCTTCACGGCCAGATTGAGGTGCCTCATGCTCTCGGTGTGATCGGGCTCAGTGATGCCGCGGATGTACTGCTCGAAGGCGTCGACGCGGAGGTTTCTGCCGGCGGCGATGAAGGTTGCCTCGGCCACGTTCAGGTTGGGATCGAGCTCGCGGGTGAGCTTCCAGGCCAGGGAGTCGAAGATGGCGATCATATCACTCAACTTGCCGCGCTCTGTGATGGGCTGGGTCATGCGCAGTGCGGGCACGTCAATCAACTGCGCCTCGGTGACCAGATTCCCTTCGTCGATCGAGAAGCTGCCTACGACGATGGAGTCGGCATCCAGCGTCTGCGCCAGCTTCAGCGCGCTGGCGCGGGTGGGTTGAAATCCCTGGGGCAGGCCGAGGTGATCGAGGGCATAGACCCTGTCTTCGCGGGAGAGCGCCTCGAGACCCGCGGAGCGAAAGCGGCTGCTGAGGAGCTCGGCGGCGGCCTCGCGAATCCAATCCAGGCTGGGCTGCCCGCTGTGGTTGTCGAAGGGCAGGACGAGCAGAATACGGGCGCGGTTGGCGGCGGCGTGATCCAGCGCTTGGTCAGCGGGCGACTGGGCAGGCGCGCAGACCGCGGCGAGCAGAGCAGCGAGGAGCGCGAAGACGGCACCCGCAGCGGGCCTTAGCAGCCGGCGCGCAGGGAATGGGCATGGCATGGGCACAACATAGTGATTATAGGCGTTTGCGATTTCCAGCGGAGCAGCATGACGCCTGGCGCGCCAGAGCGGTTGCGGAATTTCCGTGCTCTTTGCGGTCTCTTGGGAGGCGTGTTTGCTTCAGGGAAAATCCCCTTGGCAGTGGTGCATCACGGGCACAGCGGGATGGGAGCCGCCGCCGATTTTGATGAATCCTTTAGGGGCTCTCCATTAATTCCTTATTGGCTTGCCGGTATGATCGTTTTGTGACGATTTCCTCCAATCGGGCCGAGAGATTCCACCCCATCTGGCGGGCGGTGATTGAGGTCGGCTTCATTATCTTTCTTTTCTACTCGAACCTGCTGATGGGGGAATTTGAATTCGCCAACGGCCAAGGCAAGACCCTGGCCTTTGCGCTGCACGATATTTTTACGGGGAAGAATTTCCTCATCGCACTCTTTTCGGCCACAGTCGGCTATCTAATCTTTGAATTTCTGCGCAAAAAGCTGTAGCGGCGCGCGATAGGAACGCGTGCGTCCTCAGCGCCTGCCGGAAGCGGGACTTTGCTTATTGTCAGTGCGCGCTTCGGTGGGGTGGTTGAAGCGGATGAGGGCAATCCACAAGCCATCGTCGTCGCGCCGCCAAACTACGGCGCCGTCCAGTTCGGCGGCGATGGCGCGGGGCGACAAGTCGTAGTGCAGGCCGAAGTAGCGTTCGTCGAGGGCCTGGTTATAGAGGCCGAGGCCGAACAGGAGCGACTGCGGCTCGTACTTGGTGGAGAAGACCAGGGCGGCGGAGTAATCGCCGGACTCCTGGGCAGCGCGGGCGATCTGGGGGGCGGAGAAGTCGTCGATTCGGCAGACGTTCCAAGGGCGCTTGACGTAGCCCAACTCGGGGTGGGTCAACTCGTCGGTCATGGGCCAGGCGGTGAGCACGGTGGCGCCAGGATCGAGCTTGCGGAGCGCGGCGATGCCGGCCAGGTGCATGCGGACCACGTGGGCGTAGGCGAGGTTATCTTCGGGGGCAAAGCCGTAGGGAGGGTTGATGAACAGCGCCAGTGCGAAGGCCGCGGCGGAAAACACGGCAATGGCTTGCCAGTAAGGAATGCGGCGGTAAAAGGTGGATACCGCGATGAGGACGACCAGGGGATACATGGGCAACAGATAGCGGTTGAGGAGCGCGCCGCCCAGGACGCTGAAGAGGAGGGCGTTGACCAGAAGCAGCAAGAAGATGCGGCGCAGGGCGGCGGGTGCGATCGTGGGCCGGTCGTGGCCGTCGGCGTCAGGACGCGGGCTGAGCAGGAGGGCGGCAAAGGTCATCAGCACGGGCACGAAGAGGTTCATGTGCGCGGTGAGGTCGAAGATGCGATGGCCGAAGGCGGCCAGGATGCGGAGAGGAACGAGCGTAGCTAGAGCGTTGTAGCGCACATAGCCAGGAGCGCCGAAGAAGAAGCCGGTCTTTGCGTAGTGATAGGCGTACCAGGCGATGAGCGGCAGAACAGAGGCGGAGAGCCAGGCCGATTCGCGCCAGAGGCGGAGGCGCGCGGAGGAACGGCTGCGGAGGCCTTCCACCAGGCCGATGGCAGCCAAGGTGAGGGGAATGGCGATGGCCGTCTCCTTACAAAGCGCGGCGGCGGCAAACCAGAGGGCGGCGGCGCGGGGTTGGCGGCCGCGGCAGGGCAGCGAATGGACCAGTCCCCAGAGCGTGCAGGCGGCGGCAAAGATGTCGGCCTGAGCGAGCGAACTCTGCGCGAACCAGATGGGGTAGAGGCCGGTGAGCAGGACGGTCCAGAAGGCGACCGAGGCGACGTCGAGGAGGCGCATGGAGAGGCGCCAGACGGCCAACAGGCCCAGGGCGGCCACCATGAGCACGGCCTCGCGGGTGACCTCGGGTAGGAAGCACGAAGCCTTCCACCAGAGCGCCAGGTAGATGCTGGGCAAGGGAGGATGGGCGTTATTGAGCGTGCTGAAGGGGATGAGCGAGCCGGTGCGGAAGAAGTCCCAGGCAGCGGGAATGTAGTAGCCCGCCTCGTCCCAGTAATAGGGGAGACGCAGGAGGGTGAAGTGGCTGATGTAGAGGGCCACAAAGATTACCGGAAAGATCATCCAGAGGGGGAGCGGCGCATCCGGCCAGGGGTTGAGGAGTCTTTTCAAACGCAAGGGATCGCTCCTGGGAAGATTGCGAAGCAGGGCGCGCTTACGCCTAATTGATTGGCCCGCGGGGAAAGTTCTGGCTCTGCGGCTCCAGATTCAGGGTTCCGAAGGCCTGCTCGTATTGGGCCAGGTTCTGGCCCAGTACGTTCCAGAGAGCCTTGGCCTGCTGCGGGCTGAGAAAGATGGCCTGATGGTTGCGGACGGTCACCTGTTCGGGGCTTTCGCTGGAGGCGAGGCCGAAAACGAGCTGGAAATCCCAGACGCTGACGCGCACCTGCACGCTGTTGGCGTAAGACTCGCGGTAGTCGGCGGTCTGGGTCAGATTCACTTGAGGTTGCTGCGGCGTTGGACTCATGATGCAAGATTACGCCAAACGACAGCTCTCAGCCGTCAGCCCTCAGCCTGTGAGCTTTTCTGCTTGCCGCGGCGGGAGTCCGTCCCCGGCGGAGCGGCATTCGAGCTGAAAGCTGAGGGCTGATAGCTGAAAGCTCACCAGTCCGGTGGCGGAGGTCCTCAGCCAGTGGACAACCCTGGCAGCGGGCGGTGCGGCCGCAGTGGGCCTTGCCCACGGCTACGGTGAGGGCGTGAAACTCGTTGAAGAGGCGCGCCTGCTCCGGTACGGGATCGTCCGCGAAGGCCTGGCGGGTGAGATCGGCGAGGGAGTTGTAGGAGATTCGACTTCGGCCCGCGGGCGGGGCGAGAAGCCGGTGGCGCGCAGCGATGCGGCGGAGATACTCGTCGGCCACGGGGACGGGATGGCCGAGGGCGTAGAGGAGGATGGCGTCGGAGGTTTCAGGACCGACGCAGGGCAGCTCCAGGAGACGGCGGCGGAGGGCGGGCGTGGGGGTGGCCGCGAGGGCTTGGAGGGAGCCGCCGAACTCTTCGTCGAGCATGGCGACGAAGGCCTGGAGCGCGGGCGCCTTGCGAGTGATGAAGCCGGAGGGTTGGATGAGGCGGCGCAGCTCGGCGAGCGGAAGGGCGCGCAGGCCGCCGAGGGTGAGCGCGCCGGCGGCGCGGAGGTTGGCGAGGGAGCGCTCGACGGCCTTCCAGGCGGTATTTTGGGTGAGATAAGCGCCGAGGATGACCTCAAAGGGGGTTTTGGCCGGCCACCAATGCTGGGGGCCGTAAGCCTGCATCAAATCATCGGTCATGCGGCGCAGACGCAGGGCGGGACGGGGCGGACGGGGGGATTTCACGGCTCCTTTAGGATAAGTGGTGAGGGCGCGCGAGCGCAGGCGAGGAGCAGAGGATGAAGAGTCACACAGAGTATCTGGTGTTTGAGACGCGCCAGCGGCGGGAGATGGTGCACATCACCGACGAGGTAGAGAAGATCGTGCGCCGCAGCGGGGTGAAGGACGGATTATGCTTTGTTTCGCCGATGCATATCACGGCGGCGATCTATGTGAACGACCTGGAGAGCGGGTTGATCGAAGATATCGGCGCGTGGCTGGAGGAGCTGGCGCCGGCGCGGCCGGATTACAAGCACCACCGCACGGGCGAGGACAACGGGGACGCGCACCTGAAGTCGCTGTTGCTGCACCATGAGACGACCTTGCCGGTGACCAACGGCAGGTTGGACCTGGGGACATGGCAGCGGGTCTTCTATGCGGAGTTCGACGGCCAGCGGCGCAAGCGGGTGATCGTGAAGGTGCTGGGGGTGGAGTGATGAGTTAGCGGAGTTAGCCGCGCTTCGCGCGTGCTAGCGGAGTTAGGCTTCTATGGCGCTAGCGCCGCTAACTCCGCTAACTCCGCTAACTCCGCTAACCAAGGTAACTCCGCTTACTTATCATCGGAGATTTTGCGCCAAGGGCCGTTGAGCGGCGGGGGATTGGGAGCGGCGAAGTTGATCTTGGAGCGGGGCAGGACGACGAGATCGACGCGGCGGTTCTGGGCGCGGCCTTGGGGGGTGTCGTTGCTGGCCACTGGGTGGTATTGAGCGTAGCCGGCGGCCGAGAGGTGGTCGGGAGGGATGGCCTTCAGCTCCAGGAAGACGCGGGCGATTTGCGTGGCGCGGGCCGTGGAGAGTTCCCAGTTGGAGTCGAATTGGGCATTGTGGATAGGAACGTTATCGGTGTGGCCCTCGATGCGCACATCGTAAGGGGTGCGGCCGAGGGTGGCGGCGATCTGGCGCAGGGTGGGGAGGGCTTGCGGCTTGGGTGTGGCCGAACCGGAGTCGAAGAAGCCGGCCTCGCGCAGGCTGATCACGAGACCGTCCTGACCCATATAGATGGAGACGGTGTGAGCAGCGACCTGGCTGGAGAGGGTTTGGGTGAGTTGGCCGCGGATGCGGTTGAGGTCCTGCTTGACCTGGGAGGGAGCCAGTACATCTTCTCCCATCACGGCGTTGGCGGGCATGACCAGCGACTCGGCGCCGGGTGCGGCGGATGGCTTGCGAAGGGCCTGGGGGAAGATGCCCATGGAACTGAAGGCGGAATCGATGGCCTGCGACACCTGCAATTGTCTTTTCTGGTCGGCCTTGGCGAAGGCGTAGAGGACCACGAAGAAGCCGAACATGAGGGTGATGAAATCGGCGTAGGAGACCAGCCAGCGGTCGTGGCCGATGCGCCCCTTGTGGCGATGGAGGTTCATGCAGCGCGCTCCTTCTTTTCGCGGTTGAGGTCATCGAGGAAGCCGCTGAGCTTGATTTCGAGCATGCGGGGGTTCATGCCTTCGAGGATGGAGATGACGCCCTCGAGGACCATTTCGCGGCGGCGGTGGCCGTCACGGATGCGGATGTGCATCTTGCCGGCGAAGGGCAGGAAGAAGAGATTGGCGATGCCCACGCCGTAGATGGTGGCCACGAAGGCCACGGCAATGCCGCGGCCCACCTCGTTGATGTTGTCGAGGTGCTGCATGACCTGAATGAGGCCGAGGATGGCGCCGAGAATGCCGATGGTGGGCGAGAAGCCGCCGGCGGACTCGAAGACGGCGGGCAGGCGTTCTTCCTCCTCGGTGATGGAGTCGAGGCTGACGCGCATCATTTTGCGCAGTTCAGCGGGTTCGGTGCCATCGACGGCGAGCATGAGGGTTTGCTTGAGGAACGGGTCCTGAATATCCGCGAGGTCGGAGTCAAGAGAAACGACGCCCTGGTGGCGGGCCTTGTTGGCGAAGGTGATCAGGAGCTGGATCAGCCCGGCGTCGTGCTTTTGAGGCGCGGCAAAGATGTGGACCAGGCTGCGGAAGGCGGCGACGACGGTGGTCAGCGGGAACTGCAGCAGAACTGCGCCCATGGTGCCGCCAAAGACGATGAGGGCGGCGGTGGGCTGCAGGATCTGGCCCAGATTTCCCCCCTCGATGAGAAGGCCGGCGATGATGCCGGTGAGGGCTAGAAAGACTCCGCCGATGCTCGCTTTATCCATGAACCGCTCCTCGAACTTTCACCAGGCGGGTGAGAGACGCCGCCGGCCGACATTCAATGAGCATGGCCGGGGCCGGATTTGAGCGGGGCCGCAGGAGCGCCGGGCTGGCCGGAGATGTCGAGGCTGGCCAGGGCGACAACGCGCTCCAGGTCGGTGAAATGAGGCAGGCGCTTGACCACGCCGGCCAACAGGCGCGCGCGGTAAGCGAGCACCCGCTCGACGACCTCGGCGGGGTCTTCGCGCACGATCAATTTTTCACCGTTGATCAGCGTCAGCATGGTGTCGGGCGAGGCTTCGGCGGTCTTGATCAGATCGCTATTCAACACCATTGCGGTGCCGTTGAGGCGGGTAAGCTCGATCATCGCCAAAACTCCTTGCAGAGGTTATCGGCGGGGGGAGGGAAAGGTTAAAAGATTAGAACAAAGGGGGTGGAAGTGTCCCTTGCTGGACATAAAAGGCGGGGGCATAAAGTCCATAAGGCTGGCGCCGAAGAAGGGGCCAGATGCGTCGGTTCCGAGCCGAGAGCAGCAACCCAGGGCCACCAACATGGGAGCGCATCCGGACCAGGGGCCGCAAATCACCGCATCCAACAAGGAGAACCCCATGTCCCTGGGTGTCTTGAACAACATCTCCGCGGTGTATGCGGAGAACGCACTGAACAATACCAACGACAGCCTGTCGAAGACGCTGCAACAGTTGTCTTCGGGTTCGCGAATCAACTCCGGCGCCGACGATGCGGCCGGCCTCTCCCTGGCCAACGGGCTGCAGGCCGCGGCCACGGCGCTGTCACAGTCGGCAAAGAACGCCTCCGAGGGCGTGGATATGCTCCAGGTGGCCGACGGCGCCATGTCGCAGATCTCCAGCCTGCTCAATCGCGCCGTCACTCTGGCCACCGAGTCCTCCAACGGCACGATGAACGCTGCTCAAATCGGCGCGGCGAACGCCGAGTACCTCAACATCCTCGGCGAAATCAACAACATCGACAGCAACACGGAATACAACGGCATTGCGTCGTTTGGCACCGCTTCGGCGATCTACACCACGGATGGAACCGTCGGCCAGTCTGACAATACGACCGCCCTGGCCGACGTGGACGCAACCACGCTCGGCTTGACCGCTGCCGGCTTCACGACGGCCGCCACCGCGCAAACGGAACTGGGCCTCATCACCACGGCCATCGGCACCATCGCCACCGACCGCGGCACAGTGGGCGCCAACATCAACACCCTACAGGCGGTCTCCAACGTCATGAGCACGGAGTCCACCAACACCCTTTCCGCTGAGAACGACGTGACGGCCACCGATTACGGACAGGCAACATCGGACATGTCCAAGTACGAAATTCTGAGCCAGACCGGCATTTCGGCCCTGGCCCAGGCCAACAGCGTGCAACAGGAAGTGCTGAAGCTGGTGCAATAACCCCGGCGCATTCCCGCGCCAAGCGCAGAAGGGCGTCCCCACGGACGCCCTTCTTTTTTGGGGGGAAGCAAACAGGCGGGGGTGGAGGGATTGATGGGTCAGCGAGGTTGGCCGATAGGGGTGGAGTGAGGAGATGCAATCCCGCCGCCATTTATCGAGGTTGCGGAGCATGGATGAGGATTTTCCAATGCGGCTGGATGCGGGGTGGTTTCAGGGCTGCATTATCGCTTAGCGGAGGGGCCGATGGGAACAGTGGGGCTGAGTTTCGGATCGCCCACAAGTGGAACGGGATTCGACGTAAGCGCCACCGTGGCGCAAATCGTCAGCAATCTCCAGAATGTGGAGACGCCCTGGCAGAACCAGTTGACCACCCTGGAGAGCCAGGACACGGTGATCTCCAACCTGGGCACGCTGTTTTCGAATCTCTCCAACGACATGATCTCGCTGACCGACCTCCAGGGAATTCTGGCCGAGAAGACAGGGTCGAGCTCGAATACGGACGTGCTGGAGCTGACAGCGGCCTCGTCCACGGCCACGGCGGGCACGCATACAGTCACCGTGAACACGCTGGCCGCGACCTCGAGCGGCTATCTGGCGCCGATCACCGACGCCTCGGACACGCTTTCAGGGTCGATTACGCTCGGGGTAGGCAGCGGCACGGCGCAGACGATCACGCTGGATTCATCGGACGACACGCTAGCGGGATTGGCGGCGGCCATCAACTCCTCCGGAGCCGGCATCACCGCCAACGTACTGACCGACGCCTCGGGCTCGCGGCTGAGCCTGGTTTCGGGAACCTCGGGGGCCGACGGTGAAATTTCGGTCACCGCCAACTCCATCGCCGATGTCACCACACCAAGCGGCACCCTGGCCTACACCGACGCGGTGGACGGGGTAAACGCCAGCCTCACGGTCGACGGCGTGGACCTGAGCAGCGCGTCGAACACGGTGGCCAACCTGATTCCGGGCGTTACCTTCCAACTGCTGGCCCAATCGTCCACGCCGGTGCAGGTCATCATCGGCAACGACAACACGGACGTGGAGAGCACGGTGAACCAGTTTGTGAGCGACTACAACTCGCTGGTGAGCGCCATGAACGCGCAGGAGGGCAACGACAGCTCGGGCAATGCGGAGCCGCTGTTCGGCTCGCCCACGCTTACGTTGCTGCAGCAGCAACTCCTCGGGGGCTTGAACACCCAGAACCCCAATGGATATCTGGATGCGATCCAAAACGCCAACGATGCGCTTTCCGGCTCCATCAGCATTCAAGTGGGCGCGGGCGGCACGCCGCAATTGATCGACGTGCCGGCCGGTCCCTACAACACGCTCGCCGGGCTGGCTTCGGCCATCAATGCGGCCGAGATCGGAGTTACGGCCAGCGTGGCAACCAACAGCACCGGCTCGCAACTGGAGCTATTCTCCAACACCGCCGGCGCGGCCGGAGCCCTGACTGTGACCGCGTCGATCACCGATACGGCCACCAGCACAGCTTTGAATTATAACGGCGGCGGCTCCGACATCAGCAGCCTGACCAACCTGGGCATCGGCGTGAACGACGACGGCTCTCTGACCTTCGACGCCAACGCCCTGGATTCGATGCTGAACACCGATTACTCGAGCGTGGTGGGATTTTTCCAGAACGCGAACAGTTGGGGCGCGACCTTCGCCAACATGCTGAACAACGCCGGCACGGGCTCGCCGACGGGCATCCTGGCGCTGGCTTCCAAGTCCGACAGCAGCACGGAATCCACGCTGAACGCGGAGATCTCCAATGAGAACTCCCTGATCTCGGCCCAGCAATCGAGCCTGACCACGGAGCTGAACAACGCCAACGAGACTCTTGAGGAGCTGCCGTCGCAGCTGCAAGGCATCAACGAGCTCTACGCGGCGATCACGGGCTATAACCAGAACCTGAACGGTTAAGGAGCCTTACATTCATGGGAAGTTATCGGGAACATGCGTTGGACGGGGCGTCGGCGGTGGATCTTGTGGTGGCGCTCTATGACGGCATCATCCGCTACTTGTATGCGGCGATGGAGGCGGTCGAGCGCGGCCAGGCGGAGGAGCGCAGAGCGGCGGTAAAGCGGGCGCTGGACATCATTATTCATCTGCAGGCGCGGCTGCGCATGGATGTAGGCGGACGGCCGGCGCAGGCCCTGAGCGAGTTTTACGCCTCCATCTTTGCGCAGATCCTGCAGGCCTCGCAGTCGGCTTCGAAGCAGAAGTTCGAGCACGCGGTTGCTTGTGTGAAAAATGTGCGCGACGCCTGGCGGCAGGTGGCCAGGGAACCGGAGGCGCAGCCGGCCGCGGGGCGGGTGCCGACCATGCTGGCGCGCGGGCGGGCAGGCATCGCCGGTTCCGGCGGCGAGCCGGGTGCGGCGCCCTCGAACTGGACGGCGTGAAGGACGCTCGATCCGGCGATGGAGTCAGTTGCCCAGCGGGCGGCTTGCTTAGAGCGGTTTCGATTCAAGTCTCGCTATCGTGGTATCGAGTCCGCCGCGGCGGATGGCGTTTTCTTAAGGAAAACGCCACTTGGCCCCTTACCTTCTGAAAAGAGCGGAATCGAAACCGCTGTACCGGCCGCCGCCGTTAGCTTGCGACGGTAAGCTCCTCTTCGAGTTGCTGCTTTTGGCAGAGGCTGGCGTAGTAGCCATCGAGGGCAAGCAGTTCGTCGTGGCGGCCGATCTCGACGACCCTGCCGTGGTCGAGGACGGCTATGCGGTCGGCGTTGCGCACGGTGGAGACGCGGTGGGAGATGAGGATGGTGGTGGCGGAGGCAGTATAGCTGCGCAAGCCGCCCAGGATGCGCTCTTCGGTGTAGGTGTCCACGCTGGCCAAGGCGTCGTCGAGGATGAGGATGGCGGGGCGGCGCAGCAGCGCGCGAGCAATGGCGGAGCGCTGCTTCTGCCCGCCCGAGAGGGTGACGCCGCGCTCGCCCACCATGGTTTCAAAGCCCTGCGGAAACTCCTCGAACTCCTCGCGGATGTGGGCGGCCCCGGCGGCCTCGAGGAGTTCCTCGGCGGAGGCTTGGGGCGCGCCGAAGGCCAGGTTTTCGCGGATGGTTTCACTGAACAGGAAGGTTTCTTGGGGCACCATTCCGATGTTGCGGCGCAGGACGGCCAGGGGATAGTCGCGCACCGGATGGCCGTCAATGAACAGCGATCCCTCAGGCGCTTCATAGAGGCGCGCGATGAGATTGACGAGCGTGGATTTGCCGGAGCCGGTGGGGCCGACGATGGCCAGGCTGGAGCCGGCGGGAATGTGGAGCGAGATGTCGCGCAGAACGGGGGTCCCCTTGGACGGGTCTCTGTCCGCGGGGCGGAGGACGGGGGTCCCCGTGGACGGGCTTTTGTCCGTAGGGTCGAGGACGGGGGTCCCCACGGACCGGGCTTTGTCGGTGGGGTCGAGCGCGGGCGCGCCGTTGTAACTGAAGTTGAGATGGCGGAATTCGATCTCTCCCCTCAGCACGGTATCCGGTCCAAGAGGTAAAACCGCGGAGTTGTCGGCGATGGAGGGCTCGGCCTGCAACAGCTCCTCGATGCGTTGGACCGAGGCGGTGCCGCGCTCAAAGATATTGATGACCCAGCCCACGGCGATGATGGGCCAGATGAGCATGATCATGTAGGTGTTGAAGGCCACAAACTGGCCGACGTTAATGCGATGGGCGAGCACCAGGTGGCCGCCGGCCAGCAGGGTGATGATCATGGAGACGCCGAGGATGAACTCCAGCGTGGGCCACAACATGCCCATGAGCTGGACGAGGCGCAGGGAGCGGCCGATGTAGCGGAGGTTAAGCCGCTCGAAGAGGCCGATCTGGGACTGCTCGCGGGCAAAGGCGCGGATGAGGCGGACGCCGGAGTAGTTTTCCTGGGCCTGGGCGGAGATCTCTGAAAAGCTGGCCTGGATGCGCTCGAAGCGGGTGTGGATGCGGCTGCCGAAGTACTGGATGAGGATGCTGGCCAGGGGCATGGGGGCCAGAGCGACGAGGGTGAGATAGGGACTGATGCGCAACATGAAGACCAGCGCGAATACGGTAAGAAAGATGGTATTGGCGCTGTACATGAGGCCGGGGCCGAGCAACATACGCACGGCGGTGAGGTCGTTGGTCATGCGCGCCATCAGGTCGCCAGTGCGGTAGCGCTGATAGAAGCCGGTGTCCTGGCGCTCGAGGGTGCGGAAGAGATCGTTGCGCAGGTCGAACTCGATTTGGCGGGAGATGCCGATGAGGATCCAGCGCTGGGCGTAGAGGAAGACGCCCTTGGTGAGAGAGATGGCGACCAGCAGGAGGGCCAAGAAGAATATGGTCTCGCGGGTAGTGCCGCTTTTGAGCCTGTTGACGGCCTCTTCGAGAACGATGGGGAACAGCACCGCGACGGCGTTGGTGGCGATGCAGGAGAGGGTGCCGCGCAGGTATCCCCAGCGGTAGCGGCGCATGTAGCTGAAGAGGGGGCGCAGGTCCCGGAGCATAGCTCCATTGTATGGGACAGGCAGCCGGCTTTCGTCCCCCGGCGTCGGTGGGCGAGGGGATGCGCCAGCGGCAAGATGCATGATTCGGCCTTCAATGACTCGATTTCTGGAGGTTCGCAGGGACGTTACATTTAATTGGAACTTATCCGTAAATTGCGCATTCAAGTAGCGCCGATCTCCAGAGCGTCTGTACTGGAGGCGTCCACGCCGCCGACAGCGGCGTGTGGGCCAGGAGGCCCACACGACAGCCGACCAGGAGGTCGGCGCTACCTATTTGCGCTGCCTGTTTGCGCTGCCTGTTTACGGATAAGTTTTTAATGAGGAACTACTGAAGAACCGCAACGGTCTGTCGATAACTTGAAATGAAGGATGTTGTTCGCGGGATGCCTTCCTGCGGTGGGGGGAATTCGATGCAGTCTCCGCAGACCATCAGAGAATCTGTCGCGGCGCGGGGCTCCGGAAAAGAGGACAACAGACGCTGCCGCCGTTACTCCTGCGATATATTCGCTGAAGCAGTGGCTCGTTATCGTGGATCGATGTTTCGCGGGCAGCTTCGGGACATCAGCCCAAACGGATGCTTCCTGATGACCAAAGCCAACTTGCACATGGAGCGCTACTCCGAGGTGGACCTTCGCTTCACTTTCAACAAAATCGGCTACCGCACCATGGCGTTGGTGATGAATATCAGGCCGGGAAAAGGCGTGGGGCTCGAGTTCTCGTTTGACGATCCGGAGACTGAAGCGTCGTTCCGCGCTTTGATTGAGAAAATAACGGCCGCGCAGCCGACAGAACCAGCCTGAAGACTAACGCCGGCTTACGTAGGCGTTCTCAGCAATAGATAAGTGCCGACGAGTGCGAAGAGGACGTCGGCGGACCAGGCGGCCAGGGGTGCGGGCAGGTAGTTGACGTTGCCCATGGCGCTGAAGAGGCCGTCGACGACCCAGTAGGCGAGAGCGACGGCGATGGCGACAGCGATGGCGGTGAGCGACCCGCGGCGGCCCATGGCGAGCGCGAAGGGAATGGCCAGCATGGCCATGACGACGGCGATGAGCGGATAGGCCAGCTTGTGCCATAAGGCCACGCGCAGGCGCATGGTGTCGAATCCGCTCTGGCGCAGATCGTGGATATAGCGCCGGAGCTGGTCGAAGCTCATCTCCTGCGATTGCAGTTTTTCCTTCTTGAAGTACTGGGGAATTTCGTGAATTTCCGGGAAGCTGGTCTCCTGGAACTCGCGGTATTGGGTGACGTTGGAGTCCTGGAAGCCGCGTTCCCAGCCATCCTGGAAGCGCCAGGCGCCGGCGGCCGGATTCCAGGAGACGCGGGCGGCGAAGATGCGGCGCGTGAGCTGGAAGGTGGAGGGGTTGAGCTCGAAGATGGAGAGATTGGCGAATTCGTTGCGGTCGGGATCGAAGAACTGGTAGTAGAAGATGGATGCGGGCTCGCCGGGGCGGGCTTGGCCGAAGATCCACTGCTGCTCGGGACGGAGGAAGGTTTGCGGCGGGCGTCCCTTGATGATGTTGCGCAGGGCCTCCTGGCGGCGGTTGGCCTGGGGCAAATAGTACTGGTCGAAGAGGAAGAGGCTGACGGCCAGGACGGCAGCGATGGAGACGATGGGAACGACCAGGCGGTAGAGGCTGATGCCGGTGGCCTTGATGGCGACGATTTCGCTGTTGCGGTTGAGGATGCCGAAGGTGACGAGGGTGGCGATGAGCACCGCCAGAGGAGCGATCTGATAGATCATGCTGGGAGTGAGGTTGACAAGATAGTCGCCGACCACGATGAGGGCAGGGTGGTTACGGAGGATGTCGCCGACCAGATCGAAGAAGGTGAAGACGAGCATGAGCAGAACGAAGCCGACCAGCACGAGGAAAAAGGAGGTGAAGAACTCGCGCAACACGTAGCCGTCGAGAATGCGGAACAGGACATTGCGGGAGTAGGAGTACTGGGCACGCGGCTGCAGCTTATGCAGAAGGCCGGAGACCGGGGAGCCGTTGACTTTGGCGGGAGCGGCGGGCCTGGGCTTGCGCGCGCGCGCTTGCCAGTTGGAGAGGGCGTTCAAGAGGCGGCCGCCGGTGGCCATCTGCCAGAGCAGAAAGGTTCCCGCGGCGGCAAAGAGGAGGTTGGCGGACCAGACCGCAAAGAAGGCGTTGAGCTTATTCTGGCGGCCCAGGGCGATGCCGGTGGTGGACAGGAAGTAGTAGACGAAGACCAGCAGGATGGTGAACACAAAGCCGAAACTCTTGCCGCCGCGGCGGGAGGCCGCGCCCAGCGGAACTCCCACGAGCATGAGCACCAGGCAGGCAGCGGGGAAGGCGAAGCGGCTGTGCAGCTCGATGAGGTACTGCTTGGCTCCGGGGCCGTGAATGCGCGCGAGCAGCGCGCTCATGGGAAGCGCGTAGATGGCGGTTTCCAGGCGCCCCAGGTGAACGCCGCCCTGCTGGTTGAGCCGCAAGGGCAAATCGGTGGTGGCGAAAGTGGAGATGTCGTACTGTTGCGGCTGGCCGGGCGCGGTCTCCTGCCGCGCACCGTTGCGCAGCCGCATAAGCAATTCCTGGTTGTTGCCGTTAGCCACGGTGGCGGAGGCGGCGGTGGTGATGACGGGATTGGAAGGATCGGTGACGTCGGCCATAAAGACCTGGCGCCACTCAGCCGCGCCCGCGCCGGAGCGTACGTCCTGCACGTAAAGCACGGCGTTGCGAAAGTCCTCATAGAAGACACGGGGCTGGATTTCGTAAGAGGCCTGCGAGGTTTCGAAAGCCTGTTGCATCTTAAGGATGGCCTGATTGGCGCGCGGGATCAGGTAGAGGGAGTTGGCCAGGCCCAAGAGCGTGCCGGCGACAGCCACGATGGAGGAGACGCGTAGAAGATAGCCGATGCCCAGGCCGGAGGCGCGCATGGCCACGACTTCACTGTCCGCGGCCAGGCGGCTGAGGCCCAGCAGAACGCCCACCAGAACCGCCATGGGAATGGTGAACTTGAGCAGGTTGGGCAGAGTGAACAGAAAGACTTCCATCATCTTGGTGAGCGTGGAGCTGTTCCTGACCACGACCTCAAGGATCTGGGGCAACTGGGGCATGAAGAGGATGAAAGTGAAGAGCGCGCACCCGATGAGCGTATAGGAGAGAATTTCGCGGAGGATGTAGCGGGTCAGAATGCGCACAGGATGGCCCTGCAGTTAGTGTACGGCAAAACCAGAGTCCCTGTGTCCTGTTTGGGGTGGGAGCAGGGAGCGGCGATCCGCCGCGGCGGACAATCCAGCAAAAACCTTGCGCTATTTCCTAAAACGCCGTAGACAGTTTCGGAATTGGCGGTCACACGCCCGGGACGCCAGCATTGACGCGCCATGCTCAGCCAGCTACTGATGGCTGCAGCCAGGCTCGATTGTCGTTACCAATTCCGGTTGGCGCCTCAACCTCTACCGTGACAGAATGGCTCGCTTTGCCGGATAGTTATCGAGGCTGGTTTTCTGTTAGCAGCCTGTGGCAGAAGTCGAAACTTGGGAAAAACCATCCCTCAGCGGCTAAAGCCGCGCTCATTTTGCTGGTACTTACGGCACGGCTGAAGCCGTGCCCTTTCAAAACCAGACTTCCACCACAGGCTGTTAGGTCATCGGGCGAGGGTCAATCTGCCAGATGCGCTTGGCGCCGGGGCCGGCCAAGGGGCCGGGCGCCCTGGTTCCTCCAGTGGCGTTGCCGAGAATGTCGCGGTCAATGTGACTGAATACGGCCACCTCCGGAAACGGCTGACTGCTGCTCAACGTCAGCTCCAGGCGGTCGGGATCGAAGTCGATCTGCATATCGGCCATGGCTCCGTTCTTGTCCCAGCCGTGCGCGGCGCGCCAGGCCGCCAAGTCGAGAAACTGCTTTTGGTCGCCGGTGAAAAAGCCCAGGAACTCGTTGGGCATCGAAACATAGAGATTCCCGTCATCCTGATTGTTCTGGTTGAGGAAGACGATGGCGGACTTGTCGCACTTGGTAAAGATATTGTTATCGATATTGTTCCCCGTGCCGGTTCCGCTATGGGTTCGATCCGGGCGGGTGATGGCAAAGATGCCGGAGTTGTCGCAGCGGCCGATCAGGTTTTGGGCGATGGTGAGATGATCGCTGGCGTTGATGAAGATGCCGGAACCCGCGCATCCCCTCTGGCCGGGCGTGCCCGGCTCGGCGTTGCGCACATTCCAAATGATGTTGTTGTCGATCTGGTTCGGCGCCAGGTTCATTTCCATGTGGACTCCGGCGCTTACGGTTACGACGTCGGCGAAGACGTTGGAGGTGATGCGGCAGTTGGCATTGTCGCTGTCGAGCCAGATCGCGTTGGCGTGGCGGATATGGCGGACCACGTTGCGGCGGAAGAGCAGGTTGCGGCCCACGTGGAACTTGGCTCCGGCGGCTTCCCAGCCGCGTTCGGCGTCTGCCCAGCCGCACCACTCGATGAGATTGTCTTCGACGAGGGTGTCAGCGGTTCCCATGCCGCCGATGCCCTCGACGCCGCAGTAGCGAATGGTGTTGCCGCGCACGATCTGCGATTGTCCGGATTGCGGCGTAAAGCCGCAATTCCCGATCGCTGCCGATGGATCAGGCCGGCGCCGTTGGCCCATTCGATGGTGTTGTCTTCGATGATCCAGTGATTGCCGCCGCCGGTGGAGACCATGCCGTACTGCGGATACGGATACTCGTTGCCAGCGTGCTGGAAGTTGATTCCCTTGATCCGGATGTAGCCGAGGCCCCGCTGCGAGGGGACGAAGGTATTCTCGCGGGTGGTGATTTCGATCAAGTGATCGGCGGGCGTGCCGCTGGCCAAGCGGATGTGAATCGCGGTTCCCGCGCTATCCACCCAGAACCGGGCATCCGGCGAGCCGCCGACCTCCTGCATGAGCGGACCCGGACGGCGGCGAGGGGGCAGGCCGTTCTGCGGCACGGGCGGTGTGGTGAAATCGGGGTCGGGTTGCAGATGAGGCATTGCCAGTTCGTAGAGCTGCTCCATCGGCTCCAGCGGTTTGCCGTCCACAAAGACCAGCCCGCGGCGGCGGAAATACGGACCCATGTCCACGGTTCTGGGATCCAGCCACACCCAACTGCCTGCCACGCTGGCCAGGGCGAAGGGTTGGTAGGCATTGGGGAACATCGCGCCGGTGAGTTGGTGCCGCCATACAGTGACTTCGGCCTGATTCTCGCCCGGCCGGGGCCGGCCGAAACGAGGGCCCGCCGGAAGGGATACTTTCTCCCAATCGCCTGTCAGCACCTCAGAGCCTTTGATGTAGACCTTCGCTCCTGGCGCGGCTTCGAAACTGATCATCTGACCCGGCCCCGTACCGCCGCGCGCCGGGTCGACGGACTCGCGGTAGACGCCCGCAGCGATGACCACGCGTTCGCCCGGCTGCAAGACCTGGGCGGCCTTGTTGACGGTGCGGAACGGCCGCGATCTGCTGCCTGGGCCATTGTCGCCGGCCCTGTGGGACTGATTGTCCACGTAGTAGGTCTTCGAGAATGTCAGCGGCTGTTCCCAGGCGGCATACTCAGCGCCGTCGGGCAGGCGCGAGTCAATCGAAGCAGCCTTCTGAGGGGGTTGTGCCGCGGCGGCGGCATCATTCTGAGCTTGACCAAAGGCGTTTCCACCCAAACCAACCAAGGCTCCTACGCCTGCCGCATACTGCAGGAAGCGCCGCCGGTCGATAGGTTGGTTGGGGGATTGGTTGGGAATTTCATTCTTTGACGCATCCGAAGGCGAGACCCATTGCTTTTGCTCTGATTTCATACCAGTCACATCATGTTCCAGTCACATTCAATTGAGATGATTGCTCTGGTAAACATACTAACGCTGAATCCTTCGGTTTTGTATGCTCGCGCCCGCCCCGGAAGCTGGCCGGGGTTCACGAAAGCGGTTCCATGACATTCCAGCGAGAGGTTGCCAACCAGGACATTAGCCGATGGGTTGCCAGCCGCGGAGGCGCAAACTGTTGGAGAGGACGCAGACGGAACTGAAGGCCATGGCGGCGGCGGCCATCCAGGGCGTGAGCAGGATGTGGAAGGCGGGATAGAAGACTCCGGCGGCAAGGGGAATGCCGATGATGTTGTAGCCGACCGCCCAGTAGAGGTTCTGGCGCATGATGGCGAGGGTGGAGCGGGCCAGGCCGAGGGCGGCGGGGATGGCCGCAGGCTGGGCGCGCAGGAGGAGGACGTCACCGGCCTCCTGAGCGAGGTCGGCGCCGGAGCCTATGGCGATACCGGCGTCGGCCTGGGCGAGGGCGGCGGCGTCGTTGATGCCGTCGCCCACCATGGCCACGCGTAGGCCGGACTGCTGGAGGGCGCGGATGCGGGCCAGCTTGGCGGCGGGATCGAGACCGGCCTCCACCTCGGCGATCCCCGCCTGGCGGGCGATGGGGCCGGCGGCGGCGGCCGAGTCGCCGGTGAGCATGAGCACGCGCAGGCCGGTTTGGCGCAGCGCGGCGACGGCCCCGGCGGCATCGGGACGCAGCGCGTCGCGGGCGTCAAAGTAGCCCACGGGGGCGTTGTCCAGCGCCATCCAGAGGCGCGTAACGCCGGGTTCGGGCGGCGGAACGCTGGCGGGCAGGGCGACGAAGAATTCCTTCAAGAGCGCCTCGTTGCCGAGCAGGCAATCGCGGGCGCCATCGCGTCCTTGGACGCGGGCCGTGAGGCCGCGGCCGGGCAGGACCTGCACGTTCTCGGCAGGCTGCCAGGTGAGGCCGAGGGCCCGGGCGCGCTCGACAACGGCGTGGGCGAGGGGATGGTTCGAGCGCTCCTCGGCGGCGGCGGCCATGCGCAGCAGATCGTCTTCTGACTTGCCTGAAAGGGAATGAACCGCCTCCAGCACCGGACGGCCGACGGTGAGGGTTCCGGTTTTGTCGAGGACGACGGCGTCGAGATGGGCGAGACGTTCCAACGCTTCGCCGCCTTTGAAGAGCACGCCAAGCTGCGCGCCGCGGCCCACGGCCACGGTGAGCGCGGCAGGCACGGCCAGCCCCATGGCGCATGGGCAGGCGATTACCAGCACGGCGACGGCGATGGCCAGAGACATTTGCAGGGAGTGCGCGGCCAAGAGCCAGACCAGGAGGGCCGTCAACGCCAGAGCCAGAACAGTGGGGACAAAGATGGCGCTGGCGCGGTCGGCCAGCCGCTCCATGGGCGCGCGCGAGCCCTGCGCCTGCTCGACCATGCGGGTGATCTGGGCCAGGACCGTGGCCTCGCCCAGAGATTGGGCGCTCAAAACCACAGCGCCGTCGTAGTTGAGCGAGCCGGCCAGCACACGCCCGCCGGGTTCGCGGGCGAGAGGGGTGGATTCGCCGGTGAGCATGGACTCATCCACGGTGGTGCGGCCCTCAAGGATGAGGGCGTCCACGGGGAAGCGCTCGCCGGGCAGGACCAGAATGCGGTCGCCGGGCTGGATTTCTTCGAGAGGGACGACGGCTTGGACGCCATCCACAATGCGGCGGGCAGTGGCGGGCCTGAGGCGCGAGAGGGAGTCGAGAGCGCTAAGGGCGCGGCGCTTGGCGCGCGCTTCCAGCGCTTTGCCCAACAAGAGAAAGCCGAGGATCAGGAGGACGGCGTCGTAGTAGACCTGGCGGCCGGGCGCGGGCCAGATGGTGGCGTAGGCAGAGTAAGCGAAGGCCACGGCCGTGCCCAGACCCACCAGCGTGTTCATGTTTGTGGCGCCGCGGCGCAGGGCGCGGATGGCGCTGAGATAGATGCCGCGGCCGGCCCAAAAGACGATCAGCGCGGTGAGGACGAGGAGCGACCAGCGGAGCAGATTTGGCGGCAGCGCATAGAGCCAGGGAAGAAGGCGCATGAGTGCGTGGTCGAAGGCGCCCATCTGGCCATTAAGCGGCATGGCCAACAGCATGGCCAGCGCGCCGGCGATGAGCGTGGCCCCGGCCTTGCGGGCAGCGCCGCCATCGCCCTCCTCGCGGTGCGCTCCCGCCTCGCCGGGCCGGGGCAGGACCGCGTCATAGCCGGCGCCGCGAATGGCCTGGACCAACTGCTCGGGGGCGGCCGTGGCCGGATCGTAGACCACGCTGGCGCGATGGGCCATGAGATCGACGTGCGCCGACTCGACGCCGGCGGTCGAGCGCAGAGCCTCCTCGACATGATGCTGGCAGGAGGCGCAGGTCATGCCCAGCACGGGAAGGGTGAGCGATTCTGTGGCGGGCGAAGGCACTTCGGTTCCAGAGTGTAGAGCTTAGGATTCCAAATGCGCGGCGTAACCGGCCTTGGCGAGGACGGCGATGGCCTGATCGACGGGCGGCGGCTCGGTGGCGGAGGCAAGCTCCGCCGTGCCCACGGTAACTTCATTGACCACGAGCCCTTCAGTGGAGGCAAGCGCCTGGCTGACGCGGCGGACGCAGCCGCCGCAGTGCATTCCATCGATCTTGAGCTTGAACTGTGACATAGGAACTCCTCTTTTTTGATGATAGGCCCGGCGCACAAGATGCACCCGCGCCAGCGGCTTGCGGGAGGGTGCGGGCGGGGCGGTATGGTGAAAAGGGTTAGGGCAGGAGACGGACGATGCAGAGAGAGTTTCCCACGACGCCGCTGGTGGGGGTGGGCGCGGTGATTGTGGCCGAGGGCAAAGTGCTGCTGGTGCGGCGCGGGAATGAGCCGCTGAAGGGCAGATGGACGCTGCCGGGCGGATTGCTGGAGGTGGGTGAGACGCTGGCCGAAGGGGTGGTGCGCGAGGTGCGGGAGGAAACGGGCTTGGCCGTTGAGCCTGTGGAATTGATTGAGCTAATGGACCGGATTCAACGGGCGGGCGAGCGCATCCAATACCATTACGTGCTAGCCGATTACCTGTGCCGGGTGACGGGCGGGGCGTTGCAGGCGGCCTCGGACGCGGACGCGGCGCGGTGGGTGGAACGGGCGGAATGGAATAGCCATAGTGCGCTGGTGCTGGACCCGGTGACGGTGCGCGTGATCGAAAAGGGCTGGCAGAGAGCGCGAGCGCTGGAGTTGGAACTAGAGCACGGCGATGGAGGGCGGCCGGCGAGATGAAACCCGGCAAAAAGTTCAAGTGGATTGGGGGCGTGTGCGCAGCCGTGGTGCTGGCCGCGGGCATCGGCTTTTGGATGCGGCCGGTGAGCTACTTTGACGATTTTACTTATCTGCAAGAGGCGCTCAGCGGGGTCAGGAACCACGAAATCCGGGTTGCGGGCGAGCGCGTGCACTACGAGACGGAGGGTCCGGCGGGCGGGCCCGTGGTGGTGCTGGTTCACGGGTTGGGTGGAAGCGCGGAGGACTGGCGCAATCTGGCGCCGTATCTGGTTAAGGCGGGGTTTCGCGTGTACATACCCGATTTGCTGGGCTACGGGCGCAGCGCAAAGCCGGCTGATTTCTCCTATTCGGTGCAGGCCGAGGCGGGGGTGGTGGTGGAATTCATGCGCGATCTGGGGTTGAAGCGGGTGGACCTGGGCGGGTGGTCGATGGGCGGATGGATTGTGCAGCTCATCGCCAGCCAGCACCCGGAGATGGTCAGACGTCTGATGCTCTTCGACGCGGGCGGCCTGGACGTGAAGCCGGACTGGAATACGGCGCTGTTTTGGCCCACGACGGCGGGGCAGTTGACGCAACTGGAGGCGCTGCTCACGCCCCATACGCAGGCGATTCCGGGGTTCGTGGCGCGGGCCATTCTGCGCATCACAAGGGAGCGGGGATGGGTGGTGAAGCGAGCCATGGCGACGATGTTGACGGGCAAAGACGTGACCAACAGCCTGCTGCCGACGCTGAAGATGCCGGTGCTGATCTCGTGGGGCGCGGAGGACCGCATCTTCCCGCTCTCCCAGGCCGAAGAGATGCACAAGCTGATTCCGCAGTCGCAACTGGATGTGTTTGCGGGCTGCGGCCACCTGGCGGCGCTACACTGCGCGAGCCAGGAGGGACCGAAGGTGGTGGCGTTTGTGAAGAAATGATCGGCGTGGGTGCGAGAACCGCTGGGCGGCGGATTCGCGACAGCCGGATTGGACGGCAGGGCTATCCTTCTTCCGCTTCGCGCAGCTTGGCGATGACCGTGAAGTCTTCGAGGGTAGTGGTGTCGCCGCGGATTTCGCCGTGAGCGGCGAGGTCGCGGAGCAGACGGCGCATGATCTTGCCGGAGCGGGTTTTGGGCAGAGCCTCAGTGAAGCGGATGTCGTCGGGGCGGGCGAGCGCGCCGATCTCCTTGGCGACCCACTTGCGCAGCTCTTCTTTGAGTTCGGGGCTGGGCTGATGGCCGCTTTCGAGGGAGACGAAGGCGGCGATGGCCTGGCCCTTCAGATCGTCAGGACGGCCGACGACCGCGGCCTCGGCGACTTTGGGGTGGGCGACGAGAGCGGACTCGACCTCCATGGTGCCGAGGCGATGGCCCGAGACGTTGATGACGTCGTCGACGCGGCCCATGAGCCAGAAGTAGCCGTCGGCGTCCTGGCGCGCGCCGTCGCCGGTGAAGTAGCATCCGGGAACGTCGCTCCAATAGGTCTTGCGGTAGCGCTCCGGGTCGCCGTAAATGGTGCGGGCCATGGAGGGCCAGGGCTTGCGAATCACGAGCAGACCGCCGCTCCCGGCGGGGACGGTCTGGAATCGGCCCTCGGAGTCGGGGCGCGTGACAACTTCAGGCTCAATCCCGAAGAAGGGCCGCGTGGCCGAGCCGGGCTTGGTGGGGATGGCGCCGGGAATGGGCGTGATGAGGATGGCGCCGGTCTCGGTTTGCCACCAGGTATCGACGATGGGGCAGCGGTTGTGGCCGATCTTCTCGCGGTACCACATCCAGGCCTCGGGGTTGATGGGTTCACCGACGGTGCCGAGAAGGCGCAGCGAGTCGAGCTTGTGTTTTTCCACGTGCTCGTTGCCCCACTTGATGAAGGCGCGGATGGCGGTGGGCGCGGTGTAGAAGACGGTGACGCGATGATCGTCCACGATCTTCCAGAAGCGGGAGAAGTCGGGGTAGTTGGGCGCGCCCTCGTAGATGAGCACCGTGGCGCCGCATTGCAGCGGGCCGTAGACGATGTAGGAGTGGCCGGTGACCCAGCCGATGTCGGCGGTGCACCAGTAGATGTCGTCGTCGCGCAGGTCGAAGACGTACTTGGTGGTGAGATAGGTCTGCACGGCATAGCCGCCGGTGGTGTGGACGAGGCCCTTGGGTTTGCCGGTGGTGCCGGAGGTGTAAAGGATGTAGAGCGGATCTTCTGAATCCATGGGCTCGGCGGGGCAGTCGGAGGAGGCTTTGGCCACCAGATCGTGCCACCAGTGGTCGCGGCCCTCGACCATGGTGACCGGCGAGCTCGCCTGGCTTCCCATCCGACGGTAGACGACGACGTGCTTCACGGTGTGGCAGGCGGCCATGGCTTCGTCCACGGTGCGCTTGAGCGGAATCTCGTTGCCGCGGCGGTAGCTTGCATCCTGGGTGAGGATGGCCACGCAGCCCGAGTCGTTCACCCGATCGGCGATGGCGTTGGCGGCAAATCCGCCGAAGATGACCGAGTGGATGGCGCCGATGCGGGCGCAGGCCAGCAGGGCAATGGCCAGCTCGGGCGTCATGCCCATGTAAATGGCCACGCGGTCGCCTTTGCGGATGCCGAGCAACTTGAGGGCGTTAGCGAACTTCTGCACCTCCACGTGCAACTCGGCGTAGGTGAGGCGGCGAATCTCGCCGGGCTCGCCCTCCCAGATGAGGGCGGTTTTTTGGGCGCGTTCGCCCAGAGCGTGCCGGTCTACACAGTTAAAGCTAAGGTTGAGCTTGCCGCCGACAAACCACTTAGCCCAGGGGAGATTCCATTCGAGGACTTTGTCCCAGAGCTTGAACCAGTGCAACTCCCGCGCCGCGCCGGCCCAAAAGGCCTCCGGATCCTCGATGGACTGCTTGTAGAGAGCCTCGTACTCGGCGAGCGAGCCGATGCGGGCCTGGGCGCTGAACAGCCGGGGCGGGAGAAAGACGCGATTTTCGCGCAGAGTGGAGTCGATGTCCCGGTTGGCGACGGCGGAGGCAGGCGTGGAAGACATGCGGAATCCTTTATGGAAGCAGGTTTTGACGCGGCTCGCGGGACGCGAGGGGCAGCGCTCAACCGCAAGATGCCCGTGGCTCAAACTTTACCGGCAGGGAGGCAGGGAGAGCAAGTTAGCGAGGCGGCGGGTGCGCGTATGGGCAAGGCGACAAAGGATTGGCTGAGCGGCCGGACTGTAGATGGGATGGGGTGAACGTACATCATGGACATATTCTTATGTACATTGATGCTATGATGGGGATTATGGAAGTGCCTATCACTCAATTCCGGCGGAAGCTCTTCGACTTTGTGAATCAAGCCCTGGAAGGGAAAGAGATTTGGGTGCGGCATAAAGGCCGCAGGGTGCGGATTGTGGCCGAGCACGCTCCTTCCAAGCTAAGCAGGATTACGCCGCTGCAGATTCTCATTCCCGAGGATTTCGATCTGGATGACCCGGCGTTTAAGGCAGAGATGCTGGCGGAGATGGAGAAAGAGTGGCAGAGCGATTGGGAGCGGGATTTTGGCCCGGCGCCCCTGCGCCCGCGGCGTGACCGTTCGCATTCAGGCAAGATAGGCAAGAAGCCGTGATCGCTTACCTGGATACGAACGCGGCGGTTTTTCTGTCGCAGCGGGGCCCCTCCCGTTTTCATCCCAGGGCGCGAAGGTTGATGGAACACGGCAGCCTTCTAGTTTCACCTCTGGTGCTGCTTGAGCTTGAGTATATGTATGAGATCGGCCGCAGTGCGTTGCGGGCGCACGACATCCTGTTGAAATTGGAGCATGAGCTGAGTGTTCGTGTCTGCGACCTGCCGTTTGCGGATGTGGCCAGGGCGGCGCTCGACGAAAAGTGGACTCGCGATCCGTTTGACCGTGTGATTGTGGCGCAGGCGAAGGTGAACGGGCTTGCGCCGCTGATCTCCTCGGACGAGAAGATTCGAGAGCATTATCCGCGAGCGGTGTGGTAACGATCCGTGCCACTGTGGTGTGACCGCGGCGCAGCGATGGAGCTACCAGCGCAGCAGCGGCAGAAGGCTGGAGTAGTCGTCAGACCAAAGGCGCAGGCCGGGCTTCAAAACGGCGGGTCGGGCGCAGGCCGCAACCTGAGGCTGCGCGAAGAAGGCGGCGTTGTCGCTCACCAGCACCCAGGTGGCGCTGAATTCGCCGCGGCTGGCGTTGGCCAGGCTCGAGACGCGCATCGCCTTCATGCCCGCGTGCCGGGCCAGCAGAGCTATGGCGGGTTCCAGGTCGACGTATTGGTTGGAGATGTGGTAGGCAATGATGCCTCCCGGCGCCAGGTTGCGGCGATAGAGGTCAAGGGCCTCGGCAGTAAGCAGATGGAGGGGGATCGCGTCGCCGGTAAAGGCGTCGACGGCGAGCACGTCGAAGTGTTGCGGGTGCTCGCGCTCGAGCGCCGTGCGTCCGTCGCCCACGACTATGCTGATGCGCGCGCCGGACTCGCGCAGGTACGTGAACACGTTGCGCGCTATGGGCGCCACGGCGGGATCGATCTCATAGAAGCGGATACGGTCTCCGGGTTGGCCGTAAGCGGCGAGGGTTCCCGCGCCCAGGCCGAAGACGCCGATGGAGCGCGGACGGACAGATCCGCCCGGACGGAGGCAGCAGAAGCGCAGGGCGAGGCCGATGCCGGAATCTTCGGCGTAGTAGGTGGTGGGCGTTTTGCGCTGGGTGTCGGAGCCGAAGATCTGGGTGCCGTGCTGGATGGAGCCGTTGGTGAGGGTGCGCACGGTGGCTCCGGGAAAGCTGCTATTGTCCTGCTTCACGCGGAGCGCTCCGTAGAAGTTGCGCACGGCTACGATGGTGTCGCGCTGATAAGCGACGTGCAGCCAGAAGACCAGAACCATGAGCATGACGCTGGCCGCGGACCAGAGCAGGCGCTGCCCCCAATGCAGGTTCCAGGTGGCTGCGAGCGCGAGCAGCGCCGTGACAACGAAGGTGAGCGCGAGGTCGTAGTTGAACGAGAAGAGCAGGGGAAATGCGATGCCCACGAGGAAGGCCCCCAGCGCACCGCCAGCGGCAAAGAACAGATAGAAGACGGTGGATTCAGAAGCGCGTCGCGGACGCAGGGCGTAGGCCTCGTTGTGGCAGAAGAGGCAGGCCACGAGAAGCTCAAAGAGGAAGAAGGAGATGCCGATGCCTACCGGCAGGGAGACACCCACCTGGGAGAGGAAGTAGCCCAGGCTGGCCAGCATCACGGCCAGAAAGCGCGTGACGATGCCGCGCGGCAGCAGACGGGGAAACTCGAAGGCCAGGACGATGGTGATGAGGTAGACGGCGAGGGGCAGAATCCAGAGCAGGGGGATGGGAGCGATGTTGGCGGTGATGTGCCTGGTGACCGCGCTCAACTGCATCGATGCGCCCATGGGCAGAAGCAGCCACATGAGCTTGCGGGCGAGCGGCGAGGGCGGCGCGTCGGCGTTCTCCGCGGGCTTTGCCATGGGCAGGGCGGCGGGCGGCGCTACCGCGGAGCGCGTGCGGTGCGTGAGGAGCGCGGCCAGCAGCGCAAATGCCGCGAATCCGCAGCACCAGAGGATGCGCTGCACATGGAGGGTGAGATAGGGCTCGATGAGGACGGGATAAGCCGCCAAAGCCAGTAACGAAGCCAGGTTTGAGAGCGCAAAGAGCCGGTAGGGAATCTCTGTGCGTTCCAGCCGCGCCCACCAGACCTGGAGAAGCGGGCTGGTCGAGCCGAGGGCCAGGAAGGGAAGGCCGATCCAAAGGCTGAGCACGACAAAGATGGTCAGAAAGGGATGCGAAGGGCCGCTGCTGAGGTCGATGCTGCCGAAGGCCCAGAAGGCGGCGAGGCCCAATGCGGACAGCAGCAGAACAAGGTGCAGGCGCCATTGCGGATGGCGCGTGAGCCAATGCGCATAGAGGTAGGCGCACAAGAGCGCGGTCTGAAAGAAGACCAGGCAGGTGATCCAGACCGCGGCGGACCCGCCGAGAAAGGGGAGCAGTTGTTTGGCAGCGATGGGCTCGACGAGAAAAAGAAGAAACGCGGCGAGGAAGACCGCGTTGGCGAAGAGCAACTGGGTTCGGGTCATTACGCGAAGGCCGCTCTAGGACTTCTGCGCGGCGGAGGCGATCTTGGCTTCGGCTTCGGCGATGACGCGGAGGGCCTCGTCGTAAGTCTGTTCGCTTTCGCCGGCTTCGAGCCACATCTTCTGGCCGCGGTCGAGCTGCTGTTCGGCACGGGGCACATCGATCTCTTCGGGCTTGAGGGCGTCAGAGGCCAGGATGGTGACGCGGCCGGGCAGCACTTCGACGAAGCCCCAACTGACGTTGTAGCGCACTTCGCCTTCGGGGACGCCGGATTCGGCGCCGGACGCGCTTTTGGGCCCGCCGTGGACGATTACGTCGCCCGCGCCCAGCTCGGCCAGCAGCGGCGCGTGGCCGTAGAGGACCTCAAAGTAGCCGAGCTTGGAGGGCAGCTCGACGGATGTGGCGTCACACTCAAGGAGAGTGCGCTCGGGGGTGACGAGGCGGAGGCGAAGTTGATTTGTGTCTTCTGGCATGAATGCCTTTTAAGTTGTCAGTTGTCAGTAAAAGGACTCAAAGCGAACTGTTGTGAACTTACCACTTACCACTTACCACTTGCCACTGATCACTGACAACTGAAAACTGTTCTTACACCGTTGCTTTCAGCTTCTCAGCCGCAGCGAGCACATCCTCGATGCCGCCCTGCATGTAGAAGGCCTGCTCGGGGACGTCGTCGTGTTTGCCCTCGATGACCTCCTTGAAGCCGCGCACGGTGTCGACGATCTTGACGTACTTGCCCTGGAAACCGGTGAACTGCTCGGCCACATGGAAGGGCTGCGAAAGAAACTTCTGCACCTTGCGGGCGCGGGCGACGGTGAGCTTGTCCTCTTCAGAGAGCTCGTCGATGCCGAGGATGGCGATGATGTCCTGTAGATCCTTGTAGCGTTGCAGGATGCGCTTGACGCCCTGGGCCACGTCGTAGTGCTCCTGGCCGACGATGCGCGCCGAGAGGATGCGCGAGGTGGAGGCCAGCGGATCGACGGCCGGATAGATGCCCAGCTCGGAGAGCGGGCGGCTGAGCACGGTGGTGGCGTCGAGGTGAGCGAAGGTGGTGGCGGGCGCGGGGTCGGTGAGGTCGTCGGCCGGGACGTACACGGCCTGGACGGATGTGACCGAGCCCTTGCTGGTGGAGGTGATGCGCTCCTGCAACTCGCCCATTTCGGTGGCCAGGTTGGGCTGGTAGCCGACGGCCGAAGGCATGCGGCCGAGGAGCGTGGAGACCTCAGAGCCGGCTTGCGTGAAGCGGAAGATGTTGTCGATGAAGAGCAGCGTGTCAGAGCCTTCGACGTCGCGGAAGTACTCGGCGACGGTGAGGGCCGTGAGGGCTACGCGCAGGCGCGCGCCGGGCGGTTCGGTCATCTGGCCGTAGACCAGGGCGCACTTCGAGTCCTGCCACGTGCCGGGCTTGATGACGCCGGACTCGGTCATTTCGAGCCACAGGTCGTTGCCTTCGCGGGTGCGCTCGCCCACGCCGCCAAAGACGGAGTAGCCGCCGTGATTCTTGGCCACGTTGTTGATGAGCTCCATGATGACGACCGTTTTGCCCACGCCGGCGCCGCCGAAGAGGCCGATCTTGCCGCCCTTGAGAAAGGGTTGTATGAGATCGATGACCTTGATGCCGGTCTCGAACATTTCTTCGTGGGTGGACTGCTCGTCAAAGAGCGGAGCGGGGCGGTGGATGGGCATGCGCTGCTTTTCGCCGACGGGGCCGAGCTCGTCGACGGGCTCGCCGATGACGTTGATGACGCGGCCCAGCGTCTCTTTGCCGACGGGGACGCGGATGGGCCCGCCGAGGTCGATGGCCTTCATGCCGCGCACCATGCCTTCAGTGGCTTCCATGGCCACGGTGCGCACGCGGCCCTCGCCCAGGTGCTGCTGCACCTCGAGGATCACGTTGATGGGCGTGGGGACGGTGAAGCCGTCGCTCACGACGCGCAGCGCCTGATAGATGGGCGGCATGGTGGCTTCTTCGAATTGAACGTCTACGGCGGGGCCGGAGATTTGAATCACTTTGCCGATGTTTTCTGCCATGTTTGCCTTCTCGTATGAAACTTCTAAGAGCTTTCCCGCGCCCGCGAAGATCCGTTCCCGAGTTCTGCCGCCCCTACGGGGCTTTTCGGATCTTGTCGGGCTGCTTTCCCAGGACTGCGCTCCGCTTGTCCATGGGCTAACTTCTTGCGCTCCCTCCGGGAGCTTGATTCCGAGCAGCGCTAAAGCGCGGCGGCGCCGGAAACGATTTCGATAATCTCCTTGGTGATGGCGGCCTGGCGCACGCGGTTCATGTGCAGCGTCAGGGAGTCGATCATGTCGGAGGCGTTGTTGGTGGCTGAATCCATGGCCGTCATGCGGGCCGCGTGCTCGGCGGCTACGGATTCGGTCATGGCATGATAAAGCACGGAGAAGATGTACTGCGGGAGCAGGCCTGCAAAGAGTTCTTCGGCGGGCTGCTCGTAGATGTAGTCCACATTGGCGGTACCGAATTTCTTGGCTTCCTCGTCGGCCTCGGTGGTGTCGGCGGCTTCGATCTCGATGCCCGCGCTCAACGCGGCCTGGGCGGCGCGTTCTTTCTCCTCCGCGGAGGGCTCGACGGCGCCAGCGATCTGCGGGCGGCCCAGCTCGATGAGCGGCAGCAGGCGCTCCACGACCAGGCGCTGCGAGATGACCGACTTGAACTCGTTGTAGACGATGTAGGCGGCGTCGATCTCCTCGCTGACGTAGCGGGAGATGATGTTGTGGGCCAGATCCTGAACGCGCGAGGCTTCAAGGTTCGTCAGCAGGCCGGGGTGGTCGCCGGTGAGCTCGACGGGACCCTGCCTCGGGGACCGGACCTGATGCGCTTGCCCCTGCTCATCCTGCTTCTCAACGTAGGCGGCGGTGGGGTAGCGGCGGCGCAACTGGTCGCGGCCCTTGCGGCCCACGGCCTCGATGTCGATCTCCTTATCGGCATTGCCGTTGATGAACTGGTAGGCGATTTTGAGGATGTTGGCGTTGAAGGCGCCGGCAAAGCCCTTGTCACCGCTGACGACGATGAGCAGGACGCGCTTTTCGGGCCGGGTGACGAACAGCGGGTTGGTGAGGTTGCCGGTGGTCTCATCGAACATGCCCACGCGGCGGGTGAGCGACAGCAAGACACTGACGATCATGCGCGCATAGGGGCGCGCGGCCAGCGCACGCTCCTGGGCGCGGCGCAGCTTGGCCGCCGAGACCATCTTCATGGCCTTGGTGATCTGGCGCGTGTTTTTGACGCTTCTGATTCTGCGCCGTAGATCTAGGACATTAGCCATTTTCTCTTCCAGTAATCGGTCGCTTATTCCTTCGGAAATAGCCTGTCGATAACAGCTTGAATCGATTTCAGCTCAACAAATTTGCTCTTCGGAACCTCGCGATGCTCAGGCTTTTCCGCTTTATGCCCTTTTGAATCACCCTTCGTTTGTCTTGCTGGTTTGAAACTCCCTATTTCGGGTGCGGGTTGACCCAGCGCAGTGCCAAACCAGCGGAACGGTCCAAGGCCAAGTGTTTCCGGATCAAAGAAAATCCATATCACGCACCAATTAGGTTTCTTTGCGAGTTTCATGCCTACGCTGACACTATCCCTTTTGCCACCGATATAGGTCGATTTCAGTTGAATGTAACGAGGAATCGAGGTATTCAATTTCAGGTTTCGATTGCATTCGATTACGACGTCGTAGCCTGCATCGTCCACTTGCGGTTTGAGCACCTCAACCTGGGTCATGTCTTCGCGCCAGAGCGCCTTTAGTATCTCCCCAACAAAGAGGTGTTCAATAATCGATTCCCTCAGAGAGGAGTGGGCGCTGTTCTTTGCATTTAGTTTGTGCTCTAAGTCAGCCATGTCCTGCCTCCCTCCGATCAATCAGTCTCTGAACCTAAGTTCTCTACGCCTTTACCGCGGCCTCAAGCTCCTGCTTAAAACTCGCCGAGTACTCCTTCATGGCCGCGTGGAGGCGGTTGCGCAGGTCGTCGTCGAGCGACTTCTTGGCGGTCAGGTCGGCGATCAGTGCCTGCTGCGAGGCCGCGAAATACTTGTGCAGCCCATCCTCGAAGGCGTGGATGTCTTCGACCTTCAGATCGTCGAGGTAGCCTTGCGTGCCGGCGAAGAGCACCACCATTTGCTGCTGCCAGGTGAGGGGATGGAACTGCGGCTGTTTCAACAATTCAGTCAGGCGCTGGCCGCGGTTCAATTGCTTCTGCGTGAGTGGATCGAGGTCGGAGCCGAACTGCGCGAAGGCGGCCAGCTCGCGATACTGGGCCAGATCGAGCTTGAGCGTTGAGCCCACCTGCTTGACCGCCTTTATGGCCGCCGAGAATCCGACGCGCGAGACGGATAGGCCGACGTTGACGGCCGGACGGACGCCGGAGTTGAACAGATCGGTCTCCAAAAAGATTTGGCCGTCGGTGATGGAGATGACGTTGGTGGGAATGTAGGCCGAGACGTCGCCGGCCTGGGTCTCGATGACGGGCAGCGCGGTAAGCGAGCCGCCGCCTCTTTCGTTGCTGAGCTTGGAGGCGCGCTCGAGCAGCCGCGAGTGGAGATAGAAGACGTCGCCGGGATAGGCTTCGCGGCCGGGCGGGCGGCGCAGCAGGAGCGAGATCTCGCGGTAGGCCATGGCGTGCTTGGAGAGATCGTCGTACATGACGAGGGCGTGCTTGCCGCGGTCGCGGAAGTACTCGCCCATGGCGCAGGCGGCGTAGGGGGCGAGATAGAGCATGGGCGCGGGCTCGGAGGCCGAGGCGGCGACGATGATGGTGTGGCCCATGGCGCCAACTTCATCGAGCGTCTGCACTACCTGAGCGATGGAAGAGCGTTTTTGGCCGATGGCGCAGTAGATGCAGATGAGGTCGTTTTTGGCGTTGTTGATGATGGTGTCGAGCAGGACGGCGGTTTTACCGGTCTGGCGGTCGCCAATGATCAGCTCGCGCTGGCCGCGGCCGATGGGAATCATGGCGTCAATGGCCTTGAGGCCCGTGGCCATGGGCTCGCGCACGGGCTGGCGGTCAATGATGCCGGGCGCGAGGCGCTCGACGGGGAGCGTCTCCGTGGTGACGACGGGACCTTTGTCGTCAATGGGCAGGCCGAGCGCGTTGACCACGCGGCCGATCATGGCTTCGCCTACGGGAACGCTCAGAATCTTGCCGGTGCGCTTGACCTCGTTGCCTTCACTAAGCTCGGTGTACTCGCCGAGGATGACCGCGCCGACCTGGTCTTCTTCGAGCGAGAGGGCGAGGCCGGCGACGCCGTGCGGGAAGCTGAGCAGCTCGCCGGCCATCACCTTGTCGAGGCCGTGGAGGCGGGCGATGCCGTCGCCGAGCGAGGTGATGGTTCCGACTTCGTCCACCTGGACCTTGGAGTCGTAGTTCGCAATCTGCTCGCGAAGAAGTTGCGTGATTTCGTCTGCTTTGATTTGAGCCATCTGCGTTCCTTCAGGTGTCAGGTTTCAGGTGTCAGGGATCAGTTTTCCGCTGCGGTGCGCAGAACGCCGATTTGTGACGAATCGTCTTCCTTCCCCCGGTTCCAATTTCTCATTTCGACAAACTGCTAAAACTTTTTTGGAGTCGGCCAGGCGTCTTTCTGATCCCTGAAACCTGACCCCTGAAACCTTGCCGGCTTCAGCCGGCCGTCAACGCTTCTTTTAGCCTATCCAACCGGCCGCGTACGCTGCCGTCGTAAACCGTAGAGCCGATGCGCACTACCGTGCCGCCGAGGATGGAGGCGTCGAGCTTGAAGCTGGGCTCGATGCGCCCGCCGGCCAACTTGGCCACCTGGGCCAGCAGCGCACCGCGCTCCGCGGGGCTCAGCTCGCGCGCGGTCACGATCTCCGCCGGATGAATTCCGGACTGCTCCTGCAACAATTTGCGCCAGGCCGCGGCTACCTCGCCGACGTGACCGATGCGGCCGTTGGTGATGAGCACGGCCAGTAGGTTGCGCAATTCCTTCTGCATCCCCAGTTTGGCGTTCAATTTGTCCAGAATCTCCACTTTTTGGACGGCGGGAATGGAGGGATTCACAAAAAACTCGCGCAGTTCCAGACTCCCGTCCCAGGTGGCGAGAAAGTCGGTCAATTGCCGGCCGATGGAGGCAGTATCGAGCTTGGCGGCCGTGATCACATCGGCAAAGGCGGCGGCATAGCGGGCGACGAAGGCGGCCATCTAGTTCTGTCCTCCCCGGTTCGCGCCGTCGTTGCCCGCATGATCGCCCGCCACCTGGCCGATGAACTCGGCAATCAGGGCGCGGTCGGTTTCCGGGGTGAGGACCAGTTGTTTGGAGGCGTGTTCGATGGCCAGAGTGGCAGCAAAGGTGCGCAATGCGCGGCGGGCCTGGACGGCTGCCACGCCCAATTCCTGCTCGGCGGCGGCCACGATGCGGGTCTTTTCCTCTTCCAGCGCGGCCTTGATGCGCGCCTGATCTTCGAGGGCCTCCTGTTCCACCAGAGCGCGCATCTTCTGAATCTCCTCGTCGAGGCCGGCCAGCTTGGCTTCCACCGCGCTAAGGCGCGCTTTCGCTTCCTCACCCACCTCGCGGGCGGTCTTGATGCTTTGGCGCAGGGTTTCAGAGCGCTTGCGCATGATCCTGGGCATGATCTTCGCAAGGGGAGCGGCGATGAGGAGAAAGAGGATGAGAAAGTTGATGGCAAGAAAGATGTTGGAGGTAGCGTTTACGCTCAGATGCAGCATCCTGCCGATCGAATGCACGGCCGGCGCGTGCAGATAGCCGTAAATCTTCTGTGGCGAGTCGGGGCTCTGATCCGACTGAGCCGCGGCGGGGCTCGTCGTAGCTGCATTGGGGGCTGTAGGGAGCGACGCGAGGCTGGCTTGGAGAGCGGAAGGCTGCGCGGCGGCAGGGATGGGCGCGGCCGCCACCACTGCGGCCAAGGCCGCCAGCAGAACCAGGCAAAGAATCGGGCCAGTAGAGCACAGGTGGAGACGGTTCACTTTCAACGTGACCCTCCGGCGGCCTGCGGCAGCACGGCCCGGACGGCCTGGCGGGCCAGATCCCCCGCAGAAGCCTGGATGGCCTGCCGGGCGGAAGCAGCTTCAGCTTCGAGCTCGGCCTTGGCTTGGCTCACCCGCTGGCCGGCGGCCTTGCGGGCGGCTTCCAAGGCGGCATCGCGCTCGGCGTTCCACTGCTTCATGCGCTTTTCGCGCATTTTGTAGATGTCGGCCCGCGCTCCCCGTAATTTGGCGTCGTGCTCGGCGGCCCGCTCCTCGGCGCGCGCGATGGCCTTCTGCGCCTCTTCCAGTGCGCCCTCGGTGAGGGCGCGGCGCTGCCGCAGCGTGGCCGAAAGCGGCCCCTGCACCAGGAACTGGTAAGCCGCGACTAGCACAATAAAGAGCAGAGCGGTGGGAATGGAGCCGAGGAGGAAATCGCCAACGTGCTGGAGCAGCCCTTCCTGGGCCTGGGGCGCCTGCATCATGGCTGCGGCGGCGACCCAAAAGGTCCCGATTTGTTGAATGATCACTGGCATTGTGGCGAGGGCCCCGCACCCGCTGTCCAATAAGATTTATCCCGGTTGAACATATTTTTTGTAACAGCGGCGCACGGCGAAGTCAACGCAGGCGAAGCGTTTTATCCCATCTGGTGTGACCGTTTTCCCATCTAGTGTGAGCACAATCACGGGACGGGAGGCAAGGGCGAAAAAAGAGCTTGATTTTATTCGCAATGAGCCTAAACTAACCATACCACCTAGACCCGGACCAGGGTCCAGCGGGCAGCCGGCTTCGGGAAGTCCTTCCACTCCCGGAGTTGGTTGCCCGCCTCTTAATTTAGGGGCAGCTTTCAGCTGTCAGCCCTCAGCTTTCAGCTTATATTTCGGAGCATCAGCCTATGCCTCTTCCACGCAAGACACTTCCGCCGCCGGAGCTTTGAAAGCCACGGAATTTTCTTTACCCGGGGTCACGAAAACGCCTGAGCAACGGGCTGAGAGCTGAGGGCTGCTTTCTACCGCTTTGTTCCCACCGCCTGGGTGTCCACGGTCAGCAGGCCGTGGGCGCGCAGCCAGTTTTCCAGCAGGTTGGGCCATAAATCGAGAGCCGGGTCGCCCTTGCCCAGGCCGCTGCCATGCGCGCCGTTGGCAAAGACGTGGTACTCGGCCGGCACGCCGGCCTTGACCAGAGCCTGGAAGAAGTCGAGGCTTTGCTGGATGGGAACCGTGTGGTCGTTGAAGGTGTGATAGATGAAGGTCGGGGGGGTGTCCTTGGTGACCAAGAGGACGGGGTTGAATTGGGCCGTGAGCGCGGCGCACTGGTCCTCCAGGTGGAACTCCTTGCAGTAATTCAGGTGGGAGAAATCCATGCTCACGGCGCCAATCCAGGGGTAGCCGAGGACGAGGTAGTCGGGGCGGCTGGAGACGCGGTCGACGGGATCCGCCGAATCGGGGTCGCCAGGCACGAATTTGGTTCCAGCCAGAGCCGCCAGGTGACCGCCGGCCGAGAAGCCGATCACGACGATGCGGTTGGGAGTGATGTGGTACTCGGCGGCGCGGGCGCGGACGGCTTGGATGGCGCGGCGTGCGTCGAGCAGCGGGACGGGCAGCAGGTAGCCGTGCGAGGGCAGCCGGTAGGTGAGCACAAAGGCGCGGAAGCCCCGCGCGGCGAACCAGTTGGCGATCTCGTTGCCCTCCAGGTTGCCGGCCAGGACGCTATAGCCGCCGCCGGGAAAGATAATCACGGCGGAGCCGTTGGCAGCGCCGTCGGCCGGATTGAAGATGGTGAGCGTGGGGATGTCGGCGCAGCCATCGCCCTTGGCGCCGGGCGCCGCGCCGGGCCACAGCTGGATGGTCTGAATGCCCAAAAAGGTGTTGTTGTCTCCGGGTGTTGCGCAAGCGGACATTTGCGCGGAGGCGGTGGAAGCGGCCAGGGCTCCCGCGAGCAGGAGAATAAATAGTTGTTTCATCGGGGACCTCAAAGTGGTTCGGGAGGATTATAAAACCAGGGGTCAGGTTCAGGGGTCAGGGAACTGGGATCAGGGAACCCCTGCCGCTCTCCTTCAGATCACTTGCGCGATTGCACTTTCGCGTGCATCATTGGCTACAGATCACCATTTTGTTCAGACTGGAGCCGAAATGCCAATCCCCGTTCTGAAACCGACCGCTGCCCATGCCGAGACGTTTGCCGGAGTCACCTATCATATCGAGGGCGAACTCGTTCCCGTGCTTCATCTCGAACTTAGCGGTACGCCTGTCTATTTCGAGCACTACATTCTTCTCTGGAAGGATCTTGGTGTCCAAATCGGCATCAGGCCCCTGAAGGGCGCCCTCAAGCGGATCCTATCCGGAATGCCCGTTTTCCTCACCGAGGCCCGCGGTCCCGGTCAGATCGGTTTCAGCCGCGATGGCGCGGGCCATATCTTCGCCATGCATCTCAATCGCGGCGAAGGGCTCGACATGCGCGAGCATCAATTCCTCGCCGCTACCGGCAGCGTCGACTATTCTTTTACTCGCGTCAAAGGCGTATCCAACATGCTGCTGGGCGGCACAGGGTTCTTTATCGACCATTTCCATGCCCTCGATGGCGACGGTATCGTATGGGTGCACGGCTACGGCAACGTCTTTGAAGTCACGCTGGGCGCTGGAGAGCAAATCGACATCGAGCCGGGCGGCTGGGTGTATAAGGACCCCACGGTGCAGATGGCTACGCAGTTCCAAAAGCTGACAACGGGAATTTTCGCCAGCGCTGGCAACCTGGTATGGAACCGCTTCACAGGCCCAGGACGTGTTGGAATCCAGTCGATGTACGTGCACATGCCGACCGCAGAGTAGATACCAATCTCGGAATCAGGCCGTAAGTCACGCAAGGCCGGAGTTTTTAGGCAAAGCCCCTGGGGGATGTAGTTTCTACCTTCAAAACCTTTCCTCAGGGGCTGAGGCCCGAATCTTTCCCCTCTGCCTATCTCAACACGGCTGAAGCCGCGCCCTTTCAAAGCAGACCCTTCCTGCCTTTTTCAAATGCGATTGCTCTGCGGGGCCCCTGTTTCTTACAGCCAGATTGCGCTGTGGCAGGCGGGAGAGCTTGCAGCTTGGACGCAGAGCGCCTCGGCCAGCTCCAGGCCGTACCGCGCAAAGTAGTACGCCGCGCCGTGGACGCGCTCCTGCAATACGCCGGTGGGATAGAGCGCCTGATGGATGGTTTCAGCGTGGCGGGCGAGCGCAGCCTCGCGCTGAAGCTGAAAGTTGGCAGCGAGGGTGCGCAGGCGGTTCATTTGATAGCGTATCTTGCTGGCCGCGGTCTCCGCCGAGCGGCCCAGGCCGGCATCCTGAGCTTGCATCCATTCGAGCAGCGCGGTTAGCTCGGCGTCGAGGGCGTTTCCGGCGGCAGCGAGCTTGGTTTTGGCCGCAGGCGGAAGAGCGCGTGCGGCCAGAAGCTGCGCCAGCGAGGAAGCGTCTCCGGCGAAGACTCGTTCCAAGGTCAGCTCGTGCTTGCGCAGCAGTTCGCCGATCGCCGGTTCGATGAGGGTGGCCGAGAAGCGCGGCTCAGCCGGCGTGCCCCGGCCCAGAATGCGCTCATAGAGCACGGCGTTCTGGGCGAAGTAGGCGATTTCCGCCGGGCCTCCGACGACCAGCGACGGGGACAAGAGAAAGTCCTGAAAGACGGGGCGAAGGAGGGCCGAAGGCGAGATGCGCTCGGGCTCGGAGTCCAGGATTCCGAGGAGTTCGCCGGTGGAAAGATTTCTCCGGCCGCCGTGCCCGGCTGCCTGCCAAAGCCCGCCCGGCTCGGCGGCGGTGGGCGCAATGCGTTTCAAAGCCAGCCGCTCGCCGGTCTGCCCCGGATTTTTCGGGTCGCCATTTTTCGGGTCATCGATCAAGAACAGCAGACTCGACTGCGCAGCGACGGCTACTTGGGCATGATAGCCCGCGGATTCGAGGGCGCGGTTGCGTTCGAGGAGGGCCAAGTGCAGTTCGTCGGCGCGCTCCAGGGCCGCGCGCAGCACGGGCGCGCCCAGGCGGTGAAACGCGCGGCCGCCAGCATCCAGGATCAGCAGGCCCTGCGCGGAGAAGATCTGCGCGTAGAAGTCCGCGAAGGCCTGGGCAAAGGTGCGGCCGGGCCGGTAGGCGCGGGCCAGCTCCTCAGAGGCCTCGGAAAAGCCCAGCAACTCTTCGGCGCGCTCCACGAGGGGCAGGATCGCGCTGTCAAGCGCCAGGCCGCCCACCGGGCACGGCGCATCGGGCGCGCTGGAGTAGACGAGCTTGGCCAGCTCCCGGCCGGAGGGGAAGGTAACGTGGTTGATCTCGGCAAAGTCATGGTCTTCGCTCGCCAGCCAGAAGATGGTCGCGTGGGGATGGCCTTCGGCCGTCGCTTGGCGGGCGCGGGCGAGGGCGGTGGCGGCTTTGAAGGGCGTAAACAGCGGCCCGCCAAACAGCCCTACCTGCTGGCCGGTGACGACGGTTCCCGCACCCTGAGCCAGGGCTTCGAGGGCAGGCGCGGCGGCGGGCGAGGGGTTTTGCGCGGCGATGAGAGCCACCAACTCCGGCCAGTGGGCTGGAAGCGCTGGCCGCGGCCGTCCGCCCGATTCGGCCGCCAGCCAGGGATAGAAGGGGCGCACAGCGGGATCGGCGGCGCAAAAATCCAGGAAGAGCCGGTGAAGCCCCGGCACTACGGTCATGGGATAACGCTCTGCGGTCGGCAATGCGGTCACGTGCGGCTCACTTGCCTCAGGAGGAAGTCCGGGCGCTGGTGCGGAATTGAAGTTCGGCTTCTGTAAGGATGCCACGCCGGAGCGGGCCGATGCAGAACTACCGTTTGTTGAAGGCGGTAGGTGCCGCGCTGCGTATACTCAGTTTGAACCGTGCTGAATTGCGCCGAGACCCCATGAGCGCCCCGATGAGAGGTGGAAATGCCCAAGAAAGAAAAGCCAAAGAGCGCGAAGCCTCGGAGGGCCAAGGCCGCTGCGGGTGGCCAGAGCGCGGCGGCGAAACCCTCAAGGCTGAGGATTCCTAAGGCAAAGAAGGGGGCAAAGACTTCGCCGCCGGCAACTGCCGGAGAGACTGCGCAAGTGCTAGATTCCGAAACTGTGTACCAGGGACCGCTGTTTCGCGTCCTCCACGACAAGATCATCGAGCCCAGCGGCAAACGGAGCGAGCGCGACGTAATTCGCCACAACGGCAGCGTGGTGATTCTGGCCGTTGACAACTCCAAAAGCAGGAAGGACCCCTGGATTGTGATGGAGCGGCAGTACCGGCACGCCGCCAAGCAGTTGTTGTGGGAGTTGCCGGCCGGCACGCTCGAGCCCGGCGAGGACCCGCTGGCGGGCGCGCGGCGCGAGCTGGCCGAAGAAACCGGCTACAGCGCCCGCAAGTGGAAGCCGCTGCTCGAGTACTACGCCAGCCCAGGGTTTCTGGGCGAGTCGATGAAGGTCTTTGTAGCCGAAGGCCTGGTGGCGGGTGAGGCGCGCCCAGAGGACGATGAGCAGATCGAATTTCGCCTGGTCAAGCTCTATGACCTACTCAAGATGATCGAGAAGGGCGCCATTCTGGACGGCAAAACCCTGGCCAGCGTGCTCTTTTACGCGCGGCTGATGGCGGGCAAGAGGAAGAAGTAGCGGCCGGCACTAACCCATTCAGTTTGCGGCGCCTCTCTCCCCGGTTCGAGCGCTTTTTTGCCGCGACGTGCCACTTTGTGGAATTTTTAATGCGAACGACGAAAAACCTTTCCTCGAAAATTCACGTCTTAGAAATTAACCGGTGGGAGGATCCCTCTCGTTCACCATATCCCCGCAAGACCCAAGGAAGGCAGGAACCTGTGGCTCACTACAAAGGAAAGGTCAAGTGGTTTAACAACGCCAAGGGCTACGGATTCATCGGACGCGAAGACGGGCCGGATGTATTCGTTCACTACTCTGCAATTCAGCTGGATGGGTACAAAACGCTCAAAGAAGGCGACGAGGTCGAGTTCGATATAGTAGAGGGCCAGAAAGGTCCGCAAGCGGATGCCGTAGTCCGCTTCCGGGAAAACGCCCACACTGCGGCTTAACGCAGCGTGGGGCCGGACGTTGCCGCCTGACCACTGGCCGGCGGGTTATGGGACTTGCGCCTGCTGGCACTTCCGTTGTCATAACTCACATTCGCATTGACCCTGGAGCGGTTGTCGTTTGGAGCGGCCGGCGAACGCGCGAGGTAGCGTGCCCATAGGATGCCAGATAATTTTCGTTGGCCTTTTTTCCTGCGGTTGACCGATACTGCTGGCGGAGGCTCGCGCCTGTGGCCAACCGCGTCGACAACCGCATGGTAGCCCGCCTGCTGGCGGAGACGGCCGATCTCCTTGAGGTGGACGGGGGCGACAGTTTTCGTATCCGCAGCTATCGCCGCGCCGCCGAGGCGGCCCAGGAAACCACCGTGGACCTGGCCTCCGCGGCGGACGACACCGCCCGTCTGCTGGAAATTCCTGGCATCGGCAAGAGCATGGCGGCCCATCTGCAAGCCATCGTCTCCACCGGCAAGCTGCCGCTGCGCGAGGAGCTGCTGGCGAAATACGGCGCGGGCATCCTGGAGCTGCTGAAACTGCCCGGCATGGGCCCCAAGACGGTGGCGCTGCTGTGGGCCGCGGCCAAGATTTCCAGCGTGGACGAGCTGGCCGGAGCCATCGAAGCGGGACGACTGAACGGTCTGCCGCGCATGGGCGCCAAGCAGATTGAAAAACTGCGCAAGGGCATCGACGACTACCGCCGCAGCGCCGGCCGCTTCCGCATCGACGTGGCCGAGGAGGAAGCCCGGCGCATCGCGGCCTACCTGTTGGAATTTGAAGGAATTCAGAAGGTGACTCCGGCGGGCTCGCTGCGCCGCGGGCGCGAAACGGTGGGCGACCTGGACCTGCTGGTGACCGGACCCACCTGCCAACCTGAACATACCTCCGCTGGCGTCGAACACGTGGCCGCTTATCCGGGCATTCACGACCTGATCGCCAAGGGGGAGAATAAGGTGAGCTTCCACCTGGAGCAGGGCATGCAGGTGGATGTGCGCCTGCTGCCGACAGCCTCCTATGGCGCTGCGCTGCAATACTTTACGGGCTCCAAGGCGCACAACGTCGCGCTCCGCCAGCGCGCCCTGAAGATGGGCTATACGCTCAACGAATGGGCGCTGGCCCGGCTGGACGACGGCGCGCCCGTGGCCGAGGCCAGCGAAGAAGAGATCTACGCCGCGCTGGACATGGACTGGATGCCGCCGGAGATGCGCGAGAACCTGGGCGAGATCGAGGCCGCGGCGCGGCACGCGCTTCCCCACATTGTTGCCCTGGCGGATATCCGCGGCGACGTGCACATGCACACCACCGCCAGCGACGGCCGCAACTCCATCCGCGAGATGGCCGAGGCGGCTCGGGCCTGCGGCTATAGCTACATCGCCATCACCGACCACTCCAGCAACCTGGCCATGACCGGGGGGTTCGACGAGAGACGCGCCCTTGAGCAGATCGCGCGCATCCGCGAGGTGGATCGCGCCATGGAGGGCCGCATCCACGTCTTCGCCGGCATCGAGGTGGACATTCTGCCCGATGGCGCGCTGGACCTGGACGACGAGGTGCTGGCGCAGATGGAGGTGGTGATCGCCAGCGTACATACGCGCTTTGAGCAGAGCCGGGAAGAGATGACGGCGCGGACGTTGAGGGCCATTGAGAACCCTTATGTGCGCATTCTGGGCCATCCCACGGGGCGGTTGCTGCTGCGGCGCGAGCCCTTTGCGCTGGACATGGGCGCCGTGGCTGCGCCGCGCCGCAGAGCTGGGCGTGGCCATGGAGCATAACGCCGCGCCGGAGCGGCTTGGATCTCTGCGACCGCGACCTGCGTCTGGCTAAAGAGATGGGCTGCCGGATCGTGATTTCCTCGGACTCCCACGACGCCCGCAACCTGGGCAAGATGGGCTACGGGGTGCGGCAGTTGCGGCGGGCCTGGCTGGGACCGGAGGACGTGCTGAACACGCGGGATGCGGAGGGGTTTCTGGCCGGGTTGAGGAAGAGGCCTTGACGGGTATAGCCAGGCAGAGCCTTCAGGCTAAGTCCGAGGTAATTCCGAACCGGGAGCAGGAAATGATGGCGGGCTTGCTCCAATGGAGCTAAGATAAAGGCGCTATGAGCTTGCTTCATCAGGACGGGACGGAAGAGCTGGATGATGCCGCGCGCGGCGAAGAGCTGACCAAGGGCACGAGCCATGTGGTGGTGGCCGCGGTGGTCGCGGCCGTGGTGGTCAGCGTCATGATCGCCGTCTATGTGATCGCCGGGCAAAGGCCGCCCCTGGCCGCCGGACAGGTGGTCAACGTATGGGTGCACCCGCTGCACACGGAAACCTCAGGCTTCGACGCCAGCGGCGCGGCCATGCCCAAGGAGAGCTTCGATCAGGTGCTGGTCTTTGCCCAAGTCCAGCTCCACAATCAGAGCGAGCAGCCGCTCTTTCTGAACAACATCCTGGCCAATGCCACTTTCGGCGACGGCGTTCACTCCAGCTATGCGGCTCCGGGGCCCAATTATGAACAAGTGTTTCTGGCCTATCCGCAAATTCCCGTGCCGCACGGCAAACCCCTGCCCCTGGACACGACCCTGGCCCCCGGCCAGACCGTGGAGGGAAGCTTTGTTTGCGCCTTCCGCATGGGGAAACAGGAGTGGGACACGCGCAAGAACCTGAGCTTCACGTTTACCTTCCGCTACGAGCCCAACCTGGTGCTCTCTCCTCCAGCCACCATCATTGAGCGGTAGTTAGGGGATCAATCTTCCGAAAATGCCCTTCTTTTTAGTATACTGGCTCTTGGAGTTCTCTGTGGGCTACTTCTGTAAGGCAGGCGGGACGGGCGCATTTTTGGGCGCGGAAAGATAGCCGGAAATCCGGTTCTTCGAGTCGATTGAGTTGACCACAACGTCGTAGAGCTCGGGGGTTTTCCCGCTGTAGAATTGCAACGGTTCGTCAAGATCCCTGTTCTTTTTCTCAAATCTTTTGTCGTCGGCAAAGATGTAGAGGGTGAACTGGTTCTTGTTGGGATTGGCGCTCCTCAATTCGAGGCTTACCGTGCCCACCGGCGTCCTTCCGCCTTTTTTCAGGGTGAACTCGTAGTAGTTGCGGTCGCCCTGGTGCTCCAGCAGGGCCAGTTCGCCGTGATTGCGGGCGATGAGGCTGTTCTGGTTGTTCAGATCTCCCTTCATGGACTGCAACTGGCTGACGGCTGTGGCCAGGTCGCTCTGCGTCTTGGTCAAGTCAGTTCGCACGCCGCCTACGTCGGTCTTGACGTTGGAGACCTCGCTGGAAACGGCGTTGACCTGCTGCGCGGTCCGCTTCTGGGCGTTCTCAATCTGCTGGGCGTGGGCCTCTTCGGCCTTCTCGCGGCTGAGGATTTGCTGGGCGCGCTCGTCCATCTGCTTTTGGGTCAGGCCCAGCGATTTGCCCAGCTCATCGGTGGCCACGTGCAGGCGGGCGTCGGTCTCGCGCAGATCCGCGGCCAGTTGCGAGTTCTGCTGTTGCGCGTTGGTCAATTCGGCTTGCTGATTGGCCAGGCGGCTGCCCAATACATAGCACCAGATCAAGCCGGCAGCGGCGGCGAACAGCGATAATGCGAGCACCGCCAGCAGCGCGCCGGAATAAGTTCTGGGGGTATCGTCGATCTCACTCATTTTTACCTCTCGTCTTTGGGGCGACGCAACCTGAAAACCGCGTCCTGCGTGCGGCGTCATTCGGTGCGAATTGGACGCCGTTAGAACGAAACCCTTGCGCGCCTTCGATCTCTCCCCGTGATCGCGCGGAGATGGAGTTTCCCGATCGGCTCCGGTGGCTCCGCTCCGCGCGCTCCTTGGGAAATTACAGAATATCGGATAGCGCCGGATTGTGCGAAGAATTGCGTACGTTTTCTTCCAGCGCCAAAGACGTTGGAGCCTTGCCTGGCTCCTGCCGGTCCGGCGGTCCGGTTTTTAAGCCTTAGCGGCCCGTCCTCCGTGACAACCGTCGAATACGTGGGTTATAAACATCTTTTGGCGCACTTTTCGACGCCGGTTCAACTTTTGAGACGCTTGCTCCGCCGCAACCGGCAAAAAAATCATTCGCAAAGGGGAAATTCAGGAGTTATGTCAACTGCTGCTGTGGGGAAAGGTCTGGAAGGAGTGATTGCCACCAATTCGGGGATCTGTTGGATCGACGGAGAGGCAGGCGTGCTGGCCTACCGTGGAATCGACATTCACGAGCTGGCCCGGCACTCGACGTTCGAGGAAACCACCTATCTGCTGTGGAAAGGGCTTTTGCCCAACCTGCTGGAGCTCCGGGATTTCCAGGCGCAGTTGGCCCTGGCGCGCACGCTGGATACGCGCATCGTGGAGATGCTGCGCGGCTTTCCCAAGACGGCCACGCCCATGGAGGTGCTGCGCACGGCGGTTTCCGCGCTCAGCTTTTACGATGCCGACGAGAAAGACAACTCCCACGACGCCAACGTGCGCAAGGCCTACAACCTGACCGCGCAGATCGCCATGATCGTGGCCATTTACGACCGGCTGCGCAAGGGCAAAGAGGTGGTTCAGCCCGACCGCTCGCTTTCGCACGCGGCCAACTTTCTGTGGATGCTGAACGGCGTGAAGCCCTCGGAGACGGCCACGCGCACGCTGGACATCGACCTGATCCTGCTCGCCGACCACGAGCTGAACGCCTCCACCTTCGCGGCCCGCGTGATCGCCGCCACGCTCTCCGACATTCACTCCGCCGTCACCGGGGCCATCGGCGCCCTCAAAGGCCCGCTGCACGGAGGCGCCAACGAAGGCGTAATGCGCATGCTGCTGGCCATCGACAAAGCCGGCGCCGACCCGGTAGAGCATGTGAAGAACATGCTCGCCGCCAAGCAGAAGGTCTCCGGCTTCGGGCACCGCGTTTACCGGACGGAAGACCCGCGCGCCACTCATCTGCGGCGCATGAGCGAGCAGTTGGGCAAGGACGCCGGGCAGACCAAGTGGTTCGAGATGTCGCGCGCCATCGAGATCTACATCAACCAGGAAAAGAAGCTCAACGCTAACGTAGATTTTTATTCGGCCTCGACCTACGCTACGCTGGGCATCGACATCGATCTGTATACACCGATCTTCGCCGTGAGCCGCATCGCCGGATGGGCCGCGCACGTGATCGAGCAGTTGGACGACAACCGGCTGATCCGGCCGCGCGCCGAATACATCGGGCCGGCGTATCCGGCGCGGTATGTGCCGATGGACGAGCGGGGGTAAGGGCGCACATTGCCGGGTGGGGCTGACCCGGCGAACCTCAGATCACCCCTGCTGCGCCTTCCACATCAGATACAGCCCCCAGGCGGCGACGGTACAGTTGTCGCGGATGCGGCCCTCGAGCATCATGCGCTCGAATTCGTCCACTGAAACCGAATGCGCCACCAGGTCGTGCTCTTCGGCGTCAGGGTTTTTGGCCGTGGGCGCCAGGCTGGTGGCCAGGTAGACGTACTGCTTTTGCCGGCAGAAGCCGTAGGCGATCCACAACATACCGAGCAGGGTCATCTGCGCCGCATCCAGCCCCATCTCTTCGCGCAGCTCGCCGCGCGCCAACTCTTCGGGATTCTCGATCTCTATCTCCCAGCTACCCTGCGGCAGTTCCAAGGCCCGCTCCTGGATGGTGTAGCGGAACTGCTCCACCAGCCAGATACGCCCGTTTTCGATGGGCAGGATAATGGCCGCGTCATGCTTCTCGACCACGCCGTAGACGCCTTTTTCACCGTTGGAGCGGAGGATCCGGTCTTCGCGCAGACGCATCCAGTGGTTGCGATAGACCTCGCGGCTGGAGAGGGTGGTGATGGTGCGGCCGGCGGGGTCTTCGGTCGGCTTCATGAGACCTCCTTGAAGCTACGATGCATGGCGTGCCCACGGACAGAAGCACGATCCCGGCATAAAGCAACTCAAGAATAATAGGCATCCCTTAAAGGGGTGATGAAAGAAAGGCGAGAAAGCGGCTCGCCTGTGATTTCTCCGGAAGCGGCGCGTCCGGAGTTGACCTATACGCTGCGCGTTCAGTCCTACTGCAGGTCGAGGTGATCCCACCGCAGGTTGACGTGGTATGTCGTAAATAAATCGCGCGTCTCAGCGTTGGTCAGGTTGCGCCTTTCCCCATCGGCTCTGACGACCGTGAGAAGAAGCATCACACGCAGGTCTACGGAGTGGAAGCGAATCGTACCCGACGCATCGGACTCAGATCCCAGGGGCAGTCCCCCTCCACAGCCTGCATTCATGGAGGCAATGAGGTGAGCGTGAGCGACGGGCTGATTTTCCGCCGTTCTGAGCCGCACCACGTAGTCGTGCTGAGGCAATGTCCACAATTTCTTTACCGTGATGGCCGGTTCGCCGCCGATGTTCAAATCTGGGCTTAAGGTAAACGTCTCTCCTGCCGGCCCTCCAGCTTCCATTTCGTAATAGGAGGTTTCCAGGCCGAGCGGATCCCTGGGCGCGAGAACGTCGATCTCTCCTTCACGATTCGTGGTGAAAGTTCCCAGACCAACCCCGACATCCACGCCGCAATGATTGGCGTTCGATCCGAACAAAAGGACAGGCACCTGCGCGCCCGCACGGGGCCTGCCGTCGGGGTATAGGAGCCGGATGGTGCGGCGAACAGGCAATGGCAGCACGAGATCGCCGTTGTTGAGGCGGCCAATTTGCTCAAGGGCTGCCGGCCAGTCCTTGCCGAGCTGCATTGCCGGCAACGGCGGGGAAAGATAAACGGTCGAGAAGCGCTTCAGGTATTCGGGCCGCGCAAATGGCGGGAGATAGGCAGAGTCCTCGACCACCGAAGCAGGCGGGCCGACGGGCCGATCCGCGACAGCCAGAAGAAGCTTGTAGTCGGAAGCCTGCTCCCAATGCGGAAACTGGAGAGACGGGCACGGCCGGTGAAGCGGTTCCGCTACAGCATTCAGGAGCGCGCCCCTGATCTGCCCCAGGGTATGCAGGTCGCCATTTTGAATGGTGGCGACCAAAAATCCCGGGGTGTATCCCCCGCAATCCGCGATCAGCCATGCCTCGCCGCTCACCACCGGGTGCGCGGAGTCTCCGAAGAATATTCGCAGGGGCTGGGCCCACGCTTCCCCGGGACCGATCATTGCCGCCAGCACGACAAGGGTCAGCACTGCTTGCCATGGATAGGCTTGTTTCAGCCGATCGCTAGAAGCTGCGAGGTCCATTGAGCGCTGGGCCTGAGATGACGGCATGACGATTTCGCTCCCAACGGAATCTGGCTGGATTCTATACGGGAAAACGATCGGGGGTGAAGAGCAATCGTATGGAGGGGCGAATCAGAGATTTTGTGCTGCCGATCCAGTGTGGTGGCGGAAGCGGCGCATGCGGCCCACCAGCGAGGCGGGACCGCTGACCGCGAGGTGGACCATGTTGCCTTCGTATTCGCGGCGATGGACGATCGTTCCCGCGTCGATGGCGGCCAGCACCGCGCCCTCCTGCTGCGGAACCCATAGTTCCGCCTCGACCACCGGATCGGAGCGCACGGCGGCGTCGATGGCCTTCAGCAAATCGTCCATCCCCGCGCCGGTGAGCGCCGAGAGCGCTACCGCGCTTTCATCTTTTGGACTGGAGCTGGTACGGAGCAGCAGAGCCGCGCGCTCCTCTTCTGCAAGCAGGTCGATCTTGTTGAGCACCTCGATGCGCGGTTTGGCCAGGACTTCGAGCTCGCCCAGCACTGTTTCCACCTGCCGCTTCTGCTCTTCGCCGTAAGCGGCCGCGGCGTCGCGCACGTGGAGCAGAACCTCGGCCTGCGCCACCTCTTCGAGGGTGGCGCGAAAGCTGGTCACCAGCGTGTGGGGCAGGTTGCGGATAAACCCTACCGTGTCCGACAGCAGCACTTTGCGCCGGCTGGGCAGCTCGATGGCGCGGAGTTTGGGGTCCAGAGTGGCGAACATGCGCGACGAGGCGAGGACTCCGGCGCCGGTAAGGTAGTTGAAGAGCGTGCTCTTGCCGGCATTGGTGTAGCCGACTAGAGCGACAGTGGGCACGGGAACGGCCTCACGGCGGCGGCGCTGCTGGCCGCGCACGCGGCGCACCGCGTCGAGCGAGAGCTTGAGCTGGTCTATGCGGCGCTGAATGCGGCGGCGGTCGGTTTCGAGCTGGGTTTCGCCGGGTCCGCGGGTGCCGATGCCGCCGCCCAGCTGGGACATGGATTTGCCGCGGCCGGTAAGCCGGGGCAGAAGATACTCGAGTTGCGCCAGCTCCACTTGCAACTGGCCCTCGCGGGTGCGCGCGTGGCGGGCGAAGATGTCCAGGATCAACTGCGTGCGATCCAGCACGCGGCAGGGCAGGGCGGCCTCAAGATTGCGCAGTTGGGTGGGCGTAAGGTCGTGGTCGAAGAGGACCAGATCGGCCCGGGCTGCGGCGGCGGCGCCGGCAATCTCGTCCACTTTGCCGGAGCCGACCAGCGTGGCGGGATCGGGCTTTGGCCGGCGCTGGAGCAGCTCGGCGACGACCTCGCCGCCCGCGCTCGATACCAGTTCGCGAAACTCCGCCAGGGAGGCCTCGGCGTCAAGGCCGGCGGCCGCGTGGCGCATTCCTGCCGGAGCGATGTTGGAAGAATGAGAGCGGGAGGATACGGCAGCTTCCAGTGGGGCTCCATCCCAGGGTTGCGGATGCGGAGATACAGCCATCCTGCGCGCACCCGCTAAGCCTGCACGGTTGCCAACGGAGCGGCCCCCGAAGTCCACCCCCACGAGGACTGCCCGTTCCGGCCCTGTGCCTGGCGGCGGGAGATTCTCCGCCGTTCCCATAGGCACCCGCCGCGGTGTTTGGCTGGGAGGCCCGGCGGCTGAAGTCACCGGTCTTCGGAGCCGGCGTCCCGAATCGGCCGTGGCAAACTCCAGGCTTTCGCTGGCGCCAACAGGCCAGCGCTCCCCGCTCGCTAATCGCAGCCGCACCCTGGACGCTATCGCTGTTCCGCCGCCATGGTTGGGGCGGGCATGGCTACCGGAGCCGGGCCGAGCCCCGCCGCCACTCCAGTTGGCCGGTGTTCGGAGTGGATCATCGCCCGGTTGCTCACCACCGTCGAAATCGCGTGTTTGAAAATCAACTGTTCTTGGCTATTGTTTTCAAGCAGTACGGAATACTTGTCGAAGGACCGTATTCTTCCGGTTAGCTTAACGCCGCTAACCAGATAAATCGTAATCGGAGTTTTGTCCTTCCGAACCGTGTTGAGGAATGTGTCCTGGATATTTTGTGCCGGCTTGTTCTCCATGTGCCGATCTCCTGACTTCGTCTAAAAGGTTAAGTTGCAACTGCATTTGCGTGAAAATTCACAATCGAGGGTCCGGCTCCGGCAATCCAGAACCGTCCACTCCCGCAATGTGACCACGATAGAACGAATTTGCCTTTCATTTCAACTCGACTGGCCGCAACTGTCCTCCCGGGATGAGCTTTGTGCGGCTTGCGCCGGGGAACGGGCGGCCTTCGGCGGCTGGTAACATACATGCGTGCAAGGCCCTGCCATTCCGCCCCGGACCGGGGTTCCCAGAACCCAGCCCGTGCATGTTCCCATGCTCGATCTCAAGCGCCAGTATCAGCCGATCCATGCTGAACTGATGGATGCAATCTCTCATGTGATTGAGGAGCAGCAGTTTATCCTTGGCGAGGCGGTGGCCGCCTTGGAGCGCGCCGCATGCGGGCAGTTGGGCGTGGCTCACGCGGTGGGATGCTCCTCGGGCACGGACGCGCTGTGGCTGGCGCTCGCCGCTTGCGAGATCGGCTCCGGCATTTCGCCCCGTGGGCCAAGAGCTGTCCACGGGGACCCCGATATGACGGTAGTAACCACCGCCTTTAGTTTTTTTGCTTCGGTCAGTGCGATTCTTCGTGCTGGAGCCACGCCGCTCCTGGCCGACATTGATCCGGCGAGCTTCAATCTTTCGCCCGCCGCCGTCGAGACGGTGCTGAACGGCCCGGGCGGCGCGGGGGTACGCGCCATCCTGCCCGTACACCTGTTCGGCCAGTGCGGGCATTTCCATGCCTTTTCGCGTCTCGGAGCAGAGCACGGGCTAATCATCATTGAGGACGCGGCCCAGGCCTGGGGCGCGGAATGGCAGGGCGCGAAGGCCGGCGGATTGGGCGATGCGGCTGCCTTCAGCTTCTATCCCACCAAGAACCTGAGCGCCGCGGGCGAAGCCGGCATGGTCACAACCAACTCAGAAGAGCTGGCCGAGCGAGTGAGGATGCTGCGGCAGCACGGCATGCGCCGCCGCTACCACCACGACGAGCTGGGCTGGAACGCTCGCATGGATGGCATTCAAGGCGCCATTCTGGGCGTGAAGCTCAAGTACGTTGCGGGCTGGAACGAAGCTCGCCGCGCCGTGGCCGGTCGTTACCATGCGCTCTTTGCCGCTGCCGGGCTGGCCGAGAGCGGACTCTATCCCCAGCATGGAGTGGTGCTTCCCCATGAGACGGCGGGGAGCCGGCACGTCTGGCACCAGTACGTCATTCGCGCGCCGCGCCGCGACGCCCTACACGACTTCCTCACCGCGCGCGGCATCGGTTCGGAGGTCTACTACCCCATCCCGCTGCACATGCAGGAGGCGCTCAAAAACCTGGGATACGCCGAGGGCGATTTTCCCGAGGCCGAGCGCGCGGCCCGCGAAGTGCTGGCGCTGCCGATGTTCCCTGAGCTGCGCGAGGACGAGCAGCAAACGGTCGTTGCCGCAATTGCCCAATTTCTCAGCTGAGGAAATGGAACAGTTTCTGACCGCATACGAGGAATCGTAACCAGGAAACCATCAAGCTTCTCCATGGAGGGAGCAATATGGGACGGACCAGAATCATATTCAACGAGGGAGCGTTCTTATCTCTTGCGTTGCTGTTGATCAGCCCCGCATTCACGCAACAGGCCGCTCCGCCCAGGGGCGCGCCCCAGGCAGGCGGCGCCGGCCCCGATGAGACCGCAAGATCCGCCGCAATTTCGGCCGGAGATATCTCGCCCGCGGCCATGGAAGTGATGGCGTTTGAAAAAAAGCTGGAAGCGGCGGTGGTCGCCGGCGATGTAGCCTACGTCAGCAGCGTGCTTACGGATGATTTTGTGATGGTTCACTCCGATGAATGGACCCATGGCGGCAACCCGCGCGTGTCAGACAACAAGCAGAGCTTTCTGAAGCGCGTAGCCAGCAGGAATTACCTGGTACGCGACCTGGATTCAGTAAAAGTGGAGATGCACGGCGATATCGCCATCACGCATGGCCACCTGGTGGGCGAGGAAGGCAGGCAGGGAAAGTGGTTCTCTCTCTGGTATGAGCGCGTCTATGCCAAGCGGAACGGCAAGTGGATGTACCTTTCGCATCGCACGGTGCGTGGGCCCGTTAATGGAACGGATCGCGACTCCGTAAAAGACAAATAATTGCGCGCTTTCAACGCGGACCGCGCAGGCTGCCGGCAGATCGCCGGACGCCCGCGCAGCCGTGGCGCCGAAGGTCAATTCTCCCCGACTGAACCGCCGATCTACGCGACGTCAATGCTTACGGCCGCTTAACCTCCACGTGCGACGCCGCCTCGATAAAGGTGGCGATAGCTGAATGGTCGAGATTGCCCTTGCCCTCGGCGATCAGCGACGACAACATCTGCTGCACCAGCGCGGTGAGCGGAAGACAGACCTTGCTGGCCTCGGCGGCCTGGAGCGCGTTGCGCAGGTCTTTCTGGTGCAGGACGATGCGGAATCCCGGCTTGAAGTTGCGGGCGATGAGCATAGGAGCCTTGGCATTGAGCACCACGCTGCCGGCCAGGCCGCCTTTGACGGCGTTGAAGACCACCTCCGGGTCGAGGCCGCAACTGGTGGCCAAGGTCAGCGCCTCGCCCATGGCGGCGATATTGCACGCCACCATGATCTGGTTGGCCAGCTTGGTAGTGTTGCCCGCGCCCACCGGGCCGGTGAGCGTGACGCTCGATCCCATGAGCTTGAGCAGAGGCTCGGCCTTGCGAAAGACCCCTTCGCTGCCGCCCACCATGATGGCCAGCGTGCCGTCGATGGCCTTGGGCTCGCCGCCGCTCACGGGAGCGTCGAGAAAATCGACGCCGCGCTCGGCGCAGGCCGCGGCCACCTTCTGCGAGACGAAGGGATTGATGGAGCTCATGTCGATGATGAGGGAGCCGGGCTTGGCGCCCTCCAGAACTCCGCCGGACCCGAGCACCGCCTCTTCCACTTGAGGCCCGTCGGGCACGATGGTGATGATGGTGGAAGCGCGCTTGCCCACCTCGCGGTTGGAGGCCGCGCGCTGGGCTCCGTCCGCGACGCAGGCATCGAGCTTGTGCGCGTTGCAGTCGTAGGCGATGACCGTGTGCCCGGCCTTCAACAAGTTGTTAAGCATGGGCCGGCCCATGACGCCAAGGCCGATGAATCCCACCGTAGCCATAATGATTCTCCTTTGTGCTTACGGCGTTTTCACAATTACCGTGAACTTTCCGGCATCGTGCAAAGTGGCGCTTTTTTCCACCCCAGCGACGAAGACCTATCGTTTCACCCAGCGAGCATCCGCCGCGGCGGACGCTCACCGGGGATCCCGAGTCCCTGGGGGCCCCGGCTTCCACCCCAGCGATGAAGACCCATCGCTGGGGGCCCGGGTTGAGGAATGCGCCACTTGACCTTATCGGCTTCGGTTTACACCCATTGTGAAAACGCTCTGGAAGCGATTCCGTTACGTCAAGGTTTATGAAAGCGCGAAACGATGGCTTCGGCTCCCCGCGCCAGAATCACCGAATCGACGCCCGCGGCCGTGAAGTTGAAGCCCATTTCAAAGAAGCGTTCCGCGTCGTCGAGGTTAGCGGTGAGGGTGCCTGCCGATTTGCCGGCGGCGCGGATGCGCTTGCAGTCTGTCCGCGATGGCCGCCTGCACGTCGGGGTGCTTGGGATTGCCGAGATGGCCCATGTCGGCGGCCAGATCGCTGGGGCCGATGAACATGCCGTCGACGCCGTCCACAGCGGCGATGGCCTCGATCTCCTTCAGCGCGGCGCTGGTTTCCAACTGCACCAGGATGCAGGTGTCAAGGTGCGCGTTGCGGTGATAGGCCTGCATGCGGCCGTAATCCGCCGCGCGCATGGCCACGGCGGCTCCACGGATGCCGAGCGGAGGATAGCGGGCCGCAGTCACTGCCTTGCGCGCATCTTCCGCGTTTTGCACCCAGGGAACGATCAGGGACCGGGCGCCCACGTCGAGGGCGCGCTTGATAATGACCATTTCATTCCAGGGGACGCGGAAGACCGGCTCAGCCGTGCCTCCGCGCATGGCGTGCAGTTGGGACAGCAGCGAGGGAATATCGTTGGGGGCATGCTCGCCGTCGATCACGATCCAGTCGAAGCCGGAGGGGGCTAGAATCTCCGCCGCGATGGGGCTGGCCAACCCGCTCCAGAGCCCGAGTTGCCGCTCGCACTTGGCGAGCGCCTGCTTGAATCGATTGCGGCCAAAACTTCCGGGCCATTCTGTCATAGTTTTATCTCCTCAAGGAAACGATTCCGGAACGATTCTAATTGACGCTGGATCGATTTCCCGCACTTTCCATGGTATCGCGGACTCACTCCGCGGTTGCGGCTGCCGGCCCGGCAATCTCCAGGCGCTTGATTTCCCCCACAATGGGGCCGTAACTGATGATGACGCAGAAGGCGATCAGGCTCACAAAGATCAGCGCGCCGTTGTAGGAGTGGGTCTTTTCGACGATGGTTCCGATGATCAGCGGCGTGGTGACGCCGGCCATGTTGCCGCAGAGGTTGAAGAGGGCTCCGTTCATGCCCACCATGCCCTTGGGCGAAGTGTCGGCGATCACGGTCCATCCCAGCGCGCCAATGCCCTTGCCGAAGAACGAAATCGACATGAAGAGCAGCATCATGGCTTGTGCGCTCGCGTAGTTGCAGAAGATCATGGTCATGGCCAGCCCCATCCCCGCCATGATGGGCAGCTTGCGCGCGAAGCTGAGCGAATGGCCGCGGCCGAGGAGCTTGTCGCTGATCACGCCGCCCAGGATTCCGCCGACGCCTCCGCACAGCCCCGGGACCGCCGCCGCCAGCCCCACTTTGATCACCGACATGTGCCGCGCCTGCGCCAGGTACAAGGGAAACCAGGTGAGAAAGAACCAGGTGAGCGTGGTAATGCAGAACTGGCCGATGTAAACGCCCACCAACATGCGATGGCTTAACAGCATCTTAACCGTGGCCCAGGTAAGCGTATTTTTCCCGGAGTTCGCATCGGTACGCTGATCGGTATTCACCAGCCCGCCGCCGCGCTCGATCAGCTCGATCTCCGCGGGCGAGATGCGCGGATGCTCTTTGACGCCGAAGATATTGGTGTACCAGAGGAACGTAAACACCGCGCCCAGCGCGCCCATGAACCAGAAACAGCTCTGCCAGCCAGCCACGTGAATAAGCCAACCGAAGATGGGCGCGAAGACGGGCAGCGCGAAATACTGCGAGGCATTGAAGATAGCCGACGCGCGCCCGCGCTCGTCGGCCGGGAACCATGCGGTCACAATGCGGCCGTTGCCGGGGAAGACGGGCGCTTGCGCCAACCCGGAGAAAATCCGGAGCAGAAAGATGGCGGTGAAGACCTCGCTGGCCTTCAGATATCCTGCCCAACCGACCAGAAACGCGAAGAGCGAAAAGAGGATGATGCTGATGCCGTAAACGCGCTTGGATCCGAAGCGGTCCAGCAGTCCGCCCGCCGGCAATTGCCCCAGCGCGTACGCCCACCCGAAGCCGGAAAACAGATAGCCGATGCGCGCCGGATCCAAGTTCAAATTCTTGGGCATGACGGTGGCTGCCTGCGATAGCGCCGAGCGGTCGGCGTAGCTGAAGCAGCTTACCGCGAAGAGGATGGCAATGATGAGGTACCGGACGTGCGTGGTTCGATCGTCTTGCTGCAAAGTCATGGCATCCGCTCCGCCCAGACCGTCTTACGCTGAGCTCGATTCCTCTCCACTGTTTCACGCGTGAAGTGCGCGCTCAGCTCGTCTCGCTCACGGACTGAATCAGCGCGCGAATGTATCCGTAGCAAAATGCGAACGACTGCAACGAACCGGGATCGGCATTGTCCGCAGCCAGCGGCACATGATCGGGCATCACCATGTAAGGATAGCCGACCTCTTTGTAGACCTTGATCGCCTTCACGAAATCAATGTCGCCTTCGTCGGGAAAAACTTCGACAAAGTTGTTGCGATGGCCGCGAATGTTGCGGAAGTGCACGTTGAAGATCTTTTTGCGCGTGCCGAAGTAGCGGATGACGTCAAAGATTTCCACGCTGGGGTTCTGGAGCGTCTCGGAGACCGTTCCCTGGCAGAAGTTGAGGCCGTGATAGGGACTTTCCTGTATCGAAATGAACTTCTTCAGCCCGTCCACGGTGCCCAGCACGCGGTCCACGCCCATGTAGCCCGAGGGCGGAACGCCGGGATCCTGGGGATGGCAGGCCATGCGAATTTTGTACTCGTTGGCTACGGGAATTACGCGGTCGAGGAAGTAAGTGATGCGCTCCCAAAAGGCGTCGGCATCGACGCGGCCGGCTATGGTGAGCGGCTCGCGCGGTGGCGTCTTGGCCAGGTCCCAGTAGTGATCGAGCGAGTCACCGCGGCCCGGGATACGGCCGGTGCGCAGCACGCCCAGAATGCTCATGTTGTACTTGATCGAGGGAATGCCGGCCTGCGCGCAGTTGCGGATGTAGGTTTGCAACTGTTCGATGTCGCGGTCGCGCTCCGGGCTTTCGGCCAGCATGATGGCCGGATGCTTTTCCCGGTCGATGAAGCTGGAGGCCAGGTCCGGCGGAGCGATGCAGTCGATGCTGATGCCGTACTTGGCGGCCATGTCCATGGCGCTATGGAGCTCGTCCACGGTGGCGTAGAGGCGATCGCCGTCAATTTGGGGATAGGCGCAGATGTGGCGCACGCCGTAGCGGGCCTGGTATTTGAGATGGGTTTCGTTGGTGGGCGAGGTCTGGTCGCCCAGCATCATCCGCACCGGCTCGGCGGAGGGTTTGGCATCCGCTGCCACCCCATGCGCGCTTGTACCCGCCACCAATCCCGCCGCTCCACTGCCAACCACAAATTCTCTGCGATTCATAAGTTTCCTCCACAACGTGCCTTCAACCTTGTATGCGAGGCAGCGTACCTTTGTAAAGTGGGTACATGCGCGCCGCCGTTTTCCGGCCCGCGCGCTGAGCAGGAACGGAAGTGTGTGCAGCGATGAATTCCTCCGCGCAGCCTCGATATATCCGCGTCTATGAGAAGGACAACGTGGCCGTGGTGGTGAACGAGGGCGGCCTGCCGGCGGGCAGCCGCTTCCCATGTGGGCTGGTCCTTGCCGAGGCCATTCCCGAGGCGCACAAGGTCGCTCTTGCCGACTTGGCCAAGGGCGAGGCCATTGTGCGTTACGGCACGGTGATCGGCTATGCAAACCGCGGCATTGCCCGCGGCAGTTGGGTGCACGAGGGGCTAATGACGCAGCCCGAAGCCCCGGCGCTCGCGGACTGTCCGTTGGCTACCGCGCTGCCCCCTCAGTCTGCCGCCTCTGCAAGGACTCACCTTCGACGGCTTTCGCAATGCCGACGGCTCGGCGGGAACGAAGAACATTCTCGGCATCAGCACCACCGTACAATGCGTCTCCGCGACCGTGGATTACGCGGTCCGCCGCATCAAGGACGAGATGCTGCCGCGCTATCCCCACGTGGACGATGTGGTGGCCATCACGCATCCTTACGGCTGCGGCGTAGCCATCGAGGCGGCGGGCGCGGCAATTCCGATCCGCACCCTGCGCAACCTGAGCCTGAATCCAAACCTCGGCGGGGAAGTGCTTTTGGTGAGCCTGGGTTGCGAAAAGCTGCAACCTGCGCGACTGTTTCCCGCCGGCGCCCTGCCCGTGCTCGAAGCGGAACCTTCCGTGGCCGTGCTCCAGGATGCGCGGCAGGGCTTTGGCGAGATGGTGGCAACCATCATGGCGCTGGCCGAAAAAAAGCTCGAAAGGCTCGACCGGCGCCGCCGCGTCTCCTGTCCTGCATCCGAGCTGGTGGTGGGTTTGCAGTGCGGCGGTTCCGACGCGCTCTCCGGGGTCACGGCGAACCCGGCGGTGGGCTTTGCCACGGATCTGCTGGTGCGGGCTGGCGCGACGGTGATGTTCTCCGAGGTGACCGAGGTGCGCGATGCGGCCCATCTCCTGAGCGCGCGCGCGGCCACGCCGGAGGTGGCGCGGGAGTTTCTGCGCCAAATGGCATGGTACGACGAATACCTGCGCCTGGGCGGAGCCGACCGCGCCGCCAACCCTACCCCCGGCAATAAGAAGGGCGGCTTGGCCAACGTGGTCGAAAAAGCCATGGGCTCCATCGCCAAAGCGGGCAGCACTGCACTCCGGGGCGTGGCTGAACCAGGCGAGCGTGTGACGCAGAAGGGCCTCGTCTTCGCCGCCACGCCGGCCAGCGACTTCATCTGCGGCACGCTGCAGTTGGCGGCTTCGATGAACATGCACATCTTCACCACTGGCCGCGGCACGCCTTATGGCCTGGCGATGGCGCCGGTGATCAAAGTGGCCTCCAACAGCGGCCTCGCCGCGCGCTGGCCCGATCTGATCGACATGGATGCGGGCCGGATCGCCACCGGCGAGGCAACGGTGGAGGAGGTTGGCTGGGAGATCTTCCGCCTGATTCTAGAGGTGGCCAGCGGGCGCACGAAGACTTGGGCCGACCGATGGGGGCTGCACAACGAGTTCGTTCTCTTCAATCCGGGGCCCGTAACGTAAGTCCCATTTATTTGCCTTGCACGAACGGTTCGCCCGCGACATTCAGAGGAACGCGATAGATGCTGGTGCTGGCCGTGATGTAAAGCGTCTTGCGGTCCGGCCCGCCCCAGGCCAGGTTGGCGGTCACTTCCGGCGTGAAGATCCTGGCCAGCAACTTGCACGCGGGCGAGAAAATCCATAGACCGCCGGGCCCGGTACAGTAAACGTTGCCTTCCACATCCACTTTTATGCCGTCGGGCGCGCCAGGGTGATGGTCCGAGGTGGCATCATAGAACGCCGTTGGGTCAGTCAATGCGCTGCCGGGCTGCACGCGATAGCGCATCCACAACTTTTCCGGCCCGGAGTTGGCGACGTAGAGATACTCTTCGTCCGGGGAGAAAGCGATACCGTTGGGCCGGGTCAGATTACTCACCAGCAGTTCGATCTCGGCGCTGGCGGGCGGAGCGCCGGGTTTCTGCTCCAGCGCATGAGGAATGCGGTAGACACCGTTGATTTTCAACTCCTTTGCGGGAGCGTTGTCGCTTTGCGCCGGCAATCCGTAAGGAGGATCGGTGAAGTAGAGCGAGCCATCCGAGCGGTAGACCAGATCGTTGGGGCTGTTGAGCCGCTTGCCGTGGTAGCTATCAGCGAGGATGGTGAGCTGCGCGTTCGGGTTGAGTGACTCGAAACGATACACATTACGCCGGGCGTGTCCAGCCACCGTGAGCCGTCCGTACACGTCCAGCGTCATGCCGTTCGATCCCGGCTCCGGACCGTCGAATGGCGCGGAACCCATGTAGCCGCTGGGCTGCAAGAAGATGCTCACCCCCTGACCCGGCGTCCACTTGTGGATGCTGTTCGAGGGAATATCGGCGAAGTAGAGGCTGCCCTGCTCCCACACCGGGCCCTCCGTCCAAGTGAATCCGGTGGCGACGCGCTCCAGCTTGGCTGCGATGGGGACGATGCGGTTGATGGCAGGATCGAGGCGCTCGATGTTGAGCGGCACCGAGGTCTGAACAGAAGTTGAACTCGTCTGGGCCGGGTGCGCTGCAGCAGCTCCCCGTTTGCCGCCCGGCGGACTATTCCTTCTCATTTGATTCTTCCTCTGACTTAAGGTGCGCTTATTTGCCTTTCACCACCGGCTCGCCGACAACGTTCAGATGGATGCGATAGATGCTGGTGCTGGCAGCGATGTAAAGCGTCTTGTGGTCCGGTCCGCCCCAGGCCAGGTTGGCCACGGTCTCCGGCGTGGAGATCCTGGCCAGCGGCTTGCCCGCGGGCGAGAAGATCCATATGCCGCCGGGCCCTGCACTGTAGATGTTGCCTTCCATGTCTACTTTTATGCCGTCCGGCACGCCGCGGCCGTGAACCGAGGTCGCGTCGTAGAGCACTGTCGGGTCTGTCAATGTGCCGTCGGGCCTTACGCGATAGCGCATCCAAAGCTTCTGCGGCTGAGAGTTATCCACGTAAAGATACTTTTCGTCGGGCGAGAAAGCGATGCCATTGGGCCGCGACAGGTTGCTCACCACCAGTTGAAGCTCGGCGCGCGCGGGCGGAGCGCCGGGCTTCTGCTCCAGCGCATGGGGAATGCGATAGACGCCGTTCACCTTTAACTGCTTTAGCGGGTCCTTGTCGCCCTGAGTGGGCAATCCGTACGGAGGGTCGGTGAAATAGAGCGAGCCATCGGAGCGGTAGACCAGATCGTTGGGGCTGTTGAGCTTCTTGCCGTGGTAGCTGTCAGCGAGGATCGTGATCTGCGCGTTCGGGCTGAGTGACTCGAGGCGAAACACATCGCGCCGCGCGTGTCCGGCCGCTGTGAGGCGTCCGCGCGCGTCCAGCGTCATGCCGTTCGAGCCCGACTCCGGCCCCGCGTAGGGCGTCTTGCCCTGGTACCCGCTGGGATGGAGAAAGAGGCTCACGCCCTGGCCCGGTGTCCATTTTTCGATGCTGTTGGCGCGAATCGCCGCAAAGTAGAGGCTGCCGTTGTCCCACACCGGGCCTTCTACCCACCTGAATCCGGTAGCGACGCGTTCGAGCTCGGCTCCGGCGGGGAAGATGCTGTCGATGGCAGGATCAAGGCGCTCAATGTTGAGCGGCGTCGAGGTCTGAGCAGGAGTTGAGCTGGTCTGCGCTGGACTCGCTGGAACAGCGCCCTGTTTGCAGCCCGGCAAGAATGCACAAGAGATCGCTAGGGCAATTAGCGGCGCCAGATCGTGCAGGTGATTCCTTTTCATTTGAGTTTTCCTCTGAATCCTGAATGGGCACGCCAACTCGCAGATCGGCTCCCGAGTTTCCGTGTTCTCTCGGGGATCGTTCCCTTGCGGCAGACGGCGTCCAGCAGCCCGCTGCGGCACCTATTTTAAGTAGAACGGCCCTGGAGCCGGCTTTGTGCAGCGCACCACAAGAGATGCCTTCCGACCCCGGCGCATCCATCTTTCGTTGCGCTACGGCGGGCTGTCAAGGGTTTTCGATGAATGAAGTGACGCGCGGAGGAAGCCGTCTCGAACACGAACCGGCAATTGTTTGCTTACCTGACCGGTTTTCGCGATGTGAGAAGATGGGCGCACGGATTGGTTGAAGGCGGGCCTGCACAGAGCCGAGAGCATTTTCGGAATACATAATAGATTTCATGGAGAGAGGGCCGCGCGGCACTCTGCCAAGTCCTGCAGGAAGGAAAGCGGAGAAAAGAGTTTGAGCAGAGCGTTCGATTCGGCTTACTTCGATTCGGCTTACGCTACGGCGCTGACAAACTCAAGATTGAAATCGCGGCAAACGCAGGGGAGGGAAATACCATGAAAAGAGCGCTAATCGTGACGTGCGCGGTGTTGGCCCTGGGCACGGCCGCGTGGGGAGCCGACCATACGCTGGGCACGTGGCGATTAAATATCGCGAAATCGAAGCAACTTCCCGGCGGGTCGCCGTACGCCAACCTCACAACAACGCGAGAGGCCATCGAAGGCGGCGTGAAGAATACGGATCGAGGGAAGAGGGCCGACGGAGCGACGATCGCGAGCACCTTGATCGCAAATTACAACGGCAAACCGGTTGAGAGGACGGGGACGGGCGCGCAGTGGGATACCGTGGCCACACGGCAGATGAACGCCAATACACTGGTCGTACGGCGTTGGAAGAGGGGCGGGAAATTCCGTAGCACTGCCCGGTACGTGGTTTCAAGGGACGGCAAGACGATGACCGAAACCGTGAAGGGGATCGCCTCCGACGGGAAGCCATTCACGGCGGTGCTGGTCTTCGACAAAGAGTAGGCAAAGCGAATCTGCAAGCGCCGGTGATGATTGGCGACCCCTGGAGCGGTAGCGGCGCGTGCCCAAACGGCCACCATCGCTTGTGTCGATAGCGAGGCCATCCTTCAGGCGCCCGAACCGCTCATCTTCTGGCGACAAAATAAGATCCCGCAACAGCGGCTGCGGCGAATGCCTGGGCGGCCAGCGTCTGCACGGTGGGAAACACCGAGAACCAGAGGCCCATCCACGCAGGAATCTTGTCGGCGAGCATCGGAATGACAGTTGTCGGAAGCCAGTGAGCGGCCTGCATCTCCTGCGCCTGTTCGCCCACCATCACCAGCAGCACCGCGCCCAGCATGACGCCGGTAAAAATGAGCATCTTTTTATAAGGCAGCTTGCGATGCGCGAGAAATGTCAGCACGGCCACAATGGCAGTGAGGGCGAGGCCGATCAGCACGCCATAGAAGACCGGCCTTCCACCCAGTTTCAGCCGGTAGCTCTGAAGGAACAAGACCACCTCAACGCCCTCGCGATAAAACGAGGTGAACCCCAGCAACGCCATGCCCCACAGCACGCTGCGCCTCGACCTGATTCCTTCGTTCACGCTTTCAAGCAGCTCGCGCTTGCGTTTGTTGTGAATGGCAATCCATCCGGTCCAATAGATTTTGTGGAAGAACCAATTCATCACAATCAGCAGCACAAGAATGGCCAGTAGGCCAGTCGCGGCCTGGACATAGAGAGCATTCAGGCTGCGGGTGAGATCGTCCACGATCCCTACCGCGATAAACCAGGTGATGAGTGTCGCCAGGAAACCCGCAGCCACTCCTGCAACCACGGGGCGTCGATAGGGCTGGTTCGAACGTACGAAGCTGGCCGTAATGGCCGAAAGCACCAGAACGCATTCCAGCCCCTCGCGGAAGACGAGCACGCCGATGTCCGCAACACCGGCGAGGGAGCCGGGGCGCTCGGCCACCGGGTTCGGATTTCCGGCCGCGGTGATCGCCTGCCATGCCAGGATGCCTGCGACCGCCAGCGCGGCCAGGATGAGCGCTGCCCAGCGGAGCGTGTGTCTTCGAGGGGAAACCTGCGGCCTTGCCGCCGAATACGAGGCCATGGAATTAATATACGACCTATTTGATCGTAATTATAGGCAAGTATAGGGCGGAGTATCGAATAGTGGGCCAAACGGGACAGTTTTCCACCTGGGAAGAGGGCTCTTGTAGGCCGGCCCGCGTTGCAGAGAGGTAAGGTCAGACCGCTTCTGTGAAAGGGCCGGAAAAGCGCCTACAATCTTGTTTATGGCCAAAGCGAAGGAAGACACGTTTGAAGTTGCGTGCCCCGATTGCGGCGCGATGCTCAAGATCGACGGCTCGACCGGCCTGGTGGTGAGCCATACCCCGGCCCCGCGCAAACGGACGTTTGAGGATCTGGAGATGGCGGCCAAGGCCATGCGCGAACAGGAAGAGCGCAAGGAGTCCATCTTCCGCCAGAGCGTGGACGCGGAAAAGAACAAGGCCGACCTGCTGGAAAAGAAGTTTGCCGAGGCCCTGCGCAAAGCCAAGGACGCTCCCGAGGGCAAGCCGCTGCGGGAGTTCGATCTGGATTGAGGGCCGGACCTCTCCAAAGCCACGCGGAACACCCTGCGCGAAGAATCCCCACGGCCCGCCCATCGGCGTGATATTACTAGAGACGGTTCCATCGCTGCTGCCGCCTGCGCTGTGAAACGAAAGGAGAAACCATGGTGGTTGTGCCGCTCTCTAAGCCCGCGAACGATTCCGCTGCCGCGCCGCCGGCGCCGCGCGCCGATTCTCTGAGCTTGACCCGGATTGCCGCGGCCGGTTCGCTGGCCGCCTCCGGCGTTCTCCTGGTGAGCGGCATGCGCCGCGCCGGCCTGGTGGCGGCCGCCTCGGGCACGGCGCTGGCCATGCTGGACCAGCAGGCATTGGTGCGCTCGTGGTGGAACGCGCTGCCAGCCTACCTCGCCGAGATTCAGGACCTGCTGGCGCGCGCGCAGAGCGCGCTGGACTCGATTACCGAACAGCGCGAAAAGCTGAACCGGGCCTTCAAGAAGTAACGCTGACTTGCTTGGAAAGCGTGCGTAAATTCCCTGCGGCTTGGCCGCAGCCGAGGGTGGAACGCCTGCAACTTCGCGCCGCCCACGAGCGCGGCCTGCGTTACCCCTACAGCATTTTCGGAATTGGCGTAGACCGGAAGCACATCCTTAAGTGGCTTTTTCCGGCTCCGGGGTTCCCAGTGACTCGGGGTCCCCGGCGAGCGATTTTTGCTCGCTGGGGTGAAACGACAGGTCTTCGCCGCTGGGGTGGAAGTAAAAGCCACCTTTCAAGGCTACCAAAAGATATATATATATTCCGAAAATGCTTTAATTTCCGGTCTGAATCTTCACCAGCTCCTGCCCGCCCGGCGCCACCATGCGCGTCTGGGGCGCGCGCCAGTGGTCGATGTAGCTGATGCGGTGCACGCAGCCGATGGTGCAATGCGGCGCGCAGCTCTTGGCGGTAAGGAACTCGCGCTTCAGGTCCTGGCGCGTGTACTCGGCGATGGGCACGGCTGGATAGCCGCGCTGTTGCGAGCAGTAGTGCACCAGCCCGTCCTCGCAGATGTATAGGTAGCGCGAGCCGGCCCGGCAGCGCCATTCGTTGGGCTGCCCGTGCGCAATTGCTTCCTGAAATTTGTCGAACTGCGCGTAGTTGGTCTTTTTCCGGTTGGTCATCTCGAAGTAGACCTTGGCCTCGTCGCCGGTGAGCGGCTTCTGTTGGCCGTCGCCGTCGTGGATGATGCCGATGGTCGATTCGAAGCCGAGCTCGAGGGCCCGGCGGCCTATCACCAACGCATCATTGGGGTTCTTGATGCCGCCGCCGACCACGGAGTTGATGTTCACGTGAAACTCGGCGTACTCGGCGAGCATCTGGAGCTTTTTGTCCAGGACCTTCAGGCTCTTTTTGGAGATTTCGTCGGGCTCGAGGTTGTCAATGGAGATCTGTATGTGGTCGAGGCCGGCGCGGTTGAGGCGCTCAATGCGTTCTTGATTCAGGAGATAGCCGTTGGTGATCATGCCGGCGATGGCGCCGGTGCGGCGCATGCGGCGGATGATGTCGTCGAGCTGGGGATGGGTGAGGGGCTCGCCGCCGCTGATGCCGATCATGGCGGTGCCGAGGCGGCCCAGGTGGTCGATGCGGCGGACCATCTCCGCGAGCGGGACGGGCTCAGAGACCTTGTCGTACTCGTTGCAGTAGGCGCAGCTCAAGTTGCAGAAGCGCATGGGGATAATCTGCGCCAGGACGGGGTGGTCCGTGGAGGCCAGGGCGCGGGCCACCATGGCGTACTCGCGCGCCTTGCGCCTGGCGGCAATCAGCCGCCCACGCGCCGTCGATCTCCGGGGAACGCCCATCGGTTCTATTGAAACACAGGGCGGGAGGGCAGGGAACAGCGGGCGGCGGCGCGGAGGGGCAAGGCGGGGCGAAAAACGGCTGCCCGAAGCGTGCAGGATGCTTTGAAATGTTGGAGTAAAGGTATGCGGACGAACGCCAAATGTTGGCTTAGAAGTTCAGGCCGCGGCGCGAAATGTTGGCGCGATGCTTCCCGTAGCGCGGAGGGATATTACCGGTTATTGCGCGCGCGGGAGAATTTATTTGCCGGCAATTGCGCGAGTTAGACAAATCATTTGTAGAGAATTGCGCACTATTTTGCAATGTGGCGGCGGTAAGGCGCCTCAGTGCGGTACTTTGGCAGTGTCTTGCGGGGCGTGGGGGCGGCGTGGGGGTGGTTTTTCGCGGGGGGAGTTCACTGTGGGAGGGCAGAGAACAGAGGTCAGAGAACAGAGATCAGGGACGAGGGACTAGGGAATAGGGGATAGGGAATAGGGAATAGGGACTGGGATCGGAAGGGGCGGCGGGCGGAAGAGGCTCGCGGAGGGCGGGAGCTACGGGTTTGTGGGGAAGTTGAAGCCGGTGATGGGGCGGGCGGAGCGGCATACGGGCGGCGCGGGGAGAGGCGGTAGCGGCGGCTCAGAGTGGGCGGGGATAAGGGGCGAGGGAGCCGTTGCGCGGCGGCGGTCAGTTGGGGGCGCTGCCGGTTGTATAAAGGCACAAAGCCACCCGCGACCAAATTCCCGGGCATCGGGCAGGCTTCTTGCTGAACACCGAGGGCGATCGCTTCGGGTCAAGCTGGACTACGCAGCAACGATCCAGGATTAGAATTGCTTCCGATGAACCCAAGACGCAGAGTTCTCGGGGAAGTGGCGAAAAGGGATCACACCCTCGTGTTCGGGATAGATGTCGCAGCTTTGCTCAAGCGTCTGATCTTATTCGATGAGGTAATTATAAAGTCTGTTCGTCTTCGCGAGCTCCCGTTTCTGGTTCGCGCGTTCGGCAAGTCCGGAATCGTTACGGCATTCGAATCCGGCGTGCTCCGGCTCTCCTGCGAGTTTACTTCCCTTATAGAAGGTCTTGAGCTTAACGGCGCACACCCCACCGGACCACTTCAGCTTCGGAATCGTCGATCTTTCCGATCGGGAAAGGGTCCTGCGGTCAGAGTTCTCCGCTCTGCAGTCCATCTCGGGGCTAAAGAACGCACAACGTTCGGCCATTGAAGAGGCCGCATGGAAAGCGCTGGTTAGGCCGAATAGCACATTCGGTGCGGATCTTCAGTTGCAGGTCGAGCACGACCTGAGGACGAACCCATCCGCACTCAGGGCATCCCTTCTGCACGTCTTGAAAGGGGAGGGAATCTGCGAAGCGACAGCGACGCCACGTATCGATTTATCCGTCGAGGAGACTAGCCCCAGGATCCTTCGAATTCGACACAATCTGGTGGAAGCCTTCGGAATTCCAATCGAGCAATCTCGGCGATTCGTTGCGTGGGCGGTTTCTGGGGCCAACGGCATAAATTGCAGGCTAGCGGAAATGGCGGCCTATTCCGCGATCACTGGATTCTCTGACGATGAGGCGCAACTGCTATTTGGGAAGCTGTCAGGGATAATCGAAGCGCTCAACCCAAGGTCGAAGGAAAATCAATTCAGCAGAGTAGTGGCTATCGCCGACGTGGGCGAACCGGTGCCTGGAAGCAGGATCGATTTCGAGCGACTTCTAGAAATTCGAGATTCCGACGAATGTAGAGCTTTCAAGGCCTGGCTCGATGACGCTGGTTCGCTCACCGACGCGGATCTCAAGCAAGCGCTCGTGGGAATTCGAAGCAAACTCGGACTCTGGGCATCAAATCCGGAGGGTAGGATGCTCCGCTTCGCGGCGATCGCCGGAATCGGCTTAGTGCCAGGCGGAGCTATTCCGGCATCGATACTCGGCTTCGCAGATAGTTTCATTGTCGAGAAGCTCTTCCCGAATTCTGGTATCGTGTCATTCTTGAGAATCCAGTACCCCTCGGTGTTTGAGCGCTGAGAGAGCGCGCGGTCGGGCGGCCCGATTCTCGGGGATGCAAACTCGTAAGGAGGGGGGCGCCCTTGGTCTCGCTTCTGAGTCTAGGAAAAGCACGAGCTCGCCCGTACATTCCTTGCAGTAATTTCCTGCTCCAAATGCAGTGCACAGCCCTATCTCTCCGCCCCGGCCTGCCGCTCCGCCTCCATCAGGTTCCTCAGGATGTCGTTGATGCGGGTGAAGTGGGCGTCGCCCTTGGTGCGCAGCCGGCCCAGAACCCGCAGATCGAGACGGACGCTGGCCGCGTTAGGACCCGGACAGGGATATGGGCAGATGCGGCTGGCTGAGCGGCGTTTTCAATCCCAGCCCGCGGGTTGCGGTTTCGAGATCGCGCGCCGCGCACCGGGCCAGGAGCGCCTGCAAATCCTGCTCATTCGCAAGGACATGAAAATCCTTCTCCGGCGCGAAGTAGACCAGCGTCCGTTTGCCGGCCCCCACGAGATTCAGCATGTTCTGCAACGTGCCCTTGCTCTTTGCGTCCCACAGCATCACGCCGCATTTGGCTTCCTGGGCCATGACGAAATCTTTGGCGGCATAGTAGCTGAAATCTCTCCGCGCGCCCGGCGGCTTGACGCTGCGGGTGGGCCACGCGCCGAGATTGTTCCGGCACTGCTCCATGCAAAACACGATTACGTTGCGGTAGCCGCGGGCCGCAAGATACTGCTGCACGGCCTTGTCGGCGCCGTTGGCGTCGCCGATCAAAACGGTGTCGCCGCGCCGCATGAAATCGTCAATGCGCGTACGCAACGGGGCGTTCAGCTTTGAAACCGCCCGCGATCCGCCGAAAAAAACATTCATAACGCGCCTATTTTGTGGTCAACGTGAGAAGATAAACGGCCTTCGCGCCGCCTTGGCCTTTCAGGACTTCCGCGATGTGACTGACCGTTGCCCCGGAGCCAAAAAGATCATCGAACAGGAGCAGGCTTTTGTCCCTGGTCTGTTCCGCCTTTACGGCGAAGGCGTCCCTTAACGCCTCCGTCCTTTTATCGTACTCAAGAACGTCCTTCAATTGTGGCGTTTTCTTTACCTTCGCGAGACAAGAGGTCCAAAGCGGAATATGTACGCGCTCCGCAAGAGCTGAGGCAACCGCCAGGACCGGCTGATTCCTGCGGACGAGGGACGGCGGAACCGGGACGATCGCGTCGATGGGCGGCTTCCATGTTTTCAAAAAGCCTTCGGCGGCCTCGGCCAATGGGTCAATCGCCGTCCGATCCTGTTGATATTTCAGCCTGTAAAGCAATTCTCCGACCGGCGATCTGAGGCTATCGAAGCGCGCGTGGCCGCTTTGGTCGTAGCCCACGAAACTGCTGCTCAACATGTGGACATGAAGAGCGTAGCCCTCGGCCCACGGTCCGCCCCGCAAACGCTTCGGCTTGATTTCCACGTGCAAAATGTTGACCTTACAGCCAAGTCTAAGCTACCGGCGGGCGGCTTTCGCTTCTGAACCCGAGATTGCAGTAAATTCCTGCTGCAAATGCAAGAATGCGGCGCTATTCTCCCGAACGGGCGCGGCGTTCGGCTTCCATCAGATTGGTCAGGGTGTCGTTGATGCGGGTGAGGCGCCCTTCGCCCCCCAGCCTTCCAAGATCGCCCGCAGCCCGGCCTGCGCACCCCGTTAGCCTCTGAGTCCTGCCCCCGGAGCCGCGAAAATTGTACATTCAAGCCCCAAACAGGAGATTCACGAAGCAATTGTGCGGCGCGTGAGGGATGAGCGTAGCATAAGAGATGGAGCGAGCATCGTTCTCCTCTTTCAGGTTCTCTGAACTAAGGCAGTTCATCTGAAGTACCTTCTCTCTTAGCCCTTGATTTTCATGAGGGTTCCCAATGATCGTTTCAGAAGTTCAAAAACAGCCCAAGCTAAACAAGATTGTCGTTGTCGCCCCGCAAGCCTCTCCCGGCGGGTCCGCCCCCGTTGCCGCCTCTGCACCGCGAGCGCAGGCCTCACCAGACCAGATAAGAGAGCGGGCCTTTGAGATCTTTGAAAAGCGCGGCAGCAGACACGGCCACGACATGCAGGACTGGCTCCGCGCCGAGCGTCAGATTCTGGCGCGGTAAAGGAACCGCACTTCAACCGCTGCAAGTCCGGCCGGAAGGCCGGAAGGGGAAGTTGTGGGCTGCTCTATCTGCACCTATCTCGAATGCGCCCTTGAGAGCAGGCACAGCGAATACCTCACGGCTTGCTCCGAGACGTTCCGCCAGGTCAGCTCAAGGCTCATGGCCTATGGCTTTATCGAGGTGGAGCGCGCCCGGAGCGAACTGGAAACGCATCGCTCAGTATGCGTCTCCGCCGTCGCCGCAGCAGCCATATAGCATTCTCAGATCCCTGTTCCTTGACCCCTTGGCCCTGTCTTTCTTGTCCTGATTGCAGTACTTTTCTACTGCAAATGCAGTAAATTCGCCCCTAGCTTGCCGAACGGGCGCGGCGTTCGGCTTCCATCGGGTTGGTCAGGATGTCGTTGCGGGTGAGGTGTCCTTCGCCCTTGGAGCACAGCCAGCGACGAAGACCTGTCGCTGGGGACCCCTGGCCGGAAAAAAGCCATGCAGCCGCACCGGGTTCTCTTACATCAACTCTGAATCTGCTGTAACGGCCCGCTGCGATTGATACACTCAGCCGGTGAGCCGACTGATTGTGAACGCGGACGATTTCGGGCTGACTGCCGGGGTGAACCGCGGGATTATGGAGCTGGCCGCGGCCGGCGTGGTCACCAGCACGACACTGATGGCGCGCGCCGGGGCTACGGACGAGGCCATCGAACTGGCGCGTGCCGCGATGGCTAGATCTGAATTGGCCGGTTCCGCGATGGCCGATTCCGCATTGGCCGGATCCGCATTGGCCTGCTCGGGGCCCTCGCTGGGCGTAGGCTGCCACGTGGTGCTGGTGGATGGCGAACCGGTGCTCGCGCCGGCGCGGATTCCCACGCTCGTCGCCGCCGGGACGGGCCGCTTCCACTCCACGCTGGGCGCGTTCCTGACGCGGCTGTTCGCCGGGCGCATCCGGGCCGACGAGATCGAGGCCGAAGCCGGGGCGCAGATGGGGCTGCTCCAGAGCCGGGGAGTGCGCTTGACCCACATCGACACGCACAAACATACGCACCTGTTCCCGGCCGTGCTCAAGCCGCTGTTGCGCGCGGCGCGGGCGGCGGGGATCGGCGCCATTCGCAATCCCTTTGAGCCGGCGTGGTGCGCGCGGGCCACGCCGCGAGCGCCGCGGTTGCGCAGCTTGGAGGTGCGCCTGCTGCGCGGCTTGGAGCCCGCAGTCCGGCGCATCCTTAACGAACACGAATTTGCCACTACCGACGGAACGCTGGGCGTGCTGGCCACAGGAACGCTCGATGCGGAGGCGCTCTCCGCGCTGCTCCAGCGGCTACCCGACGGCACATGGGAGATGGTGACGCATCCCGGCTACAACGACGCGGATCTGGCGCGGGTGCGGACGCGTTTGCGGGCTTCGCGCGAGCACGAACTCAACGCTCTGCGCTCGGCGGGACGAAGCGCGGGGACCGAATACATCTCGTTTGGGAGTCTCAGGTTTGCGAGTCTCAGGCGCGGCCCGAGCATCCAAAGACAGGATTGAAAGGCCTCTGGCAGAAGCCGAAATTTGGGAAAATCATCCCGCAGCGGCTAAAGCCGCACTCATTTTGCAGCTACTTACGGCACGACTGAAGTCGTGCCCTTTCAAAACCGGAGTTTTGCCACAGGCTCTTGAACAGGCTCTCATCCAGGAAGAATTTATGCGCATTGGCATTACGTGTTATCCCACCTACGGCGGATCGGGCGTGGTGGCTACGGAACTGGGCATCGAGCTCGCCAGCCGCGGCCACCAGGTGCATTTCATCTCTTATTCGCAGCCCTTCCGGCTGAATGGGCGCGACGACGGAATTTTTTACCACGAGGTTCCGGTCTCGAGCTACCCGCTGTTCGAGTTTCCGCCCTACGATCTGGCGCTGGCCTCGCGGATGGCCGAGGTGGCGGAGTTGTATGAGCTGGACCTGCTGCACGTACACTACGCGATTCCGCACTCGGTGAGCGCGCTGCTGGCGCGCCAGATGCTGGCGGCCAAGGGGCGGCGGCTGCCGTTCGTGACCACGCTCCACGGCACCGACATCACGCTGGTGGGCCTGGACCGCGGCTACCTGCCCATTACGCGCCACGCCATCGAGCAGAGCGACGGAGTCACCAGCATCTCCGAATATCTGAGGGAGAAGACCCTCGAATACTTCGAGATTACGCGGCCCATCGAGACCATCAGCAACTTCGTGAACTGCGACGTGTATGCGCCGGTGAGCGATGAGGCGGCGCGGGCCAAGGCGCGGGCGCACCTGGCCCCGGCTGATGAGCCCATCCTCATGCACCTGTCGAACTTCAGGCCTGTGAAGCGCGTGGAGGACGTGGTGAAGATCTTCGCGCGCGTGGCTGAGGAGCGGGCGGCGCAACTGGTGCTGGTGGGCGACGGGCCGGACCGCTCGGCGGCGGAGTGGCTGGCCCATGACCTGGGCATTCACGCGCGCGTGCACTTCCTGGGCAAGCAGGAGCGCGTGAGCGAGCTGCTGCCCTTGGCCGACGTTCTGCTGATGCCCAGCGAATTGGAGTCCTTCGGCCTGGTGGCGCTGGAGGCCATGGCATGCAAGGTTCCGGCAGTGGCCACGCGCGTGGGCGGCGTTCCTGAGGTGATCGACGATGGCGTGACGGGGCTGCTGTTCGAGGTGGGCGATATAGAAGCCATGGCCCAGGGCGTCCTGGGCTTGCTGAACGACCCGGAGCGCATGAACGCCATGGGCGAGGCGGCGCGGGGCGCGGCCAAAAAGCGCTTCTGCGCCACGCTGGTGGTGCCCCGCTACGTGCGCTACTACGAGCAGGTGCTGGGACAGTCGAGCTGAGGAAGCCCGGCCGGCGGAGGAACCCCAGATGGCGGAGGAACCCCAGATGGCGGAGGAACCGCAGCCGGAAATCTTTCAGAGGGTGATCCGTGTCACAGCCAAAGCGTTCCCGTTCAGGAGTAGAGTTGGCTTGAAGTAGCGGCTCGGAACGGAGGATTTACGATGATGCGCCTCTTACTCGTACTCCTGGCCACCTCATTTTTCGCAGCGGCAAGCAATGCACAAAGCAATGCCCATAGGACGCCGGCGAACAGCGGCAAGATGATGTTTGACAGCTATTGCGCGCCATGCCACGGCATGAACGGCCGCGGGGATGGCCCCGCTGCGGCGTCGCTCAAGGCGGCTCCGGCGGACTTGACGTTGCTCAGCAGCAACAATCACGGCCAGTTCCCTGACCAGCGCGTCGCCGCGGTCCTGCGGTTCGGGGTGAAGGTGCCGGCGCACGGCTCGGCCGCAATGCCGATCTGGGGACCGATCCTCGGTTGGATGGATGGTCCGGCCCAGACCGAGTATTCCAGTCAGGAAGCGCTCAGAATCAGCAATCTGGTGCGCTATTTGAAGACCATCCAGGCGAATTAGGCCGTTTCTTCTGCCGCCCCATTATGGAGATTGGCCGTGCTGTGGCAATTTCTTTCAGAAGTTGCCGCGCGTCGCCACGGGGCCGCATCGGGTTCCCTTCAATCAACTCTGAATGTGCTGTGGCCGGCGTGGCCGCAAAGCTGCATCGCGCGGCACGGCCGGAATTGAGCCGGCGGTTGCGGCAGGCGCGGGATGCGAGGGATCAAATCCAAGCCAAGACTCTCGACGGCGTGATGTGGAGCACAGCCGAAGCACCCCCTATCGGGGGTAGAGTGGTCCCTGAACAAATGGTTCAGAACGGAGCACCAACGATGAAACGCCTTTTACTCGCGCTCCTGGCCGCCTCATTTTTCGCGGTGGCAGGCAACGCACAAGTAACCGTCAATGTGAACAGGACCGCGGCCAACAGCGGCAAGATGATGTTTAACAGCTACTGCGCGCCATGCCACGGCATCAACGGCCGCGGGGACGGTCCCGCTGCGGCCTCACTCAAGATACCCCCGGCGGACTTGACCTTGCTCAGCCAGAACAATCGCGGCCAGTTCCCGGACGCGCACACCGTCGCGGTTCTGCGGTTCGGCACGAACGTGCCCGCGCACGGCACGGCCGAAATGCCGGTCTGGGGCCCGGTCCTCAGTTCGATGGCTTCAAACAATGACAAGAATTCCGCGGAGGAAATGCTCAGAGTCAGCAATCTCGTCCACTATTTGCAGACCATGCAGGCTAAGTAAGCCATTTCTTCTGCCGCTCCATCCTGGAGCTTGGCCGTGCAGTAGCAATTTCTTTCAGGAAGTTGCCGCGCGCCGCAATGGCCGCATGAAACGCGGGCTTTAGAGCAGATTCAGAGTTCCCGTACTGCGGCCAAGATCTTGCAAGGTGGCTTTTTCTTGAGGAAAAAGCCACGCGGCTGCATCGGATTCCCATACATCAACTCTGAATCTGCAGTAGCCCCTGAGGGACGTCCCTCGCGCGCCCTGCGGCATTTGTGCAACCAGTTTTAAAAATAGCGCTTCAGCTTGAGGATTTGCGACTCGAACCCGTACCAGAGCGCGGCAGCGGCCAGCGTGGAGACGGCGAAGCGAAAAGCGACGACGGCCAGGTTGCCGGCCATGCCGTAGCGATCCATACGCAGATCGAACCAGCCAAAGAAGACGAAGACCAGGATGTGGATCATGTAGAGGCCGTAGCTGATGTGGCCATAAAAGGCCAACGGCCCGCGGCGCAGGGCGGCGCTGAGCGGATTGCGCGCCCCGGTGGAGGCGATGAACGCCGTGATCCCGCCCACAAACCCCACCGCCAGCGCGGAATCGAGAAAGGCGCCGGGCACGAAAGCGGCGGCCGGAATTCCGGCGGCGAATCCGCCCAGGCCCAGCCATAGCCAAGTGCGGCGGCGGAGCGGGAGCGTGTGCATGCCCAGCGCCAGCAGGCTGCCCCAGGCAATCCCGTCCAGATGAATCAGGGTGTGGGTGGGCGTCATCCAGTGCAGGTTTGCCAGCCGCAACAGCGGCGAGGCGACCAGCGCCGCGCCCAGCACCGTGGCCAGCATCCAGGGCCGGCGCAACACCCGCACCAGCGGCGCCCACAAAAAGTAGTACTGCTCCTCGATGGCCAGCGACCAGGTGGGTCCGACGGCCGGAGGCAGCGCCAGATGAAAGAGATTTTGCACGAAAAAGATGTAGGCCGGCCAGGGCGCGGCCTTGAGCGCGGCCCACACGCCGGGGCCCACGAACCACGGCGCATTCACATACACCACCGCCAGCAGCAGCACGTACACCGGCCAGATGCGGAGCACGCGGCGCATGTAGAAATTGCGGAAGTAACGGGGCCTTTCGCGCGACTCCAGAAGAATCGAGGTGATCAGGAAGCCGGAGAGCACGAAGAAGAGATTGACCCCCGCCCAGCCCCATTGCGAGGCCGGGTAAATCCACGTGCCTTTTAGGCGCGGACCGCAATGATAGAACAACACCGCCAGCACGGCGATCCCGCGCAGCCCGTCGAGTTCCGGCAGATATTTGGGAAGCCACGTTGGGCGTTGGATCGACAAGCTGGCCAACCGCAAATTCCGAGAATCAGCAAGCGGGTGAAAGTTCATCCCGCGGCCTGTTGCCCGGTGCCCCGAGTCTGGATTTTCAAACCTGAGATACCTCAGCCCCCAACTCAGCGCGAAAAACTGACCACTGACTACTGATCACTGACCACTGCCTTTTTATCCCGCGGCCAGTTGCCGCGCCCGCTCCGTGGCCCGCATCACGGCCTTGATGAGGGTGACGCGCAGGCCGCCCTCTTCCAGCTCCAGGATGCCGTCGATGGTGCACCCCGCCGGCGTGGTCACAGCGTCTTTGAGCAGCGCGGGATGATAGCCCGTTTCCAGGACCATTTTGGCGGAGCCGAAGGCCGTCTGCGCGGCCAGTTGGGTGGCGATGTCGCGCGGCAGGCCGACCTTCACCCCCGCCTCGGCCAGCGCTTCGATGATGATGTAGAGATAGGCCGGACCCGACGCCGAAAGCCCCGTCACCGCGTCCATGTTCTTCTCGTCCACCAGCACGACCCGGCCCACGGTCTCAAAGATGCGCTGCGCCAGCTCCATCTGCGTGTCGGAGACGAACCGCCCCCGGCAGAGCGCCGCCATTCCCGCTCCCAGCGCCGAAGGCGTATTGGGCATGGCCCGGACTACCGCCATCTGCACCCCCGCCGCTTCCTCGATGGCCAGCGTCTTCACCGACGCCGCGAACGAAACCAGCGTCTTGGCAGGCGTGAGCGCGGGCCGGATCTCCGCGATCACGTCGGGAACCTGGAAGGGCTTGACGCCCACCAGAATCAGGTCCGCCTGGCTGGCGGCCTTCAGGTTATCGGTGCCCACGTCCACGCCCCATTGCGTGCTGAGGGCCAGCGCCCGCTCGGCGTGTCCCACGGTGGCGTGAATCTGGCCGGGCGCGAACAGGTTATGCTTCAGAAACGCTTGCAGCAGAATCCCGCCCATCTTGCCGGCGCCCAGCACCGCGACCCGCACTGCGGGCAACTGCGCCGGCGTTTGGTTGCTTTCAATGGCTATCTCCGCCATATTTTCCCTTGTCTTAGTCGAGAGTTATCGTGCAGCTTTCAGAATACTCGCATTCCCACGGCGCAAGGCCCGTGCTGGCGATTGTGTAGCGGCTCAGTTCGAGGGAAGCCGTCCCTCAGGGGCTAAGAACTTATCTGTGAATTGCGCATTCAAGTAGCGCCGCTCGCCAGAGCGGCTGTACTGGGGGCGTCCACGCTACCAGCAGCGACGTGTGGGCCCGGAGGCCCACACGACAGCCGACCAGGAGGCCGGCGCTACCTATTTGCGCTCACTTGCTGAGAAGCGCATGGTCAGACAGAAAACCACTGAGAGCATTTTGCATATTGGTCTGACGGTCCGCTTGCGGCCACTTCGAGTCCCACATCACATAGCCGCCCGGCAAAATGAAATACTTCGCTTCGTAAGCGATGGCGAACGCCGATGAAACCACCCAAGCGTTGTTTTCCTGGATGACCGGAGGAGCATCCTCGTTTCCCGGCGGCGGATTGCGCAAGTCATTAATATGTTGCCCTAAATGAATGAGCGCCATGCCCAGCGAGCTCCCCAGCCGGTCCCGGTTGAGCGTGCAGACGAACAGCACGCCGTCTGAGGAATCCTCCGCCCCCGGCGCGTCTTGCGCTGCTGAAACGTCGTCCATATCGCCGTAGTCGATGCTCACCCCGTCCTTGATCTTCTCCTTGGCGGTGGGAAATGCGGCCGCATCTTTCTGGATCATGGTGGTCAATTGACTGGGCTGGAGCGGGGCGGCGTTCTTCACGAGCGTCGCCACAGGATCGAACATATACGGGTTCTGCGGCTCCTGTGCCTGTCCCTGTCCCGGCCCGCCCGTGGCCGCCGCTTGGGACTTCGAGTAGTCCGCCTTCTTCGACGTTACGTCTGAAACCGACTCGAGCACCAGCCGCGCCGGATAGGCGTTCATATTGCCAAATCCGCCCAGTCCCACAATCTTGCTCCCATTCCGATCCAGCGTGGTGCTGGGCACGGCATCCAGGCGGCCCACCAGCGTGGCCTGGACGTCATATTCCCTACACCCCATGCAGATCCCTTGGCCCGGATCATGCATCTCCGACAGCAGCGAGTCGAAGTGCTTAAATTCCTTGTCCCGGTTCAGAACCACCGGCGTCCGTTTTTCGGGCGCGATGGTACCCGTGAAGTTGTGCGCCGGCTCCAGTTCCAACATCGCCAGTGGACCACCCTTCGCCTTGGTCCCCTCGGGATAAGCAATCCAAATCCCGTTCACGGTCAGCCCGCAATTGTCATCGTTCAGCACAAACTGGTCGAACCCCGACACCACCGTGCCTTTGATGCGCACCATCTTGCCGTTGAACGCGGTAGGGTTCTTCAGCACCGCGCAAACGGTCGTATCGACGGTCTGCGCATGCAGGCCGCACGTAAAGGCGCAGACCAACAACGCCACAAAAACTATCCGTTTCATGAATCTCTCTCCAACCGGCGCAGACGCTGCATCGGCATTCAATATACGATCTCGCAAGCGGAATTTCACACCGGGAACACGCCAGAATACCACGCCCGGCCCGCCGGACCAGAGGTGAGGCAGTGGCCGAATTTCACCTCTTGCATTCCCCCGGCGGCTGAAGCCGGCCTTGATTTTGCGCCGTCTACGGCACAGTCGAATAATCCGAAGGGCCCGCGGCTAAAGCCGGTCCCTTTGCCGGCCTGCTTCCAGGGACCTGAAGGTCCCTGCTCCCTCCGGTTTTCATGCTCTTGGGTGGGCTGAAGGCCCATGGGGACACGGCTGAAAGCCGTAGCTTTTCAAGGCAGAGGCTTATTGAGAAGTTTCTCAAGCGAGAAAGTGCGTTACCGGGCGAGTTATGAATTGCGGATGGTGGGCAGTGCAGGGCTCGAACCTGCGACCTCCTGCTTGTAAGGCAGGCGCTCTAACCAACTGAGCTAACCGCCCATGCTTTGGCGCTTGGGCTAGCGATGCGATGAACGCGGCAGTGGAGCTGGACGAGTTGGGGGCGAAGTTCCGGCCCCATCGAGCAGCGGCCTTGCGGTGGTTCTCGCCGATGACATGATTTTAGCGCGTGGGCTGAGACGGCGGAGGGGAGGAGATAGCAAGCGCCGCAGCGGAAGGCGCTAGAGGTTGACCCGGCGCGGGTGCGCGGGCGGTTTTTTCGCGCTGCGGCGTTAGCGGTATTCTGGCGAGGAAAGGAGTGCTGGGACTAGCTGTGAGCGAAATTGGCAAAGCGCTGATCGGGCTCGGACTGCTGGTTGCGCTCATTGGAGCGGCGCTGCTGGTGGCGGGGCGCATGGGCCTGCCCCTGGGCCGGCTGCCGGGCGACTTCGCCTACAAAGGCAAGAATTTCTCGTTCTATTTTCCTTTGGGCACGTGCATCCTGATCAGCGTTGTGTTGTCCGCGATTTTCTACGTGATCTCGCGGTTCCACCGGTAAACCGACAGAGTATTGATATACCTGCCATATGGATATACAATATCTATGTATATCCAATCTTTGTGGATATACGGAGGATCGAGATGCGGTTCGCGAAGTGGGGAAATAGTCTTGCCGTTCGCATTCCTGCCGACGTGGTAGCAAAGTTGAGGCTTTCACCCCAAGAGGAAGCGGAGATCAGGGTGACAGGTGAGCATTCGTTCGAGGTGATTCGCGACCGCAGGCGGGCGCAAGCCATCGAGAAACTGCGCAAGCTGCGGTTCACGGTGCCTGACGATTATGTGTTCGACCGCTCGGAGATCTATGACCGGTGAAGCATTCGATAAAGCATTCTTGGACACAAATATTCTGATCTATGCGATCGTGAGACGGGCAGGCGCGGCGACGGATGGCCGCACCGAGACGGCAGAACAGATTCTGCTGGCGGGAGGGGTGGTCAGCGTCCAGGTTCTGACTGAGTTCACCGATGCCGTATCGCGGAAACACGGCAAGAGCTTAGAGATGATCCGGGAGATGCTGGAAGGGATTGAAGCACTTTGCGGGCCGGCCATCCCGCTCACCTCGGAGACGCACAAGACCGCTCTGGCAATCTCAGAGCGGTACGCATTCCGAATCTATGACTCGCTGATCGTAGCGGCGGCCACGCAGGCCGGCTGCGCCACCGTTTATACAGAGGACATGCAACACGGGCAGAGCATCGGCAGCGTCCGCATCGTCAATCCGTTCGCGTGAAACGGAAATCGCTGCTGATTCAGCGGGCGGCTACGAGCTCGCCGTTGCGGGCCGTCTGGCCGTAGTGAGATTCGACGTAGCGGTCGAGGATGTGCTTGAACTCGGCGACGATGGTGTCGCCGCGGAGGGTGGTGGAGAGCTTGCCGTCGATGTAGACGGGGGCGACGGGGTCTTCGAAGGTGCCGGGAAGGCTGATGCCGAGGTTGGCGTGCTTGGATTCGCCGGGGCCGTTGACGACGCAGCCCATGACGGCCACTTTCAGCTCTTCGACGCCGGGGTAGCGCTTGCGCCATTCGGGCATGGAGGTGCGCAGGTAGCTCTGAATCTGCTCGGCGAGCTCCTGGAAGTAGGTGCTGGTGGTGCGGCCGCAGCCGGGGCAGCTTGTGACCTGGGGCATGAAGCTGCGCAGGGAGAGCGATTGCAGGATCTGCTGGGAGGCGAGGACTTCTTCAGTGCGGTCGCCGCCGGGCTTGGGGGTGAGCGAGACGCGGATGGTGTCGCCGATGCCGGCCAGGAGCAGCGGGGCGAGGCCGGCGGTGGAGGCGATTAGGCCCTTGGAGCCCATGCCGGCTTCCGTGAGGCCGAGGTGGAGCGGGTAGTCGCAGCGGGCGGCGAGCCGGGTGTAGACATCGAGGAGGTCGCGCACGCCGGAAACCTTGGCGGAGAGGATGATCATGTTGTGGCCGAGGCCGTAGCGCTCGGCGGCGGCGGCGGAGTTGAGGGCGCTCGAGATCATGGCCTCGATCATGACTTCGCGGGCCGGAAATGGCTCGGGGCGCTTGCTGTTTTCGTCCATCATGCGGGTGAGGAGGGCCTGATCGAGCGAGCCCCAGTTGACGCCGATGCGCACGGGCTTCGAATTCTCGACCGCGCACTCGACCATGGTGCGGAAGTTCTCGTCGTCCTTGCGGCCGATGGAGACATTGCCGGGATTGATGCGGTACTTGGCGAGGGCGCGCGCCGCGGCCGGATACTTTTTGAGCAGGATGTGGCCGTTGTAGTGGAAGTCGCCGACGATGGGCACGCGGATGCCGCGCTTGTCGAGGCCTTCGACGATGGCCGGAACGGCCGCCGCCGCGTGCTCGTTATTGACCGTGACGCGCACGATCTCAGAGCCGGCGAGGGCCAGAGCCGCGACCTGCTCGATGGTAGCCTCAACGTCGGCGGTGTCGGTGTTGGTCATCGACTGGACGACGACGGGGACCTCCCAGCCGACACGAACGGGTCCGATGTGGACGGTGGGGGTTTTTCTGCGCTGAATCTCCGCCATGCGTCTAGTTTACCCGGAGACGGGCGGGAGGCAATGGGGTCTTTGCTCGGGGCGAACGAGGATTCACTGGCGAGGTTCGCGCAAGGTGATGGTCAGGCCCGGGATCGGCTTGCCGTTGGAGTCCAGAAAGCGGGCGCAGAAGTCGGTAGCGCCGCTGGCGTTGACCACCGCGGCGCGCACGATGTTCGGCCCCTTCTTGAGCGTGGTCCGCCAGGAAACGCCGTCATCGACCACCGTCTGAATGTTGCCGTAGATGCCGATCACTTCCTTGCCGTTGAGCCACCAGACTGAGGCGGCATTGGAGCCGATGGCCAGGCGCACATTATCCATCTCCCGCGGGCTGTTGACGATGGTGACAGCCCAGAACAGGACATTGTCCGTGGGCTTGGCCAGCGAGTGAGCGAAGTGAAACAGATTCACGTTGTATTTGTCCGTGTCTACGGCGTACCAGGCGAGCGTCTTGCCGTCCACCGTTTCCGTCTCGCCGTTGCGCGGGACGATGGCGTACTGGTCCGGAAAGTATTGCGTCTTGACCATGGCCTGGACTCCGTCCCGCGACTGGATCTCGTCCCCCGAGGGCCCGGTCACGGAGATCGGCTCCAGGATGAGCCAGCGCTTGATGAAGCCGTCCGCGCCGGTGACGAGTGTGGGAGTAGTGGAACTGGTTAACGTGGTCCCAAAAGACCGGGCCGAGGCGGCTGGAGCCGTGACGGGGGCCAGGGCCAGCCCACAGGAGGCGGCGAGCGCGGGCAGGAGAAATTTGCGATACACATTCATGGAAGATTCCTCGGGGAGTTGCCCCTTTCAGTGGGTGTCGATGGACGATCGACGGTCAAAGGCCGGCGGCCTATGGCGTCATCAGCAGCCAGTGATCTCTGTCGCTGTTCGGTTCCAGTTTTTCGAGCGTCGGCATGCTCGCGCCGACGGCTGAAAGGGCCATCGGTTCGCTGACGCCCGGGACCGCCTTGGGCATGATGCGCCACGTGCCGTCGGGAAACTGATCGAGACGCCACAATTGCTCCGGCGCGCCGGAGAAGGCGGGCAGGACCACCAATTCCGCGTCCTTGGTGGCGGCCAGCGTGCGGTCCGTGCCGGCGATGGTGATCTTGAAATAGGGACCGCCGGGATAGCCGCCCGCGTCGGGAACCGGCGTGAGCTGCCACTTCTGCTGCGCCTCGGCTAAGTAGTTGGACATGCCGGCGTCCACTGGGTCCGCGGGCCATTTCTTGTCGACGTCCGCGGCAGTCTGATTGGGAATGGGCTTACCGGACCCGCCAAACATGCCCCCAAACGGGAATCCAGGAGGACGCGGACCGGCGGGACGGGCGCCCGCGCCAGCAGGCGGCGGGCCCGCGCCAACCATGGGTGGACCTCCGCCCGGCCGCGCGCCAGCGGGAGGCCGGGGGAATCTGAACGGCCGTCTCGGGCCGCCTACGGGCACGCTTTCAACGGCCATATCCAGCGAGGTGCCGGTGTGCACGGATTGGATTTCGTATGTGCCGGCCTGGGGATTTTCGCCGGCCACCGGCCAGCCGTTCTTCCAGAGCAGGGGGCGAATATCGAGGACGCTGGCGCCGCCCCTGTCCAGATCGGCCTCGAAGTGCATGGAGAATTTCTGCACGCCATCGCCCTCATTGATCAGGCCGAAGTGGCCCGGCCCGATGTAGCGGTCCTGGGAGCCGATCAACAGCGTGCCGCCGCCCTCGAGCGAAGGCACACCCTCGGCGTCCGCGAAAGGACCGGTGGGACGGCGCGAGCGGGCGACCCGGATGTTGTAGCCGGAGTTGGTCCCATCGCAGCAACTGCCGTGCGTATCGAACAGGTAATACCAGCCGTCGTGGTAGATCATGTCAGAGGCTTCGCCGTTGACGGCAAGATCGATGGGCTTTTCGTTGGGAACCATGTCCAGGCCCGTCTTGGGATTGAGCTGGACGATGCGGATGTAGCCGAAGTAGGAGCCATAGGTGAGCCAGAACTTGCCGGTAGTGGGATCGAAGAGCGCGCCCGGATCGATGGCGTTGCAGTCTTCGATGCCATTGGAGCTGGCGACTCGGCCGCCTTGGTGCCACTTGTAATCGGGAGAACCGGGGTCGAGCGACTTGGTCCAGATCATGTCGATCTCGGCTTTGTTGGGCAGCGCCCTTCCGCCCGAGCCGCGGGCAACATACATGTAAAACCGGCCGTCGAGGTGAATCACGTCGGGCGCCGCTCCGACCAGGGGCGGTCTCACGCCGCGGCGCCACGTCCAGCCGTCGTCAGAGACCAGGGCCGAGCCGCCGGTTCCATAGACGTAGTACTTGCCGTGGTCCATGACGACCGTGGAGGGATCGTGGATGCCGATGTCGCCGCTGAGGGCGAAGGCGGTAGAGGCGACAGCAAGAAGGAGTGCGAGGAGACCGCATTTCACAGGAAGGAAAGTTTTGTGGCGCATCAGATTTAGCCCCGTGTATTTTGTTAGAAAACGTTTCCCCGAATGAGCTTGACAGCGCACTCGTAGGGCGCCTGCTACAAACATTATGCCTGCTTTTTTGTCAGACGTTGGCGGCGAAGCAAAGTTTCAACAGCGGGAAAGCGTGTTCTCAAAATGCGGCAGAGAGACGGGGAAGAAGCATCCTTTTGCGGCTGAAGAAGCATGAAAATGGGAACAGCAAGCAAATCGCACCGGCGAGCTTCGCGCAGGGGCTGTTGATTCCCGCAATAGAAATGTTCTGGCGCCGTCCCTACGGGACTCCGTAGCCATGTTGTGGAATCTGGTTTCCCCACGCTGAAGCGCGGGGCTAACAAACACTGCGCCTCCGGCGCGATGGACAGGACATTACCGATGCGGTATTCAATAAAGCCCGAGTTGATTTGGCAAGCTCGTGCAGGATGGGGCGCGGAGGGCGCTTGGCCGCACGCTTTCAAGGCCAGGGATTCTTTTGGTGGCGTTGAGAATACGCGATGAAAGATAAAGGCCATTCCGAGCGGTCGGAATGGCCCTAGGTGGTGAGGCTGGCGCAGTCCGGGATTAGCGGGCGGCGGCAAGGGAGGGGCGAGTGTCGAGCTTGCCGGAGGCGTAGCCCTTGGCCATCTCGGCGATGGGAATGGGGGCGTAGTCGCCGGCGTGGCCGGCCTGGCCAAACTCGGTCATGCGCGCGGCGACGACCTTCTGCATGGCCTCGCGGGCGGGCTTGAGGTAGTCGCGCGGATCGAACTTCTCGGGCGACTCGGCGAAGACCTTGCGGATGGCGCCGGTGATGGCGAGGCGGCTGTCAGTATCGACGTTGATCTTGCGCACGCCGTTGCGGATGCCGAGCTGAATCTCCTGGATGGGCACGCCCCAGGTTTGCTTGAGCTTGCCGCCGTACTGGTTGACGATGTCCTGGAGATCCTTGGGGACCGAGGAACTGCCGTGCATGACAAGGTGAGTGTGCGGCAAGCGCTTGTGAATCTCGATGAGAATGTCCATTTTGAGGACGGAGCCGTCGGGCTTTTTGCTGAACTTGTAAGCGCCGTGGCTGGTGCCGATGGCGATGGCGAGCGAATCAACGCCGGTGCGCTCGGCGAATTCGACGGCCTGATCGGGATCGGTGACGTGCTCCAGGCCGGAGCCGCCGGCGCCGTGGCCGTCCTCAACGCCGCCGAGGACGCCGATCTCGCCTTCGACGGAGACGCCGCGCTCATGGGCGTACTCGACGACGCGGCGGGTGACGGCGACGTTTTCCTCAAAGGTGGAGGGGGTTTTGCCGTCCTCGCGCAGGGAGCCGTCCATCATGACCGAGGTAAAGCCGAGGGCGATGGCGCTCTTGCAGGTGTCGAAGCTGTTGCCGTGATCCTGATGCAAGACCAGGGGAATCTCGGGGTGCAGCTCGTTGGCGGCCAGCATCAGGTTGTAGAGGTAGAGGTCCTCAGCGTAGGCGCGCGCGCCGCGGCTGGCCTGGACGATGACGGGAGATTTGGTTTGAACGGCCGCGGCCATGATGGCCTGGATTTGTTCCATGTTGTTGACGTTGAAAGCGCCGACGCCGTAACCGCCTTTGGCGGCCTCGTCGAGGAGTTGCCGTGCAGTGACTAATGGCATAAAAATTCTCCTTTACCTGGCTCCGGCGGGCTGAATAGGTGGACGCTCTATGAGCGGACGAGCAGCGCTGGAGCGGAATCATCTCTATGGTAGCACCGATGCGGATGGGGAGGGTGTGCTGCGTGAAGGCGGAGACGGGCGGTTGAGTTTCGTGCTATCCCACCCTTGAAACGGTGAAGCTGTTTCAAGGATGGGGCACCCCAGCTTTTGTCCTAAGTCGAAGAGTAGGCCACCCGCCCAGGTCTCAAAAGCGAGACCTGGGGCACCCCGCCTTTGTGCTCCCGCGAGGGGTGGGGCGCCCGGCGGTAGGCGGAGGGCGGCGGTTATCCGCAAGGTATTCCCGCACGTCTAACAGGAAGAGCTTCTTCGTTCGCATACAAACCTGTTATAGAATCGGCACTAAGCATGGAATTGGCGCTGAATCTCGCGTGGTTGATGCTGGCCGTGTACATGGTCTGGGCGTGGCTGCGGTACGGGCCGCGCGACGGGGCAGGGCGGCGCACGCAGCTTATCGCGCTGGCGGTGGTGATACTGATTTTGCTGCCGGCGATCTCCATGACCGACGACTTGCTGGCGGCGCAGCGACCGGCGGTGGTTGAGTACTGTGTGCGCCGGGTTCACGAGCGGGTAAGCCCGCACTCGATGATTCCCGTGGCTCCGGCCCTGCCCACGCCGGCTTTCGCCGGGGTTTTCTTCACTGTTTTGCGCGTGGCCGCGCCGGGCAATCTTCCCATTCCGCTGGTGAAGGATGCAGCGCTGGCCGCGATCCAGAACCGCCCTCCGCCAGCCGCGTGACCGTTCTCTCCCTACGCACATTCCTTCCTCGTTAAGCCTCTCAATTCTCTCTGTCCGCCGTGCAGGTTACGGCGCAAAGGTTGTGTATGAAGCAATTTCTCTGTTCGATCGCTGCGTTGGCAGGGGCGGCGCTGTTTTTTATGGCGTGCGGCGCCGCAGGCGCACAGCAGGCCCTGACCTGGGCACAGGTAAAGGCCAGATTTGAAGCGGCGAATCCGGCGCTGCAGGCCGACGCGCTGGGCGTGGATGAGATGCGGGCCCAAGAGATCACGGCGAATCTGCGGCCCAATCCGCAGGTGGGGGTGACGGTAGACGGCACCGAGATTGCGCCCAACGACGGGGTGTGGCAGCCGCTTCCGGGAACCTTCGTGGAACCCAGCATCAACTACATGCACGAACGCGACCACAAGCGCGAGCTGCGCCTGAAAAGCGCGCAGCAAGGCACGAGCATCGCCGCCTCAGATCACGAGGACCTGGAGCGCACGCTGGAATTCACGCTGCGAGGCGCGTTTATCGACACTCTGGAAGCCAAGGACGTGCTGGCGCTGGCGCGCGCCGACCTGGCCTACTACGACCACATCATCGCCATCAGCCACGAGCGCCTTCAAGCCGGGGACATCGCCCAGATTGACTTCGAGCGCATCGAGTTGTTGCGCGTGGAGTACGAATCGGAGCTAGAGACGGCCATCGTGAACCTGCGCACCGCCAAGATTCAACTCTTGCAATTGTTGAATGACCGCACTCCGGTGGAGCAGTTCGACGTGACCGGGCGGTTCGATTTCTCTGAGAGCTTGCAGCCGCTGGCGGATTGCCGGCAGATGGCGCTGGCCGCGCGGCCGGACTTGCAAGCGGCGCTGGAGGCGGCCGAGCAGGCGGTGACGAATCACAAGCTGGCCATCGCCAACGGCTCGACCGATCCCACCTTAGGCATGTGGTACACGTGGAATTCCGCGGTCAACAACCCCCACCCCATTGACATGCAGACGGTGGGTTTCAACGTCAACATTCCGCTGCGCATCTTCGACCGCAACCAGGGCGAGAAGCAGCGCACGCTGATCGACATCGACCGCGACCGGGATGTTACGGAGGCGGTGCGGGCGCAGGTGTTCAGCGACGTGGACTCGGCCTACGCAGAGGTGGAAAGCAACATCGCGCTGCTCAAGCCGTACAAAGACAAATACAACGCCGAGGCGCTCCAGGTGCGCGACACCATCACGTATTCCTACGAGCACGGCGGCGCCTCGCTGATGGATTTCTTGAACGCGCAGAGCGACTACCGGCAAGTGCAACTGGCGTACGCGCAACTGACCGGCGATTATCTGACGGCGGCCGCGCAACTGAATCTGGCCGTAGGGCGTGAGGTGATGCAATGACGAGAGCTTGGACCTTGAAAGCAGTTTGCGGGCTGGCCGCATGTTTGGCGGCGGCGGGCTGCGGCAAGACGTTCAATCCCGCCGCGGGCGCGCCACCGCATCCGCAGGTGATCAATGCCGGCAACGCCAATATCGTTACCGTCCAGCATCCCGCAGATTACCCGCTGGCCACCGCCAGGGAGATTCGCGCCCCGCACAAGCTGAACGCAACCGGCTCGGTCTATGCCGACGTCAACCGCGAGATTCCGGTCATCTCGCTGGCCAGCGGCCGCGTGGTGGATATGTACGTGACCCTCGATCAGAACGTGAAAAAGGGCGAGCTGATGATGAAGGTTCAGAGCCCGGACGTCACCAACGCCTTCGATACCTATCTGAAAGCTGTGAACGACGAGCAGTTCGCGAATGAAGCCTACCTACGCGCCAAGGACCTCTACGGCCACGGCGCCATCGCCCAGGAGATGCTGCAGCAGGCCCAGGACACTGAAGACGACGCCAAAGCGGATCTGAACGCGGCCAACCAGCAGTTGAAGACGCTGGGAGTGGATAAGAACCATCCTTCTGACATTGTGAATGTTTATGCTCCGATCTCCGGCGTGATCGTGGCGCAGAACGTGACCAATGCGGCCGCGGCGGGCATGACCTATGCCGGCTCGTCCACGGCTTTCACCATCGCCGATCTCTCGCAGGTGTGGGTAATCTGCGACGTGTATGAAAACGATCTGCCGCAGGTGCATCTGGGCCAGGAGGCGCGCATCATGGTGGATGCGTACCCAGGGAAGGTGCTGGCGGGCCGCGTGAGCGACATCGGCCCGGTGCTCGACCCCACCATTCGCGCCGCCAAAGTGCGCATCGATGCGGCCAATCCGGGCATCCTGCGCCTGGGCATGTTTGTCACGGCCACGCTGATCGGGAACAGCAAAGAAGTTCATGCCACGGTTCCGGCCGACGCCATTCTGCACCTGCACGATGCGGATTGGGTTTTTGTGCCCGCCGGCGGTAACCGCTTCCGCCGCGTTGAGGTGCAAGCCGGCGAGATGCTGCCCGGCAACAATCAGGAGATTCTCTCCGGTATCGCGCCCGGCCAGCAGGTGGTGAGGAGCGTGCTCCAGTTGGAAGCCACGCTGGAGGCGCAATGATCCGGCGGCTGGTCGACTTCTCGCTTCAGAACAAGCTTCTGGTGCTGGCGTTCGGCGTTCTGCTCTTCGCCTGGGGCATCGTCTCTTTTCACCGCTTGCCGGTGGAGGCCTATCCCGATGTGGCCAACAATTACGTGGACGTGATCGCGCAGTGGCCGGGCATCTCCGCCGAACAGGTCGAGCAGCAAGTAACCATCCCGCTGGAAATCGAGCTCACCGGCATTCCCGGCGTGACGATCGTGCGCTCATGGTCCCTCTTTGGGCTCTCCACGGTGGAGCTGATCTTTGGCGACCAAACCACCGATTTCGAAAACCGCGAGCGGGTTCTGGAGCGGCTTTCCCAGGTGAGTTTACCGCCGGGCGTGACGCCGCAGATGGGAACCGACTGGAGCCCGGTGGGCCAGATATATTTCTACACGCTGCGCAGCACCAACCCTGACTACGACGTCATGAATTTGAAGTCGCTGGAAACCTGGGTGGTGGAAAAGTACCTGAAATCCGTTCCCGGCATCGTGGATATAAACCCCTTCGGCGGTCCTACGCGCGAATACCAGGTGCGCCTCGATCCCAACAAGCTCATCGAATATGGGCTGGGCATCGCCCAGGTGGAACAGGCGCTGGCCAGCAACAATACAAACGGCGGCGGCAGCTTTATTCAGGAGGGCGAGCAGCAGGTGAACGTGCGCGAGGTGGGCCTGGTGCGCGACATCCAGGACATCGGCAACACGGTGGTAACCGCCAAGGGCGGAACGCCGGTGCTCATCAAAGACCTGGGCACTGTGGAGCAGGGGCCGATGATCCGGCTGGGCCAGTTCGGCGACACCTACCATAACTCGCAGGGGCAACTGCTCAACAACGACGATGTGGTTTCCGGGATCCTGTGCCTGCAAAAAGGCGCCGACGCGCAGCCGGTTCTCGACCGCGTGCAGGCAATGGTGCACGAGCTGAACACGCAGATTCTACCCAAGGGCGTCACCATCCTTCCCTTTATCGACCGCAGCGATCTGCTCCACTTCACCCTGCACACGGTGCTGCACAACTTGAGCGAGGGCATCATCCTGGTGGTGGTGGTGCTGCTTTTCCTGTTAGGCAACGTGCGCGGCGCGCTGATTGTGGCGCTGACCATTCCTTTCTCGCTGCTGTTCGCCGCCACCTGTCTCGACCTGAAAGGCATCCCCGCCAACCTGCTCTCACTGGGGGCCTTGGACTTCGGCATGGTGGTGGAAGGAGCTGTAGTGATGGTGGAGAATATCGTGCTCCATCTGGCGCGTCAGGAAGAAAACGGCCGGCCCATCCAACAGCGCATCTCCGCGGCCGCGCACGAGGTGCAAAGGCCGGTCTTTTACTCCATCGCCATCATTATCACGGCTTACCTGCCCATTTTTACGCTGCAGGCCGTGGAAGGACGCATCTTCAAGCCGATGGCGTGGACGGTGGCTTTTGCGCTGCTGGGCGCGCTGCTGTTTTCCATCATTCTGGCGCCGGTTCTCTCCAGCTTCGCGTTCCGCAAGGGAGCAAAAGAATGGAGGAACCCGGTCATGGAGTTTCTCCGCGAGCATTACCGGCGGCGCGTGCGCTGGGCCATTCATCATCACGGCCTCACCATCGGCGTGGGCGTCGCCAGCCTGATCCTGGGCGTCTATCTGGCCTTCAGCGGCGTCATCGGCTCGGAATTTATGCCCCACCTCGACGAGGGCTCGCTCTGGGTGCGCGGCGATATGGATCAAAGCGTGGGGCCAACCGAGAGCAACGCCGTGGCCAACCAGGCCCGGCTCATTCTCTGCTCGTTTCCTGAAACCACCGAGTGCACCAGCCAGGTAGGGCGTCCCGACGACGGAACCGATCATACGAGCTTCTTCAATACCGAGTATTATGTCGGCCTCAAACCGGCAAAGGATTGGCGGCCCATCTTTCACGGCGACAAGAACAATCTGATCGCCGCCATGAACTACCAGTTGAGTAAGAAGTTTCCCACCATCATCTGGGGATTTTCGCAGCCCATTGAGGACAACATGGAGGAAGCGGTGAGCGGCGTCAAGGGCGAGCTGGCCACCAAGATCTACGGCAGCGATCTGCACACGCTCGAAGACATCGCCGATCAGGCCGCCGAGGTCATGAGGCGCGTGCCGGGGATTGAGGATCTGGGGGTTCTGCAGGTAACCGGACAGCCCGATCTTGATATCCAGGTGGACCGGCAGAAGGCCGCGCGCTGGGGCATCAGCATTGCCGAGGTGCAAGACGCCGTGCAGACTGCGGTGGGAGGAACGGCTCTGACCCAGGTGCTCGAAGGCGAGCAGGTCTACAACCTCACGCTGCGCTATCTGCCAAATTACCGCGATACGGAGCAGGCGATTGAGAATATCCGGCTGCTGGCGCCCAGCGGCGAGCGTGTTTCTCTGGCCCAGCTTTGCGATATCCGCGAAGCCGACGAAGGCTCGGAGATCTACCGGGAAGGCAGTGAGCGCTATGTGGCCATCAAGTACAGCGTGCGCGGACGGTCCCTGGGCGACGCGGTGCGCGAGGCCATCAGCGATGTGGATGCGCAGATCAAGCTGCCGCGCGGCTATCAAATCAGTTGGGAAGGCGAATATCAGAGCGAGGTGCGGGCCGATAAGCGCATGGCCCTGATCGTGCCGTTGACCGTGTTGCTCATCTTCATCATTCTCTATTCGATGTATAAGTCCTTCAAATGGGCGATGCTGATTCTGGCCACGGTGGCCATGGCCAGCATCGGCGGCCTGCTGGTGCTGCTGATTACGCACACTAGCTTCAGCGTTTCGTCGGAGCTTGGCTTCCTCGCGCTCTTTGGAGTTAGCGTGCAGTCCGGCGTGATCCTGCTGGAATACATCAACCAACTGCGCGCCCGCGGCAGCAGCATCGAGGAGGCGGCGGTGGAGGGTTCGGTGGTGCGCCTGCGCCCCATCATGATGACCATGCTGGTGGCCACGCTGGGGCTGCTTCCGGCGGCCATGTCGCACGCCATCGGATCGGATACGCAGCGGCCCTTTGCCACCGTCATTGTGGGCGGGCTGATCGCCAATCTGCTGATGAGCATCTTCCTGCTGCCCACGCTGTATGTGTGGGTAGCCCGCGAAAACGATGTGCTGCCTAAGGCGGAAGCCGCGGCGGACCACAGCCACTAGGTCTCTGACGAGATGGATTTGCTCCTTCGGGGTGGTTGCTTCCCACCCTTTCGCCAGAAAAAAGGCGAAAGGATGGGGCACGGAGATGGTACAAAATCAATCGCTCAGAGACCTAGCGAAGCGTCCGAGTCTCTATTCCTCGCGCAGGACTTCCAGCGGGCGGAGGCCGAGGATGCGGTAGCTGGCGATCCAGCCGGTGGCCGTGGCCAGGAGCGCGGTTCCGGCGAGGGCGATGAGCGTTGCGCCCCACTGGAAGTGGAAGGCGACGTCTAGCCGGTGCAGGAGCACGCGGGTGAGCAGGTTGGCGAAGACCACGCCGACCGCGCCACTGAGCAGGCCGAGGAAGCTGAACTCCACGCTGAAGATGCGCACGATCCTCATGCGCGTGGCGCCCAGCGTTTTAAGCACGACGGCCTCTTGCATGCGGCGGAAGCGCGTGCCGGCAATGCTGGCGGCCAAAATCATCAGGCCAGCCAGAATGGAGAAGGCGGCCAGCAGACGGACTACAAAGGTGATCTGATCGACCACGCTGTCAATGCGCTCCAGCACGTCAGCCACGTTGACGACGGTGATGGTGGGATAGGCGGCGAAGAAGGCGCGCTCCATCTCCGCTACCTGTCCGGGAAGCATGTGCGCGCCGCCGTACCACGTGGAGGGCTGGCCCTGGGCCTGGCCGGAGGGGAGCACAAAGCCAACGCGCGAGCCGAGGTGGAAGCCGTCGGACTGATAGATGGCGGCCACCCGCAGAGTGCGGTTTGTTCCGCCGGTTTCAAGTTGGACGGAGGAGCCGACGCCCAGTTGCAGCCGCCTGGCCACGCCCTCGCTGACGGCGATCCCGGCGGCGTTGGCGTTTTTCCACCATGCGCCTTCGATCACCTTGTCGCCCGCGAGCGGAGCATCGGCCCAGCTCAGCTCAGTGTTCTCCAACATGTGCACGGGATAGTGATGGCCCCTGAGCTGCTCGATGGGGGTTCCGTTGAGGGAGAGAAAGCGGCCCACCACGATGGGGATCAAGTCCAAAGGCTGCGTGACGCCGGGCTGGCGTGCGAAGAAGGCTTTGACGCCGGGGACCTGATCGGTGCGCACGTCCACGAGAAAGACGTTGGGCAGCTTGGGCGAGGCGGTTTGGCGCAGGTCGCGCAGGATGTCGGCCTGCATGAGGTAAACCGCGAGGATGAGCATGACGCCCGCGCCCAGCGCAGCGAGGACCGCGGCGGACTGGTTGCCGGGGCGATAAAGATTGGCGAGGCCGTGGCGCAGCGAAGAGGGCAGACGGAGACGGACGCGGTCAAGCAGGAAGCGCACCGCGCGTGAGGCCACGAAGGCCATGGCCAGCAGAACCAGGAGGGCGGCGGTAAGGAGCAGCGCAAACCATTTGCCCACGGTGGGCGAATCAGAGAGCGCCCAGGCGATGACGCCGAGGGCCACGACCACCAGGGCGGCGATGGCGAGCTGCAAGCGGCGCGCCCAGCAGCGAGCGAGCCAGCCGGTGAATCCGCCGGAGGGGTGCTCGACGAGGCGGCGTAGAACCAGGACGGGGCGGACGGCGCGCACGTCGAGGAGCGGCGGCAGGCAGAAGAGCAGAGTGGTGAGCAGGCCCGTGCCCAAGCCGGCCAGCGCCGACTGCCAGGGAAAGACAAGTTGAGCGTGGAGGTGAACCAGGCTGGCGATGGCCGCGGGCAGGGCAGCCATGACGGCCACGCCTGCGGCCACGCCGAGCAGTGCTCCGGCGAGGCCCAAGCCGAGGGTTTGCAGAAGGAAGATGCGCAGAAGATCGGCGGAGTCAGCGCCCAGGGCCTTGAGAATGGCGAGCATGTCCATCCGCTGAGCAAGGTGGGCGTGCATGGCCATAGCCACGCCAATAGCGCCCAGGACCATGGCCACGAGGCAGATGAGGCTGAGGATGGCAGTGGCGTGATCGAGTCCGCGAGTGAGCGCGGGATTGCCTTCGCGATAGTCCATCACCTGAGCGTCGGGGAGGGCGTCTTCGAGTTGGGCGCGCACGGCGGCGATTTCAGCGCCGGCGGAGAGATCGTGCGGCGGCGTTTGCGGCAGCTTGACCAGCAGCCGCCAACCGGCGCGGCTGCCCGGAGCGAGCAAGCCCGAGCGCTGGAGGGCCGATTGGGTGATCATGACGCGCGGGCCGAGGCCGACGCCGGCCAGGATGCGGTCCGGCTCCTGCTTGAGGACGGCGGTAATGCGGAAGTCTAGATTGCCGAGGTGAATGGTCTGGCCCACATGCGCATTCATGCGGATGAGAAACTCGTCGGCTACTACCGCTGAGTCGCCTTGGAGGGCTTGGCCGAGAGGCATGGGGGGATCGAGGACGGCGGTTCCATAGTAGGGATACTGGGTGGGATCGACAGCCTTCAAAGAAACCAGGAGGGGGACGGGATTGTGGGAAACGGAGGCCATGGAGACGGTCTCAATGGTCCAGGTGGCCTGCACTCCGGGGTTTTGATGGAGAATGGCGGCGACGTGGGCGGTGTCTTGCGCAGTGGGCGCGTGAAAGATGCGCGCGCTGAGGTCGGCGGCCATGAGCGAACGGGCCTGAATCCCCAAAGTGTGGCGGAAGCTGCCGCTGAGGCCGCGCACGCCCACCAGCGCGGCGACGCCCACGGCGACCGAGAGCACCACAAAGGCGAATTTACCCGGCGCGGACTTCAGATCGCGCCAGGCGATGGCCGTGGCGCGCCGCCAGCTCAAGGCGCGCTTAGCCATTTTTTTGCTCGTTTTTTTCTTGGTTTTGGAAGAGAGCAGCGGCGGAATCGGCAGTAGTGCTCGTGAACGGCAGCGTGTCTTCGACGATGCGGCCGTCTTTGAGCACAATCTTGCGTCCGGCGCGGCCGGCGATTTCGGGGTCGTGCGTGACCAGCACCAGGGTTGTGCCGGCGCGCTGGTTGCGGTCGAGCAGGAGGTCCAGGACCATGCGGCCACTCACCGAGTCCAGATTGCCGGTAGGCTCATCGGCCATGACGATGGGCGGATCGGCGACGAAGGCGCGCGCCAGCGCCACACGCTGCTGCTCGCCGCCCGAGAGCTGGATGGGATAGTGGTCCATGCGCTCGGAGAGGCCGACTTCGCTGAGCAGACGGCGGGCCTGATCGAGGCCGTTGCCTTCCACGTTCAGCTCGTAGGGCAGGAGCACGTTTTCGAGGGCGGTGAGGGTCTGGATGAGCTGATAGGACTGGAAGACGAAGCCGATCTTGCGGCCGCGCACGGCGGCTAGCTGGGTCTCGGCGAGGTTGTGGATGGGCACGCCGTCGAGCCAGATTTCGCCGGCGCTGGGCGTGTCGAGGCCGGCAAGGAGGCCGAGCAGGGTGCTTTTGCCGCTGCCGCTGGCGCCCACGATGGCGACAAACTGGCCGCCGGGAATGGTGAGCGAGATTCCTTTCAGAATCTCCACGCGGCGCGCGCCGTTCTGAATCCATTTGCCCGCATCGCGAACCTCAATCACTCTGGCCGCCTCCTGCGCATGACGCCGACCTTGCGGCTCCGCTCAACGAGAGCCGGCCGCCGCGCCATTGCTACACTCATTTTGTGGACGTTCGCCGCGCGCTTCTCGTTTCAATCGGCCTTTTGCTTACGGCTTCCGCGCCGATGGGCGCCGCTCCCCACAGCAATTCTCACATTCTGGTCTGCTACGGCGACAGCATCACGGCTGGTTACGGACTTCCGGAGGGCCAAGCCTACCCCAATTTTTTGCAGCGCGACCTGAACTCTCAAGGCTATCACTATACGGTTCTCAACCGCGGCACCAGCGGCGCCACCACCAAGGACGCTCTGGCCGGCCTGCCGTACATTTTGCGGCTGCACCCGGAGATTGCGATCGTCGAGTTCGGGGGCAACGACGGGCTGCGCGGGCTGCCGTTCGCGGCCACCCGGCGCAACCTGGACGAGTTGCTGACTAAGCTCGAAGCCGCGCACATCAAGGTGCTGCTGAGCGGCATCACGCTGCCGCCCAACTATGGACCCGAGTACATCCGGCAGTTTCGGCAGGTCTTCCGCGAGGTTGCGGCGCGCCACCGGGTCGCGTTCGTGCCCATGATCTACAAGGATCTGATCAACGTGCCCGGAACCATTCAGGCCGACGGCATTCATCCCACCGCGAAAGGGTCGGGGATCATTGCGGAGACGCTGCTGCCGGCGCTGAAGCCTTTACTGCGTAAAGGCAGGGAGTAGGGAACAGGGACTAGGGACTAGGGAATAGGAACTAGGGAATAAAAGGGCGCCCGTACCCCGCCAATTCTGGCGTAGCACAGGTGTTTGCTCTAAGCTTCCTCTATGGCAAATCGGACACCGTATTTGGCAATCACACGAGGAATAGCGGTAAGCGTTGAACCGACTTACCTGGAGGCGAGATCCTCGCCGGACGACTCGCAGTACTTCTGGGCTTATCGGATTGTCATCGAGAATCAGGGACAGGAAACGGTGCAGCTGCTGAGCCGGCACTGGATGATCACGAATGCGCGGGGTGAATTAGGCGAGGTGAAGGGGCCTGGTGTTGTTGGGGAGCAACCGGTCCTCAAGCCGGGCGAGAGCCACGAATATACGAGCGGCGTGCCTCTCGACACGCCGTCGGGGATGATGGGCGGGGCTTACCAGATGGCGAGTGAGAGCGGTGAGCGGTTTGATATTGAGATACCAACGTTCTCGCTGGATCGCCCGAATCGGAGCGTATTGCTGAATTGAGGGTCGGAGATCGAGGATTAGTCCCTGTACTTTTCACCCCATCACAATCAGCGGCTGAAAGAGGGTTACGGCGACGCGGCGGGCGATCGCGGCGCCGGGCGTTCGGAGTTCGGATTCAGCAGCTTTACCGGAAGAGTCTGGGAGCGAAATCGGCCAGAGCGCGCCGCCACGTCAGCCATTCATGCGCCGTGCCGGGAGACTCGAAGTACACGTTGTGGATGCCGGCTGCGGTCAACTCTTCGCTGAATTGCTTCACGCGCGGCCCTTCCACCGAGCCCGTGGAGAGAAACAGCAGCTTGACCTTCTTGTTGAAAGCCGCGGGATCGGCAAATGCGCCCCCGCAGCTCGTCTTGGGGTCAAACGCGCCGCCGAAGCTCCCGCAATTGCCGCTAAAGCCGCCCAGGTAGGCAAACTTGTCGAGATTATCGAGTCCGGTGGTGAAGGTCTGCATCCCGCCCATCGAGAGGCCGGCCATGGCCCGGTTTTCGCGGCCCGGGGCTACCCGGTAGGTCTTGTCAATCATGGGAATCAGATCGGTGAACATCATCTCCGTGAATGTCGTGCTCAGCCGAAACATTGGGCGGCGAGGCGGCGCCGCACCGCCTGGACGCGAGGCGCTGCCAGGACCTGCTCCCGGCATTGCCGGCGCTCCGCCCATGGGCGGCTGGGGCTGCGGAACTGCTTCGGTCAGCACGCCACGCGCGTTGTAAATCGACCCATTCTCGCCCGGCTTTACGGCGTTCAGATTGTCCATGACGATCAGCATCGGTTTGGCTTTGCCTTGGGCAATCAGGTTATCCATGATCTGTTCCACGTGGCCCTGGTAGGTCCAGCCCATCTCGTTTTCCCCCCAGCCGTGCAAAAGATACAGAACCGGATAACGTTGCTTCGTATTCGTGTCGTAACCGGGAGGTGTGTAGACCAGGCAGCGGCGCCACTTCTGGGTCACCGTGGAGAAGTACCACTGGATCCGTACTACGCCGTGGGGCACGTCCTTGTTGCTGTAGAAATCGGCGTCTGAGGCGGGAATTTCGATGGCGCTGCTCCACGATCCGCTGCCGAAGAAGGTCCCGGTCGCCGGATCGGATACCGACGCGCCGTCAATGTTGAGCATGTAGTAGTGGAATCCTTCGACCAGAGGCGTGGTGGTCACATACCAGAGTCCGTCCGCTCCCTTCGTCATATCGAATCCTTTGCCCACGCGCAGCCGCACACTCTGGGCTTCGGGCGCCGATACACGGAACATGGCGGTGTGATCGGGAAAGACACAGGGGTACGGCGCTCCCGGAATGTTCAGCGAGGATGGCGTGCAGCCGGCCGGGGGTTGCGCCCCGCAGATGCCTGAAGCCAGTAATACCAACACGATCGCAACTGTTTTCATTGGTTCCTTTCATCCGGGATTTCCAAGTTGGCCCCGGGCACGGGGCCATTATAGCCACTTTGCATTGTGTTCACCGGGGAAACTGCCGAGAATTGGCCTTTTGATTCGTCGAGAGGTGCGCGAAGAAACCGAAAATGAGGTCTCACCCCATCACGAGCACGGGCTGAAAGAGCGTTCCGGCGACGCGGCGGGCGATTCCGGCCAGCTCGCGCTGGCTGGCGAAGACCTTGACGAGCGGCGCGGAGGAGAACTCAGGGAGATTGGCCTGGGCGCCGTTGCGCAGGCGGGCGAGAGACTGCGCATCGGCGGTGACCGCCGGCATTTGGGGCAGGAGATTGCGCGGATGCACGCACAGGTCTTCGAGGGCCGCGACATTGCCGGCCAGCGCCTCCAGTTCTTCGAGGGTGTGCGCCTGGGCGAGCGTGAAGGCCCCGGCCGCAGTGCGCCGCAAGCGGCTCAGATGCGCGCCGCAGCCCAGCTCCCGGCCCAGCTCGTGGGCCACCGAGCGCACGTAACCGCCGGAGCTGACAACGATGGTGAAGACGGCCTCGGCGCCTTGCAGGGAGGCGATCTCAAAGGAAGAGATGTGGATGCGGGCCGGCTTCAATTCCACGGGCTGGCCTGCGCGGGCGAGTTTGTAGGCGGGCTTGCCGGCGATTTTTTTGGCGGAGAAGGGAGGCGGAATCTGCTCGATCTCGCCGTGGAAGGGCGCGGCGGCGGCGCGGATTGTTTCGAGTGTGAGTGTGAGTGTGGGTGTGAGTATGAGTGTGGGCCAAAGATCAGGTCCGGCGGGCTCACCCTCGGCGTCGTAGGTGCTGGTTGAGAAGCCGAAACGGATGGCGCCAGTGTAAGTTTTCTCAGCGGAGGCGAAGTACTGGGCCAGGCGCGTGAATTTGCCGATGAGCAGCGGGAGCACGCCGGTGGCCAGGGGATCGAGCGTGCCCAGATGGCCGATGGAGCGCTCGCCCGCGATGCGGCGCAGTTGGTTCACCACGTCGTGGCTGGTCATTCCGGCCGGCTTATCGACTACCAGAAGCCCGTTCATCGCATTCCTTTTTAGGGCATTTTCCCCCGTGCCGAAAGATGTGGCAAGCTCCAAGGGCTGCCCAACCGTGGAGAATCCTTCTAATCTAATCAGAGATGGCCACCAAACTCCAGCGCGTGGAAAAGCCGCTGCGCGATCTGCGCAAGGCGCTGAAGAAGCTATCCAAGGACCCCCAGCCGGATGAGATTCACGAGTTGCGCACGCGGGCGCGGCGCGTGGAGGCGATGGCCGCGGCCTGGACGCCCGGCGAGGGTAAGCTGAGCCAGCAGCTGATTCAATCCATCAAGCCGCTGCGCAACGCGGCTGGAGCGGTGCGCGATATGGATGTGCTTACGGCCAACGTGCTCAAGCTGCCGCGAGGTTCCGGCTTCGGTTCGCTGGCACGTCTGGTGGAGAATCTCGGCAGCGCGCGCCGGGCCTACTCGAACGCATTGTTGCGGGAGGCCGGGCGGCGGCGGAAGGCGGCGTGCCGCAACCTCGAAGAGTATTTGAGGATGGTCCGGACAGCTTTCGGCAGCCACAAAACCGCGTCAGCGGAGGGCGCGTCCGCCAGCCCGGCAGAGATGGCGTTGCGTTCCGCGGCGGCGAGCCTGACGCGTAAGCTCAGCCGCTGGGCGGAACTCGACGAGCGGAACCTGCACCTGTTCCGCATCAAAGTGAAGGAGCTGCGCTCGATTCTGCAACTGTTTGCGGACTCCGATCCCGGCTTTGTGGAGGCGCTTGGAGAGGCAAACAGCCGCATCGGCGACTGGCACGACTGGCAGCACCTGAAAGCGATCGCCGAAAAGATTCCCGGTGAGCCGCTGGACCGCGCGCTGCTGGCGCGCATTCGCCGGACCGCGAAGCGCAAATTAGGCCAGGCGCTGGCCGCGGCCGATGCGCTGCGCAAGAGGTACCTGGAGATCGCTGCCAAGGGAGCAAAGGCCGCCGAGCGCCTCTGACAAGATGAATTCGCTCCGGCGGGGTCGTGGTTTCCCACCCTTTCGCCAGAAAAAAGGCGAAAGGATGGGGCACGGAGATGGTACAAAATTAAGCGGTCAGAGACCCCGCGCCTCTTCGCGGCTGAGAGGAAGGAAAGCGCGCAACCAGACCGGCATTTATGCGAGAAGCTCTGCGTTTCGCCGCTTCAGATCCCGCCTGCTTCAGGCTGGCGCACCAGGGAGAGGAACTCGGCGCGGGTTTCTTTCTGGCGGAAGCAGCCCACCATGGCGCTGGTGACGGTGGAGGAGTGCTGCTTCTCGATGCCGCGCATCATCATGCACAGGTGGCGGGCCTCGATGACCACGCCCACTCCATGCGGGGCGATGGCGCCCTGAATGGCGTCGGCGATCTGGCGCGTGAGCCGCTCCTGGACCTGGAGGCGGCGCGCGAAGACCTCGACGAGGCGGGGAATCTTGCTGAGGCCGATGACTCTTCCCTTGGGGATGTAGGCCACGTGCACCTTGCCGAAGAAGGGCAGCAGGTGGTGCTCGCAGAGCGAAAACATCTCGATGTCCCTGACGATCACCATCTCGTCGTAGTCCACGTCGAAGAGCGCGCCGCGCAGTATGCGCGCGGGGTCCTGGCCGTAGCCCTTGGTGAGGAAGGCCATGGACTTCTCGACGCGCTGGGGCGTGGACACGAGGCCGTCGCGGCTGGGGTCCTCGCCGAGGCGGCTGAGAATCTCGCGATAGAGCTCCTGGGTGCTGAACGCGCTCAGCCCTTCTTCGGCTTCAATCGCCCTCTGAATCGGCTTCCACCCCAGCGACGGAGACCTGTCGCCGGCCCCGGCTTGGTGACTGCGACCGGTTGCGCCATGGTTTTCATCCTCCCGCCCCGCGAACAGGGCGAACTGCATTGACTTGCTTGCGCCGGCTCCAATTGAGCTATGCATACGGCCGGTTTCCCGCCTATCAGCCTGTGGCGAAAGTCGGAACGACCGCAAGACCATCCCTCAGCGGCTAAAGCCGCGATGATTCTCAAGATTTTACGGCACGACTGAAGTCGTGCCCTTTCAAAGCCCGACTTACACCACGGGCTGCTATCCGTAGCACTCAAAAAAGTTGTTCTCGGTCTCTTCGATGCGCACGTACTCCAATTCACCGGCCGGAAGCGCGTTCTTGAGCAAGCGAAAGACCGTCCTTGATAGATTCTCCGTCGTCGGCACCTGGCGCGCAAACTCGGGGTCCAGATTCAGGTTGGCGTGGTCGAAGCGATCGAGCACTCTGTTGGCTACTAGCGCGTCGAGGTCAACGAGATTGAGGACCATGCCCGTCTGCGGGTCGACCGGACCGCCTATGAGCACTTCCACAACGTAGTTGTGGCCGTGGCCGTGGGGGTTGTTGCACTTGCCGTAGGCCGCGCGGTTTTCTTCGGCGGTCAGCGCATCGGTGTGCAGCCGGTGGCTGGCGCAGAGCAGGTAGCGGCGGCCGAAATAAGCCTTGCCCGCCGCGGCGGGCTTGCCTGTGCCGCTCATACTCCGCCTCGGTATTCCGCGAAGATCTCCGGGGTTTCGTAGATGCGAACCCGGCTCAACTGCGCGCCGCCGGCCGCGGTGACGGCGGGTTGCAGGCGATTCCACGCGGAGATGGCAATGTTTTCGGTGGTGGGAATGAGCTTTCCCGCGGCAAACTCCGGCGTTTCCAGGTTGAGATGACGATGATCGTAAGCCGCCAGCACTTCGTGTTCGATTACGTCCTTGAGCCACTTGAGATCGACGACAAAGCCGGTCACCGGATCGGGCTCGCCCGCGACCGTTACCTCCAGCGTGTAATTGTGGCCGTGACCGTTGCGGCGGGCGCAGCGGCCGAAGACCTGCTCGTTCTTTTCCTCGGGCCAGGCCTCGTTCCAGTAGTAGTGCGAGGAGGAAAAAGTAGCCCGCCGGGTCAAAAAGATCATGACAAACCCTTGTTCAAAAGATGCTTTTGCTGCGGTTGAGGCTTCACTGTTTCAGCTTTCAGCTCTCAGCTCTCAGCTTTTAGTTCTCAGCTCTCAGCTTTCGGCCTGTTTCCGTGCGTTCTTGTGAGTTCAGTTCTCCGGAGCACAAAGAGCTGGAAGCTGAGAGCTAACGGCTGAAAGCTGTTTTACGCCGAGTAGCTGCGTCCCTTCCAGCTTACGCGCTTGAGGATGCGGTGCTGAAACCAGCTTCGATAGAGCAGCCAGACGAAGAGCGGCAGGCCCAGGGGAGATAGCGCGCAATCGAGGAAGGAAAAGTTGGATTTGGCGACGCGGTGGTAGAAGCGGAAGAGGGTGCGCGGCCAGAGCAGGGCGAGGATCCAACCCGCGCCCAGCCACTCCAGCGAGCGCACGGCCAAGCGCGCGTTCCAGAGCTCGAAGGTGAGCACGGGAAGGCCGAAGAGGAGCGCGACGTCAAGGGCGCGCCAGATGGCCGTGGCCAGGGCATTGTTGAAGAGCAAAGCGAGATTCTTGGTCCAGCCCTCGATCATGCCGGCGGTGGTACGGTACATGCGGGCGGCCAGAGCGTCGCCGGCGTAGCGGAAGCGCAGGCCGATCTTGCGGCGCTTGGCCAGGAAGGCCAGCTCCACATCTTCGAGCAACTCGCCGGCCACGCTGGCGTGGCCGCCCAGGCGGCGGTAGGCCTCGCGCTCGACGAGCAGAAACTGGCCGTTGGCGGCGGCGATGCGCTCGAGGGGATCGGAGACCTTGGCGGGCGGATAGGCCAGGGCCAGCTCAGAGAAGACCAGGGGCATGAGCGACCGCTGCCATAGCCCGCTGACGAGTTGGCGGGGCGAGTAGCTGAGCATACCCACTTCGTGATGCTCGGCTTCATGAATAGCGCGGCGCAGGGCGCCGGGTTCGTGAATGGTGTCAGCGTCAGTGAAGAGCAGCCAGCGGCCGCGGGCGCGGCGGGCCGCCGTCCAGACCGCGTTGGCCTTGCCCGTCCATTCCGGTTCCAGTTCGCCGGCTTCGAGGACCGTGACGGCGGGAAAACCGCGCGCGAACGACCCCGCAATCTCCTTTGTCCGGTCGCTGGAGTGGTCGTCCACGACGATCAGCTCCCAGTCCTTGCCCAGCGCGAAGATCTCCTCCGATTGGCTGACCAGCGACTGAAGACAGGCGGCGAGGCAATCCTGCTCGTTGCGCGCGGGAACGATGACGGTCAGCTCGATGAGCTCTTGAGGCTCGGGCTGATCATAGACGGTGCCCGGAATCGTGCTCGCCGTCCACGTCCGCCAGTCCGTTGGAGCGGCCGTTGGGCCGGATTGCCCAGGAGGCTCATCGGAGAGCCCCAATACCGGTTTGTACGCCGGCGGCGAGGACCTGTCGCCGGGGGCGCCCAGTTTCGATGCGCGTTCCGCGCCGTTTGCAGCCGGTTCGTCGTTGCTCATTGCGCCTCGCGGTTTGGTCTTTAAGCCTCTGGCTCCGTATTATAAGGAGGTGCGGTTGCCTCGGCTCCTTGTCTTCAATCTGCTTGTTCCGCTGACTTTCGTGTGCGCTTGCAACCGCGGCTCGCACCCGCAGCAGCCCGGCGAGGTGGCGCCTGACTTCACGGTTTCCGACGGAACCAGCAGCGTTCACCTGGCCAGCTATCGGGGCCAAGTAGTGCTGCTTAACTTCTGGTTTTCGACGTGTCCGCCGTGCATCGCCGAGCTGCCTTCGCTCGAGCAGCTGCACCACGACATGCCCAAGCTGGTGATCCTTGCCGTGAGCGTCGACCAGGACGGGGCCACCTATCGAAACTTCATCATCAGCCGCCACATGGACCTGATTACGGTGCGCGATCCCAGCGAATCGGCGCCCGGGCTTTTCCACACCGAACAGTTCCCAGAGACCTACCTGATCGACCGCAAAGGCATCATCCGCAGCAAATTCATTGGCGCGCAGGACTGGTCGGACCCGGCCATCCGCAACCTCATCAAAAGCCTGATGTGACGGCGCACGGTAGTGGAGGGGCGCATCTTGCTATGATGCCAGCATGACCACGGTGGAGGTTTTCTATCGCTATGGGGCTCCGCCCACGGAGCAGGTGGCGCTGGCGCTGGCGCGTGCGCGCGATGTGTATGGGATTCGCCACATCACCTTGGACCGGGAGGCGCGCACGGTGCGCGTGGAGTTCGACGCTACGCGCCTGAACGCCGCCACGGTCACGCATCTGGTCCGCGTTGCCGGGCTGGATATCGCCGAAGAGCCCCCGCTGATGGCGGCGCCGGCGGCGGAGAACGCGATCCCGGCCGGCAAACCATGACTCTGCGCGGAGCGCGCCCGTTTAGAGAGGGACCTTTTCCAGCGGCGCAATGAACCCGATGCCGGGCACATCGAGTTTATGCAGGTGCTTGTCGTTGGTGATGAAGAGGTCTACGCCGAAGTGCGCGGCGCAGGCGAGTTGGATGGCGTCGGCGCTGCGGAGAGTGTGGGTGGCGCGGAGCGATGCATAGCGCCAGGCGACGGACGGATCGAAACTCACTACCTGCGCACGTGACCGGACGATCCGATCATACTCTTCAATCAGAGACGCTGCGCCGAGTTGCGTCGGCTTAACAAGCAATTCTCCAAGCGTCATCGCCGAAGTGATCAACTTGTCGCCACGCTGCACCATGCGCCGCCAGCACGCGTCTACGATACTGCTAAATGGCTCATAGTCTTCGAAAAGGTAGATGAAGACGTTGGTGTCGAAGAATATCTTGCTCATTCCCCTTCACTCCGCAATCTCTCGACATACTCGTCAGCGTGTTCATCCGCCCAAATGTGACGGCCTGACCCACGAAGCTTTAGTAGGGGATCGTCTTCAATGGTCGTAACCTTGATGATTTCCCGATCCGGCTTGACCCACTCTTCATACCATTCGAGCAGCTCCCAATACCGCTCTGGAATTTCTGCCCTTTTGGGAATTGCTTTAGAAGGTTTTCTTGCCTGTGCGCGGTCCGGATGAAAGTCATCGCCAGGGCGATATAACCTTCTGTAGCCCGATCGCGTTTCATAGAGAATTCGGTACGGCCCTCCTTGCACCTTGGTGGGGTCTGACTTCTTCCTCGACCTGGGCCAGTTGGCGACGCAATGCGAATTGATGTTGGTTGGGAGTGAACTCGGGTTTTTGCCCCTCGGCAGACCTTCGGACAAAAAGCGGGCCTTAATCTCAGATTCCGTGAAGTCAGAACGGTCAGGATGTTCTTGATGGAGCAGGGCCGTGGCAATCCAGACGCCATCGGCAATTCGGACTGTATTTGCGGATTGGGTTGGCATGAACGGTCTCCCAAATAATAGGTTAAACCAATAATACAATAATTATTGTAAAGTTTATAGTTATTTTTCAAGATTCCTGCGAAACAAAAAGGCCCCCGGCTGACGCCGGAGGCCTTCCGCGAACATTAGATGCATCCCAGGTTCCAGAAGCGGAACCTGGGGCACCCGGGTCGTTGGTCGAGTCTGCCTTTAGTACATGCCTTCCATGCCGCCGCCATGGCCGCCGGCCGGAGCCGCGGACCTGGGCTCAGGGATCTCACAGACCAGAGCTTCCGTGGTGAGCAACAGGGCGGCGATGGAAGCCGCGTTCTGGAGCGCGGTGCGGGTGACCTTGGTGGGGTCGATGACTCCGGCCTTCACCAGATCCTCGAAGTTGCCGGTGAGGGCGTTGTAGCCGTAGTGGGGCTCCTTGGAGGCGAGCACCTTGGCCACCACCACCGCGCCCTCCTCGCCAGCATTGCTGACGATCTGGCGCAGCGGCTCTTCCAGCGCGCGAAGCACGATCTGCGCGCCGGTCTTCTCGTCGCCGGAGAGGGTCTTGATGAGCTCCGCGACCGCCGGCATGGCGCGAACCAGGGCCACGCCTCCGCCGGGAACGATGCCTTCCTCGACCGCCGCGCGGGTGGCGTGAAGCGCGTCCTCGACGCGAGCCTTCTTTTCCTTCAGCTCGGTCTCAGTGGCTGCGCCGACCTTGATGATGGCCACGCCTCCGACCAGCTTAGCCAGCCGCTCCTGAAGCTTTTCGCGTTCGTAGTCGGAGGTGGTTTTCTCGATCTGCGAGCGGATCTCCTTGACGCGGCCTTCGATCTCAGAGGCCTTGCCGGAGCCATCGACGATGGTGGTGTTGTCCTTGTCGATGGTGATGCGCTTGGCCTTGCCCAGATCCTCGAGCTTGATGCCTTCAAGCTTGAGGCCGAGGTCCTCAGTGATAGCCTTGCCGCCGGTAAGGATGGCAATGTCGCCCAGGATGGCCTTGCGGCGGTCGCCGAAGCCGGGAGCCTTGACGGCGGCTACGTTGAGGGTGCCGCGCAGCTTGTTGACGACCAGGGTGGCCAACGCCTCGCCTTCCACGTCCTCGGCAATGATCAGCAGCGGCTTGCCGCCGCGGGCGATCTGTTCGAGCAGCGGCAGCAGGTCCTTCATGGCGCTGATCTTCTTCTCGTAGATCAGTACATACGGATCCTCCAGCACCACCTCGAGCCGCTCCGCATCCGTCACGAAGTAGGGGCTGAGGTAGCCGCGGTCGAACTGCATGCCGTCCACGGTTTCCAGGCCGGTGTGCATGGTTTTGGACTCTTCGATGGTGATGACGCCGTCTTTGCCCACCACTTTGACGGCTTCGGCGATGATGTCGCCGATCTCCTGGTCGCCGTTGGCGGAGATGGCGCCGACCTGGGCTACCGAGCCCTCATTGACCGGCTTGGACAGCTTGCCCAGGGCGCCGTCGTGGTTCCATTTGGCGTCCTTGTCGCGGGTGCCGATGACGGCCGTGACGGCCTTCTCGATGCCGCGCTTGAGGGCGGTGGGGTTGGCGCCGGCGGCCACGGTTTTGACGCCCTCGCGGAAGATGGACTGAGCCAGAACGGTGGCGGTGGTGGTGCCGTCGCCGGCCACGTCGCTGGTCTTGGAGGCCACCTCGCGCACCAATTGCGCGCCCACGTTTTCGAGCGGGTCCTTGAGCTCGATCTCTTTAGCCACCGTCACGCCGTCCTTGGTGATAGTGGGCGAACCAAACTTTTTTTCGATGACGACGTTGCGGCCCTTGGGGCCGAGGGTCGCCTTGACAGCGTCCGCCAGCGTGTTCACGCCGCGCAGAATCGCCTGACGGGAATCTTCGCCGTGCAGAATTTGCTTTGCCATTGCTGTAACTCTCCTTGAAAAAAGTTGTCAGTTATCAGTTGTCAGTTGTCAGTTTTTTCCGTTTCGCGTCAGCCCTGCGAGCTGGCCTGCAGCCCATGCTGACAACTGAGAACTGAAAACTGACAACTGGTCCGCCGCGGCGGACACGCTACTTCTTCAAAATGCCCAGGACTTCTTCCTCGCGCATGATCAGAAACTCCTCGCCGTCGATCTTGATTTCGGTGCCGGAGTACTTGCCGAAGAGCACGCGGTCGCCGGCCTTGACGTCCAGTGGGAAGACCTTGCCTTCGTCGTTGGACTTGCCCTTGCCCACGGAGATCACTTCGCCCTCCTGGGGCTTTTCCTTGGCGGTGTCGGGAATGATGATTCCCCCTCGGACGGTTTCAGCCTCTTCCACACGGCGGACGAGGATGCGGTCATGGAGGGGAGTGAATGTGGTGGTTACGGATGTTGCTGCCATTGCTTCGCTTCTCCTTCACACGCGGAACGGGTTGAGCCCAGGCCCGCGGAGTTTTGAGTGGAATCAAAAAAAATCTTAAGAAACTGCCAGAAGGGAGCCGCTCTGGGGCTGCCGAAGGCATTCGAGCAGTTTCGACAGCCGGTTGCTAGCAATCTCGCCTTCCAATTGCTAACGATAGGAGGGCGGGACAGGTTTGTCAAGGGGGTTCCGTGTAAAATTTTAGTCAATTATACTCATGAAGTATGCTAATATGTGATGCAGGGTCATTTGCTCCGCCGCATCCGGAGCCATTGTCCGAGCACCATTATTGATTGCTGCAAAAGAAATGTCCTTGCAGCGTCCCTACGGGGCTCCGTAGGGACGCTGTAGAATCTCGTTTCCCCACGCTCCAACCCCAGCGCGCAAAACGCGCTGGGGACCCCGTGAAGCGCGGGGCTAACAAACACTGCGCCTCCGGCGCGATGGACAGGACATTGCTTATGCAGTCTTCAATAGCTCGTTGACCACAAACGGGGTTGCAAACACAGCCTTGTTGTTGAGCGCCAGCCAGGCCGGGAGGTAGATGTCGAAATTTGGAGACCGGTCGGTGGTGAACTTCGCGGCCAGACCGGTCAACGGGCACCGCCCGCGGTTGATGGCGAGCACACCGCACTCGAACAGAACTAAGGCGGTCAGGAAGGCGGCCCAACGGAAGCGGCGCAGCCATGCGGCGACGGGCAGGGCAGGTATGCAGGCGACAAAGAACGCCCAAATCGCGGTGTGCGCGATCTTGATCGCTACAAGCGCGGAAGCGTGTCCGGAAATTGCTTTGAGGGCCGCATTCGTCATCGGCCGCCGCTCCGATTGCCGGTAAGCGAAAAGTTTACCCGATCCCTCGAAGTTTACCCGATCCGTCGAAAGGGGCTCGCTGGCGGCGCGGAGACGCGATAAAATGTTGGTCATGCTGCACCGCTTTCCTATACGTCTTTGGATCTTTGCGGCCGCTTTCGGCCTCGTTGTCACCTGCTTCGCAGCGGGCGCCAAGGACAACAGTTTTTATTACCGCAAGTACAAGCCTCCTCCGCCCACGGCGCAGATTACGGTTACCGTGCTGCGCAACGACAATGAGAAGCCCATCGCCAACGCCGCGGTGATCTTTCACCCTCTCAAGAATGGTAAGGACCAGGGCGGCATGGAGCTGAAATCGGACCACGATGGCAAGGTGACGATGACCGTGATCCCTATCGGCGACACGGTACTGTTGCAGATTATCGCCAACGGGTACCAGACCTATGGGAGCGTATACAAGATAAAGAAGCCAAAGATGGAGATGGAAATCCGGATGAAACTGCCGCAGCCGGATTATTCGACTTACAAGAATCACGACACCACGGCGGACTCGGGAACGGGCTCGGGACCGGGGAAGGCGGCAGAGCCGGCCAAGGGTCCGAGTGCAAGCGCATCTCCAAACAAGCCGTCCAGCCCGGCTAAGGACAAGCCGTCCGGCGATGGCAAGCAGAACGCGCAGAACGGCGACGGCCAAACCCCAGCGCCGCAGAAGTGAGGCCTGTGGAGCGCGGGGCCGGAGCTGGATGGTTCCCTCCGCCTTACCGTTAGCGCTTAAAATCCTTCTATGCCATCTCCACTGCTGGGCGGCAAATCGGCGCTGGTGACCGGGGGCGCGCGGCGCATTGGGCGGGGCATTGCGCTGGCGCTGGCGAGGGCCGGCGCGGATGTGGCGATCACCTACCGGAACTCCCAAGACGCGGCCGGCGAGACCGTCCGCGAGATTGAAGCCCTGGGTTGCCGCGCGCTGGCGGTGCAATGCGATGTGCGCTCGGAGGCCTCGGTGCACGAGGCCATCGCCGCCACAAACGGCCATTTTGGACGCCTGGATTTGCTGGTGAACAACGCGGCTCTGTTCTCCTTTGCCCGGCTTGAGAGCCTGAGCCTGGAGGAATGGGACGCGGTGTTCGAGACCAATGCGCGGGGGCCGTTTTTGGCGGCGCGGGAGGCTCTGCCGCACCTGCGCGCGACGCGGGGCAGGATCGTCAACATCGGTTCGCTGGGAGGGATTCATGGCTGGCCAGGCCATGCGCACTACTCGGCCTCCAAAGTGGCTTTGCACATGCTGACGCAATCCATGGCCAGGTCCTTTGCGCCCGGGGTGAGCGTGAACTGCGTAGCGCCGGGATGGATTGAGCCGGAAGACAGCGCCGCGAGGGACGAGAAAGAGGCCGAGCGCTTTGCCGGCAAGACGCCCATGCGGCGGAACGGGACGGTGGACGACGTAGCGCAGGCGGTGCTGTTCTTTGCCACGGGGCCGAGCTTTGTCACCGGGCAGATTTTGGTGGTGGATGGCGGGCTGGGGTTGTAGCGTTTGCGTGAGAACTACTGCCGCCCAGTCCAGGTTGCTTGATGAAGCCTGTTTAGGGGACAAAAGCGGCGAGTTGGCGTCGCTTCGCGACGTCGCGAGTTAGCGGGCGCGTCCAGTTCTCACGCAAGCACTTTAGCCGAAGTGAAGTTTAACCCTTCGGAGCAGGTTCGCTGCTTCTGCCGGACGGCAACGGAACCTCAGCGAGCCGCCAAGGCCTCGACCATGGAGGCAAAGAGCTTCCAGCCGTCGGCCGAGCCCAGCAGCGGTTCGCTGGAGCGGTCGGGATGGGGCATCATGCCCAAAACATTCCGCCCTTCGTTCAGAATCCCCGCGATGTTGCTGAGCGAGCCGTTGGGATTGGCCTCCGGCGTGATCTCGCCGGCCGGCGTCGAGTAGCGGAAGGCGATGCGGTCCTCGTCCTCCAGGCGATGGAGCACCTCGGGCGCGCAGAAGTAGTTGCCCTCCATGTGCCCGATGGGCATCTGCAAAACCTCACCCCTGGTCAGGCCGTGGGTGAAGGGGCTGTTGGCGGTTTCGACGCGCAGGTGAATCTGCTTGCAGATGTATTTGAGGCCGGCATTGCGCATCAGCGCACCGGGCAGCAGGCCTGACTCGGTGAGAATCTGAAAGCCGTTGCAGATGCCCAGCACCAGACCTCCGCCCGCGGCGAACTTCTTTACCGATTGCATCACCGGGGAGAAGCGCGCAATCGCCCCGGTGCGCAGGTAATCGCCGTAGGAGAAGCCGCCGGGGACGAGGACCGCATCGACGCCGGCGAGATCTTCCGAGTCGTGCCAGAGAAAGGTGACGGGCTGGCGCGCGACCTCGGCGATCACGTGGTAGGTGTCGTGGTCGCAGTTGGAACCGGGAAAGACCAGAACCCCGAATTTCATGCTTTGAGGGTAGCAGTTTGGGTGCGGGCGGACGAGGCCGCACAGCCGTTTGGCCGCTCAGACTGGCAGGACGGCGGGGTTGCCTTGCTTGCGGGCAGACTCGTACAACGCCCGATCAAAGGTAACGAGTCCGGCCGAGGCGGTTTCCGCAAAGGCCAGCAGCCAGCAATCCCCCACCCATTTCGTGGCTTTTTGGGCGGAGAAAGGACGAGTGGCTTGTCTGAATGCAGCTTCGAGGCCGCGCGGCTCGGGGTAGAACTCGACGCGAGGGTCTTCGAGCCAGCGGTCGTAGACAGCCCAGGCCTGGCTCAGCGTCAATGTCTGGTCGCCCATAACAGCGGTGTTGGTGAGGAGGCGAAGCAGGCCAAGCTGCGTGTAACGGGAGAATATGAGGCGGGCATCTGCGGGGAGGCGATTGAGCCATGCCCAGGCAGTTGCGTTGTGGAAATTTCCGGCGTCGGAGAGCGCAAGCCAGACGTTGAGGTCAAAAAATAACAAGGTCATGCGGGTTCTCGTCTCCGGGGTAGAGGGGACCTCGTTTGCCCTTGCCGCGAATGAGAGGGCCGGTTACACGCCGGCCTTTTTGGGGTTCCGCGTAGGTCTCTTCGAGCGCGCGGACAATGAGGGAACGGATGGAGGTGCCGGAACGCTCGGCGCGGTCGCGGAGACGGTCGTGGAGGGGTACGGGAATATCGACGGTGGTACGGACGGCCATGACATGATTATGGCACAGGTGAAACCTTGAAGGCGGCCTCGAATTTATGGAGAAAGACGCCCCTACACATGAGGGCTCAAATGTGGTAGTTTATAAACTACAGATGTCGCGATGATCGAATTCAAGCAAACCGAGACTTTTCGAAAATGGCGAAGAAAACCAAGCGTGAGAAATTGCACCCCTACGATCCTGCCGAGGACTTCGGATCGGACGAGGCCATTGCGGTGTTCATGGCGGAGGCGTTTCAGACTAACGATGTTGCCTACATTTCTCATGCGCTGGGGGTTGTGGCGCGGGCCAAAGGGATGGCGCAGATTGCCAGCCAGACGGGACTGTCTCGGGAGCAGCTCTATCGGTCGTTCAGCGAGAAGGGAAATCCGACGCTGAAGACTACGCTGGCGGTCATGAAGGCGTTGGGGGTCGAGCTGACCACCAAAGTTGCTGCGGCGGCTTGAGGGGAGGGTGACGATTGCGGAGGTTCGTGCTTTCCGACCCTTGCCGCGACAAGGCTACGGCGGGGATGGGCACCCGGCAATTTCATGGCTCGCGGCGAGGCCGCGGGTAAGAGGAGCCGGCGAACGGGTCAAAGACCTCTCTGGGACGGCTCTGGGACGGTTTTGGTCAGTTGTGCTGTTTGGCCACTGCTCGTAAGGCCCGTGGAAGTCGCCGATCCCTGACCCGCTCCCTGTGTTTGCTCGCCCTGCCGCCGTATGCTAACCTTAGTTTTTGAGCCAACGTATGCGCGAAGCGGTCGTGTGTCCGCGCGTGCTTTGGGCCTCTGGAGCTGCCTTCCTGCAGGGTGGGCTGGCGTAGCTCAGCTGGTAGAGCATCTGATTTGTAATCAGAGGGTCGGGGGTTCAAATCCCTTCGCCAGCTCCACGGAAAGGAAGCCGGAAGCGGGTTCTGAAACGGTCAGAACGGAAGCGGCAAGAGCCGGCCGTCGAGGAGGAAGGCTTCCGTCACCGGTCCGCCGTGGCAATCCTACTTTAGGCGCATGCTCGGACACGCCGGAGGTTTCCGGAGGTTGCGGCGTGCGCGGAAGGTGGCGAATCGGGGGTTGGTAGGGCACAGGTGGCCGAGCGGTTAATGGCAGCAGACTGTAAATCTGCCGCTCCTTGCGAGCTACGGAGGTTCGAATCCTCCCCTGTGCACCATAAAAGCAGGGACTAGGGACGTAGGGACTAGGGATCAGTGGGCAGTGAGCAGTCGGTTCTATTGGCTGGGAACTGAGTTTGAGGGATGGCAATGCGCCAAGCGCGGCAGCAGGGAGTTGAAAGCGCCGCTCAAAAGCGCAAGATGACGGGCCTTGAAGCCGGTTCGGATTTGGATCGGAAGTTCTGGACGGCCATAGTGCTGTTCGCGATTTTGGCGGCGCTGGTTTGGTTCACCATGGGCGAGAGCAAGATTTTGGTTGCTTTACCGTGGTTTGATTTGAGCGAAGATAAGTTCATCGCAGTAAGCAAACCGGTGGAGATGAGGCTGATTCCGCTCATCGTCATCGGCGGGTTAGTGTTGCGCACGGTTTTAGCCCGGCATGCGGAGAAGATTCGCAGGGATGGAGAAAAAACTAGCCGCTAGCTTCGAGCTGCTAGCCTCTAGCTTGTGGTTGCGGGGTTGAGCCGAGGTGGCTGGCGCCTGCAGAACGGAGCTAGAAGCTAGTGGCTAGAAGCTGGAAGCTGGAAGCTGGGTTTAAGAGGGCTGATGTAGCTCAGTTGGTAGAGCACTCCCTTGGTAAGGGAGAGGTCACCAGTTCAATCCTGGTCATCAGCTCCAGAAATCAGCCACTAGCTTCTAGCTTCTAGCTTTTAGCTTCTAGCCTGTGCGGAGGCGGATCTGGCCGATGAGGCAGGCAGAGGCGAGAAAAAGCTAAAAGCTGGCGGCTAAGAGCTAGAAGCTGGTTTTTGGGCGGGAGTAACTCAGTGGTAGAGTCACAGCCTTCCAAGCTGTTGGTCGCGGGTTCGAGCCCCGTCTCCCGCTCCAGAATCGAGCCGGTAGCCAGTAGCCGGTAGCTAGAGCGAGTGGGGAATCAAGCCGGCGCGGCTTGCGTGAGAAGGATTGAGCAACGGGCTACAAGTACAGGCTACAGGCTACAGGCTACAGGCTACGGGCTACAAGCTGCAGGCTACGGGCTGATTCGCGAGGATGAAGATGTTTGAGCAGGCGGCGATCGCAGTACGGGATGAGCAAGGATATGCGAGGCTCCATGCGTTGATCGACGCGGCGTTCGATGCGCGCGACGTGGAAGTCTTCCTGAATCGCGTGAGCAAGGCCAGGCTGAGGGTCCGCGAGTACGAGAAGATTCTGGAGCGCGGGCTGCTGGGCAAGGAAGCGATTGCGCTCTACCAGGCGCTGCCGGTTTCAGACCAGGCGCTGACGCGTGAGCGGTATTTGCGGCTGGTGGAAAAGGTGCCGCTGGAATTGCGGCAGAGGTATTTTAAGGCGTATGCGTATTACTGAAAGGCAAGTTGTCAGTGATCAGTTGTCAGCTTGAGCATGGGCGGGTTGAGCAATTGTGGCGGGCGCAGGGGAAATGAGCCGGTAGCCTGTAGCCAGTAGCCCGTAGCTTTATTTCTGTGCTACCGGCTACAGGCTCCTGGCTACAAGCTTTAGGCAAGCAGGTTCGACGGAGGACTCGAGAGCAATGGCGAAGGAAAAGTTTGACCGCAGCAAGCCGCACGTGAACGTGGGCACGATCGGTCACATCGATCACGGCAAGACCACGCTGACGGCGGCCATCACGAAGGTGTTGCAGAAGCACAACCCCAAGATTGTGTTCCGCTCGTTCGACTCGATTGACAACGCGCCCGAGGAGCGGGAGCGGGGCATCACGATTGCGACGGCGCACGTGGAGTACGAGACGGCCAACCGGCACTACGCGCACGTGGACTGCCCCGGCCACGCCGATTACATCAAGAATATGATTACGGGCGCGGCGCAGATGGACGGAGCGATTCTGGTGGTGGCGGCTACGGACGGGCCGATGCCGCAGACCAAAGAGCACGTGCTGCTGGCGCGGCAGGTGGGGGTGCCCTGCATCGTGGTGTTTCTGAACAAGTGCGACGCGGTGGAGGATGAGGAGCTGACCGACCTGGTGGAGATGGAAGTGCGCGAGCTGCTGTCGAAGTACCAGTTTCCGGGCGACGACGTGCCGGTGATTCGGGGCTCGGCGTTGGGGGCGTTGAACGGGGAGGCGCAGTGGGAGGCCAAGATCGACGAGCTGATGGAGGCGGTGGACAAGTACGTGCCGCTGCCGCAGCGGGCGGTGGATCAGCCGTTCCTGATGCCGATTGAAGACATCTTCTCAATCTCCGGACGCGGGACGGTGGTCACGGGCCGGATCGAGCGGGGCAAGGTGAAGGTGGGCGAGGACGCGGAGATCGTGGGCTTCCGCGAGACCCGGAAGACGGTGGTTACCGGCGTGGAGATGTTCAAGAAGCAGTTGGACGAGGGCCTGGCGGGGGACAACGCGGGTCTGCTGTTGCGCGGCATTCCGAAGGAGGACGTGGAGCGGGGGATGGTGATGGCCAAGCCTGGTTCGATCACGCCGCACACGGGGTTCAAGGGCGAGGTGTACGTGCTGAGTAAGGAAGAGGGCGGGCGTCACACGCCGTTTTTCAAGGGCTACCGGCCGCAGTTTTACTTTCGGACGACGGACGTGACGGGGGTGGCGGAGCTGCCGGCGGGCGTGGAGATGGTGATGCCGGGCGACAACGTGCAGTTGCAGGTGGAGCTGATTACGCCGGTGGCGCTGGAGAAGGGCTTGCGGTTCGCGATCCGCGAAGGCGGACGCACGGTGGGCGCGGGCACGATCTCGGAGATTGTGAAGTAGTAGCGAGCTATCAGCCGTCAGCTATCAGCCATCAGCTCAGGCGCTACGCCGCGGGCTGAAAGCTGAAAGCTGAGAGCTGAAAGCTGGAAAGGATTTAGGAATGCGGGAAATTGTGACATTGCAGTGCACGGAGTGTAAGGAGCGGAACTACTCGACGACCAAGAACAAGAAGACAGTTACGGGCCGTTTGGAACTCAAAAAGTTTTGCAACCGCTGCCGCAAGCACACTGCGCACAAGGAGTCGAAGTAAAGCAGCCGTCAGCTTTCAGCCGTCAGCTATCAGCTTGTGCCGTGGGAGAACCAAGATTCAGAGCTCCCCACGAGTGAGCTGAAAGCTGATAGCTGAAAGCTAATAGCTGTATTTAGGGGCGTAAGCTCAACGGTCAAACTGCCGGTCTCCAAAACCGGACTTGGGGGTTCGAATCCCTCCGCCCCTGCCAGACCGAGGTTTCAGGTTCCAGGGTTCAGGTTTCAGGGGTCAGTGAGAGCGTTGCAGGGAAAGCGATGGGGCTGAGCCGGGCGAAGAACAGACTGAAACCTGACACCTGAAACCTGAACCCTGGAGAAGGATTGAAGTATGGCACCGAAGACGGCAATTGAGAGGGGCGAAGAACGTTCCGCCAAACGGCAGGAGCCGGGGGCTCTGCAGGAGTTTTCAGGCAATGCGCTGGGCTGGTGGACGGACTTTAAGCGCTTTCTAAGCGATGTGCGCGCTGAGATGCGCAAGGTGGTCGCGCCCTCACGCAAGGAGGTTGAAGTGACGACGGTGGTGGTGGTCATCACGGTGTTCATCTTCGGCCTCTTTTTCTTTGTGGTGGACTATATATTCAGGCTGAGCGTGGGCGGGTTACTGAATAAACTGAGCGGAATGTAAGGGCAGGCGCAACCGGAAAAGAGAACAGAGAATGGCAGATGAGTTAGAACAACCCGCTGAACCGGAAACAACCCAGGCGGAGCCGCAGCCGGCGCGGAACGAACGCTTCAAGTGGTATATTCTGCACGCTTACTCGGGCTTTGAGCGCAAAGTGCGCGAGTCGATCGAGAGCCGCGTGCAAGCGTTTGGATTGAAAGAGCGCGTGGGGCGCGTGATGATCCCCACCGAGCCGGTGACGGAGATCGTCAACGGCAAGAAGCGCACTGTGGAGCGGGTGTTCCTGCCCGGTTACGTGCTGGTGGAGATGGACCTGGACAATGAACTTTGGCACGTGTTGAAGGACACGCCCAAGGTAACGGGATTTCTGGGCACGGGGGATAAGCCGGTAGCGCTGTCAGAGGAGGAGGTCAGCTCGATTCTGTTCCGCTCCGAGACCGCCAAGGAGAAGCCGCGGCTTAAGATCAAGTTTGAAAAGAGCGAGCAAGTGCGCATCACCGACGGGCCGTTCGCCAACTTCAACGGGGTCGTGGACGAGATCAACGAAGACCGCGAGACGCTTAAGGTCATGGTGACGATCTTCGGCCGTTCCACGCCTGTCGAACTGGAGTTCGGGAAAGTGGAAAAGATTGAGTAATGCAGCTTCTAGCTCCTAGCTTCTAGCTGGTTGGCTGCTTCTAGCAGGCGCCGGTTGGAGCAAAGCAGATAGTTACGACCTCAAAATCTGGAACAGAAACAGACAAGCTAGTAGCTAGCAGCTAGAAGCTAGCAGCTAGTTCCGAAGGGATCGAATCATGGCACCTCCAAAGAGAATTACGGGATACGTGAAGTTGCAGATCGACGCGGGCAAGGCCACGCCCGCGCCTCCGGTTGGCCCGGCGCTGGGCCAGGCGCAAGTGAACATCATGGAGTTTTGCAAGCAGTTCAACGCGCGCACGCAGTCGAAAGACATGGCGGGGCTGATCATTCCGGTGGTCATTACCGTCTATGGCGACCGAAGCTTCAGCTTTGTGACCAAGACTCCCCCGGCGGCGGTGCTGCTGAAGAAGGCTGCCGGCATTGAAAAGGGCTCGGGCACTCCCAATAAGACAAAGCTGGGCACGGTGACCGAAAAGCAGGTGCGCGAGATCGCTACGCAGAAGATGCCCGACCTGAACGCGGCCTCGATCGACGCGGCGATCAAGAGCATCAAGGGCACCGCGCGCTCCATGGGCATTGAAGTCGTAGCCTAAGCGCTCGATCAAGCACAACAAAGGCCCTCCTCTCTGCGGGGGAGGGCTTTTTGCCGTTCGACTCAGCCGCTCTACGCAGCCTCATTTGCGGCCCAATCCGCATTTCGATTATCCTTGCGTGAACCGGAGGGGTTATGCGCGGAATCGGCACATTCTGCCTGGCGCTTTGTCTTATACTTCCTTCATCGAAGGCGAGCTTGTTTGGCCAATCCAACCCGTCCACGGACAACCATGCGGTGCACGCTGTCGTGGATGGTTTCATGGCGGCATGGAATGCGCACGACGCGAAGGCGTTCGCGGCCTTGTTTGCGCCGGACGCCGATTTCACCAATTGGCGCGGGACAGGCGGCAGTGGGCGCTCCTGGATCGAGGAGTTTCACGCTCCCATGTTCGCCACCATATTCAAAGACAGCCACCAGAAATATACCGACGTAAGGGTCCGATTTCTCCGCCCCGATATCGCGTCGGTTGACGTGCGCTGGGAGATGACCGGGGCAACGGACGGCGCGGGAAACCCGCGGCCGCCACGCAACGGGCTGCTGAGCTTCGTGATGGTCAAGAACGCGGGACAGTGGCAGATCGAAGTGATGCACAACCTGGATATTTCGGCATTGCCGCCCATGCCTCCTCAGACACCTCCCAGGCGGCCGTGAGGTGGAGAATCAATGCCAAAGGCCCTCCCGCGGGAGGGCCCTTGCGTGATCGGGCATTCTCGGCCGGCGGGCGGCTGCGTGAACCCTACTTCGGCGGCGGCGCCGGCGTGAATACTTCACGCTTGCGCCCGGGCTCGGGCTTGGGTTTCGGTTTCGGCGCCTTCTTGGTTTCTTTTCTGCCTTTGTCTTTGTTTCCCATACGTGCAAGCATGACACAGGAACGCTCTTCCGGGAAAGAGCGGAGAAGGCGGGCCGTAAAGATTCCCTTCCGCGGCCACTTTGGCCGCTGTGCCCGCAAGCCCTGTTGGTTGGATCGGAATCACGAAACATGCCGAGCTTTGCCCACGAGATGTTGCGGGAAATCTACGAACAGCCCCAGGCCCTGCGCCGCACGCTCGCCCTTTATCTCGACGGCCAGGGTCTTAAGCCGGAGGTGGCCGCGCGGCTTGCCGGCTGGCCTAACCCGGCAGGCGAGATTTTGATTGCCGCCAGCGGCTCCAGCCGCCACAGCGGCCTTTACGCCGAAATTCTGCTCGAAGACCTTTGCGGCCTGGCCGTGGATGTGGAATACGCGAGCGAATACTGTTGCCGCGGAGGCCGTGACGCCATTGATGCGCGCCATCCCAGCGTTTTAGTGCTCTCGCAGTCGGGTGAAACCAGCGATACGCTGGCCGCGCTGGGTGAAGCGCGCCGCCAGGGCCACAAGACCCTCGCCATCACCAATGCCGCCGCCTCCACCATGGCCAGCGAGGCCGATGTCTCCATGCTGCTGGCCGCGGGGCCTGAGAAAGCGATTCCCGCCACCAAAAGCTTCACCTGCCAGTTGGCCGCGCTCTACCTGCTGGCGCTCTACGAGGGCGCGCGGTTGGGCCGCATGGATTCCGCCGCGCTGGCCGTGCGCATCCGCGAGTTGCTCGAAGTGCCGGCCAAGCTCGAATCCCAACTCGGCGCCTGGCGACGGAAGGCGGTCGTTCTCGCCGCCAAATACAATACCGCCTCGACCTTTCTCTACCTCGGCCGCGGCATTCACTACGCCATCGCCCGCGAGGGCGCGCTCAAGCTGAAGGAATCCTCCTACGTGCATGCCGAGGGCTGCCCGGCGGGCGAGCTGAAGCACGGCCCCAACGCGCTGGTCGGCGACCGTGTTCCGCTGGTGGTGCTGGCCACGGTGGACCGCGCACTGGAAGCCTCGGTGGTGCGCTACGAGAAGACGCTGCAACTGCTGGGCGAGATGAAGACGCAAGGAGCCCGCGTTATTGCGCTGGCCAACGCGGACGATGAGGAGGTTGCGAACGTGGTCAGCGATTGCGTTTTTGTTGAGCCGGCCTCTGAGTATTTGCTGCCAATCTTAGAGGTCGTGCCGCTGCAACTATTCGCCTACTTTATGGCTCTCGAACACGGCGTCGACGTGGACCGGCCCAGAAATCTGTCCAAGGCGGTGGTGGAGAAATAGATAGATGGCGTAGAGCGGGCAGGGCCGGAGTTTCTCCTGCCTTCGGCAGTTGTTAGTGGACGGGCTTGGCTTTACCGTCGCGCAGGGATTGGGCGATGATGGCGCCGATCTTCGCCTGGTTCCCGGCGGCGATGCGGGCCATTTCCCCGCCCAGACGGCCTTGCTCGGCGCCCAGTTCGCCCTCCTGCTTGCCGAGCTTGCTCAGGGCTGCGCCCCAGGGGCTGTCTTGCGCATAAAAACCGCTTTCGGCTCTGCTCAGACGGCCCTGGATTTCATTGATCTTAAGCTGCAACTGCATCAACTGCTGCTGGCTGATCATGTTTCCCTTGCTGGCCTTGAGGCTGGCGACGGCCGCGTTCAGATCGGCCCACTCTTTGGAGAGGTCGGGCTTGGGAATTTCAACCTGGCGATGTTGGAGGACCTGCTGCCGCAACTGCCGGCTGAGCTCGCGCTGTTGATCGCGGAGCGCGCGCATCTCGGTGCGCAGATCGTCGATGGGCTTTTCGGCGGCCTCAATCTGCGCCACGACGGCGGGGTCATCCACGATGTAGGACTTACCGTTGTGCTCGAACCAGAGGAACGGGCCGTGCGCCATCTTGCGCGCCTGGTCGATTTCCTTGCTCGCTTCGCCATACGCGATCATTTGCTGCGAGCAGGGAACGTGCATCTGCGGCTGGCCTGGCCCATTGACCAGCGCCCAGGCATCGCCACCATCTGAATCGAAGCATGAGTAGCCGCTGAAGATGCGGCCCTGCTCGATGGCGGCCCTTTCCTTGCTGAGCGCCGCATCGATTAACGCGTTGAGATCGGGCATGGGTGGAACTTGCACATGAATAGGCGGAATCGGCGGAACTTCTATATGTATGGGCGGGATGGGGGGAACGGCGATGGTTTGCGTAGCGGGCGGAGCCGGCTGCGCAGGCGCGGCGTCAGGCGCAGGGGATGGCGCGGGAGACGGTGCTGCCTCGGGCGCGGGAGCCGGCGTAGGCGTTGGCGCCTGGTCAGTGGTAATGGGCTGATCGGGCGGGTGGGAGACGCCGGTTACAGGCTGAGAAGACTGCGCCTGCTCCTGCGAGGTCAATTGCGGCGGGTCCGCTGGCGATGGGGTTTGGCCGGCAGCCTGGACGCGGACCTGCGCAGCGGAGGCGAAGAGAACTGCGAGAACCAGCAAGAGGGCCAGCACGGCGCGGCGGCGGCCGGCCGCAAAAGCCTGGTGAAAGATGGAATCGTTGAGCAAGAGCTCGATGCGGGGAGCGAGATTTCCTGTGCGGGCCATGGCGACTCCTGTGAGGGTGGGGCGCGGGTGAGCCGCGAATTCGAGCAGCAAGCGGGCATAAGCGGGGCGATTGGCGGCCTGCTGAAGGCCGGCGCGGTCGCCGATGGCCTCGCCCAGTTGGGAGAGTTTACGCTTGAGCCACCAGCCCAGCGGACTGAACCAGAAGAGCGCCGCGTAGAGGCTGGCGAACAGTTGCAGATAGAAGTCGCCCTGGCGGACGTGGGAACGTTCATGCGCCAGCACAATGCGCAGCTTTTCAGCGTCCCAGGCACGGAAACCGGCGGGGAGCACAATGCCCGAGCCGACGTTGACCGGCGAGGCCACGCGGCGGCTGGAGCGCACGCGAGTGCCGGGCGGGATCTGTGCCAGTTCAATGTCAGGAACCGGCTGCGCCGTGAACCAAAGGCGGAGAGCAACGGCAAGGCCAGCCATAAGGCGCAGAAGCGAGACTCCAGCGACTGCGAGGTATAGGAGCCACGCGAGCATGGGCAGGCGGGCCAGCCAGAAACCGTGCGCAGGCTGCTCTGGTGGGGGTGTGGCAGCAGCGTTCCGCGCGGCGAGGTCGGCGCCGCTTAGGGTCGCGTTCGCCGGGTCCGCGCTTTCAGTGCCTGGCTCGGCGAATGGCGGCGAGGAAGAGCGCTCTGAGGCGGCGGCGCGCAGAACCGCTGCCCCGGCGGGCGCGGCGGTGTGCGCAGCGCTGGACGCGGACCACGCTGCGGACGGGGACGGATTCCAGGCCGCCGCGTGGGTGGAGCTGAGCGCCAGCGGGGTAATCGCGGGCAGGCGGATGGCGCCAACAGAGGGCAGCCAGCGCATCGCAAAAGGCATGGTCAGCGCGGCCGCGAGCACCAGGCTCCAGGCGGTTTTTTGCGCGGGCACGTTGCGGACGCGCAGCAAGCGCAACACGGCCCAAACTACCACTGCGGCCGCCAACGCGCGCAAAGCCGCTTCGAGCAGGACGGGGAGAACGGCCGGAATCATCGCTTTCCCTCCTTTTTGTGGACCCTGGTTTGGGGCTCGCCGGCGGTTGCTTGCGTGGAAGCGATGCGATCGGCCAGCTTCTGCAACTCCGCGTGGTCGAGCATCTTTGAATCGACCATGCCCACCAGCAGCGCCTCTACCGAGCCCTCGCAAAACCAGTCCACAATGCGCTTGGCGGCGCGGCCGGCCACGCGCTGGCGCGTCTCCGCCGGCCGGTAGAGAAAGGTGCGGTTTTCTACCGAGTGCGCCACGTAGCCCTTTTCTTCAAGCCGGCGCAGAACGGTGCGAACGGTCGAGTCCTTGAGGGGGCGGCCGAGCTCTTCGCGCACCCGCTCGGCGGTCAGCGCGCCCTGGCGCCAGACGACGGAGAGGATGCTGCGTTCAAGCTCGCCAAGATCGGCGGGATCATGGCCGGGATGAGTGTTACTGCTCATAGTGTTACCAAATGTAACACACAAAGCAGGCGAGTTGTCAAGGCAGAAATTCCGGGAGAGAGGTTTTTTTACGGCGGTTCTCCAATTCCCGCTGACGGTGATGGCTTGAGATCATTTCTTAAGTGAACCCAAAGAGCGGCGGAAGTATAATTTCCGCAGTAGCTTCTCCATTTCTACGGACCCAATCTTCAGGGCTCACAACGGATACTTGACGATTGCGGAAGGCCGTAGGCATACTTGCGAATTATGCTCCGGCTGGCGTAAATCCTTCTCTGCCAGCGGAAGTTGGCTAATATGGACCTGGTTCTGATTCGTCTTTTATTTGTGATTCTGCTGGCCGTAGTCTGTTATTTTCTGCGTCCCTTCGGCATTCAAGCAGGATGGCTGGGCGCGGTTGTTGGAGCCGGGGCGGCCGGCGCCGTAATCGTGTTCGAGGTGCGGGTGCGGGCGCTCACCCTGCGGCGGCTGATCGGCGCGGTTGCAGGCAGCGTTTTGGGCATCATCGGCGCGGCGCTGTTTTGCCTGGTGCTGCGTTCGGCGCCCCTCACCAGCTCGACCTCGGCAGTGCTGCAAATCTTCGTGCTGCTGCTGATGACCTATGTGGGATTGCTGGTGGGGGCCAGCAAGGGCGACCTGCTGAACCCGGCGGCGCTGGGGACAATCTTCACCGGCGACCGGCCGGCGCGGCGCAGCTCGAAGGTTCTGGATACGAGCGTGATCATCGACGGGCGGATCGCCGACATTGCCGAGGCCGGATTCATCGACGGGTCGATCGTAGTGCCGGAGTTCGTGCTGCGCGAGTTGCAAGTGGTGGCCGACTCGACCGACGGGTCAAAGCGGCAAAGAGGCCGGCGGGGCCTGGACATGCTGCAACGAATGCAAGCCAACGAAAACGTCCAGGTGCAGATCGTGCCCGACGATTTTCCGTCGATCCGCGAGGTGGACCTGAAGCTGCTGGAGCTGGCCAAGAAGTGGGAGGCCAAGGTGGTGACCAACGACTTCAATCTGAACAAGGTGGCCCACCTGCACCACGTGGAAGTGCTGAACATCAACGACCTGGCCAACGCGCTGAAGCCGGTGGTGCTGCCCGGCGAGCGGATGAACGTGTTGATCCTGAAGGAAGGCAAGGAGTACAACCAGGGGGTTGGGTACCTGGACGACGGGACCATGGTGGTGGTGGACCACGCGCGCAAACTGATCGGCAAGCCGGTGGAGATTTCCGTGACCAGCGTGCTGCAAACAGCAAGCGGCAAGATGATCTTCGGCAAGATGGAGGAGAACGGCAAGAGCGCGGCGGCGGAAGCGCCGTGAGCGGACGGGCGGTTAGGCCAGGAGCAGACGCCGCTGGAGGCGGAGCTTGATCTCCGGCCATTCGGACGCGAGGATGGAGTAGCGAAGCGAGTCGCGGGGAATAAAATCGGCGGCCATGCGATGGGCGCGCAGAACCCCTTCCAACTTTCCGCCGATGCGTTCGATGGCGGCTTGTGAACGCTGGTTGCGCGTGTCGGTGTGCAGGCAAACGCGCAGCACCTGCCATGATTCGAACGCATAAGTCAGCATCAGGAATTTAGCTTCCGTGTTGGCGGCGGTGCGGATGGCCGCGCGCGTGAGCCAGGTGTAGCCGATCTCGCAGACGTCAGGATGGCTGCGGTTGTGGCGGGGATGGCCCTGGGGCCATGCCCATCGCTCGATGCCAAAGAAGCGCGTGGAGCCGAGCACGGCGCCGTCGGCAATGCGGACGGTAGCGAAGGACAGGGCTGTGCCCGCCCGGCGCCAGGCCAGCGCGGTTTCAATGTATCGGGCCACCTCGTCTTTGCCCTGGGGGACGGGGCTCCATTGATAGAGCGAGGGGTCAGCCGCAGCCGCGGCGACCAGGCCGTCGAGATGGCTTAACTGAAGTGGCTCAAGGCGCACATCACTGCCGGACAGAACAGGGGATTCGAGGCTCATGCCTCTCAGTATGCAAGCAAGACCGGTGGGGCGCAACGAGTGCGGTCGATTTCGGGTTCGTTAGTACTTCGGCATCCTGGGGTCGATCTGGTCGGCCCAGGCGAGGATGCCGCCGGCGAGATTCTTCACGTTGGGGTAGCCGGACTGCGCGAGGAACTCGGCGATGCGCTGGCTGCGCCCGCCGGACTTGCACTGCACCACGATTTCGCGATCGCGGTCGATCTCGGCCAGCCGCTGGGGCACGTCGTTCTGGGGGATGAGCTTGCCGCCGAGGTTGACGATCTGGTACTCGAAGGGCTCACGAACGTCGAGGATGAAGAGATCCTCGCCTGCGTCGAGGCGTTGCTTGAGCTCCTTGACGGTGAGCTGGGGAATGCCGTTCTTCACCGGTTGTTCCTGTTGAGTCGCGGGCGCGACGCCGCAGAACTGCTGGTAGTCGATGAGCCGGGTGACGGTGGGGTGGGGGCCGCAGACGGGGCAGTCGGGATTTTTGCGCAGCTTGAGCTCACGGAAGCGCATGCCGAGGGAGTCGACGAGGAGCAGGCGGCCGATGAGCGGTTCGCCCTTGCCGAGGATGAGCTTGATGACCTCAGTGGCCTGAATGACGCCGACCAGGCCGGGCAGAATGCCCAGCACGCCGCCCTCGGCACAACTGGGAACCAGGCCGGGCGGGGGCGGCTCGGGATAGAGGCAGCGGTAGCAGGGGCCATCTTTGGTGGCGAAGACGCTGGCCTGGCCCTCGAAACGGAAGATGGAGCCGTAGACATTGGGCTTGCCCAGCAGGACACAGGCGTCGTTGACCAGGTAACGGGTGGGGAAGTTGTCAGTGCCGTCGGCGACGATGTCGTAATCCTTCAGGATGTCGAGGGCGTTGGCGCTGGAGAGCATGGTCTCGTGCTTGACGACGTTGAGCGCGGGATTGAGGGCGCGGAGTTTTTCTTCGGCGGAGTCGAGCTTTTTACGGCCGATGTCGCGGGTGGAGTGGATGATCTGGCGCTGGAGATTGCTGGCATCGACGGCGTCGAAGTCCACCAGGCCCAGGGTGCCGACGCCGGCCGCGGCGAGATAAAGGGCGAGCGGAGAACCGAGGCCGCCGGCGCCCACGCAAAGCACGCTCGCGGCTTTCAGACGCTGCTGGCCTTCCATGCCCACCTCGGGCAGGATCAGGTGGCGCGAGTAGCGGGCGAGATCGTCGGTGGTGAGCTCGGGAAGGGCGACGGATTCGGTAGTTGCGGCCATATTTTCCCTCGTGTCAACGATTCCGTGCGTGGGATTCAGCGCTCATGCGCCGCAGGCGCGTCCGCCTGGACGGCCAGTCCCGCCGCAGGCGTTCGCCGCGGCGAACCTGGACGGCCATTCCCGCCGGCGATGGAGGGGATGATGGAGAGCGTGTCGGCGGCGGTTACGGCTGAGTTTTCCTTGGCGGGGAGATAGCGCACATCCTCGTCGTTCAGATACAGGTTAACAAAGGCGCGCAGCTTGCCTTCGGCGGTGAAGAGGTGGTTGCGCAGCTCGGGATACGCCTGAGTAAGGCCGGCGAGCGCGTCCGCCACGGTGGCCGCGCCGACTTCGACGGCCTGCTGGCCGCCGGCAAACGGGCGCAAGGGAGTGGGGATGAAGATGGTCATGTGCAGGGTCCTGGCCGGCTTTTCTCCGCCTGTTGGTTGGATTCAGGAGGGTTCCGGAGCGATGCATTCATCATCGATGCGGATGGTCTGCGGCTCGAATTGCTTGTTCTCCTCGGTGCGGCCGGCGAGCAGGAAGGAGTTGGTTTGAGCGGCTTTGCCGTGGGCCACTTCGGTAATGACGTAGGAGCAGCCGATCCAATGGGCCTCAGCGAAGTCGGTTGGAGACCACTGGGCGGGGTGGTCGGGGTGGGAGTGGTAAAAGCCGGCGATCTCGAGGCCCTGGCGGCGGGCTTCGCGCTCGATGCGAACCAGCTCGGCCGGCGCGATCTGATAGCGGTTGTGGGCGGAGTCGGTGCGGATATTGCCGGCGCGGAGAGCGGCAGCGACGAGCCAGCCGTCCGGGCCGGGGCGGCCAAGCAGGGCGCCGCAGCACTCGTGGGGATAGGTTTCCTCGCCGTGGGCGCGAAGCTCCCGATAAACGGCGCGGCTTATATGGAGTATGCCCATCCATCCTCCTCCCAGAAATGTTCGGACAAGTACTTGTCGGCGGCGTCGGGTAGGACGGTCACGATAAAGGCCTGACGGCCGGCGGCGGCCTCTTCCCGGGCGATGCGGAGGCTGGCCACGACGGCCGCGGCGGCCGAGATGCCGACCAGCAGGCCTTCCTCGCGCGCGAGCTGCTTAGCCATGGAATAGGCGGCTTCCGTTTCGACGGCCATCTGGCGGTCGGCCAAAAGCGGATCGTAGATGGGCGGGACGATGGAGGTGCCCATATGCTTCAGGCCTTCGAGGCCGTGGAAGGGCGAATCGGGCTGCATGCTGATGGCCTGCACGTCCGGACTCAACTCCTTAAGGCGGCGGGTGACGCCCACGAAGGTGCCGCTGGTTCCGAGGCCGGCGACAAAGTGGGTGATGCGGCCGGCGGTCTGGCGCCAAATCTCGGGGCCGGTGGTGCGGTAGTGCGCCAGCCAGTTGGCTTGGTTGGAGTACTGATCCACGTAGCAGAAGCGGTCCGGGTCGTTGGCAGCCAGCTCGCGAGCGCGCAAAATGGCGCCGTCGGAGCTTTTATCGGGATCGGTCCAGTCAATGGTGGCGCCGTAGGCGCGCAGGATGCGCTTGCGCTCCGGAGAGACGTTGGCGGGCATGGCCAGATGCACCTTAAAGCCCATAGCCGCGCCCAGCATGGCGAAGGCGATGCCGGTGTTGCCGCTGGTAGCGTCCAGGAGGGTCTTCGCCGGCGTCAACAGGCCGCGCTCACGGGCATCGCGGACGATCGACAAAGCGGCGCGGTCCTTGACGCTGCCGCCGGGATTCACCCACTCGGCTTTGCCGAGCAGGGCGACGCCCTTGGAGCCGCGCACCAGAGGATCCAGCCGGACAAGATTGTCGAGGCGGACGAGGGGTGTATTGCCGATGCGCTCGGTCAAGAGGGAACCGGGTTGGGCGGTGGGGGCATCCATGGGAAAATTGCAACCGGCAACAGGGGTGTGCGAGATTGGAAGAACGGGGAAGATGCCGTTGCCTACCGCACTATTTTCCCAGATTGGACAGCAACCATGAAAAGAAAGTCCCGTCATCCGAACTTCGATCAGACGCTGGAGCTGCTGCGCGCCCACTCCTTCGATGTAGCTTCCTTTGCAGAAATTGCAGGAGGAATGGTGGTGAGCAAGCATGGTGCGGGCGCGGTTCTGGTAGCGGAGGGGGATGCGGCTGCCTACGCCGTGAGTCCTGGGGCGCTGGAGAACGGGGAAGTGGCGCGGTTGCTGGACCGGGGCTACCAGAAGTTCATTAAGACCTCCCAATACGAGATTCCGGCCACGGCCAGCCAGTTGCATTCCATTCACGCATTCAGCGAGGAGCTCAAGGAGCTCACAGGCGAGATCAGTCTGTACAACGAATCGCTGGGAACGACCGGGGACGTGTATCAGTACGACCGTTTGCAGGGCCGGGAAGCGGAGCCGGCCGAGCCTGTGGAGCCGTGGCAGCAGGCGGGCGGGCACTGATCCTGGGCGGGCACCAATTCTGGGCGGACACCAATTCCGGGCGGGCGCCAATCTTGGGCATCACCAATTCTGAGCCTGCACCAAATCTGGGCGGGCACCGAATCTGGGTAGACACTGACGATTCGTGGAACCTGGTTGAGCGGCGCGTTGTGGCGTCTTTCCGGGTTAGCCTGCCGGCAACGCGGCGGAGCAGTCCATGGGAGTGGAAGTAAAGCCGGAAGCTCCAGTGATCCGGCCGCCGGGCCGGCGCGCGCATCCGCGTTACGCGGTGGAATCAGATTCGGTGGTTCTGTTGATCGACCATGGGCATTCGCTCAACTGCACCATCGTCGACTTGAGCCTGGAAGGCTGCCGGATACGCACTCGCGAGCGTATTTCGGTTGGAACCATGGCCCGGGTCGAGATTGCGTTTAAGGTCAACGGAATCGCCTTCCGGTTCAACGGGGTGACCCAATGGACTAACGGTAGGAATCTGGCTGGAATCCGCTTCGTGGACGTGATTCCCCGCCGCCGGGAGGCGTTGGCCGAGGTACTCTCCGAGTTTGAGGCTGCCATGGCGGCCAAGGCCCAAAAGGAGGCCGCGGAAAAGGCCGCCGCCGGGGATACAGCCGCGGATAAGGCCGCCGCCGGGGATGCAGCCGCGGATAAGGCAACCACGGAACGGGAAAAGGCGGAAAAAGCAGCACAAGAAAAGGCGGAAAAAGCGGAACGGGAGTTGGCGGGGCAAGAGGCGCAGGATCTGGCCGTGAGGCAGGCGCAGGAACAGGCGGAGAAACTGGCTGCGGCTGAGGCCATCGCCGGGCAGGCCAGCGTGGCGCCGCCGGCGGGCGCATCTGCGCGGTCCGGCCCGGCGCCGGTCCGGCGGAATCGTCGCGCGCAGATCCGGCACGAAGTAGATGCTTGGGCGTCGATTTATCTTGTGAAAGCCGGGTCCAGGCTGGACGGGCGGCTCCTGGATTTGAGCGTGGGCGGATGTCTCATCCGCACGGTAAACCCATTTCCGCTGGGTATCTACACGCGCGTGGAGACGGGATTTTACCTCAACGGGTTGTCCTTTCGCCTCGGCGGCGTCATCCAGGCCGTCTATGACCGGCACCATGTGGGCATCCGCTTCGTGGACGTGAGCGACCGGAATCGGCTGCGGGTAGAGGAGTTGATCGAAGAGATCCGGGAGATGGAAAGAAGGGCGGAACTGGCGGAACCGGGAGCAGACGAAAGCAAAGGCCCAAGCGCGTCACAGCCTTAACGGTGTCGCGCCCGCTCGCGCTGCAGTTCGCGGTAGATCTCGCTTTTTGACTTGCCCAGTTCGCGCGCCACACGCTTGAGAGCTTCTTTTTCGTCCAGGCCGTACTCACTCTGTATACGCTGCACCCGGCTTGCGATCTTTTCGTGAGCAGATGTTGAGGCCTGCGCGTCTGCCGCTGCACTCAAGGGAGACGGCGCCTCGACGAGGAGGGTGATTTCGCCGCGGATGCGGTCGCGAGCGGCGAGGTCACGGCGCACGGCGGCCACGGTTCCGCGCAGAAACTCCTCGTGGATCTTGGTTAGCTCGCGGGCCAGGACCACGCGCAGATCAGGTCCCCAAAGAGATTCGAGATCAGCCAGGGTTTCGAGAATCCGGTGCGGAGCTTCATAAAAGACGAGAATTGGCGCCAGCGCGCAGGCTCCGTGGGCGAGGGCTTCGAGGCGGGTGCGGCGGGCGCCGGCTTTTTCCGGCAGGAAGCCGAGAAAATGGAAGCCGCCGGCGGGCAGGCCGGAGGCGCTGAGGGCGCTGAGGGCGGCATTGGCTCCGGGAACAGGGATGACGGGCAAGCCGGCGGCGATGGCTGCAGCGACGAGCCAGGCGCCGGGATCGCTGATGGCAGGCGTGCCGGCGTCGGAGACCAGAGCGATGGCCTTCCCGGCCTTTATGTTTTGGATCAGTTCCGTGGCACGGGTGTGCTCGTTGTGCTCATGACAACTGACGGTAGGCGTGGCGATGTGAAAGTGGTTGAGCAGCTTCTGCGTCTGGCGGGTGTCTTCGCACGCGATGCGGTCCACACGGCGGAGGACCTCGAGGGCGCGCAGAGTGATGTCGCCGAGGTTGCCGATGGGAGTAGCGACAAGATAGAGGCCGGGCGCGAGAGGCTGGTCTTCGTCCGCGGCCATGGGCACTTTCAATCTCCGAACGGTTACTTGGCTTCCTCGCGCTCCATGCGGCGCTGCTCGGCCAGCAAGGACATGGAACTCATCAGGTTTTGCACGCTGACGATGCCCAGGACCCGGCCGCTCTCGGCGACGGGAATGAGGTCCATCCCATGGCCGACGGTCAGACGGCGGATGGTGGCGCCCAGCGTGTCTTCAGGCCGCGCCACTTGAAAGGCGCGCGACATGACCGACTGGATGTAGCCGTTGCCGTCGTTACGCAGGGCATCGACGATGCGCTGGCGGCTAACGATGCCCACCAACTGCGGGCCGCGCACCACGGGAAACTCGTCCTGGAGGGAATGGACGCAGCGCAGCAGAGCGTCGGCGAGGGTGTCGGAGGGCGAGAGGGTGGCGAAATCGGTAAGCATGACTTCGCGCATGCGGACGGTATCGACCACGGACTGGAAGAAGACGCCCTGATCATCAATTTGAGCGCCGATCATGATGAAGAACCCGGCCAGGATGAGCCAGGGATCGCGGAGCAAGATGCCGGCCAACATGGCAGCCAGGGCCAGAACCTGGCCCAGGCCCGCCGCGGCGCGGCCAGCCAGCGCAAAGCCGTGTTTGCGAGCGAAGATGGAACGGATAAGGCGGCCGCAGTCCAGCGGATAAGCGGGCAGCAGGTGAAGGAGGCCCAGGAAAAACTGCATCCAAACCAAACTGCGCAGCAGATAGGCGGAGGTGATAAGCGGCCCAGCGAAGAGCGGGACACTGGAGCTGGCGCCCAGGATGGCGGCTGCCAGAACCAGCGCCGTGGCCCAATTCGCCAGCGGACCTGCGAGCGCCAGAGCAAATTGCGCGCCGCCCTGATTGGCGTTTTTCTGGCTTTCAGGATTGGCGTAGGCGAAGAGTCCGCCGATAGGAAGCAGAAGCACCGCGCGCAACCGCAATTGGAACCAGGCGGCTACCAAAAGGCGGGCGGTTTCGCGTGTGGCTACAGCGATGACCAGAGCCAGGAAGAGGCCCAGGCAGCGCGGCCATCCGGTGGAGGCGCCGAGGCCCAGAAAGACGAGCGCCAGAAGCGGGAAGAAGACGTGGACGCGGAACTCCACGCCCATCCAACGGCCCAGCGGAATGGACCAGCTGCGCATAGACCGATTGTAGCGGGCCGGACGGGCGGGAGAAGCATTAATAATCGGTGATTCCAGCTTCTGAGCGTTGCAGCGGTTCCAGAGTTGAAGTACCCAGAAAGCCCGCCGCGGAGGGCCGAGTGGCATTCGCCGCGGCGAATGCCACATTTCACAAACCTCAAAACGGCACATGAACTCTGGAACCGCTCTAGTGCTCAATCCACGTGATTTCGTAATCGCTTCGGAACAGGTGCGGGCCGGGAGGCCCGCACTACAGCCGGTCAGGAGACCGGCGCTACAGCCGGTCAATTACGCAGTCACCTACGCAATCACATGGTCGCCGTACTAGTATCCTGGATGGCGATGCGCATCATTGCAGGAACCTACCGGTCCCGGGCGCTGACAGCGCCGGCGGGGTTGACCACGCGGCCGACCAGCGACCGGCTGCGCGAGACACTCTTCAATGTGCTGGGCGTCCGCATCCGCGGCGCGGTTTTTTTGGATCTCTACGCCGGCTCGGGAGCGGTGGGGATCGAGGCGCTTAGCCGCGGAGCCGCGCGCGTGGTTTTTGTGGAGCGGGCTCCGGCGGCGCTCAAGGTGCTGCGCGGGAATCTGGCCAGGTTGGGGATCGACGGCGGATTTCGCATTCATGCGATGAGCGTGGGGGCGTTCCTTCGCGCTACTGCCAAAGCCAGTCCAAAATCAGAACGGCACGAAGTGCTGTTTCTGGACCCGCCTTACGATGCGGTGGGGGAGTACGCGGACACGCTGGGACTGCTGGGAGGAATGGCGGCCGAATTACTGGCGAAGGATGCGCTGGTGATTGCGGAGCACCGGCGCAAGCAGCGGCTGGAGGAGCGGTACGGCGGGCTGAGACGAAAGCGGCTGTTGGAGCAGGGGGATGCGGCGCTGAGTTTTTATGCCATGGCCGCGGCAGCCGGGGTCGTGACGCCGGAGAACTCGACGGTGACGACGGTGATGTCGTCGTTCTGACCGAACAGCTCCGCTGCTTTAGCGATTTGGCCGGCAGAGTGCGTGCTGATGGCGCGGGCGCGGTCGAAGCCGAAGAGCTGGCCCTGCGCATTGCGCGCCTCGGCTACGCCGTCGGAGAGGAAGGTCAGCGTGTCACCGGGCGCCAATTGCAGGATGGTTTGGGAGTATTCCGCAGTGGCAGCGATGCCCAGCGGCAGGCCGGAGGGGATGGCGATCTCCTCGCCATTCAGATAGGGCGGCAGATGGCCTGCATTGGCGATGGTGACGGCGCCATCGGGATCGATGCGGGCGCTCAGACAGGTAACGAAGCCGCCGTCCTGAGCGCCGGCGAGGTCGCGGTTCAGGCGCGCCAGCAGTCCGGCGGGAGTGGAGCCCTCGGCTACATAGGCGCGGAGACCGCCGATGGCCGCTGTACCCGTCATGGCGGCCCTGAGACCCTTGCCGCTGACATCGCCGATGATCACCATGGCCGCTCCAGCGGGGAGCGGAATCACCTGGTAGAAGTCACCGCCAACCTCGGCAGCGGGGACATAGGCAGCGTCGAAGCGCAGCCCGGAGACGGCTGGGAGCCTGAGGGGAACGAGTTGGCGCTGCACCTCGCGCGCGGCATGCATTTCGCCGGCCAGAAGCGCGCTCTCCTGGGTTACACGGCGCTGCTCGCGGAAGAGCAGGCCCAACAACGCGGCAATTACGCACTCCGTCGTAAACCCGCGCGCCTCCAGCAGCCCGCCGCGCCAATTCAAGAAGATGCCGGATACCGCAGGTGCGCGTCCTGAGGCCATTTCCAGGCTGAACCAGAGCAGGTCGACAGCAGCCCACAACATACACAACGCAGCCAACGGGCGCATGCGACGGGAGATGCGGCCGTAGGGCCAAAATGCTACGAAGGGTGCGAGTGTAAGGACCACACGAACGGGAAACATCAGCCATACCCGTGAAGTCCAATCGTAGGCTACGGCGGCGATGCGCAGGGCCTGGGAAGGCGGGAGGAACAACTCCGTGGATCGCGGCAACCAAGACAAGGCGACGATCCCGATAGCGATCCAAAAAAGCACGGGCACGCGACGCCGCGCCAGCGCAAAGAAGAACGGAGGCATCACCAGAGTCATGGCGAGGTTACCAGCGAAGAGCGCCGAAAAGGAGATCCAGGCGGGATAATCCACGAAGGCCGCGGCACAGAACTCGTTCGTGCGCAGAACGGCCAGGCTCATGCACACAATGCTGAGAAGCAGGAGTTCGGGACGGCTGCGGTCATAAATCCACAGTCCGAGGAGCATGATCGCCAAGACGCCAATTACGCCATAGCAGACGGCATTCTCCAGATAGCCAGAACTTCCCGACAGGACCGCCCCGGCACGCAGCGCGTCCAGCATCTGCCCGTTTCCGGCGCGAATTCCGAGAGGCAGTGCAGGAAACAACACGGCTAGGGACCCTACGGCATAGCGATAGGTAATCCGTACGGCGAACGTGGCCGGCTGGGAGTTGAGCAGGGTTTTGGGCAGCGGAAAGGAGCGGATCGTATTCATGCTGAAATTTCCGCTGCGCAGGTTGCCCGCGCCGCCGATCGGCTCGCCATTCACAAACAACTGGTAGGCGGCGTCGAGGCTCATCTGAATGGCGGGATGCGCCAGGCCGCGCAGCGGGGACAAATCCGCATGGCAGCGCACCCAGTAGCGCGGCTCGTCGGGGTTCAGTTTCCATTGCGTATACGGCTGCCAGCCGGATTCGTCGAGCGAGGGCGCGGCCCAGGCGGAATTGTCGCCCGCGCGCCAGACGCACTGCTGCGGGGAGATCGTGACCACCGATTGCGCGTAGAGCTGCGGTTGTGCGCAGGCAAGCACGATGACACATAGCCCTAGAAGCAGGGAAAGGCGGGGAAGCCCAGGCATGGCGGGAGTATATACCCCGCGCTTCCGCGCCCAACAATGTTTATTTTCAGGCGGATCGCCCGCCTCGCAGGCTACGGCGGCGCGTAGCGCGGCTAGAATGGGTGGCATGAGAAGAGCGGGTATTTGCGCCGCGGTTGGCGCGCTGGCGCTGGCGGTGGTTGGAGGACCAGGCGCGGGCGGTCAGGCCGCGGCGCGGCGGAGCAATGCGATGGCCCGGCGGAACGCCGCAGCGCCTCAACTGGTCATCATCGACACCGACATCGGCGACGATATTGACGACGCGTTTGCGCTGGCAGTGGCGCTCGAAAGCCCGGAACTGAAAATCCTGGGGATTACGACCGAGTTTGGCGACACCGAGCTGCGCGCGCGGCTGGTGGACCGCTATTTGAGCGCGGTGGGGCGAACGGAGATTCCCGTGGCCCAGGGGATTTCCACGCCGCACACGAACGTGTTTACGCAGGCGGCCTACGCTCGCCAGGAGCTGGCGCGGCAGCACCGCGATGCAGTGGCATTTCTGCTCAGCGAGATTCGCGCCCATCCGGGGCAGATCACGTTGATCTGCATCGGTCCGCAGTTCAACGTGCAGGCGGCGATCGCGCGCGATCCAGCCACCTTCCGCAAGCTCAAACGGGTGGTGATGATGGGCGGGAGCGTCTACAGGGGTTACGACGCCCCAAAGACGGATGCGCACGGGCCCCCGGACGCCGAATGGAACATCCGGTGCGATCCGGCGGGAGCCAAAGCGCTGCTGGCCTCGGGCGTGCCGGTCTTCATGATGCCGCTCGATTCCACGCAGATCCACTTCGGTGAACCGGAGCTGGGCACGGTTCTCTCTCACGGTTCCGCGCTGACCGATCAGTTGTCGCTGCTCTACCATGAGTGGTCCGCGGCCACAAAACGGCAGACGCCGACGCTGTACGATCCGGTGACGGTGGCCTATACGCTGCGGCCAAGATTATGCCCGGTGACGCCGATGCGGCTGACGGTGGACGACAAGGGGTTTACGCGGCCGGTTGCAGGTCCACCGAACGTGCGGGTCTGCCTGCATTCGGACGAGAAGGGCATTGAGGGGCTTTGGCTGCACCGGATTGTAGGAGAATCATCGCGCTGATTGGGAAGGGGCTGAGGGCAGACACGCAACGGAGATTGGGGGGAATTAGCAGATTTCCTTTGCGGGCTGGTGAGGACGCCAGTACGTCAGCCGTAAGTGGTTTATATTTGAATTTGTTGACAGAAGAGGAAGATTAGAGAAAAAATGGCAAGTCGTAGCAATATGTGCCGTCTTTTGGACTGCAGGGAGGAAATGTGAAAAACGCAGCGAAGATGCAAAAGTTGGGATTTGTGGCGCTTTTAGGCGCCGGCTTGTTGGTGGCCGGGTGTAAATCAGCGCCGCCGTTAACGCAAAGCCAGGCGCAGGCCATGATCCAGGCCAAGTACGATCAGACCCCGGCTGCCGGCATCGACATTACTGTGGGCAATGCCGGGATGGCGCAGGGTGCTCTGGACGGGTACTGGGCTAGAACCAAGCGCTATCCTAACGGGTACTGGGCTGACTTTACGCTGACTCCGGACGGCAAGAAGGTGCTCAAGCTGGCCAGTGGGGGCGACGTGATTCAGTGGCGCCCGGAGAGCCCTAGCGATAATGAATTTTCAGTGATTGTGACCACGCTGGTGCAGAACGACCTGAAGGTGAGCGACGTGGGTCAGGTCCAGGACCAGGCAGGGGGAGGAAAGTCAGTGCAGTTCTCCGAGGACGAGAACCTGACAGGACTGCCGGCTCCGCTACAGGATCTCGCCCACGAACCGGGCAACCAACTGAGCAGGCCGCGTGAGGCGGACTTTTCGCTGGTGAATGGTGTCTGGAAGCTGCAATCGGTCGAATAAACGGGAAAAGACCGGGGCGGGGTCATCCGCGGGGTTGAATCCATTGACCTGAGCCCCATTTTCTTGCTATGGTAAGAAGGTTCGCAAGAACGGACCGGTACGTGTGTGCGTGTACCAATCCGATAAGGGCAACCCGATCCGGCAATCAGGGAGGGGTACCCAAGGCTAGGTGAAGTTTGACTAGCCGAGACAAGCTCCGGCATGGCTCTCTTCTTGCGGAGGGCAGCAGGGGCCCCCAGCGACAGGTTTTCGTCGATGGGGTGGAGAGGCATATCGCATCGGCGCCCGCGCGTTCCCCGCCTTGGAGGGCTATGCGGGCCGGAACTGGCGAAACGGAGTTGGCTCTGCGTCAGGATTGGTTTCCTGGGCGGACGACCGGCCACCGTCGCGGTTCTCGTCTGAGATTGGAACGAAGCCAGACGCGAAGCAACGACCAGAGGGCTTTTGTGCGCTTGTACGGCCGGAAATGCCGTTCAAACCTCAAAATGCCCGAGGGTGCCGCGCGCGGCTTAGGAATGGGAATCTTCGGGGTTTTGGGAAGGGTGAAGTAAGGAGCTTCGGTTTGCCAACATTCAACCAGCTGGTTCGCAAGGGGCGCACAGCCCCACGGTATAAGACGGCGTCACCTGCATTGCAGGCTTCGCCGCAACGGCGCGGCGTGTGCACCCGCGTGTATACGCAAACGCCGAAGAAGCCGAATTCGGCTCTGCGCAAGGTGGCCCGCGTGCGCCTGACCAATGGGATCGAGGTCACCACCTATATCCCCGGCATCGGCCACAACTTGCAGGAGCACTCAATTGTGCTCATCCGCGGAGGCCGCGTAAAGGATCTGCCGGGCGTGCGCTATCACGTGATCCGCGGGACGCTGGATTCGGTGGGCGTGACCGGGCGCAACCAGAGCCGGTCGAAGTACGGCGCCAAGCGCGCCAAGGGCGGCGCGGCGAAGAAATAAGGATCGAGCTACTAGCTGTCAGCTATCAGCTATCAGCTTGTGTGTCGATGGATTGAGCCGATGCGGCGAGCGCAAGCAGGACAGAGCTGAAAGCTGATGGCTGAGAGCTGAAAGCTGTTTTTTTGAGGATTTATGCCGAGAAAAGGACACATTGTGAAGCGGGAGCCGGCGCCGGACCCGGTCTACGGGTCCACGCTGGTGACCAAGTTTGTGAACTCGATGATGTGGGACGGAAAGAAGTCGACCGCCCAGGGCATCTTCTACCAGGCGATGAAAAACCTGGAGGAAAAGGGCGGCGGCGAGGACGCGCTGAAGCTGTTCAAGAAAGCGGTGGAGAACTGCAAGCCGCTGCTTGAGGTGAAGACGCGGCGCGTGGGTGGGGCCAATTACCAGGTGCCCATCGAGGTGAATCCCGAGCGGCGCACCTCCCTGGCCATTCGCTGGCTGATCACCTACGGCCGTGGCCGCGGCGAGAAAGGCATGACCGACAAGTTGACCAGCGAGCTGCTGGATGCGGCCAACGGACGCGGCGCGGCCATGAAGAAGAAGGAAGACGTGCACCGCATGGCCGAGGCCAACAAGGCCTTTGCGCATTACCGCTGGTAAGACGAAGGGACTAGGGACTAGGGGCTAGGGACTAGAAACGCAGGCTCCTGGGAGTTTTAAGAAAGAGGGATTGAAGCCGGCCTTGAAGGAGTGTCCGGCGCGAACTCCCACCCTAGCCGCAAAAACAAAAGCGCGGCGAGGGTGGGGCACCCGACCGGGCTGTTTTAACGAACGACTTAACCGCGGGAAAGACCTTCCGCAAGGAATTGGAATCGTGGCTCGCATCGTACCTCTCGATCGCTGCCGGAACATCGGCATCATGGCGCACATCGACGCCGGGAAGACGACTGCGACCGAGCGCATCCTGTTTTACACCGGCATTACGCACCGGCTGGGTGAGGTGCATGAGGGCACTGCGACCATGGATTACATGGAGCAGGAGCAGGAGCGCGGCATCACCATCACATCGGCCGCGACCACGTGCCTCTGGCGCGACGTGCGCATCAATATCATCGACACCCCCGGCCACGTGGATTTTACCGCCGAAGTGGAGCGCAGCTTGCGCGTGCTGGACGGCGCCGTGGCCCTGTTCGACTCGGTTGCCGGGGTGCAGCCGCAGACCGAGACGGTGTGGCGGCAGGGCGACAAGTACAAAGTTCCGCGCATTTGTTTTGTGAACAAGATGGATAAGAACGGCGCGGACTTCGAGCACGTTCTGGAGACCATCCGCAAGCGGCTGGGCGCGCGCCCCGTGGCCTTGCAGATTCCCATCGGCGCCGAGGCCAACTTCAAGGGCGTGGTGGATCTGATCGAAATGAAGTCGGTTATCTGGCACGACGAGACCATGGGCGCCGAGTTCTCCGTGGAGCCGGTTCCGGCGGAGCTCGAAAAGAAGGCAGAAGCCTTCCGGTTGCAGTTGATCGAGGTGATCGCCGAGACCGACGACGTGCTGCTGGAAAAATTTCTGGAGGGCGAGACGCCCACCGTCGAAGAGCTGAAGGCCGGCATCCGCCAAGCCACCATCGACCTGAAAGTTTTTCCGGTCATCTGTGGCAGCGCCTTCAAGAACAAAGGCATTCAAACCCTGCTCGACGCAGTCGTCGATTACCTGCCCAGCCCGCTCGACAAGCTTCCCGTTGAGGGCATCGATCCCTCCCATCACAACAAGGTCCAGATCCGCAAGCCGGAAGACGGCGAGCCGCTTTCCGCGCTGGCCTTCAAGATTCTCAACGATCCCTACGGCAAGCTCTGCTTTATACGCGTCTATTCGGGCTCGCTGAAGACCGGCGACACGGTGCTGAACCCGCGCACCGGCAAGACCGAGCGCGTGGGGCGGCTGGTGAAGATGCATGCCGACAAGCGCGAGGACGTGACCGAGATTTGGGCCGGCGACATCTGCGCCTGCGTGGGCCTGAAGGACCTGAAGACCGGCGACACGCTCTCGGATCCGCATCACCCCATCGCGCTGGGCGCGATCACCTTCCCCGACACCGTAATCTCAGTCGCCATCGAGCCCAAGACCAAAGCCGACCAGGAAAAGATGGCGCTGGCGTTGGCGCGGCTGGCCGACGAGGACCCGACGTTCAAGGTGCGCACCGACGAGGATTCGGGGCAGACGATTATCAGCGGCATGGGCGAGCTTCACCTGGAGATCCTGGTGGACCGCATGAAGCGCGAGCACAAGGTGGAGGCCAACGTGGGCGAGCCCAAAGTGGCTTTTCGCGAGACGCTGCGCAAGGTGGCCGAGGCCGAGGGCAAGTACATCCGCCAGACGGGCGGCTCGGGCAACTACGGCCATTGCAAGCTGCGCGTCGAGCCCAACACGCCGGGCGCGGGCTACGAGTTTATCAACGAGATCAAGGGCGGCGCGGTGCCCAAGGAGTTCATCAAGCCCATCGACCAGGGCGTGCGGGGCGCGCTGGAGCTGGGCGTGCTGGCCGGCTACCCCATGGTGGACGTGAAGGTGACGCTCTACGACGGCAGCTATCACGAAGTGGATTCGAACGAGATGGCCTTCAAGTTTGCCGGATCGATCGCCTTCAAGGAGGCAGCCAAAAAAGCGAGTCCGGTGCTGCTGGAGCCGGTGATGGCCGTCGAGGTGACCGTCCCCGAGGAGTTCATGGGCGTGATTATCGGCGACATCAACTCGCGGCGCGGGCGCATTGAAGGCATGGAGCACGCCGCCGGCTCGCAAATCATCAAGGCCATAGTGCCGCTCAAGGAGATGTTCGGCTACGTAAACGACATTCGCTCGTCCACGCAGGGACGCGCGTCGTACTCGATGCAGTTCGCGCGCTACGAAGAGGCGCCGCGCATGATCGCCGATGAGATCATCGGGCGGGCGCAGGGGAAGTGAGAAAGACGAGCTATTAGCTTTCAGCTATCAGCTATCAGCTAGTTCGGCGGCGGGTTGAGCCGTTGTGGCAGGGGAAGGCGGGACGGAGCTGAAAGCTGACGGCTGAAAGCTGAAGGCTATTGAGCAGTTAAGTTCGACGGAGGACTCGAGAGCAATGGCGAAGGAAAAGTTTGACCGCAGCAAGCCGCACGTGAACGTGGGCACGATCGGTCACATCGATCACGGCAAGACCACGCTGACGGCGGCCATCACGAAGGTGTTGCAGAAGCACAACCCCAAGATTGTGTTCCGCTCGTTCGACTCGATTGACAACGCGCCCGAGGAGCGGGAGCGGGGCATCACGATTGCGACGGCGCACGTGGAGTACGAGACGGCCAACCGGCACTACGCGCACGTGGACTGCCCCGGCCACGCCGATTACATCAAGAACATGATTACGGGCGCGGCGCAGATGGACGGAGCGATTCTGGTGGTGGCGGCTACGGACGGGCCGATGCCGCAGACCAAAGAGCACGTGCTGCTGGCGCGGCAGGTGGGGGTGCCCTGCATCGTGGTGTTTCTGAACAAGTGCGACGCGGTGGAGGACGAGGAGCTGACCGACCTGGTGGAGATGGAAGTGCGCGAGCTGCTGTCGAAGTACCAGTTTCCGGGCGACGACGTGCCGGTGATTCGGGGCTCGGCGCTGGGGGCGTTGAACGGGGAGGCGCAGTGGGAGGCCAAGATCGACGAGCTGATGGAGGCGGTGGACAAGTACGTGCCGCTGCCGCAGCGGGCGGTGGATCAGCCGTTCCTGATGCCGATTGAGGACATCTTCTCGATCTCCGGCCGCGGGACGGTGGTGACGGGCCGGATCGAGCGGGGCAAGGTGAAGGTGGGCGAGGACGCGGAGATCGTGGGCTTCCGCGAGACCCGCAAGACGGTGGTTACGGGCGTGGAGATGTTCAAGAAGCAGTTGGACGAGGGCCTGGCGGGGGACAACGCGGGTCTGTTGCTGCGCGGCATTCCGAAGGAGGACGTGGAGCGGGGGATGGTGATGGCCAAGCCGGGTTCGATCACGCCGCACACGGAGTTCAAGGGCGAGGTGTACGTGCTGAGTAAGGAAGAGGGCGGGCGTCACACGCCGTTTTTCAAGGGCTACCGGCCGCAGTTTTACTTTCGGACGACGGACGTGACGGGGGTGGCGGAGCTGCCGGCGGGCGTGGAGATGGTGATGCCGGGCGACAACGTGCAGTTGCAGGTGGAGCTGATTACGCCGGTGGCGCTGGAGAAGGGCTTGCGGTTCGCGATCCGCGAAGGCGGACGCACGGTGGGCGCGGGCACGATCTCGGAGATTGTGAAGTGAGAGAAGCAAGTTGTCAGTTATCAGTTGTCAGTAGTCAGTGAGGGACTAAGCAAGGAAGGCGCTGAGGCTGAACGGGGCAAGACGCGAACTGATAACTGACAACTGACAACTGACAACTGAAAACTGAAGGGACGTCATGGTAGGACAGAGAATACGCATCCGGCTGAAGGCATACGACTATCGCGTGCTGGACACATCGACGGGCGAGATCGTGGACACGGCCAAACGCACTGGGGCGACGGTGGCGGGACCGATTCCTTTGCCGACCGTCAAGAACAAGTACTGCGTGCTGCGTTCGCCGCACGTGGACAAGAAGTCGCGCGAGCAGTTTGAAATCCGCACGCACAAGCGGCTGATCGACATTTTGGAGCCGACGCAGCAGACGGTGGACGCGCTGATGAAGCTGGATCTGCCGGCAGGCGTGGATGTGGAGATCAAGGCGTTTGAAAAGTAGCGAAGCTACTTTTCAAGCTGCCAGCCGTCAGCTTTCAGCTCTCAGCTTCATCGGGGCGCAGCTGGCGGTCGAGGCAAAGGGAAGTTTTTCAATGCGGCGAGTTGAAGTCCTGCGTATAGGCAGGGATCTAGCTGAAGGCTGATAGCTGAAAGCTGAAGGCTGAAAACATTCCGGCAGTGCGATGAACTCAACATCGCATGATGAGGCGAGGAAGAGATGGCGGTCACGGGAATTCTAGGGAAAAAGATCGGCATGACGCAGGTTTTCGACGACAAGGGCGAGGTGCACCCGATTACGGTGCTGCAGGCGGGGCCCTGCGTGATTACGCAGTTGAAGACGGCGGCGAAAGACGGCTATGACGCGGCGCAAATCGGGCTGGTGGAGTTTGTGAAGGCTGCGCAGATGACCAAGGCGCAGACTGGCCACCTGGCCAAGACCGAGGCGCCGCCGGTGAAGTTCATCAAGGAAGTGGACATCGAGGCGGCGGCCGGCAGCGCGGCGGAGACTAAGGCCGGCGACCGCGTGCTGGTGGACATTTTTAGCGATGCGAAGTTTGTAGACGTGATCGGCACCTCGAAGGGCCGGGGTTTCGCCGGAGTGGTGCGCAGGCACAAGTTTGGCGGCGGCCCCAAGTCGCACGGGCACATGTTTCAGGTGCAGGGATCGATCGGCGCTTCAAGCTTTCCGTCGCGGGTTTTTCCCGGCCAGCGCATGCCCGGCCACTTCGGGACCGACCAGGTGACAGTGCGCAATCTGCGCATTCGCGGCCTCGACCTGGAGGAAAACCTGCTGATGGTGGAGGGCGCCGTGCCGGGACCGCGCGAGGGCTACGTGCTGATCTCGAAGGCCAAGGCTCCGCCGCGCGAGCGCCGTGGCTTCTCGGGCTCGAGCACGCTGGATCCGCTGAAGGCCGCGAAGAAGGCGGCGGCGAAGAGGAAGTAGCTTTTAGCTTTCAGCTCTCAGCTTTCAGCTTGTTGGTGCGAGAGAGGAAAGATTGCATTACCGATGGATGGGCTGAAGGCTGATGGCTGATAGCTGACAGCTCGCAGGAAGAAGACGATGGCACAAGTGGATGTACTGAATTTGAGCGGCGAGAAGGTGGGCTCGATGGAGCTGGCCGACGCGGTGTTCGCGCCCGGCCGGGTGAACGAGGCTCTGCTCTGGGAGGCGGTCAAGCACTACCGGGCCTCGCTGCGCCAGGGCACGCACGCCACCAAGAACCGCAAGCTGGTGGCCGGATCGGGCAAGAAGCTGTGGAAGCAGAAGGGCACGGGCCGCGCCCGCGTCGGGTCCGTCCGTTCTCCATTATGGCGGCATGGGGGCACGGTACACGGACCGCAACCGCGCAGCTACGATTACCCATTTCCGCGTAAGAAGCTGCTGGGCGCGCTGTGTTCGGCGCTGGCCGCGAAACTGGCTGACGGCAAACTGACGGTGGTGGATTCGCTGGAGATTAAGGAAGCCAAGACCAAGCTCTATCGCGAGGCGCTCAACAAGCTGGACGCCAAGCGCACTGTGTTGCTGGTGGAAAGCGGCAAGACGCTGGCGCCCGCGTTGGTGCAGGGAACGCGCAACCTCGAGGGCGTGGAGCTGGTGCTGAACAACGAGGTGCACCCCTACGATCTGCTGCGTTGTGAGCGGGCGATCTTCTCTCAGGCCGCCATCGAGCATTTGGCGGGGGCTCTGGAAAAATCGGTGTCGAAGCGGCCGCCGCGACGACCCGCAGAGAAGGAGGCCGCGTAATGCAGACTGTTTACACGTTGATCCGCCGCCCCATCATCACCGAAAAGGGACTGGGGGTGAAGGAGACCGAAGGGACGCTGGTCTTCGACGTGGTGCGCGAGGCCACCAAGACCCAGGTCAAGGAGGCCGTTGAAGCTCTCTTTAAGGTGAAGGTAGCGGCGGTGCGCACGGCCAACTTTGCGGGCAAGGAACGGCGCCGCGGCAAGTACGCGGGCTTCCGGCCGGACTGGAAGAAGGCTTACGTGAAGTTGAAGGCCGGCGAGAAGCTGCCGGAGTACGTGAGCAATTTGTAAGGCAGCCGGTAGCCAGGAGCCTGTAGCCGGTAGCTGATTGGTGTAACGGGTTGAACGAGGGAAGTATTGAGATGAGTTGAGCTACGAGCTACTGGCTACGAGCTAGGGGCTCATCAAGGACAGAGACGATGGCAATCAAGACATACAGACCGATAACGCCGACGCTGCGGTTCCAGACATCGCTGGTCAATGACGATCTGACCACGGACAAGCCGCACAAGCCGCTGCTGGCGACGCGCAAACGCACGGGCGGACGGCGCAACTCGGGCGACCTGACCATTCGCCACCATGGCGGGGGGCACAAGCAAAAGCTGCGCCTGATCGACTTCAAGCGCGAGAAGTTCGGCGTGCCGGGAAGGGTGGCGACGATCGAGTACGATCCCAGCCGCTCGGCGCGGATCGCGCTGGTGCACTATGCAGACGGCGAGAAGCGTTACATCCTGCAGCCGGTGGGGCTGAAGGTGGGCGCGACGGTTTCCTCGGGACCGGAGGCGGACATCCTGGTGGGGAACGCGCTGCCACTCAAGAATATTCCGGCGGGCACCACGGTGCACGCCGTGGAGCTGAGGCCGGGTAAGGGCGCGCAGATGGCGCGCTCGGCCGGAGCGCAGGCGCAACTGGTGGCCAAGGAGGGCGATTACGCGCTGCTCAAGCTGCCCTCGGGCGAGACGCGCAAGGTGCTGGCCGAGTGCATGGCCACGGTGGGTCAGGTAGGGAACACGGATCATGAAAATGTGGCTATCGGCAAGGCGGGCCGCAACCGCTGGAAGGGCATCCGGCCGGCGAATCGCGGCGTGACCATGAACCCTGTGGATCATCCCCACGGGGGCGGCGAGGGCAAGACCTCGGGTGGACGGCATCCGGTGACGCCATGGGGCCAGCCGACGCGCGGCTACAAGACGCGCAACAACAAGCGGACGGACGCGTTTATTGTCGGCCGCAGGGCGAAGTGAAAGGCAGCTTTTAGCTATTAGCTTTTAGCTCTTAGCTAGATCGCGGCGAGGAAGAGATCGAGGCAATGGCAGGCTGTTGGCTCACGCGAAAACGAGCTAAGAGCTAACAGCTAAAAGCTAGGAGCTAGGTTTTATGGGACGTTCGACAAAGAAAGGTCCGTTTGTGGATGCGCACCTGAGCGTGAAGATCGAGGCGCTGAACCGGGCCAGCGAGAAGAAGGTGGTGAAGACTTGGGCGCGGCGCTCAACGATCTTTCCCGAGTTTGTGGGCCACACCATCGCGGTACATAACGGCAAGAAGTTTGTTCCGGTGTACGTGACCGAAAACATGGTGGGGCACAAACTAGGCGAGTTCGCGCCTACGCGGGTCTTCAAGGGCCACACCGGCGGATCCAAGGCCTCTGCCGAGGTTGCGGCCAAGCCGCGGTAAAAGCGCTATCAGCCGTCAGCTTTCAGCTTTCAGTTCCACGGAAGCGGAAGGGGCGGAAGAGGCAAGAAGAGATTCGAAGGCGCGATGAGCGAAGAGCGCATCGGGCGGGAAAAGGCTGAGAGCTGATGGCTGAAAGCTGAAAGCTCATATTCGAGGAACGAGATGGCAGTTAAGACAAGAGAATACCGGGCCGAGGCGAAGTTTCAGCGTGTATCGCCTCAAAAGGCAAGGTTGGTGCTGAATCTAATCCGGGGCCGGGGAGTTCAGGAGGCGATGGAGACAGCGGCGTTCGCCAAGAAGCGCATCGCCCCGGTGATTTACAAGCTATTGGCCTCGGCGGTGGACAACGCCAAATTTATAGCCAGCGAAGAGGGCCTCGATCTGGATGTGGACAGCCTTTATGTAAAACAGGCGTTGGCCAACGACGGACCACGCATGAAGCGCATCCGTCCGGCGCCCATGGGACGCGCCTATCGCTACCAACGCCGGCTGGCGCACATCACGGTCTCGATTGCGGAGCGCGAAACGGGCGCTGGAATGGTGACGAGGGTTGAGGAGCCGAAGGCCGTTTCCGCGGCCGCCAAGCCGGCCAAGGAGAAACCCTCCGAGGCCAAGCCTGCCAAGGCCGAGGTGGAGCCAGGGAAGGCCAAGGCAAAAGACGAAGCGGCGCAGCCGGCGGCTAAGTCCGCCAAGCCTAAGGCGAAAAAGCCAAAGGCGGCGGAAGCCAAGGAAGAAGAAGCGAAGCCGGCGGCAAAAACCGGCGGAGCAAACAAGAAGAAGGCCGGCAAAAAGGCCTAGAGGTTTTTGGAGAGCAATAGTATGGGACAAAAAGTCCATCCTTACGGATTCCGGTTGGGCGTGAACAAGCCGTGGCGCTCGCGCTGGTTCTCGGAGCGCGATTACCAGAAGCTGCTGATCGAGGACGTGAAGCTGAAGGCGGAGCTGCGCGAAAAGCTGAAGGCGGCGGGCGTCAGCTCGGTGGAGATTGAGCGGCCGGGCAACAAGCTGCGTTTTTTGATTCGCACGGCGCGGCCGGGAATCGTGATCGGCCGCAAAGGCTCGGAGATCGAAAAGTTGAAGACCGAGCTGGGCAAGCGCACCAACCGCGACGTGTTCATCGACATCATCGAAGTGAACAAGCCGGAGCTGGACGCGCAACTGGTGAGCGAGAACATTGCGCTGCAACTGGAAAAGCGCGTCAGCTTCCGCCGCGCCATGCGCAAGAGCGTGGATTCAGCGAAGCGTTTCGGGTGCAAGGGAATCAAGGTGCGGGTTTCAGGCCGGCTGAACGGCAATGAGATTGCGCGGTCGGAGTGGTATCTGGACGGGCAGTTGCCGTTGCACACGCTGCGGGCCGATATCGACTACGGTTTTTCCGAAGCGCACACGACTTATGGCGTGATCGGCGTAAAGACGTGGATCTACCGCGGCGACATTTACGAGCAGAAGCGCCGCAAGCCGGCGGTGGGAACGGGCGTGTTCTAAAGGCAGCTTCTAGCTCTCAGCTTTCAGCTATCAGCTATCAGCGAAAGCGTGAGCAGGGAAGCTGAGTGGGCAAAAGGAAGCTGAAAGCTGACGGCTAAAAGCTGAAAGCTGCTCTTGAGGTTTTTTATGTTGATGCCAAAGAAGGTGAAGTTCCGCAAGCAGCAGAAGGGCAAGCGCCGGGGCAAGGCGTGGCGCGGCTCCGCGCTGGCGTTCGGGGAATACGGGCTGAAGGTGATGGAATGCGGTTACATCACCGACCGGCAGATCGAGGCCAGCCGCGTGGCCATGACGCGTTTTGTGAAGCGCGGCGGCAAAATCTGGCTGCGGCTGTTTCCGGACAAGCCCATCACCAAGAAGCCGGCCGAGGTCCGCATGGGCTCGGGCAAGGGCGCGCTGGATCATTGGGTAGCGGTGGTGCGGCCGGGCAAGATCCTCTTCGAGATGGAGGGAGTGGCTCCGGAGGTTGCCGAGGAAGCGATGCGCCTGGCGTCGAACAAGCTGCCGCTAAAGACCAAGTTCGTGCAGCGGCCGGGCGCTGAGAAGGTCGTGGCCGCGGCCAAGTAGAAATGCAGCTTTCAGCTACTAGCCTCTAGCTTATAGCTGCTTATGCTGGAGCACCGGCGGTAGACGGGAACGGATGAAGCTAGGAGCTAGGAGCTAGGAGTTAAAGGGATGGAACTGCACAAAATTCGCAATTTGAGCGACGCCGAGCTGGCTCACCAGGAAAAGACGGCTTCCGATCAGCTTTTCCGGCTGCGTTTTCAGGTAGCCATGGGGCAGAACGACGGAGTGAAGAAGCTGCGTCAGACGCGCAAGGAGATCGCACAGATCAAGACCGTGGCGCGGGAACGCGAGCTGGGGATTCACGGCGAAAAAGCGGAAGCCGCGGAGGGCGCGAGCCGGAAAGAGAAGGGAACTAAATGACGGCGACTGAAGAGACTGCGCCGGGCGGCAGCTCGCGGCGCAACGAGAAGGTTGGCCAGGTGGTTTCCACCAAGATGCAGAAGACGATCGTGGTGGCCGTGGAGATGCGCAAGGCCCATGCCAAATACAAGCGGATCGTGCGCACCACCAAGAAATTCTATGCCCACGATGAGCAAAGTTCGGCGCGGCTGGGCGACATGGTGCGCATCCGCGAGACGCGTCCGCTGAGCAAGCTGAAGAGGTGGTCGCTCGAAGAGATCGTGCGGCGGTCAACGCTGGCGCAGGTGGAAGATACGGCGCACGAGCCCGTCATCTAGCGGTAAACAGTTGTCAGTGGTCAGTTTTCAGTTGTCAGTTGGCGCCAAGCGGCACGCAGTATCACGATGCCAATCGCTGATAACTGACAACTGATAACTGAGAACTTAGGAGAAGCAGTCATGGCAGTGCAAATGAGAACCATGCTGGCGGTGGCCGATAACTCCGGTGCGCGCAAGCTGCAAGTGATTCTGCCCCTGGGCGGGGGACTGGGTGCCAAGGCGGGACTGGGCGACATCGTGACGGCGGCGGTGAAGGAAGCCTCTCCGGACGGCACGGTGAAAAAGGGCAAGGTAGTGAAGGCGGTGATTGTGCGCACGCGCAAGGAGCACCGGCGGCGCGACGGCACCTACATCCGCTTCGACGAAAACGCGGCGGTGGTGATCGGCGACGACCATGAGCCGGTGGGCACGCGTGTTTTTGGTCCGGTGGCCCGGGAGCTGCGTGAGAAGCGTTTTTTGAAGATTGTTTCCCTGGCGCCGGAAGTGGTGTAAAGACAGGGATCAGGTTTCAGGTTTCAGGGTTCAGTTGGGGCGGCGGTAAGAACGCGGGTTTATCTGATCCCTGACACCTGACACCTGATACCTCTGGAGAGAAAATGGAGAGCTTGAATATTCATCGCAACGATACGGTCACGGTTCTGACGGGCTCGGACCGGGGTAAGACGGGCCGCGTCCTGCGCGTCTTCCCCGATAAGGGCATGGTGCTGGTGGAGCACGTGCGCGTGGTGAAGAAGACGGTCTCGGGCAGGCAGGGACAAAATACGCGGGGCGGAATCGCGGAGCAGGAGTCTCCCATCCATGTTTCCAACCTGGCGCTGGTGTGCTCTAACTGCGGAGTGGCGCAGGTAGGCCACAAAGTAGAGGGCGACACCCGGACGCGGATCTGCAAGAAATGCGGGCAGGAACTGCCTACGAAGAAGTGAGAGAAGCAGCCGGTAGCCAGTAGCCGGTAGCTACTGGCTACAAGCTACAGGCTACTGGCTGATTACGAGTCCTTCCGTAACGGTATACGGGCCGCAGCCCAATCCGGACGCCGGAAGAAAGAGAGTGAAGAGCAATGGCGGCAAGGCTGAAAGAGAAGTTTCAGAAAGAAATTAAGCAGGCGCTGCAAAAGGAACTGGGCCTTGAGAATCCGATGGCGGTGCCCAGACTGGAAAAGATTGTGATCAACATGGGTCTGGGCGAGGCTACGCAGAACACCAAGCTGCTGGATCCGCTGGTGGCCGACCTGGCTCAGATCGCCGGGCAGAAGCCGGTGACTACCAAAGCGAAGAAGTCGATTGCGGCCTTCAAAGTGCGCGCCGGCATGTCGATCGGGGCCATGGTGACGCTGCGCTCGGATAAGGCGTACGAGTTTCTCGACCGGCTGATTTCGACAGCACTGCCCAGGGTACGCGACTTCCGGGGAGTTTCGACCAAGAGCTTCGATGGGCGCGGCAACTATACGTTAGGGCTGCGCGACCAGTTGATCTTTCCGGAGATCGATTACGCGAAGGTGGAAAAGCTGAAGGGGATGAACATCACGATTGTGACCACAGCCAAGGACGACAGCCAGGCAAGGGCGCTGCTGCGGCGCTTCGGGATGCCGTTCCGGCAGGGAGCGTAAGCGCAGCCGGTGGCTTGTAGCCGGTAGCCGGTAGCCGGTAGCTTCGCTTCGGCTGAATTGAGAGGATGGCTGAACGAGTTCAACTCCGCTGGATGCAAGAGCGGAAGAAGGAAAAGCTGGAAAGCTACAGGCTACAAGCTACTGGCTACTAGCTGCAGTTAAGAGGTTTTATGGCAACCACGGCAAAAAGGGTAAAGGACGCGCGGAAGCCGAAGTTCAGCAGCCGCAAGCACAACCGCTGCCAGCTCTGCGGGCGGCCGCGGGGATTTCTACGCAAGTTTGGCATCTGCCGGCTGTGTTTCCGGTCGCTGGCGCTGAGAGGCGAGATTCCCGGCGTCGTCAAGTCGAGCTGGTAGGAAGACAGCCTTCAGCCATTAGCTCTCAGCTTTCAGCTTGTTCGTGCTGAGTTGAAGGATGTGGCAGAAGCAGGATGAGCTGAAAGCTGACGGCTGAAAGCTAAGAGCTGTATTAACCATTCCCGCAGGTTTCCCTCCGCCGCGGCGGAGCGGACGAACGGGGGATGAAGGAGAAACGATGAGTCTGAGCGACCCTGTAGCGGATTTTCTGGCGCGGATACGGAATGCCATCCGGGCGCGTCATCAGAAGCTGGACGTGCCGGCTTCCAAGCTGAAGATTGAGATTGCCCGCATTCTCAAGGAAGAGGGCTACATCTCGAATTACAAGACCCAGGAAGAGGATGGCAAGCTGATCCTGCGCGTGTACCTGAAGTACGGGGGTGCGGAAGCGGCCATTCGAGATTTGGCGCGCATATCGCGTCCGGGCTGCCGGGTCTACATCGGCCACGACGAGATCAAGCGCGTGCAGGGCGGGCTGGGAATCTCGATCATGACCACGCCCAAGGGCGTGATGACGGGTCGCCAAGCGCGCCGCGAGCGCGTGGGCGGCGAAGTGCTGTGCGAAGTGTGGTAAGACAGCCGGTAGCTTGTAGCCGGTAGCCGGTAGCTTTAAATACCTGCTGCGGACGCTACAGGCTACAGGCTACGAGCTACTAGCTTATCGGGCCTGCGGCCCGATTCGGCTGCAGTGGAACGAGGGCGCGTTGAAGCTGATCACTGGCAACTGATCGTTGGCAACTGCTTTTTCGGGACTCGCAAGCCAAGAAGGAATGAGAAATGTCACGCATTGGAAAGAAGCCGATCCCGCTGCCGGCGGGGGTGAAATACACGGTCGAGGGCAACACCGTGCTGGTGGAGGGGCCGAAAGGCAAAGTTACGGCGCTGGTAGCGGAAGGGATCTCACTGAAGGCCGCCGACGGACACCTGCTGGTGGAGCGGGCGAGCGAGGACAAGGCCGCGCTGCACGGGCTGACGCGGGCGCTGATCAGCAATGCGGTCGAGGGCGTGACCCGGGGTTGGAAAAAAGATCTGGACATTGTGGGCATTGGCTACCGCGCGGAGCTGAAGGGCAAAGGCACGGTAGTGTTTACGCTGGGCTATTCGCACCCCATTGAGGTTCCGCTGCCGGCGGGCATCGAGGTGGCGATCGACCCCAAGCAGACGCACCTGACCGTGAGCGGCGTCGATAGGCAGAAAGTTGGGCAGGTGGCGGCGGACATACGCTCGTTGCGCAAACCCGACCCCTACAAGAACAAGGGCGTGCGCTACAGCGACGAGCGGCTGAAGAAGAAGCAAGGCAAGACCGGAGCGAAGTGATAAAGGCAGCCGGTAGCCAGTAGCCGGTAGCTTGTAGGTCGACAAGAGCGCGGCATGGCAGGAAGGAGCTACTAGCTACCAGCTACAGGCTACAGGCTACAGGCTGCATTCAACCGAACGGGGCCGCAGGGCGGCTCCGCCGATAGGTGAGGGAAGAGATGATTACGCAGACCAAGAGAAACGGCATTCGCCAGCGGATACACGCGCGCATACGGCAGAAGCTCGCGGGCACGGCGGAGCGGCCGCGGCTGAACGTTTACCGCTCGCTGAACCACATTTACGCGCAGGTGATCGACGACCAGAAGGGCGAGACGCTGGTTTCGGCGTCGACGCTGCAAATGAAGGTAAAGAACGGCGGGAACGTGGCGGCGGCCAAGGAGATCGGCAAGGCGGTGGCCGAGGAGGCAGTGTCCAAAGGGGTGAAGCAGGTGGTCTTCGACCGCGGCGGCTACCTCTATCACGGGCGCGTAAAGGCGCTGGCCGACGCGGCGCGCGAGGCAGGACTCAAATTCTAGCCCGGAGCCTGTAGCCGGTAGCCTGTAGCTTTTCCGTCAACAAGCTACCGGCTACGAGCTACTGGCTACCGGCTGGCGAAATGCAAGCTTTTCCGCGGCGCGCGAGCGCCGGGAAGGACAGACAAGAGCATGACGACTTTGAAGAACAAACTCGATGCCAACCAGTACAACCTGAAGGACCAGGTGGTGGCCATCAATCGCGTGACCAAGGTGGTGAAGGGCGGCAAGAACATGTCGTTTGCCGCGCTGGTGGTGGTGGGCGACGCTGCTTCGGCGGTGGTGGGCTACGGATCGGGCAAGGCCAAGGAGGTTCCCCAGGCGATTCGCAAGGGAATCGAGAGCGCCAAGAAGAATTTGGTGAAGGTGCACCTGACCGAGACTACGATTCCGCACCAGGTGCTGGGGCGGTTCGGGTCAGGCCAGGTGCTGCTCAAGCCGGCGCCGGAAGGCACGGGCGTGATTGCCGGCGGCGCGGTGCGCGCGGTGATGACCTCGGTGGGCGTGCAGAACGTGCTCACCAAGAGCCTCGGCTCGCCCAACCCGCACAACGTGGTGAAGGCAACGTTCGACGCGCTGGCGCAGTTGCGCGACAAGGCCGATGTGGCCACGGCGCGCGGCAAGCAGGTGGAGGATCTCTGATGGCGCAGCCCAAGAAGATTCGCATTCAGTACTACCGGTCGGCTATTGCCACGCCCACCAAGCACAAGCTGGTGGTGAAGGGACTGGGCTTTACGCGGCTGAACCAGATCGTCGAGCGCGTGGACAACGAATCGGTGCGGGGGATGGTGAAGGCGATTCCGCACCTGGTGAGGATAATCGGGCCGGAGGCCCGATAGCTATTAGCTTTTAGCTATTAGCCCTTAGCTTTTTCTTGCAAAGGAAGCGCGCTGCTGGCTCTGGCAGGAAGGAACTAAAAGCTAAAAGCTAAAGGCTAATGGCTAAAAACAGTTTTTAAAAACGCGAGTCGGGGCTTCATGGACTCACAAGCCCGCGGCGCTATAGCGAGGAGAACATGGCAAGGAACTTATCGAATTTGGGCGCGCCCAAGAAGGCCAACACCGGGCGCAAGCGCGTGGGCCGGGGGATGGGATCGGGCATGGGCAAGACCTCGACCCGCGGCCACAAGGGCCAGGGCTCGCGGTCCGGATCGAGGCTGCTGCGGGGCTTTGAGGGCGGACAGATGCCGCTGCACCGGCGGCTGCCGAAGCGCGGCTTTACCAACATCTTTCGAACCGAATACACGGTGGTGAACCTGGACCGGATAGCCGCCCGGATCGCGGAGCTGGGGGTGGCCGAGATCGGCCTGGACGATTACCGGAAGCTGGGTCTGGCTTCCAGCAAGAACGCGCTCATCAAGATACTTGGCTCGGGCGAGTTAACCTCGGCGGTCACGATCCATGCGCACAAGTTTTCGAAATCGGCGGCGGAAAAGATCGAAAAAGCCGGCGGCAAGGCCGTGGTTTTGGGAGCCGCGGCGTAAAAACAGGTTTCAGGTTTCAGGGGTCAGTTTCCGTGGCGGTCATTGGGTTTCGACTGAGCCCTGATCCCTGAAACCCGACCTCTGAAAAATGCGGAATACCGTAAGATAGGGGAAAGACCAAGACGGGGCCAGGACCAAGGCGGGACCAGGACTGGCTAAGAATGGGCCGGCGCGCACGAGGCGCCGGAAACGGTTAAATCAATGCTGGAGAAGTTTCTCAATATCTTCCGGATTCCCGACCTGCGCAAGCGGGTGTTTTTCACCGCGGGCATTCTGGCCGTGTACCGGCTGGGCGCCTGGATTCCCACGCCCGGGGTGGACACGGCCAAATTGGCAGTGCTCTTCAATTCGCAGAACGGCTCGGCGCTGGGCCTGATGGACCTGTTCGGCGGCGGCAACCTGCGCCGCATGACCATCTTTGCGCTGGGCATTATGCCCTACATCACCGCCTCCATCATCTTTCAGCTATTGACCGTGGTCTACGAGCCGCTGGCGCGCATCCAGAAAGAAGGCGAGCTGGGCCAGCGCAAGATCACGCAATGGACGCGCTACATGACCGTGATTTTGGGGGTGCTGCAGTCGATCGGCATCGCCGCCATTTTGACCCGGCAAGGGCTGGTGCTGAATCCGGGCATCGGCTTCAGCCTGATGACGGTGCTGACGCTGACCGCGGGCACGACGTTCATTATGTGGCTGGGCGAGCAGATTACCGACCGCGGCATCGGCAACGGGATGAGCCTGCTGATCTTTGCCGGTATCGTGGCGGGACTGCCGCAAGGTGTGGGCGACCTGCTTCAAAAGGTCCAGACCGATGCCTGGGGCTCGATGACCTTTCTGGTGACCCTGCTGCTGCTGGCGGGCATGCTGGCGGTGGTGGCTTTTATCGTTTTCGTGGAGCGGGCGGAGCGGCGCATCCCTATCCAAAGCGCGCGGCGCATCGTGGGGCGGCGGCTGATGGGCGGCCAATCGAGCCATCTTCCCCTGCGGGTAAACTCCGGGGGCGTGATGCCGATTATCTTCGCCAGTTCGCTGCTTTCGGCGCCCATGCTGTTCGGCACCTCGACGTTCGTGCAAAACAGCCGCTTCCTGGCGCCCATCATGCAGGCGCTGACGCCCGGCTACCCGTGGTACGAGGTGCTGGACGCGCTGATGATCGTTTTCTTTGCCTATTTCTACGTGTCTATCATCATGAAACCGGACGACATTGCCGACAATTTCCGCAAGTCGGGGTCGTTCATTCCGGGCATCCGGCCGGGCAAGCGCACCTCGGACTTCATCAACGACATCCTCACGCGCATTACCTTGGTGGGCGCGTTGTATTTGATTCTGGTTCAGATGGTGCCTACATTTCTGATCTCGGGCCTCCGCTTCGACAAGTTGTGGCTCGTAGGCAGGTTTTTCGAGAATCTCCCCAACTGGGCGATTCACGGAATGGGGGTCAGTTTCTACTTTGGCGGCACTTCATTGCTGATTGTGGTGGGTGTAGCCATGGATACGATCGACCAGATCGAATCGCAGCTCGTCATGCGTCACTATGACGGCTTTTCCCCGCGCTCCGGTCGCATACGCGGAAGGAAAACATGGTGATGACGGCAATTGCAATTTCAGTGGAAAGCGGCCGGGAGGCGGAGAAGATGACCGTTCCCGGCCCCATTCTTTTGTTGGGCGCACCGGGGGTGGGTAAAGGTACCCAGGCCATGGAGCTGGTAAAGCTATGGGGCATCCCGCAGATCTCTACCGGGGATATTTTGCGCGCCAATGTGGCTCAGCAGACGGCGCTGGGCCGTGCGGCGAAGGAGATCATGGGACGGGGAGACCTGGTTCCGGACTCGCTGGTTGACGAGATGGTCGCGGTGCGTCTGGAGCAGCCCGACACGGCCCGCGGGTACATTCTGGACGGGTTTCCGCGGACGCTGGGCCAAGCCGGCTGGCTGGACAACCGCATGGCGGCGCAAAGAGGCGCACTGGCGGTGGTTGCGGTCAGCATTCACGTGAACTATAATGAACTTTTGCGCCGGATTACCGGGCGCCGGAATTGCCCTGTCTGCCAGACCATCTACAACGTTTACGCGAAACCGCCCCGGCGGGAGGGATTTTGCGATGTAGAGGGTACGGCGCTCATCCAGCGAGCCGATGACACGGAAGAGGTATTTAAGGAGCGCATGCGCGCTTACCAAGAGCTTACTGCGCCCGCCATCGAGCACTACCGGGAGCAGGGACGATTCGCGGAAGTGGATGGAAACCGGCCGATTGCAGAGGTTACGGCCGGAATTGTAGCCGCCGTCGAACGGTTGCGCCGCGAGGCGTAAGCGCCGCGGCGGGTTTGTGCGTGAGAGCAGGTTTCAGGGGTCAGGTTTCAGAAGGAACCTGCCGCATTGCGCGGTATCGACTCCGGAACGCTGCGACTGAGAGAAGTTTCAGGCTGAAACTGCTTGCAACTCCGGCGGGCGGCTGAAACCTGACCCCTGAAAGCTGGTTTTGTGGCTGTTGTATTGAAGTCGTCCCAGGAGATCGAGAAGATGCGCCGCGCGGGCCGGGTGGTTCGCGAGGTGCTGGAATTGGTGCGCAGTAAGGTTAAGCCCGGTGCCACGACCTTCGATTTGGAGAAGGCCGCTGAGTCCCGGCTGAAAGAGCTGGGCGTGAAGGCCGCCTTCAAGGGCTACCACGGGTATCCGTGCGCTTTGTGCACCTCGGTCAACAGCGAAGTGGTGCACGGCATTCCCTCGCCCCAGCGGGTGCTGAAGGCCGGGGACATCGTTTCGGTGGATTTCGGCGTAGTGGTGGACGGATACTACGGCGATGCAGCCATCACGGTTCCGGTGGGCGCCATCGACGAGAACGCCGTGCGGCTGCTCAAGGCCACGGAGGCGTCCCTGCAGGCGGGCATCGCGGCGGTGCGGCCGGGAGCGACGCTGGGCGATGTGGGCGCCGCGGTGCAAAGCGTGGTGGAGGGCGAAGGATTTTCGGTGGTGCGGGATTTTGTGGGCCACGGCATCGGGATGCACATGCACGAGGATCCGCAGGTACCGAACTATGGCGAAGCCGGCCAGGGCATGAAGTTGCGCACCGGGATGGTGATCGCCATCGAGCCCATGGTGAATGCCGGCAAGCCGGACGTATTGGTTTTGAACGATGGCTGGACGGCAGTGGCCAAGGACGGAAGCATGAGCGCTCACTTTGAGCACACGGTGGCGGTGACGGCCACGGGCGCCATGGTTTTAACCGAGTAAGCAGCCGGTAGCTCGCAGCCGGTGGCCAGTAGTTGCGCACTACAAGCTACCCGGCAACGGGCTACTGGCTCAGGATTCAGCCGGGTGTTTCACCTGGCGCAGCAGCCGGCGGGGCGAGAGGGGCCGGCAGAAACGGACACAGTTTGTCAAAAGAAGACGCGATTGAGGTGATGGCGACAGTGATCGAGACGTTGCCCAACGCCATGTTCAAGGTCAAGCTGGAGAACAACCATGAGGTGCTGACCCATGTTTCGGGAAGAATGCGCAAGAACTTCATCCGTATACTGCCCGGCGACCGCGTGGCTGTGGAACTGAGCCCTTATGACCTCAACCGGGGACGGATTGTGTACCGCTACAGATAGCCGGTAGCCATGAGCTCTCAGCTTGATCGTGCAGACGCGAACTGCATGGGCTAGGCAAGAAGGAGCTGAAAGCTGAGAGCTGAAAGCTGAAGGCTTGGTTTTGAGAACATCCCGCGCCTTGAATGTTGCGCGGAGAGGGGTAGCAGCAATGAAGGTTCGGGCATCGGTGAAGAAGATTTGCGTCAAGTGCAAGGTGATTACGCGCCGCGGCGTGGTGCGGGTGATCTGCGAGAACGCAAAGCACAAGCAGCGCCAGGGCTAAGGGAGACTGGCAGAAAGCGGAAGCTCCAAGACAGGGATCAGGTTTCAGGTTTCAGGGGTCAGTGAAACGCGGCGTGTAGTAAGAGCGGAATTGACACCTGAAACCTGACACCTGAAACCTGGCAAGAGGTTAGTTAGCTGAAGTCAAGGCTTGCGATGAACCTCTGGAAACGTTCCGCATAACCCGTGCGAACCGGCGAGGGCCGGGGGCACAATAACCTGAAGCAAAGGAATCTAAAGATGGCACGCATAGCAGGCGTCGATTTGCCCCGCAACAAGCAGTCGCGAATCGCGCTCACTTACATTTACGGGATCGGCCAGCCGCGCGCGCTCAAGATTCTGGACAAGGCGAACGTTGACGGCTTCAAGAAGATCCAGGATCTGGGCGAGGACGAGGTGAACCGCATTCGCCAGGTAATCGAAGATGAGGGCGACGTGGAGGGCGACCTGCGCAAGGATGTGCAGATGCACATCAAGCGCCTGATCGACATTCAAAGCTACCGCGGCAGCCGGCACCGGCGGTCGCTGCCGGTGCGCGGGCAACGCACCCACACCAATGCCCGCACTCGCAAGGGCCCGCGCAGGGGCACGATTGCCGGCAAGAAGAAAGCGACGGCGAAGACCTAATGGCGAAGACGGAACAGAAGGCCGGCGGCAGCGCCGGCAAGACCGGCAAAGGCGGCAAGGGCAAGAAGTTCAAGAAACGCGAGCGCAAGAATGTGCCTTTCGGGATTGCGCACATCCAGGCCTCGTTCAACAACACCATCGTCACCATCACCGACCCCATGGGCAATACGCTGAGCTGGAAGAGCTCGGGATCGCTGGGCTTCAGGGGGTCGCGCAAGGGCACGCCGTTCGCGGCCCAGCAAGCGGCATCGAGCGCCGCCGGCATGGCGCGCGATCACGGCGTACGCGCGGTAGATGTGCGCGTGGCAGGTCCGGGCTCGGGCCGCGAGTCGGCGATCCGCGCCCTGGCCGCGGCGGGCATCGACGTGCGCACGATACGGGACGTGACGCCGGTGCCGCACAACGGCTGCCGGCCGCCGAAGAGACGCAGAGTGTAAGAACAGTGTGAGTGTGAAGTGTGAGTGTGAAGTGTGAGCATGGAGTGTGAGAAGCAACCACACTCACACTTCATACTCACACTTTCAAATCAACCGGGCCGGGACGAAGCGTCCCATTGCGGCAAGTAAGCCGTACGCTCAAGCCACTGCCGTTCGCTCTTGCAGAACGAGCTGAAGGCTGAGAGCTAAAAGCTGAAAGCTGCATTACGCGTAAACCGGCCGGCATCCGAAGTCAGGAGGAGAAATGGCACGTTATACCGGAGCAGTCTGCCGCCTTTGCCGGCGCGAAGGCACCAAGCTCTTCTTGAAGGGCACCAAATGCCTTTCCGACCGCTGCCCGTTGGAGAAGCGCAACTTTCCGCCGGGGCAGCACGGCAAGGACCGCAAGGCCAAGATTGTGGGCTACGGCCTGCAATTGCACGAAAAGCAAAAGGCCAAGCGCATGTACTTCACGCTGGAGGGCCAGTTCCGCGAGTACTACGAGAAGGCCAACCGCGCTAGCGGCGTCACCGGCGAGCTGCTCATTCAGCAACTGGAGCGGCGTTTGGACAACGTGGCGTTCCGGCTGGGTTTCGCCATCTCGCGGCGCCAGGCCCGGCAATTGGTTCGCCACGGACACGTGGCGGTCAACGGGCGCAAGGTGAATATTCCTTCCTTTCAGGTGAGCGTGGGCGACGAGATCGGGGTGCGCGAGAGCGCCAAAAAGCTACAGATCGTGGAACAGGCCGCGCAGTATGCTGCCCAGAACCCCGCGCCTACGTGGCTGGAAGCCAACTTTGAGAACCTGTCCGGGCGCGTGCTCCATTTGCCCAAGCGCGCGGACGTCAACCTGCCGGTCAACGAGCAGTTGATTGTGGAGCTGTACAGCAAGTAATAGGGATCAGGGGTCAGGTTTCAGGGGTCAGATACGGCTGCTTTTGCGGCACGATCTTTCGATCTTTGACACCTGACACCTGAAACCTGAAACCTCATGTAAAGGAGAACTTGCGCGGCCGGAGCAGAATGCATCGCGACGTACATGCCGCGCGGGAAACGAGAAAAGCTATGTTGTGGAGAGGATTTCAGAAGCCGAAGCGCCTGGCGGTAGATGCCGAGACGCTCACCGACACATTTGGCAAGTTCAGCGCTCAGCCCTTTGAGCGCGGGTTTGGCACCACCATCGGCAACGCGTTGCGCCGCACCCTGCTTAGCTCCATCGAAGGCGCCGCGGTAACCGCAGTGCGCATCGAGGGCGTTCTGCACGAGTTTCAGTCCATCGCCGGGGTGGTGGAAGACGCCACCGACATCGTCCTGAACCTGAAACAGATTCCCTTCAAGCTGGCGGGCGAAGGTCCGAAGGCGCTGTATCTGCGCGCTGACCAACCCGGTGTCGTGACCTCGGGAATGATCGAGGCCGACAGCGACGTGGAGATTCTGGATAAGAGCGTCTACATCGCCACGGTTTCCGAGAGCGGCAAGCTGGAGATGGAGATGCGCCTCAAGCAGGGACGGGGATATATCTCCGCCGACAAGAACTTCGACGCCGACCTGGGACTGGGCTTTATTCCCGTGGATTCTGTGCACTCGCCGGTGCGCCGCGTGAACTATATCGTGGAGGCCGCGCGCCTGGGCCAGATCACCGACTACGACAAGCTGACGCTGGAGGTATGGACCAACGGGGCCGTGCTGCCTGCCGACGCCGTGGGCCTGTCGGCCAAGCTGCTCAAGGACCACATGAACATCTTCATCAACTTCGAGGAGGAGATCGAGGCGGAGGCGCGCGGCGAGGAAGGCCGCATCCTGCTCCGCAACGACAACCTCAACCGCAGCGTGGAAGAGCTGGAGCTGTCGGTGCGCAGTTATAACTGCCTGAAGAACGCCAACATTCAAAGCATTGGCGAGCTGGTGCAAAAGACTGAAGCCGAGATGCTGAAGACCAAGAACTTCGGCCGCAAGAGCCTGAACGAGATCAAGGAGATCCTGGCGCAGATGGGTTTGTCGCTGGGCATGAAGATCGACGAGCAAGGCAACGCGGTTCCGGGGCCGACGAGCATACCCCCGGCTGCCGCGCTGGCCGCCAGTTACGGCCGCTACGACGAAGAGGACGAGCCGCTGGATTCGGTGGACCTGCAACTGCCCACCGAGACGGAAAATTTTTGAAAGACAGCTTTTAGCTCTTAGCCATTAGCTTTTAGCTTCGTTTGTGGGGCGATGAGGTTGGTTTTCCCACGACGGGGCTAAAGGCTAAGAGCTAAAAGCTAAGGGCTAAAAGCTCAAGCTGAAAGAGAGTTATTCATCATGCGCCATCGCAATGCAGGATTTAAGCTTGGACGCAACACCAGCCATCGGCGCGCGCTGTTGCGCAATTTGGCCACGTCCGTCATCCAGGAAGACCGCGTGGAGACCACGGTGGCCAAGGCCAAGGCCGTGCGTCCGCACGTGGAAAAGATGATTACCCTGGGCAAGAAGGGCGATCTGCCCGCGCGCCGGCAGGCGCACGCCTTTCTGGCCACCGACGATGCCGTAAAGAGGCTGTTTGACGTGGTGGCGCCGCGCTATGGAGATCGCAATGGCGGCTATCTGCGCATTATCCGCACCGGCTTCAGGCAGGGCGACGGGGGGGACAAGGCGTTTATTGAGCTGCTGGGCGCCGAAAAGCAACTGGAAGTCAAGCGGCAGAAGCGCGCCGATCTGAAGGCCAAGAAGCGCGCCGAGCTCGAAAAGCAGCTCGATGAGCAGAAGAAAGAAGCGGAAAAAGAGGGCGGCGAAGAGGCGGCGTAATAAGGCCGGCGGTTGAACGGAGCTGCCCTTCGCCCGGAAAGACGCGGGCGCATCCCGTTGCGGGTGCGCCCGTTTTTTGTGCGCGCGGCTTAACGGGCCTCTTTGGGGCTCCGATCCCGCCTGCGGCCGAATCCTAATGAGCCGCCCGCCGGACTATTCCGCCGGACTATACTGGGTGGGTAGCATGAACTTCAGATTCGTGTTACCGTGTATTCAACGATTTCCCTGGAAGAAGAAGGCTGGCGCGAAGGCCGATGGAAGGCGCGACGCCGCGGCCGGTGGGAATTTCCGATGCGAAGCTGCGAGGCAAAGCCAACAGCGGAAGAGCGGGGATCGGTAGCTGTGGCCGATGGGGCGCGGCGTAGCGCCCGGCCTTGGGCTTTTGGCAATCCCGGCGGTGAAAGGCCGGGCGGGCTCGGGAGCAGGATCGCCGCCGTTTACGCGGCGCTGGCGTTGTTCAACGTGGGCGCATGGCTGTGGGCGGTGGTGGCCTTTCATCGCTATCCGGTTCTGCTCGGCACCGCTTTTCTGGCCTACAGCTTCGGATTGCGGCACGCCGTGGACGCGGACCACATCGCCGCCATCGACAACGTCACCCGCAAGCTGATGCAGGAAGGCCAGCGGCCCGTGGCCGTGGGCCTGATGTTTTCCCTGGGCCATTCCACGATTGTCGTGGTGGGTTCGCTGGCCCTTGCCGCGGCGGCGCTCAAGCTGCAGCAGCATGTGGTCCATTTCCGAAGCTGGGGAGCAATCATCGGGACGCTGGCCTCATCCTTTTTCCTGCTGGCCATCGCCGCAGTTAACCTGGTCATTCTGCGTTCGGTTTTCCGCACCTTCCAGAATGTGCGGCGCGGCGAACCGTATGTGGAGGAAGATCTCAATCTCCTGCTCGCCAACCGCGGCTTTTTGGCGCGCATTTTCCGGCGGCTGTTCGCCATGATCCGGAGCAGTTGGCACATGTATCCGCTGGGTTTGCTCTTCGGCCTTGGGTTTGACACCGCGACGGAGATCGGGCTGCTGGGAATCTCGGCGGCGGAGGCCTCGCAAGGGCTGCCGCTGGTGTCGATTCTGGTGTTTCCCGTGCTCTTTGCGGCGGGAATGTCGCTGATCGACACCACCGACAACGTACTGATGCTGGGAGCTTACGGCTGGGCTTATGTGAAGCCCATTCGCAAGCTCTACTACAACGTGACCATTACGTTTGTATCGGTGGTTGTGGCGTTCGTCGTAGGCGGAGTGGAAGCTCTTGGCCTGCTGGGCGGGCAGCTGCACTTGCAGGGCGGTTTCTGGGAGTTTGTGGCCCGGCTCAACGACAACTTCGGCGTTCTCGGCTATTGCATTATCGCCATCTTCGCCTTGAGCTGGATCGGATCGATTGCGGTCTACCGGCTGCGCAGGTTCGAGGAGTTGGAGCTCGAAGCCAAGGGCGAAGGATAAGCGGCGCCGCGCCGGAGGATGGCTCCGGCCCAATCGGCGGCCAGCAGATTCAGAGCTGATGTAAGGGAACCCGATGCGGCTGCGTGGCTTTTTCCTCAAGAAAAAGCTACCTTGCACGATCTTGGCCGCAGTACGGAAACTCTGAATCTGCTCCAGCCGAAAATCACGCCGCCCGTTCCAGCCGGCCGGGCCGGAACAGGCGCGCAAATCCATAGGCGAGCAAACACATCGCCACCGCTCCACAGCAGTCCAGCAGCACGTCCCGGGGTGAGGAGGTGCGGTTGGGCAGGAAGGACTGGTGCCACTCGTCGCAACTGGCCATCAGCGCGGTGCCGAGGAGGGCCAGCGCGGCGTCCTCGAGAAAGCGCAACCTGGGCAAGCTCATTCTCCAGGCGCGCAGCCAGATCAGGCCGATGGTTCCGTAGCCGATAAAGTGGCCGGACTTGCGAATGTAGAAATGAATAACTGCCCATTGCGCGTTGCTGACGGGCCCGAAGATGGCCTGAAAGATGATGCGCAAGGGACGGGAGGTGTGGTCGGCGCCGAACTGTTCTGACGACGACATGGCAATCGCCGCGATGCCCACCAGAACAGGCAGCCAGACGCTTATCCAGAATTTGAGGCCGCGCCTGCTATTCGACATGATAGTTAGGCGCCTCCCTGGTGATGATCACGTCGTGAACGTGACTTTCGCGCAGGCCTGCGCCGGAGATGCGCACAAACTTTGCATTCTCTTGCAGTTCCGCAATGCTGGCGCAGCCCAGGTAGCCCATGCCGGAGCGCAACCCGCCCACCAGTTGAAAAACCATGGCTTCCAGCGGCCCGCGGTAGGGGACGCGGCCCTCGATCCCCTCAGGAACGAATTTCGAGAGACGGTTCTCATTGGTGCGCTCGCGCTGGACCACACCCTCGGTTTCCGCCTCCGCGCCAGCCAGGTCAGCGCCGGACTGGAAATAGCGTTCCCCGGAGCCCTGGCTCATGGCGGTCAAAGAGCCCATGCCGCGGTAGGTTTTGAAGCTGCGGCCCTGGTAGAGGATGGTTTCGCCGGGGCTCTCGTCCACGCCGGCAAAGAGCGAGCCGATCATGACCGTGCTGGCGCCGGCGGCGATGGCCTTGGTGAGCTCGCCGGAGTACTTGATGCCGCCATCGGCGATGACCGGAACACCGTGCGGGAGGGCGGCGCGCGCGGCCTCGGAGATGGCCGTAATCTGGGGCATGCCCGCGCCGGTGACCATGCGCGTGGTGCAGATGGAGCCGGGGCCAATGCCGACCTTGATGGCGTCGGCGCCGGCGTCAATGAGAGCCAGCGCGCCATCGAAGGTAGCCACGTTGCCGGCCAGCAGGGCCACGTCCGGAAAGCGTTTTTTGACCTCACGCACCGCCTCCAGCACGCGCGAGGAGTGGCCGTGGGCGGAGTCGATGGCCAGCACGTCGGCGCGGGCGCGGACCAGCTCGGCGGCGCGCTCCAAAAAATCGCCTGTGGCGCCGATGGCCCCGCCCACGCGCAAACGGCCCTGTTCGTCCTTGCTGGCGTTGGGATATTTCAGCTTCTTCTGGATGTCCTTGACCGTAATCAGGCCCTTCAAATTGTATTGATCGTCGACCACCAGGAGCTTTTCCACGCGGTGCTTGTGGAGGATCAGTTCGGCCTCTTCGAGAGTGGTGCCGACAGGCACGGTGATGAGGTTTTCCCGGGTCATCACATCGCCGATCGGAATATCGGTGCGGGTCTCAAAGCGCAGATCGCGGTTGGTGAGAATTCCGACCAGACGCTTGCCCTGCGTGACGGGAACTCCGGAGATCTTGTAACGGCGCATCACTTCCAGGGCATCGGCGATCATCTGGTCCGGGCCGATGGTCACCGGATCCACGATCATGCCGCTCTCAGAGCGCTTCACCTTGTCGATTTCGCCAGCCTGGTCAACAACGGAGAGGTTGCGATGGACGATGCCGATGCCGCCTTGCTGGGCCATGGCAATGGCCATGCGCGATTCGGTGACGGTGTCCATGGCCGAAGAGATTAGCGGCGTATTGAGCGTGATGGAGCGCGTCAACTGGGTCTGCGTACTGACCTGCGCGGGCACCACCTCGCTGTAGGCGGGCACCAACAATACGTCGTCGAAGGTAAGGGCATCCGGCAAATTTTGGGTGAGCATAATAGGATGATGCGCCTGGCTGCCCAGGGAATCGGTTCCCCGGCCGTCAGGCGCTTCTCATCATTGTAATGGAGAAGGCAAGAGCCGCGCCTTTGGAGCGTCCTGTCTTCGAGATGCCGTCAATTCCAGCGCGACTTGTCGTTGGAGTCTTCGTCGATGCGCTTGCCCTCTCCGTCAAAGTGGACGATGCGGCCCTGGGAGCGCATGTAAACCTCAAACTTGCGGGCCGTCCGGCGCCGTTTCCAGCGATAATAGCGGTTCCACAGCCCGTACCAGTTCTCGCTCATCGCAAAGCTCAACCCGCGCCGGGGCGCGGAGCGCAAATAGAGCAGGCCGGCCACGGCCCCGCCCAACTCCGCGAAGGCGTACACGCGCTGCTGGCCAAAGAGCATGGCGATGGCGACCAGCCCGAAGACGATGGCCATGTATTTGGCCTTCATGCCGATGGTGAAAAAGAGCAGGAACTCGGTGTCGCCGTAAAGCACGCCGATAGCGACGAGCAGCCCGAAGATGCCGCCAAAGCAGCCGTAGAGCGGAATGGGGAGAGTGGAATAGCCGAAGACGCCGCCGGCCAGGTAGATGAGGGCCGCGGCGGCGGCCGTTCCCAGCACGGAGACCGCGTAGAGCCAAAGCACCCAGTTGGCGGGGTGAAAATCCTCAAGAAATCCGGCCAGAAACCACAGAGACAGGAGTTCGAAGAGGGTTCCAAACAGTCCGAAGTGGATGAAACTATAGGTGAAAGGCTGCCAGATGCCGCCGTGGAGAAAGGTGCGCGGCTCGAAGGCCAACAGGTAGCTAAACTGGCCGGCCGCCGGCGAAGAGAGCATGCCCGCCAGCAACAGGACGAAGTAAGTGCATAAATTCACCAGCACCAACAGGCGCGTGGCGCCGGTGAAGCCGGGGAAGGCGAACGGGGTGGAACCGATCCTACGCATCGTTGTCAACAGGGTAAACGCTGGAAGGGGAAACTGTCATGGAGCGGGTGCGGGCCGGGCGGGGAATCCGTCTGCATGCAGGAAAGTGTGTTGCGGGCGCCATACCTTGCCAGGGTCTTGATCGTCTGTTCTATGCGGGCGGCCTCGATAGTTTTGAGGGCCTTGACCGTGGTTGGATCCGGCTTGGCTGGAGCTACGCGGGTGGCGTGGAGTGCGAAATCCGGCCGCGCGGGCAGACCTGCACGGCCAGCGCCAGCCCGCAAGCGAGGCTTGTGCGAGGGAGGTTCATAACGGCTTCTCCAGGGGAGGGGATTTCTGGGTGCGGCTACCGGCGCTTGACCTGAGGCCGGGTTGTCTCTAAAACTATAGCCGAACCTCAAGTCCACGCGCCCTGGAACCGTCCGGCCTGCCGGCGTTCCGCCAGAGGGAATGCCGCTGGGAAGAAGTGAGACGATTGCGCATGGATTCCGGTTCTGCCCTTGCGATTTTGCGGCGTAAGGCACGGTCGAGCGTGTTTCATAAACCCGATGCGGATGCCTGGTCGCAGGCGGGACCCGGCAGCATGCCTGGCTCCAGGAGCTTGGAGAACCTCGGAAGCCATTTATGAAAGATGCGCTAATAATGGAATGTGAAATGCTTTGGAAGGAGAGGACGCTGCCATGCCCAGTTGCCCGGAGTGCGAGAACAACTTGGACATCGAAATAGACGAGGTGGAAGAAGGCGACGTGATCGCCTGCGATGAGTGCGGATCGGAGTTCGAGGTAGTCGGCGTCGAGCCGCTCGAGCTGGCGCGCGTTGAAGACGGCCTGGATGAGGAAGACGATCTGGTCGCGGGAGACGAGGAGGAATGAAGATGCGGAGAACGGGTTGGCTGGCTGGAATCGTGTTTGCCGTCCTGGCGGCGGGCCTGGTTCCGCAGGGACCTGGGGGCGCGCTGATGGCTCCATGCGCCGTGGCTCAGAATACCGGTATGCGAACCGTTTCGGGCGCGGTGTTGAACGCCGGCTCCGAAGCCGTCTCGGACGCCGTCGTCTTCCTCGAAAATCAGAAGACCAAGGCCATTCGCAGCTATACCACGCCCCAGAATGGCCGCTTCTACTTCGCTCAGATCAGCATGACGGACGACTACAACCTGTGGGCGGAAAAAAACAAGAAAAAAAGCGCGACCAAGATCGTCAGCTCCTGGGATACGCGCGCGAATTTCATCGTCGACCTGAGGATCAAGTAGGCAATCAGAGGCGGCCCTGCCGGCAGACGCGCTATTGGCGGATCCTCCGCGGCCCCGGTCTACTAAAGGGATTGCACTACCCGTCCTATCCCTCCAGTTTCTTTGCCACCAGCTCATTGAGTAGCGCGGGATTGGCTTGCCCTTTCGACGCCCGCATCACCTGGCCGACGAAAAATCCAGCCATGGTTTTCTTTCCGGCGCGGTACTGCTCCACCTGCTTGGGGTTGGCGGCGATGGCTTCGTCGATCAGCTTTTCCAGCGCCGCGGCGTCGGTAATCTGCTGCGGCTTTTCGCGCTCGTAGACCGGCCCGAAGTCTTCGCCCTTCTCAAAGCACACGTCGAAGAGCTGCTTCATCTGCTTGGAGCTGATCGTGCCTTCGTCAAGCAGGCCGGCGGCCAGCACAATCCCGGCCATCGACAGCGGCGACTGCTCCTGTTCCAGGCCCAGCGCCTTCAGCCGCCCGCCCAGCTCGTTCACGATCAAGTTGGCTACGCGGCGTGGATTGCTGGCGGTTTTGGCCGCGGCCTCGAAACGGTCGGCGAACTCCCGCGAAGCCGTCAGCGTCTGCGCGTCCTGCGCGGCCAGTTCATACTCGGCCATCATGCGCTTGCGCCGCGCCTGGGGCAGCTCCGGGAGCTCCGCTCGTCTGCGTTCCAGAAATTCCTGCGAAACCATCAGCGGCGGCAGGTCCGGCTCCGGGAAGTACCTATAATCGTGCGCCTGCTCCTTGGAACGCATCGCGTAAGTGCGGCCCTCGTCCGCGTTCCACAGGCGCGTCTCCTGCGTGACACGGCCGCCGGACTCGATCACTTCGGCCTGGCGCTCAATCTCGTATGCGAGCGCCGCGCGGATGAACTTAAAGCTGTTGACGTTCTTCACTTCGGCCTTGGTGCCGAAGCGCTCTGCGCCTTTGAGGCGCACGCTCACGTTGGCGTCGCAACGCAGCGAACCCTCCTCCATGTTGCAGTCCGAGACGCCGGTGTAGAGCAGGATCTCTTTGAGCCGTGTGAGGTATTCAAAGGCCTCGTCGGGGGTGCGGATGTCGGGCTCACTGACGATCTCGATCAGCGGCGTTCCGCAGCGGTTCAGGTCGAGATAGGTGCGCGTGGCGGAGTCGGCAAACCCCTCGTGCAGGCTCTTGCCTGCGTCCTCTTCCATGTGCAGGCGGGTGATGCCGACGCGCTTCACAGAGCCGTCCGCCGCCGGCACTTCGATCCATCCATGCTCGGCCAGCGGCTTGTCGTACTGCGAAATCTGGTAGCCCTTGGGCAGGTCAGGATAGAAGTAGTTCTTGCGCGCGAAGATGGACCGCTCGCGCACCTGGCAGTTGAGCGCCAGCGCGGCCAGCGTGGCGAACTCGACGGCCTTGGCGTTGAGCACCGGCAACGCGCCGGGCAATCCCAGGCAAACCGGGCAGATGTTGGTATTCGGCGCCGCGCCGAAGCGGTTGGCGCAGCCGCAAAAAGCCTTGGTGGCCGTCAGCAGTTGCACGTGGACCTCGAGGCCGATCACCGGCTCGTACTTGGCCAGGACTTCAGGCGACAGACCGGCAGCGGCAGGCATAGACAAATTCTAGCGCGTGGTCTCGCCAACGCTGCGCAGACGCGCATCTGCCCTCGGAGGCTGTGCGTCTCTACTCATATCTGTACAAAGTAATCTTCTCGATCTTCTCTCCGTGCGGATCGAATCGCCAGTACACTCCCTGGTCGTCCTCGTCGCCGTTGAGGCGGCGGCCCGGAAGCCACTTGCCGTCCACAAACGTTCCTTCATCGATCGCGGCGATCCCCACGTGCGGGTCGCTCTCGGGTCGCTGCGTGAACGTCACCCGGAATCCCTCGCCCGCGCCTAGGAATTCATCCTTTCCCGCGGCCATGATGAGGCCAAAGCCGCTCGCCGCCGCGCCGCCGAAGCTGTTGTCGAGGCTCACGTGCAGCGTGTAACCGTTCATTGTGAAATCCACTATGGGCTGGTCGCGGTCCAGAACGAACCCATGGACGTCGCCCGCACGCTGGTGTTCGACGAGCAGGGGCGTCAACTCCGCGAGCACGTGGTAGCTTTCGGCCAGAGGGTCTTTTTCGCTGGCCTCCGATTCGATCCCGAAGGGCGAAAAGCCGATACCCGCCTCCTCGCCCAGCGCATAAAACACGTTCGCCGCGCCCGCTGCGCCGCCGCGCGTCTCCGGCATGAAGAGCGGATTTCCGTCGCGATGATAGCGCCTGCACCACGCGATGAAATCCGGCGAATACAGGTCCGGCGAGTAGAAATCCAGGCTCGTCCCGGCTGCCTTCCACACGTCGATAACCCGCGGCTCCGGCCCTCCGCTGGGATAATTTCCCGGCGGCGCGATGTCACCCGCGAGCCAGGTGTTTACATACATCGGGATGTCGTATTCGGCCTTCCCGGCGGCCGCCACGGCCTGGATGCAGCGCGCATATTGCCAGGCCATGAAGACTTCGCCGGCCCGCTCGGTGTCTCCAAAGACCTCGGTCCACGTGCCCGCCATCTTATCGCCGTTGGCGTCCCATAGCTCGCCCAGGTCCGGATAGAGCGTGGCCCGGTGCGCCTGCAAGTACTGCAGCAGCTTCTCCGGCACGGCTGCGGAGAAGGCCGCATTCGCGGCCTCCGAGTGGTCGCGCGAGTCGCCCAAGACCCCAACCTCGTTCTCCACCTGCATCATCAGCACGGTGTGTTCACGGCCATCCACCTGCTTGATATGGCGCATGAGCGCGGCGAAGGCGCGCGCATCCGCCTCTTCCGTGGCCGCGGACATGGGGCTGAGGATTTCGACCTCGCGGCCGTCCTCCACCACGCGCGGGAACCGGTGCGTATCCCGCTTGACCCACACCGGCTCATAGCTCGACAGGCCATTCTTCCACGATGCCAGCCAGAGGAAGACGATGTGCTCGTGAGCGGCGCGCGCCTGCGCGAGCAGCCCGTCCACGCGCGTAAAGTCGAAGCTGCCTTCTTTCGGCTCGATCAGCTCCCAGCTCAGCGGCGTGACCACCGTGTTCAGCCCCATGGCTGCGAGCTTAGGCCAGATAGGCTTCATATAGTCGAGACTTGAAGACGAGGAGTTGTGCAGCTCGCCCGACAGCATCAGGAAGGGCTTGCCGTCCACGATGAGCTGGGTGGCGGCGCCGCGTTTTTCAAGATGCGGGGGGCTCGCCTGCTGCGCCTGAGCCGCGCCTGCTTGGAGGCCGGCCACGAGAAGGACAATTGAGAACGCGTAGATTTGGGTTCGCATGACGACAGGGAGTCTAGCACAGAACTTTCGCTTCTCCGTGACAAACCGGGCGGCGCGATCTCCCCGCACGGTTTCCGCCGCCTTCCCATTTCGGCATTGAGCTTCATTTTCGCCCGGCTGCGGAAGGTTTCATTGTTTTGCCTGTAGCTCCGCAGACCCCCACCAGGATTCGCTGGCTGCATTGACGCGAGCCCGACTCTGGCCCCAAACGGCGGACCGCTCCCTTGGGATGACTTGTCTAGCGCGGAATGGCGGACGTTGCGTTACGCCTACGCCGAGGGCTGTGGCTCCGCGGCCTGCGGCGCGGCGGGCGGCTTGGGCTTGGGCGCGCCTTCCTTCTTGGAGGGCGCCAGAATCGCGTGCAGAGTGGTGCCTTCCATGCGGGGCATAAACTCGACCACCGCGGCCTCGCCCACGTCCTGGATGAGCCGGTTGATGATGTTGTAGCCCAGCTCGCGGTGGCTCATCTGGCGTCCGCGAAAGCGCAGGCTGGCCTTGACCTTGTCGCCTTCCGCCAGGAACCGCACTGCCTGGTTCTTCTTGGTCTGGTAATCGTGCTCGTCCACGGTAACGGAGAACTTGACTTCCTTTATGGTGATGACCTTCTGCCGCTTCCGCGCCGCACGCTCGCTCTTTTCCTTTTCGTAGAGAAAGCGGCCGTAATCCTGGATGCGGCAAACCGGCGGGACCGCGGTGGGCGAAACTTCCACCAGGTCGAGGGCCCGCTCGCGGGCAATCTTCAACGCTTCGTAGGGCGCAAGAATGCCGATTTGCTCGCCGTTTTCGTCGATGACACGAACCTCACGCGCGCGAATGCGCTCGTTGATGCGGATAAAGGACTTGGCCGAACGCTTGTCGAATGCGATGGTGCTCCTCCCGATGCCGTAACCGCCCGCCCAGGGTCCTGGCGAATGGCCGTGGACTTGACGAACGCACCCTGAGTATAGCATCGGCTCGGCTAGGCTGGACAAAGGGTTTAAGCCGAGCCGGGGCGCTTATTGCACCGCTCTCCGCCCCATCTCCGGCTGGACAATGCCGTGCGGGGCCGTGCGGGCACAGACGCCTCGCGCGGTAGTTTATTCTGCTCTTTACGCATGAGGAATGAAGCCATACCCGATTTGACGGCATTTAACGAGGCCGCGCTGGACGAGGCGTTTGCCGCGCTGGAACGGCAGGCGCGCGAGGCGGCGGCCGCGCTCGAGGGTGAGACGGCCGTGGAGGCGTTCCGGCTGGAGTGGCTGGGGCGCAAACAGGGGCGGCTGAACGAGGTTTCAGGGCGATGGCTGAAGGCCGCGCCGGCGGAGGCCAAGAAGGCGCTGGGGGTGCGCTTCAACGCGCTCAAGGCGGTGGTGGAGGGCTTGCTGGACGCGGCGCTGGGCGAAGGGCCGACAGACGCGGCGCTCAAGGCCGAGGCCATCGACATTACGCTGCCGGGGACGCGGCGGCTGATGGGCGCGGAGCATCCGATAACGCGCACCATGAATGAGATCGTCGCGGTGTTCGCGGCGCTGGGCTACTCGGTGGGCGTGGGTCCGGAGGTCGAGACCGACTACTACAACTTCGAGAGCATGAATTTTCCTCCCGGCCATCCGGCGCGGGATACGCAGGACACATTAGTGGTGGCCGCGCAGGAGCGTAAGCCGCTGCGCGACCGTCTGCTCCTGCGCACCCACACCTCGCCGGTACAGATGCGGACCATGGAGCAGCAGCCGCCGCCGGTGCGAATCGTGATTCCCGGCAAGGTGCACAGAAACGATGCCGCCGACGCCACCCACTCGCCGATTTTTCATCAGGTCGAGGGCCTCTGCGTGGACACCGACATCACCTTCAGCGACCTGAAGGGTACGTTGGACCACGCCATGAAGGCGCTGTTCGGGCCGGCGGTGAAGACGCGCTTCTTCCCGTCGTTTTTTCCGTTCACGGAGCCCTCGGCCGACGTACAGATCAGTTGCATCTTCTGTGGAGGAAAAGGCTGCCGCAAGTGCAAGGACTCGGGATGGATTGAGCTGCTGGGGTGCGGGATGGTGGACCCGGCGGTGTTCGCGTTTGCGGCCGAGAAGCAGCCGGTCTACGACCCCAAGAAGATTTCCGGGTTCGCTTTCGGGATGGGCGTGGAGCGCATTGCGATGATGAAGTACGGGATCAGCGAGATTGGCAGCTTTTATGCGGGGGATATGCGGTTTTTGGGGCAGTTTGCGTGAAGATACTTACTGGGTGGCTGAGAGCCTATTTACCGGAATTATCTGTCGACGACGCCCAGCTCGCCGCTGACCTGACGCTGCGCGGGATTGCGGTGGACGGGATCTATCCGCTCGGCGCAGGCGACGGATCGCTCTACGAGATGGACATCACCACCAACCGCGTGGACGCCATGAATCACTACGGTGTGGCGCGGGAGGCGGCGGCTATCTATGGGCTGGAGCTGAGGCCGCTGGAGTTTGCGTTGCCTGTTGCGCGGCGCGCGGCGCAGCCTTCTCCGGTCCGGATTGAGGCACGGGACGCCTGCGGGCGGTTTACGGCGCGGGTGCTGCGCGAGGTGACCATCGGCGAGTCGCGGGATTGGTTCGCGGGAGCGGAGGTGGCGACCTACTTCGGGCTGCTCGGACAGAAGATGATTTCGAATGCCGTGGATGCGACGAACTTTGCGTGGCTGGCGATGGGCCAGCCGACGCACGCCTTCGACCTGGACAAGGTTGAAGGCGGAATTATCGTGCGGCGGGCGCGCAAGGGCGAACGGCTGAAGACGCTGGATGGAGTAGAGCGGGAGTTGAGCGCCGAGGATCTGGTGGTGGCCGATCACAAGAAGGCTCTCGCGCTGGCCGGCGTGATGGGCGGCTGGGACACCATGATCACGCCGGAGACGAAGAATGTGCTCATTGAGGCGGCGTGGTTTGAGCCCATGGCGGTGCGGCAGACGGCGCGGCGGCACGGGCTGCACACTGACGCCAGCCACAGGTTCGAGCGCGGAGCGGACTTCAACGCGGCTCCGGAGGCGTCGGCGCTGGTGAGCGCGATTCTGCTTGCCAATGGGGGATGGATCGAAGGCGAGCTGGTGGATGTGCGCGTCGCGGCTATGGAGGAGCGGACAGCGCGGCGCAAGCCGGTGGAGTTGAAGCTCAGCGAGGTGCGGCGCATCCTGGGCGCGACGGTGGATGAAGAGGGGATTACCGCGGCGATGGTCGAAGGAGTGCTGACGGCGCTGGGATGCGGGCTTAAAGCGGAGTTAGCGCCACCTGCGGTGGGGCAGCCCTCTGGACGAGATTCGTGGCTGGTTACGCTGCCCAGTTGGCGGCTAGATCTGGAGCGCGAGATCGACCTGATCGAAGAAGTCGCGCGCGTCTACGGATATAACCGGTTCGCGAACACATTGCCGGCGTTTGGCGAGGGCGTGAAGGCGCTGCCGTGGGCGGAAAAGGAAGCGGCGGTGCGCGGCGTGCTGCGCGGGGCGGGATTCCACGAGGCGATTTCGAGCACGTTCTGCTCCGCGGCGGAGGGTGCGTTGACGGCGGCGCAGCCGGGGCAGGTGGTTCCGCTGGGCAATCCGCTGAGCGAGGAAGCGGGCGTGCTGCGGCCGTCGCTGGTGCCGGGAATGCTAACGATGATTGCGGGCAATTTGAACCGCGATGTGAGCGACGTGCGGCTGTACGAGTTGGGCGCCGTATTCAGCGGGACAAATTTGAACGGCGTGGCGGAGAAGGTGGACGAGCGGCCGGCGGCGGCATTTGGCGCGGTGGGCAGTTATGCAGACGAGAGCGCGCTGCACGCAGGACGGGTGATCGATTTTTATGACGTAAAGGGCGCGGTGGAGCAGGCGCTGGCGCGGTTTGAGGCGCGGGCTGTGTACTTCGACCGCTTTCCGGCCGAAGCCGGGCTGACGCCGGAGTGGCTGCACCCGTATCGCTCGGCGCGGGCTGTGGCAGAGGGTGTGACGGTGGGGTGGTTTGGCGAGTTGCATCCGCGCCTGGCCGCGGCGCGCAAGCTGAAGGAACGCGTGCTGGTGGGGGAGTTGTATCTGGACCGGTTGTACAAGCTGCCGCTACGAACGCCCGTGGCGCGGGAGATTTCGCGCTTCCAGACGGTGCGGCGCGATTTTTCGCTGGTGCTGGAAGAGAGTATCGCTTGGGAGACGATCGATGGCGCCGTGGCGGGATTGGGGATTCCCGAGCTGGTGGAGTGGCAGGTGCGGGAGGTGTTTCGCGAGGCGCGGCTGGACGCGGGCGAGTATGCGCTGCTGCTGAGGGCGACGTTTCAGGCCGCGGACCGCACCCTGCGCGAGGAAGAACTGAGAGACTTTCAGGGGCGGATTGTGGAGGCGGTTGGCAAGGTAGGAGCACGTTTGCGCACCTAGGCGGGAAACGGGCGGAATCGGCTATACTGGCACGCAAATAGCGCGTAACGGGGAGGACGATCGAATGTCGCAGTCATTTTGGGAGCCCGAAGCCGCGACGGAAGCACAGCCGGAGGTGGAGGCGGAGCCGGCAGCCCTGACGATAAGCGTGGACGATTTTGCGGGGCTGGAGGAGCGGGTGCTGCGCGCCGTGAATCTGGTAAAGCAGGAGCGCCAGGCGCGGGCCGCGGCCGAGGAGCAGGCGGCGCAGGCCGTAGCGCAACGGCAGGAGCAGGCGATGCTGGTAGAGCAATTGCGGAAGGATTTGGGCGAACTTAAATCCGAGCGCGACCAGGTGAGGAAGCGCGTGGAGAGACTGCTGGCGCAACTGGACGCGCTCGAACTATGAGGGCGAGTATGGCCGAGGAACAAGAGAGCAACCCGGACGAATACATTACGGTGGAGATCTACGACCAGCTCTATCACCTTTCAGGGCAGGACGTGGAGCACATTCGCGAACTGGCGGCGCGGGTAGACGCGAAGATGCGGGCGGTGGCGGCGCAAGGCCGGACCGTGGACTCGCTGCGCGTGGCCGTGCTGGCGGCCTTGAATTTGGCCGATGAGCTGTCGCAGGCGGGCTCGGCCGACCCGCAACTGGGCCATGCGCGCGCGATCAGCCTGCGGGTGCTGCTGGATGAAGTGCTGGTGGACGAGCGCAAGACGGGATCGTAGCCTAGAGCGGTTCCAGAGTTCACGCGCCATTTTGAGGTTCGTGAAATGTGGCATTTACTTCCACCCCAGCGACGAAGACCTGTCGCTGGGGACCCCGGATAAGGAAAATGCCACTTGGCAGTGTGCTTTCTGGGTGGAGCAACTCTGGAACCGCTGTAGCGGATCGGGATCGCATTTACCGGCCGATTTCCGGGACGGACAAACCCCGGCATATTTTGCGCGCCAGCAAGTCGGGCATCTCAGTATGACGGGGAACCGCCTCGGTCTGCCCAGTCTTAGGGTTGGACCACAGCGAATGGGCTGAGCCTTCTCGCTTGAGATAGCACCCATATACGCGCAAGTGGCGCAAAAGGGATTCGCGCTTCACTGGATCGTGACCGTCTCTCGCAGCGCATCGGAAGGCGCGCCACGCAGCCCGTCTTCGCGGCGGTCCTCGAGAATCAGTCTGGATTGCGGCGCCAAGGCTTTCCCGGCATTCTTCCAGCGTGCGCCCCTGCCCATTAGCGCCGGGGATCTCCGGAGACCAGGCGACGAACCAATCGCCATCGCGCTCGATCACGGCTGTGAATTCGTTGCGCATGGATTGAGTATAGAACGGAAAGCTCCGTTCCAGGATGGGCGAAGATTCGGCTTGCCGAGGTGCTTCAGGATGCCGCCGTGCTCGTAGGCGCAGGCCGTTTTGGGAGGAGCATTCCCAAAAGCGGCAGCGCAAAACCGTAACACACCTCAGCCCTGATGCGCAAGACTTGCAATTTATGGGGCGCACCCATACCATCCGCATTAGAAACCGGCCTGCAAAGCAGGTGGGTGGTCAATGCTGGTTGAACCAACATTCAACGAACAGGGGCTCGACTCGACGATCGGTTCTGTGTGCCGTGTCCGCCAGTCCGGAATGCCTAATGAACCGCGGGGAGCTCCACCGTCTTAGGACGGGTTCACCAGCACATTGCTCACGGCCCCGTGGGCCGGATTCTACCTTTCTTCAGGAGTCCTGAACGGCGCCGCGCGAGGCGGAAATGCCGTATTCTGGCTCAGGTGCATCCTGTTCTCTTTCACGTCGGAACCGTTCTGATCCCCGCCTATGGGGCGACGGCGGCCTTAGGCGTGCTGCTGGGGTTGTTTCTGGCGCAACTGACGGCGCGCATGGCGGGGGTGAACGCAGGGCAGGTGTGGAACCTGTGTGTGGTGGGGCTGTTTGCGGCGCTGGTGAGCCAGCGGCTGCTGCTGGTGGCCGCGGACTGGAGCGAGCTACAGCGGCATTCCTCGTGGATACTGGGACTGGCCATGGTCCATCATCCGCTGCTGGACGCTGCCGGAGCACTGGTGGGCGTGGGATGCGCGGCCTGGTATGGACGCCGGCAGAAGCTGCTGCTGAGCGCGACGGCGGACGCCCTGGCCGCACCGCTGGCCGTGGGAATGGCCTTTGAGCAGGCGGGCGCGCTGCTGGCCGGATCAGGCTACGGGATCGAAGCGGGGCGCGGAGTTCGCTGGGCGATGACCTACACCAGTCCGCTGGCCGCGCGCTGGAGCGGAACGCCGCTGGGCATTCCATTACACCCGGTCCAGGCCTATGCGGCGCTGGGTTTTCTGGCGCTGGCTTTGGGATTGTTCGCCTGGCTGCTCCGCCGCGGCGGACGGCGCCGCCAGGGGGACGTGGCCGGGGCATGTTTGATGGGCGTGGGCACAACGATCTATGTGACCGAGTTGTGGCGCGACCAGGTAGGCCGCGGCGCGCTGCTCGGCGGGGCGTTGGACGGGCCGCAGATTGCGGCCGTAGTGCTGGTGCTTGCCGGGGCGTTCATTCTGCGCGAGCGCCAGAGAGCCAAGAGCGGCCGTGGCGGGGCCGAACGTGAATAAGGGACGCACGATCGACGTGCCTGCGGCGGCGCGGGGACAGCGGCTGGACCGGTTTCTGACCGGGCAACTCGGAGACGTGAGCCGGGCGCGCGTGCAACTGCTGATGGAGCAGGGCGGGGTGCTGGCGGACGGCGAGCAGGCGAAGGCCTCGCTGAGGTTGCGGGGCGGCGAGCGGATCACCGTGGCCGGAGACCCGCATCCGGCGCCGTTGAAGGCGACGCCGGAGGCCATTCCGCTGGACATTGTGTATGAGGATGCGGATTTAGCGGTGGTGAACAAGCCGGCGGGAATGATGGTTCACGCGGGGTCGGGGCGGAGCGAGGATGCGCGCAGCCGGGGGACGCTGGTGAACGCGCTGCTCTACCGTTTCGAGACTCTTTCCTCTTCGGGCGGGGAGCTGCGGCCGGGGATCGTGCACCGGCTGGATAAAGACACCAGCGGATTGATTGTGGTGGCCAAGAACGATCGTGCTCACGCGGCGCTGAGCAAGATGTTTGCGAACCGGAGCATCCAGAAGACCTACATCGCGCTGGTGGAGGGCGCCGTGGAGCGCGATAAGGGAACCATCAGCGCCGGAGTGAGCCGTGACCGGATGCGGCGCAGACGCATGACCACGCAGCCGAACGAAAACGCGCGCAGCGCCGTCTCTCACTATGAGGTGGCGCGGCGCATTGCCTCAAGGTTCGGCAAATTCACGCTGGTGCGGGTGCGCATCGAGACTGGCCGCACGCACCAGATCCGCGTGCATATGGCTTCGATCGGCCATCCGGTGGTGGGCGATACGTTGTATGGGGGCGCGGGCGAACTGGCGGACAGGGTAGAAATGCAAGCCAGGCCGTCCAGTCCGTCCAGGGCCGCGCGGCGCAAGGCAGGGGCCCCCAGCGGCAGGTCTTCGCCGCTGGGGTCAAAGGCGGGGGCCCCCGGCGGCAGGTCTTCGCTGCTGGTGTCAAAGGCGGAGCCGGAAAGACTGAGGCTGGGACGGAATTTTCTCCACGCGGCGCGGCTCGAGTTCGCTCAGCCTACGACGGGCAAGCGGCTGGAGTTGGAGGCGCCGCTGCCGGAGGAACTGGTGCAGTTTCTGGGCCGGATCGAAGAGGAGCGGGTTGAATGCCGCGTCTGAATGGAGGGCGTGGAGGCGCGGCGGCAGGTGCGACAGATCGGATGCAAACGTTAAAATGAGGGAGTTATGATGAATCAATTTTCCACCCCCCGGGCGTGGATCCGCCGGTGGGAGTGGTGGATGATATGTGGCGTGCTGGCATTGGCGCCGGTGACTGTCAGGGCGGCAAAGCAGAAGGCGGATCAAGCGCAGACGCAGCCCGCGCCAGCCGAAGCGAAGGAGCAGGCGCCTGCGCAGCCCGGCCAGGCGCCAACCGATGTCAATACGCCCACCATCAAGCTGAACGTGAATGAGGTTGAACTCATTTTTACGGTAACCGACAAGCGCGGGCGCTACATCCCGAATTTAACCCAAAGCGACTTTACGCTGCTGGACGACCAGCGGGCGCCGCAGAAGGTGACTTCGTTCCATCAGCAGATCAATTTGCCGCTGCGGGTGGGCATGCTGATCGACACCAGCACCTCGATCCGCTCCCGCTTCCAGTTCGAGCAGCAAGCGGCGATCGGGTTTCTGCTGCAGATCCTGAAGCCGCGCAGCGACCGCGCCTTCGTAATGGGATTCGATGTGACGCCCACGGTGGCCGCGAGCTGGACGAACGACCTGGACGCGTTGGAGAGGGGCATCAATGGGCTGCGGGCGGGCGGCGGCACGGCGCTCTACGACGCTGTGTACTCAGCCTGCCGCTACGATCTGCTGAATGAATCGCGAGGTCAGGAGCCGGTGCGCAAAGCCATGATTCTGATCTCGGACGGCAATGACGATCAGAGCCGGGTTTACTTAAGCGAGGCGATTAAGGAGTGCGAGCGGGCGGACACCATCATCTACGCGGTCAGCACCAACTGGACGCCCAGCCGGGGCCCAGGGGACAAGGTGATGACGGAGCTCGCCGAAGATACGGGCGGGGAGGCTTTCTTTCCGTCCATGATGGAGGATATGACAAAGAGCTTCACGAGCATCGCGACGGAGCTGCGCAGTCAATATGCGCTGACCTATACGCCTGCGGACTTCAAGTACGACGGCTCGTTCCATACCATTTATCTCTACTGTTACAACCGGAGCTATCATGTGCATGTGAGCAGAGGCTACTATGCGCCGGCGGCTGAAAGCGCGAATTGAGGCCGCGGACAAAGGGGCCGGCGTAGGATCGTCTTTGTGGTTGAAGAAGGAGCGCAGAAAGGATGCGCTCCTTTTTCTTTCCGGATGAGAATTTACTTGTTGGACGGGGCGGGCTGTTCCGAATCAGAACGGTGGGAATGATTTTTGTCCCGATCTGACACGGGTTAAGATTCCGCCTTATCCCGGCTCACCTATTGTGGGGGATTTGCGATGAAGTAGAAGAAGACGATTGCAGGGCTGTATGGGCAGCAAGAGAAGTGAAAGTGCACAAGGGCTGAGCGGAGTGAGGGAAACGCGGTGATCCGGCAGGCAATATCATGCGACATCTGTGGAGCAGAGAAGAAGCAGACCAACCACTGGTTTGTAGCCTATGAACAGAGCGGAGAGCTGCGCGTGAGCGGGTGGAACTCGCGCAACCGTTTGCGGCCAGGGTCAAAGCACTTGTGCGGGCAGACCTGCCTGCACAAACTGGCGGACGATTTTATGGCCCGTGCGATCGCAGTGCGCACACAGAGGGCCGCGGTCGAAGAAGCGCTGCAAGAGCCGCCGGAGATGGAGATGGAGGCGCCTGCGGGAGCCAGTCTGGTTGCGGAAGAGGCGCACGGGGAGGTTGAGTCGTCGGCGCGGCTGCTCACGCCGCCGGAGCCTGTGCTTCCCAAACCCGCGTTCCGGGCGCAGAGCGGTCTGGTGACGATACCGGGGAGACTGCCGGACGAAAGAATTGCGGCGCCAGCAGACGAGCCGCTGCGTTTCGCGTCGCGCAGCCGGCGGGCCCAAGCGTGGGAACGGGAACGCGAGCGCACACTGCATGCGGTTGAACAGCGGCGCTCGCAGGCGTAGAGCAACAGGATCAAGCGGGGGGCTTGAAGCGCGCCAGCCACTGCTCGGGGCTGAGGCCGGTATCAGCGACGGCGCGCAGCAGGATCAGTCCGGCGCAGCGGGCATCCTCAAGCGCATTGTGCGCATGATAGGGGATTCCGAAATGCGTGGCGAGGTTGGGGAGGTTGTACCCCGAGCGGGCGAACCGCGGCCAGGCTCTTCTGGCCACCCGCGCCGAGTCGAGCCACGCGCAGGCGCAGGTTTCAAGGCCCGAAAACCTGCAAGCGCGCGCCAAGGCCACCTGGTCGAACGGCGTGTGCGACACGACGATGGCGTTGGAGAGGCGCGACTCAACCTGAGGGAAGACTCTTGCCCAGGTTGGCGCATTCTGCACAGTTTCCTCAACAATGCCGTGGATGGAAATGTTAAAAGGGCTGAAATAGTCCTGGGGGTTGACCAGCGATTCCCAGGCGTTGGCTAAGACGCCGCCGCAGAAGGATGCGATGCCGACCTGGCAAATGCTCGCCGGGTCCGCGTTGGCGGTTTCGACATCGATCACGACGAAATCCACGATCAGGAATCTCCTCGCGGCTAGGGGCGATCCGTGGAGAGGGTCATTCCGTTACTTCTCAGGCTTTCCGCCGGATGCGCCTTGAAGCAGCGCCAGCAGGCCGGCCTCGTCGAGGACGGGAATTTTGAGTTCGTGGGCTTTGTCCAGCTTGGAGCCTGCCTCTTCGCCCGCGACTACGTAGCTGGTTTTTTTGCTCACTGAGCCCGCGGTTTTGCCTCCCGCGGCTTCAATCCTCTGCTTGGCCTCGTCGCGGGTGAGTGTGGACAAGGAGCCGGTGAGGACGAAGGTGAGGCCGGCGAGCTGAGCGGTGCGCTGCTTCTTCTCGGCGGTCATATCGACGCCCGCGCGTCTGAGGCTTCCGACGAGCGCCAGATTGGCGGGCTGCGCGAAGAACTCGACGATGGCCTCGGAGATACGCGGGCCGACCTCTTCGACGCGCTCCAACTCTTTGGCCGTGGCTGCCATCAGCGCATCGATGGAGCCGAACTCCTGCGCCAGCAGCCCGGCGGTGCGCTCGCCGACGAAGCGAATGCCTAAACCCATGAGAACGCGGGCCAGGCCCGCCTTCTTCGAGTTCTCAATTTCATGAAGCAACGTGCGTGCAGACTTCTCCGCGAACCGTTCCAGGCCGGCGAGTTGTTCTTCCGTGAGCGAATAGAGGTCGGCGACGCTCTTGACCAAGCCACGGTCGAGCAACTGGGCGACGGCGGCATCGCCCAGGCCCTCGATGTTCATGACGCCGCGCGCGCCGAAGTGGAGCAGGCTTTCGCGGAGCTTGGCGGGGCAGTCGGCGTTGACGCAGCGCCAGTCCACTTCACCTTCGGCGCGGACGACCTGGCTGCCGCACTCCGGACAGTCCAAAGGGAAAGAGAACCCGCGGTTCCCGCGCGGGTGGCCGGCGTCTTCGATGACCTCGACCACTTTGGGGATCACGTCGCCGCCGCGCTCCACCTTGACCCAATCGCCGAGCTTGAGGCCCAGGCGCTCAATGAAGTCGGCGTTGTGGAGGGTGGCGCGGCTGACCGTGGTGCCGCCGATAAAGACCGGCGCGAGCTCGGCCACCGGAGTGAGCTTGCCGGTGCGGCCCACCTGCACCTTAATGTCTTTGACCTGCGTAACGCCGGATTTGGCCGTGAACTTGTAGGCGATGGCCCAGCGCGGGGCGCGGCCGGTATAACCGAGGCGCTGCTGTGTGGCGTGGGAGTCCACCTTGAAGACGACGCCGTCGATCTCATAGCCGAGGGTGGAGCGGCCAGCCTCGGAGGCGTCGATGAAGCGGGACATTTCATCGAGCGAGGCGACCAGACGGCGGTGGGGATTGACGCGGAAGCCGAGGGCCGCGAGGGCCTCGAGAGTGGCGTGCTGGCCCTGGGGCCAGTAGTCGCCCTCGACGAGCAGGAAGTAGGCGTAGAAGACCAGGCGGCGGTTGGCGACGATGGAGGGTTCGAGGGTGCGCAGCGTGCCGGCGGCGGCGTTGCGGGGATTGACGGCGGGGGCGAGGCCTTCGCGCTCGCGTTCTTCGTTAAGGCGCTCGAAGGCGGCTTCGGGCATGACACATTCGCCGCGCACCTCGAACCCCTTCGGGGCGTGGATCTTTTGGAGCAGTTTGAGGGGAATGCTCAGCGGCACGCTGCGGATGGTGCGGATGTTGGAGGTGACGTCCTCACCGGTCTGGCCGTCGCCGCGGGTAATTCCTGTGGCGAGGCGCGCGCCGCCGTCAGGGCCGGGCGCGTAATGGAGGGCCACGCTGAGGCCGTCGAGCTTAAGTTCGGCCATGTAGGCGACGGGAAGATCGCCGGCCAGCTCGCGCACGCGCGCGTCCCATGCCGCCAGCTCCTCGGCGGAGTAGGCGTTGTCGAGCGAGAGCATGGGCCGCGAGTGGCGGACTTTCTTGAAGCCCTCGGCGGGCTTGCCGCCTACGCGCTGGGTGGGCGAGTCGGGCGTGAGCAGCTCGGGGTGGGCGGCCTCCAGGCGCTTGAGGTCGTTCATGAGCGCGTCGTACTCGGCGTCGGAGATCTCGGGAGCGTCGAGCACGTAGTAGAGGTGCTCGTGGCGGCGGATTTCGTTCCGCAGTTGTTCGATCCTGGGCGCGGCGGCCGGCTCGGTCATAGCGAGAATTATATTGACGCCCGCTACCCCAGGTTAGAGCGGTTCCAGAGTTCACGTGCCCTTTTCAGGTTCGTGAAAGGTGGCATTTTCTCGAGGAAAATGCCACTCGGCAGCGTGTTTTCTGGGTGCAGCAGCTCTGGAACCGCTGTAGGCGCAAGAACAAGGGCGCGCCAAACCTGGTTCAGCCACGATTTTCAGAAGGGCGTTTAGTTTGCCGTGAGGCCGCGGAATTTGAGCATCGGCCCGATGCCGGGTTTGGCGCCTAACCATGTCTCGTACATCTTCTCCAGGTCCTCGGTGTTGCCGCGGGAAAGAATCATGCGGCGGAAGCGGTCGCCGTTGGCGCGGGTCATGCCGCCGTGGTCCAGGAACCACTGGAAGGCGTTGTCGTCGAGCATCTCAGTCCACATATAGGCGTAGTAGCCGGCCTGGTAGCCATTTTCCCAGATGTGCAGGAAGTAGGTGGAGCGGTAGCGCGGCGGCACGTAGCTGATGAGCAGGTGGGTGCGGCGAAGCGCCCCGGTCTCGAAGGTGTCTGGATTCTGGGGCGTGGCGCTGGCGGGCAGCGTATGCCACTGCATGTCGAGATCGGCGGCGGCCAGCAGCTCGGTGAGCATGTAGCCCTGGTCGAAGGTCTGAGATTTTTTGAGGCGCGCCACCAGGTCGGCGGGCATGGGCTTGCCGGTCTTGTAGTTCAGGGCGTAGTGCTCGAGGACCTGGGGATAGCTGGCCCAATGCTCGTTGAACTGGGAAGGGAACTCAACGAAGTCGCGCGGCGTCTGCACGCCTGAGAGGCTGGGATACTCGGTATTGGCGAACATGGCGTTCAAGCCGTGGCCAAACTCGTGGAACATGGTGGTTACGTCGTCGAAGGTGAGCAGGGCGGGCTGGCCTGGCGCGGGCTTCTGAAAGTTGGCGACGTTGTAGACCACGGGCAGGTCGCCGAGGAGTTTGGACTGGGTGACGAGGTTATCCATCCAGGCGCCGCCGTTTTTGTTGTCACGCTTGAAGTAGTCGCAGTAGAAGAGGGCCAGCGGTTTGCCGTTGGCGTCGTAGACCTCAAAGACGCGCACGTCGGGCTGCCAAACGGGAAGGTCGTGGAGCTCCTTGAAGGTGATGCCGTATAGCTCATGGGCGGCGTAGAAGACGCCTTTTTCGAGGACGTTGTTGAGCTCGAAGTAAGGTTTGAGCTGGTTTTCGTCCAGATTGTACTTGGCCTTGCGGACCTGCTCCGAATAAAACTCCCAGTCCCAGGGCTGGAGGGTGAATCCGCCGTGCTGCTTGTCGATGAGGGCCTGGATTTCGTTGGCCTCGCTGGCGGCCTTGGCGGTGGCGGCGGGAACCAGTTGATCGAGGAAAAGGGTGACGGCGGCAGGAGTCTTGGCCATCTGGTCGGTGAGCTCCCAGGCGGCATAGCTGGGATAGCCGAGCAGGGCGGCCTTCTGGGCGCGCAGCCAAGCCAGGCGCGAGATGGTGGCGCGAGTGTCGTCGGGCCCGCCGCGCTCGGCGCGGTTCCAGGAGTCCTCAAAGAGGGCGTGGCGCGTGGCGCGGTCAGTTAGGTAGGTGAGGTCGGGCTGCTGAGTCGTGTTCTGGAGGGGCAGCACCCAACCCGGCTGCTTGTCCGCCGCGGCGGGTTTGTCCGCTGCGGCGACCTTGCGCTCGCGCTCCGCCAGCGCGGCCTCGGCCATCTGCGCGGGGCTCAGGCCGGCCAGCGCGGAGGGATCGGTGGTGGAGTAAGCGGCAGCATTGGTGGCGGCCAGCAGCTTGGTCATGAAGGCGTTTTCCAGGGCCGCATCCTCTTCGTTGATCTTTTTGAGCTTGGCTTTGTCGGCGTCGGAGAGATTGGCGCCGGCTTTCACGAACTGCCGGTAGTCGTATTCCACCAGCCGCAGCGACTCGGGATCAAGGTGCAGCGCGGCGCGCTTTTCATAGACCGCCTTCACGCGCGCAAAGAGCTTGGCGTTGAGGTACGTTGCATCCGACACCGCGGCCAACCTGGGGGCCTCGTACTGCTGAACTTTTTCGAGAGCAGGGTCGGTGTTGGCGCCGGTGACGCAGTTGAAGACCTGCATGGCGCGGTCCAGCAACTGGCCGGATTTCTCCAGCGCCACCAGGGTGTTGTCAAAGGTGGGCGGCGCGGAATTGTCGGCGATGGCATTGATTTGCGCGAGCTGGCGGGCTATGCCGGCATCGATGGCCGGCTGGTAGTCGCTGTCCTTGATCTTGTTGAAGGGCGGCGCGTGGAAGGGCAAGGTGCTGGGCGCGTAAAAGGGATTGCCGGGGCCAAAGGCCGCGGCGGCGGTTTGCGCCCGCGCGACGCAGGCTCCGAGCGCCACGGCGCACAGGGCCATCCAGATGGGCGCGGTAAGCAGTTTCTCTTTTATGGGGTGTGATTCGAGTGGATTCATACCGGCGTAGCTCCCCTACTAATGCTTGTTCGCTCATCCCTGATTGTAGGGGAACGGCGGCGCATGGCTGAAACGGTGAGGCTCAGAGCGGTCTGTGGCCGGCGCGGGCGGGCTTGGAATTCAGTCATTTTCGGCGTGGCTCGCGGCGAACACAAAGGCGGGAAAAAAGCGGCAATTGTGTTATGATGCCGGCGTAAATTTGGCGCACGATTCGGATTTCCGTGGATTTCCGTGGGCAGACGATGGCGTTATCATGTGGCTGGAGAACGGCCATGTCCCAATATGTATTTCTATGCCAGGATTGCAACCAGGAGTTTACCCAGACGCTGCACATGGCGGAACTCAAAAAGGGCGGGGTGACTTGTCCACACTGCGGAGGCAAGCGGGTGAACCAGGTGGTCACGGCGTTTTCCGCCGTTACCTCCAAGAAGAGCTAGGTTGCGCATCCGGCGCGGTTTTCTGCGAGATTCCCGCTGCAGGAGGTTTCTCTTTTTCCTGAGGACTTGCGGCATATTCGGAAATACTGTGGACTGTTGAGAACCGTGGGTGGGGATTTTTTTGGGAAAAATCCACTCGGCAGTCGTGGTTTCGGTCTACACCATTTCCGAAGATGCTGTAGCCGCCGGCGGGCCATGTAGCATCCTCTCAGGAGGGTACCCGCGTTCATGGAGCCCGTCACCCATTTCCTAACCGGCGCATGCATCGGCCGCGCGGGCTTCAATCGCAAGACGGCTTACACCACGCTGGCAGCGGTGCTGGCGGCGGAAGCCGCGGACCTGGACATTCTGTGGGGATTTGCCGGCCCGGTTGAGGAGCTGAAGCACCATCGCGGCATCACGCACACGTTTGTGGGCGCGCCGGTGGTGGCCGGGGTGGTGGTGGGAGCGATTTGGGTCTTCCACCGCTGGCGGCAGGGGCGGCGCAATCGCCGAGCGACCCCGGCCGGGGAAGAAACCGCAGGTCCTTCGACTCCGGCCGCCGGCCGCGGCGATGTTTCCAGCCCCAAAGGGAATGCGCTCCCGGCGCTGCATTGGGGATGGCTCTACGCGACGGCGCTGGTTGCCGCGCTGAGCCACATCCTGCTGGACTGGACCAATAATTACGGCGTAAGGCCGTTTTTTCCCTTCAAGGTGCAATGGTATGCGGGCAGCTTTATTTTTATCGCCGAGCCGGTGTTCTGGGCGCTGTTGCTCCTCGCCTTGGGGATGCCCTGGCTGCTGGGACTGGCGGACCGCGAGATCGGCGTGAGGCGAAGGCCGTTTCGCGGGCGGGGGTGGGCGATCTTCGCGCTCACCGGGATGGCGCTGGTGGGGTTTTGGAGGTGGGCGGAACATGCGCAGGGACTGGAGCTAATCAAGAACACGCAGGTAGCTTCAGAGCCGGTGGAGCGGGTGGCGCTGGAGCCCTATCCCGTGAACCCGCTCCGCTGGCACGCGATCCTGGAGACGAAAGACTTCTACCAGACGGCCGAGGTGAACACGTGGGCCGGAACGGTAGAGAGCGACCCCGAAACGGACGTGATGTACAAGCCCACGGTAACCCCGGCCGTAGAGGCGGCCAAGCGGACGTTTTTAGGGCGCGTGTATCTGGATTGGGGGAAGTGGGCGGTAGTGCGCGACGTTGGGCAGGAACCGGCGCCGGGCATGGAGCCGCCCAAGCTGCCGCCCAGCCGGACGTGGACGACGGTGGAGTTCACGGATCTGCGGTTTGACTACCCGTTCCTGGGCACGCAGCGGGGCGCTGGGCGCGCGGCGCTGGGTGGATGGGTGTATATCGTGGACGGACGCTACGACGGGGGCGAGGCAATGGCTGGACGCGAGCAGAAGCCGCCGGACGGCGGATTCTAGAATGAAAGCGTGAGCCGGAGGTGGTTTTGGGCTGCGCGACCGGGCGAATTAAAATTTTGTTGATTGAGTGAAAGAGTTTTTATTGACGCCAACACATTCTGACCGCAGAATGAAAGATGTATTGTTTCAACCACAGTTGCGGCTGAGGCCGCCAGAGGGGTCCTGTTAGACCGGAATGCGCCTCCCATCCCACGAGGCGGGTTCCGGCAAAGCGAAGAAAACGAGGGTACTATGTTTGCTTATTTGCTTCTGCTGATTGCCGTGTTGACCCGTGTGCTGCCCCATGCGGGGTGGATGAACTTTACCGCAGTGGGCGCTGCGCTGCTCTACTTTGGCGCGCGGCGGCCGTGGCGGGAGATGATCGCTCCCTTGGCCGTGCTCATCGCCACCGACTGCTACCTGACGGCTTACGCCTATCACTATGCCTTTCGCTGGGAGGCTTACGTGACCACGTGGGCGTGGTACGCGGCGGCCATCGCGCTGGGCTGGATTCTGCTCCATGCGCGGACCAGCGTGCTGCGCGTGGCGGCGGGCGTGGTGCTGGGGCCGACCTCGTTCTTCGTGGTTTCAAACTATGCGGTTTGGGCCGGCAGCGAGATGTATCCGCGCACCCTGGGCGGGCTGGCAGCCTGCTACGCGGCGGGCATCCCGTTCTACCGCAACGACCTGCTCTCGACGGCGATCGTACTGGGCGCGGTCTTCGGGGTTCCGGCGCTGGCGCGGCGGATGAAACCGGTGCGCGCTCAAGAAGCGTAGGCCGCCAAGTAGCATCGCTTTTTGAGGCGATGATCCGGGGCCGCACGCCTTGTGCGGTTACCTTAAGCGCGGATCAATTCTCCTGCCTTCAGCCAGTTTTCCATTGCAGTTTGCCGGGATTGGGATTACCTTTGCCTGGAGCTCGAATCCCACCTCGGAGCGTTTCCTATGCTTTCTCTTGCGCTGATCCTGCAGGAAGGGCCGAATGCCGCTGTCGTCCGGCATATGGTCATGTTGATGCTGGCGTTCATCCCCCTGATCATCGTGGTGGCGATCGCCCTGGTCATGGTGCCGTGCTGGTTCATCCTGAAAAAGGCCGGCTTTTCGCCATGGCTCGCGCTGCTGTGCATCCTTCCGTCGCTCGGCACTCTGGCTCTGCTTTATGTGCCTGCCTTTGCCGATTGGAAGGTGATGCCCGTGCCGCAGCCGTACTGGCAGCCGCAGCCGCCTTACCCGCCGCAACCGCCGTATCCGCCTGCGCCGCCGCAGGGCTGAGCCGGTCCAGGTTCATCCGGGTCCATTTGAGAAGGGGCCATGCGTTAGCATCGTGAGTAGAAAGCTTCATTCACGATGCCCGATTCAACCTCCTCTGCAGCCGGGACTCTACGCGTCCGTTTCGCGCCTTCGCCCACCGGCTTCCTCCATGTCGGCAGCGCCCGAACGTTTATTTTCAATTGGCTCTATGCGCGTCACAACCACGGAACCATGGTGCTGCGGCTGGACGACACCGACGTGGAGCGCAACACCGAGGCCAGCGTGCAGTCCATCTTCGAGGGGCTGCGCTGGCTGGGTTTGGACTGGGACGAAGAGTACAAGCAGTCCGAGCGCCTTGCCCTGCACCGGCAGGCCGCCGAAGCCATTTTCGCCAAGGGCCTGGCCTATCGCGACTTCACCCCGGCTCATGCGGCCCCCGCCTTTTCAGCAGGCGACGAGCAATCCTCGGTGCAGGGGGCCTGGCTATGCAATCCCGGCATGCGCGAGCTCTCGCGCCAGGAGAGCGACCGCCGCGCTGCCGCAGGCGAGCCGTTTGCCCTCCGCTATCGCGTCCCCCGCGGCCCAGACTCGGGAGCTGCCCGGACGCTACGATTTGTGGATGAGGTTTATGGCGTGCAGACGAAGCCCGCCGGCGAGGTCGAGGACTTTGCTTTGCTGCGGTCGGATGGAATGCCGACCTATCACCTGGCCTCGAGCGTTGACGACGCCGATCTCGGCATCAGCCACATCATCCGCGGCCAGGATCACTTGACCAACACCTTCAAGCACTGCTTGATCTTCGAGGCGTTAGGCCCCGAGCCCTTCAGCATTGAGCCGCCGCAGTTTGCGCATCTTCCCCTGCTTGTCGCTCCCGATGGCTCCAAGCTCTCCAAGCGCAAGCACGGCCCTGTTGTCAGCGTCACCACCTATCGCGATGCCGGCTTTCTGCCCCAGGCCTTCGTCAACTTTCTCTGCCTGCTAGGCTGGTCGCCCAAAAACGACCGTGAGTTCATGACTCTCGAAGAGCTTGTCGACGCGTTTACGCTTGAGGGCGTGAACCGCGCGAATGCGGTGGTGAATTTTACGGAAACAGCCTTGAGCTCCTCGGATCTCGCCCCTTTCGACGCCAAAGCCGTCTGGCTCAACGCCGAGCACATCCGCGCCCTGCCCGTCGAGCAGCTTGCCCGCGAACTGGAGCCGGTGTTCGCGCAGGCGGGATTCCATGCTCCGCCGGAAAAGGTACTCGCCATCACGCCGCTCATCCGCGAGCGCATCAAGCTGCTGCGCGATGCGGTTTCGGCAGCGGACTTTTTCTTCGTGGAGCAGCTTGCGCCCTACGACCCCGCCGAGCTGATCCCGCAAAAAGGCGATGCGGCTATGGCACTCCGCGTCCTTGAGCACGCGCGGCAGGTGCTGGCTACAACCGCTTTCGACCACGATTCGCTGGACCAGGCACTGCGTGCGGCAGCCTCACACCTGGGTTTGAAGGCCGGGCAGGCCTTCCAGCCCATCCGGGTGGCCGTCTGCGGCCGCAAGAACGCGCCGCCGCTCTTTGCAACCATGGCAGTGCTGGGACGCGAGGTTTGCCTCGAACGCATCCGCCAGGCGGAAGAACGCCTGCAATCGCTCGGATGAGCTGTTGTGCTTCCGAAAATCCAGATCTGAGATCCGCGCCGGGCGCAAGAAGTAGTAAAATTTACTCCAAGGAGTGAACTGCTTTATGCCCGACGTGCAAAAGATCAGTATTGCCTTGACCGGGGAGCAGATAGCCGCCCTCAAGGCCGCCGTCGAAACCGGTGAGTACGCCACGACCAGCGAGATCGTGCGTGAGGCGATCCGGGAATGGCAGTTCAAGCGCGAACTGCGGCAGGAAGACTTGAAGCGCCTGCGCCAACTCTGGGACGATGGTAAGGCCAGCGGAGCCGCAGCGCCGGTTGATTTTGAGGCCGCGCGCATCGAGGCGCGTAAGCGGTTGGCGATGAGCATAGCGGAGCAACCTCTTGTCCGTTGATCTTGTCTGGACCCCACAGGCGCTGGAAGACTTGATCGGGATCTACATTTACATCGGAAGCGAGAATCCTACCGCCGCCGAACGAATCTTCCAGGCGCTGCAATCGAGGGCGGCGTCGCTCGCCGATTATCCGCGCAGCGGGGTGAGACGCGCAGAGATCCGCCCTTCCACGCGCATGCTCGTCGAAACTCCGTACCTTATTCTCTACGAGACGCATCCTGACAGCGAAGAGGGTCGCATTGACCAAGTTGAAATCGTAAGAATCGTGGACGGCCGAAGAAATCTGACGAATCTGTTCTGAGCTCGTGGAATCCCAGATCCAAAAATCGAGGCCTGTGGCGCCCGCTGTTTGCGGTCGCAAGAACGCGCCGCCGCTGTTTGAAACCATGGCAGTGCTGGGACGCGAGGTCTGCCTCGAACGCATTCGCCAGGCCGAAGAACGCCTGCAATCGCTCGGTTGAGCACAGCAGTTTCTCCTCCGAAGTCCTATGATCAGGTTATGAAGAGTCCTAAGGTGAAACTGTGGCTCAGGACTGTTGTAACTTTTGTTCTTATAGGATTTGCGCTATTCCTTACGGCGGGGACTTTCAATTATTGGCAGGCATGGATTTTTCTTGGGGCAGTCGCCGTATCAAGCGCCCTTCTCGCGCTCTCCATAACAAGAAACCCGGCGCTTCTTGAAAACAGGAACAGGTATGGGCCGGCGGCGGAGAAACGAACCATCCAAAAGATCATCGTTTTATGCGTGATGATCCCGGCCATCGCCATGTACATTGTTCCCGCGCTTGACCGCCGTTTCGGCTGGTCAAACGTTCCCTGGTGGCTTTCCGTATCGGGTGACCTTTTCATACTGGCCGGTATGTGGATGGTATCCCGCGTGTTCAAGGCGAACCCGTATGGCTCCGCAACCGTCGAGATCGCCGAGGATCAAAAAGTGATTTCTACCGGTCCGTACGCAATCGTGCGGAACCCGATGTATGCGAGTGGGGCAGTGTATCTCATTGGGGTATCTTTGGCGCTCGGTTCCTATTGGGGGTTAATTGCCGCCGCTCTCACAACCCTCGGCCTCGTTTGGAGGCTCTTCGACGAAGAAAAGTTTCTCGCTCAAAATCTGCCCGGCTATGTGGAATATTGCGCCAAAGTGCACTGGCGCCTCATCCCGGGTTTTTTCTGACGGTTGGATTCGGTTCGGGGGGTAGTGCAGGTCCACTCAGCACGCGCGGGAGATTCTCGCCATCATTTGCCAACGACCACGATGCGTAAAATTGGCTAGGGGTCTCA
>CAWEGL010000009.1:0-288582 GCA_963808795.1 uncultured Acidobacteriota bacterium
AGGTTGCGGAAAAAGGCCCGTTTCTCAGGCCGATGTTGCTTTTGTGGCCGTTGTTCGCGTCTTCAAGCGCCCTTTTCGCTGAAGATCGGTTGATATTTTGTGCCTGAAGGCCGTTTTATCGGCCTCCAGACACACTTCGGCCCTAACAGACCACGACTTGAATCGGAATCAGTCTCCGCATGCGCACCAAGTTGTACGCCGCGATGGTCAGCCGGTAGAACCAATCCACTCGCTTCAGTCCGCGCAACTTGGTCTGGCGCAGCGGGCGGTCCAACTTGCTCCAGCCGAAGACTCGTTCGATCAGCTTGCGTTTGCGCTGGCTGATCGACTGCCGCTCGTCGCCCCGTTCTGCTTCTGTCAAGCTGTTCCTGCCCAGGTTGCCCTTCACGTATTCGCTGACGTGCGGAGCAACTTCGCGCTCCCGAAGGGCACTCACGAATCCCTTCTCCTGATAACCCGTATCGGCCCCCAGAGTAATCTTTTGCTCCGGCCTGCGTTGCCCCATGGCGGGCGCGGCCCGGTCCAGCAGCGCCAACGCCGTGTCCAGTTCCGCATCGGCGGCCGACTGGCTGGCCTCGGCTGCCACCACCAACCCGTTGCGGTTCTCCATTAAGGCATGGCCCTGATAACTCGGCACCGCCTTATCGGCCGTGGCCTTCTTATACAAACGCGCCTCAGGATCTGTGGACGACTCGACCTTGTCGCGTAACAACACCTCGCCGCCGTAGCCGGAACCTGCGCCCGGCGCGGGCGGATCGGACTTCTCATGAAAGCTGCGCGCCGCGGCCCAGGCCTGGATCAGCGTGCCGTCCACCGTGAAATGCTCCTCACTCAACAAATCGTGCTCACGCGCCTCGACCAACACCGCATCCAGCAACCGCTGGCTGATCGCGCCGGAAATCAGCCGTTCGCGGTTCTTGGTGAATACCGTCACGTCCCAGACCGCGTCGTCCATCTCAAGGCCTACGAACCAGCGAAAGAGCAAGTTGTACTGCAACTGCTCCATCAACTGCCGCTCGCTGCGAATCGAGTACAACACCATCAACAGAGTTGCCCGAAGCAGCCGCTCCGGCGCAATCGATGGACGGCCAATCTCGGCATACAGCTTGTCGAACTCGGCATCCAACCGTTGCAAGGCCCGGTCGGCCAACGTGCGAATCTGACGCGCCGGATGATCCAACGGAATCCGTTGCTCCAAGGTTACATAACTGAACATCGCTGCCTGCTGCTTGTCGTCTCCGCGCATACTTCTTACTTAAACCAAATCCCTGTGGAGAAACAGTGATGGCCTTGGCTCCTTTTTCCGCAACCTGTTTAGGGCTCGTCATGGTAGGCCGGGGATTCATCCGCGGCATCCATCCATCCCATCCTTTAGAAGGTCAACCAGCGCGACGCAGTCGCGCTCAAACCCCCGCAGCCTGCCCTGTAAAAGGGCATGGCGGGGAACCCCCTGGGTCCCAGGACGCAACCGCTCGCAAAATGATCGCGGGCTTCAGCCCCTGCGGGAAGTTCATCGATGCCGCCTGCCCCATCTTCGCGCGGCTCCCTTGCGCAAAGGCTGCGAACCCTCACCGGCCCCAACCCCCGCCCACCTCAACCGACCATCCAGAACCAACCAATTCCTAAATATAACAATTAACTTCATATATTTGAGCCACCTCAGGCGAACAATTCAGCTCGGCGGCAACCCCCCGTCAGCAACTCCATAAGGAGCCGTTAGGAATCGCTCGGACAACTACGGGCCTGTTTCCCTCTACTCTCGTGGTTACAGGCATGAAATCGAGCGCGCAAACCTGCTCCCTATGTGCTACAAAGGTGTGCAGATCGAGCTAATCCGCAACCGAGAGCTGTGAGGCCGCACCGCCTTGGAGACACGTCCGGACAGATCGGGCCCGCGAGAAGCAATCGTTCTATTCAGCGGCGGAATTGACTCGACCGCCTGCGTTCATTTTCTGATAGCCCAGAACTTCGTCGTTCGCGGGCTTTTCGTTGATTATTCCCAGGCTGCAGCCGACCACGAGCGGAGGGCCGTGGAATCTCTAGCACCGTTGCTTTCGGTTCCGGTCAGCATCGTTCGAATTGGCGGCTTGGAAAGCTCCGGGGCCGGGGAACTGATTGGAAGGAACGGGCTCCTGATCTCCGCTGCATTGTTCGCGTCCAAAGGGCGCAGTCGTACCATCGCAACGGGAATTCACGCTGGGACCGGTTACTATGACTGCTCTGAACGTTTCCTAAACACGATGAACTGGCTCGCCCAAGAGCAAACGGACGGCAAGGTTTCCATCTTTAACCCGTTTTCACATTGGAACAAGCGGGACGTCTTCGACTACGCAGTAGCGGAGAACCTACCATTGGACCGGACCTACAGTTGCGAAAACGGAACATTACCCACCTGCGGTCGCTGCGCATCATGCCGAGACCGAGCAGGACTCCTATGCTAGCGAAGAAGCGATCCCTCAGGTTAAATGGAGTCGAGATTGAACGAACCCCGCTATTGGTGCCCGCCTTCTCCAGCAAGGGGTTTCCAGAGGTTGCGAATATCCTTGAATACAGCTCGGAACTCATCACTGGGCCAATGCTCGTGAGCGCATATGATCTGTACTACAAGAAGATAGCCCCGCCGTTCGACTTCGCGTCACTTATTTTCCTGGACAGCGGGGGATATGAGGCTTCGAGGGATCTCGAACTGCCCGACCTAGGCGAAAAGAGCCACGTTCCAGGAGCGTGGCCATCAGAAAGCCACAAGGCGGTTTTGGAAACCTGGAAACCATTAGTCCCTAGCGTGGTGACCAGCTACGATCACCCCAACGAACCGTTATTGATGGAGGCACAAATTAAGCGGGCGCGGCACATGGCCCCGAGTCGCAGCGATGTGCTTCGCGAAATATTGCTTAAACCCGAAACGGAGGACTCCAAGCGAGTAAAGACCAGCAGCGTCGTCAAGCATATTCACGCACTAGCTGATTTCGACCTGATCGGGATCACCGAGAAGGAAATCGGTTCCTCGCTCCTGGAGAGGATGAAGAACATAGGCCTCATTCGAATGGCCCTTGACCGTGCAGGGCTGAACACCCCAATTCACCTGTTTGGAAACCTCGATCCCTTCACAACTCCAATGTATTTTCTTGTGGGTGCAGACGTGTTCGACGGCCTCTCATGGCTCCGGTTTGCATTCGAAGAGGGGCGGACCCTCTACAAGCAGAATTACTGGGCTACGATAGCGCTAGACACAAAACTACATGTGCTCGACGGCATCTGCTGGAACAAAAACTACAGATACCTTCAGACGCTGCAGGAAGAGATGCGGCGATTTCTGGGGACCGGAAACTTCGCAGAGTTTGGATGCATCGGCCCTCGGCTGCGGGAAGCGTTAGAAACAGCGATGGAGGAAATAGGAGCCGAAAATGGGACCCAGTCGAATTAGCACGTTCACCAGCAAGCGTCCTCCCGAGAAGCTGAGGGAGATGGTTCAGAAAGCCGAGGGGAAGGCCTCGGAAGCCGCGTTCGACGGGGAACTTGCGGGCACGCTAGACGGCCTGCTCGCGAGGGTTAACGGGCGTGACACTGAGCTAGTGCGAACTCGCCTTGAAGCGCTAAAGGGCTCCCTGCGGGAGGCCCTGGATGGTACATTCGATCAGTTCTTCGGCGGCTCCGTTGCCAAGCACACATATGTGGACGGCTTGAGCGACATAGACTCGCTGTTTGTCATCAACGACACCGAACTGGAGGACAAGAGTCCCCAGCGTATCCTTGAAAAGGTGGAGGGCATCCTCAAAGAGGGCCTCGGAACCGATGCGAAAGTCTCGCACGGGACTATGGCCGTCACTGTCGAGTACGAGGATGGCATGGTGATCCAGATGCTGCCGGCCATCGAAACAAGTGGGCGCCAAATCCACGTGCCATCCCGCGACAACGACTGGTCAAAAATTGACCCGGTCGCCTTCCAGGCTGCGCTCACGAAGCGTAACCAGCAGTGCAGCGGAAAGCTCGTCCCGACGATTAAACTGGCAAAGGCGGTAATCGCCCAACTGCCCACCCCTCAGACATTGAGTGGTTACCACATGGAGAGCCTGGCCATTGCGGCCTTTAGGGGATACGAGGGCGAATTCACGACACGTGCAATGCTGCCGGCGTTCTTTGAGCGCGCCAGAGATCTTGTTCTTTCTCCGATCCAGGACAAGACCGGGCAATCGATTCACGTCGATGAATACCTCGGCCCCGCCAATAGTGAGGAGCGCCAAGTAGTGAGCCACGTTTTCGGACGCATCGCCCGCAGGATGAAAAACGCGACATCGTCAGCCTCCATTCCGCAATGGCAGGCCCTCTTCGGAGTTGAGGAATGAGCCTGCCAGCAGAACAGGCCGAAGAGCTCAAGCGCATCCGACGCGTGTCGGACATGCTCTGCACTGGCCATGCAGTTCTCAGGGACCGCTTCTCGCGCAGGGCGTTAGCCCTCGACATCCTGACATTGGCGTTCTCAACTTGGATCGCTGCACTCGCATTTGTATCCCCGACGATGGCTGCTCGCCTTACGCCGTTTGGCTGGGACTCGACGATCTGGCTTGGGGCCCTGGCAGCAGGAACGTTTTTCCTCACGCTGGTACATCTCAAGACCGATTGGAAGAGCAAGGCCGATGCGCACAAGCGGACATTAGACCTGTACGCACAAGTGAAGCGAGAGGTGGGATACTTGCTCGCGTCGGATCAGGCCGACGATGCGGCGTACAGGCGCGTACTCGTCACATATGACATGGCGTCAGCGGTCGGCGTTGAAATACCAGAGAAGAAATTCCTCACACTCAAGCAACAGCACAGGGTCAAGGTCGCGCTGAGCAAACACCTTGACGAACATCCGTTCTCGTCTCTAATCTTGCTTCGTTTCCGCATGTGGTTGAGAGACAATCGCGGTGAGGAAAAGGAATGAACAATTGCCTTGCAAGCGCACAGGCTGTCTTCGAACTTGCGTGTGACTACACGCGCAGCGGAGGGTTCGCTGCAGAGGTTGATTGGCAGAGAAATACCAATTTCGCCGAATTCTCGGAAACACAGCTACTTCGCGAGGCCTCATGGGTGATTCTTTGCTCCGGGTTTCGCGAGGCAATTGTGCGCCGCATCTTCGACCACATTTCCCTGTGCTTCTTCGATTGGGAGTCGGCAGCGGAAATATTCGAATATCGGGAGATATGCGTTCGGGCAGCGCGGGACTCCCTAAGAAACGAGCCGAAGCTTAATGCCATCGTCGCCTGTGCAGAGCGAATCGTGAGCGAAGGATTTGAAGGCGTGAAGGGAGCGGTTCTCCGCAACCCGATCCGCGAACTACAAAGGTTCCCATTTATTGGACCCGTCACCGCGTGGCATCTTGCGAAGAACCTGGGGCTGGACGTGGCGAAGCCCGACCGACACCTGGCTCGGCTTGCAATGAGATGCGGCTACTCCTCTGCAGGCGCGCTCTGCGAAGATCTCGCCACCCGAAACCGCGAGCCGATCAAGGCTGTCGATCTGATCCTTTGGCGCTTCCTTGCGGACAATCCAGGAATGGCCAGAAAGCACGCCGCCCCGGTCCCAGATTAGTAACGGTAAACGCTGTTCCATCCACCGCCGCCCCGCCGCCGGGGACTCCCGACCGCCCATTCCGCCTCTCTCCGCGCCCGGATTGCCCCCAATCCCCGCCTCACCCGCCGCCCCTAGCCCCTAGCCCCTACGTCCCTAGTCCCTACGCCCCTGACCCCTGACACCTGAAACCTGACACCTTAAACCTGACCCCTGAAACCTGACCCCTGATCCCTACAATCGCCTAATCCGCGCAATTCTCTATTCTCAATTTGTCTAATGCGCGCAATTGTCGGTAAATGAACTTTCCCGCGCAGGAAATTGCCGGTAATATCCCTCACCGCTTCACGAAGCCCCGCGCCAACACTTGGCGCTCCCGCCTGAACTTCTGAACCAACATTTGGCCCCCTGCCGGACACCCTTAATCCAACATTTCCGGGGGTTTGTACGCACATGTATAGCGCCCCGGCGCGCCCTGGCCCGTCATGCCGCGGCTTCCGCGTTCGGTTCCGCTTGTCCCTCAGTCTGACCTTGCCCCTCGCTCACAATGACGTCTTTACGTGATGTCCATCACAAAATCTCCGGCTCCAGGAATGCCATCATGGGGCCAATGTTCCCACGGGGAACTTGCTGCTCTTGATTCTTTATCCCCGGAAAGGCCAGCACGTGCACTTTGAATCATCCGCGTTTGTTACCGATCCCGAAGTAGTCCAGACGCTCTTGAAGCGATCCATACCCATTGTCTGCGATACGGTCCGCATTCTTTTTCACCAGGGTGACCCGCCGGTGGCCCTTTACATCCTGGAGAAAGGCGATGTCACTCTGGCGATGGACTCGCTGGAGGGCAAGCCCATCCTATCGTTCGAGACCACAGCGGGCTCGTTGCTGGGGTTGCCGGGACTTATCGGCAATCAGCCCTATTCGCTGACCGCGACCGCACATGCCGGCGCGCGGGTCAGCTACATTCCGCGCGACGATTTCACGGCGCTCATGCAAGCCGACCCGCCGCTGTCGCTGAAGATTCTACAGGTGCTCGCCGCCGAGGTGCGCTCCGCCCGCGGCCGTTACCTGGACGCCTGCCTGAACTGCCCGACCGGCAGCCGCAGCGGCGCGACCAGATTCTGATAGCCACCTTTCCTCATGGCCGCCTCAGCGGCGGTCTGGGTTTCCTGTGTTGGCGCTGCCCTGGAGGCCCCGGCTGCATTGCCGCCGCCGCACCTGCTACACTCTCTCGTTATGCCGCTCACAAGCCTCCTCATTGCGGCCGCCGCATACCTGCTTGGGTCGATCCCGACCGGATACCTTTTGGTCCGCCTCTTCCGCCATCAGGACATCCGCGCGGTCGGCAGCGGCAACATCGGCGCTACCAACGTGTTGCGGGCGGGTGGCACGGGGCTGGGCGCGATCACCTTTCTGCTCGACATGCTCAAAGGCTGCGCCGCTGTCTGGCTGGGCGCCTTAATCTGGACCGGCTTGGTACTCGTCGTCCACGTTGTCCCCACAACCCCATTGCGCGACTTTGAAGCTCTGGCCGCCCTCTGCGCGGTTCTCGGCCACATGTTTCCCGTATGGCTCCGTTTTCGGGGCGGAAAAGGCGTGGCCACAGGCTTTGGCGTCTTTCTGGTCGCTGCTCCCTGGGCTGCGTTGGCCTCCATCTCAGTTTTTCTTGTTGTCCTGGCTTTGAGCCGCTATGTCTCCCTGGCTTCCATCCTCGGTTCGGCCAGTTTTCCTGTCTTCGCCTGGTTATTGGTGCGCGGCGCCCGTCCCGCGTTTTTTACCGCCGTGGAAGTCACGGTCGCCCTGCTGGTTATCCTTAAGCATCACCAGAACATCCGCCGCCTGTTTGCGGGCACAGAATCCCGTTTCGGAGCCAAACAACTCGCATGAGCCGCATCTTCGTCTTAGGTTCCGGCGCCTGGGGAACCGCGCTCGCTCTCGCCCTCCACCGCCGCGGCGGTCACCAGGTGACCCTTTGGGCGCACAGCGCTGAAGAGGCCCAGGGAATCGTGGACGCCGGGGAGAACACTCTCTTTCTTCCGGGCTTTCCGATACCGGCGGGGATCGCCGTGACGTCTGACTGTGCGGCGGTGGCCGGCGCCGAAATCGTGGTCTCAGTCGTCCCTTCGGAGTTTCTGCGCACCACGCTGGGCCGCATCCGTCCATACCTAAGCCCCGGCCAGATCATTTTGAGCGCCAGCAAGGGCGTCGAGAACCGCACCTTCCTGCGCTTGACCCAAGTCATCTCCGAAGTTCTCGAAGCCGCTGTTGCGGACCGGCCTGGCCTTACCCTCCCCATCGGCGCCTTTTCCGGGCCTAGCTTTGCCCACGAAGTGGCCCAGGGCCAGCCCACGGCGCTCACCGTTGCCTTCAGCGATCCCGGTGTCGCCGCCCGCATCCAGCAGGCGTTCTCCTCGGAATCCTTGCGCCTCTACACGTCCACGGATGTGATCGGCGTGGAGCTGGGCGGCGCGCTCAAGAACATCATCGCCATCGCTGCAGGAGTGGGGGCCGGCGCCGGCCTCGGCCACAACCCCACCGCTGCCCTCATCACCCGGGGCATCGCCGAGATCACCCGCCTGGCCGTGGCCTGCGGCGGCCGCAGGGAGACTCTCGCCGGTCTCTCCGGCGTGGGCGACGTGGTGCTCACCTGCACCGGCAGCTTGAGCCGCAACCGGACCGTAGGACAGGCCTTGGGCCAGGGCCGCAAGCTGCCCGAGATTCTCGACTCCCTGGGCGGCAAAGTGGCCGAAGGCGTCTTCACCACTCGCGCCGCCCTCGGCTTGGCCCGCAAACACGGCATCGAAATGCCCATCACCGAGCAGATGGAACTGATCCTCAACGAAGGCAAAGACCCCCGCGAAGCCATCCGCGCGCTGATGCTCCGGCCCGGTAAAGACGAGCACTAAAAAGCGCGCTCCGCCGGCTTCGAACCGCATAAAATGATCGCCGCGGGCATACGATGCTAATTTGGACGGTGGGAAGTTAGCGGAAATTCCGGTTCTCGGCCAACGTCCGCCCTCTGGAACGTGGGTCGCGGAGAGGTTCGGCGGGAATGCAGCTCGAAGCTGTCAACCGTGCCAGCGCCTGTGCCGCTTTCAGTGCGGATCGCGGGAGAAATGAGGACAAAGACGATGAAGGCCATCATCATTGCGGCAATTTTGGCAGTGTCGAGTACGGGGTTCGCAGCGCAACCTCCGCTGGCCAAGCACCCGATTCCGCGCCTGGTGGAGCGCGATGGACGCTATGCGCTGTTTGTGGACGGCGCGCCTTACTTGATGCTGGGCGCGCAGTCAAACAACTCCAGCGACTGGCCGGCCACGCTGCCCGAGGTGTGGCCCGCCATTGAATATCTGCACGCCAACACCCTCGAAACACCCATCTACTGGGAGCAATTCGAGCCCAAGGAAGGCCAGTTCGACTACTCGGAGGTGGACACCGTCCTGGCGCAGGCCCGCGCTCATCACGTCCATCTGGTCCTGCTCTGGTTCGGCACCTGGAAGAACGGCAGCCAGCACTATATGCCGGAATGGATGAAGCTCGATCCCCAGCGTTACTTCCACGTGATGAACAAGGAAGGAGAGTACGTCGATTCGCCGTCGCCATTTGCCACGGCCTCATTGGAACAGGACAAGCGCGCCTTCGCCGCGTTCATGCGCCACTTGAAGGAGGTGGATCCGGAGAGAACTGTGCTGATGGTGCAGGTGGAGAACGAGACCGGCGCCTATGGCTCCGTGCGCGACTACTCTCCTGAGGCGAACAAGCTCTTCGACGGTCCCGTCCCGCCCGAAGTCCTGAAGGCGATGGACAAAACCCCGCCCGCGCCGGATGCGAACTGGGAGCAGGTCTTCGGTCCCGAGGCCGGCGTTTATTTCCATGCCTGGGCCGTTTCCAGGTACGTGGAGCAGGTTGCCGCAGCCGGAAAGGCGGTTTATCCATTGCCGCTCTATGTCAATGCCGCATTGCACGATCCGCTCAAGCCGCAGGTGCCAGTCACCTACGAAAGCGGTGGCCCCACCGACAACGTGATCCCCATCTGGAAGGCCGAAGCGCCCGCCATCGATATCCTCGCCCCCGACATTTATCTCCCTGGCACTGCCCAGTATCTGAAGGTTCTCGAGCTTTACCATCGTCCCGACAATGCCTTGTTCGTTCCGGAGACCACCGGCTCCGCCAGCTCCGCGCGATTTCTTTTCGCGGCTCTCGGCCTTCAGGCCATCGGCTACTCGCCCTTCGGGCTGGACTACACGCGCGCTCCTTTTCTCATTCCCGGCGAGCCCAATTCAAAGAACGCCTTCCTCGATCCCACGGCGCAGAACTACCGCCTGATCGCTCCCATGATGCGCCAGATCGCACGCCTGAACTTCGAGGGCAAGCTCCAGGCCACGGCGGAGGTAGAAGGCCAGCCGACGCAAGTCCTGCACTTCGGCGACTGGGACGCTGTGGTTTCCTATGGACCCGGCCGCAGGCGTATCTTCAACGCCAACTGGACCCATGAGCCGCTGGGCCGCGCCCTGGTGGCGCAGCTTGGCGACAACCAGTTCCTCGTGACGGGCTACTACTGCAGCGTCGATTTCCGCCCGACCGGCACACCCGCGCAGCAAAGGGAGGATAACATCGTGTTTGGAACCGGACAGACCCCATCAGCCCAGATCGGCGGCAAGTGGGTGCATCGCCAATTTCTGCGCGTCGAGGAGGACGACGTTGAGAACAGCGCCTTCAAGTTTCTGCGCATCCTCAACGGCGATCAAACCGACTACGGGCTGATGTTTTCCGCGCAGCCCGAGGTGCTGCGGGTCTCGCTGGCAACGTACTGAGGCGGGGAGACCGGCCCGCAAGCGCGTTTTGCGCAGCAGCGAGAACTGTGCCCGCCAGGATTTATACGAAAAAGACACGTTCTCCGTATGCCTCATACAGACTGAAATTCCGGCCCGGTAGCCAGTGCGCTCTCAAGCACTTGCCTCGTCTTCCCCGCTGTCTTCGGTTTCCTCAGTCGGCGCCAGGTCCGATTCTTCCACCTCGGCGGCCTCTAGTAGCTTGGCCGGAAGCGGCTTGCGCGGTTTCACACCCAGTTGGCGCAGCATCTCCACCTGGCGGATCAGATTGCCGTCGCCGACGCTCAGTTTTTTCCGCGCATCCTCGTAACTCTGGCTGGCATTGCGCAAGCCCTTGCCGACCTCTTCCAGGTCGTTGACAAAGCCCACGAATTTCTCATAGAGCTTGGCCCCGCGGTCCATCACATCTTTTACATTGCTCGCCTGCCTCTCTTGCTGCCATAGCACGTTCACGATGCGAATGATGTAAAGCAGGGTGGTCGGCCCAACCAGCAGAATTCCCTGCTGGTACGCATCGGCCCAGAGCGAGGCGTCGCTCTGGAGGGCCAACAAAAATGCCGGCTCCACGGGCACGAACATGACCACGAAGTCCGGCGTCTCAATGCCGGGCAGCCGGTCGTATCCGGCCTTGGCCAGGTCATTTACATGCCCGCGCACACTTGCCAGATGCTGCTTGTGCGCGGCACTGCGTTCGCTCTCTGTGTCCGCATTCACATAATCCGTATACGCTGTCAGAGAAACCTTCGAGTCGATCACTAAATTGCGCTCGCCGGGCATGCGCAGGATGACGTCGGTGCGCGCCGATTTCGCCTTTGCGCCGTCTTCGCTCTCGAGGCCGGTAAAGGTCTGCTGAAAGCTGTACTGCTCGCCCTCGCGCAGCCCGGCCTTTTCCAGCAGGTCCCGCAAGATAAATTCGCCCCAATCTCCCTGCGCCTTCGACGACCCGCGCAGCGCCGTGGTCAGGTTGCGCGCATCCGCTGAGAGCTGCTGGTTCAGTCCGCTTAGCGCACCGATCAGGGTCTCCAACTTGGTCACGCCGGTCTTGGAATCGCTTTGCGCTTGCTCGACCTTGTCGCGAAACTCCTTGATCTGCGTCTTGAGCGGATCGAGTAGCGTGCCCAGCTCCCTCTGGCTGCCTTCGGAAAAGGATTTCGATTTTTTGTCGAGGATCTCCCCCGCTAAGGCTTCAAATTTGTCGGCCAGAGTCTTCTTCGCCTCTTCGAGCAGCGCGACTTTCTCGGCCAGGCCTTCGTGCTCCTTGCGCAGTTCAGCTTCGAGTTCGCCGATGCGTGCCGCCTGATTGCGCTCGATCTCAGCCTTTGTCTGCAATTCCTCGCGCGCGGAATCACGTTCGGCGGCAATCCGCCCGATGGTCTTATCGCGCTCGGCAGCCAGAGACTCAAAGCCCGCGCGCGCGGCGGATTCGGCCTGCGCCTGCCCCAACGACTGGCGCGCTGCGTTGAGCGCATCGGCCGACTCCCGGTTGCGCTGTTCCAATAGCGCCCTTTCCGCTTTCATCGAAGCGCTTCGAAGCCAAAAACCTACCAATATTCCCGCAATCGCCGCAACCGCTCCAATCACCACCGTCAAAGTCATTTCGATCCCTTTTCCCTCTTCGCCAAAGATACGCCTTCCACCTGTGCATTACCCGCTCAAATTGCCTTTCTTGCTCTTCCCCGGCGGTTCTTCTTATTGCTCATTTCTCCGCGCCTTTACACGCCCTCACCCGCCCGGTAGACTTGAACCTTCGGGGCCATGCGCACCTTTCCAGGCGCAGTGGTTGTCATTCCCTTCCACGGGCCGGTATGCTAGGCTCGCGGAGCGGAGTCGAATCGAAGCCCCGGAGCAGTGTCTTTTGTTCCCAACAAATTGAGGAGAAGCACGCATGGCCGTTGAAGAAAAGGTAAAGCAGATCATTGTCGAGCAGTTGCAGGTGGATGAGGCCGAGGTCACCCCCGGCGCCAGCTTTCAGGAAGACCTGGGCGCCGACTCGCTCGACGTGGTCGAATTGGTGATGCAGTTCGAGGAGGCCTTCGATCTGGAGATTCCCGACGAAGACGCCGAGAAGATCAAGACTGTGAAGGACGCGATCGACTACATCGAGAAGAATGCGAAAGGCGGCAAGTAAGTTTTGACCCAGGCATCGGCCCAGGCATCGCCCCGCAGAGTCGTCATCACTGGCCTCGGACTGATCTGCGGCGTGGGCAACACCGCGCCCGAGGTGTGGCGGCAACTGCTCGCCGGGGCCAGCGGCATGGCTCCCATCCAGGGCTTCGACGCCAGCGGTTTTCCCGTCACCTTCGCCGCCGAGGTCAAGAACTTCGATCCGCTCAATTACGTGGACAAAAAAGAAGCGCGTAAGATGGGGCGCTTTATCCACTTCGCTTTCGCCGCCACGCAGGAAGCCCTGGCTCAGTCAGGTTTGAAGATTACCGAGGAGAACGGCGACCGAATTGGGGTCTTCATTGGCTCCGGCATCGGGGGATTCGAAATCATCGAGCGCGAGCACTCCAATCTGTTGCAAGGCGGCGCGCGCAAGATCTCGCCCTTCTTCATTCCCGCCACCATCGTCAACATGGCCGCGGGCCAGATCAGCATCCGCTACGGCGCCAAAGGCCCCATCTCTGCCACTGCCACGGCCTGCGCCACTTCCGCCAACTCCGTTGGCGACTCGGTACGCATGATCCTGCACGGCGACGCCGACGCCATGATCGCCGGCGGATCCGAAGCTGCGGTCACGCCGCTCTCGGTGGGCGGTTTCGCCGCCATGCGCGCGCTTTCCACGCGCAACGACGAGCCTACCCGTGCCAGCCGTCCCTTCGACAAGGACCGCGACGGCTTCGTCATCGGCGAAGGCGCCGGAATCCTCATTCTCGAGGAGCTGGAGTTTGCGCGTGCCCGCGGCGCCAAAATCCTGGCTGAAGTGATTGGCTACGGCATGAGCGCCGACGCTCATCACATGACCGGCATCGCCCCTGAGGGCCAGGGCGCGCAGCGCAGTATGAGAGCGGCTTTAAAAGACGCGGGCATCCGGCCCCAAGAAGTGGGCTACATCAACGCCCATGCCACTTCCACGCCGGCCGGCGACGGCAACGAATCCCGCGCCATTGAAGCGGTCTTTGGAGAGTACGCCCTCAGCCATAAACTCAAAATTTCCGGGACCAAATCGATGACCGGCCATCTTCTCGGCGGCGCCGGAGGCCTCGAAGCCGGCATCACAGTCCTAGCCCTTGTCAACCAACAGCTCCCGCCCACCACCAACCTCGAGGCCCCCGACCCCGAGTGCCGTCTCGACTACGTGCCCAGCAAGGCCATCGCCCACAGCTTCGACATCGGCCTCTCGAACTCCTTCGGCTTCGGCGGCATCAACGCGACGCTCATCCTGCGCCGCTGGACAGAGTGAGAAAGACAGGAATCAGTTCGTAGTTCACAGTTCTCAGCTCACAGACACTGGGCACCAAACTTCGACACGTTGCCGCATCTGCGCCTATGGCGGGGTACCTACGATTTCTTCGTTTTTTATCTGCAAGCTGAAACCTGACACCCGAACCCTGACGCCTCAGATGAACGCCGCCCAGACCACGCTGAACAGCACGATGATCGCCCACCATCCAAACACGGCAAGGTAGCCTGAGCTGCGCTTCACGCCCGCTACGATGGCTGTTCCCATTCCCAGAAGCACCAGGGTCCAGATGGTCACAGCGTCCAACGAGCTGGCCAGCGCATAGAGCGCCCTGTTGGTCGCCGCCGGGTCAAGAAAAGCGCCCACATTGGTCGGCGCAAAGTTTTTGATGTTAAAGGACTCAGGCGCAATCCCCGCATAGATCACAACGATCCCCAGCAGGGTTTTAATCACTTGCGGCAGCCATGCGTAGAACCAAACGGCAACTACCTTGCCATACTCGGCCCTGCCGCCAAAGCCAAAATTGATGGTGCCCAGAAGGCCCAGAGAGAGCAGAGCGATAAACCCAATCGTCAGCACGGGATTGGCGAGGAATATCCCTTCCGTCACGTACACCATGATCTTGGTGTTTATTGCGAGCTGCTCAGGGCTCAACTGCGGCAGTTGTTCTTGGGCGCTGGGATTGAGCCGGATCTGGTAGTTCACAATCTGCTGCAAGCCGATCTTCTGCACAACGGCCCCAAACAGAAGGTACGAAATGATCGTAAAGATGATGAGGGGCAACCACCAGCTCCTGTTGCCCCGCTTGATGTCCTCGAAGGTCTTCGAGGGCGCTGTAAAGGTGTTTACAACCCGCTGCCATTGGGATAGCCCAGGAGTGCTTACGCCCTCAGCTTGAGCTTGCATTTGGTTCATGTTTTTGCCTCTTGCTGCAACGTAACGCATTGCCGCTGCCGGCGCGGGCCTCCTCGCGGTCCGTTGCTCTCTCTTTGGCAACGTGAACACCGCGTGGGAACGCCGCATAGGCCGGGCACGGAGCAATGCGGTTGCCCGCGATTGTACCCTCACGGCACGGAAATAGACCAATCAATTCTTCTTGTGGATTAAGCGAGCCTTCCGAGAAACGCCTTTACTGTCCCTGCGAACCGATTGAACCGGACGCCATGAACGTGGATGGCGCCGGATCTGGTTGTACGGGCGGGCGCGGCGGACCGGTGCTCCGGGCAGGAAAACCTGGCTCACTGCGCACCACCGCCCACCGGCGCGCACGGAGCGGCGGCACGTAGTTCTTATACACGGTGATGTGGAAGCAGGCCTGCTCGAACTCCTCTTCCACGTCGATTTTGCCCTCCAACTCCAGCGCCAGCAGCACCCGCCGCATCCAGGCCAGTTCTTCGGGGCTCATTCCCTTTTTGGCAATGTCCACCGTAGCTCCCATTACGTGCGGACTCACAATGCCCCCCTCGGCCGGAGCTGCATTTTCGTTGATCCTCATCAGCTTCTCTTGGTAAGCGACGGTGCGCACCGCCGAGTTCACTTCCAGCGGACGCTGAAACAGCGTCTCGTGGGCGCGCGCCAAGTCAATCAAAAACTGTGCTGTCCATGGACGGCAGTAGCGGCGCAGCGGCGACAGGGCCGGATTCGCCTCCAACGCATTGGAAACCGGCAAAGGGACCAGCAGCTTGTGTGCGATCCGCGATTCCAGGTCGGACTCATCCTCGATTCGCTGAAGTCCTTCGGCCTCCAGCCGCACATCTTGCCGCTTCAGCGACGCAAGCGACCCTCTGAGCGGCGGTGGCATGACCCCCTGCGATAAGCGGAGCGCAGCCTCTTCGGTCTCCGCCCGTAAGGCGCTCGTCGCCGCAGCTTCAGCCTTTGCTGCTGCGGTTTCTTCGTCCGCTACTCTTGCCGGGAACCCCATCGGCCGGTGCGGCAGCTGGCCCTGTAATTCCGCTTCGCGCGCGGACTGCTGTGCTGCATAGGCTGTCAAGCTCCGCTGCAATTCATCAACCCTGTCGACACGGCTGCGTGGCAATTCCATTTCGCGCCGTTCGGCAGTTTCCATTTCCCTGGTTCTCGAGATTCGCAAGGCGCGAACATCGTCGCCACGGCGGGAGTGGACGCTTTCAAAGCTGCTGGCTGACTCGAAGCCCGTATCGTAATGAGTGTTCTTCCCGCGCCACTCCGCGCCCAGACGGGCCTGGCGCCGTCTTTCCAGATCACGCCGGATTCTCAGGCCCGCCGCGCGCCCAACCTCCTCGGGAGTTGGACGAGCCTTTTCTCTCTCGATTACTCTTGGCGAATCGGCGCGGCGATGCAATCGGCGGGAACGTACTTCGCGATGTAAGCCTCGCGATCCAGCTTGACGATGCGACACACGCGCGCGCTCCGCGTCTTTCGTGTGCGTCTTCGCTGCCGAAGCCGGAGCGCCGTGCGCTGAAGTCACCGCAAGCGCGGCCAGCGCGAAAGCGAGGATTAGGGTCCGGCACATGGGGGAAGATGCGGACAATCCAGAGCTCCTCTAGTGTACATCGATCCGCGCCGCCCCCGAGTGCCTATCCGGATGCGGACCTGTCTGATAATTGGACGCACCCGGCCCGCTTCCAGTCGCCCAGGAGCAAAAATTTCGCGAGCCCATAGCGGCTCCAGGGATGGTTCGACCAGGAGACCATCCTCCCAAACCAATGCGCCTTAACTGGAACAATCTGCCGCTCCCCTCATCTGGGCAAGCAATCGGCTATCGCTTCCCCACATTTGCCTTATCCCTGCTCCTCACTGGCCCGCGCCAGCATATATTTGATCCCCGCCTCCAGCTCCGCCACGGTGACGTCCTCGACCACCCCAGCCGCGCCGATTCCCATAGGCAGCACGAAGCGCCTCACCCCACCCACGTTTTTCTTATCGCCGGCTGCGGCGGCCACGATCCTGCCCGCGCGCACCTTGGGCTCCGGCAGCGGTCCGTACCGGTAGATAAGCTTTTCCAGCCGCTCCATCTGTCCGCCGGTGACGGTTCCTCGCCGCCGCGCCAGATAAAGCGCCGCCACCATGCCCCACCCCACCGCCTCGCCGTGGAGCAAGACCTTGTAACCGGTTGCCTGTTCGAGGGCGTGGCCCACGGTGTGGCCAAAGTTCAGGATCATGCGCAAACCGCTCTCGCGCTCGTCTTTGTTCACCACACCGGCCTTCATCCGGATGGAGGCGGCGATCACGCGCTCCAGCGCCTTCTGGTCGCGCTTAAGCACCGCGCGGGCGTGGTCTTCCATGAACCGCACCAGCGCCCGGTCGCGGATGATGCCCGCCTTCACGCTCTCCATCAGCCCAGCGCGCAATTCCCGGCCGGGCAGCGTCCCCAGCACGCCGATGTCGGCAAACACCGCCCGCGGATGGTGGAAAGCGCCCACCAGGTTTTTGCCTTCGGGCAGATTTACGCCCACCTTGCCGCCTATGGCGCTGTCTACCTGCGCCAGAAATGTCGTTGGAACCTGCACATAGGGAATCCCGCGCATGAACACCGCGGCCACAAAGCCGCCTACGTCGCCCACGATTCCGCCGCCAAAGGCAATCAGCAGCGAACCGCGATCCCCGCCTGCGCGCGCAATCTCTCGCGTGAGCCTCTCCACATTGGCCAGGTTCTTGTGCCGCTCGCCCGCGGGCAAAAAGAGCACTACCGGCGCCTCGGGAAACGACAACTGGAAGCTGCGCCCCCACAGCGCCCATATCTCCGGCGAGGTGAGCACAAAGACCCGCCGCGGCAGCCGTCCTACCGCCCGCTCAATTCGTGGCGCCAGTGTCTCCAGCAACCCGCTCCCCGTCACCACGTCGTACTTCGCCGATGCTGTCTCTACCCGTATCGTTTGCACTGTAATTTCATGTTAAAGCACTATTTGAGAGGAGCCAACCCTCCATGAACAAGGCCATGTCGATTACCTTAGCGCGAGTATATTTGCGATCTGTAGGTTTACCACTGACAAAATCTAATGTTGGGACCCTGAACTCATCGATCACCACGGCGTTTTTGTTATAAAAGGTTCCGACACTACCTAACGAATTGGGGCCAAATGTCGCGGGTATTCCTGCAACTTTGCAGCCGCGCCGAAAATTCGTATCAAAGGCAGGAACACAGGCAAATACCCCAAGCATGATTTTGGTCAGAAGAGCGTCAGCCATTTCTGGGTACGCTTGCCGGAATTTGCGGGCTAATTCGCAAAGTCTTGCGATGTTCGTGTCGGTGTAGCTGTGAGCATCAATCTCCCAGAGTGAGGCCCCGGCCTGACCAATAACATTCACGAGTGGCACGAGGAACCTTGAACTCTCTTGCAGCAAGATTGCAGAGCCCCGGTACATTCCCCAGCTAGCGAGGTAAAAGCCGAGCTGAAGACAACTAGCCTCGAAGTTTGATGAACTGGCTCGCTTAGACGTCGCTCCGGATTCACGAGAGGACTGAAAGTAGTTAAAGCAGTAATCGAACCAGTTTCGCATCCTAAATAAGCGCTGATGTTTTCGCGAAGGTCCACTCCGTTCCCCAAAACGAGTAGTGGCAGATAACGGTCCAATTGTACTCGCCGCAAAGGCACAGGCCTCAAATCGCGCACCTAATTGCTGGCGTTCTCCAATAGGGCTACGGCAACTTTTTCACCCCGCCCTCCGCATCTCCTCCCGCACAATCCGCCGCAGCGTCTCCTCGAACTTCGGCGTCTTCCCTTCCACATGCTGCCGCAGCGCCTCGTTGATCAGCGTCTGGTAGCCCGTCGCCCCGCCTGAGGCATCGGCCTCCTTTAGAAAGTGGTCCACCAGGTCCTCATCCAGCCGGATGGTGATCCGCGTCTTGCCGCGCGGCTCCGGCTCCTTGGGCGTAATCCGCCCCCGTTTCCCCCGGCTGAAATCGTATCGCTGTTTCATCTCGACTCCTCGTATTGGCTGCGTTCGTGCGGCTCGGCAACTCGCGCTGAAATCACGCGGATGTTCTCGCCGCGGTGGCAATAGACGACCACCAGAACCCGCTCCTTCGCTCCCATTCCTATGGATACGAACCTCACCTCGTGCGGGTCCGAATCATCGTCGGTTACGGTGATGGCGTCGTCGTCTTCAAACACCGGCAGCGACTCGGAAAACCAGACCCCGTGCTTTCTGTGGTTCGCTTCCGTCTTCCGTACATCCCATTCAAAAGCCACTTCCCACCTCATTATATGCACATTTTGTGCATACACACAAGCGATCCGTCCCGTTCTTGGCGATGAAAATGGCTGCAAGAAACCGTTCGGCGCGGCCAACTGCGGTTATATTGTCACCTAGCCGGGAGCGCAAAATGGCAAATTGAGCGCGCCGCTGGAGGGAAAATTGGCTGCAAATCAAGTTAAGTGGACAGGATGGCGAGTCGTGGCGCATGCCGTGCGCACGGCCGTCGTAGCGGTGGCTTCGCTGCTGGTGGCGCGGCTCTTGCGCCTGCCGGCCAGCTACTGGGCGCCCATTACTACCCTGGTCGTCACGCAGTCGTCGCTGGGCGCGGCGCTCAAGGTTTCCTCGCAGCGCTTTGTCGGCACCATCCTCGGCGCGGTGGTGGGCGGGCTCGCGGCTAGTTTCCTCCCGCCCCTCGCCCTTGTATTCGGCGTCTGCGTCTTCCTCCTGGGACTGCTTTGCGCCCTCCCGCGCTTCGATTATCCCGCCTACCGCTTCGGCGGCATTACGGTGGCTATCGTGCTGTTGATCCCGCACACGGCGCCCGCGTGGCAAATTGCCTTTCATCGCTTCGCCGAGGTTTCCGTCGGCCTTGCGGTCGCGCTCATCTTCGCCTGGGTGTGGCCGGAGAGGGAAGCTGCGCCCGCTCGCTAAGCTGCCGGGCGCCCCACCCTCGCCGGAGCCGCCTCCACCCGTACCGCCTGCACGATAGTTCTATGCTAAAGTACGGCGTCCTGACCCGATTCCGTCCCCGAGCGACAAAATCCCACCGCGCCCCGCCAGCCAGCCCCATAAAGAATGCGCTATGATACTTCCGCGCATAATCCCTCCGCCGTGCGCTCTGTTCAAAGGGGGGTGTCCGATGACTCAGACAGGTACGCAGCAGAAAAACGTCTTCCCCCGAAGAGGCGAACAGGTAAGGCGCAAAACCGATGGATCACTGGGCGAAGTCTATGCCAGCAATCCGGGTAAGGACGTCCTGACCATCCGCTGGCCTACGATTCCCGGCGCTTACGACACGCGGGATTACACCCTGGCGCAGTTTGCCCAAAACTGGGAGTTGACCGGCGTTCGCCTGGAGCAACCCCATCCCAGCCGGTACGCCCCCGGCATCATCGCCATGGTGATGCTGCTCTTTTTTATTTTTGTTCTGGTCAAGACAAAATGGGGCTCTTACACCGCATACAACGCTTCTAAAATTCTCGCCGCCGATCGCGTAGCGCCTCTCGATAATGCCCAGACCCTGGACCAGAATTATGGCGCCGAGGCGGCGGCCCAGTGCGATGCCGGCGTCGACCTCTACCTCCACGATCTCGTTGGCGACAACTATAAATGGAACCAGACTGCAATGACCGGGAGCAAGTTTGCCACCTACCGCGCCAGTGTTACCGCTCCCGGCATCCTGACCATGGTTTCAGACAAAGCCGAGTTCTCTAACGGCGCCGGCGGCCTCCACCCGGTCGAAATCTCCTGCGACTACGACACCCAGCGCCAGGAGGTTATCCATTACAGCGTCCAGACCATCGGCCCATAGCGGGCGCGGCGTGTCTGTAACGGCTGCTGGGGCGGCAGTTTCACAAAATCGCGCGCGCCGCGTTTCTTAAGCAGCCACACAGTAGAGCGGCTCCAGAGTTTTCGTGCCCTTTGCAGAGTCGAGCAAGGTGGCATTTTCTTAAGGAAGATGCCACTTAGCAACCCGCCGCGGCGGGCTTTCTGGGTATAGCAACTCTGGAACCGCTGGAGCCGCACAATGCGTTAATGCGGGGCGGGACCGCGGACCACTTGGACAAAATCACCAGGGCGCACATACTTTTGAAACGCGGCCTTCACGTCGCTGGCGGTCAGCGCATAATAGCGTCTGGCCGCCAAAACCGGCTCGTCCAGAGGAAGGCCGATCACGGCCCGGCCCAGAAGTCCTTGAGCAACCGCATCTTCGCTCGACTCGCTCAATGGAATCTGCCGCAAAAGCATGGCTTTGGCCTGTTGCAGTTCGCCGGGACTCACGTTCTGGGTGCGCATCTGCTCGATGTCGCGCTGAATCAACGCCCTCGCCTTCGATACATTCCCCGGATTGCAGCCGTAGTCGATCGAATAGCTGGCTCTGGTCTTGGATGCATCCAAGCTGACACCCACGAAGTAAACGTAGCCAGTCACTTGGCGTAGATCGTGATACAGGCGCGTGGCGTAAAACCCTCCGCCCAATACATGGTTTCCCAATTGCAGCGGATAATAGGCAGGATCGAAGCGGTTGAGATTCAGTTGCTCGGAAAGTGTCACGGAATCCTGCACCGCTTGCTGGTCGGGCACGTCCACCGCGGAAGGCTTGTTGAGCGGGACAGCGGGCAAAGTGGTGCCGGGCCTGCGGCCTGATGCCTTCCAATCCCCGAACCATTTCTCAATCACTGTTTTGGCTTCTTCCGGCGTTACGTCTCCGACCACCACAATGGTGGTCAAGTCGGGACGGAAGGTGGAAGCGTGATAACTCTTCACGTCGCTCAGGGTGACTTTATTCACGGTAGCTGGGCTGGCCTGGCGCAGCTCCGGATCGTTCGCGGGCAGCAATCCCAGCTCGAGCGCCCGCAATGTGCGGTAGCCGGGGCTTTCCAGTTCCCCGGCCAGAAACTGCTCCGTCTGCCGCTGCACGACGGTGAACGCCGGCGCCGGCAGCGCCGGATGAAGCACGTTGTCCGCCAGTAACTGAACACCGCGCGAGAAGTGCTCCTTCAAAACATCCAGCGAAAAGTCAAAGCCCGCGCTCTCATTGGCGGCAATGTCATCCAGCGCCTTCTGGAACGCCAGCCGGTCCAGGGTCTCGGTTCCGTAGGAAAACAGGCCGTCAAGGACTCTGCTCATGCCTTCCAGCCCCGGCGGCGTCTCGAGATCGTTCTGGTGCTTCACTTCGCCCACCACGGAGACGGTCGGGCTGGTCCGATCGGTCTTCACGATCAAACGAATGCCATTGGGCAGCGTGGTGTCGGAGACCTGGACGTAATTTGCCGGGACTTTGAGCTGGGCCAGCGGCCCCGCAGCCCATGCGGGAAGTTGCACCGGCTTGGTGGGCGCTGACGTCACCGATTCGGCGCCGCCAAATCCCTTTCCTGAAACCGGCTGTCCGTTCGGCGCCGGTTTTAAAGTCGCCGTGATCGAGTCCTGGTCGGCCAGATATTCTTTGGCCACCCGGTCCACGTCCGCGAGCGTCACGCGCTTGATGGCTTCCACGTCCTGATCGGGCGAGGTGCGTCCCTCGGCAGCCAGCGCGCTCGACCACACGTCCGCTAGGCCGGGAATGGAATCGCGGTCGAACTCGGCCGAGGCGACCTCGTTCCGTATGGCGGCAGCCACCAAGTCCGCCGGCACCCCCTTTTGCGCGTAATTCGCCAGGATGCCGCGCATCTCCTTGACAGCGCTCGTGGCGTCCGCAGAGGCGGGCAAAGCCACCATTCCGTAGGCCACGCTGGCCCTGGGATAAGTCTCGGCCAAGCCAAACTCCGCCGCCAGCGCCTTGCCGGCCGGAACCATCGCGTAGAGGTCGCCACGCTGGCTGGCCAGCACATCGGCCAGAATTTCGCTGGCCGCGTAATCCGGCGAACTGGTTCCCGGAAAGCGGTAGGCAATGAAGCCTAGAAGGTAGGGCAGGTTGCTGGGCAGCGTGAAGGTCTCAGACTTCACCGGCTTCAGATCGACCGCGGGCCGCTTGGGCAAAGGATGGCCGGGAATATTGCCAAACAATTTCCTCACCTTTGTCATCGTGGCGGCGGGATCTACATTGCCCACAATGATCAGGATGGCATTGCTGGGCGTGTACCACTTGTCAGCGAACGCTTTGAGCATGGCGCCCGTGGTGGCGTCGAAAGAGCTCTTTGTCCCCAGCGGATCGTGCGCATAGGGAGTGTCCGCAAACATATCCTGATTCAGCCGGTCGATAAATTTGTAGGTGGGATTGGACAAGTCGCGCGCTACTTCCTGCTCGATGGCGCCGCGCTCCTGGGCCCACTGCTGCTCGGAGTCGTCGATGCCGCGGAAGCACGTGGCCTGCGCCTCCAACGCCACGTCCAGATCGGCCGCCGGCACAGTGGCGTAGTACTGGGTGATGTTCTGCTGCGTGTCAGCGTTGTTTTCACCCCCCAGCTCGGCATAAATGGCGGCCGTCTGATCGGCAGTCATCCCCGTGCATCCGCGGAGAGCCATATGTTCCTGAGCGTGGGCCATGCCGGGAAACCCGGGCGGCGTTTCATCCCCGCCCACGAGAAGATTCGCTTCCACTGTGACCACTGGCGCCAGGGTGTTGCGAATGATGACCACGCGCATGCCGTTCTGCAGGGTGGCGCGCACGGCGTGCCCTTGCTCCTGGCTCCGAGCCGAGTGCTGACACAGCGGGAGCGCAGCGAGCAAAAGCAGCAGGGGTAGAAGTCGCTTTGCATTCATATTCAGGTTCTCCACAGGTATCCGCCTATGCGGACAAGATGTTATCGCAGCCGATTTCAACACTGAGTGGCCCACTTCAAGTCTTTCACGGCGGCGCCTGGCGCTCAAAACCGGCCCACATCCCCCAATTCAATAAGCCCCCCGGCAGAGCCCGCCGACCTCCAGATTTTATGCGAACGTTCTGCGCGGTATTCATCGAATTCGCCAAAGCCTAATCATGATTCGTCTTTCGGATCAGCTCGCTTTCCACTTCCAGTTCCGTATCTCCGGCAGGTCCTGGCCGTACTTGCAGATGTATTGCTTGTGCTCGATGAGCTTGTCCTTGAGCTGCTGTTTCAGGTAAACGCCCTTGTCGCCGGTCTGCGGCAGACGGTCGATAGTGTCCATCGCCAGGTGAAAGCGGTCCATCTCGTTCATCACCGTCATGTCGAACGGCGTAGTGATGGTGCCTTCCTCCTTGTAGCCTCGGACGTGAATGTTGTTGTGGTTGGCGCGGCGGTAGGTCAGCCGGTGAATCAGCCACGGGTAGGCGTGAAACGCGAAGATCACCGGCTTGTCCCTGGTAAGGAGTTCGTCGAAGTCGATGTCGCTCAGACCGTGCGGATGCTCGCTCTGCGGCTGCAGCTTCATCAGGTCCACTACGTTCACCACCCGCAGCTTCAGCTCGGGCAAATGCTCGCGCAAAATCGAAACCGCGGCCAGCGTCTCCAGCGTGGGCACGTCGCCGCAGCACGCCATCACCGCGTCCGGCGCGGCGCCTTGGTCGTTGCTGGCCCATTGCCAGATGCCGATGCCTTCAGTGCAGTGCTTTACCGCCGCGTCTATCGTCAGCCACTGCGGCGCTGGATGCTTGCCCGCTATCACCACGTTCACGTAATGCCGGCTGCGCAGGCAGTGATCCATCACTGACAGCAGACAGTTGGCGTCGGGCGGAAGATACACGCGCACCACTTCGGCCTTCTTGTTCACCACGTGATCGATGAAGCCTGGGTCCTGGTGCGTGAATCCGTTGTGGTCTTGGCGCCAGACGTGCGAGGCCAGCAGATAGTTGAGCGAGGAAATCTTCCGCCTCCACGGCAGGTGCGCCGTCACCTTCAGCCATTTGGCGTGCTGGTTGAACATCGAATCGACGATGTGGATGAACGCCTCGTAGCAGTTGAACAGCCCGTGCCGGCCAGTGAGCAGATAGCCCTCCAGCCAGCCTTCGCACTGGTGCTCGCTGAGCATCTCCATCACCCGCCCATCGGGGGCGAGAAACTCATCGTTGGGCGCGGTCTCAGCCTCCCATTGGCGATTGGTCACATCGAAGACAGCTTCAAGCCCGTTGGAAATCGTCTCGTCGGGCCCGAAAATTCTGAAATTCCGCCGTTCGCTGTTCAGGTTCGCCACATCCCGCAGAAAAGGCCCCAGCACGTGCGTGTCGCCTTTGCCCGGCACGCCCGGCAAGGACACGGGCTGCGAGTAGTCGCGGAAGTCCGGCATGCGCAGGTCGCGCAGGAAGATGCCGCCGTTGGCGTGCGGATTCGCGCCCATGCGCCGGTCGCCCTTGGGCGCCAGCTCCGCCAGTTCCGCCTTCAGGCGCCCCCGTTCGTCGAAGAGTTCCTCGGGCCGGTAGCTCTTCAGCCACCCTTCCAGCAGCCTCAGGTGTTCTACGTGCACGGCCGGGTCCGAGAGCGGCACCTGGTGCGAGCGGAAGCTGCCTTCCACCGCCAATCCATCCACCACCTTCGGCCCTGTCCAGCCCTTCGGCGAGCGCAGCACGATCATGGGCCAGCGCGGGCGGCCGGATTTTCCATGGACGCGGGCGTCCTCCTGAATTTTTTTGATCTGCTCCACGGCCTTGTCGAGCCCGGCCGCCATGGCTTGATGCATTGGCTTGGGATCATGGCCCTCGACGAAGATGGGCGCCCATCCGTAGCCGCGCAGCAACTGTTCCAGTTCCTCGTGGGTGATGCGCGCCAGCACCGTCGGATTGGCGATCTTGTATCCGTTCAGATGCAGGATGGGCAGCACTGCGCCGTCGGTCGCCGGATTCAGAAATTTGTTCGAGTGCCAAGCGGTCGCCAGCGGGCCCGTCTCCGCTTCGCCGTCACCCACCACGCAAGCCACGATCAGATCGGGGTTGTCCAAAACCGCCCCGAATGAGTGACTCAGCGAATAGCCCAGCTCGCCGCCTTCGTGAATCGATCCCGGAGTCTCCGGCGATGCGTGGCTCGGAATCCCTCCCGGAAACGAAAACTGAACGAATAGCTTGCGCAGTCCCTCTTCATCCTGGCTTATGTTGGGATAAATCTCGCTGTAAGTGCCTTCCAGGTACGTGTTCCCGACTACCGCTGGCCCGCCATGCCCGGGGCCGGAGACATAAATCATATCCAGGTCGTACTTCTTGATGATCCGGTTCAAGTGCACATAGATGAAGTTCTGTCCCGGAGTGGTGCCCCAGTGCCCCAGCAGCATGTGCTTTATGTCGGTCAGATTTAGCGGGCGCTTGAGCAGCGGATTGTCGTAGAGATAAATCTGCCCTACGGAAATATAGTTGGCAGCGCGCCAATAGGCGTTCATTTTGTGCAGCAGTGCGGGCGATAAGGTCTCTTCCATAATTTCCCTCCCTCGGATTCAGCCCCGATTCATCCATGGGGCGCTCGCGGCGATCGCTCATCGTCTCTCTCGCCTCGATGAGCGGCTGCCTTCATGGGGAAGACGGCGCCGGTTTATCTGCTCCGCAACCGGCTTGAATGGGGAAGCAGGTATCTTAGAATGACTGCCGCCTGCGCGGGATTGCCCTTTCAGCCAATTGCAACCGCGTCAACGTTGCCACAAAATCTGCGTGGCCTCTAACGGAACCTCAACGCCAGCGCGGCGTGGTACGATGCGCGGCGTGTAGTCCGGCGCGGGCCTGCCCGCCGCCACCGTGGCACTGTAAACGTAGCCGCCCATCTCACTCTCCAATTCCTGGCCGCGGCGCATCTCCTCGCGGACCGGCCCCCGGCCGCCGATGCCGTCGGCATAAAGCTGCACGCAAACTTCATCCGGATGGAGATCGCCGAGGTAAACCTCGACTTCAAAGACATGCCGCGTTCCGTCGCTATCGGCCTTCACTGCCCCGAAGCGCAGCGCGCTCCATTTCTGTTCCAGGGCCTGCTGCCAATCGAAGATCCGCCGGCCCACGGCTCCCCCACTGGCAGTTCTCACCCGGTAGGACGCGGCGGCGGGCAGGTAGTGTTGTTGCGTGTACTCGCGAACCGCGCGATTTGCGGAAAACCGCGGCGCCAATTGCGCCATGCTTTCCCGCATGCGCTCCACCCAGGCCATGGGAATGTTCTCCTCGTTGCGGGTGTAAAATTCGGGCACGACTTCCCGCTCCAGCAGGTCGTAGAGCGCGTTGGCCTCGGCGGCGTCCCAGGCCGGGTCGTCGCCATGTTCCTGCCCGTCGCCCAGCGCCCACCCCACTTCCGGCGTGTAAGCTTCAGCCCACCAGCCGTCCAATTCCGAAAGATTGAGGCCGCCATTTACGAGCACCTTCATGCCGCTCGTCCCGCAGGCCTCCCACGGTCGGCGCGGCGTGTTGATCCACACATCCACGCCCTGCACCAGGTGCTCTGTCAGCGCCATATCGTAGTCGCTGAGGAAGATGGCATGAGGGCGCACCTGCGGATCGCGAATGAACCGGATCCACTGCTGAATCAAGGACTGCCCGCCCTGATCGGCGGGATGCGCCTTGCCCGCGATGATGAGCTGCACCGGCCGCTCGGGGTTGGCGAGGATGCGCAGCAGCCGTTCCGGATCGTGCAACAGCAGATTCGGGCGCTTGTAAGTGGCGAACCGGCGCGCAAAGCCCAGCGTGAGAATGTTCGGATCAAAGATGTGCTTTGCGCGCTCGATCCTATCCGGTGCAGCGCCCAAGGAAGCCAGCAACTGCGACAGGCGCTCGCGCGCATATTCGACCAGCGACGCCCTGGCCGCGTTGCGGTATTCCCAAAGTCTCGCGCTGGAGATGCAGCGGATATCGTGCTGCAAGGCCTCCGTGCTTCCCAGCCAGCGGTCCTTCCCGCAGCAAACCATCCAAAGGCTGTCGGACTCCGCCGAGTCCCAGCTCGGTACGTGCACCCCGTTGGTCACGTGTCCAACCGGAATCTCAGCTTCCGGCCAGCGCGGAAACAGCGGCAGAAAGATATGCCGGCTCACCTGCCCATGCAGGCGGCTCACGCCATTTACCGCCCCGCTTCCCCGCATCGCCAGGTACGCCATATTGAAATCCTCGGCCTCATCGCCGGGGTTCTGGCGCCCCAACGCCAGCAGCTCGTCGAATGCAATGCCCAGCTTTTGCTCGGCGTAGCCTCTGGCATACTGCTCGATGAGCGCCGCAGGGAAGCGGTCAAAGCCCGCAGGCACGGCCGTATGCGTCGTGAAGAGATTTCCTGCCCGCGTGGCTGCCAGCGCAGCCTTGAACGGCATTCCCGTTTCTTCCATGAATGCTCGCGCCCGCTCCAGAACCGCCAGGGCCGCGTGGCCTTCGTTCAGGTGGCAGACTTCGGGCTGAATGCCCAGCGCGCGCAGCAGCCGCCATCCGCCGATGCCGAGCACGATCTCCTGCTGGAGCCGCAGCTCCGGACCGCCCCCGTACAGCTCGCTGGTGATGCCGCGGTGAGGCGGATAGTTCGCCGGATCATTGCTGTCGAGCAGATAGAGCTTTACTCTGCCCACCTGTACCTGCCAGGCGCGCAGCCATACCGAATAGCCGGGCAGCGCAATCTCCAGCCGCAGCCACTCTTCGTCCGCCTGCCGCAGCGGCGTGATGGGCAACTGGCCGGGATCGTTGTACGGAAACAGCGCCCGCTGGGCGCCATCCCTGTCGATCACCTGGCGAAAATAGCCTTGCTGATACAAGAGCCCCACGCCCACTACCGGAACGCCCAGGTCGCTGGCGGCCTTGAGCTGATCGCCGGCCACGTTGCCCAGCCCGCCCGAATAGATGGGCAAGGCCTCGCTGAGCATGAACTCCATGCTGAAGTACGCGACGCAGCGCAGCCCGGCCTGGGCGTAGTTCTCCTGAAACCACGCCGGCGCCCGCGCCGCTTGCCGCCGGCTTTCCAGCAGGCCGTCCAGCTTTGCGCGGAATCCTGGATCGGCCAGCGCCCGCTCGATCTTGGGTCGTGAAACCGTCTGTAGAACCACCCAGGGATTGGCGACGCGCGTCCACAAATCCGGATCGAGCTGCCGCCACAGCTCGTCTGATCCGTGGTTCCACGACCAGCGCATATCCAGGGCCAGATCCGCAAGCGCATCGAAGCCCTCGATTGCGCTGCGCGAAGAGTCGTAGATGGGGTGCTTGGCAAGACCTTCGTCGCTCATTGCCCCTCCGCGCGACGGGGCGCCGCAAGAGCATCACTGACCATCGTCTGCGCTTCCTCCAGAATGCGCCGCAAGTGATCCGCGCCCTGAAAGCTCTCCGCGTAGACCTTGTAGATTTCCTCGGTCCCCGACGGGCGCGCCGCAAACCATCCGCTCTTAGCAACCACCTTCAGCCCGCCGATGGCCGCTCCATTGCCTGGCGCACGCGTCAATATCTGCTCGATCGGTTCTCCGGCCAGGTCCTTTGAGCAAACCTGCTCCGGCAAAAGCCGCCCCAGAACCCGCTTTTGCTCGCGCGTCGAGGGCGCATCCACGCGGTCATACATGGGCGCGCCGAACTCGCTCGTCAGCTCCCAGTAGATTTCGCTGGGGTCGCGCTTCATGCGTGCCGTAATCTCAGCGGCCAGCAGCGCCGCAATGATTCCATCCTTGTCCGTCGTCCACACGCCGCCGTTCTTCCTGGCAAACGAAGCCCCCGCGCTCTCTTCGCCTCCAAAGCCCAGCGATCCGTCCAGCAGCCCCTCCACAAACCACTTGAAGCCCACGGGAACCTCGTAGAGCCTGCGGCGCAGCTTGGCTGCCACGCGGTCGATCATGCCGCTGCTCACCAGCGTCTTGCCCACCGCGGCGTTCTGCCGCCACTCCGGCCGGTTCTGAAACAGATAGAAAATAGCCGCGGAGAGGTAGTGATTGGGAGGCATCAGACCTGTGCTCTTGGTCACGATTCCGTGCCGGTCGTGGTCGGTGTCGCAGGCGAAGGCAATGTCGAATCGATCCTTCAGCCCGATCAAGCTCTGCATCGCGTAGGGCGACGACGGGTCCATGCGAATCTGGCCGTCCCAATCCACGGTCATAAAGCGGAAGGTGGGATCGACGGTCTGGTTGACGACCGTAAGATTCAACCCGTACCGCTCCGCAATCCGGCCCCAATAATGAACCCCCGCCCCGCCCAGAGGATCGGCGCCCAGGCTGATCGTCGCGGCGCGAATCGCCTCCATGTCGATCACGTTGCCCAGATCGCCGACGTAAGCGCTTAGGTAATCGTGCCGGTGCGTAGTGGCGGCGCGCAAAGCTTTCTCGACGGGAACTCTTCGCACTTCGCGCAGTTCATTCTCCAGCAGTTCATTGGCCTTGGCTTCAATCCAGCCAGTCGCAGAAGTTTCCGCCGGCCCTCCGCTGGGGGGGTTGTACTTGAACCCTCCATCCTGCGGCGGATTATGCGAGGGGGTAATCACGATGCCGTCGGCGAGGCCCGTCTTGCGTCCGTTGTTGTAGGTCAGAATGGCGTGCGAAATCGCCGGCGTGGGTGTATATTCGTCCCCCTCAGCCAGCATTGTCTCTACGCCGTTGGCCGCCAGCACTTCCAGCGCGCTCCAAAGCGCCGGCGCCGACAGCGCATGGGTGTCCATGCCCAAAAACAGCGGGCCGTCTATCTTTTCCCGCTTCCGGTAAAGACAAATAGCCTGGCTGATGGCGAGAATATGCCGTTCGTTGAAGGATTTGTCAAAGGACGATCCTCGATGTCCCGAGGTGCCGAACGAAACCCGTTGCTCCGGAACCGATGGGTCTGGGATTTCGTTGGAATACGCTGCGATCAGCCGGGTTACGTCCACCAGCATAGATGCTTCAGCCGGCTTTCCTGCATAGGGACTTAGCTTCATGCCTTCCCCATCCACTGCCCTGGTAACTGTTTAAGGCAAATTCAGAGTTTCTTTAGCGCCGCCAGGAACGTGCAGGCTGGCTTCTTCATGAGGAAAAAATCACTGAATCGCATTAACTCACGTTACAGCAACTCTGAATTTGCGTTAGCCGCGCCCAATCTCAGCTTATCAAACGGCTCTTGATCGCAGCCAACCCCCGCGCCGGACTTTGTACTCGTTTCCGGGGCCGTAACCTCGCCGCTTCATCCCGGATCGCATAAGATTCCCAACCCTCTCGCAACGCCGGAGGGAGCAGCCGCGGTTCTGAGCATCCTTGAGGCTTCGGCTCATTCCTAGCGGCTTGCGTCCGCGCGTAGCGTCCCAGCGCCACGCAGTCGCGAATCGTCAGGATGGGACCATGTTGATCGACCAGGAGGCGGTCCTTGAGATCTTTGAAAGTGCGTGAAACTGTCTCTCTCGACGCCCCGATAAACTCGCCGATCTCTCCGTGGGTAAAGGGCACGTGCAACCGTGCGCCGCGCCCGTTTGTCTGGCCGCCTGGGCACCACTCCAGCAGCAGCCGCGCCAGCTTAACCGGCGCCGTCCATGCTAGCCCCACCGTGCGCAGCCGTTCGCAGGCGCGCCCGTAATCCTTGCTCAATTCCAGCGCTACGCCCGCGTATGCTGCCGGGTGCCGCATCAGGAAGGCATGAAAATCCCCGCTGCGCATGGCCGCGGCCTTCGTTAAGTACTGCGCCTCCGCCGTCATCTCGTAAGGACGGCCGCACAGCGCCGACGTCAGCCCCAGAAATTCGCCGGGCATAGCGATGCGCAGGGCCAGGCGTCTGCCGTCCGCTGAATCCATGCAAAGCTTCACCTGGCCCTCCAGCAAGACGAACACGTACGAGGACATCTGTTTCTCCCCGAACAAGACCGCTCTCGAAGGATAGGACTCGACCCGCGCAAGAATTTCAAAATCCCGCATCGCCCCGGCCGGCAATGTCTTGAAGATTTCCCCCGCCGCGCATACCCGAAGAAAACTCTTCCCCACGTATTCCCGAGTCAGTGGCATCATCATCATTCTCCTGGAAATTGCGTGCTGACGTGCGCTTTACCCGCTGGCGGCGCCTCCGGCCTGGCCGCCTCTTGCATTTCCTAGGAAGGCGCGCTTAGTTGCCGGGTATTTGCGAACAAGAATGAAAAGACCGCGGGCAGGCTTTCCAGCTCGTTTCGTCTGTTCCTGTAGAGCGTGAAAGGGCGCGCCATCGGGCCGCGCAGAGAGAATCTCGCTGGAGAAAGGGAAGGGGAAATGCTTGCGTTGTGCACCCCAAGCCGCCGGCGGCTGCGCCTCTTCGGTTTGGACATGCAGGAATATACAACTGGGGGCCCCTTAAGACGTTCCGGCGCTTTCTTTGCAAGGTCATGACGCTTCAGACTCGCCGCAACTGCCAGAACTTTACCCTTTCTTGAAACGCAATGTCAAACCATGCGCCGACTAGAGAAATCTCCATCGCTGCCCATGTCCGCGCTGCGGATTGCGCATAGTTGTCCAAACGCGGTAGCTCACCTTCGCTCATCCGCGCTACTATGAGTGGGGACGGCATCTGAGTCCTGCAATCGCTGGTGAACCTTGTGGGCGCGATTTTTTAAGTAAGATTGACGCGTGAGCGGTCTTCGTGAGGCGCCAGAATAGCGCTACTTATGCTGAATCTTCGCAAGATTCTCTTCCCCGTCGACTTTTCCGAGGCCTGCGCGGCCATGGCTCCCGCGGTGGATGAGATGGCGCGCCGCTTCGGCGCTTCGGTCATAGTGCTGCACGCCTTTAACGCCCTTCCCGGCTATATTCGCAGACCTGCCGACGTCGTTCCTTCCGGCGCGGAAAGCGCTCCTATTCCTTACTCGCCCCCCCTCCGTAAGCTTCGCCTCGAGCAAGAGAAGCTCCTCGAGGAATTCGCGCAGACGCACTTTCAGGCCGTCAACCACACGCAAAAAGTCGAGGACGGCGACCCGGCCCTGGTCATCGAGTGGGCCGCCAAACACGAGAAGGCGGACCTGATCGCGATTCCCACCAAGGGCCAGGGCAGATTCCGCCGTCTGCTCCTGGGCTCGGTCATGGCCAAGGTCCTCCACGACATTGCCTGCCCCATCTTCACCAGCGCCCACGAGCCCGAGCCGGGATCGGTTGCGTCACCCGGCTTCCGCCTGATCGTCTGTGCAGTCGATATGAGCCACGATGAGGCTCCTGTCTTCCAGGCGGCCGGCCTCTTCGCGCGCACTTACGGAGCAAAAGTCTGCCTTCTGCACATGCGGCCGTCGTCCCACAAGCGTGGCCGCCAGCCTTCCGCGCAATCTGTCCGGAAGGCATTCACCCAAGCCTGCCGCGCCGCTGGCCAGAAGCCCGTGGAGGCTCATGTGCGCATTCTGGACGCCGACATAGCGGAAGGCATTCGCCAAGTTGTGCGCGAAGAGAGCGCGGACCTGGTGATTGTCGGCCGCGGCCACGCCAGAGAAACTTTTTCGCGCCCCTGGTCGCATCTGAACACCATCATTCACGAGTCGCCCTGCCCAGTGCTCAGCGTGTAACCGGCCGCGACTGTAAACGCGGGCTCTTCCTCGGCGTAGCGAGGCTTTAGCCGTCGAACTGCGGCTGCGCTACAACCCCCCGTTAGACCTTGGCATCCTTCATTCCAGGGGTGGGTTTGTCTTGATAACCTTGTGATAGAAGGGGGTTGACGTGTCACGCCATGGCATTCCGATGGGCAGGATCTTCGGCATCTCCATCGACCTCGACTATTCCTGGTTTCTTATCGTCGGTCTGCTGGCGTGGATGCTGGCCGCAAGCTACTACCCGCAGGAGTTTCCGGGTTGGGCTGCGAGCGAATACTGGGTGATGGGGTTCGTTACCGCGGTTTTGCTTTTCGCCAGCGTGCTCATTCACGAACTGGCGCATTCTCTGGCGGCCCAGCACTATGGACTTCCCGTTCCTCGCATCACTCTCTTTCTCTTCGGCGGCGTCTCCCAGCTTGCGGCTGAACCGCCCAGCCCTGTTGCAGAGTTCTGGATCACCCTCGTCGGTCCATTGACGAGTCTTGCGCTGGCCGCCCTCTGCTGGGAGCTGGAGCCGCTCTTCGCCCCCTCGCACCCGCTCTTCGCATTGGCTGAGTATCTGGCCTTGTTGAACCTGGTCCTCGCCATCTTCAATCTCATCCCCGGCTTTCCCCTGGACGGCGGCCGCATCTTTCGCGCCATCGTCTGGCGCGTCACCGGCAACTATCATCGCGCCACCGTTACCGCCGGCATCGCGGGCCGATTCTTCGGATTTTTGCTCATCTTTATTGGGGTCTGGCAGGCGTTTACGTCGGACCTCATCGGGGGCATTTGGATTGCCTTCATCGGCTGGTACCTGGAGAGCGCAGCGGGCAGCCAGTTGCAGCAGGAGTCTCTGAAGAACCTCCTCGGCGGCCACAGAGTGGCTGACGCCATGCGCCGTGACTTCTTGCAAGTTCCCGCTGACGCCACCCTTCAGGACCTCGTGGATCGATACCTTCTACCGGCCAAAGCCCGCTGTGTCATCGTCACGAAACCCGGCGGAGCGGCTGGTATGGCCACGCTGGCGGCCATACGCGAAGTGCCGCGCCACGCTTGGCCTGCCACTTTAGCCTCCAACATCATGGTCCCATTCCAGAAATTGGAAACCACCCAGCCCAACGCCGTGCTGTGGTCGGCTCTGGAGAAGATGGGACGAGACGGCGTAAACCAGCTTCCCGTCGTGGACGGAAACGGCATCGTAGGAATGCTTTCGCGGGAAGACATCGTTCACTATCTCGGCGTATTGCGATCCTTCCCTGCCTAAGCAATCATGGCCGGCATCGCGCGCCACTCTCAATAGAATGAGGAAAAGTCATGACTACTCCACGCAGAAGATTTCCTTTTTGGCTCCTGATTCTCATCGCCGGCGGCCTCGTCTTCGGCGGGCTGCTCCGCGCCGGAATTATCCATTTATCGGGATTCAGCGTGACCTCGGGCCAGCACGTAGTTCCAGTGCGCGTCGCACAGGACGTGCCTCCAGTCAATCTCTCCAATTTCAAGAATGGTTTTGCCTCCGTCATCGATCCCGACTTGCCCTCCGTGGTCAACATTTCTTCCACCAAAGTTGTGAAACTGCAAAACCAGATGCCGGGGTTCTTCAGCGACCCGTTCTTCCGCCAGTTCTTCGGCAACCAGTTCAGTCCTCAGCAGCAGCCCCAGACGGAGCGCGAGCACAGCCTGGGCTCGGGCGTCATCGTCAACCCCAACGGCTACATCCTCACCAATAACCACGTGGTGGCGGGCGCCTCCGACGTCGAGGTCTTCACGCAGGACCGTAAAGAATACAAAGCCGAAATCATCGGAACTGATGCCCGCACCGACATTGCGGTGCTGAAGATTGACGCCTCGGGGCTGAGCGCATTCACCTTGGGCGATTCTTCCCAACTCAAGGTCGGCGACGTGGTTTTCGCCATCGGCGATCCCTTCGGCATCGGAGAAACCGCCACCATGGGCATTGTCAGCGCTACCGGCCGCGCTCTGGGCGGAGCCATCGAGCACTACGAGGACTTTATCCAGACCGACGCCGCCATCAACCCCGGCAACTCCGGAGGCGCCTTGATCGATCTACACGGCAACCTGGTGGGAATCAACACGGCCATTATCTCCGGCGGCGGCGGCAATGAGGGCATCGGGTTCGCCATCCCCGTCAACATGGCGCACACCATCATGGATCAGATTGTCGCCCACGGCAAAGTCGTCCGCGGCTACCTGGGCGTGACCATTCAATCCGTCAATCCCGACATGGCGAAGGCCTTCGGGCTCAGTCAGGGCGGCGGCGCCTTGGTCAGCGATGTACGTCCCGATAGCCCGGCGGCCAAGGCGGGCTTGCAACGCGGCGACATCGTCCTCAAACTCAACGGCGCGTCCGTCAACGGGCCCGACGAGCTGAGCCTCCACATCTCTGAAATGGCGCCGGGATCGGTCGCTCATCTTCAGATTTACCGCAAGGGGCACACTCAGCAGATGAATGTTACGCTCGGCGCCTATCCTAAAAATGGCCAGCCCGGCCAGCCGGCTGAAGGCGGGGGAACGGTTTTGAATGGCCTGCAAGTGGAGAATCTGACCCCCGAGATTGAGCAGCAACTCGGACTGCCGGCCGGTTCTCCCGGTGTGGTTGTCACCGATGTCGATCCCTCCAGCGCGGCGGCGGCGGCCGGCATCCGGCACGGCGATGTCATCCAGGAGGTAGACCGCAAGCCCATCCGTAACGTTCGGGAGTTCCAGCAGGCGCTGGCCGCGGCCGGGAATCGCCCCGTGCTCTTGCTCTTGAACCGCGGCGGCTCGACGCTTTATGTCGTCGTGCAACCGCAGGATTAACCGTGCAGTCAAATCACACGCGCGGTGTAAAGCCATGCTTCGCGCCGCCGCACGTCCGCGCGAACATGATCAACGGTGAAGATGCGAAGATATACAATACCGGCAACTTGGCGCGCGGTTGGAATGAATCCTCGATTTGCCGCCTGCCCTGAAACCATAGGTGCATGAACGTTGCGTCTGGGAATCCGCCGGGCAGCGAGCAAAGGAAAGAGCACAACCCAATGTCAAATTCAGTTTCGATTTGTGTGATCGGGTCCGGTTATGTGGGGCTTGTCGCGGCCGTTTGCTTCGCCGAAATCGGTCATCGCGTCATTTGCGTGGACAATGATGAGGCCAAGATAAAGACTCTCCGGGAAGGCGGAGTGCCTATCTTCGAAGATCACCTGTCCGAGATGCTGGCCCGGCACCGGGGACGAAACGTGGAATTCAGCACCTCACTCGCTGCAGCAGTGGAACGCAGCGAGGCCATCTTCATTGCCGTAGGCACGCCGCAGGGCGACTCGGGAGCCGCCGATGTTTCTTACGTTGAGGCCGTGGTTTCGGAAATTGCGCGCGCCATCAACGGCTATAAGGTCATCGTGGAAAAGAGCACCGTGCCGGTCTACACCAACGACTGGATCCGCCGCGTCCTGCACCGGCACGGCGTCGATCCCCAACACTTCGACGTGGTTTCAAATCCCGAGTTCCTGCGCGAAGGCACGGCTGTTGCTGACTTCCTCCATCCCGACCGCATCGTGGTGGGCGCTGACAGCGAGCGCTCCGCAAACCTCTTGCGCCGCATCTATGAGCCGTTGACCGCGGGCGGCTATTATTCTCAACCGGGCGCTCTTCCGGGAGCTTGCAGCGCCGCCCATCCTGCCCGGCTGCTGGTCACCTCCGCGCAGAGCGCCGAGCTCATTAAGCACGCCTCCAATGCTTTCCTGGCCATGAAAATCTCCTTCATCAACGCCGTGGCCAACCTGGCCGAGGCCGTGGACGCCGACATCGAGGATATCGCCACCGGCATCGGTCTTGACAGCCGCATCGGCTCCAAGTTTTTGCGCGCCGGACTGGGCTATGGAGGTTCCTGCTTTCCCAAGGACGTGGCCGCCTTCCACTGGGTCGCGCAGCAGCGCGGTGTGGACTTCCAGCTCCTCGAGGAAGTCCGCAAAATCAATGAAACCCAGAAGGAAGTTTTCTTCAACAAGGTGCTCTCGGCGCTATGGACGCTGCGCGGCAAGCGGCTGGCCGCCCTGGGTCTGGCTTTTAAGGGCGATACCGACGACCTTCGCGAGTCGCCGGCCGTGGATATCGTCAGGAGGCTGCTGAAAGCAGGCGCCATGGTCACGGCCTACGATCCGGCAGCCATGGAGCGCGCCAAGGAGCTGCTACCACCCTCCGAGAATCTCCGTTACGCCGGCGACCTTTATGAGGCCTGCCAAGACGCCGACGCCGTGTTGATCCTCACCGACTGGAAGGAGTTTGCCGCCATCGACCTGGTGCGCCTCAATCAGACGGTTCATTTCCCCATTGTGATCGACGGCCGCAACCTTTATAAGCCGCAAGAATTGCACGATCACGGCTTTACGTACGTGAGCGTGGGCAGGCCGGCGAATTATCATGCTCTGGAGGGTAGACCTCGCAGGGCGCTTGTTTAAAGCGAAGATCTGATATTTGTCAGACGATTTTTGTTCGACCGTCTGCGGGTTTTCGCCCTTTGCCTCCCGATCTGCGATCCGGGCTCTCCATTTCGGGGTTTTGCAGCAAAGACTCTTTTCGAAGCTTCGGAGTATAAGCCTTTGACCTTGCACGTGCTTGTGACCGGCGCCGCCGGATTTGTCGGTTCTCACCTCACAGACCGCTTGCTGAGCGAGGGTCGTTCCGTGCTCGGCGTCGATAATCTGTCTACGGGCTCTCTCGATAATCTTGCCCATCTCGGCCGCGAACCGCGCTTCCACTTCGAGCAACGGGACATTTGCCAACCCTTCGACCCTGGACGCGTCGATTACGTCTTTAATTTCGCTTCCCCGGCCAGTCCGCCGGAGTATCAAAGGCTGGCCATCGAAACCCTCCGCGTAGGCTCCATCGGAACCCAGAACACTCTGGAATGGGCCGCCAAATATAACGCTGGCTACCTGCACGCTTCCACTTCGGAGTGCTATGGTGACCCCGACGTCCATCCGCAGACCGAGGATTATTGGGGGCACGTTAATCCGGTCGGCCCGCGCTCGATGTACGACGAAGCCAAGCGTTACGCCGAGGCTTTGGTCATGGCCTACCACCGCAGTCGCGGAGTCAATACCCACCTCGCGCGCATCTTTAATACCTACGGTCCGCGCCTGCGGCCCGGCGACGGACGGGTCATCTCCAACTTTATGATGCAGGCTCTGCGCGGCGAATCGCTCACCATCTATGGCGACGGCAGCCAGACGCGCAGCTTTTGCTACGTTGACGACCTCATCGAAGGTATCTTCCTTCTCTCGCGTTCCGGTATCCATCTTCCGGTCAACATCGGCAACCCCGGCGAGTTTACCATCCTCGATTGCGCCAGGGCCGTGATGGAAGTGACGGGCTCGAAGAGCGAATTGTGCTTTGAATCGCTGCCCGAGGATGATCCCCTGCGCCGTTGCCCGGACATCTCCAGGGCTCGCGCTCTCCTGGGATGGGAACCGCACATCGCTCTCAAGGAAGGGCTGGCAAAATCACTCGACTTCTTCCGCGGCAAGGCCGCCTCGGCGGCGCCGCTCGCGGATCAGCGCTGATTTGCGGGCGTAGGCTCCACTTCTCCAGTCGCGGTGATCAGAATGTCCGGCTGCAGCCCCCCTGCGCCGTCCGTGCGCTTTTTCGCACTCTGCGGGCAAACCAGTCTTGGACCGCACTGCAAATCACACATTCCCGCCGTCAATTTCATGCCAGCCGTGGCAAAAACAACTGCTCCAGACCTGGAATTCGTTGTATGCTTAACACCATAAGGTTCGGGGCGCGGGCGGCTCCTCCAAGCGAACGTTGCTAGCCGCGCTCATGGTTTCTATCCCTATCTCGCTTTTCGCGGGAAGCACTGTCACGCCCAATCGCACGGTCTCAAGCGGTCTTCATTGCCTTGTACTACTTGAAGGTTTGAGGTTTGCGAACGAGTATGGCGACTTCGGAATTCTGGCAAAGGCTGTCAGCATCGTTGGTTTCCGTCCCGTATGGGGAGGGCGGAAGGAGCGGGATAGCGCCTCGCGGCGGGCAGGAGACAGCCAAGGTCTGGATGGTGGTGGACGGCGCCACGGTGGCTGGAGCGGCGGCCTTGGCGACGCTGTACCGGTTGCGGACGGGGCCGGCGGCGGCAGCGCGGGCATTTTGGCGGAACACGCTGATTCGGGGCTGGTCGATGGAAATCCTGCTGGCGTTTCTGTGCGGATTCGCGATGGTGCTGATCGTGACCAGCCGGCGTTTGAATCTGTACAGGCCCACGCGGGTGGGCGGATTTCTGAATGAGCAGAGGCTGAGCGCGCAGGCGTGTTTGACCTCGGGGTTACTGTTGACGGGGACGCTCTACCTGACGCACGCCGACAACGTGCCGCGGGGCATTGTGCTGCTGACGGTGGCGCTGGCGGCGGTGCTGGTGGGATTGCGGCGGCTGGTGTACCGGATGCTGCTGTACCGGCGTTTTGAGCGCGGGGTGGGGACGCGCAATGTGCTGATCGTGGGCACGGGGGCGGAGGCGCACGCCTTGCGCCATCATCTGCAGAGCCTCCGTCATCTGGGCTTCACGTTCAAGGGGTTCATCGATTTTCCTGGCTCGGCGTCTGGCGGCACGGTGGCGGCGGACGAGGTGCTGGGGACCCTGGAGACGCTGTTCCAGCAGACGCGCAAGCACTTTGTGGACGAGATTTTTTTCATGGCTGCGTGCGAGCGGGCCATCATCCCCAACGTAGTGGAGCAGGCGCGCATTCACGGGGTGGATTTGCGCGTGGTGCCGGACCTGTACGACGGTCTGGCATGGAACAACCCCATCGAGTACATTGGGCAGTTTCCCACCATTCCTTTGCATTACGGTCATGTGCCGGAGCTGGGGTTGCTGTTCAAGCGCGGCTTCGACATCCTATTTTCGGTGGTGGCGCTGGCGGTGCTGTCGCCGTTGCTGGCGGCCATTGCGGCGGCGGTGAAGCTGGATTCGCCGGGGCCGGTGTTCTACGCCTCGGAGCGCATTGGCAAGCGGGGGCGGGTGTTCCGGTGCATCAAGTTTCGCACCATGATGCGCAACGCCGACCAGCGGCGCGCCGAGATCATGCACATGAACGAGCGCGACGGGGTGCTGTTCAAGATCTCCAACGATCCGCGCATCACGCGGCTGGGGCGGCTGCTGCGCAAGTACTCGCTGGACGAGCTGCCGCAGTTCCTCAACGTGCTGCGCGGGGACATGAGCGTAGTGGGACCGCGGCCGCCCATCGCCAGCGAGGTGAAGGAGTACAAGCTGAGCCACCTGCGGCGGCTGGACGTGACCCCGGGAATCACGGGGCTGTGGCAGGTGCAGGGCCGCCAGGACCCCTCGTTCGCCAGCTACGTCTCGCTGGACGTGACCTACATCGACAACTGGAGCATCTGGCTGGACTTCAAAATCATCCTGCGCACCATCGCCGTGGTCCTGGCCGGCACCGGGTCGTAAGCCGGCAGTGCAGGCGCTGCACGTCCATCCCTGTTGCTGTTTGCGAACGAGTGTTTTCGATCCGCGCGCCCTCTCTCGCCGGCCGATTGCGGCCGCGCGTGAAAACTCCGGGAACCGCGAAATCCACGCGCGCGTAGCTCAGAAAGAGAATTGCCTGACGGAGAGCCAGGTTACACTGCTCTTGTCGGTGGCGCTATGGAAACATTGATTGGCGATCTACGTTTCGCCGTTCGTCAACTGGGCAAGACTCCGGGCGTGGCGCTGCTCGCGGTCCTTACGCTGGCCCTCGGCATCGGCGCGAACACGGCCATCTTCACCGTAATCCAGTCTGTGCTCTTGCGCCCTCTGCCCTACGCGCACTCCGATCGCCTGGTCTTCATCGGTCCCGCGAACGCCAAGCCGGGCTTTGCGTCCACCTCCTGGTCGAACTATCGCGATATCCGCCGGCAGTCGCGGGAATTCGCGCAGGTCGCGGGCTACTCTGAGGACATAACCGTGATCCAAACCCAGGACGCTTCGCAAAGCGTCGTGGCTCCTCGCGTCACCCCGAATCTCTTCGCAATGCTCGGCGCGCGCCCGTTGCTGGGCCGCACCTTTACCGCGGCCGAAGGTGAGTCCGGCGGCCCGCCCGCCGTCATTGTTTCCGAGGGCCTTTGGCGCGAGAGCTTCCACGCCGACCCCAACATCGTGGGCAAGTCGATCACCATCGGCGGCGAAGCCCGCACCGTGGTCGGCGTCATGCCCTCGTCCTTTCACTTCCCGGAAGCGATGGGCACCCTCCTGCGCAAGGGCCTGTGGCTGCCCTTGCAACCGACGGGCGAGATGCTCAAGGACCGCGGCTACGACTTCTTCAACGCTGTGGGTGAGCTGCGTCCCGGCGTCACGCCGGCGCAGGCGCAGCAGGAGCTTGACGCCATTGCCGTGCGCATTCGCCAAACCGGCACTCACAACACAATCGCCTTCCGCGCCGATCCCTATCAGCAGTTGCTCACCGGCCCGGTGCGCCCCGTGCTCTACGCACTCTTTGCCGCGCTAGGCCTGGTGCTGCTGATTGCCTGCGCAAATGTTTCCAACCTCCTCATCGCGCGCTGCCTGGCCCGCCAGCAGGAGTTCGCGGTGCGTATGGCGCTGGGTGCGGGGCGCCTGCGGCTCGTCCGCCAGATGCTCGCCGAAGGCTTGATCCTCAGCCTGCTCGGCTGCGGAGTGGGCGTGTTCTTTGCCGGCATGGCCATGCTCGCGTTGCGCAAGCTCCCGGAGGGCACCATCCCCCGCGCCAATGCGATCGCCATTCACTGGTCGGTGGTCCTGGTCCTCGCCGTCATTGCCGTATTCACCACTGTGCTGTCGTCGTTCCTGCCCGCGCTTTTGGTGGCGCGGTCCAACCCCCAGGCCGCCTTGCAGACGGCCTCGCGAGGCGCGGGCTCGCGCACCGTCAGCGGAAGGCTGAGCGGCATTCTGGTCGCGGGCGAGGTCGCGCTTTCTACCCTCCTGCTGGTCGGAACCGGTCTCCTTTTTCATACTCTCTGGAACCTGGAGCAGTCGCGCCTGGGCTTCGATCCCGTGCGTGTGACCACATTCAGCGCCATGCCCGCCGACGCTGCCGGCTTCTCCAACATGGCCGTCTCGCAAAACACTGCCAACGCGCCCGCTTCCTTAGCCACGCTGGTTTATCAGCCGGTTCTGGACCAGATGCGCCACGCTCCCGGTGTCTCCGCTGCTGCGCTCATCACTACACCCCCGCTCTCCGGTATGGGCGTGCAGACCAGCTTTACTATCGTCGACCAACCCAAGAACCCCCGCGATCAGGCAGCTCTTGTCTCCGCTGTCAGCGGTAACTACGCCCGCACCATGGGAACCCCGGTGGTGCGCGGACGCATGATCGAAGACAGCGATGCAGCCGGGGCTCCGTTTGTCGCGGTCATCAACCAAGCCTTCGTCAAGAAATTCTTCCCCGGCCAGGACCCGCTCGGCAAGCAGATCGATCTGGGCGGCAAAGATACAGGCATGATCAAGCCCTACCGCATCGCCGGCGTGATTGGCGACCAGGTTCAAAGCGCCGTCGGCGCCGCCGTCCAGCCCCTAGTCCTGCTGCCCGAGGGACAGATTCCCACCACCTCGCTCTTCTACCAGGCCCTGCTGAAGACCGTGGTCAACTTTGTCGTGAAGACGCGTGGCAATATTCCTGTGGCAGCCGAGATGCGATCCATCTTTCACCGCGCCGCGCCCGGCTTTGCCCTCGACGATTTTCAAACCATGCAACAGGCCGTGGACAAGAACACCTTCAACCGCCGCCTAGGACTTTACCTCGTCGGCTCCTTTGCGGGCCTTGCGGTGGCCATGGTCATCGCCGGACTGTACGGCGCGTTGTCGCAGCTCGTCGGTTACCGCCGGCGCGAGATCGGAGTGCGTATGGCGCTTGGCGCTACGCGCGGCAGCGTCGCGCGGCTGGTGCTGCGCCAAGGCTCTTTTCTTGTAGGCTCTGGCTTGGCCGCAGGTTTGGTGCTGGCCTTTGCCGCGGGACGCCTGGTGAGGAGCTTCTTATACCAGGTGCGTCCCCTTGACACTTGGACCTATGCCGCCGTCGCGTTGGCTCTTTTGTTCATTGGCCTGGCCGCTGCATTCCTGCCTGCCCGCAAAGCCGCATCCATTGACCCCATGCAGGCCCTCCGCGAGGAATAGGCCCTCAATCTATCTGGAGTTAGATCTACCCTGAAACTGATGCCTACTGCCTACATCGGCCTCGGCGCCAATTTGCACAGCTCAGCCGGCCCGCCGGAGGCCACGCTAGCTGCCGCTGCCTTGCGCCTCGCTTCCCTCGGCCGTGTCGCCGCCCGCTCCTCGCTTTACTCCACTGCGCCCGTCGGATTCCTCGATCAGCCGCGCTTCCTCAATGCCGTCATCGCCCTCGAAACAGAGCTGATCCCGCGCTGCCTGCTCCAAGAACTTCTCGCCATCGAGCGCGATTTCGGCCGCGACCGCGCCGCGAGCGTCCCCAGCGGCCCGCGCGCTCTCGATCTCGACATCCTCCTCTTTGGCGATCTCATCGTCAGCGGCCCGGATCTTGAAATCCCCCATCCCCGCCTGTCTGAACGCGCCTTCGTCCTCGTTCCGTTAAGCGAAATTGCACCCCAGGCCCCCGATCCCCGCAGCGGAGCCAGCATGTTACAGTTGCGTTGTGCCTTGTTCCCCAACTCTGAAAATGGAACCCAATCCGTGTTGCCGGTTCAGAGCTCTCTTTGGCGCTCTGGCATTGATCGTGGCGGCTCTGGCGCCGGTCGTTCTTAATGCCCAACCCGCTGCGCCTCTTACCCTTACCGTTGAGGACGGCAGCGGCGCGGCGGTGGCCGGCGCAGTAGTCGCCAGTTCCTCCGGTAAGCCGCTCGGCCGCACGAATGAAGCCGGTAATCTGACCGTTACCTGCGCCGGTCCGTGCCCCCTGACAGTCTCCGCGCCGGGCTTCGCCGCGCAAACTGTCTCGCTCTCCGCTTCGGCCACCATCCGCCTCCAGCCGGCTGCGGCGGCTCAGCAGGTTACCGTTACCGCCTATCGCGCCCCGCTGGGGGCTATGGAAAGCCCGGCGACGACGCGTCTGCTCTCGCAGCAGGCGCTGCGCACCACGGCCGCCATCACCATGGACGACGAGTTGCGCCAGCTTCCCGGCGTCGAGCTTTTCCGCCGCTCCAGCTCCCTGGTGGCCAATCCCACTTCGCAGGGCGTCAGCCTGCGCGGTCTCGGTTCCACCTCCGCTAGCCGCACCCTGGTGACTGAAGACGACGTGCCGCTCAACGATCCGGTAGGCGGATGGATTCACTGGCAGGAATGCCGGAACTCGCCATTCGGAACGTCGAACTGGTGCGCGGCGGCGCCAGCGATCTCTACGGTTCCAGCGCCATCGGGGGCGTTATCAACGTGATTCCCGTCCGCGCCACGTCCACGCAGGCCGAGCTCAGCTCCAGCTACGGCGGCGAAGACACCCTCGATGAAAACCTGCTCGCGGAAGCCAGGCACGGCCCTTGGGGCGCGCTCTTGGCCGGCGGCGTCATCGGCACCAACGGCTACATCCAGGAAGCTCCCTCGCAGCGCGGCCCCGTCGATCAACCGAGCAACGTTCACAGCCAGAGCGCGCTGCTCGATGTGGAGCACGAGCGCGGTCCCCTCCGGCTCTTTGTGCGCGGCAGCGGCTTCAACGAGTCGCGCCACAACGGCACCCCCTACCAGTTCAACGCCACCCGCATGGTTCGCTACGCCACCGGCGCCGACTGGCAAGACGCGCAGAGCGCTTCGCTTACGCTGCGCCTCTACGGCTCCGAAGAGCGCTTCCGCCAGACCTTCTCGAGCATCTCCAACCTGCCCAATTCCAGCGACCCCACCTGTTCCTATCGCTGCGGCGAGATACCCTCGAAGTACTCGTACATCCCGGACAACGAACTGGGCGCGGCGGCCAAATGGAGCCAGCCTCTCGGCGCGGGCTTCTTGCTCATCGCCGGAGCCGACGTCCACGATGTGCGCGTCTGGGACCTCGAGCAGACCCTGTCCACTGGGTCGGTAACCAATCTCCACGACCACCAGCGCGACCCCGCCGCCTACGTTGAGTCCATGTGGGTCTACAATGGGTGGACCGTCATCGCCTCCGGCCGCATGGACTGGTTCCAGAACTACGACGGCCGGCAGCTTGACTGGAATGGTTCCACCTGGACGCCGAACTCCACCCAGCCGTTGCAGCGCGACGAGCGCATCTTCGATCCCCGCCTGGGGCTATCGCGCAAGCTCGGCGAGCATTGGGCTTTGTCGGCGTCCGGCTTTCGCGCCTTCCGCGCGCCCAGCCCCAACGAGCTTTACCGCTCCACCCAGGTTGGCAACAAGCTCACCAAGCCCAACGGCAACCTGCTCAGCGAGCGCGCCACGGGTTGGGAGACCGGCGTGGCCAGCGCGTACTCCTGGGGCACTGTCCGCGCCAGTTACTTCCTCACCCAGGTCAATCGCCCCATCACCGCGCTCACCATCAACCCCACTTCCTCGCCCATTCTGCTCATGCGCGAGAATCTCGGCCAGATCGAGAGCCGCGGCGTCTCGCTGGACTTCGAGCTCAAGCCGCGCAGTTGGCTGGCCGTCGATGGCGGCTACCAGTACGCCCACGCCGTCGTCTCCAAGGGCACGCAGGATCTGGGCAACTGGATTCCCGAGGTCGCCCGCAACCTGGCTACCCTCAACCTGCGCGCCTATCGCTCCAGTTTGGGAACCCTCAGCCTGCAGAGTCGCCTGAGTGGCCGGATGTACGACGACGACGCCAACGACTACCTGCTCCACGGCTACTTCCGCCTCGATGCCTACGCTTCTCACGGCTTAGGCAGCCGCCTCGAACTCTTCGCCGCCGGCGAAAACCTTCTCGACCGCTCGATCGAAGATTCAAAAACGCCGACCACCACGCTGGGAATGCCGCGCGTGGCCCGCATCGGCCTTCTTGTCCACCTCGGCGGATGAGACCTGAGAAATCACGAGTTCTTATCAACCCTCTTCCCGTTAAAATCCTCTGGTGAGTCCCTCGTTTCAGATCATCGCTTCCACCGCGGCCGGCGGGCGGCGCGGAAGGCTCGATTTGCCCCACCACATCGTCGAAACCCCTGTCTTTATGCCCGTCGGCACCGCCGGCACGGTAAAAGCTGTCGCCCAGGATGTACTCGAGACGCTGGGCGCCCAGCTTATCCTCGGCAACACTTATCACCTCTACCTGCGTCCCGGCCACGAGGCTATTCGCCGCATGGGCGGCCTGCATCGCTTCATGAGCTGGCCGCGCGCCTTGCTGACCGATTCCGGCGGATTTCAGGTCTTTTCGCTCAATGCGCTGCGCAAGGTAACCGCCGATGGCGTCCAATTCCGCTCCCATCTCGATGGCAGCACCCACTTCTTTACGCCCGAACATGCCATCGACGTCCAGATCGCCCTCGGCGCCGACATCTCGATGGCCTTCGACGAATGCACCGAATACCCGGCCGAACGCAGCCGCGCCGAAGAGTCGCTGCGCAACACCATGGCCTGGGCCCGCCGCTCGCTTGATCATTTCCGCGCCCACCGCGAAGATGTCCCGTGGTTCGATCCAAAGGCCCGCCACACGCAGTGTCTCTTCGGCATCGTCCAGGGCGGCATGTACCGCGATCTGCGCCGCCAATGCGCCGAACGACTCGTGGAGATGGACCAAACCGGATCGGGTTTCGACGGCTACGCCATCGGCGGCCTCAGCGTGGGAGAGCCCCGCGAGCTTACTCTGGAAATGATCGCCGAAGTCCTGCCCATGCTGCCCAAACACAAGCCCCGCTACGTGATGGGCGTCGGCTACCCCGATGAGATCGAGCAGTACGCGCACATGGGCATCGACATGATGGACTGCGTGCTGCCCACCCGCGCCGCGCGCCACGGCCTGCTCTTCACCAACGAGGGCCGCCTCAACATTAAAAGCAAACGCTACGCCGAGGATCAATCCCCGCTCGACCCCGCCTGCTCGTGCCCCGTCTGCCGCCGCTACTCGCGCGCTTATCTGCGCCACCTGATGCAATCCGCCGAGCCGCTCTCCGGCACGCTGAACACGATTCACAACCTGGCCTACTATTTCGCCATCATGAACCGCGTGCGCGCGTCCCTCTCCGCCACGCCTGGCCTAGAACCATGACCCTTGCTCACTGGCCGTTGACCATCGCGCCGCCCAGCAACTCCTTCAGCGCCGCTACATACTCGCTCAGCGCCGCACGGCCAGCCTCGGTCATGCGGTAAAGCGTCTGCGGCTTGCGGCGCACAAATCGCTTCTTCACCGCGACGTACCCGGCCTCTTCGAGCTTCATCAGTTGCGCGCCCAGGTTTCCATCCGTTGAGCCGGTCCTGGCGCGCAGCCAGGTAAACTCCGCGTCTTCCACCCCGGAGAGCAGCGATAGCAGCGCCAGGCGCAGCTTGCCGTGAACCACGGGATTCAGTTCCGGCAGTTCAGGCATGGCTTACCTCGGCGGCGCAATGGCGCTCGGCCAACATCACGTAAACTCCAAAGACGATCTGGCCGAGGAAGGTGGCAATCAGAAATGCCCATCCGGCCTTCTGCTCGCTCAGAAAGCAGCCCGTGAGCGCCTCGATCCACCACACACAAGCGCAGAACAATTGTGCCCGCCAGCGCAGAATCATGCTGGAGGAAAAGTTCGCCAGTCCGAGAATGCCGCCGATAATCGCCAGAAAAGCGTGCGCCTCGTAATGCCCTGCATACGCCAGTCCGAAAAGAACCAGCACGAGCGCAATCCCAGCGGCGAGCCACACCGCCCCGACGGCTCGCGTCAGGCCGGAAACCGGATCCCCGCGCCGCGTCTGTTTTTTCAGAATGACCGTGAGTACCGCCGCGGTGGTTATGGTCACCGGCCAAGCGGCGTTGCTGTGTCCGAGCGAGGCCCAGGCCGTGGCAACCAGATAAGCCACTCCCCAAAGCACGAACATCCAGCCCCAGCGCCCGGTCGTCCGCCGCCCCTCGGCGATCATGCTTTCGATCAGGCTCAGCCGCTCTTGCAACTCCTGGTTTTCCATGTTTGCCGTCATATCGTCGTAACCTCCCGGACCGGTCTCTTTATCCTCAGAGTAGTCCTAATAGAATAGTACTCTATATTATAGAGTATTAGTTGTCAAGGAAAAAAGATGTGGGCTAGCTAGATTCCTCTAACCTTTTACGCTGGAATCAGTTCCTGTGATTTCCTCAAGTTATTTCCCACCCTGCCAGGCGACCGCCCGAAGATCCGCTCATAGTCTTCCACCTCACCGATCGCCCGTTCCACCACCCCCGCCCAGTCGCCTGGAACGCGCTGCCGCAGCAGTTTCGCAGTGGGGTACGAGGGGCTTGTCTCCATCTCTTCCATCCAGCGCCAATCGGCCAAATGGGGCAGCAGAATCCACACCGGCTTACCCATGGCGCCGGCCAAGTGGGCGATGCACGTGTCCGTCGTGACCACCAGATCCAGCGTCGCCACAAGCGCCGCCGTCTCGGCCAAATCCCGATCGTTGCTGGACCCATCCCATGCGAACACATCTTTCGGCAAATCCGCCAACTGCTCCGCGGCTTCGCCTTTTTGCAGTGAGATCCAGGTTGCCTTCACAGCGCGCAGCAGCGGCGTCAGCGTCCCGAGCTTCATGGACCGCGAATGGTCGGCCTTGTAGCCCGGGTTCCCCGCCCACGCAAGCCCCATTCGCGAGCCATACCTCAGATCCGGGAACTGCATCCGTTTTTCCCAAATCTCCATTGGGTCAGCCCCCAGATAAGCGCCCGGCCAGGGAACCGTCTCCATCGTGGTTCCAAACACCGCCGGTAGGCTCATCAGTGGGCACTCCAGATCGAATTTCACGCCGCGCTCCGTCCCCCGCGTGCCCAGCACCGCCGTCTCTGCACGTCCCGTGCGCACCACGGCCAGCGACCGCATGAGCCGTTCCGCCGGCGCTTGCACCTCTAAAACCGGCACGCCTCCGCGCGCCGCCACCAGCGCCGCGTACCGGCAAAATTGGATGGTGTCGCCCAGCCCCTGCTCGGCATGGAGCAGAACCCGCTCTCCATTCAGCGCCTCGCCGCTCCATCTCGCCTCCTCAAAGCGCCTCGGCCTGCGGTGCACCTCGCGGAACCGCCAACGCGCTTCGTACCCTGCCCATCCCCGCTCCCAATCGCCCAGCCGCAGTCGCGTCAACGCCAGGTTGTATGCTGCCCCCGCGTGTGAGGGGTCGTCTTCCACGGCCTTTTCGTGCGCCTTGAGCGCCTCGCCCATCCGTCCCATCTCCAGCAGCGAGTTGCCGCGGTTCGACGCCGCCGTCCGGCTGCCCAGCGCTTCTGCACGCTCGAACGCTGCAACCGCCTCGCCGAACCGACCTTCGTTGTGCAGCAGAATCCCCATCATGTTCACAGCTTCGTCGTGATCGGGATTGCGCGCGAGCGCCCAGCGCAGCCACTCCCACGCGCCCGTCAGGTCCCGCTCCGCCGCGCGAAACTGGCACCACGCCACAAGGGTTTCCACCTGGCGCGGGTTCAACTCGAAGGCCTTTCGCAGGTACGCCTCCGCCTTGGCCGGCCGCTTGCGTTCCCGCTCCAGCATCGCCAAGTTGACCCAACCGGAGACTAGGTCCTGCCGCAACCCCACCGCCCGCCGCAAAGCCAACTCCGCGTACACATCGCTTCCCTGCTCCCGCAGCAAGCCACCCAGGTTGATCCACGCAGCGGCAAAGTCAGGCCGCAAGGTGATCGCCCGCCGGTAATTCGCTTCGGCTTCTTTCGTCCTTCCCAGCCGCGCCAGCGCAAATCCGGCGGCAAAATGGCCTTCGGGCAGCCGCGGCCTCATCGCCAACGCCTGCTCGTAACGGCCCAGAGCCTCTTCGTTCCGTCCCATCGCGGCCAAGGCATTTCCCAGCCCCATGTGCGCAGCTACAAGCGCCGGACGCCGTTGCAGCGCCAGCTCGAACTCGCGCACTGCTTCCTCCGGACGTCCCATAGCGATCTTCAGCTCGCCCAACGCCACGCGTGCCAGCACGTCCATCCCGTCCAGCCGGATGGCCTCCGCGTAAGCCCGTTCGGCCTCTTCGAACCGGTCGCAAGCTTTGAGCGCCTGCCCCAGAGCCACCCAGGCCGGACCCATCCGGGGCGCTGCTGCTGTGCCCGCCGCGGCCATCTCTACCGCAGCCTCCGTTTGCCGGCTCGCCAGCGCAACCAGGCTCATGCCCACCAGCGCCTCCGCATTCCGCGGGTTCCGCGCCAGCATGTGCTGATAGCCGCGTGCGACCTCACCCAGCCGGCCGGTCAGCCTCCTTTCGCGACCTTTCTCCAGATGCAGCATTTTGGTTTTGGCGGCAATCATGTCCGGCTCTCCGCCGCTGCGTATTTCAAGCGGCCCAGAGCTCATCTTGAACGTAAGACGTTCACTGCGAACGCTCGACGGAAAAGTAACGGAATCGTGCGCGCGCCGGGAGACTATTTCCCGCTTCGTCTGTTGGTTCTAATCTGGGAAGCCAGGGCCCGACCCAGCAAACTCGGAGCTGTGCGCTCGCGCCTTTCACCGGCCCGCGTTCTGCCGATTCGTCAGCCCCTCCGCCCTGAACCGCCCGCGTATCTGGTTCACCGCGACCACCCACGGAACGGCGATCGAGTATGTAAACCGGGCCGCAATCGCCGCCGTGCCGAACCGCCGCAGGAACCTCCAGTCGCGGTGGAAGGCATGCCACGATTCGAGCGCGAGGATCACCAGCAGCGGAACAACGGTCCAGCGCAGGCTCGCCAGCGCCAGGACTTCCAATCCGCATCGCGCCGCGTTGCGGAAAAGCCGCGCCCCGCGGATGCCCGCCTGGCCGTCGCTCGCCGCGTACCGCGCCATCTGCCGGCAGGCCAGGCGGAAGCTATTGTGCGGGCGATAAATGGCCTTCGCGTTCGTCACGAAGACCGGCGCCGTCTGCCGCCGCGCCGTGCTGTCGAACAGCGTGTCTTCACCCACCAAAACCGACTCCGTAAACCCGCCCAGCCGCTTCCAGAGCGCCTTCGTAAACGCCATCGATCGTGCAGTGCACGACTTCGTCGGCTCATCGGCCGCCAGCTTGATGCTGAAGAACGGCGCCGACGCCAGGTCCCAGATCGTGTACCCGCCAGCCTCTAAATCCAGCCGCGTCCCCCCCAATGCGTATTGGGCTCTGCCGGCAACCAGCGGCTCGGTCAGGTTGCCAAGCCAATTGGGCGCGTAGGTGCATCCTGCGTCCGCGCAGGCAATAATCTCCGACTTCGCCGCAACGATAGCCACGTTCCGTCCCCGCGAAACCGGCCCCGCTGAGTGCTGGAGGTTGCACGTCTCGTCGCGAATCGCCACCAGACTCGGGTCCCGCGTCTGGGCGTCGACCAGCCACTCCCAGGTTCCGTCCGTCGAGCCGCCGTCCACCACGATCACCTCGGCCGCCGGCGGCCTCTGCTCCAGCAGCGCGGGCACGGATCTGCCAATCTCTGCGGCCTCGTTGAGGACCGTCATCACGATGCTGACAGGCTGCATGGAGGAAGTATAGGGTCGGGGGTGTTCCGGGGGAAAAGACAATTACGCAGTAAGGCGCTCGAGCTGCTCGGGCTTCGAGATGGTCAGGCTGGCCCCCTTGATGATGATCCACTGGTCGCGGCGGAACTGGTTCAACAGCCGCGTTACCGTCTCCCGCGATGTGCCCGCCATGTTGGCGATCTCTTCGTGCGTGAGAGCCATGGTGAATTTGATCTCGGGCCTGCCGTTGGACGCCGCGCGACCCCAGTCGAGCAACAGGCGCGCCAGCCGTCCTGCGGCCGAGCCCGAGAGCGCCAACCGCTTGGCGTCGTGGAACACCGTCAGGTATTCGCTGGAGAGCGACTGCGCCGCGTTCATGCTGGCGATCCCGTGCCGGCCCAGGAACTCCACAAACTCCTGTTTGCGCACCGTCTTTACCTGGCAGGGCTGGATGGCCTCCGCTGTCACCTCATGCGGCACGTTGGCCAGCACCGCGCTCAGGCCCATTACGTCGCCCGGCCCGGCGATCTTCAGGATCATCGTCTTGCCGTCCCGCGAGGTGGATGAAATCTTCACCTGCCCGAAGCAGATGACGAACACATTGCGCGCCGTGTCGCCTTCTGAAAACAGCTTGGCCCCGCGGGCGTGACTCATCATGATCCCAATCTTGTCGTAATCTGCCAGCGCCTCCGCCGTCAGGTTGCAGAACATGCGCAGATGGCGATGCTCGCAACTCAGGCAGTCTTCCGGAGGGTGAGGGGAATGGATTGAGCCCATACGTATCCTGTTATGCACCCGAATGAAGTATAACTCATTTCAATAAGCCACGGCCCTTTTCTCAAGCCGGGCCGCCGCTCCATTGGCCTCCGTGCTGAGAAGTCGGCGCCACGGAACTGGAGCTTCCCCGGGCCGGACCGCGCGCCGCACTGTAATTCGAGCAGAATCAACGCATCCTATACTGATTCCAAAGAAGGTCAACCCGGCGCCGCGGTTCCGGTCAAAACCGTCCCTCGCCCAGGCGAGAGGACAGCACGGCCTTGCGCGAGTGCCGCCCCTCCGTGGAATCTACGCCATTGCTGCAACCCAAGGGAGTGTCTGGAGCGAAATGAGGAAACTGCCAGGGCCGTCCAACGCCGTCTACTTCGCCGCCGCTCCATCGCCGCCCCTGCGCGTGCGCACCTTGCAGTTTAAGCAGCACGTAAGATAAGCGCGTGAAACTTCGCGGGCCAGCTCTTCCAGCAGCCGCATCCGCAGCGTTGGATACTTCTCGAACGCCTGCTCGAGCGCCCCCATCGGCAGCAGCAGCAGCGTTCCCGAAGTTACAGCCCTCAGCGTGTACGTATGATGGCCGTTTCCCAGCGAGGCCGCCAGCTCCACAAGGTCGCCCGCGCGCGCCGGCCCCAGCGTCACCCGCGTTTTGAGCCGCTCCGCCTTGCGCATAAACTGCCCCGAAACCACCAGGTACAAACCCTTGCACTCCTCATTCTGCCGGAACGCAGTCTCGCCGGGATCGAAATTGAGGCATCGTGCGGCGTTGGTCAGCAGACTTCCGGCTTCCGGCGGACAATCTAACAACTCCGCCAACGGATGGGCGGCAACGGCGTCCATCCGTCCGAACCTTGCCTCTGGCTGCATGGTCACATCTCCCTCTTTCTTCTCCCCGTGCCCAGCCCTGCTCCGCCTACTAGAGCCCCGCCGCCGCGCGCCTGATGGTTGCCGGTGAGCGATTCGGGCGCTGCGGACATGCGCCGAACGATGTTCCATATGCGGCCATTCGATTCCAGTTATGTCAGCCTGGAACAAGCAGCAAAAATCCAATCCAATAAAGCAGTGCACCAGCCATTTCCGTCCGTCTGGCGCCGTGTGAACGTTCCTCTATACTGCGTGCGGCAACAACGCCCATGCGCATTGGCTGATCAGACCTCTTCGTACACCGCGCCTACTCGCGTCATTTCAGCGGCCTCGGCTAGGGGCGGAACGCACAGCACTGGCACACGCGAGCAGGCCAACAGTCCAAAAGCCGTGCCATGCGGCCCCGGCGTCTGGCTGGCCCGCTTGACTCCGGCAACAAGAATGCACGGGTGATATTCCGCAATCGCCTCCATGGCTGCGTCCACTGGATTCCCGACTTTAACCAGGCAATGCACCATAATTTGCCCACTCGGCTGAACTCCGAATTCCTCCAGCCTCGCGCCGCAAGGATCCTTGCCGGCCGATGCCTCGGCAACCGTGCGCGCGTGCATTACAAACAATGGGCGCTGAAAGGTCTCAGCCAGCGAGTACGCTGTGGCCGCCGCCTCGCGAGCCGCCTCGTTCCACTCCATGGCCAGCAGCACCGGCCCGCCCGGCGTGGGCCGGAATGGCCCCGCGTTCCAGTCCGCGGCCACCGCCAGCACCGGGCACGGCGCCAACCGCACCAATTGCTCGGCGATCGCCCCAACTACCGACGGACCGGCGCCTTCCCTGCCCTTGGTCCCCATCACGATCAGCCCGGCCTCGTATTGACGCGCTACCTCCACCAACATGCGCGCCACGGCCCCCTGGCGGATCTCCGAATGGCTGTGAATTCCCTCCAGCAGCAGGTCACCGGCCAGCTTGTCCAGCACCTCACGCGCCGCCTCGGTCAACTCTTTCAGAACACTCTCCGGAATCCCCTCCACCGTGGCATACGTCAGCGGATCCAACCCGTGCGCCAGCACGATCCGCGCCCCGTAGTTCGTGGCCAACTTGCGGGCATATTCCAGCGCTGCTTCTGATTGGCCATTCAGGTCCGTGGCTACAATAATGGTGTGCAAGCCGGTAGCAAAGCTCATGGTTGCCTCCTGCAGCCTGGCTGCGACCCCTTGATTCCTGCTTACTGAACTCCGAGTCTGCGCCTCAGCTACCTTATCCGGCAGTGACCCCATTCACCCTGCGTGGTGATTTGGATCACCTAGCGAAACCTTCTGGTCTGGCTTGCTTTCCCGGGATTGAACGGCAGCAGATGCCGGGCAAGGAGGTTGTGTTTCGTGCCGACGCCGCCTTTGCCAAGCCGAAGATTTATTAAGCGCTGGAAGAGCGGGGCGTGAAGTACGCTATCCGCATCCTTGCCAAAAAGAACCTGGAACAGGATGTTATGGAATTATTGCAGCGCCCGGCGGGGCGTCCCATTCACAAACCGACCGTATGATACAAGAGCTTTCTCTCGAGGGCCACCAGTTGGACGACGGCGCGGCGACTCTTGCGCTCGGCGCCGTGGCAATCTTCTACTATTCCGTCAATCACAGTCCCTCACGCGCTTTACCGATGACGCGTTCGGTCGATGGAGCGGGCTGGGCGTCACTCTGTCGACAAGGTTCATCAAGGACTTTCCGGAAGTGTTGCACAGAGCTGTTTTCGGTATCCATGTAGCAGGTCTCGTGCCCTACCTGATTTCCCTCTTCTCCTGCTGCCTGCTCGCGGCATGGTCCTATTTGCATCGCAAAACGTTGTCTCACTCGGAGTGGCTTCTCATCACGGTAAGCCCCGCCAGTCCGCTGCTTGCCATTCTTCTCTTTCCTTACCAATAAATCTATGTAACGTTCACAGCATTCGCCGTTCCCATTGGACTGTTGATTTGCAGCAAGCCAGGGGTCCGGCTGGCGATTCCGGCCTAATAGTCTGACAGGTTTCCAGGCATCGTTCCAAACAACCCCTGGCCAACGTAATCAGCCTCGAGAAGAACGTCATAGTGCTGCCTCAGCGTCGCTCGCGCTCTGCTTTTAATGATATGTGAATCTCTTGTATGCGTTGAACCGTGCGTGCGACAATACGCCTACCTGGAATCCACTACGATCGAGCTGAGATGCAAGCCATCGTTTGGAGGACGCAATGACTGATATGCGGAATATTGTCGTGGTTGGAGGCTGCGGGCACGTGGGTCTGCCGCTCGGCATGGTATTGGCCGATCGCGGAATGGAGGTAACCTTACTCGACCTGGATGAGTCGAAGGTGGCGGGCGTAAATGCCGGGAAAATGCCCTTCCTTGAATCGGGAGCAGAGGTCCTGCTGCCCCTGCTGATTGGAAAATCTCTTCGCGCTACCACGGACCGCGAGTGCTTGCGCACTGCCGAAGTAGTGATTTCTGTCATCGGGACGCCGGTGGATAAGCATTTTAATCCTACCGTCGCCGCGCTGTACCGCAGTTTAGACGATCTGATTGAATATCTCCCCGACGATTCGCTTCTCGTACTTAGAAGCACGCTTTATCCCGGGGTAACTCGCCTGATCAAACACCGCATTGACGATCGCCAGCGCAATATCCACGTTGCCTTTTGTCCGGAACGGATAGCTGAGGGACAAGCTATCGAGGAACTTACAAGTCTTCCTCAGATCATCTCCGCTTTTGACCCGGCGGCGCTCTCCAAAGCACGGGATTTATTCAGCCGCATTACCCATACGTTGATTGAGCTGGATCCACTGGAGGCGGAGCTGGCGAAGCTCTTCACCAATAGCTGGCGCTATCTGAACTTCGCGGTCTCCAACCAGTTTTATATGCTGGCCGAGACTTGCGGCCTGGACTTCTACCGGATTTATGGCGCAGTCACTCAGGAGTACCCTCGTATGAGCAATTTTGCCCGCGCTGGTTTTGCGGCCGGTCCTTGTCTGCTCAAGGACATGCTGCAACTTTCAGCATTTTCCGGCAATAATTTTTTCCTTGGGCACGCAGCAATGCTTATTAACGAAGGGCTTCCAAACTTCGTTGTATCGCAGTTGCGGGGCGATGGCTTGTCTAAGAGCACAGTAGCTATCCTGGGAATGGCCTTCAAGGGCGACTCTGACGATAATCGCAACAGCTTGTCTTATAAGCTTAAGAACCTGCTGCAGGTGGAAGCCAAAGCCGTACTCTGCACCGACCCTTTTGTTCCGGATCCGTCGCTGGTTCCGCTGGAGCAGGTTATCGAACAGGCGGATATCATCGTTCTGGGCGCGCCACACTCCGCTTATCGCGAACTTCAATTCCCGGCGCACAAGAAGGTAGTGGATATCTGGGGATTTTGGCGGCGCAATTATGACCAACAAAGCGCGGCCGGGGAGAAGGGATGAAGATTCTAGTTACAGGTGCTGCTGGCTTCATATGCGGCTATCTGATTCAGGAACTGCTCGATAGCGGGCACGACGTGCTTGGTCTAGATAACTTTAGCAAGTACGGCCGCGGCACCAAGTCTTATGATGGGCATCCCCGGTACCGGCTCGCGGAGGGCGACGCCAAAGACGTCGAGCTATTGAAGGATCTTCTGATCGATTGCGATCATTTTGTGGCGGCGGCTGCCATGATCGGCGGAATCTCCTATTTTCACGAGTTCGCCTACGATTTGATGGCGGAGAATGAGCGCATCACGGCTGCCGCCGTCGATGCCGCGATTCACGCTCATAAGAACAACAAGCTTCAGAAGATCACTGTACTCTCCTCGAGCATGATATACGAGTCAACCACCGAATACCCGACGCCTGAAGGGGCGGAACAGAGATGCCCGCCGCCTAAGTCCACTTATGGCTTCCAGAAGCTGGCGACGGAGTACTTTGTGAAAGGCGCGTGGGAACAGTATCGCCTGCCCTTTACGATTGCGCGGCCGTTTAACTGCGTGGGGATTGGCGAGAAGCGCGCGCTGCGCGACGTGGGTGCTTATAGCGGGAACGTAAGACTGGCCATGTCGCACGTAGTTCCGGATTTGGTGCAGAAGGTGCTCAAGGGCCAGGACCCGCTGCACATTCTCGGGACGGGCAATCAAGTGCGGCACTACACGTATGGTGGCGACCTGGCGCGGGGAATCCGAATCTGCATCGAGCATCCTAAAGCACTCAATGAAGCCTTTAACCTCTCCACACCGGAGCGCACTGCGGTACTGGAGTTGGCGAAGATCATTTGGGACAAGGTGCACAAGGGCGCCAGGCCATTCAATGTAGTGCACGATCCGGCTTATAAGTACGACGTGCAGGAGCGTTCGCCGGCGGTTGAGAAAGCCGAGCGGCTGCTTGGCTTCCGGGTGGAAGCCGCGTTAAGCGACATTTTGGACGAGGTGATTCCGTGGATCGGGGAGCAGATTGCGGTGGGTCAGATTTAGTGGCCCGGATTGCTTCCACCGGGTGCCTTTTGTGAGGCGGGTGTAACGCTTAAGGAGAAAGATGTCGTGACGAATGAGCAAGTGGATGCGCCGGCCGAGTTGACCATTGTCATCCCGGTCTATAACGAGGGTGCGGGCTTCGAGGCATTATGGCGCGAGCTGACCACCCACCTGCAATTTCCGTTTTGCGCGCTGGCCGTTTATGACTTCGATGCAGACAACACCGTACCTGTCGTGCAGTCTGTGATAGCTCGCGGAGAGACCCGCCTAAGTCTGGTCAAGAACGATGTCGGGCGCGGAGTGGCGGGCGCGCTCCGTACGGGCTTCAATCACGTCGAGCAGGGTCCGTTGCTGGTCGTGATGGCGGATCTGTCAGACGATCTGGCGCAAGTTAGCCGCATGCTGGAACTGTATCGCCAAGGCTATCAGGTAGTGGTCGGCAGCCGCTATATGAAAGGCGGCCGGATCGTGGGAGGGCCCGTACTGAAGCAAGGGCTGTCACGCATGGCCGGGGTGAGCCTCTGCTGGCTGCGCGGCATTCCCACCCACGATGCCACCAATGCCTTCAAAATCTATGATGGCGCCATGCTGAAGCAGTTTACGCTGGAAAGCAAGCGAGGCTTTGAGTTAAACCTCGAAATCACGGTGAAGGCGTTCCTGGCCGGCTATCGCATAGCCGAAATCCCGTCGGTATGGCGGGACCGGACGCAGGGTAAGTCCAAGTTTAAGTTTTGGTCCTGGCTGCCGCGCTATCTGCATTGGTATTTTTACGCGTTCCGTCCCCAAAAGAATGGTCCCTCAGACCGGTTTCGGCGCTCATTCCCTGATATTACTCGGAGCCGCAAATAGCTGTTTATGGCGCTTCCCGGTTTTAACGGCAATCCCCACTTTGACGGCCCAATCGCGACCGGTATACAGCGGGCCGCCAAGCGACAGAGCAATGCAGCTCATGAAGGTAGCCAGAGACCGGCCCGGCGCTCCTTCATCGAGCCAAGCGGACAAAGGGTGCGGTTTTCGAGTGTTTTTGTTGACACCTCTCCGTGCCTCCTTACTCTTCCCTTGATTTCCTTTGCCGCATCCTCAGCCCGCTATCCAGTGGGCAGGGGAAGCGCCTCAATTCGAGGCATGATGCTTGCGAACAGCCGCATGGTCATGTGGCTCTCTGCCAACAGGAGCCAATAGTAGCAGGCATGTTTCACCAACCGCCCGCCGGTTTTCGCCATCTGCTGTTGCAAGCTGGTCAACGACCACGTTCCGATTTCCATGGGCAGCACCAATCGCCGCCTCCGGTTCCACGGTCACGGCCGGCTTCGACGGCGCCAACACCGGCCAAGTGGTCGGCGCCGAAGTCGCCCATGTCTACGTCTCTGATCCCTCCGCCACTGTCAGCCCCCCGGAGCGCGAGACGAAGGGCTTTGAAAAGGTCCGCCTCGCTCCCGGCCAAACCAAGCACGTCACCCTCACCCTCGACGCCCGCTCCTTCAGCTACTGGGATGAATCCGCCCACAAATGGGCTATCGATCCCGGCAGATTCGTGATTCGCGTCGGCGACTTCAGCGAGAACGCGCCGCTCAACGCGGATCTGACACTCAAGTAGCGCGGCGAAAGCACGGGCACGGGAGATCGTGCATTGCATGCGGCCTTTCGCGCTTACGCCGGCTCGCTGACTCGCTCGATCACATCGCACCCCCGCACGCGGAAGTCTGCAAAATGGCCGCGCTTCCCGCTCTGGGTAAAGGCGCGTTCCCAGTTTGCACTTTTCTTGCGTATTCTGGATGGACTATATTATTTCGATGCCGCAGCATGAGCTGTCTGCTTGAGCCGGAAATGGTTTGCCGGCCTTTACGCAAGCAGGCGATGACCATCCGGGAGCTCACGCTGGGTGCTGTGGGGCTCGGGATGGCAGGGAACCCGCATCACCACACAAAGCATCGCGCGGCCGGAACGCGGTTGGCCGCCAAATGCGGGGAGGGAAAGATGAAAATTACCGACACGATTGGACTGGTGCTAAAGAGCAAAGGTCATAACAGAATTCTGTCGATTGCACCTGAGCAATCGGTCTACGAAGCCATCCAGAAGATGGCCGAGTACGACGTTGGCGCCTTGTTGGTCCTCTCCGGCCAGCGCCTGGTGGGCATTTTCTCCGAGCGCGACTTCGCGCGCAAAGGCGTTCTGATGGGCCATCACTCGCGCGAAACCCACGTCCACCAGATCATGACCACCCCGGTGGTCTTCGTCACTCCGCAGCATACCGTCGATGACTGCATGTCCATGATGACTGACCACCATTTCCGCCATCTCCCGGTATTGGAGGGGGAGGCGGTGGTTGGCGTGATCTCCATCGGCGACCTGGTGAAATGGGTGATCTCCGGCCAAGCACAAGCCATTCAGGCGTTGGAGGGTTACATCACTGGAGCCTATCCAGGCTAACCGCGGCCAGCGCATTCTTCATTTTTAGGACTCTCCTCGTTTCCACGCACGCCGGCGCACTCGTCGCTCTACTCGCAATCTATCCTTGCGAACCTGCACCGGCTCATCTGGCCGCATGGGCCGCCGCGTGCACGCTCGCGCCTTCATCAAGGTCAACCCGCATCCCGTCGGCCCTCCCGCGTTTCCTTCGATGATAGGATCGCCCATATGATCGAGCAGCGATCAACCCGCCGCAAAAACCGCGAAACAGCCGCGTCAACTTCTCTCGCTGCTCCCACACCGCACCCCAGCTCCGGTGCTTCCCCGCTCTGCTTCACCGGCGCCGTGCGCATGGCCCAGCTCATCCGCGCCAAAAAGCTGTCAGCGCGCGAAGCGCTTGCCGCCCACATCGCGCAGATCGAGCGGGTGAATCCCAAGGTCAACGCCTTTGTAACCATGGCGTTGGAGATGGCCGCTCAAGCCGCCGCCGAGGCGGACGAGATGCAGGCGCGCCACGAAAAGCTGGGGCCGCTCCATGGCCTGCCCGTTGCGCACAAGGATTTAATTGAGACGCGCGGCATCCGCACCACCTTCGGGTCGCCGCTCTTCCGGGACTACATTCCCGCCGAGAACGATCTGATTGTGGAACGCATGCGGCGCGCGGGCGCGATCGTGATCGGAAAGACGAATACACCGGAATTTGGGGCGGGATCGCAGACCTTCAACACAATTTTCGGGGCGACGCGCAACCCTTACGACCTGACCAAGACCTGCGGCGGATCGTCGGGCGGCGGGGCGGTGGCGCTGGCCTGCGGCATGACGCCCCTGGCCACCGGAACGGATGTGGGCGGATCGCTGCGCAACCCGACTGCTTTCTGCAACATAGTCGGCTTCAGGCCCTCCATCGGCCGGGTGCCCGATCCCAAAACGGCGCTGGCCTGGTCCACGCTTAATGTCTCGGGCTGCATGGCCCGCTCCGTGGCGGACCTGGCTCTCGGCCTGAGCGTCATTGCCGGGCCCGATGCGCGCGATCCGCTGTCGATCAACGAACCCGGCGAGAGCTTCGCGCGGCCCCTCGGGCGGAGCTTCAAAGGCGTGCAAGTGGCTTGGTTTAAAGACCTTGGCGGCATACCGTTCGATGCGCGCGTGCGCGCGGTTGCCGATGCGCACCGGGCTACGTTTGCCGCGCTGGGTTGCATCGTGGAGGAGGATGAACCGGACTTTGCGCCCGCCGAAATCTCCTTTCGCGTGCTGCGCGCATGGGCCGCGGCCGCCAAGCATGGCGCGCTCTATGCCAAACATCCTGAAGCATTTAAGGACACGCTTCGGAAGGAGATCGAGCACGGGCTGGGGCTGACCGGCAGCGACATCGCTCGCGCGGAGGCCGCCCATGCGCAACTCTGGCGGCGGTTCCAGGCCTTCCTGGAGCGCTACGAGTACTTCGTTTTACCCACCGTGCAGACGCCGCCTTTCGATCTTTCGATCCCCTATCCTGTTGATATTGAAGGCGTTCGATTCACAAGCTACATCGACTGGATGAAGTCCTGCTGGTACATCTCGGCCACGGGCAATCCAGCCATCTCCGTGCCGGCGGGATTCACGCCGGAAGGGCTGCCAGTGGGGTTGCAGATCGTGGGCCGGGACAAGCAGGACTTCAGCGTCCTCCAACTGGCGCATGCCTTTGAAGAAGCAACCGGTTACGGGAAGACACGGCCCGCCATCGCGTAGCAGGCGCAAGAGCGTTCCGTTCCTCTCCACTCCGGAGCTGAAGGGCAAGGCGGGGACTACGCCGTGTACGCGGCCGTAGGGACGCCCGGTGAAATCTCCGGACTGATGGGCAAGCGAGACGGGAAGGCAGGAACCCGCGCCAGGGCGCGCCGGCGCGGGCGCGGCGCAAAATGGCTGCCTGAAGCGTGCATGATGCTTTGAAATGTTGGACTAAGGGTATGCGGACGGATGCCAAATGTTGGCTTAGAAGTTCAGGCGGGAGCGCGAAATGTTCGCCCGGTGCTTCGCGAAGCGCAGAGGGATATTACCGGCAATTTCCTGCGCGGGAAAATTTATTTACCGACAATTTCGCGGATTAGACAAATTAATTACCGGGAATTGCGCACTATTTTGCAATGTGAGGGCGGGGAGCGGTTGCCAGGTGTCAGGTTTCAGGGGCGAGGGACTAGGGAATAGGGACTAGGGAATAGGGAATAGGGAAATGGGGAATGGGGTCAGAAGGGGCGGCGGGAGGGGCGGGGATTTGAGGCAATCCGGGCCCGGAGAGAGCCGGGATGGGCGGTCGGGAATGCACGGCTATTGGGGCTGGGTCAGCGAGTCGGCGGTTGAGCGGGTCGGCGAGCTAGCGGGCGGGTCCAGGGAGCAGGGGCAGAGCAGCCAGCTCCCGGACCAGGCGGACTGTCTCAAGGCTGACGGTGACGACCTGACCGATGAGGCGGACGATGTACTCGGGATCGTCCTCGCGGTTGGGGTCGTTGACGATGCCTGAGCGTTTGTCGGTAGAGACGCGGTACTGGTCGATTACCCATTCGAGGGCGCTGCGATTGCCGAGGCGGTATTCGTAGACTTCGGGCGGGATGCCGCTTAGGGTCAAAAAGTCGTTGTACTTGAGTTGGGTCTTGTCTTTGGAGAGCGACATTTTTCGACACGCCAGTCGAGCTTGCCGGTTTCGGTACGTTCCAGGACGTATTCTGGCTGTTTTTCATAATCTATGTGGAGCTTCATCAGATCTGCTCCGATGCGGGCGTAATCGGCGAAGTCAGGAGCGAATGGTATGCGTGGCAACTCGCGCTTGAGGTTCGCCGCATACCGGGTGCGGTACTCGGGGTGGTGGAGCAGGGCATAGGTGTAGTGGAAGATGTCGCGCTTGGTGATGGATTTCTGGCCGTAATGGCCCCGGAATTCGGCAAGGGCCCAGTCGGTGATGTTTTCGCGGCGATTGATGCCGTCTTCGTCGTACGTATGGAACGGGAAGCACTGCGTCTTGTCGAGCAGGTCGAAGCATGGGATTTGCTTGACCGCGAGGGGGTGGTACTCTTTCATACTTCCCACGCCGTTTGTGCAAATAGCGCTGTTCTTGGCTTCTTGTGTGGGCCATAATTTGGGCAGTTGGTAACGTCTTTCATTCCAAAAGTCATCAAAGTAATGCCATTGCCTAAAGAACGGGCGGTAAAGCGCCTCTCGTAGCCAATGACCGTCGAATCTGGCCTTCTTCAGCGATTCAAGGTGTTTCTTCGTGAGGAACGACCATTTAATCCGCTCGTCTTCGACATCGATGAACGTCTCGACTGGCGGCTTAGGGCGTCGGCCCTCGTAACTGGCCAGCGTTTCTTGGTATGCCATGTTGCATGGACGCATTGTTGTTTCGAGGCAGCTCCGACTGGAGTTGAACACGTATGCATCGCGGGCAGATACCCCGCCGAGGCTATAGGAGCGAAAAATAGCCTCTGCTTCTTCATCGCCCTTGCTTTCTTTGAGGCCCAGAGGGATCAGGCTCTGGAAGTCATCCTGCTGGCCTTCAGTGAGCCAGGTGTGGCGCACATCGGGTTCTAGAATCTTCCACTCGACCGCCGAGGCCCGTTGCCAGGAATCCAGTTGTGCGTACTTTTGTTCTTTACGCCAGTTCTCCCCCATGCGTGAATAAAGGATCTCTGCGTATTTCTCGGCTGGCTTGTCAGCGCGCCGAATCAGAATCGTTATTGCAACGCCAACTTGAATGCCGAAAACATTGTGAGTAGTTCCGGATAGCTTTGGGTTCTTGCGCACATTTCCGCCAAGGTCGATCACGTAAATTCTGGAGTAATCTCCTGCCAAGCATTTGCGCATTCCATCAAAAGCGATTTGGTCGATGAAGCTGTTGTTGCTTACGAAACAGACTATGCCATGGGTTTGAATTCTGTCTGTCGCCCACCGGAAGGCCTTTACATAAGGGTCTGAGAGCTTGTTTCGGAGCGTTGCCGTCGAGGCTCTCACGTATGAGGCAGCCACCCGCTTGTCGACTCCGCCGCTTGCCAAGTAGTGTCTGTTCTTGTTTTGATCGTTCTCGTTTTGCTGTCCCATGTTGTAGGGAGGGTTGCCGATTACCACTCGAATCGGCGCTTCCATTTGGCGCCTGATGCGTTTCGTGTTCTCTGTCGAGAAGATACCTGCCTGCCCAGTGTTTTGAAATGTGTCCACGAGGCAGATGCCCTCAAATGGTTCATATTCGCCTGTTCGGTCGAGGTAGGCGTGCTCGATATTCATGCTGGCGATATAGTAGGGCAGCAGCATGATCTCGTTGCAGTGCAACTCCTCCTTATATTTCTGCGGAAGACGGCTGGTTTTGATCTCGCGCATGACGCGGGTGATGAAGTTGCCGGTGCCGACGAAGGGGTCGAGGATGTGAACGTCTTTGTCGCTGAGGCTGCGGCCGAACTCCGTTTTCAGAATCTCCTCAACGCTTCGGACCATGAAATCGACGATGTGCTGGGGCGTGTAGACGATTCCGTGGGTGTCGGCCTGCTTGCGGTTGAAGCCCTGAAAGAAGCGCTCGTAGACCGTGTTGAGGAATTTCTGCTTTTCTGAGTAGTCCTCGACCGTGGAGGCTGCCTGCTCTATGGCCTTGTAGAAGGGGTCGAGTGCGCGGAGGAATTCGTCCCGGCTGAAGTAGCGGCTGGTGAGCGAGTCAATCACCTTTTCAATTTCGGCGGCGATGACGTTGCGGCGGGTGAACTCGCGGTTATCGAAGATGCGGCGGAAGATGCGTTCTGTGAGGAGATGCTGGACGAGCATCTCTTCGACGGCTTCGTCTTTGAGGTCGGGGTTGATGGACTCGCGGCAGAGGTCGGCGAAGGCGGCAAAGCGCTCGACGAAGGCCCCCTTCTTCCTGCGCTCGTCTTCGATCAGCTGCATTGCGCTGCGGGCGATTTCGGGGATGCGCTGGGAGAATTCGGTCAGCGCACGGTCCCAACTGTCGTGTTCGGGCTGACGCCATTCGAAGAAGAGGCGGAGGACTGCGACGAGTTTTTCTGCGTCCTCGATGGAGTCGTTGAACACGACGTGGCCGTCCTGGAAGAGCAGGGCGCGGTCGGGACGCTGGAAGAGGATGTTGGAGCGGGGATAGCCCGCCTCAAACTTCTTCTTCATCTCGGCTTCGAGGGAATCTTTGGTGTCCTTGGCTTCCCAGTAGCCGCGCGGGAGGTAGGAGGCGTCGATGAGGGCTCCGTCAACGCTGAGGGGATGGCGGTCCTTGCGCTGGATGGAGTACTCGGGGACGAGGGTCCAGTCGTATTGGCGGGCGCAGGTCTTGAGCAGGTCCTCGAAGGCTCCGCGGATGTTACCCTCCTTGTCGAAGTGGCCGCGGGCGAAGCGCTGGAGGGTGGCGTAGTAGGCCTTGACCGGAGCGGAGGCCGGTTTGAGGTTGAGTGTGCTCATGTGCGCTTCTCAGAAGCAAGGATAGCGCAGGGAGTGGGGTTTTCCGGGGCGGATTTGGCGGGTGGACACCGGGTAGGCAACGAACGCGGCTGCGCCGCGTACTTTGTTTTTCGGGAAAAATTGGCTGGGGTCCCAGGGTTTCACCCTCCACCCCAGCACGCAAAGTCCGCGCGCCGGGGGCCCCGGCCCTGGGCTATTTTCGTTCCCTCCCTGCGGGAGGGTTTTTTACGCGGCTCAAGCCGCGTACTTTGCTTTTCGGGAAAGAGCGGCTGGGTTCCCAGGGTTTCACCCTCCACCCCATCACGCAAGGTCCGCGCGCCGGGGGCCCCGGCCCTGGGCTATTTTCTTACTCTCCCTGCGGGAGGGCTGGGGTGGTCCGGGATTTGGGATTGGCGGCGAGGGCTTTTGGCGAGCCTGTCGCAGACGAGAAGCTGCTGCGGATTGAATACCATCCTGCAAGCGACGGCCAAGAGGCGAAGACCCCTGACGACTTCGTAACCGTCGACCTCGGGACACGGAAGCTTGTCCACTATCATCCCCGGTAGACTCCGGTCCAATCCTCTCCATGGTCGGCGCGGCTTATGGAACGGCTCTAGAGCTGGTTGCATAAATAGCTTGAGTTGACTGAGAATCTTCCCTCAGGGGCTAAAGCCCGTTGTTTATGCGCCTTTCACGGCACGGCTAAAGCCGTGCCCTTTCAAAACCAGGTTTATGCAACAAGTTCTAGGGCGTTTTCAGGGTTGGTGTATCCGGGCAGGGGCTGAAGCCCCGGCCAATGTATTGCGGCATTTGTGGCCCGCGACCCACCCACTGGGTGGGTTCCCCGGTCGTGCCCTTGTTACAAAGCCTAGCCTCGGATACATCAACTCAGAATCCGGTCTAGCGGGGAGGGGTGGCGTACTTGCCTGCCTTGACCCATAGCCAGTCGCCGCCGTCGGTGAGGCTGGCGGGGTTCTTCACAACAAAGAGCAGCACCGTCACGGGCGCGAAGCATTCCCGGTAGATGTCCGCCGTGGTCTCTCCGGCCTGGCCGAAGTAGGCATCCATGCGAAACTTTTGGGGAACGTTGGCGACGCGGAAGACGCCGTTGTGGCCAGGCGATGCGATCTCGTGCAGTCCTCCGCCCTTGAAGGTAGCGCGGCCGTCGTTGGAGATGCTTTCGGTATAGCTGGGCGCGGGCTCGGTGAGCACATCCAGGTCGACAGCGACCTGAAACCCGCTGGCGATGGGCTCCATGGTGCCTGCGTGGACAACCCGGAAGATCATGGAGCAGGAGTTTTGCGAGCCGCCGCCTCCGGCGTAGATTGCGTTCACATAGTTCTGGCCATTGTCACCGGTGAGCGCGGCGATCTCATCGGTCTCGCCCGGCGGGCCCGAGGGAGCGGCGGCGGCCAGCTCGGCCATGGTGTGACAGTTTGCCGGGAGGGCGAATTCAGAGGCTGGCGGCGGGCCGAGAGTGAGAGACGTAACCTCGGTCATGGTGATGGGGGCGCCACCCGGCGGAAGGAGCTGAGCCTTCACGACCATGCCGGTTTTGGTATCCACCCAAGCCTTCATAGCGCCGTCGGCGGTGGGTGGGGTTTGGACAATGCGGGTGGAGAATCCGTGGAGGGTTTCCGCGCCCAACTGCTTGAGGCCGGGCTGGTCGAGGCCGCCCCCGCCAGCGAAGGGATCGCCCCAATCGCCAGTGAAGTTCGCCTTGACGCAGGCGACGCCGGGTTGCACCGGGTCCCAAGTGTACTTCACCATCTTCTGGAGATCGTAGAAGGTGCGGATATTCGAATAGCCTCCTACGACGGGCGCGGGGGTGCGCTCGTTGACGACGACCTTGGAACCAAGGCGGTAAGTGTTTACAACAGTGACGGGCCCGGCCATGGTGTTGTTGGCGGTGATGGAGTAGGCGGTTGGGGCGGGGGTGGATTGCGCCGACAATAGGCCGATGCTGGCCAGGAGAACCATGGCGGAGCCGCATACAGCAAGTGCGCGAATGAGCATTGTTTTGTCCCTCCCATGCCGGCGTTCGTTGCGCAGAGCTGGCCCCCGGAAGCCGGAGAAGCCAATATAGCAGCAAAGAAGCGTGAGAAGGCAAGCAAAAACGAGTGGAACCGCCGGGAGAAAGAACAGGCTCAGCCAGGTCAAGAGGGGAACTCAGGACGCTTACCTTGGGCGAGGGCTTTTGCCTGGCCTATCGCAGAGGCCGATGAAGCGCGGCTGCACGCGGGTGTCGGGGCGGGGTGGGTTTCGCGGAGAGGCTCGCGATCCTCGGATTAGCCGGCATTTATCTACGGAGGTATAGCCATCTTGAAAGCGTCTGGAGCTTGTTTCAAAGATGATTACGCGTCAATCTGCCGTCGTCCCTCAGGGGTTAAAACCCCTTCATTTAGGCCTCTTTTCGGCACGCGACCCAGAGGGTTCCCCGGTCGTGCCCTGATACAAAGCCGATTTATGAAACACGCTGTAAGCTCTGCAGGCTGAAGTCTTACGGTACTCCCGTCGCTTTCAGTGCTGAATCTTTGTTGAATGGCAGCTACGGATGCGCCCATAATGACACACAGTGAACCGCAAAGCAATCGCAGTGGCATTTACCCTGCTGACGCTGGCAGGTGGGACGGTACGCGCTCAGGAGTACAGTTTTCGCAGCTTCGGCGACTCGGAAGGGCTGACCAACCTGGCCATCCGCAGACTCTATCAGGACCGCACCGGCTTCCTGTGGGTGAGCACTGAAAACGGGATCTACCGTTACGACGGCGACCGCTTCGAGCTGTTCGGACCGGCACAGGGCATTCCGTACAATTTTCAAGCCGCATTTGGCGAGGCCCCCGACGGGTCATTGCTAGCCGGCGGAAGCTTTGGACTCTACCGCTTCTCCGGCAACCGGTTTGAAAAGCTCGCGACCCCATTCAAAGCCATATCCAGCCTGCAGGGCATTCAATCGGACGGCAGAGGCCACACATTTCTGGGAACCGACGCGGGGCTTGTGGAACTGGAGTCCTCGCCTGGCAGCCATGATTTTGCCATGCGCAGCTTTCCTCAAGCTCATGGAACATCCGGAATGGAGGTCAATGGGGTCTTCATCGACGGCGATGTTGTGTGGTACGGTTGCGGGCTGGAACTGTGCCGCATGGACGCTCGCGGGACCAGGGTCTTCTCGCGCGATAGCGGGCTTCCGCCGGCACGAATGCTCAGCATCCGGAAAGACGGGGCGGGAAATCTCTGGGTGGCAGCTGAAGGTTCCGGCATCTTCATCTTGCCCGCCGGCAAGGCGAAATTCGAGAGGCCAAAGTTGCCGGTCCCACCTACAAACATAAGTGAAGCTCCAACTCTCGATCGCGATGGAAGGGTTCTGCTTCCCACGCCGGAGGGGTTGCTGATCCAGGACGGCAATGGATGGAAAACGATCAGCCGCTCCGCCGGTCTTCGTGGCGCAGTCAGCACCGTCTACCAGGACCGTCAAAATTCACTCTGGATCGGCTTGGGAGGGCGCGGTGTGGTCCTTTGGCGCGGCTACGGGGAGTGGAAGAACTACTCGACAGAGAGCGGGCTGGCCGCGGAGTACGTCTACGGAATTCTCCCCTTGAAGGACGGTTCGATCTGGGTGGGCACGGGCTCGGGGCTGTTCCGGAAAGGGCCGCAAAACTCCGCAGCGGCGTTCACTCCGGTACGCGGGTTCGTTGGGGTCATCGTGCATAGCCTGTGCAGCGCGCCCAACGGAGACATCTGGATAGGCACCGAAGGCCGGGGAGTGGCCCGCATACAGCCTCGAACGCTTAATGCAGCGTGGTTTGGCGAGGCCCAAGGCCTTAGCGGGAAGAATATCTACAACCTGCGCTTCGATGGTGAGAAGCGGCTGTGGGCGGCCACTGAGGCAGGTCTGTTCATGGCCTCAGCCCCTTACCGCAGATTCTCCCGCATCGGCGAATTACCGGCTACGCGGATGTGGGCAGTTGTCGAGGGGACAGACGGCACTGTTGTGGGCCGGCGGCGACAGCGGGCTCTTCGAATTCGCAGCCGGCCGCTGGAAGACCTTCACTCGCGATGACGGCTTGAGCAACACGGAAGTGCTTTCCCTCGGCGCTGGGCCGAAGGGCGTCATCTGGGTGGGCTACGACTTTGGAGGTGGTATTGACCGCATCCGTCCCCAAGCCGGGGGCTTCGTGATCGAAAAGAGCGTGCAGACGACCTGGCACGCGACGGCATGATTTATTTTCTCGAATTCGATGCTCAGGGACGTTTGTGGGTAGGCACCGAGCACGGCGTGGACGTTTGGGACGGCGCCCGCTGGAGCTCACTACGACATGAATGACGGCCTGGTCTGGGACGACTGCGACACGGACGGATTCGCTCAGGCCCCTGATGGCGCGATCTGGATTGGAACCAGCGGAGGGCTTTCGCGCTTCAAGCCGCTCCGTCATCGCCCTCCCGGTGCTCCGCTCACGGTGGTCTTCACCAGGCTTGCGAATGGAAAGACAGATGTTTCCGGGCTTCGCAATCCCTCCTTTGGCAGCCATGCAAACTCTCTCATCGCAAGGTATTCCGCGCTGAATGCATCGAGTCAGAACGAAGTGATCTTCCGCTACCGGCTGGAGGGCGCAACTTCAAGCTGGACAGAGACAACTGAAAGAGAACTGCAATTCGCCAATCTGGCGCCAGGAGCATACCGGCTGGAGGTGGATGCACGAGGCAGCGATGGGGGATGGAGCGGGCACAGCGCGGAGTTCCCATTCAGGATTTTGACTCCGTGGTATTTGACGTGGTGGTTTATCAGCCTGTGTGTATTGGCCGCTCTATCTGCGGCGGTGGGAGTGCTCATTCTTCGCTTTCTGGGCGCGCAAAGAAGAGAAAGCGAGCTAAGGCAGGAGGTTGCGAAGAAGACCGCGGATCTGCAAAGCGCCAATGACAAACTGTCGGTCCTGTCGTCTACCGATCCGCTGACGGGACTGGCAAACAAGCGGGTGTTTGACCAGGCCCTGGGTTGGGAATGCGCCCGCGTACAGAGAATGAATTCGGTAGCATCGCTTCTGAGTATCGATGTCGATCACTTCAAGGCTCTCAACGATACAGAAGGCCACATGAAAGGCGATGAGTGCCTGGTGGCGCTGAGCGCCGAGCTGACCCGGCTGTGCAGGCGCAAACTGGACCTGGCCGCGCGCTGCGGCGGCGAGGAGTTCGCGATGATTCTTCCTTTAACAAAGTCCGCCGATGCCGAGCGCATTGCGGAGTCTGTTCGGCAGGCAATCGCCGATCTCAAAATCCCGCATCCCGCATCGCCGGTCGCCCCGTACCTCACGGTGAGCGTGGGGGTGGCAACGGCGACACGGGAATGGTGTTGCACCCGCGAAGCTCTGTTAGCTGCTGCCGACCGGGCGCTCTATGCGGCAAAAAATAGTGGTCGGAATCGAGTGTGCGTCGCCCGCCGGGAAGTCACCACGGAGGAAACCGCGAAGCCTTGATCCCCGATAAGCCATGACATTGAGTGTGTGCGGTTTATCGGCAAATGGGCAACTCGTTGTGTTTTATTCGTTGACGAAACGCTAAGGCGCTCATCGAGACCTGATCGATATCGGGATGCCGGCCAGGGTTTAGGAATTCGCTGGTTTTGGATGTTCGGTTGGGGTTGGACGGGGATGGGCGGCGAGGGCTTTTGCCGGGTCTGTCACAGAGGCCGATGAAGCGCGGCTGCACGCGGGGTTTGGGCAGCGGTGCGTTTCGCGGCCAGGCTCGCCATGCTCGGATTAAGCGGCATTTATCTACGGAGGTATAGACATCTTGAATGCGTCTAAAGACGGAGCGCGGGTTGGGCGAGCGCTCCCGAGTTCTCAGGCGAAGCGAGCGAAGGCCTGCTCGATCAGCGCGGGGATGGCAGTGGGCGGCTCGTAAAGGCTGGAGCTGATCTCGAGGACGGCGGCCGGGGGAGCAGCGAGCGCCTGGAGCGCGGCGGCTGTGGCAGGCCAATTGATGGAGCCCGTGCCGGGCCACAGATGCTCGTCCTTGGCGCCGTGGTTGTCGTGGACGTGCACGGAGACGATGCGGGTGCCCAGGGCGGCGATGGCCGAGGATACGCCGACGGTGATGTGCGCATGGCCGAGATCCAGGCAGACGCCCACGTTGCTCAGGTGGCCCATTTCCAGGATGATCATCAGATGCTCGGGGGTAGTGGGCTCGCTGAGCAGGTTCTCGACCAATAGCTTGACGCCGAGGGGCCGGGCAAATGCGCCCAGGTGCTCGAGCGCGGTATTCGCGTACTCGACGGTGCGCGGCGACCACAGGTCCGACCGCTCTCCGAGATGCACGACGAGGTTGCGCAGGGGGATGTGCTCGGCGGCTTCCAGAGCGCGCTTGATCTCGTCCATGGCGTCCACGCGGCGGGATTTCTCAGGGTGCAATACGTTCACCCCCGGCGCGCCAGCGCGGCCCATCTCGCGGTCAGGAAAGAGCGGGGCGTGCATTGAAAACGCTTCGAGCGAGTTGGAACGGAACCACTCGGCCAGCTCGACGATGTGCTCGCGGCTGGTGTAATCGAAGTGCTGGCGGGCGGCAAAGATTTCTACTCCTTGCGCGCCCGAGCGGGCGGCAAGCTCCAGCAGGCCGGGGTGCAAACGATGGTTCAGGAACAGATGAGTGGACAGGACGCGCAGCATAGTCAAGAGTTGCCTCGCGCCGAGTAGGTTCTGAGATGTGAGCCTGGCGCTAATGTTATTCTTACATTTTTTTGCGGGGCGGCCGGTTGGCTGGCCATGGAGTATGCGGCGAATTTCATTTTTGTGATGCGGAGCGGAGAATGGCGCGAGCGATGCGCCGCGCGTCTACGGCCGCGGGAGCCATCACTCCGCGGGCAGCAATCTGCGCTGCAACTCCTCGAGCGTGCGGCCCTTGGTTTCCGGATAGAAGAGCGCAACCACGACCAACTGCAACAGGGTGGCAGCGGCGAAGAAGGCGAAGGGAGTTCCCTGCCCGAACTTGAGCGCCAGCACGGGGAAGGCGAAAGCAATGATGGTGTTGGTGATCCAGTGACTGGCGCTGCCGATGCCCTGGCCCTTGGAGCGCACCGGGGTGGGAAAGATTTCGCCGATGTAAACCCAGATGACCGCGCCCTGCGAGATGGAGAAGAAGGCGACAAAGGTGACCAGCAGGCCAAGCAAGGCCGATTCATGACTATGGGAATGGAAGATCCAGGCTACGCCGGTGAGGCAGATCGAGGTGCCCACAGCGCCCACCAGCAGCAGGCTCTTGCGGCCAAAGTGGTCGATCAGGGACATGCCTACCAGAGTGAAGAGCAGATTGGTGGCGCCGATGGCGACGGCTTGCAAGCCGCCGGAGAAGCTGGTTGAATCCGGCGGCGGCAAAGATGTCGTGCACATAGTAGAGAATGGCGTTGATGCCGCTCAGTTGGTTGAAAGCGCCGATGCTGATGGCCAAAAAGAGGGGATAGCGATACTTCCACTGCAAGACCCGCTCGTGCGCAGTGGCGTGTTCCGCTTGCAGGGCCGACTGGATCTCGGCCAGTTCGGCTTGCGGGTCGGCGGCGCCCATCTCTGTGAGCACGGAGAGCGCTTCGCCGATTTGATGGCGCGACGCCAACCAGCGCGGCGAACGGGGAATGCGGAACAGAAAAATAAGAAGGAGAAGCGCCGGCGCGGAGGCCACGGCCACCATCACGCGCCACTCTATGGCGCCCAGATGCGCGAGGCGGACCAGGTAGTTGGAGGTATAGCCGAGCAGAATCCCGCTTACGACGTTGATCTGAAAGACGCCCACCAGGCGCCCGCGCCACTGGGCCGGGGAAAGCTCCGCGATGTAAACCGGCCCCAGCACCGAAGCCGAACCGAGACCGATTCCGCTCAAGAAGCGGGCCGCAAGCAGCATGGGCCAACTGACGGAGAGCGCGGTGACCCACGCGGCCAGGAGGTAGAGAGAGGCGGCATAGCGCAGCGCGTTGCGCGCACCCAGCCTTTGCCCGATGACCCCGCCCACGAAGCAACCCAGCACCGTGCCAATGGGACCGATGGCCACCGTGAAGCCCTGACCGCCGCTGCCCAGCCCAAACACACGCACCACCGAATCGATGATGCCGGCAACTACTGCGATATCGAACCCGAAGATCAGGCCGCCTAAGGCCCCTGTGAGCGTCGCCTTAATCAGTTTGGAGTTGGGTCGCATGGGCTTTGGTTTTGCAGATCGCACACCATACTACAGGCTGGCTCCAAGGCGGGCAAATCCGGAGGGTGCGCGGACGCAACGCGGGTTCGCGGCCGCGGAATCGCGGTTTTTGTGGCTCACCCTTGCGCGTGCGCGGCGCCAGGCAATACCGCCAGCACCCGGCAGCGGTGCTTGCCTGCCGCGCTCCAGGCCAGCGGCATCTCGCTATCCATGTAGGCGCAATCGCCGGTTTCGAGCACCTCGCGCACCCCTCCCGCGTCCAGCCTCAGCCTCCCCTCGAGCACATAGACCAGGCTATTCGCCTCGCGATAGGACTCCATGGCGATGGCAGCGCCGCTGGGTGGAAATTCGATCAGTTGGACCACCAGGCGCGCGCCTTCCCCGGCGGCGTTCAAGGGCGTGACCTTGAGCGCCTCCGGGCCGCGCCCGCTGTCCTGGAGGTGAGCCTTGCGAGTGATGGAGAGCGAATGCCGCACCGGCTCGTTGAAGAAATAGTTCATACCTACGCCGTATACGCGGCTGATGGTGGCCAGCGTGGGCAAGGTGGGAATCATCTGGTCCGTTTCCACCTTGGAGAGCAGCGCCGTGGAAAGGCCGGTCTCGGCCGCCAGGCGCGAAAGCGTAAGCCGCTTCTGAATGCGCAGAGAACGAAGCTTCAAGCCGATACAATAGGGTTCTAGAGACCATTGGGCGTAAGAAACACTCTTGGGCATGGCAAACTCCGTCGGGATTTTAAATGAATCCTGTGAACAAGTCTAAGCCAAAGCGCGGAACGAGGATCCCTAAAGCGACTGGCCATAGCGAACTCTTGACTGGAACGACCCAATCCGGCGCTGGCGCGCCGGCAACGCCTTTCTGCCCGGAGCACATCCTCGCATTTTGCAACCAAGAATTCGCGGATGGACAGCAGCCCAGCTTCCGCTGAATGATGAAAAGAGGCTATCTCTAGAATGATCGATTTCCCCGTTTGCTTTCAGATTCACCTTCGATATCGTCCCATGGGTTTTGTTCTGTTCGTGGCCGTGCTGGGCGCGGCGCTGCTGTGCGCTGCACTGGACAAGCCGGCAGCGCCCAAAAAGTCCGCCCCCAAACCGGCGCCCGATGTGCTGGTGCTGAGCAACGGCGATACGCTGCACGGAAAATTTGTGAGCGAGGTCGCGGGAAAAGTCACCTTCCACAGCGATCCATTGGGAGATGTTTCCGTTCCCTGGGACAAGATCCGGGAATTGGATGTCACGGGACGATTCGCCGTGCTCAACAGCAAGATGAAGCTCCGCGGCAAGAAAAGCATGAGCCAGATTCCGGTGGGGACGTTGGAAGTGACCAATCAGGCCATCACGGTGCATCCCGCCTCCGGTCCAGCGGGCCCTCCCATCCCGGTAAAAGACGCGCAATACATCCTGAATGAAGCCGCGCTGAACAAGCAGGCGTATCACGCGCCGAATTTCTTCTCCGGGTGGGATGGCTCGCTAACGGCTGGGGGGACGGTAGTCAGCGCGACCCAGAACCAGTTCACGGTGACGGGAGCCGTGAGCCTGGCGCGGCTGGTGCCCGCGGTGAGCTGGCTCAAGTCCCGTAACCGCACTTCAATGGACTTCAGCGGCTCGTTTGGAGAGATCACTCAGCCAGGATATTTCTCCGCCGGAACGTATGTGCCGGAGGCCAGAACAAAGACGTCGATCTACCATGCGGACGCGGAGCGCGACGAATACTTCTCGCCGCGCTTTTTTGCGCTGGCGCAGACGGCCTTCGACCACAACTTTGGGCAAGACCTGTCCTTGCAGCAAATCTACGGCGGCGGCATCGGGTGGACAGCCATCAAGACGCCAACGCAGCAGACAGATCTAAGGGCGACCATGCAGTATGAGAACCAACAATTCAATGAGACCCAACAATTCATGAGCGGCGTCTCTGCAAACGATCTGAACCTGATCGGATCGACCTTCTCGGCCAACTACGGGCTGCATCCGAAGCATCTGACGTTTACCCAGAGTATTGCGTACATCGCTGCGTACAACGAGCCCGCCGCCTATTCCGCAACGGAGACGAATGCGGTTACGTTTCCAGCCTATAAGAGGCTCAGCTTCACGGTGGGGACGATGGACAGTTACCTGAACAATCCTCCCGCGGCGACTCCTCCCACCAAGCGCAATTCCTTCCAATTCACGATGGGTTTGACCTACGCGATCAAGTCCAAGGATTGATGCGCGATTTTCATTGTGCTCTATCCACGTTATTTCGTAATTGCTTCGGGACAGGTGCGGGCCGGGAGGCCCGCACTACAGCCGGTCAGGAGACCGGCGCTACAGTTTGTTCATTACGAAATCACGCGGTAGCTGCACTAGTGGTGGGTTTTGCAGCGGGAAGAGCGCGGTGTGCGGGAGCTTGCCATTTTTTCCACGGTGGGTGTGGCCGAGAAGAATGCGGCCGAGCAGCGCTTGCATTCCTCCGAGGCCCAGGGGCCGGTCCTCGTCCGCGGGGTGGAAGATAGCGTTGCAGCGCACGATATTCGTCCACATTACTATTTTGAGTCGTGGTTCTGATTCCTCGGATCGTCGCAATGGTCAATGCTTATGAGGGTGCGAACGAGTCCCGAATGGAGCGGGATGGCTCCGGCTTTCGGCCGCGGTGCAGATTAGATTCTTCCAAGGGCCGTTCACCAGGGATACAATTTGGGGGAAGCCGGGCTCAAAAAGGAGATTCCAGTTAATGCTGCTGTAGGAGAGACGACGGGGCGGTACTGTGCGACGCCGGTAAATCCGAGCTTGGGGATCATGCTCGCAAGTAAACTTCTCAATCTTGTTGATTCAGCTAAATTGGGGAGGGAAATTGCATGAATGCTCATGTTATGAAATCTGTGCGCCGGGTGCTCGCTTTGGCCCTTGTAACTGCGGCGCCTGTTGCCTTGGCCGCCCAGACAGCTCCGGCCGCGAAGGGACCGGGGGGAAACTCTTCGCCTTCCAGGTGGGACGTCTTTATGGGGTACAGCTATCTGGTCCCCAAGGGAACCGTGCAGGTTCCGCAACCGAATAGCACCGTCGAACCCTTTAGCTACGATAACGTAAATGTAGGCGGACTGTTCAGCGGCGCCTACTTTTTCAACAGGCGTGTAGGTCTGCAGGCGGAATTCGGCGTTCACCAGTGGGGCGCGCAGAGCGCCCATGGCAGCAACATCGGCGCACACGGCAACGACGACGGCTTCGTGACCTTTGTTGGCGGTGTCATCGCGCGCTTCCCCAGGGGTAACATAACGCCGTTCGTTCATGCATTGGCGGGCACGGCGCAGGTGTCAGGACCTGACTTCAATCCGCCCACTTGGGGACCGGGGCTTACAGCGGGCGGCGGCTTGGATTATGAGACGCCGCTACTGAACCACCACCTGGCTATCCGGATCTTCCAGGGGGACTACGAGTATATGCACGCCAACTTCGGCACCGGCGTGTATGGAGGCCTTGCCAAGGTCAACGCCGTCCGGCTGAGTGCGGGCCTTGTCTTCCACGTGGGTGCGGGCGCTCCGCCGCCGGCGGTGACGCTGTCCTTGGCGGCGAATCCGGACTCGGTCTATCCGGGCACCCCGGTTACGATCACCGCGACGGCTGGTAACCTGAATCCCGAGCTGCATGCCATCTATTCCTATAACGGCGTGACGGGCATCGGAGCCACGGCGGTGGTGCATACGAGTACGTTCGCTCCTGGCACATATACCGTGAGCGGGATGGTGAAGGAAGGCAAGCCGGGCAAGGAGGGCCTCGAGCCCTGGGAGACCGCCCAAGCCACGACCAGCTTCACCGTCAATGCATTCGAGCCGCCGACGATCGGCTGCTCAGCTGACCCCGACACCGTCGCGCCGGGCGGCGCCAGCACCATTACCGTGGTTGCCGTGAGCCCCCAGAACCTTCCGCTGACCTACAGCTATTCGGCTTCAGCCGGGACGGTGACGGGTAGCGGCACTACGGCCGAATACTCCTCAGTAGGCGCGCCTACGGGGGTGGTCGAGATAACGTGTACAGTATCCGACAACAAGGGCCATACGGTGAGCGCGGGTACCAATATTGTCATTCAGGCGCCGTCCGCCTCCGACGCCTCACACGCAGGCGCATCGTTTTTTTGACGACTGTTTTTGTCTAATTAGAGCCTCTCTGGAACGGGCGAAGATACAGTAGAGTTATACGGGAAACTGGCACTCAAAGCTGTGCCATTCACGGTGGCCGGATCGGATGCGTCTCCCCGCCGGTTCAGCTTTTCCAGACTGCATTCGACCCCACGAAAACAAATGCAATGAATTCAAGGGAGCCGGACCATCCTTACGCTCACAGTAACTTTTCGCGATTACTTTGCACACAAAAGTTCGGCGCTGGGCTCCCCCACGGCAATCCAGGAGGCAGATAATGGTTGCAGATCAAATTCACAGGGCCCAGAGAAGCCAAGTTTTTTGTTGGGACAAGTGTAATTTTTTCCCGGATGTAAGGACTGCGGAGTTCCGTTGCCAGTGCTGGAGACAGCGTTCGCCTATAGAAGAACGGCGGCTCCGGCAAACTGGCTGCGCAGGACTCCGAGGAAATGCGTTGGTTCGGATGGACAGGTTAGCATCGGCATCAGCCGATTCGCCAGAATTGGGGTACTCCTTTGGGGCCTTCCGTTTGGAGGCCGATGGAGCGCTCTTGCGCGGGGAAACGCCCGTTGATCTGCCTCCCAGAGAGTTGGCGGCGCTGCGGCTGCTGCTGGCTCACGCTGGCCATATTGTTACCCACAGCCAACTGCGGCAGGCCCTGTGGGGCGATATGCACATAGCCGCCGACACCGTTTCCAAGTGCATGTCCTCGCTGCGCGCCCGGCTGGAGCCGGAAGAGTGCATCCAGACCGTATACAAGCGCGGCTACCGCTTCTCCGCCTCTGTGCGGCCTCTTAACGCGGGCCTGGCCGGGGCGCTGCCGCGGCTGGCCATCGTGCCGTTCACCACGGAGTTTGACCTACTCGAATATCTTGGCCCCGCCGTGGCCGAACAGACGGCCGCGCGGCTGAACGAAGCGCACCCTGCGATGGCCTCTGTTCTGGCCCAGGATTCGGTGTCCACGCTGGCCCGCCGCGGTCTCAGCGCACTAGAGATCGGGCAGACACTGGAAGCCGATCTGGTCCTGACCGGAAACGTGCGCCTGTTGCCCGCGCATTACCGGCTGCGGGCGGCGATGATTCGGATCACGGACGGCGTCCAGCTCTGGGTTGAAGATTTGTTTGTGGAACGGAGCCGTATCGCCGGCCTGGAAATGGAGCTGGTGAACAGCCTGGCCGTTTATCTGCACAGCAGCGGCCCCTCGATCTCCGCAGTGGCCGCCATAGCGGCCAGCAGCGCGGAGAACACGCCCCAGCAACGCGAGGCGTACGAAATTTCCCAGCGCGCCCATTATGAATGGCAGACCTTTGAGCGGCACCAGATGCAGGACGGGCTGCAGCGACTCTTATACGCCGTCGATCTCGATCCGTCGTTGATTGCCGCGCGTGTGGATCTGGCGCATCTGTGCATCACCCAAACCTTCTACGGCTTCATGTCTCCGTCCATTGCCGCGGACATTGTCCGGCGTATGGTCGAGCCGGGGGTTGGCGCGGGCGCTTCTTACCGCTGGGATAGGGAGTCGATCTCCGATCTGGCCATGCGCAATGAGGCCATTTTGCCCGCGCTGGGGTGGATCAAGTTTCATGTGGACCGGGATTTGACTGCGGCGCTTCGGGCATTTTCCCTCTCCGCCCATCTTCCCCACGATCCCTGGGTCACGCGAGCGCGCACCATGTTTTCTCTCAGCCGCCATCGTTTTGGCGAGGCCATCGAGACCCTGAACGCCGCCATCCATTTGGACCCTTATTCTGCCTGGCTGCAAGCCCGCCTGGGCTGGGCCTTGCACTTGGCCGGAGAGCCTGCCGCAAGCATGCAGCAGATCGAGCATGCACTGGCGATCTTCCCGGAACACGAAGAGGCGAGACTTTACGGAGCGCTAATCCTGGCCTATAACGGGGATGCGGCGCGAGGAGTCGAGCTGGCGCAGGAGCTAACGCAAAGGTGTCCGTACCTGGACATGGCCACGGCCGCGCACGCTTATGCGCTGGCCTGCGCGGGCCACATGGATGAGGCGCGCATCATTCTGGAGCGGCTCGAATGGCTGAGCCGGGAACGCTTTGTCCTGAATACGTTCACCGCGGCCGCTTATGTGGTTCTTGGCGAGCGCAATGCGGCGCTTGCCGAGCTGCGAAAATCGGACCAGGTGCGCTGCCCGTGGTTCTACCAGATGCTTGCCGATCCCAGACTGCAGCCTCTCCACGAAGATCCGGAATTCGCCCAGATGAGGGCCCTTTTGCCGCGCATGGAAGCCGCAGCGGCACGGGACACCGGGCAACCATAAGCAGGAGACTCATCCGGATCCCGGCCGGAATCTCCGCTATCAGAAGATTCCGGCTCGCAGACGGTTGTGCCTTTGGAGTCTGCTTGAGGTCCGTGCTATATTTTCCTAGGTACGGGGAAGTTCCCAATCAGCCCGGATTGTGAGGGAAATTCTCCTGCTTCCATCCTTAGTTATTATCCGGACGCGTAGCTCAACTGGCAGAGCATTCGGCTCTTAACCGACAGGTTGAAGGTTCGATTCCTTCCGCGTCCACCATTTAGATTCAATGATTTACACCTCTTCTTAACTCCCTTCTCAACCTCAGAAATGCCCGACTGTGGGGACTTTTGTGGGTACCCCACATCAAAATCCTGCGTATTTGTTGGCGATTCTGAGCAATGTCGCTCAGCTTTGTTGGCTAGGTAAGCGTTTCCGGCTTTAACCGTCGCACGCCTCCTGTCTATTGGCTTGCTCCCGTTTTGCAACCCATGTGGGGACTCTTCTGGGTACCCCTCGGCCTGCCCTGTCTCCTGGCCGGATTCCTTCGTGGCCGGCCGCACCGTGACAATGGACTCCAGGGCACGGCGCTTCGCTTCCATACGGATATGGCTGTAGTGCTTGAGCATTTGCTTGGAAACGTGTCCGGCGATGTCCATGATGGTCTGATCGCCTGCACCGCTTTCCGCAAGGTCGGTGATGAGCGTGTGCCGGTTGTCGTGCCAACGGCCTTTCACCTGGGCGTTTTTCCGAACATTGTTCCAGGCCGTCTTGAGGGTGGTGACGGGGCGCGTGGGGTCACTCGGACTCGGCTTTCCGAAGGGAAAGACATACCACTCAGCTCGGGGCTCCCCGAATTTCTCCCGGTACCAGCCGGCATACTCGGATAAGACCTCGAATAGATTCGAATTCAACGGGATCGTCCGTCCCTCGCCGGCCTCGGTTTTGCTGCTCCCCACAGCCAGGTATTTCTTGGTGAAGTCGATCTGCTCCCAAGTCATGTTCCTGATCTCGGCGTCGCGCATCCCGGCGTTGAGCGCCAGCGTTAACGCAGGATAGATGTGCGAGGAACGAGCCGTGCGGGCCTGTTCCAGCATCCGGTCCTTTTCCGCCGGGGTATAGGCCTTTCCGACTGTTTGGCGAACCTTCAGCTTGAGCATCTTCCTTTTGCGAAGCCGGATACGGAGCAAGTCGCCGGGATCGCCCAGGATGCGAAGCAGAAAACCGACTTCTTCGTTGACGCTCTTTGGTGCGGCGCCCTCACCGAGGCGCGCATTCTGTTAGTGAATGACGGTAGCCTCGTTGAAATCAACAAGCATCTTGCTGCCAAGAAGCCGCTTTAGATGATCGATTGCATATTCGGCAACCGAAGGCAAACGTAGACGGCAATCTGACCATCGCTCTTCTCAGGTCTCCCACGGGCCAGCAGACTTTCAAGGTATCGATTCACGAGGGGAAGCGACAAGAGATCATCGATCTGGTTGTGCAAGCCCGCCAGATGGCACATCGGCTGATGCGCAGTAATCTCAGAACGCACAGCAATGAAAGGGATGGTAGGTAGGCGATGATCGAACAACACCGTTATCATCCACCACGGAAGAGTAAACAACGCGTCGCGGCAGGTCTGCAGCAGACTCTTCACAATCATCCCGTGTGCGCTCGCCTGCTGCTTGGCGCTGATCTGAAAGGCTAGGCCACCGCAACCTGAGTTGGATTTTTGAGCTTATGCACGAAGGCAAAATAGGCCACCATCACGCGAAATGTCTTCGACCGATTGACTCCGCAGAGAACCTCCCCTCCGATCCTCTCCAGTTCATCGGCTATCTCGTAGGTCAACGGAAACACGAATGCGGTGTCAATAGTTTGAAATGGAATGTTCAGCCACTGGTTGTTGTAGAACGCAACAAGTTGCGCCTGAGCCGCCTTGCTTTTGAAACTCATGATGATGTGCTCAGCTAGGGCGTTCTTTTCCCGGATTTTGAGCATGGCAAAGAGCTGGTTGAAATGGCTCTTGGTGAATCTGGAATCGACTGTAAGCCGAAGCTGAGTGCGCTTCTCTGCAGGAGCAACGACTCTACGCTTCGGTCGGGTTGTGGCCTTCTTTGCGGTGGGCATGTAATTTCCTTGTTGTGATGCATCTTACAGCATACATGTATGAGCGTTGAAGCCCCTACGCTAACTGCTTGTGCCCAAACGAGTTCTCATCGAGGAAATGCCGGACGTCGTGGTGGATTCATTGCATGAGGAGGCGGGAGATTAAAACCAAATTAACCACGACAAATCAAACCGTGGGAGGGGAAGGAGAAAAGGAGGCCGGCAAGGGATTCGCGGCGGCCGTAACAAGCTACGGTAATCTACGCAACTGCTAGCCGACCCTGGGCGCTGAACGAAGAACCAAATTCAAGCCACCGAACGCCGACATGCGAACGCCGGCACCTTGCCGGCAATCTCTGCCCTGCCAAGCGGCTTCCTTTCCTGCTTTTCACTCTGGACGCTCTCGGTCTGCACCGCTTTGGCGCTACTGGCCGCATACAGAACCAGCTCGACACGCGACGAAACGCCGAGCTTGTCGAAAATACGAAACAAGTAGTTCTTGATGGTATGTTCGCTTAGCTTCAGTTCCTCGGCGATCTCGCGGTTCTGCAAACCATCGGCCACTAGGCGCACGACCTCTTCTTCCCGCTTGGTCAGCAACCGCATTCCGTCTGTGTTTACTACCCGCATTGGTGAAACTTGGGAAAACGCCCGGACCACGTCCGAAAGTTCGGAGGAATTTCCCCATACCTGCCCCGCGTGGATCTGCTCTACGCACCGGCATAGCACTTTAAAGTTAGACTGCGAAAGGCAAAAGACGCCTTTCGCGCCGGCCCGAAATGCGTCCACGACTAAATGGCGTTCAGCATCGGAGAACAGAATCACCGATTTTACGTGCGGGGAACGCTCAGGGATCTGCCGCAAGACAGCTAAGCCGCTCATCGGCCCGTCTGCTAGGGTCGCGCTGATCAGTGCGACATCTACGACTGTCGACTGCACGGCTTCGAGGACTGCCTGTGCGGTACTGGCGCTGGCGACCACGTGAAAGTGCTTACGCCGGCTCAGCGCCATCATCAGCAACTCGCACGTCAGTTCGTGCGGAGATGCGAAAAGAACGGATATGTCGGTTCGCTTAGAAGTCATGGCTCACACACCCCGCGAAATCCCTTAGTTGCTACTGGGACCTCATAAAAGGTTCTCATCGTCGCAGGGATATATCGGCCATTCTTGAGGCGGGCTTCACGGTAGAGGCAGCTCAACGCCCTGTCGCGTGATCCGGCATCAATAGTAAAGCGAAGTTGCACGGAACCCGGTACTACGCGTGCAACCGACATCCCTGCACTTGGCCCTAGGGGAAAAACAATGGGGCATCAAATTCTGAGACTAAAGCGCCGTGCGCAAGCGCCAACGAGCAGCATTCACGCAACAGCACCCCATTCACCTATTTGAGAGACCCCAGTAGCACGAATTCTAGCCAGGAAGGGCGCACTTGTCAATCACAAAACCATCGTTCGTTGTGATCCTCAGATTAAATTCTGATGTGCGTCGCGGTTTAGGGGCCTAGCCTTGGGGGCGAGATTTTGCTTCGACCCTGCGCTATCGATTACTAGAACTGGTCTGATAAATACGGGCAAGTATTGATTTTACATGACTTACGCGGACGAAAGCGCAATTTGGACAAGAGTGACTAAAGGTAAACTGTATGATCCTCGAAGTACTCACAAGACAGTTACTCCTGCAAGTTACCAGAGACTAATGACTCTAGCCCGCCCGAAGTGAAAGTTCTCTAGTCTTTGCCCGGGCCGAATGACCTGCGGAACATGCAGAAGCACGAATACAGGCCGAGACCGATGTCTCTAGCGTGGCGCTACGTAAGAGGGGAGGGCTTCTCCGGGTGTTTCGGTCTCTTGTGAGCTTCTTCCTCAGCCAGTACATTGGAATTCCTTGATGCAGTTTAATGCTGGCCCGTTGCGGATGGATTGAAAGCGACGATCTCATGCACGATTCTTTAGATCTGCGAAAAGCCAACCGCTACCGGTTGAGCGCTCCGGTGCACTTCTTGTGGGCGTCCCACGAGAAGGAGCCGCAAAGAGCCAAGGGTCTGACTCGTGACATCAATGCTTCCGGGGTTTACGTCGTAACGGATGAATTGCCGCCAGTGGGAGCGCTCGTGCAGTTGGACATCTTGCTCCCCAAGCTGACGGAACCCGGCGTCGGGATGTCCTTGGCTGGTGAAGGCGTAGTCGTTCGCGTCGAGCCCCGCGGCTCCCGAGGGAGTGAAAACCCCCGAGGGGGTTTCGCCGCTTCGGTACAGTTTTACCCTGAAGAAACGGCATCGGCACTTTCGCGCCTGGAGATTTCCGAATAAGCTTTGGAAGCCCCAATTTTAGGCGGGTATGCAATGTTAGACGTGCCTCTTCGATGAGCAGTTTTTTCTTCGAAGAGGCTGTGGAAAACAGGACCTTCCGAGTAAGGATAGCGAAGCTATGTCTGAAATTACCGAACTAGCGACGGGTGTAGAGAATTTTGGGGCAGTCTGCGCCGATGCGGACGCCTCGCTGCGGTGGTTTGCACTGTACACTACCCCCCGCCACGAAAAGCATGTGTCCGAAATGCTGGCGCATCGCCAGATCAAGAATTTCTTGCCACTCTACCGGACGACCCGGCGATGGAAGAAGAGCCGCCCGGTCGTTCTGGAACTGCCACTGTTCCCGACCTACGTTTTTGTCCGCATCGTGGGGGGGGCGCGGGGCGCCGTGCTGAGCGTGCCGGGGGTGCTGTCGATCGTGGGCTCAGGGCGAGAACCGTGGTCCGTGCCCGATTCCGACATCGAAGCAATACGTCTTGGCTTGCAGATGGGCAAGATCGAGCCGCATCCATACCTAACCGTGGGCGAAAGAGTACGCATTAAGTCTGGGGTAATGACCGGCGTAGAGGGAATCTTGGTTCGCATGAAAAACGACTTCCGCGTGGTTTTGTCACTGGACGCGATCATGCGCAGCGTTGCAGTGGAAGTGGATGCCGACGATGTCGAGCCGGTCGGCACGCGACTCGCAAGAATACCCTGCCCAGAAAGGACTGCAGCCGGTCGCCCAAACCATGGAATAGCAGCGTGATGCGGTGAGTGCGAGAAATAGGGTAATGACGCTGAAGGAACCGGAACTTACCATCAATAGCTGCGCTGGCGCCATATGAAAATCGCTTCGAGGAGCCTTCTGACCATCGGAGTCTTCGTGCTCGCACTCTCCGGGCTCGCGCTGGGACAAGCAAATGCCGGCTCTGACCACCCAGCACAGCCGGTGGCGCCGGACGTGATAACTTCGCCGGGCGCGGACTACGTCATTGGGGATGACGACATGCTGGGAATTAACGTCTGGGATGAACAGCAGCTCACTCAGTCTGTTCCAGTGCGATCAGATGGCAAGATATCGCTGCCCCTCATCGGAGAGGTACAGGCCGCCGGGCGCACTCCACCACAGCTCAAAGACGAAATCACTGCCAAACTTCGGTCTTACCTATCGGCGCCAAAAGTAACCGTGATTGTTCTGCAGATGAACAGCCAGAAATTCAATATTCTGGGACGCGTGCTAAAACCTGGATCGTATCCTCTGCTGACGACCACAACCATTCTGGACGCAATTGCAGAGGCCGGGGGATTCCAGGATTTCGCGAAGCAAAAGGATATCTACGTTCTGCGGCGAAGTCCCGAAGGTAGTGAAACCCGCATCAGCTTCAACTACAAAGATGTCATTCGGGGCAAACACCCGGATGAGAATATCAAACTGAAGCCCAACGACACGATAGTCGTACCATAAAGGCCGCCTATGCGCGGACGAGTTTTACTGATTGTGATGCTGACAGCGGCGACGGCAAGGCCACAGGTTGCGCCAGACGCCGCGGGGGGATTCCCGACATCGCAGACGCAGATGATGACGCCTCCACCAGTGAACGGGACGGGCTATCCGACGGAATTAGGCTCTGAAGTGCGGACCAATTATCTGCGCGGCGGGCTTACCTCTACCACGTCCTACATCAGCAATCTCTACGCAGGCAGCGGTGACACATCGATCCCTGAGACGACCGTGTCGCTGTTTCCGACGATCGCCTATGACTCAACTACGGCCAGGCAGCACACGATATTCACCTACAGTCCCGGATTTACCTTCTACCAACCATCGAGCGCGCTGAACGAAGTCGATAACACTGCAACGGTTGGCTACGATTTTCGCCTGGCCGAGCATGCGACGTTCAGTTCCTCCGACAGTTTTCAAGACAGCTCGTCCCCCTTCATTCCCGGGAATGCCGGGGCCGGAGGTACGGTATCGGGGTTGCCGGAATCCTCGACGCCGGGTGTTATTCCTCCCTTTGCAAAGCGGCTGACGAATTTCGCCAATGTGGAGCTTACCATGCAGACGGGTCTCAACGTGATGATCGGGGGCTCCGGTCTAGCAACGGAGCTGCACTATCCTAACCCGGCTCAGACACCTGGCCTCTATGACTCGAACTCGCGCGGCGGTACTGTCTTTTACAATCGCCGTATTGGTTCCCAATACCTCGGCGCCACCTATGAGTATATGGATATGCTGGCGACTCCAACGGGTGGAACCTTTTCGACACAGACGCAGACCATCTCGGGGTTTTACACTTTCCATCCAACGGCGAGGCTTTCGCTGTCGGTATCCGGCGGCCCGCAGTACTACCGGACAGTCGAGACGCCGCTGCCCGCAATGAGTTCCTGGGGGCTTTCCCTGTCGCCGAGCATGGGTTGGCAGGGGACCCACACCAGCTTTGCAGCGAGTTACTCGCAGGGAGTCACCGGAGGCGGCGGATTGCTCGGAGCCTACCACTCGAGGAGCGCCAACGCTACTGCGCGGTGGCAGATGGCGAGCACGTGGACTGCGTCAGCTTCGGGAGCTTACTCCGTCAATAAAACTGTTAGTGCGCTTCTTCCCTTTGGAGGGCAAAGCGGCCATTCGGTCTCCGGAAGCGCGGCGCTTAATCACTCCTTGGGGGAGCAATTCAGCGTCGCGTTCGATTACACTCGCATACACCAAAGTTACGACGGAATCGCCGCGATAGCGGCTGACCCGAACAGTGATCGCGAGGCAATCTCCCTTGTCTGGCATTTCGAGCGCCCACTGGGAAGGTAGTCATGTCTGAAGAAACACTAGAAGAAAACGCAACACAACCAGTCGATTTGCGGCGCTATCTCGACATTGTTCGCCGCCGTCATTTGATCTTCCTCATCTTGCTGTTGCTGGGATGGGCGGCGGTGTGGGGATCAAGCTGGATTCTCCCGGCCCGGTACAAGTCGAGCACGCTGATCCTGGTGGAAGAACCGACGATGCCCAAGAACTATGTCCTACCCAACGTGAACGACAATCTGCAAGACAGGCTGCAAAGCATCACGCAGCAGATTTTGAGCCGATCACGCCTTCTTCTGCTTATCGACAAGCTGCATCTTTACCAGAGCAAAGATCAGCCATCTACGAGCCAGTCCGATCATTGGGCCTTCGTCCGCGTAAGTCATTGGAAATCAATACTCGCCCGTATTTATCAGACCAGTTCTACACCAGACGGACGGGTAGGGCTGATGCGCAAAGAAATCGACATCGAGCTGGTAAGGGATCCGCAGAGTCAGGCAATCACGGCGTTCCGAGTCAATTACTCCGCGCCGGATCCCCATACGGCGCAACAGGTGACAAGCGAACTGACAAACTTGTTTATCGATGAGAATCTGAATGTCCGCGAGCAGCAGTCGGAAAACACTACGCAATTCCTTGAGTCCCAGCTGGCGACCGCTCGCGCAAGCCTGGCCGATCAGGATGCGAAGGTTCGGGCGTTTCAGGCAGCGCATGAGTGGGAGTTGCCCACCGAAGAGGCAACTAATCTACAGATTCTGAGCGGATTGCAATCTCAGCTGCAAAATGAACAGGACGCGCTGAATGCGGCAAGACAGCAGAGCGTCTACCATCAATCGCTGATCGAGCAATACCGCGCCCTGAATGGAACGCGCGGGACCACGGCCGGTGGAGCTCCTTCCAGTCTGGGGGCCATTGACCAGCAGATCGACATACTGAAGTCAAAGCTGCAGGATCTATTGACCCGATACACGAGTCAGTATCCCGAAGTTCAACAGGTGAAGGCCGAGATCGCGGATATGGAGAAGACTAGAGAGCAGCTGATCGCCAGCCTGAAGAAGTCGCCGGACGGCAAGGAGAATGGCGTCAACGTCCAGGTGCAAGCGATCGAAAATTCCGCGCAGGATGCACCGCTCTTGCAGCTCGAAAGCCAGCTTAAGGCCGATCAGCTGGAGATTTCAAGCCGACAAACGGCGATCGACAACCTTAAATCCAGGATCAACCAATATCAAGCGCGGTTGAGCGGGGAACCTGCAGTCGGTCAGCAGATGGCGGATCTGACGCGGGGCTATGAACAGTCCCAGCAAAACTATAACGACCTCCTGAAGAAAGAAAGCGATTCGCAGATGGCTACCAGCATGGAGCAGATGCAGGAGGGCGAACGGTTTATAATGATCGATCCTCCGAGTCTGCCGCTGCGGCCCGATTTCCCCAATCGCCTGAAGATGTGTGAAGCGGGAGTAGGCGCAGGGTTGGCGCTGGGGCTACTGGTGGTGGTGCTACTGGAATTCCGGGACGACCGCCTTTACAGCGACCGGGAGATCGAAAAGCTGATTCCCGCTCCGGAGATCTGCGAAATCCCTGAAATTCCGGACCCGTCTGACACCAGGCGCAGGAAATTCAGAGCGGCTCTGGGCTGGGCCATGGCCGTGCTGGTGGTAGGCGCCATCCTTTCCGGTTCAGTATTCAGTTATCTGCATTCGTAGCTCGCGTGGCAATGTACAAATCATTCTTCCATCTCGCTCGCAATCCATTCGACCTGACCCCCGATCCAAACTGCTTTGTGTCAACGAGAGGGCACAATGAAGCGCTGGCCGCGCTGTACTACGGGGTTCGCTGGCATAAGGGTTTTGTAGTCGTCACGGGAGAAGTGGGCACGGGAAAGACGCTTTTGCTGCGCTGCCTGCTAAGGCTGCTTAAGGAAAGCAAGGACATCGCGTACGCCTACGTATTCAATGGCCGACTCTCGCCAACGGAGTTTCTGCAGTACATTCTCTCCGATCTTGGTCTTCAGGCCTCAGGCAAGAACAAGAGTGAGTTGCTGCTCGAGTTGGGCCAGTTCCTGGTTTCCCGGGGAGCGAAAAGACTGACCACGGTGCTAATCGTGGACGAGGCCCACCTTCTCTCCGAGGACATACTCGAAGAGATCCGTTTGCTCTCGAACCTGGAGACGGCCGACGACAAACTGCTGCAGATCGTGCTGGTAGGGCAACCGGAACTCGACTACAAACTCGATTCCCTCGGCTTGCGCCAACTGAAGCAGAGAATTGGGCTACGCGCACATCTGGCGCCGCTGGAGATCACCGAAACCGAGGCGTATATCGAGAAGCGATTGCAGATTGCCGGGGCCGACCTCCAGGGCGACCCTATATTCCCCGCGAACACAGCGGCAGCGGTGTTCGAGCACTCGAAAGGCCTACCGCGGCTTATCAACACGATCTGTGAGAACGCGCTGATTGCGGCCTATGCCCGGCAGTGCCATTCCGTAACTCCCGAGATTATCGAAGATGTCGCGAGGGAGTTCCGGCTGGATGTGACGTCGTCGCGCAACGACGAAGAAACTGGGAGAACCAGCGAGATTGATCTCCGCCAGGCGGCGAGCGCCATGCTCGATCTCTTCGCCAGCCTGCGGAAACCCGACGCGAACAGCCCGCGTTCCGAATCGGCAGTTGCATCAGAGCAGAGTAAACATGAGCTACATATTTGACGGATTGCAGCGGTCGCAGGCAGAGCGCGCCAAAGCAGATGAGCGAAGGCCGCTGACTGCCATTGAACTGCTGGAGCGTGCGGAGCGCGAGGCCACGGCTCAACGCAGCTCTGAGTCGCCGCAGGAACAGCCGGCCGAATCCGTGACGGAGCATCAGGGTCCGCTGTTCAGCGGCGAGGGCCTCGGGCTGGGCGCAACAGAGACGGATCTGATTGCAGTCACAAATGCACTGCAGGATGAGCAAGAACGGGAGATCTTCAGCCAGTTCCAGGCACTAGACATTTCGCAATCCAGGCACAGCCGCCTGGTATGCCTGGGCGATAGCGATAGCCCTGCAATGGAAGCGTTCCATCTTCTGTGTATGCGGCTGCGCAACCTGCGCGGGGGGCGGAAATTCAAGAGTCTGCTGATCACGAGTACTGTACCGAAGGAAGGCAAGAGCGTCGTGGCCGCTAATCTGGCCTGCACACTCGGTTCCAGGGCGAAACAGAAGGTGCTGCTTCTGGAAGGCGATGTGCGGCGGCCCGCGCAATCGGAGATCTTCGGACTCGCCCAAGTTCCGGGGCTCTGCAATTATCTCCGGGGCAAACGCAGCCTGACCGCCAGCCTCTATCATCTTCCCAAAGCGGGCATCTGGTTCTTGCCAGCGGGCGACAACCGGGGCGATATCCGGGAATTGCTTCAGTCCCCACAACTGCCCGCTTTGATGACGACGCTGAACTCCTGGTTTGACACGATCGTGATTGATTCGCCCCCGGTGCTGCCTCTGGTCGACACCAGCATATGGGCGCGGTTGGCAGACGGAATTCTGATCGTGGCCCGTCACGGAACAACCAGGAAGCGGACACTACAAAAGGGTCTGGAAGCACTCGATCCCAACAAGGTGATTGGCGTACTCTTGAACGCTTCGAATAGCAACATTGACGGCTACGATTACTATTACGGCCGCACAACCAAAACCCCAGAGGGGCAGGAAGCTACCGTAGACTGAGTCCGTTTTCGGAGACACACGCTTCTGGTTCTTTGGTGGCGCGCGGAAATCTAGAGAGCGCCGTTGGCGCCTCGCAACCCGCCGCAAAAAATCCGCACAATGGAGCCAATCCAAATCCATCTTCAAGTCAGGAATCGACGGTTTTTCCTGAAAATCTTGAAGTCTTCGATGCAGGAACGCCGTTTTCTGCCCTCATCAGCCGCGCCCATCGCATTCACGCGCCGAATGCGCGGGTTTGCTATCGATTCGCTGGTGACAGTCGGTCTCTTTGCCGCGTGCGCCGCCGCCTTTGCGCAGGCACCTGAACGGATCGCGCAAAGCGTCAATCTTGCGCGCCTGCAGGTGCTGGCCGATCACCACCCACTGTGGGCCAATGCACACGATGATGCCGGCGTCGCGCCCGCCGACCTCCAGCTGAACCAACTCGAATTGGTGCTCAAGCGCTCGCCGGAACAGGAAAGGGCATTCCAGCAATTGCTCGCCGATCAACAGAATCCAGCATCGCCCAACTTCCACCATTGGCTCACGCCCCAGCAGGTGGGTGAGCGCTATGGATTATCGGATCACGACCTGGCTGCGCTACGCGCATGGCTCGAATCCCAGGGGCTCAATGTGAACTGGGTCGCGCCGGGCCGTGATTTCATTGGCTTTGGCGGCTCAACGGCGGACGTAGCGCGGGCCTTCCACACCCAGATGCACTACTATAACGTCGCGGGAAAAAGGCGTCTGAGCGTGGCCAGCGATCCCATGATTCCCGCCGCGCTGGCACCCGCAATCGCGGCGGTGCGCGGCCTCTATGACATTCAGGACCGTCCTGCGCATCTGGTTAGCCAGGAGCAGTCGACCGAGTTCAGCGAAGGCGGCAATCGGTTTCTTGCCCCTGGCGATTTTGCGACCATCTACGATCTTCCCGCCAATCTAAGCGGCGCGGGCGTGACCATCGGCATTGTCGGTTGGTCGTTCGTTGATTTCACCGATCTCGATCACTTTCGCCAATTTACAGGTAGCAGCTTCGCCGACCCCAGCGAGGTGGTGCCCGCCGCATTCGGCGGCGTGAATCCTGGTACGCCTTACACTGCGCCGCAGTCGTGCAGCAACTGCATGAGCGGGCAGAGTGAGGCGACCCTCGACGTGACGCGCGCCGGCAGCGTTGCCCAGGACGCCAATCTGCTCCTGGTGGCGTCTTCCCCTTCGGGCGCAAACGACGGAATCGGCGCGGCGGCGCAATATCTGATTCAAACTACTCCGGTTCCCGCGCAGATCGTCAACATCAGCTTTAGCGACTGCGAATCGGACGCGGGTCCCTCGGGAGTCTCCTATTGGGACCACTTGTTCGAACAGGCTGCCGCTGAAGGTATCTCGGTGTTTGTCTCTTCAGGGGATTCCGGCGCGGCCGGTTGCGATGTATCCTTCGCGACCCCGCCAGCATCGCCCGGCGCCATCAGCCCAAACTACCTCTGTGCGTCGAGCTATGCCACATGCGTGGGTGGGACGGACTTCAACGATGCGACTAACGCCGACGAGTACTGGAGCGGCGCCAATGGCTCTCGGCTTGGTTCGGCACTGAGTTACATCCCGGAAGGCGCATGGAACGAGCCACTCACTCCTTCGTCAACCACGCAGGCCGCTGCCTCGGGCGGCGGCGTGAGCAACTATATTGCGATCCCTTCGTGGCAAAAAGGGACGGTCGGCGTGCCCGCGGCGAATGCCGGACGGTATACGCCTGACCTCGCATTCTCTGCCTCTTGTCGGGAGGCATATTTTGGCTGCCTGGCCGCCGCGGGTGGAAGCTGCGTGGAGGATGCAAGCGGCAACTACACCTTCGTGACCTTCTGCGGAACATCGACTGCGGCTCCGGGCATGGCGGGAATTGCCGCGTTGCTCGACCAGGCAATGGGCGGGCAGGCACAGGGCGACCTCAATCCGCGATTCTATGCGATGCAATCTGCCACGCCATCTGTGTTCCACGACATCACACTGGCCAGCAGCGGAGTCAGCGGCTGCAGCCTCACCGTGCCTAGTCTATGCAACAACTCGATGGCCGCTCCAGGCGGGCTGAACGGAGGACAAGCAGGATATCTGGTGGGAACAGGTTATGACGAAGTTACCGGCCTCGGATCGCTCGATGTGCGAGCCTGGATCGAAGGATTCTCAGCGTCGCAGCCCGCTACCAGCAACCCGCAGAACCCATCCTTTAACGTGACCGGCACACCCGTTACCGTTATCTCGGGCGCCAGCAGCGGCAACACCTCGACCATTACTGTGACTCCGCTCGCCGGCTTTACGGGGACGGTAATCCTCGCAGCAAACATCACCTCCAAGCCGGCCGGCGCCCAGAACCTGCCCGCGCTCAGTTTCGGCAGGGCCGAATCTGTCACTCTCTCGAGCGCAAATCCCGCAACCGCAACGCTCACGGTCTCCACAACGCCCCAGAATGAGGTATCGGCTCCTGCTTCCCGTGCTCCCCTCTTCGGGCTACAGACTGAAGCTGGTTCCGCGTTGGCCTGCATCCTGCTGCTGTGGGTTCCGGGATGGCGCCGCTGGCGCAACCTGACGGCCGCGATGGTACTGCTGGTAACGCTCGCAATGGCTACAACCGGTTGCGCTGCGAGCCTGCATAACGCAGTCGCCGGTGTAGAAACCGCCACCGGCACAACCGCCGGCTCCTATACCATCACCGTGACGGCGACCTCCGGAACCACGGTGATGACAACGCCCGTGATTCTTATCGTCCAATGATCTGAAGCGCAGCCCCCTGCGGAGCAGATCCCCATATCCGCCCCGGCTGCCAGTCGCGACTTCCATAGTCTGAATCGATCCAAGAAGACTACCAACCAACGCTACAACAGGGCCATTCCAAATCTGACGATCGAAGAAAGGAGTAAGCCTTGACTCGTCCACACGTGCGGAATGCCTTGCATCTGGAAGACCTTCTGTCTGGTTCTCAATCCGAAGTGGTTCGGGAAGTTCTGAGCGAAGAGGCCTTCCGGCGAATGATCACCATCGAGCGGAAGAGGACGGAGCGAACGAGCGAGCCCTTCTTGCTGATGCTGCTCGAGTGCGTTGACCGTCAGAAGCCAGGACAATTCACCAGCGCTTTCTATAACCTGATGACCGTACTGCTGTCGACCACGAGGGATACAGATGTGATCGGATGGTACCGGCAACATCAGGCGATCGCGGTGCTGTTCACCGGGCTTGCTTCTGATTGCAAGAACACTTCGCTTGACAACATCCTGAGCAGAGTGAGTGCCGTATTGCAGGGCAAACTCACCTTTGAGCAGTTCAGCCAGATTTCCATCTCGCTCCACTTCTTCCCCGACGAGTGGAATGAGAACGATTCCGGCGGCCCGAGCAATCCGGTACTCTATCCGGATCTGCATGAGGCGGTGAAGGGCAAGCGCACGACGCAGATTCTCAAGCGAACCGTTGACATCCTTGGCAGCGCGCTTCTTCTGATCTTGTCTCTTCCGCTGTTTGTTGCGATTGCGATTGCCGTGAAGGTGACATCCAAGGGCCCGATCTTCTTCAAGCAACAGCGCGTGGGGCAGCACGGCCGGTACTTCACCTTTCTGAAATTCCGATCGATGCGGGATCGTAACGATCACAGCGTTCACCACGAGTATGTGAAGCAACTGATCGCCGGCAATGCAGAACACATTTCGCAGCATGGAAGCGGTGAAGGCGTGTACAAGCTGGTCGACGACCCGAGAATCACGCCGCTGGGACGGTTCCTGCGCAGAACCAGTTTGGATGAACTACCGCAGTTCCTTAACGTACTGAGGGGAGAGATGTCCCTGGTTGGGCCACGGCCACCGATTCCCTACGAAGTTTCTGCATATCAAACCTGGCACCGGCGCCGGCTTTTACAGGTGAAGCCGGGGATTACCGGGCTATGGCAGGTGACCGGGCGCAGCCGGGTAAGCTTCGATGACATGGTCCGCCTGGACCTGCAATATGCAAACTTCTGGTCTCTGAAGCTCGATTTCAAGATTATGATGCGCACTCCTGCCGCAGTGATCAAAGGCGCCTATTAAGAGCCGTGAGCCGGCGGACGGCACGGCTTTCATAAAAAAAGCACCCCATTTCCACGCAATTTTCTCAGGGCCGACCCGAAATGCCCGGTCATTGGGAAGGATGGTGAAACGTCGTGAACTTCGGAGTAATTGGTTACGGATATTGGGGCCCTAATGTGGTGCGGAACCTGGCTAGTCTGGATGGTTCCCAGGTTGTTTCTATTGCAGAACTGAGTGAGAAGGCGCGGCAGCGAGCGCAGAAAGCTCATCCCGGCATTCACCTGACTGCGGATGCACAGGAGGTGATTTCGTCTCCGGAAATCGACGCCATTGCCGTCATAACTCCGGTGTGGACGCATTATGACCTGGCAAAAGCGGCGCTTGAAAACGGCAAGCACGTGTTCGTGGAGAAGCCATTTACCAGTACGGCCGAGCAGGGAGAGCGGCTGATCGACCTGGCCTTGAGAAAAAACCTGAAGATCATGGTGGATCACACTTTTCTTTTTACCGGAGCGGTGACGAAAATCTCTCAGCTTCTGAACGAGGGAACGCTGGGAAGGCTCTACTACTATGACTCAACGCGCGTCAATCTGGGACTTTTCCAGCACGACATTAACGTTCTGTGGGATCTGGCGCCGCACGATCTGTCGATTATGGATCATCTCCTCCATGCAACCCCGGATGCGATTGTGGCGACTGGACAGAGTCACCTGAATGGTCACGAGGACGTGGCCTTCATGACGCTCTATTTCCCCGACAGTGTAATTGCGCACATCAATGTGAATTGGCTGTCCCCGGTTAAGGTTCGCACTACACTCATCGGCGGAGAGAAACGGATGCTAGTGTGGAACGACCTGGAAGCAGACGAGAAACTTCGGATCTACGACAAAGGTGTAAAGATCACCAGCCGCGAGGGTGTTTACGACCTGCTCGTAAGTTATCGCTCAGGCGATATGTGGGCTCCACAACTGGAACAGGTTGAGGCCTTGCGCCAGGAACTGATCTATTTCGTCGATTGTGTGTCGAGCGGCCAGGAACCACATAACGATGGCTGCGCCGGATTGCGCGTCGTGAAGATGCTGGAGGCCGCAACAGAATCGCTCAAGAACAAGGGAGCGCTCGTCAGCCTGTGAACACCTGGAATTGCATCGCCGATGACGTGAAGTTCGGCGCGAACGTGAGACTCTCTCGCTTTATCAACCTTTATGGATGCGAGATCGGCGACGAAACCACAATCGGCGCATTCGTAGAGATTCAAAAGAATGCCCGCGTGGGAAAAAGGTGCAAGATCTCAAGCCACACCTTCATTTGCGAAGGCGTGGTGATTGAGGATTATGTCTTCATCGGTCACGGAGTGACATTCACCAACGACACGTACCCGCGCTCTACTACTGCCGCTGGAACACTTCAAACAGAAGCGGATTGGAAAGTCGAACCGACAGTCGTTCGAAAAGGAGCGTCGATCGGTTCCGGCGCCACCCTTCTCTGCAATCTCAACGTCGGTGAAAACGCGATTGTGGGCGCCGGTAGCGTAGTCACCAAGGATGTTCCACCCAACGCAATCGTGGCCGGGAACCCGGCCAGGGTTCTGCGCTATATCGAGACGAATTTGGAGGATCCAAATGTCCGATGCTAGCAATATTCCTTTCCTCGATCTCGTTACGCCGCATTTAGAAATGGAACAGGAACTTACAGGAGTATTTGGCAAGGCGCTGCATACGGCCGGCTTCATCGGCGGCCCGATGGTTGAGGAATTCGAAGCCTCCTTTGCGGAATTCTGCGGAGTGGACCACGCCATCGCGGTCAGCAGCGGTACGGATGCGCTGCGCTTCGCTCTTATCGCGTGCGGGATTCTGCGCGGCGACGTGGTCGTAACTGTGCCACACACCTTCATCGCCACTACAGAAGCTATCTCCCAAACTGGGGCCTTACCGGAATTCGTCGATATTGACGAACGGACTTATAACCTGTCGGTCGAAGGACTACGGGAGTATCTGGGAGCGCAATGCACGCGGAACGAGTCCGGAGCGCTGATCAGCCTGCGCAGCAATCGTCGTGTAACCGCGGTAGTGCCGGTGCACCTTTACGGCCAGATGGCGGACATGGATGGGATTCTCGCGCTCGCCGAAGAGTACGGCCTCGCGGTGATCGAGGACGCGTGCCAGGCGCACGGAGCGGAGTACTTCTCACGGCGGCTGAACCGCTGGATGAAGGCCGGTTCGATGGGGCGCGCGGCGGCCTTCAGCTTCTACCCGGGCAAGAATCTGGGAGCCTGCGGAGAAGCCGGAGCAGCTGTTACTAACGACAGTAAAGCCGCGGCCAAGATGCGGATGTTGCGCGACCACGGACAGGCGCACAAGTACTACCACGACATGGAAGGTTATAACGGCCGCCTGGACGCAATCCAGGCCGGCCTGCTCAAAGTCAAGCTGGCATATCTGCCGCAGTGGAACGCTCAACGTCGCGAACGGGCAGCCGAGTACGAGCGGTTGCTTGCAGACAATGACGCGATCGTCTGTCCTCATGAGCCCTCCTGGTCGCGCTCCGTGTACCACCTCTATGTGATTCGCTCCCAAGACCGTGACGAGATGATAAAGCACTTGAAAGGCGCCGGCATCGGAACCGGGATTCATTATCCCATCCCGCTGCACATGCAGAAGGCATATTCCTGGCTCCATTACAGTCCCGGCGATTTCCCAGTGGCGCGTCGCATCGCGGCGGAGATCGTTTCTCTTCCGATGTTCCCGCATCTCACCGCAGAACAGCAGGCCCAAGTGACCGAGGAAATCTTCGCGTTCACTTCCCGAAGCTCTCACAAAGAGGTGGAGAGCGTCGAGATTCCGGCACTGCTCACGGAGCAAACGGCCTAAGGGTGACCTCTCCGAGTGGACCAAATGTGTCTGCTTAAGCAACATCGACAGAAGCAATTCAATTCAGGTAGAGCCCAGGGATAATTGAATCCTTGTCACGCAATAAGCTTCAGCTCCAGGATCCAGATGGACAGTATGTTCACGAGGAGGAAATAAATCCGTGACGGATAAAGGCTGCGTTGTTGTCGTCGGGCTCGGGGAAGTCGGCAGACCGCTCTTCGAGCTCCTATCGAAATCGCATCGAACGGTTGGGGTAGATATAGCACCCCTGGATGACGAAGTTGAGCAGACTGACTTTCTCCACGTGTGCTATCCATTCCAGATAAGGGATTTTGTTGGGGAAACCGCTCGTTACATCGAGCGCTTCCAGCCCAAGATCACTGTGATCAACAGTACCGTTTCAGTTGGAACGACGCGCCTGATCGCGGAGCGTACAGGGGCCACGATTGTAAATAGCCCTGTACGCGGTAAGCACGCGCGGATGCTAGAGGAATTGTCACATTACACCAAGTTCATCGGTTCCCTCAACACTGCGGCCGGTGAACAAGTGGCACAGCATTTCCAGTCAGCAGGCTTAAAAACCAAGGTGCTCTCCAGCCCCGAGGCCACTGAACTCGCGAAACTCACCGAAACCACCTATTTTGGCCTGATGATCGCGTGGGCCCAGGAAATCGAGCGATACTGCGACAAGGCAGGTGCAAACTACGAGGAGATCATCTCGTTTTACGACGAGATCAAGTTCTTCCCCTCTGTGAAATATTTTCCCGGTATCATCGGTGGCCACTGTGTGATGCCGAATATCGAGATTCTTCGCAGATTCACTGAATCGAAGCTTCTCGAAGCTGTCCATAGTTCAAATCAGATGAAGATCGAGCGTGAATCGCACGGAATTCCGAATGCGATGGCCGCCGAGCAACTGGCGGTGTGACCCTTCCTCGTGACAGCCCAAACAGACTATGAATTTGGAAGCAATACTGTTCTCGCGGCAGAACTGCCCCTTTCACCGATACCGATGACCAAATCAGGATCCAGGCTGGCCGGAAAGCGGGCCGGAATGGTTGTTTTCTCCTCATACCCTGCCGATCCACGGCCTCGACGGGCCGCGGAGGCGCTCCTCAAGGAAGGTATGAGCATCGACCTGATCTGTGAAGCGGAGGACAAGCTCCCAAGAAAAGAGCGCGTCGGCAATCTCGAGATCACGCGAATCCCTATTCGACACTTCCGAGGAGGGGTTGTCTCCTACGCTTATCAATACGCCTCTTTCATTGCCTGGTCGGCCGCAATTCTGGCGAGGAGAATGCCGCGACGCCGTTACGACCTCGTGTATGTGCATAACATGCCCGACATACTGGTGTTAAGCGCTCTTCTGCCTAAGCTGTTTGGAGCAAAGGTCATTCTGGACCAGCATGATCCGATGCCTGAGCTGATGACGACCATCTTCGGGATGACCGACAACAGCATCCCGGTCCGGGTCATTCGTCTTCTGGAGAAATGGAGCATCGGCCGCGCAGACCTTGTGATTACTGTCAATGAAGCGTGCAGAAAGATCTTCTCCGAACGGAGCTGTCGCGCCGAGAAGATCGCGGTCATTATGAATTGTCCTGATCCGGAGATCTTCCCCTCGCGTGTGCCAGAGTCTTACTCCCTTCCCGCTCCTGAAGCGCCATTCGTGGTGATGTATCATGGGTCATTGGTCGAGAGAAACGGCCTGGACCTCGCCGTTGATGCAGTAGCCCGCATTGTCGAGACTGTTCCAAATTTGGAGCTTCGCGTCTATGGACGCAGCACCCCGTACCTTGAACAGGTCATGCAAAACGTCAATAGATTGGGACTGGATAAGTATGTGCGCTACTTGGGCCCGAGACAGCTCGAGCAACTGCCAAAAGAGATTGAATGCTGTGATGTAGGGGTTATCCCAAATCATCGCAACACGTTCACTGACATCAACACTCCAACTCGTATCTTCGAATATCTGGCGCTCGGCAAGCCGGTAATCGCTCCCGGCACAAAAGGTATTCGGGATTACTTTGGAGATGAGTCGCTATTCTTCTTCGAATCGGGCGACGCCGCCGACCTAGCCAGAGCCATTACGCTAGTGGCTTTACATCGCGACGAAGCTCGGCACGTCGCAAAAAGGGGACAGGCCGTCTATCTTCAACATAGCTGGGTAAATGAGAAAGAGTCGCTCGTGAACCTCGTCGCCGGGTTAGTTGGTGGTAGTAGCACCTAATTGAACATCCCAAGCTCACTTGCTGCTGAGAGCTGATCTCAAGAGGCTTTATAATCTTCAGATGTGAACTCCTTCACACTCTTCTCCTTTCAGCTTGTGGTGTAAGTTGGGCGCGTTCTTAACAATCTGAATCGCACGCAGCAATTATGGAGGGCCTTTATGAAGAGTGCAGCACAATATACGATCGGGACAGCAGAGCCAAATGCAGTGCCGCGCGGTGAGTTCTGCCAGGATGCAAGATCGATGGATTGCGCTGACGATGTTTACATGCACCGAGCGATTTCGTTGAGAGATGACCAAGATCCTTCTCGTCTAAGCTATGTCCTCGTCACAGCTGCCCGTGATGAGGCCCGATTTATCGAATCGACCCTGAAGTCGGTTATATCGCAAACAGTCACTCCGATTCGGTGGGTGATTGTCAGTGATGGCTCTACTGACGGGACCGACAAAATCGTTCGCCGATATGCGTCTACCCATTCATGGATCGAGCTGTTGAGAATGCCTGAGCGACGGGAAAGACATTTTGCCGGCAAGGCACACTCCTTTAACGCTGGATGTGCCGTGCTTGACAATCTAAAGTTTGACGTAATCGGCAATTTGGACGCAGACGTTTCCCTCGAGCCCGATCACTTCGAGTTTTTGCTGAGCAAGTTTGCTGATGACTCGCGATTGGGCCTCGCCGGCGCAGTCTTTCATGAGGGGGATTTCCATTACGACTATCGCTTTAGCAATATCGAAAACGTGTGGGGTGGCTGCCAATTGTTCAGACGGGCGTGTCTTGTCGACATCGGAGGGTATGTTCCGGTGAAGGGCGGCTGCGTAGATCATATCGCAGTTGTTTCCGCGCGAATGAAGGGCTGGAAGACTCGGACATTTGAGGAACGCGTCATCCTGCATCATCGAGTTATGGGCACAGCTGAACAGAATGAAGTGAGGGCGAAGTTTAGATCAGGTGCTAAAGACTACTCGGTGGGCAATCATCCGCTCTGGGAGCTATTCAGAACGCTTTACCAAATGAAGCATCGGCCATTCGTGGTTGGTGGACTCGCAGTCGGTTGTGGTTATGTGTGGTCTTTTATTCGCCTGCTCAAGAGGCCAGTCTCGAACGATGTCGTAGCGTTTATCCGTACTGAGCAGATGCAACGGTTGAACGCATTCTCTAAGCGGATCATGTCGTATCGCACTTGGGGATCACTGGCGCATGCGAAACCCTTGCTTGGCGAAGACAAACCCACGCAAAGGGAGCGATCGACTTCGGTGTAGGTGTGCCCCACAAAGGACCCTTTGGAAGTAGTCGCAGCACCTTCCGAAGGTTACTTTCCAAAAGGAGATCAGGAATGTACGTTTGTGAGCGAGGTGTTAGACTTGTGCGGAATGCCATTGCGAATTATGGTCCGGCGAGAGTCAAAAGACGTTTATGGGACAGAGAATATCTGGCCGGTCAGTGGAACTTCAATGATGACACTGCAGACGACCCATTATATTCCTATTTGACTAAGTACGCGGATTCTGGCTCTATTCTCGACATTGGATGCGGTTCGGGCAATACTGCAAATGAACTATCCTCAAGTTCATATAGTGCTTACGTGGGCGTCGATATTTCGCAGGCAGCTCTCGACAAGGCGCGAGGTCGGACTGAAAACAATGGACGGTCCGGCAAGGTTGTCTTTGTGTGCAATGATTTTATCCAGTATGTGCCACCTCAACAGTTCGACGTGATCCTGTTTCGCCACTCCCTATATATGATTCCTCTGAATAGGATAAAGGATATGTTGAATCGCTATGCTCGCTATTTATCAGAAACGGGCGTGTTTGTGGTGAGCATTCGCACCAGCACGAACGAGGGAAAAGAGAAACGTCGTCCCGCGAATATGCTGCATACCATTGAAACGTCCTTTGCTGTCGTCGAGAAGCACGATCCTGGCCCGCGGAACGGCATTGTGATAGTTTTCCGTCCGCCTATTCCAGACCAAGTTCCAGCGGCGAGCTACACGGGGCATGCCATAAGCAATCACACCGCGCCGGCTAAGAAGAATGGCGGTGATCCGCTTGCTCGCTAGCACTATTACCACGACAAACCGAGCGCATCTTTTGGCCGAAACGCTGGACAATACGAATGAGATCTGGCAAGCCATTGAGCGTGTTCAACGATGGGTTGAAGATCACGACTATAAAGGCTACGAGCCTTTCGATGGTCTATCGTCCTGGCTGCGCCCGTTAGCTTTCGGAAACGAGTTTGCTCAACGTATCCTACAACAGTCAATACGACAGTGCCCATGGAATCTTCGCCCTCTTCTTGGAGTCGCACCACAGGACTCTACAAAGGGGCGGGGTTACATGGCAAGGGGTTATCTGCAGCTTTATAGAGCCACCGACCAACAGAGTTATCTCAATAAAGCGGCGAATTGCCTTGTGTGGCTCGAAACACACAAGGTGCCACGTTTCACGAACCACTCTTGGAGCAATCACTTTGACTTCGTCTCCCGTGGTGGCGCATACACGAAGGATGATCCAATTATCGTGTGGACTAGTCTCATAGGGCATGCGTATCTTCAGGCATATGAGATCACCCTGGACAGCTGGTTTTTAGATGTTGCGAAAAGCGCATGCAATTGGATAATGGAACTACCGCGCGAAAAGACTGCCAAGGGTGACTGCCTCAGTTACTTGGCCCATGTCCAGAGCTCGATTCACAACGCGAATATGCTTGGTGCAGGTCTTCTCGCTCGGACATGGAAGCACACGGGAGACGCAGACTTGCTCCGTGTGGCGCGCTCGGCGATGGAGTACAGTTGCGCACGCCAATTGCCCGACGGATCGTGGTGGTATGCAGAGGAGTCCAAATATCATTGGATTGATAACTTCCACACGGGATACAATCTGGATAGTCTTGCCATTTACCTCGGCGCTACCGGTGACCAGAGCTTCCGCCGACACTTCGAGAAGGGCCTTGGCTTCTACAAAGACAACTTCTTCGAAGACAGCGGGAGGCCTAAATACTACCACTCCCGCACTTATCCCGTCGACATCCAGTGTGTGGCCCAATCGATCGATACGCTAGCGCTCTGTTCAGTTGCAGATCCGTCGAATCGTAAACTCGCACGCAAAGTCGCTATGTGGGCAATCCGCAATATGCAGGACAGAAGTGGCCATTTCTACTATCGCCAGTATCCTTACATAACAGCCAAAACGCCGATGTTACATTGGGGACAGGCGACTATGTTCAAAGCCTTGGCGCACCTATACCTTGTGCTCACCGATCCTCACGCACGCCAGTCGCGTGCGGACGGGCAATGACTCTGGCGAAAGTGATGATTGGTGTTAGAGCAAATCCGTCACAATCCCATATAGTGCGGGAATTCTTTGAATTGTTTAAGACTCCTTGGGAATTCTGCATCGCTGGTCGATCATACGACGTTACGCTCTGCAGTGACGAAAGCGAATTCACAGACGAGGCAAGTCTAATCATCTACTATAGCGGTAGGCCAAGCCAGGTCGACGCAAGAGCAAAGATCCGAGCATGTCAACAAGTGTGCGGATCTGTAGTACTTTCTTACCGGGGTCGACGGTTTCCAATTTACAACGACAGTGTTACTTTCCCGGACACCGCGTGTACTGTGCTAACAAGTGAGTGCTCACATCTTTCTCTACTATATAAGACTTCGGTAGGAGGCAGACGGAGCGTTCGGATAGGTTACGATCTCTTTACCGAAATAGATACGCTCCTTCGCACAGGCCAGCCGCTAGCTAACGCTCACACGCCGACACTCGAAATCCATATAGGTTTACTTAGGGACCTGATCACAGAATGCGGTCTTCCGTTCTTTGAGATTCCACCCATCCCACACGGATATCGTTTTATTGCTTGTCTCACCCATGATGTGGATCACCCATCAATTCAACGCCACAGATGGGACCACACGCTTTTTGGATTCCTGTACCGCGCGTCCCTCGGTTCAATTTACGACATGCTGCGTGGCCGCATATCAATCTGTCAACTCTTGAGAAACTGGCACGCCATTCTAAGGCTACCATTCATTCATCTTGGCATTGCCAGGGATTTCTGGAACACTTTCGCTGAGCGTTATTTAGAGATTGAGTCGCGGCACCGATCCACTTTCTTTGTCATCCCCTTTAGGGACGAACCAGGAAGTCACCGCAAAGGGCGGGCTCCCCGATCACGCGCAACTCGATATGGGGCAGAGGACATTGCAGGAATACTTCACAAATTGAAAGCCGCTGGGTGTGAAATCGGCTTGCACGGAATTGATGCGTGGCGAGATACCGATGCGGGGCACCGCGAGCTCACGGAGATTCGCCGGCTCACTGGGGCTTCAGAAATTGGCGTTCGGATGCATTGGTTATACTACAGCGATAGTGCAGCCAAAATGCTTGAGAAGGCCGGCGCCTCTTATGACTCAACCGTTGGCTACAATGCGACGATTGGATATCGCGCTGGAACGACACAAGTGTTCAAACCGTACCAAACGGTGTCCCTACTTGAATTGCCACTTCATGTTATGGACACGGCACTTTTTTATCCTGTGTACCTTGGCGTTTCCCCACGTTCGCTAATGACGTCCCTCAAGCCTCTAATAGATGACGTTACTACGTTTGGCGGGTGCCTAACTTTCAATTGGCACGACCGGAGCGTTCTACCAGAACGACAATGGGACGTCTGCTATCGTAGCTTATTAAATGATCTGAATAGTAATGGTGCCTGGCTCTGTACGGCAGCACAAGCTGTCGCATGGTTTAGAAGGCGCCGTCTTACAAACTTCGAATGGTGTGATGGCGGTACACTTACTGCTATAAGGGCCTGTGTGCCCGATAATCACGCGACAGACTTACCACAACTAATGCTGCGCCGTCACGAGGCCAAATATCCTGACCGTCTTAATTGTGCCGGAGGGGCTTCCTTTGTAGATGACCCGATCGATGAACCTACACGGTCGACATTCAGCGACTTGTAAACGATGTGTAGCGTCGCTATCGAGGATAGTTGAGACCTCTTGCTTGCAGGCGAAGCCAGTTGGCCACAGTTTTCGATACGACGAGAAAGCCAACTGACGGACGGCGGTATTGATAGAAACGGGCAAGCCTATCGAATCCATCCGATGCGCCCGATTAGCCCCTCGGAACGGCCGAGGGTCGCTCAGTGTGGGGAGGCCATGGGTAATCAGAACGCGCACCAGCAAATGTGGCTGCCTGAGTGTCACAGTTCGTCAATCATAGGCACCGAAGAGCGCATTCTCGTTACCGGAGCAAGGGGCTTCATCGGATCTCGAGTCGTCGGCGCACTATTGGCTCGTGGCTATCGCAATATTGTATGCTTCACCCGTCCTTCGAGTGCTACCGTCACACTGGATTCGATCGTCGCTTCTTCTTACCCAGATGCGCGCGTCGATATAGTGACGGGAAACCTATTGTCTCGCAGAGACTGTGAGACTGCGTGCAGGGGCGTACGTGTTATCTATCACTTGGCAGCTGGCGTCGGGGAGAAATCCTTCCCTGATGCGTATGTGAATTCCGTTGTAGCTACCCGCAATGTGCTCGACGCCAGCATCCATTACACCGACCTAAAGCGTTTCGTGTTGGTCAGCTCTTTTGCAGTTTACACAAACCGACGCAAGGCTCGGTGGCGCCTCTTAGATGAAACGTGCCCCACAGATGACGCTCCAGAGTTACGCGGAGACGCGTACTGCTACGCGAAGGTCCGACAGGAACAGCTTCTGGCGGAGTATGCGGCGAGTGCCGGTCTCCCTTACGTTGTGGTTAGACCTGGCAGTGTATACGGCCCCGGAAAACGCCAAATTCCTGGACGTGTCGGTATTGACACCTTTGGAGTGTTTCTTCATCTCGGCGGCCCTAATACAATTCCATTCACATACGTGGATAACTGTGCCCACGCTGTTGTACTCGCCGGTCTAGTTCCAGGCGTAGAGGGCGAGGTGTTTAACGTCGTTGACGACGATTTGCCATCGAGCCGTAACTTTTTACGGCTGTACAAGTCGCATGTCAGGCCGTTTACCTCGATTTACGTGCCCCATCCCGTTAGTCATGCGCTGTGTTATTTGTGGGAGCTGTATTCGCACTATTCACACGGCCAGCTTCCGCCGGCTTTCAACCGTGGCCGTTGGCATGCCGATTGGAAGCGTACTTACTACAGTAATGCAAAGCTAAAGAGCAAACTAGGGTGGAGTCCGCTCGTGGCCACACCCGAGGGACTGCGGCGCTACTTCACGAGTTGTCTTTGAGGAATTCACGACGTGCTCAAAGTGGGAATTATTGGTTGCGGTAAGATTGCGGATTCACATGCTTCCCAGATCCAGGACATTGAAGGATGTGAGATTGTGGGGGTGTGCGATAATGAGCCCCTGATGGCTAAACAACTTTTCGAGCGCTTTAGGGTAAAAGAGTATTTCACGAATCTACGGGCGCTTCTGGAGGTCGCCTCGCCTGACATTGTCCACGTAACCACACCGCCGGATAGCCACTTTGAGATAGCGCGTTACTGCCTTGAGCGGGGCTGTCACGTCTACGTCGAGAAGCCGTTCACCGTTAATGCAAAGCAGGCCGAGATTCTCGTTGATATGGCGACGACGAACGGGCTCAAGATAACGGCCGGACATAACCACCAATTCAGTAATGCATCACGTCGCATGCGGGCGCTTGTAATGAGCGGTTATCTCGGCGGCCCGCCTGTGCATATGGAAAGCCACTACTGCTATGACTTGAGTGACCCAACCTACGCTAGGGCTTTGCTAGGTGATAAAGAGCATTGGGTTCGAAAGCTACCTGGCCGTTTGCTACACAACATCATCAGTCACGGTGTCGCGAGAATTGCGGAATACTTAACAGATGACGACCCTCACGTGGTCGCATATGGACTGGTGAGTCCTCGTTTCAGGGATCTTGGTGAGACCGATATTGTGGATGAAGTTCGGGTAATCATTTCTGATCGCAAGCTGACAACAGCTTACTTTACATTTTCTTCGCAGATGAGGCCGGTATTACATGAGTTTCGAATATACGGGCCCCGGAATGGAGTTCTTCTGGATTGTAGTCATGAAGTCGTTTTACAATTGCGCGGAACCAAGTATAAGAGCTATGCAGACCACTTTATTGCTCCCGTTGATCTTGCGCGGCAGTACGTTAGCAATGTAATCACAAACGCCAAGGCCTTTGTGGCCTCAGACTTTTCGATCGATTCAGGAATGCGCTTTTTAATCAGGTCCTTTTATAACGCTATTCGTCAGAACAGCGAGTTGCCCATCTCTTATCGCGAAATCGTGCTGACGGCAAGAATTATGGACAGAATCTTCGAGCAGTGCTTGCCTACGACGAATGTGGCTTTTAGTGCAGATGTGTTTGCGCCAACCTTCGGGTCGCGGTGATCGGTTCCGGAGAACGACTTTCGCAGTTCGTCCTTTTCCGCCGTGATGGCTGTGCTGGCGGGTATTTTTTGATTTGTCGCAATAGTAGTTTCTGAGCGCGAGGCGTTGTTTTGGCTTCGCAGAGACGTGATGTAGGAAATGGCTTCTTCAGTAGCACTGCTCACTTGGCTTCTGCTCCTAATTGCATTGTTCTACTTCGATCCCGCGCGCGAGCGTAAGGAATCTAAGGCAATACTGGTTCCACTGGTGTGGATGTTTTTTATTGGTTCGCGTTTGCCATCACTCTGGCTTGGTGGCGGTAGGGTGTCAGGTGTGGCTCAAGCGCTGCAGGAAGGCAATGGCACGGACCGTATCATAGATTTGACGCTAATACTTCTTTCGATTGTTATACTGGCCCGCCGGCGCATCGATTGGGGAGGCTTCGCAGCTCGTAACGGGTTTTTGTTGGCGTATGTCGCCTTTGGAGTGGTGAGCATCTTCTGGTCGGATTTCCCATTTGTGGCGTTCAAACGCTGGATTAGAGATATAGGTAGTTACCTTGTGGTTCTTGTGGCGCTCTCCGACGCCCATCCGGAGGAGGCAGTTCGCGCTCTTCTTCGGAAGCTTAGTTACTTACTGGTTCCATTATCGATTGTGTTGGTGAAGTACTTTCCTGAGCTAGGGCGGCAATACGAGAGGTGGCACGGTACGGCCATGTACACCGGAGTTGCCACCAGCAAAAATGGGCTTGGCTTGATCTGTCTCATGAGCGGTCTCTTCTTCGTATGGGATACAGTCTCGCGATGGAATGACCGCCGGAGTCGACGGACAAAAAGGATCCTTCTAGTAAACGGAATCTTTATAGTAATGACGCTCTGGCTGCTTCGTCTGTCGAACAGCGCCACATCGCGCGTTTGCTTTGTGATTGGGTGCGTAGTCATTGTATTGGGGCACAGCAGCACATTCCGGCATCGGCGGAGGCTTCTCACGACACTGATTCCTGTGTGCATAGGCGTGTACATGATTGGCGCACTCGGTTTCGGCTTGAATGACGCTTTGGCGAAGGCCGCCGGCCGGGATCCGACTTTGACATCAAGAACGGAGATCTGGAAAATACTTCTTTCCATGGGGACGAACCCCTTGGTGGGCACCGGATACGCAAGCTTCTGGCTAGGTTCTCGGCTGACCTTTGTTTGGTCCAGTCCGGTACACGGTATTACTGAGGCTCACAACGGATATTTAGAGACGTACCTGGATCTCGGGGTTATCGGCGTTCTGCTTCTGAGTGTTTTTCTGTGGGCCAGCTATCGTACGATCTGTCAACGTATGAGATCCTCCACAACTGGTGCGTCATTAGAACTTGCATTGTGGACGGTGTTAGTGTTTTATAACGTCACCGAGGCGGCATTCAAGATTAGCCTTATGTGGTCGGTCTTCTTGTTAGCGGGGATAGCAGTACCGCAGTATGTGCGTCAGCGTCGTCAGGCCGAGCTTCGCGATGCAATTGACGAGCGGGCAACAGGGCCGCGACGGACTCGGTTCTTAATGCCACCGTGTTAGTACAGAAACGCCTGGGGCATACGCGGCGGTGATAGGTTGTGGGAGGGGGCGATGCAGGAGACTCTTGTGACAGCGGGCGAACAAGGAGGGGAAGCGATCACAGTCCGGAGCGGATCCGTCCCCGGTTATGCAGAGATCCGAGTTAGGGGACGAGCAGTAGAGGTACCCGCGATGGAAGTAGACGGCCGGACTATCGTCGTGACCGGTAAACAACTGAAAATCGCCACCGTTCGGGACGAAGATCTATGGGAAGGCGAATCGATTCCCGAGCCACGATCATTTTTTTCAAAACTAAAGAGATCCGGATTGCGGGCAGACCTGTTCACGTTTGCTCAGCGAATACCCGACACCGAACGCCGGTATGAGTTTCGTACCGAATGGGGCAATGACGCTGTGCTTCCCATTATCACATATGAGCACTGGTGGAAGAACAACACGGAATACAGTATTCGCAAGGCTGTGAACAAGGCAAAGCGGCTTGGGGTGGCTGCGCGACGTACGGAATTTGATGACGAGTTCGTCAGGGAGATCTGCCGGATCTATGCGGAGAGCCCGACACGGCAGGGGCGAGCGTTTTGGCATTATGGGAAAGACTTCGAAACCATAAGGCACGAACTCGGCACCTATTTGGACAGGAGCGTGTTTATCGGGGCGTATTACGGGAAAGAGTTAATCGGCTCCCTAAAGATGACCTATGTCGGTTCCACGGCAACTATTATGCAGATCTATTGTTCGCAGGGTCATTTCGATAAGAGGCCGAACAATGCACTGATTGCCAAGGCCGTTGAAATCTGCGAACAGGATGGCAAAAGCTTTTTGATCTACGGGAATTTCACATACCATGAGGTTGACTCTTCCCTGACGGAGTTCAAGCGGCGAAACGGATTTGCGCCCGTGTATCTTCCACGCTATTATGTTCCGTTGACGCTTAAGGGGTCTCTGGCACTGAAGCTGGGCTTTCACCGCGGGATTCTGGGGTGGATACCTCCCGAGGTTCTGAAACGGATCCGCAACGTCAGAGCGGCCTGGTATGCGCGCCGAACAAGGCGTCCCGGAGAATTGTAGGGTTGCGGCAGGTACACTACAACATCAGCCGGCGTAGCTCAATGGTAGAGCATCCGAATTGTAATCGGCAGATGGAGCGTTCAAATCCTTCCGCCGGCTCCAAGAGTTGAAGATACAAACACACCCTAATGGAGTGGGGCCATTTTGCTGAGCAAGTCTTAGCGGATTGTGAGCACATTCAGAGGGAAAGAGGCTCATTGCGGGGTCGCCTCACCATTTAGGTTCGTCGGCGGAGGGGGAGTTAGAACCTGCTGAGCGAGAGGATCAGGATATGTGTACGGTGTGTAATACGCAGTCCAAGTGTTTGTGGCGGAACACTGGTAAAGTACACCCTGCCCAAATCCATTTCCGCTTAGATTCCACGAACCTTGATCGGTAGCCCAGTATGCGACGCCTGTCGTACAAGTTGAAGGGATTGCGGCGAGAGTGCCGCTTCCGACTCCGGAGGCGCCTGTAAAATTCGCCGTGTAGTCGTAGTAGTCGCGGTTTGCTGCAATGATGCTGCTAGAGGCTGAATCAGTCATATAGACGGGACTGGGAAGTTGCGAACCCATGTTTAGCCACTCATAACACGGCATCAGCTTTTGATCGTGGCCGAGGCAAGGCTGATCGCGGTAAGGATAGCCGCCGCTCGAATCGACATACCGTGTGCAGTTTGGGCCGCTGGTGCATGTGGTGTCCGGGTCGGTAGAAAGGAAGCCTGCCGCTGTGCCGGGACTTGGCGATGCGGTTGTCGTTCCGCCAATGTTCTCCCAGATGCACCCGGCGTTATCGGTTGTTGTGCCCCACAAAGTCTGATTCCATGAACTCGGATCACTGCTACCGCAGGTCTTCGGGCCGTTCGTCAGAATGAAGTTGAATCCTCCCGAGTCGGTTCCCTGAAAGTGTGCGCCCGCATTATTGGTCAGCGGCCCTACGACGGCGTTTGCCGAATAGGCGTGGGACGCCTGGAAGTCAGGTGCGTTGGCGGTATTGTATGTCGCTCCGGCGGCGGTGATGGTCGCTGAAACAGGCGTCCAGTTTACCGTGCTGAGTGCGGTTCCCCACGGGCCGACGTAGGGATTAAGTTGCGAGTACCGGAAGTACTGAAGGTCTCCGGCAGTGAGCGTGGTTGAGCCGTCGAACGTGTTTCCCCACAGCATTGCGGTCCCTCCGCGAATACCGAAAATCCTGGTGCTTAATCCGCTGGAGTTGGTTATATGATTTCCGTACAGCTCATTGAGGACCACTGACCGCTGCTCTCCGCTGTCCATGCCATGAGAGCCCCAGTCGTTGCACCCAACGATGGTGTTGAAGCGAACTGTAACCTTTGCTCCATAATAGGCGTCGTAGAAGCCCTCGGTTGATCCAGAGCCGCAAGCGCTCGTCCTGAAGTAGTTCTGCTCGGCGATGATGGACTGATTCGTTCCCAACGCAGTTGCGTCCATCCAGTTCAGATAACCGGAACTGGCGAGATCGCCTCCAAAATCGAGCGGAACACCGCTCGTTGTTCCGGCGGAATTCATGTCCTGGAAGTAGTTGTGGTCGATGAGGCCATAGCCGCTGTAAGCAAAAACGGTCTCTGCGCCTGGTTCCGTCATCTCGACATGATTGTGGTGGAACCGAAAACTCACTTGACTGTGATTGCCAACGAGATCGACAACCGGGTAAGTAGCGACCTCGGCAACTATGGTGAAGCCAGATAGTGTCGCGGTCTGGCCCGATGGCGGGCTAACCTCCAATGTACCCCTCGTGGTCATCGCAATGGTCGTATTATCCGTACAGGAGATGACGCCGCTTGTGGACCCGTTGGGATCACCGCTCCCCGTACAGACTGTTGACCCCTGCAATGTAATACCTTTCGATACAGTAACTTGGCTTGACCATGTAGTAGACGAACAGGAGGGCAGGACAACAGTGTCACCGTTCGATGCGGAGTTGATGGCCGCTTGCACATCTGAGCTTGAGCACGATGCTGAAGTGATCGTCGCAGCGTGACTCGCGATCCCTAAGGATCCTACAATCAGGAGAAGTGAGAGGATCTTTACGTTCATGAATCTACCTCTGATAAAACATGCGTCATTACCTAATGCATTAAGACGCTTCTTGCAGCCATCCAGAAGGATCCGGAGTGGGTTGTGGCGCATCTGTACGGACCGCCAGCGACTGCGATGCATCTCCGGTTATTTCTCCCATATGATGGCATCACCAGAGATTACCGTCAAGCGCGCCTTCTAGCACGTTAGTAACCAAGGAGACCGGCCGCCTGTGCTGCTTCCTCGCCATGCCGGCACTTTCGTATTCATTTATTGACTGTTCGCTTCCATCTTTGGTCTGCACACGCTCACCGAAGCGCGAATAATTTGTGACAACATCAACGCCACAACCTTTAGCCTTTGAACTCTGAATTGACCATGAAACCTTTGGTATCGATCATAATTCCCGCATACAACGCCGAGAAATGGATCTTCGAGGCGATTGAGTCAGCCGTTTCGCAGACCTGGCCGCGCAAGGAAATAATCGTTGTCAACGATGGGTCCACCGACAGGACGCTCGAGATCGCCCGCCAGTTCGCATCACCATCGGTGCAAGTGATATCGACCGAAAACCGCGGCTTGTGCGCGGCGGTGAACGAAGGTCTCCGACACATCCAGGGCGATTACATGCAAGAACTTGATGCCGATGACATCCTGCCTCCAGACAAAATCGAACGACAACTCGCAACATGGGAAGACCTGGACCCGCGCGTCCTTCTGTCCTCTCCATGGGCGTACTTCTACCATCGCACCAAGACGGTCCGATTCGTTCCCAGCCGTCTTTGGCAGGATCTTTCTCCCGTTGAGTGGCTCCTGAGAAAGATGGGAGAAAAACTGCACATGCAAAACGCAACTTGGCTTACCAGCAGGGAGCTTGTAAACGCAGACTGGCCCTTGGGACGAGTCTCTCTGCTACGACCAAGACGGCGAGTATTTCTGCCGCGTTCTTCTTGCATCAAGCGGAACGCGCTTCACCTCGAACACCGGGATTTTCTATAGAATCGCAGGCACACACTCCATAAGCCACATTGGCAACTCCGATGCTAAGAGAGAGTCCCTTCTGGTATCAATGAAGCTGCACATTAAGTATCTGTTATCCCTTGAACAGAGCGAACGTGTTCGCAGCGCTTGTTTAACTTACCTCCAGAATCATTGGGTCGATTTCTATCCCGAGCGACCAGACATCATCGCCGAGATGCAAGCGATGGCTGCAGAATTTCAAGGACACCTAGAGGCTCCAAGACTACGCCGAAAGTACTCGTGGCTGGAACCAGTACTTGGGTATAACCTGACTAAGACGATCCAGACGAACCTCCCACTACTAAAAAGCTCATTGGTCAGGACCTGGGACAGAACTATGTTCAACCTGGAGACCCAGCGGGGAGCACTACATAGAGATCAATGAACGGCTCAACGTGAAACTCCCGCGCGCCGACTCGCACGAGGAATATTACTATTATTGTAGTAAAACGGATCTATAACAACATGAGAACAGAAGCAAGCAGTGGTCCGGGAGAGAAGCATACAGATGGCACAACGCGAGTCAGCGTCTCTCGGGAACCTATATCGGCTTCAACTGTGGTGCTCTCCCTATTGACGGGGGGTGCAGACAGGCCGTATGCATATGGACTGACTAAAGCTCTGATTTCCGGTCCTGTGACCCTTGACGTGATTGGCAATGACGAGCTCGATTGCGTTGAGTTTCGGAATGCGCCCAATGTCACCTACTTCAACCTTCGAAGGGATCAACGGCCGGACGTTGGAATCGCTACTAAAGCGATACGGGTACTGTGGTATTACGCCCGGCTGATCCGATACTCTCTGGTGGCCAAGCCGAGACTCTTCCACATTCTGTGGAACAACAAGTTCGAGTATTTCGACCGCACGTTGCTTATGGTCTGGTATCGGTTGCTAGGTAAGAGAATTGTTCTTACACTCCACAATGTTAACGCGCGAAGGCGGGACCGCACCGACTCGGTGCTCAATCGGTTCACGCTAGGAATCCAGTATCGGCTAGCCGATCACTTTTTCGTGCATACGGAGAAGATGAAACAAGAACTAATCGGGGAGTTCGCTGTCGGGGGCAAGAAAGTCACTGTCATACCGTTTGGAATCAACAACGGAGTTCCAGACACGCAAATTACCGGCAAAGAAGCTCGTCACCATCTCGGCTTCACGGCCCAAGAAAAGATCATTCTCTTCTTTGGACACATCGCCCCATATAAAGGACTCGAATACCTGATTACGGCCTTTCACAGGATCATGCCGGAACACGATGATTACAGACTGGTGATCGCCGGCAGGCCGAAGAACTGCGAAGCCTACTGGCAAGCACTCCGAAGCCAGATCACTGAGGACGTCCGGATCGGGCGGGTGCTGCTTCGAGATGAATTTATCCCGGATGAAGATACCGAGTTGTACATGAAAGCCGCCGACGTTCTGGTCCTGCCTTACCGGTACATTTACCAGAGTGGAGTCTTGTTCCTCGGCTACAGTTTCGGGTTGCCGGTTCTGGCCGCCGATGTCGGGTCGCTTAGAGACGAGATTGTTGAGGGCAAGACGGGATTTGTTTTTAGGCCGGATGATTCAGAGGACCTGGCAAAGACGATTGAGGGGTATTTCGCGAGCGACCTTTTCTTAGAGCTTGACGGCCGAAGGCCGGAAATACGTAACTGGGCAGCTAAACGGAATTCCTGGGATTTAGTTGGCCAAACGACCTTGAGCGTGTATGCCGGCTTGCTTCGAACGCCGCTTTCTGCAAGGCCATTGAATCGTGATCATTCGAGCGCTTCACTCGATGTCAAGGCCCCTTCATGAAAGGGGCTCGTAACGGGGAGTTTGGGGAAAAAGGCAGTGGGATAAGCGAGCGATTACTTTGGGGAGTACGGGTTGCTCGGGTTTGCCCAGATCGTGAGCAACAAATGCTTTGGATTCTCTAAAGTCATGGTTGCGCACGCGCCGACGTTGTACCGTGCGGGGAGGGCTGCGAACGGCGAGAGCACAGCCTGCGCTTGGCTTTCAACGGCTTGCGCTTCATCGTGCGCATTGGCGGCCAGCGGCACCACCTGCCCGACAGCCTTCCTCCCTGGTTGACGATTTATCAGCAGACCCGGCGCTGGATCCGCGTTTAATGTGGAGGGGAATGCACCATGCCTTAAGATCGGAGAGCTCTTCAGGTTGATTGCATGAAGTTAAAAGCAGGATCGAATAGTAGATACGGTACAAAAGCCGCTCTCAAGCGCTCACATTTTGCAGTTGGCTTGGCGAAAGCCGTCCGTGGACTCATCAGGGACCTCCGCGTACTTGTTTGGCTCGCGGCCCGAAGGAAAGAGATTGCGTATTATCTGAGAGCCCACGAGGTCAAAAAACTCCAGCTCGCGGCCAGCAACAACCTTCTTCCGGCATGGCTGAATACTGACATATCGTTGAATCACGATGCCGTCCTTTATTTGGACGCTACAAGGCGGTATCCATTTGGCGACAATACCTTGGATTATGTCTTTTCAGAACACATGATTGAGCATTTGGAATATCAACAAGCTCAATCCATGTTGAAGGAATGTTACCGGGTCTTGAAACCGGGGGGCGCGTCAGAATTGCCACCCCTGACCTGGGTATTCTGTTGGCGCTTTATCGCCACGAAAAGACAGACGCCCAGCGCAATTACATCGATTGGGCTGTGGCGCGCTTTTTGCCGGAGGTCGATTCATGCAAGGAAGTCTTCGTTGTAAACAACTTCTTCCGATCGTGGGGTCATCAATTTCTTTATGACAAAGAGACGCTGCGTCATGCTCTTTCGACGGCAGGATTTCGGGAAATCAAGTTCTATCGACCCGGCTGCAGTGACGACCCAATTCTGCAAGGGCTAGAGGCACACGGGAGGGAACTGGGCTCTGAAGAGATGAATGAATTTGAGACCCTGGTAGTCGAGGGGCTCAAGCAGGAAACTCTAGATTCGGTCAGGAATCTCGGCGATGCCCTTGAGACCCTGGATTCCGTCGGAACAACAAGAAGTGAGTCGCTTGACCCCTCGTATGATCGAATTCCACCTATCTGCGGCAGGGCGCCCCGAAATGGCGGATCCAGGGAAGGCTAATCCAAAAAGGAGACCCCGGCTTTCCCAGCGCGGCAGTGGAAGTGTGGCAGCTCCAGGATTATGTTCTCGCTCATTTTGCCGGGGCTGCTTCAACGCTCTGTGCGATGCGGGGCTTTTGCTATGGCTCTTGCTTTTGCTTTCGACGGATGCGATCAGGCTCCCATGACGGGCCAGCAGCGGTAAACCCTCCAGCTCTGCGGGAGGATCCTCAGTGGTTCACAATTATCATCTGACTCAGGTCCCAAGTACCTACAGTGGCCGCCTCTCGACAAACCTTGAACACCTTCAGTACCGAACACCTGCAGGCAGACTTAAAAGGCCGGTCAGTGCGCGGCGGGTTGCTGACCCTCACGTCGCAGGGGGCGCAATTCATTCTGCAATCTGTTGCGACCATAGTGTTGGCTCATATGCTGACCCCGGCCGACTTCGGACTGGTCGCGATGGTCACAGCCATTACCGGGCTCGGTCAAGCCTTCGCGGACCTTGGGCTGTCTGAAGCGACGATCCAACATCCGGAGATCAATCACGACCAGGTCAGCAACCTCTTCTGGGTGAATGTGTCAATCGGGTTGGGTCTGACCATAGTCACCGCGTCACTGGCCCCGTTTCTTGCCTGGTTTTATCACGAACCGCGTTTGGGGCCGATAACCTATGTCGTATCCCTCACGTTCGTCATCGGAGGTCTGAGGGTCCAGCACGATGCACTGCTCCAGCGCAACATGCGGTTCTTCGCCCTGGCAATACGCGATGTGACTGCTTATGCCATCGCTGTTCCGATTGCCATCGTCATGGCGTTACGCGGAGCCGGATACTGGGCTATTGTTGCCCTCCCGCTATTGATTAACTCGATCGTCATGACACTTTCCTGGGTGATGGCACGCTGGATGCCGAGCCTGCCTCGGCGTAACGCGAGAATTCGGCATTTAATTACGTTCGGCGGCAATGTGGCGGCATCCTATCTCACTAACGTCTTTACTCGCAGTGCCGACAGCATTTTGATTGGATGGTATTGGGGAGCCGGTCCTCTCGGACTCTATTCACGAGCAATGAACCTGCTCTTACTCCCCGTGCGCCAGCTTGGCGCCCCGGGCCGAAGGGTTGCTGTACCCGCATTCAGCAGGCTGCAGGACGATCCAGAACGCCTGGCGCGATCTTACCTGCGCACAGCAAATCTGATTATTTGGATCACTGCTCCAATCTTTGGCTTCCTGTACGTTGCCGCGACTCCTGTGATTGTCCTGACGTTGGGGCGCCAATGGCGCGCGGCTGGACCGGTATTTCAAATTCTCGCCATATTTGCGTTGGGACAAATGCTTTATGAGTCAGTAATTTGGCTCTTAGTAAGTCGTGGACAATCCAAACGGCTTCTCAAGCTGGTTATGATTCTGTGCCCGATTATCGTGTGCAGCTACGCACTCGGTCTTCGCTTCGGAATCAAAGGCGTTGCCTTGTCCGGCGCTTTGGGGATGTTGCTGGCCTTCCCTTGGATTCTAAGTTTCAGCTTTCGCGGTACCAAGCTTACGCTGGCGCGATTTGGACGGGAGATCGTGTACCCGGTTCTCACCTGCCTCGCGGGCGTTGCGACCGGCGAACTGGCACTTCATGCGGCCGGCGGAATGCCAATCGTCGCGCAGATTCTGATTGTCGGCGCGGCCTTTGCCGCGGGGTGCTTGTTCGCCTTGATCCTGAAACCGGTGCGTGAAGAGATTAGGCGGTTGAAAGATCTGCTGCGAAGCACGCGCGCCATTTCCTCAACACCGTTAGTCGAGAGCCTGGACTGAAAACCTGAAAGCTGCTATGCCCAAGAAAAACAGAGCACTCGTCACCGGCGTTGAAGGATTTATCGGGTCCCATCTGGCCAAGTTCCTTCACGGGAAAGGGTGGTCTGTCGTTGGCAGCTATCTTGCGGAGAGTCGCAATGGCTTCCCGGCAAAATCCAAGGTGCACTTTGTGCAATGCGATTTGCGGAACGGTCAGCGCCTATCGCACATACTCAGGGAATACCAGCCAACCCACGTATTCCACCTCGGGGCCCAGAGCCTTCCCACACTTTCCTGGGCCGATCCTGTACGCACCTTCGAATCAAATATCATGGGGTCACTGTATCTATTTGAAGCTTTGCGGCAGATGAAGAAGCACCCGGTTGTAGTTTCAGCCTGCTCCAGCGCGGAATATGGACACGTTCCAGAGTCAGCGATTCCGGTGAAAGAGAATCAGCCGCTTCATCCTCTTCATCCCTACGGTATCAGCAAGGTCTGTCTCGACCTCCTGGCAAGGGAGTATTTTCTTGACTATCGAATCCCGGCCGTCAATCTGCGACTTTTTAACACAACGGGGCCAGGAAAAACGGACGATGCTCCATCAGACTTTGTACGTCAGTTGGTTCGAATCAAAAAAGGAAAGCAGGCTCCCGTCATTGAAGTGGGGAATCTGAAGCCGCGCCGGGCGTTCCTCGATGTGAGAGACACAGTGAACAGTTTCAATCTCGCTGCGTTGAAGGGCAAGCGAGGAGAATCTTATAATATCTGCGCCTCCTCGACACACGAAGTCGGGAATATGCTGCGCACTGCAATCCGGCTGGCAGGAGTGAAAGTGGAGATCAAGTCTATTCTACAACTGATGCGGCCTTCTGATGAGAAGATTATCTTCGGGAGCACTCAGAAATTCCGCCGCGACACCGGCTGGAAACCGGCCTTCTCACTCGAGCAAACACTGAAATCTATGCTGGAATACTGGGAAGAAAGACTTTAAGAATCTTGGCCGCCGCGGAGAATGAACTGTTTCCCTTGCACAACAGGACCTTCCTGATTAGCGGAGAGACGCTGGGCGCGACGCGCGCCAAAGCTTGATGTCGGCGACAGTTGTGTTGGATAAGCCGACACGAACCCGATTGCTGCAAAGCCCTCATATCGCTGCCTATTGTTACGATGAAAGGCCAGGCAAATGATCATTACCAGCACACCTTTACGCATCTCTTTTTTCGGCGGCGGGACCGACTATCCCGTCTGGTACCGCGAGCATCGGGGTTCTGTCCTCTCCACCACCATCAATAAATCCTGTTACATCAGTTGCCGGCATCTGCCACCCTTCTTCGAGTATCACAGCCGCATCTCCTATTCGAAGGTGGAGAACGTAAGCAGAAACGATGCGATTGAGCATCCGTCCGTACGAGCCTGCCTGCGGTTTCTCAACATTACTGAAGGAGTCGAAATACATCACGTTGCGGATTTACCGGCGCGCACTGGATTAGGTACCAGCTCCGCGTTCACCGTCGGGCTTTTACTCGCGCTCCATGCGCTGAAGAATCAGATGCGTGACAAGCACACCTTGGCCAAGGAAGCGATTCATGTTGAGCAGAATTTGCTTCAGGAGGCGGTGGGAGCACAGGACCAAGTCAGTGCGGCGTACGGGGGATTCAACCGAATAAATTTTGGGCAAGACGGTTCGATCGATGTGAGGCGCGTGATTACTTCCAAGGCCAGAGCAGCTGAACTCGAGCAGCACCTTGCGCTGTTTTTCACCGGTTTCTCCAGGATCGCGTCGGAAATTGCGAAAGAGCAGGTGGAGATTACCCCGCGCAAGAAACAGGAGCTAACGACCATGCTGCAATTGGTCGACGAGGCAGAGGTTATCATCTCTGCTCCAAACCGATCGTTGGATGATTTCGGCCTGCTTCTCCATGAAGGATGGCAGATCAAGCGATCGTTGACCCAGAAGATCAGCAGCGCCAGCATCGACGAGATCTATGAGGCCGGTATGAGCGCAGGCGCCTTGGGAGGCAAGCTGCTGGGCGCCGGCGGTGGAGGTTTCATGCTTTTCTACGTGCCTCCGGAGAAGCGGGAAGCGCTCAAGTCGAAGTTGCGCAGGCTTCTTTGCGTGCCATTTTCTTTTTCATCCCGGGGCAGCCACGTCATCGTGTACGAGCCCGAAGAGCAGTACGAGGAAGCTCTCGCCAACCATCGTGATTCGATTTATGGACGCGAATCGGCCGACGCAATTGGCGATGAGTCCAATGGATTAGCATTGCTACGCGGCTGACATCTGAATTGCAACGCTCGAGGTAAAACAAGTGAATAACTGTCCCTATGTTCTGATCACTCCGGCTCGTAATGAAGAGGCCTTCATCGGAAAGACGATCGAATCGGTGATCAAGCAGACAATCCTTCCGGAACGCCGGGTAATTGTCAACGACGGATCGACTGACGCTTCGTCGGAGAACGTTCTCCCCTATTTGACCGATCATCCGTGGTTTATATTAGTTGACCTCCCTGTTCGGAAAGAGCGCCACTTTGGCGGGAAAGTCAATGCATTCAACGCCGGACTGGAAAGGACAAAAGATTTAGGAACTTGTTGAATAAGGTACTCTTCATGCGGCGTAATGCTGGAGTAGCTCGTCTGATAGACATGCGTGGAAACGAGCGAGTCCAGGATAGGATGTTCAGCTATGTTTCGTTGGAACAGCGAGTGCCAGCGGAGCATCCGTTGCAAGCGGTTCGCAGACTGACGGACGCGGTGTTGGAGGCTTTGGACGCGGAGTTTGATGCGTTGTATGCGGGTTCCGGGCAGCCGTCGATTGCGCCGGAGTATATTTTACATGCTCTGTTGCTGCAAGTGTTCTTCTCGATTCGTTCGGAGCGTCTGCTGGTCGAGCAGATCGATTAAAACTTGCTGTTTCGCTGGTTCGTTGGCTTGGGCATAGACGATGCGGTGTGGAACGATGTGGTGTTCTTGAAGAACTGCGATCGTTTGCTGAACTCCGAGGTGGCGCAGCACTTCTTTGCCGAAGTGAATGTCTTCACTCCCTGAACATAGCGGAGCGCGCAGAGCGATAAAAGAAGGTGCTTTCACTTCTGCAGCAGTTGCGGGCACGCTTCAAAGTCCGCTTTGGAACGCGGAAATGAGCTTATCGCCAGGTGTGCCGAGCGCTCCTCCCGGAAGAGATGCTTCGGAGGAAGAAGCGCGGCTTCGCCGGAAACGTGGTTCACGGCTGGTTCCGTGGTAGCGTCAGCACGGAGATGAAAGAGACGTTGATGGGTTCAGAATCGCTAATGTATCGGTATCTGCGGCCTGCGGCGGTGCAGCGGCTCTTCAAGCAGCATCAAGCAGGCCAAAATGACCACCACAAAATCCTTTACAGCTTGATGGTCTTTGAAACGTGGCTGAGGGTGCACTCTGCACCAGAGGCCTGCCTGGTATAAACCCCTCGTGTTGGTTTGAAGCGCAAATGCTGTTTGAGCAAGCTTGGATTCCCGGGATGTTCCGGATTCATCCGGAACGAATAACAGACGAGCGAGGGTTTTTTGCTCGCACGTGGTGTGCTGAGGAGTTCAAGGAAGCGGGACTAAATGCCAGGCTAGCCCAATGCAGTATATCCTTCAACGCACGAAAGGGTACGTTACGGGGTATGCATTACCAGTCAGTTCCGTTTGCTGAGACAAAGTTGGTGCGCTGCACAAGGGGCGCCATCTACGACGTCGTTCTCGATTTGCGTAGGGAATCCCCGACGTTCAGGAAATGGATTGGCGTGACGCTGACAGCTGAGAACCGGGAAATGGTCTACATCCCCGAGGGATGCGCACACGGATTCCTGACGCTCGAAGATCATAGCGAGGTCTTTTACCAGATGTCTGAGTTCCATCATCCAGAAGCCGCGCACGGTGTGCGATGGAATGATCCGGCATTTGGAATTGAGTGGCCGGATGAGGTCACGGTGATTTCAGAACGCGACCGTACGTTGCTGGATTTCCAATGAATGACGTCCTTGCACAGACACTCGATGAAACGGAGCTTGACCAGCTTGGCGTGGAGCTGTATCAGTTTGCATGCGAGCTCTATCCCATCTGCCGAAGCATCACCGGTCAAGGCATTCGGGAAACATTAGCGAGGATCGGTGAGCGGATCCCGCTAACCCTTCATGAGGTGCCGACCGGCACGAAAGTCTTCGACTGGACGGTTCCGAAAGAGTGGAATATCCGCGACGCGTACATCAAAGACGCGGATGGAAACAGGGTGGTCGATTTTCAAAGGCACAACCTCCACGTCGTCAACTACAGCACACCCATCTCCGGCAAGTTCTCGCTGGAGGAACTTCGGCCGCACCTGCACACGCTTCCCGAGCACCCGGACTGGATTCCATATCGGACCACTTATTACAAGCAGGATTGGGGCTTTTGCCTTTCACAGAATCAATTGCTGGGGCTTAAAGACGGCACCTACGATGTGTGCATCGATAGCAGCTTGAAGGACGGGAGCCTCGTGTATGGAGAATTCCTTATTCACGGGAAGTCCGACGCAGAGATACTCGTCTCGGTTCATGTATGCCACCCCTCGCTGGCGAATGACAATTTATCGGGAACTACGGTCGCAACTGCTCTGGCTGAGCACATGCTGGAGAGAGTTCCTTACTATTCGTATCGCTTCCTGTTTGTTCCCGGCACCATTGGTGCAATTGCGTGGCTGGCGATAAACAAGGAGACGGCAAAGCGCATAGAGCACGGAATGGTGTTGACCTGCGTGGGCGATGCGGGCGGATTTCATTACAAACAAAGCCGCCGCGGAGACGCGGAAGTTGATCGCGCCACTGCTCAGGTTCTGCGCCACTGCGGTGAGGCATGGCAAGTTCTCGAATTCTCACCGTACGGCTATGATGAGCGGCAATATTGCTCACCCGGGTTCAACTTGCCGGTAGGATGCCTGATGCGCAGCGTGTGGGGAACGTTCCCCGAGTACCATACATCTGCTGACGACCTCGAGTTCGTCCGCCCCGAGCAGCTGGCGGGGACATGGCATCTCTGCACCTCTATCTTCGACGTGCTTGAAAATAACAGAACTTATATAAGCCAGAATCCATGGTGCGAGCCGCAACTAGGCAAAAGGAATTTGTACCGCAACACCGGTGGGGACTCGATCGATGCCCAGATGAATGCACGGCTCTGGGTGCTGAACATGTGCGATGGTGAACATTCTCTGCTCGACATCGCGGAACGTTCGGGACTCCCGTTTCCTGCAATTCTATCTGCCACCGAGCTGCTTTGCGAAGCCGGCTTGCTGGTTGAGCAGCCGCGTCGCGCTTGATCGTACTTCAATCACGTTAACGCTTGCGAGTCAGAAATCACACACGATTGGAAAAGGCATGAAGGTATTAGTTACCGGACATAAGGGTTACATTGGCGCCGTGGCCGGTCCCGTTTTGCAGGACGCCGGCCACGAGGTTGTGGGATTGGATTCCGATCTGTATGCCGGTTGCGATTTCGGCACAGCTAAGGACATCCTTGAGATCCGCAAAGACCTCCGCGATGTTACGGCAGCTGACCTAAGAGGATTCGATGCTGTCGTGCATTTTGCGGCTCTTTCGAACGATCCGGTCGGCAATCTGGATCCCCAGCTCACTTACGACATCAACCACACGGCATCAGTGCAGTTGGCTAGGCTCGCCAAGGAGGCCGGTGTCAAGCGATTCGTCTTCGCTTCTTCGTGCAGCACTTATGGCGCAGCAGGCGACGATTTCCTTGACGAGACTTCCAGCCTGAATCCAGTAACCCCCTATGGTGAATCAAAGGTCCTGGTGGAGCGTGACCTTGCAGCGCTCGCCGACGACAACTTCTCACCAACTTATATGCGCAATGCAACGGCGTATGGTGTATCGCCGCGGCTGCGCTTGGACATCGTACTTAACGACCTGGTTGCCTCGGCCTTTACAACGGGGCGAATTTATATCAAGAGCGATGGCACTCCCTGGCGCCCCATTGTTCACATTCGCGACATTATAGGGGCAGTAGTCGCTGTGCTGGACTCTCCCCGCGAAGCGGTTCACAATCAGACGTTCAATGTTGGCCGCACTGATGAGAATTTCCGCATTCGGGAACTCGCCGATATTGTCGCCGAAGTCGTTCCCAACTGCCGCATCGAGTACGCTCCGGGAGGCGGTCCTGACCTCCGCTGCTATCGAGTCAATTTCGACAAAATAGCCCGTCTCGTGCCTTCATTTCGACCACATTGGACAGCGCGCAAAGGCGCTCAGGAGCTGTACGAGGCGTACAGTCGCCTTGGACTTACCGTTGCTGACATGGAGCAAGGCCGTTACGTCCGCATCAGCGCAATTCGTCGCTTGCAGCAAGCTAGAAATATAGATCGCTCCCTGCGCTGGATTGAACTGCGCAGCGAAGCTGCGGCAGTGGCTTGACTGCCGCTTGGAACAAATGGTTATGGCATCCACGACTCTTCTTCAGGAAATCGACACCGCGGCAAAAACCGTAACCTGCCGATTTTGCGCGGCCGGCTTGCGGCGGACATTTGTTGACTTGGGTATGTCGCCCCTGTGCGAAACCTACCCTACCAGTGCTGAGTTCAGCCATGGCGAAATATACTACCCGCTACATGTCTATGTCTGTGAGCAATGTTGGCTGGTTCAACTGGAAGAATATGAGCGCCCGGAGAATATCTTCAGCGACTATCCTTACTTTGCATCGTTCTCTGACTCTTGGCTCCGACACTGCGAGAAATACTGCAACGAGATGATCCCGCGCCTTGGATTGCATAAAAAGAGCTTTGTAGCCGAGGTAGCCAGTAACGATGGCTATCTGCTGCAGTACTTCGTGCGTGCAGGAATACCCGTTTTGGGCATCGAGCCGGCTGCCAATGTTGCCAAAGCCGCGGTGGAAAAGGGCGTACCAACTATGGTGAGATTCTTCGGCGCCACGGTCGCCAACGAATTGGTCGCAGCAGGCCAGCAGGCCGACCTGGTAATCGGCAACAACGTGCTGGCTCAGGTGCCTGACCTCAACGATTTTGTTGAGGGTTTGAAGATATTACTCAAGCCCGATGGAGTCCTGACGCTGGAGTTCCCGCATCTGCTTCGCCTCATCGCTCTCAACGAGTTTGACACCATCTATCACGAGCATTTTTCCTATTTCTCTCTCCTCGCCACCATCAGGATTCTTGAGGCTCATGGCCTGCGCATCTTCGATGTCGAGGAACTGAAATCGCACGGCGGCTCCCTGCGTGTGTTTGCGTGCCGGGCCAACAGCCAGGCGCATGCGCTGATGCCCAGCGTTAGCAAAGTGATTGCAGATGAACTTGCGGCTCAGCTGGATAGGATGGAGGGGTACGACAAATTCGCTTCGCAGGTTCAAGAAGCCAAAATCCAATTCGTTGACTTCCTGCTCAGTGCCGCCAGAGAAGGCAAAACAGTAGCCGGTTACGGCGCGCCGGGAAAAAGCGCCACGCTTCTTCACTACTGCGGCATCGGCAAGGATCTCATTAAGTACACGGTCGACCGCAGCATCTACAAACAGGGGCGAAATCTGCCGGGAAGCCACATACCGATCTACCACCCCGATCGCATTCGCGAAACCAAACCCGACTATGTGCTCATTCTTCCCTGGAATCTCAAGGAGGAAATCATGCAGCAGTTGCATTACATTCGGGAGTGGGGTGGCCGCTTCGTGGTGCCGATCCCGCAGCTTCTTGTATGTTAACACGAGGTTTCTTAGGTCAATCGGCAGGAGATGACAAATCACTCGTCGTAAACTCGGTAAGTGAGGGTGCCAAATGAAGGTCGTATTGTTTTGCGGCGGCGCGGGCATGAGACTGCGGGGTTACTCGGAAGACGTGCCCAAGCCCATGGTTACTATTGGCTCGCGTCCTGTGTTGTGGCATGTCATGAAATACTACGCGCACTACGGACACAAAGATTTCGTGATCTGCCTTGGCTACAAGGGAAATGTCATTAAGGACTTTTTCCTTGAGTACGAGGAATCGGTGTCAAACGACTTTGTATTCTCTCAGGGGGGGCGCCGGCTCGAGTTCGTACAGCGCGACATCGATGACTGGCGAATCACCTTCGTCGATACTGGCCTTCGTTCTTCCATAGGCGACCGCTTGCGCCTCATCGAGCCCTATTTGGAGGATGACGATATCTTTTTGGCCAACTACAGCGATGGACTTACCGACTTTCCGCTGCCCGAGTTGATTGACGATTTTAACCGGCGTGACAGTTATGTATCGTTTCTCTCCGTGCAGCCTCGGTCGAGCAGTCTCGACACAGTGCAAATGGCCGACGACGGGTCCGTCAAGGCGATCCGGTGCATGAAAGAAAGCGATATTTGGGTGAATGGCGGCTACTTCGTGCTTCGAAAAGACGTCTTTCGGTACCTTAAGCCTGGTGAGGAGTTGGTCTATGAACCCATGCAACGGATGATCGCGGAGGGCAGGGTCCGCTCGCGGCGCTACGACGGATTCTGGCAGTGCATGGATACATTTAAGGACAAGCAGGTCCTGGACGAACTGGAAGCTTCCGGTGCGGCTCCATGGTGCGTATGGAAAGACGGATGCAAGGCGCGGGTTTCGGCATGATGCACGTCAACCTCGGGCGCACCGGCCACCTGAAGATACTCTGTCTCGGAGCTCATTCTGACGATATCGAGATCGGTTGCGGCGGCACTTTGTTGGAGCTGCGGCAATGCGGAATCGCGCTAACATTCTACTGGGTGGTGTTCAGCGCCGCGGGCAGACGAGGTGAGGAAGCGCGCAAGAGTGCGGAGCTTTTCACTGCGGGATCCAAGACGGAAGTGTTCATGAAAGAGTTTAGAGATGGGTTCCTGCCGTTTAACGCGATCGAGGTCAAGGAGTTTTTCGAGGATCTGAAAGGCCAGACTGATCCGGACGTAGTCTTTACGCATTGGCAGGGCGATGCCCACCAGGATCATCGCCTGATCTCCGAGCTAACCTGGAATACTTTCAGAAACCATTTGATCCTGGAGTATGAGATTCCGAAGTATGATGGAGATATGGGCCGCCCGAACACATTTATGCCGCTCAGAGAGGCATCATTTCAAAATAAGGTAGGACATCTGCTGGCGGCATTTGAGTCTCAGCGAACAAAGCCTTGGTTTACTCCAGAGACGTTGCTTGGATTAATGAGAATCCGTGGGATGGAATGTAACTCGCCAACTGGCTATGCAGAAGCATTTCACTCAAGAAAGTTGATTCTAAGCGCATTGGAATAGAAGGTTGATACCGAGATGACAAACGCTCACGATTCCGCAAGTGCTATTACCGCGCCTGACATGCTCGATTTTTCGCGATCGCGCGCTCTCCGGCCGCTGGCTCATCGCCTGATCCCAGGTGGCGCGCACACTTACGCGAAGGGCGACGATCAATATCCCGAGCAGGCGCCCAGCTTTATCGTACGAGGCAAGGGCTGTCACGTTTGGGATCTCGACGGCAACGAATTCATCGAGTACGGCATGGGATTGCGCGCCGTAAGCTTGGGGCACGCCTATGAACCGGTTGTGGAGGCCGCTTACCGGCAAATGCAACTGGGCACCAACTTTACCAGGCCCGCCCGCATCGAAGTAGACCTTGCGGAGGCCGTGCTTGAAATCATCGACGGCGCCGACATGGTGAAATTCGCCAAAAATGGCTCAGACGCCACTACTGCTGCGGTCAAATTGGCACGTGCATATACGGGCCGGGACCTGATTGCCATTTGCGGCGACCAGCCATTTTTCTCGACTGACGACTGGTTCATCGGAACAACACCAATGAACGCAGGCATTCCCCACGCCACTTCGGAGATGACCCTCAAGTTCCGCTATAACGATCTCGAATCTCTGAGAAAGTTGTTTGAAGATTATCCGGCTCGGATCGCAGGCGTAATGCTCGAAGCGGAGGCAGCCACTCCCCCTGCGCCGCAGTTTCTAAGCGAATTGAAAGACCTCTGCGAGCAAAAGGGCGCAGTTCTCATCTTTGATGAGATGATCACGGGCTTTCGCTGGCATCTCGGCGGAGCTCAGACATTTCACGGCGTAACTCCCCATCTCTCCACATTCGGAAAGGCCATGGGGAACGGGTTTGCAATCGCTGCGCTTTGTGGGAAGCGGGAGATTATGCGGCTCGGCGGCCTCGACCACGACCAGCCGCGTGTCTTTCTCCTTTCGACGACACACGGGGCGGAAACTCATGCCCTTGCAGCAGCGATTGCGACGTTGCGCATTTGCACCGAGCAGGGCGTAGTCGACTTTCTCTGGAGGCAAGGTGAACTGTTGCGCAGACTGGTCGAGCAATCCGTTCAAGAGAATCGGCTAGAAGGCTACTTTGAGCTGTTGGGCCGGCCCTGCAATCTTATCTTTGCCACTCGCGATGCGAACGGCGAACGCTCGCAAACATTCCGTACGCTTTTCATGCAGGAATTGATCCGCCGAGGCATAATCGCGCCATCGTTTGTCGTGAGCTTTTCGCACAGTGACGCGGAAATTCATCGTACAGCTGAGGCCGTACACGAGTCGCTGGCGGTTTATCGCAAAGGTCTTGATGAGGGCGTGGAGAAATACCTGCAAGGGCACCCGGTAAAGCCTATCAATCGAAGGTTCAACTGAATATGCGCGAGGAATTAAGAGAACTGAACAAGTATCGAGAACTGCTCTTGATGATCACCTATCGTGACATTAGGGTGCGCTATAAGCAGTCGGTCATGGGATTTATGTGGGCCGTGCTCATGCCTATCTTGATTGTCATGTCAGGCGTCGTGGTGCGTTACGCCTACGCCCTGGCCGCGCACACACCCTTGAGGGCGGCGGATATCAGTAGCGTCGCGGTCAAGTCGCTACCCTGGGCATTTCTTGTGTCGAGCATCCGTTTTTCCTGCCTGAGCCTTGTCAACAACAAGGATCTAGTGACCAAAATCTATTTTCCCAAAGAGATTTTTCCCATCGGCGCAGTGATGGCGAGCCTCTTCGACTTCCTCGTAGCATCGTGTGCGCTCCTCGTCTTTTTAGTCGTGGTGCGAGTTGGCTTCGGACTCAACCTGCTGTGGATCCCAGTGCTGCTCCTGACCATGATTCTGATGGCAATCGGAGTGGGTATGGTCGTGTCGGCCGCCAGCCTCTTTTTCCGCGACGTCAAATTTATTGTGGAAGTATTTCTCACATTTGGAATCTTCTTCACGCCGGTGTTCTATGACGTCAGTATGCTCGGCGCGAAGGGCAAGTGGCTTCTGCTGAATCCAGTGAGCCCTCTTCTTGAAGCGTTCAGCGCGTGTATCGCCCGCCAGCAGTCGCCAAACCTGCCCTGGCTTATCTACAGCCTTGGCTTTGCCGTGGTGTCGCTTCTTGGCGGGTACGTCTTCTTTAAACATCTCGAACCAGCGTTTGCCGAAAGCATTTGATCGGAGAGATCGATGTCTGACGTTGCGCTCCGCATGGAGCACGTATACAAGAAGTTCCGCAAGGGAGAGGTCTATAACTCGCTGCGGGATTTTCTGCCCGCTCTGACTGGAAAGATGTTTCGGCAACAAGAGCTTAGTGAGCGCGACAAGCGCGACTTCTGGGCGCTCGAGGACATTTCTTTTGAGGTCAGGCGTGGGGAGGCATTTGGCATCACCGGTCCCAACGGTGCGGGCAAGAGCACGATTCTGAAGATCCTGAGCCGAATCATGAAGCCAACAAAGGGGAATATCGTGGTGAGCGGCCGGCTTTCTGCGCTGATCGAGGTGTCGGCGGGCTTTCACGGGGACCTGACGGGGCGGGAGAACGTCTACTTGAACGGCACGATCCTGGGCATGACGAAGCGCGAGATCGACTCTAAACTCGACGAGATTATCGCCTTCTCAGGTATTGAAGAGTTTATTGACACTCCCGTCAAGCGCTACTCCTCAGGAATGTTCGCCCGGCTTGGGTTCTCGGTGGCGGCTCATGTGAACCCTGACATCCTCATCGTAGACGAGGTGCTTAGTGTCGGTGACCTTGTCTTCCAGCAGAAGTGCATAGAGCAGATGCGTACGGTGATGAGTAGGGGGGCCACTGTCCTTTTCGTTTCCCATAATCTTAAGGCCATTACCGAACTCTGCCAGCGAACAATGCTCCTCGGACACGGCAAGGTTGCGATGATTGGTGCTACGGACTTGGTGGTCCGACGCTACCTAGGCGATTTTCAGAAGACAACAGATGATGCGTTGAACAAGCCAGTCTACGTTACCCAAGTCTTGATCCGGGACGGCACTGGCGAGCGGTCTATGTTCGAGAGCGGGCAAAAAGCCTGGGTCGACATCTCGATCACGGCCAATGAGCGCGTGGACAAACTCGCAGTCGTTTTGACGATCCGTGACGCGGATCTATACCTCGCATTCAGTACGTCCACGGAACGGCTCGGGCATCCCCCATTTTCGCTCCATGCCGGGGAAAGTTACCGATGCACTTTTGAGTTGACGCTCAATATGGCGCACGGTACCTTTCACGTTGGCGCGGCAATTCATCGGTACGACCTTCAGAAAGAATATGGCTATTTGGCTGCAGCACCGGTATTTATCGGTTCGTCTCTGGCTGTCCGCGGAGCCGTCAACTGTTTTCCGAAGCTATTCGAGGCCGGGATCGTCACAACAGTCTGTCCGTCCGAATGGGCGCTTGAACCTGGCAAAATAACGGTCTGAGGGCCTGCGCTCGCGACCTCATTTCGTGAGAGCGCAAAATCTGCTCGATATCAATGCCAGATTTAGGCGCAGTATCGCTCTGATGCGCACGATCGAGATCTGTGGCGTGAGGAAACGCTTCGGTCATTCAGAAGATCGAGGGGCTCTTCAAACCGCCCAAGACGAGAAAGAGGCTTCAAATGGGATTTCGCCCGAGAGTTCGCGATTATTTACAGGAGCCGAATGAAGAGTGATTCAGCGCTGTTAGCCGATCCAAATGCGACGCTCGATTGGATGCGAACGCTTAGCGCAAAACGGCACGGGGGAGTTCGCGTTGAATGGCCGGATAACCGGCGGGCCGTGGAGGACGCACTACGCGAGTTGCCCGAGAGTTCCGACTGGCCTGGACTTTTCGACGTGCTGCTCGAGCCCCGGGGACCGGAGAAGCGTGTGGCGATTGTGCTTGACCGCGAGGGCCCGATGGGTGTGGTGCTGCTCCGGTCAATAGGAAGATCATCATGGGAAGTGGCCACGCGATGGATTGTGCCAGGCTTTCTCTTTCCTGTGCGTCCAGGTTGTACCTACGCCGCACTTGAGGCTCTTCAGATGCGGGTGGATGTAGGATGGTGGCGCTATTCCGAGCCACCACCTTCGGGCCCGAGAGTCCAGTGCTTCCAGCGGAAAGAGAGATACCAAATAGATTGCAGAGCGGATGTCACAAGTTACTGGAAGCAGTCCGGCCAGCTAAACACAGTCCGCCAGGCGAGGCGGCGGTGCAAAAACTTAATCCTCAAAATTGACCCGGAAGGCGGCGCCGAGTGGACAATCCGAAACTGGGAACAGAAATGGCGTGGCGATTCGAAAACTCAGGAGACAAGCCTCGAGGATCGCGTGGCCGCTGCTAAGTTCCTCGAGCGTTCAGGGCGACATACCACCCTCATGCTTTACGATGCGGATACGCCAATAGCCGGGAACACCCATGTGGTACATAAGGACTGCGTGGTAGATCAAGTTAAGTACCGGAGCCCCGAGCATGACTATTATGGAGCGGGAACGTACCTTGTCGATGCTATGTTTCAGTGGGCTACGCGATCAGGCTACGGCGAAGTTGATATGGGCACCGGTCACGAATATAAAAAGCGGTGGGCTCCGGCGACCGGCGACTATACGTACTGGTTCTCGGTTTCGCCGCCGGAAAGATTCCGTGCTATCGGAAGATTCGTCAGACGACTGAAGCCATGAAAGCAGTTCGGCTGAGCCCCTCAGCTAAGTATCAACTAGCGGTGTTAAAAGAAAGGCTGAGAACTCGAATCGACTACGCCACGATAAGGACCTTTCAGTCGCCTGAGATTATCTTAGATTCTCTCTATGGTTTGCGGCAGGTACCGGATAATGGCGTTTGGTGAAATGTCCCGCCAGGCTCAGGACGAGACGGTGAGATGCAGCTTTGCTGGAGCGAAGGAGTACGCCCAGCTATATGAGGGCTCAACTCCCCTCGCGCTCTTCTTTAACGAGCGATTACGACACGTTCTAGATATCCTGGCGCCGCTTCGGGGAGGGAAACTGTTGGAGTTGGGCTGTGGTCCCGGCATTCTGCTCGATCTTTTGTGTGGGGGCCAGTTCCAACTGTTCGGACTGGACTGCTCCCCCGAGATGATCGCTGAAGCAAGATCCCGTACTGCCGGGCACGCGGTGAACTTGACAATTGGTCAGATAGAGCAGCTTCCGTTTCCTGCTGCGTCCTTCGACGTGATTCTGGCACTGGGTGTGCTGGAGTATGTGGAGGGATTAGGCGCCGGCCTTCAGGAGATTGCCAGGGTTGCCAAGCCCAATGCATTGATCGTCGTCAGTATGTTGAACAAGCGAAGCTTCTATCAGATGTGGGAGCGGACCATGTATTCATCTTGGCGGTCGATTCGCCGCCTTCTGAGTGGCCGCAGTGGGCTTCCGTCACCGATCCTGTGGCTGCACAGTCCCAAGTCGCTGATGAAGATGATGAAGGCATGCCAATTCGAACACTTTAACGATGTGCATTACGGTCTCAATGTTTGTGTGTCGCCGTTCGATGCGAAATACCCGCTGCGCGCCATCGCTCTGAACCGCTGGGTGGAAGCCCACTGCGGGAAATGGTTTCCGCGGGCGCTGCACACTGGCTTTATTCTAAGTGCTCGCAAATGCGAGCGGCAGGCACCTGAAAACGATGAGAGCTAAGACTCTCGACGCGATGCAGCACATCTCTTTGCTGCGGCCTGCCGGGACCTTCCCATGAATTCAACATCCCTCTTGCGGCTGGCAACTCCATCTTCCGTACTACAGCGACTCCGTAACTTTGTGCGCCGAGCCCAGGGGTTCTGTCAGCATTCCGGCGACGAATTGCTACGGGCGTTCCTGATGGTCTTTGTGTACCAGCCGGCAGCCGACCTGTTGTCGAGGGAACGGGCTCTCAGCGTAGCGCGGTGGTGTAGTTCCCTGGTGCCGCGATTTCCAGCGAGCGACCTCCCGCCTGGCAGGGTGATGGAAAAGTGCTTCGGATTGCAGGGCCTCGAGGCGCTCGAAGCTTCATGGGAATGCTTAGCGCAGGGGCCTGTAGCATTCACAATCTTCCGTCGCATACTCAGTGGCCGCGAACACCCGGATAACTGGGCGATCGAAGAGAGGAACAGTCATGATGTAGTCCAGCTCCGCGAATCGGGACGATCCTTCATCGTGGCGACAGGCCATTTCAGACGCGAGTCTCTCCTGGCACTGTATCTGCGACGGACTTGTCCTGGGAGCGTCGCCGCTGTAGTTGGACCACTTCCTGCGCGGTCTCTGCGCCCGCGCACTATTCAAACGAGAGTCCAATTCGGTCAGTTCTTGCGGACAATCCAACATAGCCGCCCCGATGCCAAGTTTGAAATTATGGGCAACTCATCCATTCTTGGAATCGTTGGACGTCTTGAGCGGCCGGGTTGTCAAGCGATTGTGGCGGTCGACGCATACCTGGAAGAAGTGCGCCGTTCTGCTTACACGCGCCCTTTCGCGGGGATGCGCGCGCGGGCGTTTAGCATCGGCTCGGCCGTTTTCTCCCGGATGGCGCAATGTCCGATCGTCGCATGTGCACCTTTTGTTGACGAGAACGGCACCATTGTCCTAGAGTGGGGACCCGTGATTCCGCCACCGCGGCGCGACGAAGAAGCCGCGGACCTGCGGACTACAAATGCACTCCTGGATTTCTTGGAAAAGGCGGTCGGACGGCGGCCTACTCAATATATTTTCTACATCGGCGAAGACAGGCGATGGAACCCGGTTTTCGAAACCTGGGAGGATCCGTCGCGCACCGAACAACTGCCTCCTGTATCCGGGGTGCCAGTGCATCCCGCGGAGCCCCAGCTCCATGAGCAAGCTACGCAGATGAATACGGGGAATAGTATTGTCGATCGATACTCACTATCGCCGACACAGCTCGGAATGCTGTTCAACAGTGTGAGTGCGCCCAGATCGGGCACGGATATTGAACAAATCGTCTGCACATTGTCTGAGAATCTGGAGGTCCCGTTCTTCCGGCGGGCCTGGGAACGTGTTGTGCAGCACCATCCACTTCTTCGAACTGCATTTCGATCGCAGGAGGGCGAAGATCCAGTTCAGATCGTCTTTGAGCGAATTTCAGTACCGTGGTACGAGCACGACTGGCGCTCACTGACAAGAACGGAGCAAGCAGATAACTTCGCGCATTTTCTCGACGAGGATCGATACCGCGGTTTCAGCATGAACGAGGCACCGCTCCTTCGCTTGACACTCTTTCAAAGCGGAGACGCGCAATATCAGCTCATATGGACCTTTCACCATATCCTTATCGACGGTCGCTCGTTCTCAGCGGTCCTGGAAGAGGTATTTGCTTGTTATGAGTCGTTGCGTGAAGGCAGGGAGTGGGAATTGCCTCAGCGAAAGCCATATCGCGAATATATTGAATGGCTCCAGCTGCAGGACGTGTCCGCTGCCGAGCCATATTGGCGCCGACTGCTGGAAGGATTTGCTACGCCGACGCCGTTGATGGTCGAAAAGGCAAGCGGTTTGAAGTCCAGCTCAGGGCTTCATCAGGGCGATGAGAAGGTATTTCTTAGCGAAGCCGTAACTGCCGCGCTGAGGGATTTCGCCGGAGCGAACAACGTCACGTTGAATACGCTTCTTCAGGGAGCATGGGCCCTTTTGCTGAGCCGATATAGTGGAGAAGATGATGTTGTTTTCGGCGTGGTGCGAAGCTGCCGCAGGTCAGCAGTTCCGGGGACCGATGAAATGGTCGGATTGCTGGTCAACACCCTGCCCATGCGCGCGCGCATCAACTTGAACGCTCCTCTCGCTGGATGGCTCGGGCAATTGCGGACGCAGTGGGTGGAGATGCGCGCGTACGAGCACACGCCACTGGCAAGGATCCAGAAGTGGAGTTCGATACCGGCCGGTAGCCCTCTCTTCAATAGCATCCTGATGTTTGACCACAGCGATCTCAACAGAGAATTGAGAGGACACGGCGGAAACTGGCGGAACAGGTCATTCAGGACCTATGACCAAACCGGCTATCCGATCACAGTGACTGTATACGACGGGGTTGAGCTGTGTCTACAGATCGAGTTTGATCGCGCGTTATTCGACCCTCAGACGATCACACGGATGCTCGGACATTTCAGGATGCTTTTGGAGTCTATGCTCGCCGGAGGGCAACAACGAATCGCAGATCTTTCAATGTTATCCGAGCCGGAACGCCGTCAACTCCTGAAGGAGTGGAACAATACCGAAGTGACTTACCCGGAACATCTCCTGCTGCACGAATTGTTTGAAGTACAGGCGGAGGCCAGTCCGGACCGCGTCGCCGTGGAGTTCGAAGGTGAACAGCTTACCTATTGTGAGCTAAACGACCGTGCAAATCAGTTAGCCCGCCACTTGCAAAGGCTCGGAGTCGGAGCCAATACCTTAGTTGGCGTCTGCATGGAGCGCTCCCTCGAATTAGTTATCGCCCTGTACGGCGTTCTCAAGGCCGGGGGCGCCTATGTGCCGATTGATCCGGAGTATCCGCAAGAGCGAATAGCGTACATGCTTCAGGATGCAAGGTTTTCGGTGCTGCTCACCCAAAGCAGACTCCTTGGTCGACTACCGAAGCATAGCGGCACAACGCTGTCTTTGGACGAGGACTGGCAGGAGATTGGCGCCGAGAGCACGGGCAATTTAGCTGGCGTCGCGATGCCCAGTGATCTCGCCTACATGATTTACACTTCGGGATCCACCGGCAAGCCTAAAGGTGCGATGAACACGCATCGCGGTATTTGCAACCGGCTGTTGTGGATGCAGGATCAATATCGCCTTCTGGAGGCCGACCGCGTTCTGCAAAAGACCCCCTTCAGTTTCGATGTGTCAGTGTGGGAATTCTTCTGGCCATTATCAGCAGGGGCTCGTTTGGTCGTTGCTCGGCCGGGAGGCCACCGCGACTCCGCATATCTGGTCAAGGTGATCACTGGACAGAAGATTACTGTACTGCATTTCGTTCCGTCGATGCTCCGCGTGTTCCTGGAAGAGCCCGGCGTACAGGAGTGCCAATCATTGCGGGATGTCATTTGCAGCGGGGAAGCGCTCCCTTACGAGTTACAAAGGCGCTTTCTTGATCTGCTTCCAGCACAGTTGCACAACCTCTACGGGCCTACAGAAGCAGCGGTCGATGTTACTCACTGGACATGCCGCCGCCAAGAACAACGGCAGATTGTCCCCATCGGGCGGCCGATAGCGAACACCCAGATCTATATTCTGGATCGGCGCCTTCAACCCGTACCTATTGGTGTGCCGGGAGAGTTATATATCGGCGGTGTTCAGGTAGGCCGCGGATACCACAACCGTCCGGAGTTGACGGCCGAGCGATTTATCCCGGATCCATTCCGCGAGGGCTGTGACGCCAGGTTATACAAGAGCGGAGACCAGTGCCGCTGGCTCAGAGATGGCGCCGTTGAATACCTGGGACGGCTGGATTATCAGGTAAAGATCAATGGCTGCCGTATTGAGCTCGGCGAAATTGAGGCGACGCTCGGCCGGCATCCGGCCGTGCAACAAGCGATTGTATCGGTACAGGAAGACGCCTCGGAAGGCAAGCGCCTGATCGCCCATATCGTTCCAGATCCGGAGTACCAAATCGCATCGCCTCAGGACGAATTGCATCCGGAACACCTCCAGGGCTGGCAGACCGTCTTCGATGAAATGTACCTGCAATCCACCGACGCACCTGATGCGACATTCAACATTGCGGGTTGGAAAAGCAGTTATACTGGTGCGCCGATTCCAGCCGATGAGATGCGCACGTGGGTCGAGAGCACCGTTGCCCGCATCCTTGCCCTGCGGCCGCAGAATGTCTGGGAAATAGGGTGCGGCACCGGCTTGCTTCTTCACCGGGTCGCTCCGCATTGCGACTACTACTACGCTACGGACACCTCAGCCAGCGTCGTGGAGCACCTGCAGAGGCAGGTCGCTGCACGGGGTTCTTCCTCGCCCCGGATTGTTGTGCGCCAGGCAAATGCGCACGATTTCAGTGACCTTAAACAAAACACTTTTGACCTTGTTGTCCTGAACTCCGTAGCCCAATATTTCCCGAGCGTGAGCTATTTAGTTCGGGTGCTGGAAGGAGCGATCCGCGCGTTGAAGCCCGGCGGCGCGATTTTCCTCGGTGACCTTCGCAGCCAGCCTCTTCTGGAGGCTTTTCATGCCTCCGTTCAATTGCATCAGGCGCCTCCCTCACAATCGTGTGCTGAACTCCGGCGTAAGATCCAGACGGCCCTGACACAGGAAGGTGAGCTGGCGATCAGCCCCGGATTCTTCAGCGCCCTGCAGAAGCATCTGCCGGCCATTTCACAGGTCGAAATCCAGATGAAGCGCGGACATCATCGCAATGAGCTGACGCTATTCCGCTATGATGCTGTTCTTCGCGTCGGCGCAGAAATAACGTCAGCCTCGAAGTACACGCGGCTCGACTGGAAACAGGACCAGCTGACGTTGTCGCACCTGCGGCAATATGTGATGAAGCAGCAGGATGCATTAATCGTCACAGGAATTCCCAACATCCGACTGGAGTCGGAGTTGAAGGCGCTGCAACTTCTCGCTGCCGGAGACTGCCCGGCGACAGCCGGGGAACTTCGGGAAGTGCTGGGTACCGGCAGGCGGTTATTTCATGGGGTTGGCCCGGAAGATCTGTGGGCATTGGGTGAATCGTTGGGATATCACGTTCAGGTACGTTGGTCCAAGAAGGGCACACCGGATTCATGCGATGTGATATTCCTGCCAGAGACGGAGCAATCGGCTGAGGGCAAGGTTAGCTCTCTACTGGGTTTCGGTGCCCTGAATGGTGCCCCCGCGCCATGGCGTACCTATGGAAACAATCCTCTGCAGAGCGCAATGACACGTGATTTGATACCTGAGCTGCGCACCCAGGTGAGAGCAAACCTGCCTGATTACATGATGCCTTCCGCCTTTGTCATCATTGACAAGTTGCCGTTGATGCCCAATGGTAAACTGGACCGCCACGCGCTGCCTCTACCAGCCTTCGACACTTTATTTGGATTTGCTGCCGCTGATTCTGCGCCTGAACTCGGCACCGAACAAAAGATAGCGGATATCTGGCGCGAGGTTCTGGGAGTTACGAGAATTGGCAGGGAAGACAACTTTTTTGACCGTGGAGGAGATTCCCTGCGATTGACGATGGTTCGAAGTCGTCTGCAGAAGGCGTTCAACAGGGAGATTGCTCTCCTGGATCTTTTTAGGTTTCCCACCATCCGGCTCATGGCGCAACATCTGGCAGATCAGATGGGCCGCGTGCCCGGGTTGGATAAAGTCGAAAGTGAAGCCGCCACGCGGAAAGGCGCCATCCAGCGGCAGAGACAATTTCGGCAGCGTGCCCTGGAAAACGCGAGGATCAGCAGCGATGAGCTTACAATCAGAAGCTAAACAACTCGAAGGCGTAGCTGTCATCGGTGTTGTTGGACGCTTCCCTGGTGCAGCCGACGTTGAGAAATTGTGGAACAACCTGTGTGCGGGGGTGGAGTCCAGAACAGAATTCACAGATGACCAGCTGGTGGTGTCCGGAGTGGACCCATCTTTCATTAATTCGCCGAACTATGTTAAGTCGAGTTTTTTGCTGGATAACATAGATATGTTCGACGCGGGCTTCTTCGGATTTAATCCGCGCGAGGCGGAGTTGACAGATCCGCAGCATCGCATCTTCCTAGAATGTGCCTGGGAAGCACTGGAGGACGCGGGCTATGATCCGGACCAGACCCTCCTACGAATCGGTGTGTTTGCGGGCGTCGGCACAAATTCCTACTTCAGAAACAACGTTTTCTCGAATTCGGATCTGCTGAAACCCTTGACCAATCTTCAAAAGTGGATTGCTATGGACACAGATTACGTGTCCACCCGCGTCTCGTATAAGTTGAATTTAAGGGGGCCAAGTCTCACGATTCAGACAGCCTGCTCCACTTCTTTGGTCGCGGTCCACATGGCATGTCAGAGCCTGCTGAATTTCGAATGCGACATGGCCTTGGCCGGGGGAGCTTCGGTCCAGGTTCCGCAGATTGCCGGCTATCTGTACCAGGAAGGTTCCAATCTCTCGCCAGATGGTCACTGCCGCGCCTTCGACGCAGAGGCGAGAGGGATGGTGGAAGGCAGTGGCGCCTGTGTTGTAGTGCTGAAAAGGCTGGATGATGCAATCTCGGACGGTGACTACGTTCGCGCTGTAATTCGCGGGTCAGCCATCAACAACGATGGTGCCGTCAAGATTGGCTATACAGCACCCAGTGCGGACGGACAGGCGAGTGTGATTGCCGAGGCACAGGCTCTGGCCGGGGTGAACGCCGATGAGGTGACTTACGTCGAGACGCATGGTACGGGTACTTCTCTCGGAGACCCTATCGAAATTGCTGGGTTGACTAAGGCGTTCCGAAGAACTACTCAGAGAAGGCATTTTTGTGCGATCGGCGCCATTAAGGCCAGCGTTGGTCATCTGGGCGCGGCAGCAGGCGTTACTGGCTTAGCCAAAGTCGTCTTGGCACTGCAGAACCGGATGCTTCCTCCAAGTGCAAACTTTAGGCGACCAAATCCAGCCATCGATTTTGATAACAGTCCGTTTTATGTGCAACAAACGCTTTCCGAATGGCGGCCAGCGAATGGGCGACGCATCGCCGGTGTAAGCGCCTTCGGAATTGGAGGAACGAATGCTCATGTTGTCGTCGAGGAAGCCCCGTTTTTAGGCCCTTCCGACTCTCCCCGACCATGGCAGTTGCTAACAATCACAGCCAAGACCAGCGGGGCCTTAGAGAAGGCCACCGAACAAGCGGCAGAGTTCCTGGCAAGCCACCCGAGTCTCAACCTTGCGGATGTGGCTTTCACGCTTCAAAAAGGCAGAAAGGCCTTTAGCAACCGCCGATTCCTCGTTGCAAGAGATACGGCTGAGGCTATTAGCTTACTGAAATCAAGGTCTCCCCAGCGCGTCCACGATGGCAAACCGTTCGAGGGGGAGCCGTCAATCGCCTTTATGTTTCCCGCCCAAGGCGCTCAACACGTGAATATGGGACGGGGTTTGTATGAGACTGAATCCGTCTTTCGGCAGAATGTGGATCGTTGCATTGATTATCTTGTACCGAAGCTTGGGCTGGATCTCGGAAAGCTCCTCTATCCTCGCGATGGAGACGCTGAAGTAGCCTCCGAACAGCTCAAGCAGACCCAGTTCACCCAGCCGGCGATGTTTATAGTAGATTATGCCCTGGCGCAACTCTGGCAGTCGTGGGGTATTGTCCCCTCTGCAATGGTTGGGCATAGTCTGGGAGAGTATGTCGCTGCCACTTTGGCGGAAGTCTTCAGCCTTGAGGATGCCTTGACGCTGGTGGCGGAACGCGGCAGGCTTATGCAGGAAATGCCGCTGGGCAGCATGCTCGCTGTTCATTTGTCTGAAAGAGAACTACAACCTTGGCTGCAAGAGAATGTTTCGATCGCCGCGATCAACGCTCGAGATCTGTCTGTAGTCGCTGGACCGATTTCCGAGATTGAACGCTTGGCTGGAGAATTACGAGCGGCAAAAGTAGAAATCCAACCGTTGCGCACTTCACATGCATTCCACTCCGCAATGATGGAGCCTGTGATTACGCCATTTGTTGAAAAGGTTCGACAAATTGCGCGTCACGCACCGAAGATCCCTTTTGTTTCCACTTTAACCGGGACTTGGATTACTCCTGAGGATGCTGTTGACCCCAGCTACTGGGGAATGCAGATCCGCCGCGCCGTTCGTTTCAGTCCAGCCGTGTTGGAACTTCTGAAGACGCCGGGCCGAGTCCTTCTGGAAGTAGGTCCAGGAAACACGCTGAGCATGCTGGCTCGCTTGCACTTGAAGGGAAGCACAACGTTGAGCGTGCAGAACTCATTGCAGCACTTTAAAGAGAACCGAGAGGACCGCGACTCTATACTCACAGCCTTGGGCTATCTCTGGATGTCAGGCATCGCGGTGGATTGGGAACGCTTGCACGCTGGCGAGAGACGCCGGCGCGTACCATTACCAACCTACCCGTTTGAACGGAAGAGGTTTTGGATTGAAGCTCGTCCGGTGGTCTCGAGTCCCGTTCCGAGTCCAGCGGCGAGCAAGGAGTCGGAATACTTGTCGGAGGTTTCAGAGGGATGCAACCATGCGGAGGATGTTTCTCCCGAAAAGTGCGCGGTCGCTGCAGACAATGTATTGTTGTACGCTAGGCCCGATCTGGCGACTCAGTATGAACCTCCACAAACGGAAACAGAAAAGACTCTAGCGAGAATTTGGCGGGCTGTCATCGGGGTAAAGGACGTGGGAGTGCATGACAATTTCTTCGAGTTGGGCGGCGATTCGTTACTTGCTCTGACGCTGATGGGCCAGATTGAACGAGTTATGGGGACACAGCTCCCTTTAACATCGCTGATAAACGCGCCGACGATCCGCCAACTCGCGGAACTCATGAGTGTCCCACTTTCCCAACGTTAATAGTTTCCGTTGCTCCTCTCAGCGGGCGCGGCGAGCTACCTTGGCCCTTGTAGGCGCTCTTGAACACGACGTCCCGCGGTACCGAGAAGCGACGCTGGCGCACCAGTTGAGAAACATGCGGCTCGGCCTATCGCCAAGCACCGAACGATCCTCGACTTGAACTTGAGTTGAAATCGCGAGTCGAGAGGATGCCTCCGAGTCCTTGCAAGAGTTAAGAACTATCCAACCGCGCAGGCCTGTGACGTTGGTGGGATTCTGATTTGGTGGGCATGCGAATTTGGCTCGCTTATCACTTCAGAAGCATAGAGGTGATAGGTCGGAATCTGAGATGAAATGAAGATGGGAGCTAAGGACGGAACGACTGATGGAACCAGCCCGGGCAAATTACTGGACGGCACCCATCTACCTCTTTTTAACGCTCACGCAACGGTACAGAGGCGATGCCCGCATGTGGCGCTGCTGACCCCATATAGTGGTGGCAATCTGGGCGATGCCGCCATCCAGGATGCAATGATCGCAAACCTGCGCGCGTGTATTCGTGACGTTAAGATCTCGGGGATTTCGCTCAACTGCGAGAACTTCACAGAGCGTCACGGCCCGGAAGCATTCCCGCTGTGTGCCGTAGGGATGCCGTTCTACGGAATGTCCCATGGAAGCGTGGCGAATCCGTCGGAGCAGAAGCAAAACCGCACAGCGGCAGTGGATTCAAAAAGCTTGCATTCAGCCCTGATCAGATGGGTACGAAAGCAAATGCCCGTGCTCTGGCGGTGCCTAAAGGAGATACGGACCTGGGTAATGAGTCCATTAAGGGAGGCTCGGCACTGGGTCGGAGGGTATCGGTACATTCGCAGTCAGGACCTCCTGATCGTTTCTGGCGGCGGCCAACTGGACGAAGAGTGGGGTGGGACCTGGGGCCATCCATATGCTCTCTTTAAATGGGCTGTGCTGGCGAGGATGGCCCGAATACCCTATGCCATCGCGAGTGTGGGTGCCTGCAAGGTAACATCTATCTCGTCCCGCCTGTTTTTGTCTGCGGCGCTTCGCATGGCCCGATATCGCTCATATCGGGACAATCACAGCAGGAAGATTGCCGCCGGCCTGCTAAAGCGCGCCTCGGAAGATCCGGTGATTCCGGACTTGGCTTTCACATTGCCGACCGCCACGCCAGCCCACTTCCTGAACATTCGGCCCATCGTGGAAGGCCGGACCGTAGTTGCCATCAGTCCAATTGCCTACGCCAAGCCGCAAAACTGGCCGCAACATGATCGGGACCTCTACAACCGCTACCTCTATCAGATGGCAAAAGTTGTGTCAGATCTCATCAAACGCGGCCTTTTTCTTGTCATCGTCTGGTCGTCTCTAGGCGACGATCAGAGCGTCATTTCGGAACTTCTGGAACAGTTGGATGATGACTCCCGGAGGCTAGTGTCCCGTCAGGTCCATATCCCCACAATTACAACTTGGAAGGACTTTGTGACCGCGATCCAGGATGCTCATTTCCTCATCGCTAGTCGCCTGCACAGCACGATTCTCGGCTTTGTGACCCAGACCCCCACCATCGCTATTTCCTTTGATCCAAAGGTGGACTGGGTCATGGAAGACCTCGGAATGACCGACTACCTTCTGCAGATCCGGGATTTCACAGCCGACGATGTCATCCACGCACTAGACCGAATTGTGCTCCAGCGGAATGCAGTCCTGGAACAAATCGCCTCCTACCGAGATGCGATCACCTCGATTTCTGCGAAACAATATAGCACTCTTGCTGCGTTGGCAGTGCCGCAACCGTGTCATTGAAGGAGCAAGAACCACGTGCCGTCAACGCCCTTTGTGAGTGTAGTAACCCCCTTCTACAACACGCGCGAATTCTTGTCCGAGTGCATTGAAAGCGTTCTCCGTCAGACCTATGAGAACTGGGAATACATCCTCGTAGATAATTGCAGTACAGACGGATCGAGCCAAATCGCTGCAAGCTATGCCTCCCGCTTCCCCGATAAAGTCCGTCTCATTCATACAGAATCATTCTTATCTCAGGTGCAGAATTACAACTTTGCGCTCTCTTGTATCTCGGCGGGCAGCAAGTATTGCAAGATGGTCCAGGCTGATGACTGGATATTTCCGGACTGCGTCCGGGCCATGGTAGAGGTGGCGGACGCACATCCCTCTATCGGCATTGTTTCTGCTTACGAACTCGAGGGCGATTATGTCAACCTGGACGGACTCCCTTACCCCAGCACCACGCTCCCAGGGCGTCAAGCCGGCCGCTACTATTTCCTCAAGGGCATATATCTGTTTGGCTCGCCGACTTCGATTCTAATGCGAAGTGAACTGATACGGTCGCGCCGCCCTTTTTTTGAAGAATCGCGCTGGCCCTTTGAAGATGCTCACACTTGTTTTGACCTGCTAAAGACCTGCGACTTTGGCTTCGTGCACCAGGTCCTAACTCGTACGCGCCGCGATAATGAATGCATTATTACACCCATGATTTCCTTCAACTTCAAGGAACTTATGCGCTTGACGTTTCTCGTTGTACACGGCTCCTTTTATCTCAGCGCGGAAGAGTATACTCGTTGCCTCAAGGAGGCCGAACGGCACTACTTCCTGTACCTTGCTAAACGCGCTTGTGCATTGCATTCAGCAAGCGCCGAGTTTTGGAACTTTCACCGAAGTAACCTCGCCGCTATTAATTATTATCTTGACTGGCGGCTATTGTGGAAGTGGGTTCCCCGCGCTCTTGTCGAAAAGACCTGGGACAGCTTTTGGAGAGTCTGCGATGAAGGCGGGCTCTTGCCGGGATCAGTTGTTTGATGTTGCGCTTCCCGGCCAATTGGCAGCCGTCTAAAAAACGTTGAGCGAGTGAATAACACATCACTCAAGGCAAAGTAACTGTTGGACTTCTACCGATAGAGCGAAGGGCCTATTCGGTGACTGACTTGACGCATGCGAGGAAGCGCGCTTCGTAACCAATGACGCAACCTTCAGTCTCAGTCGCGCTGGTTGTATGCGATGTCGATCGCTATCTCGCTGAGGCGATCGAAAGCATTCTCGCGCAGACCTTTCGGGACTTCGAGTTTGTCATCGTCGACTTCGGCTCAACCGATAGCTCCAAGTCGATCATTTCCAAGTATGCCGATACTGATAGCCGGATTAGATTTTGCGAGATACCTCACTGTGGCTTGGCCGAGGCGCGCAATGCCGCGTGCTCTCTCGCGCAGGGCAAGTACGTCGCCATTATGGACGCCGATGACGTCTGCTTGCCGGAGCGCCTCGCGTCGCAGGTCGACTTTATGGAAAGGCATCCCGAGGTCGGCGTCGTTGGAGGCGCGGTCGAGTGGATTGACGCCACGGGCAGGCCGCTGGCGACGTTTCGACACCCACAGACAGACCGTGAGATTCGATCAGGACTGCTGACGCACTCTGTGTTGTGGCAACCTACTGTTCTGATGGTGCGGGAGGCCTTTGTTCGTGTGGGGGGATATCGGGGACCGTTCGCCCCTTCGGAAGATTACGATCTTTGGCTGAGGATCTCCGAACGCTTTCAAGTCGCGAATCTTGAACGGACGGTCCTTAAGTATCGGATTCACCCCAATCAGGTGTCGGTCCGAAAGTTGGCGCAGCAGTCCCTTGGCGCTCTCGCCGCGCAACTAGCAGCTTCGTCGCGGAGAGATGGACTCCCGGATCCGCTAACCTCAGTTGAGGAAATAACTCCTAAATCGCTCGCTGAATTGGGCGTCTCCAAGGCGGCGCAGCAGAGTCACCTGGCCTCCTACGGCATGCACTGGATCCGGAGCTTTTGCATGGCGCGAGAATACTCTGCGGCCCTCAATGTAGCGCACGAAATCCTACGATCCGATGTTGAGCATGTTGAGCGATGGCAGGTCGCCGATCTGTGGCTCGTGGCGGCACGCTTATCCTGGAAGCAACGCAGATTTGCCGAGGCCTGTCTCTGCGCAGCCCGTGCGGTCGTGACGAGGCCTATCATCGTGGGCCGCCCCATCAAGCCGTTGCTGCGAAGCGTTCGCCTGCTTCGCGCCAGATAGCTGATGCGCTTATGGAAACGACAGTGAGAATCTCCGTCATCGTCTGTACGTACAACCGCTGCCGGGACCTAGCGAAGGCGCTTGCCAGTGGCAGCCGGATAACATGTGGAAAGGGGCAACAAATCTGGACAGCGGTGAAAGGAGTTACGGAGCTGTGTCTGAGAAATCGCTTGACAGCAGACTTTTCTGCGTTTGACGCTCGGGAACGAGCCGGGATCTCAGGCCGCTCGCGTCCCCCGGAGCCACTCAGACAACCACTCCTCAGAAAATTATCTCACAATAGCGGCGCAGGCGTGTACACTTGCGCCATCCAGGAAACGATAATGGAAATCCTGGTTAAAACAAGGCAAAAGGTCGGTCTCATGTCAGACGTATCGCAATTCAGGATCTGGTGCGTGCTAGCCGCCGCCATCCTTCTGCCCGCCGGCTGCCGCAGTGGGGGAGGCTCGATGACCGGCATCAACGCGACAACGCAGGCCAGCGCACTCACCGTCTCTACCACCGCTGCGCAAAACGGCGCTGTAATCGTAACCCTGGCCACTACCATCCCCGGCGCCACCATCTACTACACCGTGGACGGTTCCACGCCCACCACATCCTCGACCATCTACGAAGCGCCGTTTCTGGTTGCGTCGAATCTGACCCTTAACGCCATCGCCACTGCCTCGGGAGACACCAATAGCACCGCCGCCACCCAAACCTTCACACCGAATATTCCTTCGGGAACGCTGGTTTGGAGCGACGAATTCAATAACTCCACCAGCGCCAATGCTCAACCCAATCCCCAGGCCTGGACCTACGACACCGGCGCTGGCGGCTGGGGTAACAATGAGCTCGAAGATTACTGCGGTTGGAACTCTTCGATCTCGCCATGCAATACCGCGAATCCCAATGTCTACGTGGGCACAGACGGCTACCTGCACATCGTCGCCGAGCAACCCTCGACGGGCGTTTACACTTCGGCGCGGCTCAAGACTGAGGGACTGTTCAGCTTTCAATACGGCCGCCTTGAGTTTCGCGCCCAGGTGCCTGAGGCACAGGGGTTCTGGCCCGCAAATTGGCTCCTGGGCAATAGCTTCGCAACCGCGGGTTGGCCGGCTTGCGGTGAGATGGATGTGCTGGAGCGCGTCAATGGGGCTGGCTCGCCCGACTGGAATCAGGGCTCCATTCACGGCACCGGCTTTACCGGCAGTAATCTTGGCACCGAGTACGATTTTCCCGCAGGCGAAAATGCTGCCGATTGGCACACCTACGGCATGATCTGGAGCAAGGGCAGCGTGGCCTACTATGTGGATGATCCCACCCAGCCTTACGTCACCTATACCCCCGCAAGCATTAGCGGTTTCTCCGGGGCGGTGTGGCCCTTCGACTCCAGGCCCAGTTTCATCATCCTCAACCTGGCCGTCGGCGGCGATTGGCCGGGCCCGCCCAACGCCAGCACCACGTTCCCTGCGACGATGCTGGTCGATTACGTGCGCGTGTACACAAACTAGACCTGTCGGAGGCGCGAGGCGATTCAATTCTCCAGCCGGGGCGTGTTCTTCTCTTCAATTCCCGCAAAGGGGCCGCGGAGACCGGCGATGCGCCTTTATCACAAAGAGGTCTCATTCCTGCTGCTCTTGGATCTTTCGGTGGGAACGCTGCATTGCGCTGCTGAAAGGGAGACGGGGCAAGCTGGGATTACAATCGGCTTCGAGACAAAGAGAGCCGAGTGGATTTGTGCCGCGCTTCATTGGCAGTGCTATTTCTCTTTCGCTGCGTAATTGTAATATTTCCTCACCTCAGGTGATTTCATACACCCAGCTGAACAGGAAAAAGGGTCAGGTCACTATGAACATCACTGTCATTGTATGTACGTATAATCGTTGCCGGGAGTTGGTGAGTGCACTGAGTAATATTGCGGCATCGAGACTTCCTGCTTCGGTCGAATGGGAAGTACTGGTGGTGGACAATAACTCGAACGACGAGACGGGCGAGGTCATCGAGGATTTCTGCCGCCACCACCCGGGCCGCTTCCGGCATCTGTTTGAACCACGCCAGGGCTTGTCCTACGCTCGCAACGCAGGTATCCGAGAAGCGCGAGGCAGCATCCTGGCCTTCACGGACGACGACGCGACGGTTGGACCCGACTGGCTTTGCAATCTAACCTCAGGACTCCTCGCTGGAGAGTGCGCTGGGGCCGGTGGACGCATCGTTCCTGAATGGGCAGAGCCATTGCCTAGCTGGTTGTCTATTGACGATCCCCACAACATGGGCCCGTTCGTGGCGTTCGATTTAGGGGAGGAGGCCGGTCCGCTCACGCGTCCGCCATACGGAGCGAATATGGCCTTTCGAAGGGAAGCTTTCCAAAGGCACGGCGATTTCCGGGTTGACCTCGGACGCTCCGCAATCAACCTGCAAGGACGCGAGGAAATTGAGTTCGCTAACCGCCTGCTGGCCGGGGGCGAGCGGCTAAAGTACGAGCCCGGCGCTGTCGTGCGTCACCCGGCGACGAAAGATCGGATGACAAAGAGGTATTTGTTGAAGTGGTGGTTTTGGTACGGGTACTCAGAGGTTGTGGATTTGGGCCCGCCCGACGCGAAGTGGCTCCTCGGCAGGATTCCGCTCTTTCTGTTCCGCAGGTTGGCGAGGTGGACGGTGCAGTGGTTGGTCACGCCTGGAGCGTCACGGCGTTTTGCTTGCACGTGCAACGTTTGGTATTTAGCAGGAACCATTGCAGCTTGCTACCAGTGGCGGCGCCACAGCCTGCAGGGAGGCTCCGCGGATCGAGTCTGCGGCACACAGCCTAAGCGGAGTCCTTCGGAGGCCGGAACCTCAAGCTAGCCTAGGAGCGGTGCTTCCTTCACACCCAGAATCCATACGACCAACCGTGGTATCGAAGGGCCCACGAGACCCCTCGAGGATTTTGTCCGTGACCTCTCACTGGCCCTGAGCGGAGGCCCACGGCGCATAGCAGAATGCGCTGAATATCGGGAGGCTTCTGATCCGTTCCCGGGATGTACCCTTCGTGATTTGTTTCCGCTAAAGGCAAATTCCCGTGCTCGGAGCATCTCCCACTGTCACTGCTGTCTGCTTTTACTGCTACTCGGCCCCTTCGCGCACAGCCTGGGATCGGGATACCTAACCCGGGATGTACTGCCTTCGGCCCTGCGCCATCGCGCACCGGCGCAATCGTTCAAGTAGGCCACTATGTCCTACCGAATTCCGAAACGGATAATTCAGTTCCGCATAGGGAGGAAAGAGCCCCTCTCGATGCTTAGCCGAGCCGTGATGGCGAACGTCAGGGCGCTGAACCCCGACTTTGAATACCTGTTTTTCGACGACGCCAAGGTGGAGCAATTCATCGAGCGAGATTTCCCCCAATATCGCGCCGTTTTCCGGTCTTTTCCTTTTGCAATTCAGCGATGCGATCTCTTTCGGTATCTGGCGATCTACCGGTATGGAGGCTTCTACTTTGACTTAGACGTGTTGCTTGCGTCGGGTCTGTCGACCCTTTTGGAGAGGGACTGCGTCTTTCCTTTTGAGAGGCTCACTTTCAGCCATCGCCTGCGCACCGAGTTTGGCATGGACTGGGAAATAGGCAACTACGCCTTTGGCGCCGCTGCAGGCCACCCGTTTCTTGAAGCGATAATCAAGAATTGCATTAGGGGCCAGACGGATCCGCTATGGGTCAAGTCGATGATGCGCGGAACGCCCCCTCTCGACAAGGAATTATATTCCGTCTTTTACTCGACCGGCCCCGGCCTCTGCTCTCGTACCCTAGCTGAAAACCCAGAGCTGGCGAAGACGGTCACCGTGCTCTTTCCGGATGATGTTTGCAACGTCCAAAACTGGTACCACTTTGGGGAATATGGCGTTCACCTGATGAACGGTTCGTGGCGGCCTAAGAAGAACTTCGTAACCGGGCGTCTCGGGTATTACCACTGGCGTTGGATGGAACGAAGGCTCTTGAAGAAGAGCCGCGTGTTGGGCAGGTCCAGGCGACACCCCTTAGATTATGAGTATGCGCACGGCGAAACACACGGTTGACGGCATTTCGATGGCTATAGGAGAAGTCCTCAGTCCCGTGCTTTTGCTGCCCAAGCTGTGGGAGTGAGACCGGAGACGCAGTGGATGGGCGTTTCAGCGAGTCCGGACAGGACGTAGGCCAGATACTTGCGCGCCAGTACTCGTGTTCGCGGGCGGTCAGCGACCAGATGATGCGCACGTTCTCGTTTGCTACCGCGACACAGGCCTTAGCCGTCGCGAGCCGTTGCTGTTTATCGATGATCCAGAAACTTCGCTTGTCTGTCTTGACCTTGGCTCGGAAGACGACGGAAACATGCACCATGAATCAGCAGCGTTCTCAGGTATGGGTCTCCGCATCCTCCAGCACAAGTCGGCAAGCACGGCGCACTTGGCGCTGTTCCCTGACCATGCTGCCGCCGGTAATTATCCAACACCTTGCGCTCAACCCGCGACCGGCGCAGAGCGCCCGCCGCCTCAGTCCACTGGTTTCAAACTTACGAACCAATTCCTCTCCCCTTGGCACGGCTTCGTCGTCGGCGCACAGACACCCTCGCTCCGTTTCGCTCATGTCCCCGACAAAGCACGCATCCACTCCACAAAAACAGGTGCGTTGCTCTGAAGGATACGCTTGGGAGCCACGGAAAATGGACATGCCTCCCAAAACTGCAGGGTGGGAGGTGCAATCGAATCAACTACCATTGCAATTCGATGGCCCATGTGATCAAGTTGGCAAGACCACCATTTCCTCGGTTTATTATCGAAGCGGGATTCGAGTTCCAGACATATGTCTTGGGTTCGGCTAAAGAGAAACGAGAATTCATTGAAGGGAAGGTGTAACCCCAATCCAAGCGCCTTAACATACGCTTCCTTGAGCGTCCAGAGCGATAAGCAACGATCAGTTCTCGCAAGCCTGTCTAGGCTTTCAAGCTGCGAAATCTCGCTTTGAGAGAATACGTCGGAGGCGAGTTCGGAAATTCTTACAGCACGCTTGTGGGACTCAACGTCCACGCCTACCTCGCTCCCCTTGGCGACTAGGCAAACCACCAGGCCGCGACAATTCGACAGGTTGAATTCAAGGCCACACTCTGGATTCGTGAATGGCTTCCCGTACATGTTTTGAGTGAAGCGCCAGGATCCGGGCAATGTGGAATGATAATGCGAGAGAGCAGTGCGTACCAATGCGCGGCTGGTAAGATATTCGGCGCGCAACTCAGCGACAGCCAGGGTCTCCCAGCGTCTGCGCTCATCCTTCGACAGAATTGAGATCCAGGCGCATGCGGATTCATCAGCCAAAACATCAGCTGGGTATGCGCACCAAAGGTGAACGGTTGTATTCTCGAAATGCACGTGCTCTCGCCAAGCCAAGTTTTGTCGGCGGTCCCGCTCCATCAATCGTTTCATTTGAGGACGAATGGGTCCCCCCGACTTTGAAGATCAGGAGAGAACAACTCATCGGGCAAAGGATTTTTGAGAGCTTTTCATAGGCACCTACTATCGTCACCCTTTGAGTGACCCTACAGGAGATAACGAAAGTGGCACCGATTCATGAAGCGCGCTGAACAAAGATCCATTTACGCCTCTATTATACTCGGCCCCACCGCAGAGCCCCGGTTTCAAGATCAACATTTTCACGGGAGGCGCTCTCTAATTAGCCGGAGTGCATCTGACATGCTCCCAGACAAAGCGACCGGGGCGGAACTGGAGTTTTCTCATGACGCGGCGCGCCTGACTCCCGTACCAATTGCACGAGAGTCTGGTAATCATGCCGCTGCCGATCTTGATGGACGGAACGACGGGCACAATAAAGACTCAATGACGAATCTTCGTACTGGTCCCTATCTCTTGAGCCCTGCTTAGGTCAAAGCGGTTTTTGGCCGTCAATTCACAGATACTTTAGCGGGAGATGTTTACGTGAGAATACGCGGTAACTGGCAATCGGTAGTAATCCTCGGCTTAATGGCTGGCGTTCTATCCTCATGCTCTTTTAATCCAAATGTGCGCAAGCAGAAATACTTTCAAAGCGGGGAACAGTATTTCGCAAAAGGACAGTACCGGGAGGCGGCGATTCAGTTCAACAATGCCATCGAAATCGATCCCGGGTTCGCCTATGCTCATCTCCAGTTGGCCGAGACCTACTTGAAGCTGCGGCAGCAAGACCGTGCCGAACAGGAGTTTGGCGAGGTGGTCCGGTTGCGGCCGGGCGACTATCAGACCCGAATTGCCATGACGAATCTGCTTGTCGCGGACCACAAATTCGACCAGGCAGAAGAGCAGATCAAACTCCTGCTCCAGCAGCGGCCGGCTGATCCCGCCGTTCATTCCCTGGAAGCGGCTCTATTGGCCGGAGAAGGAAAGGTTCCAGAAGCGATTGCCGAGACACAGAAGAGCATCGCACTGGCTCCGGGCAAGTGGGAACCGTACATGAGTCTGGCTTTGCTGCAGATGAAGGCTGGGGACTCCGATGCGGCTGAAGCAAGTCTCAAGAAAGTTATTGAGCTCGATCCGAAATCCGACGAGGCGCGGGTGGTGCTGGGTAACTTCTACGAGTCTCAGAATCATCTGAATGAAGCGGAACAGGAGTTCCGGGAAGCAATGGCCGTCTCTACGCAAAGCATGGAGCCGCGCGAAGCGCTGGCCAAGTTGCTTATCGCAGAGGGGAAAAATCCAGCGGCAGAGCAGGTTCTGCTCCAAGCCCGACACGACCTTCCCAACAATCCCCAGAGTGCTCTCGACCTCAGCAACTTTTATTTCGTCACCGGCGATTTGAACAAGGCCGTTGCTGAATACGATGCTCTGTATCAGCAGCGCCCCAGCGACCTGCAAGTCAAGAAAAAATACATTCAATTGCTTATTCAGGTGAAACGCTACGACGAGGCTCAGAGACTGGATGAGGAGATCCTGCGGACCTCACCAAACGACAGCGACGCGCTGCTGTACCGCAGCCAGATGCAGATCAGCGAAGGACACGCGGCTGACGCCGTTCAGACGTTGCAGGGGGTTATCCGCAACTTACCCAACAACAGTGAAGCCCACTATGCGTTGGGAGTGGCATTTGACAAACAGGGAGATCCGGACCGCGCAGAAGCTGAATGGCAGGCGGCGCTTCAACTGAACCCCAATTCGCTGGAAGCGGAACTTGCTGTTGCTCACGCGGCCATGGAACGGGGTGATATGCATACTCTGCAAACCGCGGCCAGCCAGATCATCAGACTTCAACCGCGGGCCCCGGACGGCTACGCGCTGCGAGCGCTGTCGGAGATCAATCTTAAGGAATTGGGCAATGCTGAGGGTGATGTTCAGAAGGCGATCCAAGTCGCGCCGCAGAGCGGTTTCGGATATGTGCAGCTTGGCAATCTGAGATTTGTGCAGAAACGCTACGGCGAAGCAGTCGAGGCTTACGAGAATGCGCTCGGCCGCGATACAGGATCGACGGATGCGCTCCGCGGACTGGTCAACACCTATATGGCAGAGAAGCAGGTTGACAAGGCGATTGCGACGGTCAACGCGCAGATTGCCAAATCGCCGGCTAATAGCGACTTTTACGATCTGCTAGGTAGCCTTCTATTTCGCGGCAAAAAAGACCTCAACGGCGCCGAAGCTGCCCTGGAGAAATCAACCATGCTGAATCAGCACAGCCTGGCAGGTTGGATTCAGTTGTGCGAAGTGAGAGCTGCAAAAGGCCAGTTCGATCAGGCCATTCATACGGATGAGCAAGCGATCAAAGCCAATCCAGGCCGGCCCGTACTGTACCTTCTCTTGGGCGATTTATATGAGTCGACTTCAGATTGGACTGACGCGGAAAGAGCCTATCAGAACGCGCTGGCGATCGACTCTCAGGACCCCGTCGCTTGCAACGGTCTTGCCCGCGCAATGACTCATACAGGTGGAAACCTTGATGTGGCGCTATCGCTTGCACAGACAGCACGCGTTGGGCTGCCTGACTCTCCCTCCGTCTTCGATACGATCGGTTGGATTTATTACAACAAGGGCGCATATGCGCTCGCGTTGAACTCTCTTCAAGAAGCTCTTCGTCTTGCGGAGGAGAAGAAGCTCACAAGTACCCCCGATATCCAGTACCACCTGGGGATGGTGTACGCGAAGTTGAAACAGCCTGCTCTGGCGCGCGAGCACTTGGAACAGGTTCTCAAGTCCGACCCTGCCTATCCCGATGCCCGCGAGATCAAGCAGGAACTTATGGCGCTAAAATCCTAAACGATGGAGACGAGGCAGGGCTTATCCTTGAGCGGCTGCTCTTTGGGTTTGCGCGGCTTCCGAAAACGCTTGCCGAAATTCCAGCCAAGAAACCAGGGCCGGGTGCCTTCTTCTGCGAGCGATTTTCAAGCAATCCGGTGAATGTTGCAAGATTTTGCATCATGTCGCCAGAGTCGTGAGCTTTTCACTGCCAAAATGTTACCAAAGGAATGTTACCTGACGCAAAAGAGTGCCCTAAACTCGAAACTTTCGATGCGCCATTTGCCTATTCATCTGCCGTGTTTGGAATAAGTTGCAAAAATTTTCAATCTTGACAACAACCAATACTTCGCAAACAATAATAGATACCAAACGCGGTATTGCGCTTGCGACCCCGTGGTCGGCGTAAGCCATAACCGAAGGAACCGGCGACAAAAGTGGAGTTGAGACTGAGCGGTTTAATCGGTCCAGCGGCGTCAAGAGAAAAAGCGTGGAAAGGGGAGAAGCTATGAATATGAAGATGAGAATTGGAAGGTTGACAGCCATAGCTGGTTCCGTACTGCTCTGCCTCGGGATTCCTGCGTTGGGGCAGCAAGATGTCACGATCGATTTTACCGGGGTGCTGCATACTAGTGTGCAGGCGCTTGGCGCTTATGCCGGGTATTACACGGGAACCGTGACCGCAGACGGCGTCACCACCGCGTCGAGCCCCGGCTTCATTTGCGACGACTACAACAACGAGATCTTCCTTCCCAGTGAGTCTTGGCAAGCAACTGCGATCTCGTTCTCCTCTCTGGCAACATCGACGACGGCGTTGGACAGCACCTTGTTCGGTAATACGATTGGAATCTCAGGATACGCAGCGATCGCGTATTTGTCGAGCCTTATGGCTTCGACTCCGGCATCGGGACAGGCTGATATCTCCGCGGCGATCTGGTACATCGGAACACTTGGCGGCTCCGACCCGCTTTCGTTTTCGAGCCTTGACGCGACAGCGAAAGGCTACGTTACGTCCTTAATAGGAGCTACCGGGGAATACGGCGCCCTTGACTCCTCCACCGCCGCTGCCCTAGCTGAGTTGGAAGATTCAACCTTGTGGATCTATACCCCCACGGGAAGTGACATAGTGCCAACGGGCGATCCCTACCCTCAGGAATTCATCGGCAGCGTGGCCGTACCCGAAGGCGGAGCGGCTCTGCTTTACCTTCTCCTCGCAGCACTCTCTTGCTCTGGAGCTCTGTTCCTCCGGCATCGGGACTTGCCCACCATAGCAAAACAAGCGATTTGATGCGCCATCTATCAAGAGCTTGGGAGACCTCCGATATGCGGATCTGGTTCCGCGGATCGACCCTGGTCCGGCGGTTTCCCTTGCTGCAATAAATTTCAGGATGCAGCCAAGAGTGCGACGCTTGGCTGCAATCTGTTTCGGGCCCAATATTGTTTCCTAATGATTTGAGGTGCTTTCGGAAGACCTGGTTCTTGCTAGGCGGGAGGAATGTTCTCACATCTCCGAATGACGCCAAAGATGCATGGGGAACGAAGGTTACAGGAAGGCGTTTCGTCTTTCCTTGCTCGTCATCGGTCCTCTAATTACATCCCATAAGACATACGATTGTGAACTTGTCATGACCCCTCAAACGGGATCGAGGCGTGGTGTTGCAGAAGCCGATTGCAACCCTGACGCTTGTTGGCATTACTAAACTGATCGAAAAGCTCGATAATCTGGAGTATTCGCTTTCGCATGCATCTGCGCTCAGCGCCCTGGCTAAGTTCGGTTGCCTCGCGTATCGCTTTTCAAGCACGACAGCTTTTTTCGACTGAGGCCGGTCCGCTCCTGCTTTTCATCAAGACATTGTTTTCTCCGCTTTTGCCCCGATTCGCCCCTTCGAAAAACGGGTAGTGGCTGCATGATCTATCCCATCCCTGATGATCTAGTGAGGATCGCCTCAATGGAAAGCCAAGTGACTGCAGCGCGGCTGCTTGTTGTCAGCCGCGACTCCGAAGTCCTGCGCGTAGTTTGGAAGGCAGCGGAATCCAATCACTGGCAGCTCATCATTGCTGCGAGCGCCTGGGATGCAATGGAGAAGCTGCAGTCCGATCTGGCGGTGGATGTACTTTTGATCGATTTGCCCGCGGGAGACACTGACAGGTTGCGGTGCTTGCGCTGGTTGCGTCAACTTCGGCCGGAACTGCCGATGCTGCTAATTGATCGCGATCAGCAGGCAAGCGCGAAACTGCATTCGATCCGAGTGGACTCGGGTGATTACCTGGTTGCGCCGGTGGCCGCGACCCAGCTTCAGGTCGCCATCCAGCGCAGCCTCTCTCCCGCGCGCGACAGTTCGGAGATGGAGGTTGCTACGGACGTCTTCGAGCAGCCCGACAATGGCTGGCTCTTTATAGGCGCCAGCCCGAAGATGCACCAGGTGAGCGCGCAGGCCGCTTTGCTCGCTGAAGCTGACCTGCCGGTAATCATCTCGGGCGAACCAGGTTCCGGAAAGGGAATGATTGCACGATTGCTCCACGAGTTGTCTGCGCGGTCTGGGTCCGCGTTCGCCAGGGTGGATTGCGCAGCCTTGTCCGGGGAACTGCTGGAGAGAGAGATCTTCGGGTGCGAGCCGCCCCAGGGCAAGACTGCTGCGGGAGCCGCGCGCGGCAAGCTCGAATTGAGTGCAGGGGGTACGCTTTTCGTGGATGAGATCGCAAAGATGCCGTCGCACTTGCAGTCGAGGCTGGCAAAAGTGATCGAGAGCGGGCGGCTCATTCGGACGAGAAGCTCCGAAGCCGTAGAGATTGATGTCCGCGTGGTAGCGGCGCGGTCGCTATCCACGGATCGCCCCGTCTCCGAGAACAGGATCGTTCCGGAGCTTTCCCGCCAATTCGGCACCCGCGAGATTCGAGTGCCGCCACTGAGAGAACGGAAAGAAGAGCTGCCGTTACTGGCGCGGCATTATATGCATCAGCTATCAAGGCAATTCGGCCTCGTGCCCAGGGAGTTTTCGATTGCGATGGAAGAAGCGTGGCAGTCGTATCAATGGCCTGGCAATGTGCGCGAACTGAAACAGGAAGTAAAGCGGTACCTGATTGCGTGCGAGACAGCCTGGGGGGCAAAGAAGATTGCGACGGATCAAGCAAGCGCAGCGGTGCAGACCGTGCAGCCTGAAGCGCCAAGCGCGATGCCGCCGGTTGCGCCGGTTCGCCAACCCGTGACCGACACCGGGGGCAACAAATCGCTGCGATCGATGATTCGCAGTGTGCGAGAAGAGGCGGAACGAGCCGCTATTGCCTCGGCGCTTGAAAAGACGGGCTGGAATCGAAAGGCAGCGGCTCGATTGCTCAAAGTGAGCTATCGGTCAATCCTCTACAAAATCGAACAGTACCAGATGAACACGCCAGGTCAAGCCACATCTTCGGCGCCCGGGCGGTTCTCACCCGTAGGAATCGAAGCCGGCGCCAGCGACCGTGAAGGCGCACTGGGCGTGGTTCCACCGAGTGTGGTACGCGGCAAGTCGTAGAACCGGCCCGCAACGACAATTCCTCGCCGCATTACAATGGGAAAGCAAAAGCCGCACTTCGACCGGACCTGCAGCCATGCCAGGAGGCAAGCAACCGTACCACGTTGTGCATCGCTCTCCATGGTTGCGGACCTTCGCGCAACGAATTCGGCTTCAGCGATGCAATGGTTATTTCCTGAGGCGCCGGGATGCAGGTCTCCATTGCCGGACACGCCGGGGATTCATGCAGCTTTATACTCTGGACCCGTTGCTCGACACTCGGTGGGATGATTTGGTTGCATCCCATCCACAAGCATCTGCGTTTCACCGGACGGGCTGGCTTAGGGCGTTGGCCAAAACTTACGGCTACCGGCCGGTCGTCCTTACTAGCTCGCCTCCTGGGCAGAGGCTTTCCGACGGAATTGCATTTTGTGAGATCAAGAGCCGGATCACCGGATCGCGCCTGGTGTCGCTCCCTTTCTCAGATCACGCTCAACCGCTGCTAAGCGAAAAAGGCGATACGCTGGGACTGCCGGAGTGGGTGCATACGGCACGCTCCAGGCTTGGGTGGAAGTATATTGAACTGCGGCCGGTTTCCGCGCGGCCGGAATGGAGTCCTGCTTTCGAATCCAGCCAATCTTTCTGGCGGCATACGCTGAGCCTGGAGCCGCAAATCGAGCAGCTCTATTGCAATCTCCATAAGGACTGTTTGCAGCGCCGTATCCAGCACGCCAAGCGCGCACAACTTGAGTACGAGCGTGGTGCATCGAGGGAACTGATCGCTCAGTTTTACGATCTGCTGGTGATAACCCGCAAACGTCACAAACTGCTACCGCAACCACAATCCTGGTTCCGGAACCTTATGAGTGCCATGAGCCCCGACGCCGAGATCAGGCTCGTGCGAAAGGCAGGCATTCCCATAGCCGCTATCCTCACCTTGCGCCATCGGAACACCGTGGTCTACAAATACGGCTGCTCCGATCACCGGTTCCACCATCTGGCCGGCATGCCGTTCCTCTTTTGGAAGCTCATTGAGGAAAGCAAATCTGAAAACTCAGAACAGATCGACTTCGGCAGGACTGATTACAAAAATAAGGGACTCGTCGACTTTAAAGATCGATTGGGAGCGACGCGGACGAAGATTAGCTATCTACGATATCCCCAAAACTTGGGAACGACGCCCCTGCAGGTAGCCGAGCAGAGTATGGCGAGGAGCTTTTTTGCATTACTCCCTCGAGTGCTCTCATCGGGGTTGGGGCGCCTCGTATACCCTCACATCGGTTGAACGCCCGGTGAGATGTGAAATCTCCCGGCGGCGCGACCTCAAAAGGGGTAAATCAGCCTACATCGAAAGTGATAGAGGCTCTCAGTTCAGGCGGTGTTAGTATCACCTGAGCGGATAGAATCTCGCGTACGGATGAGGGCGAGACCCATTCTGGACAAGAGTCGGTTGTGGGTTGCCGAATACTAAACTCCTCAGAGAACAAGCTGGAGCAACCTTGGAATATCCATCGAACGCCAACCGTATTGGAACCAATATTATCCGTACCCTCCATGACCGTTATCGCTGTCCGGATGAATTCCTGAGGTATTGTCTCAGTGGAGAACTTAGCGCCAACGCTGATTACTTCGCATTCGACTCTGCCGTACTATGTTATGGGCGAACTGTAGGTGGCACTCGGAACGTGAATTTGCCGCCCGGCCCGCAGGTTGATGCTGCTGGTTTTGCGGGTGACGGGAACCCGTTGAGGCTGCCCTTTGACCCCGATGAGGTGATCGACAATCTTCGTCTGGAACGCTATGCAGGTTGCCAACTAAGTGAGTTCGATAAGATACTGAAGCGCACGTATTACCGGATCCGTCGCCTGACCAATCCGACCGTACGCAGCTACATTCAGAGATTCCGAGCAACGAATGGGATAAAGAGACGCTTCCCTCAGTGGCCGGTCGACACAACCGTCGAGGATTTTGCTGAAGCTCTGCTTTTGCATTCGCTGCAGGCAAATCGACAAGAGCGCATTCCCTTTATCTGGTTCTGGCCAGATGGAGCGCGCGCTTCTGTGATGATCACGCACGACGTGGAAAACCTGGCCGGTAGGAATGGTTGCCGGGAATTGATGGATCTCGACGAATCTTACGGATTTAAAAGTTCCTTCGAGATCGTTCCCGAAGGCCGATATGCCGTTTCGCATGAGTTCCTGAGCAGTTTTCGTGACCGCGGGTTTGAACTGTGCATTCAGGACTTGAACCACGACGGGCGTTTGTTTGACGATCTGGGACAGTTTCGCGAGCGCGCTGCGGCTATCAACCGCTTCGCCCGGGAATATGACGCAAAAGGTTTCCGATCGGCAGTGCTTTATCGTAATCCGGAGTGGTTTGAATATCTTGATTTCTCTTTCGACATGTCTATACCGAACGTGGCTCACCTGGATCCGCAGCGTGGTGGGAGCTGCACTGTTACTCCATACTTCATTGGAAATCTCGTTGAATTACCGCTCACTACGGTCCAGGACTATACGCTGTTTCGCCTTCTGAAGCAGCGATCGATTGACCTGTGGAGGTTGCAGATCGAGCTGATCCTGACGAAAAACGGCCTCGTTACACTGCTCGTACACCCGGACTATATCATTGAACCCGATTTCCGGGCCGTTTACAGGGATCTGCTTGCAATGCTGAATGAGTTGCGCACAAGTCAGAATCTGTGGTTCGCGCTTCCCGGCGAGGTTGCGGAGTGGTGGCGGCAACGGAGTCAAATGGCCATCGTGAGTAAAAATGGATCATGGCGCATTACGGGCGAAGGCGCGGAGCGCGCCAGACTCGCCTTCGCGAAGGTTGCAAATGGCAGACTGGTTTATGAGTTGGCGGATGCGAAGGAAGGCGAGTCTCTTCCTGAATCGGTAAAGACCTCGGCCGCAACCGATATATACGTGCAATGAACCCGCAGCAGCTGTCCGATCGCAACCCTGTCGTTCAAGAGCCCCTAATCAGAATAGGCAGGCGGTCCTGGGTTTTTCTTACGCTGATGGCGGCTTCTCTGCTGGTCGCGTGGCACCCTTTGTACGAAACGTTCACGCTTGCTTGGCAGAACGACATCTACACGCAGATCTTGCTGATTCTGCCGGTCAGCGTATTCATGATCGTGGCTGAGAGAAGACTCCTTCGCGCAACGACCCCATGGTCTGTTCGCGAGGGTGGCGCCATTTTACTCGTCGCGGTTGCAATAGCGAGCAGCGCATGGATCCGGACCGCATCACTTACCGAGGACATGCTGTTGGCGATCAGAATGTTTGCGTTGGTGTTTTCGTGGATTGGCATCTTTGTTATTTGCTTTGGTTCTCAGTGTTCGCGTAAGCTGATCTTTCCTCTTCTGTTTCTCTTCGGACTCGTCCCCCTGCCCCGTGTCGTAATGGATCCCTTGATTGCGCTGCTTCAGATAGGTTCAGCTTGGTCGGCGCACGCTTTCTTCGCAGCTTTTGGCGTGCCGGTTTTCCAACAGGGAGTTGTACTCACAATTCCCGGGCTGATGGTCCAGGTGGCACAAGAGTGCAGCAGTATCCGCTCCAGTTCCATGCTGATCGTCACGACGCTGGTAATGGCTCAGTTTCTCCTGCGCTCGTTCTGGCGAAAGGCAGTTGTCGTAGCCGTGGCTGTTCCGCTCTCTGTTTTCAAGAATGGACTGCGCATCTTCATCATTGCAATGCTTGGAACCCGCGTGAATCCCGGGTATCTGACGGGCCGTCTTCATCATCAGGGAGGAGTGATTTTCCTGGCAATAGCACTTGGAGGCGCTTTTGTCTTGCTATGGTTTCTCCGAAGGGGAGAGCGTTTAGCGCTTACCTCGCGCCTCAAGCCCTTGAATCCGAGCACAGCCGGAGACTGATGAGTGGCCCATCATCCCAACTGAAGGTTGATTCTCAGTCCATCGGCGCCGGACGCTCCAGCCCAACGCTACATTAGCCAGAAAAGTTGTGGCAGGAGCGGCTGACAGGAGCAGCCCCGACCCTGACTGAACCTCACCTCTATGGAACTGCAACGGTGTAGCTAGTCGACGGAACGCTCTGGTTCCCCTCGGCATCAACACTTTCGACGTAATAGGTATATGAGGTGTTGTTCGATACATTCAAGTCGGTATAGCTGGTTAAAGTATCGATAGACGGATTCAGCAATTGGTACGTGACGCTACCGCTAACTGCACGATAGACGTTGTAACCTGCCACCGGATCGGATGAGCTGGTCGGCGCGTCCCAGGTAAGGTTCACCTCGTAGGATGCAGCCACGCCCGTCCCGGTCAGGCTGATGGTGGACGTCGTCCCCGTCGACGAGTTGCTGGTCAGCGTTACCGTGCCGTCCGATAATCCTGACGTTGTGGGATCGAATTCGATTTCGAGCGTCGCCGTCTGACCGGCGTTCAGCGTCAACGGGAAGCTTACCCCGGAGATCGAGTAGCCTGTGCCGCTCACCGATCCGGCGCTCACCGTCACCGCGGCCGTCCCGGATGAAGTCAACGTCACCGACTGATAGGAGGGGCTGCCATCCGTCACATCGCCGAAATGCACGCTGGTCGATTGCAGCGAAAGCGTAGGCGCGGCTGCGCCCAGGCTGATGGCGTAGGTCTTGGTCGCGCCTCCCGACGAGGCGGTCAGGGTTGCGGTCTGGGCCGTGCTCACCGCCGAGACCGTGGCCGTGAAGTTGGCGCTGGTGGCTCCCGCCGCCACCGTCACCGAAGACGGAACCGTCACTGCCGTTGCGTTGCTCGACAGGCTCACTGTCTGGCCGCCCGTGCCGGCCGCCGCGTTCAGCGTCACCGTGCAGGAATCGGTCCCCGCTCCGGTCATCGACCCGCTTCGTGCAGCTGAGCCCGCTCAGCACCGGCTGCCCCGTCCCGCTCGAACCGGTCGATGATGAAGTGGAGCCGGCTGAGGAGTTGCTGATCAGTTTTCCCCCTGAGCATGCCAGCAGATTCACTAATAGAAAAGAAGCGAGGACTGCGAGCAAAACCGCGCTCCACCTGTTGCTCCGGCAGGACCGTACGCGATAAGGCCACGGGGAGCGGCACAGCACAATAGGATAGTGGCCGGAGGAGACGGTACACTCTGCATGTTTCACAAATAAAGGCAGAATGAGGAGAATTTTCCGAATGCGCCTCATCGTGCAAACGCTCCCTACCTAAGCAAATCGGCAACTCGCTTCGCGAGGCCCCCCGCTCATGGAGAACCAATGCAAGGTAACTTCTTTGCTTAAAGTAAGTTACAGGTAACGATCTAAGGCTACCAAGGAGCGTAGCCCAGAAAAGGCATCCGTCGCATGCTCAATAATGGTTAGAGGTCTGACCCATGTTGGCTGTGACATCTGTGGTTCATCCGAAAACCTTCCCTCTACCGTACACCAAGAATGAGCCGCTGGTCCAACGCAGATTGAAAACAGACCGCCCCCACGTACATGAGGTGTCATGAATTAACTGGTTTCGCCGGGCGGCCTGCGCCAGCGATCTACCAAAGGGCACAGGCCAGTCTTTGCTGACTGCGTCTGTGTCTGGAATGGGAATCGAGGCGGTGACGTATCCACCTTACGGAAAGAATCCCTTCTTCTTCTAGATAGTTACAGAATCCAGGCGAATCGTTTCCCAAGGGCCGAGGCGGCCCCAAAGGCATGTTTTGATAACACTGAAGTCCTCGGCCGTCCGGAGGTCTTGATTCAGCGTCTCGCCGCAGACGCCGAATTCGCGGACCAAAGAGGCCCTTATCTTTGTCGACTGCCACATGCTCCCGGAGTGAATGGCGCCTTCGAGTGCCCTGTTACACCCTCGACACGTTACGGGATGGCGACAGCATAGGTGTTCGAAGGCACACTTTGATTGTCTTCGGCATCGACACTCACTACGTAATAGGTATAAGAGGTGCTGTTCGCAACAGTCGTGTCGGTATAGGTGGTTGAACTAACGATCGACGGGTTCACCAATGCGTACGTGGACCCCCCAGTGACTACCCGGTAGATGTTATAGCCCGCCACTGGATCGGAAGAATCGGTCGGCGCGTCCCAGGTAAGGTTCACCTCGTAGGATGCAGCTACGCCCGTCCCGGTCAGGCTGATCGTGGACGTCGTCCCCGTCGACGAGTTGCTGGTCAGCGTTACTGTGCCATCCGAGACTCCCGCAGTTGTGGGATCGAACTCGATATCCAGGGTTGCGGTTGCGCCAGAGTTCAGAGTCAAGGGGAAGCTCACGCCGGAGATCGAGTAGCCTGTGCCACTCACCGATCCGGCGCTCACCGTCACCGCGGCCGTCCCGGATGAAGTCAACATCACCAATTGGTAGCTAGGCGTGCCCACATTCACATCCCCAAACGGTACGCTTGTCGACTGCAGGGTAAGCGTAGATACCGGCACAATCAGGCTGATTCCGTAGGTCGCTGTGCCGCCTCCCGACGACGCCGTCAGCGTCGCCGTCTGGGCGGTGCTGACCGCCGAGACCGTGGCCGAGAAGCTGGCGCTGGTGGCTCCCGCCCCGACCGTCACCGACGCGGGCACCGTGACCGCGCTGTTGTTGCTCGACAGGCTCACTGCCTGGCTCCCCGTGCCGGCCGCCGCGTTCAGCGTAACCGTGCAGGAGTCCGTCCCTGCACCGGTCATCGATCCGTTGGCACAGCTCAGGTTGCTCAGCACCGGCTGCCCCGTCCCGCTCAGGGCGATGGTGGTGCTGGAGCCGGTCGACGAGTTGCTGGTCAGCGTCACTGCGCCGCTCACCGCACCCGCCGCGGTCGGCGCGAAGGTTACCGTCAGCGTCGCCGTGTGACCAGGATTCAAGGTCAGCGGGAAGCTCACGCCGGAAATCGTAAAACCTGTTCCGCTCACCGTCCCCGCGCTGAGGACCAGCGAAGCTGTGCCCGACGAAGTCAGCGTCACCGACCCTGTTCCGGTTGCACCCACGGCCACCGTCCCCAAGCTCATCGTCGCCGTGCTCAGGGTGAGCGTCGGCACTGCCGACCCCAGGCTGATGGCGTAGGTCTTGGTCGCGCCTCCCGACGAGGCGGTCAGGGTTGCGGTCTGGGCGGTGCTCACCGCCGAGACCGTGGCCGAGAAGCTGGCGCTGGTGGCTCCCGCCGCCACCGTCACCGAAGGCGGCACCGTGACCGCCGTTGCGTTGCTCGACACGCTCACCGCCTGGCCGCCTGCGCCGGCCGCCGCGTTTAGCGTCACCGTGCAGGAGTCCGTCCCTGCTCCGGTCATCGACCCGCTTGTGCAGCTGAGCCCGCTCAGCACCGGCTGCCCCGTCCCGCTCAGGGCGATGGTGGTGCTGGAGCCGGTCGACGAGTTGCTGGTCAGCGTCACTGCGCCGCTCACCGCACCCGCCGCGGTCGGCGCGAAGGTTACCGTCAGCGTCGCCGTGTGACCAGGATTCAAGGTCAGCGGGAAGCTCACGCCGGAAATCGTAAAACCTGTTCCGCTCACCGTCCCCGCGCTGAGGACCAGCGAAGCTGTGCCCGACGAAGTCAGCGTCACCGACCCTGTTCCTGTCGCGCCTACTGCCACCGTCCCAAGGCTCACACTCGTCACGCTCAGCGTAAGCGTAGACACGGCTGCGCCCAGGCTGATCTCGTAGGTCTTGGTCGCGCCTCCCGACGAGGCGGTCAGGGTTGCGGTCTGGGCGGTGCTCACCGCCGAGACCGTGGCCGAGAAGCTGGCGCTGGTGGCTCCCGCCCCGACCGTCACCGACGCGGGCACCGTGACCGCGCTGTTGTTGCTCGACAGGCTCACTGCCTGGCCCCCCGTGCCGGCCGCCGCGTTCAGCGTAACCGTGCAGGAGTCCGTCCCTGCACCGGTCATCGACCCGCTTGTGCAGCTGAGCCCGCTCAGCACCGGCTGCCCCGTCCCGCTCAGGGCGATGGTGGTGCTGGAGCCGGTCGACGAGTTGCTGGTCAGCGTCACTGCGCCGCTCACCGCACCCGCCACGGTCGGCGCGAAGGTTACCGTCAGCGTCGCCGTGTGACCAGGACTCAAGGTCAGCGGGAAGCTCACGCCGGAAATCGTAAAACCTGTTCCGCTCACCGTCCCCGCGCTGAGGACCAGCGAAGCTGTGCCCGACGAAGTCAGCGTCACCGACCCTGTTCCGGTTGCACCCACGGCCACCGTCCCCAAGCTCATCGTCGCCGTGCTCAGGGTGAGCGTCGGCACTGCCGACCCCAGGCTGATGGCGTAGGTCTGTGTCCCACCACCCGAGGACGCCGTCAGGGTCGCCGTCTCGGATGTGCTGACCGCCGAGACCGTGGCCGTGAAGCTGGCGGTCGTGGCTCCCGCAGCCACCGTCACCGACGCGGGCACCGTGACCGCGCTGTTGTTGCTCGACACGCTCACTGCCTGGCCGCCTGTGCCGGCCGCGGCGTTCAGCGTCACCGTGCAGGAGTCCGTCCCTGCTCCGGTCATCGACCCGCTTGTGCAGCTGAGCCCGCTCAGCACCGGCTGCCCCGTCCCGCTCAGGGCGATGGTGGTGCTGGAGCCGGTCGACGAGTTGCTGGTCAGCGTCACTGCGCCGCTCACCGCACCCGCCACGGTCGGCGCGAAGGTTACCGTCAGCGTCGCCGTGTGACCAGGACTCAAGGTCAGCGGGAAGCTCACGCCGGAAATCGTAAAACCTGTTCCGCTCACCGTCCCCGCGCTGAGGACCAGAGAAGCTGTGCCCGACGAAGTCAGCGTCACCGACCCTGTTCCGGTTGCACCCACGGCCACCGTCCCCAAGCTCATCGTCGCCGTGCTCAGGGTGAGCGTCGGCACTGCCGACCCCAGGCTGATGGCGTAGGTCTGTGTCCCACCACCCGAGGACGCCGTCAGGGTCGCCGTCTCGGATGTGCTGACCGCCGAGACCGTGGCCGTGAAGCTGGCGGTCGTGGCTCCCGCAGCCACCGTCACCGACGCGGGCACCGTGACCGCGCTGTTGTTGCTCGACACGCTCACTGCCTGGCCGCCTGTGCCGGCCGCGGCGTTCAGCGTCACCGTGCAGGAGTCCGTCCCTGCTCCGGTCATCGACCCGCTTGTGCAGCTGAGCCCGCTCAGCACCGGCTGCCCCGTCCCGCTCAGGGCGATGGTGGTGCTGGAGCCGGTCGACGAGTTGCTGGTCAGCGTCACTGCGCCGCTCACCGCACCCCCCGCGGCGGGTGCGAAGCCCACCGTAAGGGTGGCCGTGTGAGCAGGATTCAAGGTCAGCGGGAAGCTCACGCCGGAAATCGTAAAACCTGTTCCGCTCACCGATCCGGCGCTCACCGTCACGGCCGCCGTGCCCGACGAAGTCAGCGTCACCGACCCGGTTCCTGTCGCGCCTACCGCCACCGTCCCCAAGCTGACCGTGCCCGTACTCAGGGTGAGCGTGGGCACGGCTGCGCCCAGACTGATCCCGTAGGTCTTGGTCGCGCCTCCCGACGAGGCGGTCAGGGTTGCGGTCTGGGCGGTGCTCACCGCCGAGACCGTGGCCGAGAAGCTGGCAGTCGTGGCTCCCGCAGCCACCGTCACCGACGCGGGCACCGTGACCGCGCTGTTGTTGCTCGACACGCTCACTGCCTGGCCGCCTGTGCCGGCCGCGGCGTTCAGCGTCACCGTGCAGGAGTCCGTCCCCGCTCCGGTCATCGATCCGTTGGCACAGATCAGGCCGCTCAGCACCGGCTGCCCCGTCCCGCTCAGGGCGATGGTGGTGCTGGAGCCGGTCGACGAGTTGCTGGTCAGCGTCACTGCGCCGCTCACCGCACTCGCCGCCGTCGGCGCGAAGGTTACCGTCAGCGTCGCCGTGTGACCAGGGTTCAAGGTCAGCGGGAAGCTCACGCCGGAAATCGTAAAACCTGTTCCGCTCACCGATCCGGCGCTCACCGTCACGGCCGCCGTGCCCGACGAAGTCAGCGTCACCGACCCTGTTCCTGTCGCGCCTACTGCCACCGTCCCCAAGCTGACCGTGCCCGTACTCAGGGTGAGCGTAGGCACGGCTGCGCCCAGGCTGATCTCGTAGGTCTTGGTCGCACCTCCCGACGAGGCGGTCAGGGTTGCGGTCTGGGCGGTGCTCACCGCCGAGACCGTGGCCGTGAAGTTGGCGCTGGTGGCTCCCGCCGCCACCGTCACCGAAGACGGCACCGTCACCGCCGTTGCGTTGCTCGACAGGCTCACAGCCTGGCCGCCTGTGCCTGCCGCCGCGTTTAGCATCACCGTGCAGGAGTCCGTCCCCGCTCCGGTCATCGAACCGTTGGCACAGCTCAGGCCGCTAAGCACCGGATCCCCTGTCCCACTCGAACCGGTCGATGTTGAAGTGGAGCCGGTTGAGGAGTTGCTGGTCAGTTTTCCCCCTGAGCATGCCAGCAGATTCACTAACAGAAGAGAGGCGAAGAGTGCGAGCAAAACCGCGTTCCACCTGTTGCTCCGACAGGACGGTACGCGATAAGGCCACGGGGAGCGGCACTGCGCGATTGGATGGCGGCCGGAGGAGATGGTACACACTGCATGTTTCGCAAATGAAGGCAGAATAAGGAGAATTTTCCGAATGCGCCTCATCGTGCAAACGCTCCCTACCTAAGCAAATCGGCAACTCGCTTCGCAAGGCCACCTCGCAAGTGGAGAGCCAACGCAAGGCAAGTTCTTTGCTTAGAATATGATTACTAATGTAATCATACTTATTGGTTACTTAGAGAGTAGCATAAGGTAACCTAGCACGAATGTTAAATTTTTACTTATGTAATGCGTTTTCCTATTACCAAAGTCAGCTTCCTATAAGAATGAGGCACTCCCCTGCCCTATCCTGGCTATTCATGTAGCCAATATTGGTACTAAGAGCTAGAAGATCGTCGTCCAGCTCGAACAGCTTGAGCTTCAGCTGGAGGAACTGGAGACGGCTCGGGCCGAGATGGAAACGGCTGCCGAAAACTCACTTAGCAATTGGCCGAGGGAGTGGACGCATTTGAGGGCAAGCGAACGACAGAAAAAACTGTGGGGACTTTTGTGGGCAGGCTGCTTCAAAAAGGTGGGCAATTGTGGATAGTCCTCACAATTCCTTCGGAGCGAGACGCCCTCGCAAGCCATTTAAAATAAGTAATATAGAGCAGCTGCGAGCAATGCTGAAAAGAGCACATTTCTAACTCTTAACCGACAGTTTGAAGGTTCGATTCCTTCCGCGTCCACCATCTCCCGGCCCCTCGCTTGCGCTCATCCTTTACCGCCCCGCATCGCGGTGCAAGGTCTTCACCTGGTAGCCGGCTTTCTTCAGCCGCTTGCCGATCTCCTCGGCCATCGTCACACTGCGATGTTGGCCGCCGGTGCAGCCGAAGGCTACGGTAAGGTAGCTCTTGCCTTCCTTCACGTAGTGCGGCAGCAGGTAAAGCAGCAGCTTGGTTACGCGACCCAGAAACTCTCTGGTCTGCGGAAATCCGCGCACATACGCGGAAACTTTGGGATCGCGGCCGGTCTTCTTGCGAAACGCCGGCACAAAATGGGGATTGGGGAGGAAGCGCACATCAAAGACCAGATCCGCGTCGAGGGGAACGCCATTTTTGAAGCCGAAGCTCAGGCACGAAACCAGCAGCCGCGCCGCTTTTTCCTCGTGGTCAAAGCGGGCCTGGATGTGGGCACGCAGTTCGTGCACGTTGAAGTCCGAGGTATCGATCAGCGTATCCGCTACGTTGCGGATGGGATCCAGCAACTGCCGCTCCTCCACGATGGAGCGCGACACGGTTTCAGTGCGGCCCAGCGGATGCGGGCGCCGCGTCTCGGAATAACGCCGCACCAGCACCGCATCCTGAGCGTCCAGGTACACCACCCGAGTGTTGAGGAGTTTTTTGACGCTCTTCAGGATTTCGGGCAGCCGGTCGAGGGTGGCGCCCTCGCGCACATCCACCACGATGGCAGCCCGTCCCACCTCAGGAGAGCTGCTTACCAGGACGGCGAAATTCGGCAGCAACTCCAGAGGCAGGTTGTCTACGCAGTGAAAACCGAGGTCCTCGAAGGTTTTGAGAGCTGAAGCCTTGCCCGCGCCGGAGATTCCGGTAACGATGACCAGTTCCTTGCCCGGTATGCCGGGCTGCTTGGCGCGTTTGACGGCCACTTGCGGTGAGCCTTTCTGGACGCCGGCTTGGATGGCGTCATGCGCTCATGCTACACCGGAGGGCGGCCTTTGTGACGGCTCTACGTTGCGGCGGTAAGAGCGTGTGCTCTCTTCAGGCTCTCTCTTCAGGCTCCGGGACTGATGGCCCCGTAACTTGCTTCCGTCAGCTTCAACGCCCAGGCCGGCTCCAGCGCCGGCGACAGAAACGGCCCCTGGCCCAATGGGCAACCCAGCTGGCTGAGCGCCCGCAGTTGTTCCGGCGTCTCGATGCCCTGCGCCACGACCTGTACCCCCAGCGTGCGGCCGAGGCGAATGAGCGACTCCAGCACCGCCCGTTGCCGGCCCGCCTGCGCCGCGACTACGGTCAACTTGTCATCCAGCTTCACCATATCGATGGGCAGGCGCACCAGGTGATTCAGCGGCGCCAGATTGCTGCCGAAGTCGTCCACCGCCGCGCGCACGCCGCAATCCACCATGCGCTGGAGTATGGCGATCGCCGCATCGGGGTTTTCGTTCAGCGCACTCTCCGGCACTTCAAATAGCAGATGCGCCGGATCGGCGCCGCTGGCCGCCAGCGCCCTCTTCAACTCCGCCACCAGATCGGGGTAATAGAACTGCCGCGGCGTGAGGTTGACGGTCAGTATCAGCTCGCCTCGCGCCAAGGGGTCAGCCCAGCCCTGCAACTGGCGGCACACGGCCTCGATGGTCTCGCACCCCAAAGCAATGGAAAGGCCTGTTTCTTCCGCCACAGCCAGCAAATCGCGGAAGTTTTCAATGGCGCCATCCGCCCTCCGCCAGCAGAGCTGGGATTCGAACCCTTCCAGCCTGCCGTCCGCAAGCCGGTAAAAGGGCTGATACCGGATCTCAAAGAGCCGCTTGTCCAATATCTGCCGCAGTTCGCGCTCCCGCTCCTGCTGGCTGGTAACATACACCGCCAAATGCCTGTCGAAGATTTCATAGCGCGCCCCGCCCGCCTGCTTGGCGCGATACATGGCGAAGTCCGCATCGCGGATCAGGAAGTCGGAGGCTGCGTGCTCAGAGCCGGCCATGGCCGCACCGATGCTGGCGCCGGCCTGAACAACGTGCCCGAAAACATCGAAGGGGCGATCCATCTCCCGCAGGATGCGGTTGGCGACAATCTCCAGATCGCCGGAGAAGAGAATGTTTTCCACCAATACGGCAAACTCGTCGCCGCCCAGCCGCGCGGCCGAATCCTGGGGACGCAAGGCGGCCAGCAGCCGCTCGGCTACCAACTTCAGAAGCAGGTCGCCGGCGGCGTGGCCCAAGGTGTCGTTGATCTCCTTGAAGCGGTCCAGGTCGAAAAACAGCACTCCGCAGCTATGGTCCGGGCGGCGCGCGCGGCGGTTGAGCGCCAGCGTCAGCCGGTCGAGAAACAAAGTCCGGTTCGGCAATCCCGTAAGTGTGTCGTGCATGGCGTCGTGCTGCAACTTGGCTTCGGTCTCCTTATGCTCCCCGATATCGCGAAAGCTGAAGACATAGCCCATCTGCGCTCCGCCCACCAGAAGCGGAGCGATCTGCATGCTGACGTCCACCAGTTCGCCGGCCTTGTTCACGCGCACCGTCTCCACCATGGCTCGCCCTTGCTCGTTTACGGCCTGTTCGAGGGTCATGTGCTCGTTGAGGCGCGTTTCCGGCACAATCATCTCCCGCAGGCTGCCGCCGCAGGCTTCTTCGGCCGTGTAACCGAACATCCGCGTAAACGCCGGATTGGTATAGAGAATGTGGCCGCCGTGTTCGATGGCCAGGGCCTCGGGAATGCTGGCCAGCACGTCTTCCATCAGGCGCGACTGGGGGGCACGCTCCTGTCCGCCGGGGTGGGCGATAATCACCGCCTCACGCAACTCCGCGTTCAAAACGCTGTAGGCGCCTTCCACCGGCAGCAGACGCCCATCGAGGGCCGGCAGCGTGGCATGAAACGGGCGGCCTCGTTTGGTCCCCGTGAGCAGAGTCTGAGGCTCTGCCGTACCTGGGGAAAGCCCCCAGAGCACATCTTCGACGGGACGCTCGACCCACTCCTCTTCGCTCACGCCCAGCATCTGGCGCGCCTCCGCGTTGGCAAAGACGATGCGGCCGGCCCGCTCCAGAAAGACCAGCACCGGCAGGGCATCCAGGACTGTCCGCTGTTCGCTGGCATCCGCGTTTTCCGGAAGATTCAAGCTGGTAGCCTCCCCTGAAATCGCCTCAGGATTTCCCCTCATTTGTCCCCATCCCCGCCAGATTAGGCTCTTCAAAAGAACTGGCACAGACATATACAGCAGCGTAAGCCGAATGCTAACCGGCATCCATCCCCTAAACCGGGAATCGAGTGCTACCAAAGTCCTTGTCAGGACTCACTGGCGGGCTGCGTAGGCACTCTCCAGGCGCGATTCTCGATCTCGAAAAAGGAAGGATAGGCGCGCGAGATGCGGTGGAACCCGTGAAAAGCCGCGCGCAGGCACGGGTTTCTTCGGCGTAAATATCGGAGCTGTTACCATGCGGCCCCATTTGTCCGGAGCTCAAGGTTCGGGCATCAGCAGGGCAAAAACCGCCAGGCTTCCGTTCTCGGCCCTAGGGCTTGTTAATGGGCCCTGGCATTTTTTCAGCCGCGCTTCACGCGCCCGGTACGGACCACCCAGCCTCATCTGGCGCCTGGCAACAAGCCGCAAACGCGAATTCTGCAATCCAGAGCGGCCCAGGGTGAAGCGCGCGTCAGGAAATCTCTACAAGTTCCATCTGGCCGTCGCGGCGGCGATGGAGAACAAACAGATCTCCGGAAGCGGTGCGGAAGATCAGCAGGTCGCGGTCGCGGAACTCGGCCTCTTTCACGGCCTCCTCGATGGTCAAAGGCTTCAGCGCAAACGCCTGGCCGTTCTTTACGATGTGCGGCTCGACCACCGTCGCGCGGACGGGGAACGAGTGTACCGCGATGGTCGCGCGCGTGCTTGAGGGCCGGGCCGGCTTGGTTTCGGCGGCCTCGGCGGCCGGTTGGCTGTCGCGCGCCTTGGGACGCGCAACTGGCGGCGCGGTTAGAACCTTCTCTCTCATGGGCAGCCGCTTGCTCGCCAGCCGCCGGTCCCTGTACCGGCGCACCTGGTTCTCAGCGTGTTCGATGGCCTGCCGGAGCGCCACCACCAGAGTCGCGGCCTCACCCGTGGCGGCGAACTTCTGTGTCCGCGCCTGCACCGTCAACTCCACAATCCGCACGTGCCGCTGCGCAGCGAAGGTAATGCTGGCGTGCGCACTCTTGCCCAGAATGCGGCCAATCCGCTCCATTCCCTCCTCGGCCTGCGCCCGCAGCGCCTTGGAAACCTTCAACTGCCTGGCGGTAAACTCCACTTCCATGGTCAGCCTCTGCCTTTCATCTCTCAACCAGCCAAGTATCCGGGCTCAACCCCTACATAGGGGAACACAGTATATGACGAAGCCGCTACTAGCTACTAGCTTCTAGCCTCTAGTCGCTAGCCTTTTCATGCCTGTCTCTGCGTTCCGGGTTCGATTTGAGGAAGGAATGCCCAAATAAGTTCGTGCAGGGCCACCCCTTCCGCCAACTGCCTTCAGCTAGGAACTAGAAGCTGTCTTTCAAATCTCCCACCGCAGCAGCACCGTTCCCACCGTGAACCCCGCCCCTACCGCGGCCAGCAGCACCAGGTCGCCCTTGTTCAGCTTGCCTTCTTCGATGGCCGTTTCCATGGCCAACGGTATGGTTCCCGCCGAGGTGTTCCCGTACTTATCGATGTTGATAATCACCTTGCCGGGCGCCAGGCCCAGCCGCTCCGCGGTCGAGGTAATGATCCGCTTGTTGGCCTGGTGGGGAATAAAACAGCCCAGTTCCGCCCCGCTCACGCCGTTGCGCTCCAGTAACTTCGCCGTGGCCTCGGCCATCTTGCGCACCGCGAACTTATACACTGCCGGCCCGTCCTGATAGATGTAGTGCATCTTCTTGTCCACGGTCTCGTGGCTGGCCGGATTCAGACTCCCGCCGCCCTTCAGATTCAGGCTGACGCCGCCAGATCCGTCGATCTCGTTGACGGCGTCGATAAACCCGATCTCGCCCTCTTCGGCCGGCTCCAGCAGCACCGCCCCGCCGCCGTCTCCAAACAAGACGCAGGTGGCGCGGTCGGTGTAATCGGTCATGCGCGTGTTGGCGTCGGCTCCGCAGACCAGAACCCGCTTGTACGCGCCGCTCTCGACCATCTTCACGCCCGCCGTCAGCGCATAGACGAAACCCGAGCAGCCGCCGGAGACATCGAATCCCCACGCGCCCCTGGCCCCGATCTTGTCCTGCACCAGGCAGGCCGTGGAGGGAAACATCATGTCCGGCGTCACCGTGCCCACGATGATGACCTCGATTTCGCCCGGCCCGATCCCTCGCGCCGCCAGGCAGCGCCTGGCCGCCTCCGTGCATATGTCGCTTACTCCCAGGCCCTTGGCCAGCACGTGCCGTTCGCGGATTCCGGTGCGCTCCAGGATCCACTGGTCGTTGGTCTCCACCATCTTTTCCAGGTCTTGATTGGTGAGAACATCGGGGGGAACGAAGGTCCCGAGCGCCGAAATCTTGGCGCGCCGGCCCACCACAGGACGAACGGTCAGGCTCAATATCTCTCTCCCTGCCAACAACAACTGTCATACTGAGCGGAGTCCGCACGCGGGATTCGCGAGCGGCGCAGTCGGAAGCCTGCCCGCCGTGGCGGGGACCTGTGGCCGTTCTTCCGCCCCAATCTCAATCCGGCTTTCAAAAATGCGCTAAAAAAGTACCGGGTTACCTACTGCGCCCGTACTAGCCCGTTACCGTTGCTTCCTTCCGGACCTGGCGGGGTTGGCGGGATTACGTCGCGTAGGACCCGGCACTGACTGATTTTAGCACTCCTGTGAGATGCCCACTCCGAGGAAGCTGGAGGCCCGAAAGTTTTGCCGGAGCACCTGCCAAGGCGTGCCGAATCCAGCCTCGGAAGGGCAATCTCACAAAAGCCGAGTCTTTCGCGATGTGCCGTCCCCACAAAAACGGCCTCCGCATAGACCTCCATCGATTGCCAACACGAGCGGAGACTCACTACATCGGCCCCCTGGCGTTCGGTCCCCCCCATCCTCTGCCGTGGGTGCGGTTTTCCGCTGCCCGCGCTCGATCGGCCCCGGCGCTACTGTATGATGAAGAGGTCTAACGAAATGAACGGTCTCCATTTTGCACTCATCCCGATTCTGGCGGCTGGAACCGCGCTGGCGCAGGCGTCTGCGGCCGCGCAATCCGCCCCGCAGGCCAATGACTCCAAGCCCACCGAACCGCCGGCCGTCAAGAGCTTCGACCCCTCGGCGATGGACTTGAGCGCCAATCCCTGCACGGATTTCTACCAGTACGCCTGCGGCAACTGGATGAAGAACAACCCCATCCCGTCCGATCAGGTGGTCTGGTTGCGGTCCTTCTCGCTGGTCCAGGAGCGCAACCAATACCTGCTCTGGCAGGATTTGAACGCCGCCGCCAGCGATCCGAAGACGCCCTTGCAGAAGAAATACGGGGACTTTTATGCCGCCTGCATGGACACGAATACGATCCAAGAGCGGGGTCTTGCGCCCATCAAGCCCTCTTGGGCGCTGATTGCGGGCCTGAAGAGCGCGAAGCATCTTCCGGCTCTGCTCGCCGAGCTTGAGAACCACGGCACGCCCGACGGCTTTTTCGAGTTCAGCGTCGGCCAGGACGAAAAGGACTCGTCGCGGCAGGTCGCACAGATCGACCAGGGGGGCCTCTCGCTGCCCGACCGCGATTACTACATCGTGGATTCGCCGCATTTTGCGCAGATTCGCGCGCAATTCCTGGAACACATGAAGAAGATGTTCACGCTGGCCGGCGATACGCCAGAGCAGGCCGCCAAGGAAGCCGCCTCGGTAATGGCGATTGAAACGGCGATGGCCAAGGCCTCGATGAGCCGTACGGAAAGGCGCAATCCCCAGGCGGTTTACCACATTTACACGCTGGCAGACTTCGATCAGCTGACGCCGAACTTTGACTGGAACACCTATTTTCATACGGTTGGCATCGGCCACTTTAGCACCCTGGACGTGGTGGCGCCGGGGTACTTCAAGGCGTTGAGCGGGCTGATCGAGAGCGAGCCGCTCAGCTCATGGAAGAGCTATCTGCGTTGGCAGGTGCTGCACGGACAGGCCCAGGACCTGCCCAAGGCCTTCTTCGACGAGAATTTCAACTTCTTCTCGAAGACTCTGGCCGGCCAGAAAGAGCCGCAGCCGCGCTGGAAGCAGTGCACGAGGATGACCGATCGCGCCCTCGGAGAAGCGGTGGGCCAGGACTGGGTGAAGCAGAATTTTCCGCCCGCAGCCAAGAGCAGTACGGACAAGCTGGTTGCCGCGCTTGAAAAATCCCTGGCCCAAGACATCCGAACGCTGCCCTGGATGAGCGCGGCCACCAAGAAAGCCGCAGCGCAAAAGCTGGCCATGATCCGCAACAAGATTGGGTATCCGGCGAAGTGGCGCGACTATTTCAGTCTCCAGGTCGATCGTGGCGACCTGATCGGGAACCTGCACCGGAGCGCGGTCTTCGAGCGCAACTACAACTACGCCAAACTGGGAAAGCCGCCCGACGAGAAGGAATGGGACATGACGCCGCCCACCGTGAACGCCTACTACGATCCGTCGTTCAACGACATCAACTTTCCGGCGGGCATTCTGCAGCCGCCATTCTTCGACTTCAGGGCCGATTCCGCGGTGAACTTCGGCGGCATCGGGGTGGTTATCGGCCACGAGATGACGCACGGCTTCGACGACGAGGGATCGCAGTATGACGGCCACGGTAATCTGCGCGCGTGGTGGACGCCGGCGGACCGCAAGGCCTTCGACGAGCGAACCGCATGCGTCGCCGACGAGTACAGCGGCTTTGTGTCGGCTCCGGCGCATGGCAATACACCCGCCCAGCACTTGAACGGCCGGCTCACCCTGGGCGAGAACACCGCCGACAACGGCGGCCTGCGCATCGCCTACATGGCCCTGTTGGATACTTTGGCGGCGGAGGGCAAATCCATCAACGAAAAGATCGGCGGCTATACCGAGGCGCAGCGCTATTTCATCGCCTTTGCCCAAGTGTGGTGCCAGAACCAGACCGAACAGTACGCGAGGCAAGCGGCGCTGGTTGACCCGCATTCGCCCGGCAAATGGCGGGTGAACGGCACAGTTCAGAACTTTGACGAGTTTGGCAAGGCTTTCGGCTGTACGAGAGGCCAGCCGATGTACCCAGTGAATTCCTGCCGCGTGTGGTAGGCCCGGCCCGGCGTGGTGATGTTTTACCCTCCGCGGCCGTCCAATCTGCAATCGCGTTCAACCTCGAAAGGCCAAAGACAAGAGGACAGAGAACCGGAGTGAATTTGCACCGGTGAAGACCCAACCCTGGCGAAGACGCGGTGTGCCGGCCGGAAACTGAAACTAGGCACAACCCGCCGCCGCCTTTTACAATGCATCAGGGACCCGTCCCAACCCAGCATTGCTCGGGAACGATCAAACTTGGCGGCGTAGGCCTGACCAGGATGAAGGAATGGCATGAAGTTTAGGAAATTCGGCAAGATACTTCTGATGGGCGCCCTCTCGGTGGGCGTTATCCTCGGCGTTTCGTCTTGCGTTGTGAGTTATACGGTCGGCTACTTGTATGTCACGGGCACGGTAACGGCCCAACCAGCCGGCAACGGCATCATCACCGGCTTCAAGATCGATCACAACAGAGGCCTCCTGACTCAGATCAACGGTCTGCCTGTCTCCTCCGGCGGGGCCAATCCGGTCCGCGCCGTGCTGTCCTCGGGCAGCATTTTTCTTTATGTGCTGAACCGCGGCGTGAACGCCGAGGGCAACGCCGACTGCACCACCGTGGACCCCTGCCAGAACTCCAATATCACTCAGTTCGCAGTGGGCGGGAACGGAATTATCACGCCGCAAGAGACTTTTTACACCCAGGGCGTCAATCCTTTCCGCATGATCCTCGACACCTCAGGCAACTACCTGTTGGTGCTTGACCATGACGCCCCCGACAATTACGCCACCAGCTACAATCCCAACACCAATGCCTGCACTCTGGCGCTGGGATCTGGAGTGCAAACCTGCGGGGACGTTACCGTCTTTCAGATCAATCAGACCACGGGCCGCCTGTCGGTGGTGCCGAATGCCCAAGTCTCTCAGGCCAGCGGGGCGGCCTTGACCTACTTCCCGGTTCCGGCCAATCCCGTTGACTTCGTAATGACCACTAACTTCCTTCTCACCCTGACCGGAGGCGCCGCCGGCGGTTCCTACCCCTATACCGGAGGAACCTCAGTGTGGCCGTACACCTACACCTCCCGGGTTGGACAGTTGACGCTCAGCCTGAACAGCGTCCAGCCCCTGGACATCGCGGCGGGCACGGCGATTATCAATGCCAGCAACGTGATTTATGTGCTCGATAACGAGCCGGTCACGATCGCGCCGGGCAGCACCTTCAATTCGTCCTCTTCCCCTGAATCCTTTCCCAGCCAGATTCTGCCCTTTACCGTGGGCACCAACGGCGCGCTCCAGGCGGAGGTGAGCGGAATTGTGCCTGACGATTCAACCCTTGCCAACCCCATCGAGCTCCTGGTGGAGCACACCGGCAAATGGCTCTATGTAGCCAACCAAGGGAACAACGCCGCCGGGGTCAACGCGCAAAGCGGCATTGCCGCCTATGCCGTTTACACCGGTTCCAATTACTATCTCACCTTCATGTCCGGAGAACCATTCGGCGTGGGCGCCGGGCCCCAGTGCCTGGTCGAGGATCCGTCCAACCAGTTTATCTACACCGCCAACTACAACAGCTCGAATGTAACCGGCAGAGTGGTCGACGTGGTTTCCGGCGAGCTCGACGACCTGCGAGTCGCCAGCGCTTATCCGCTCCAGGGTCCCGCCACTTGGTGTCTGGTTGACGGCCGTACGGGTTAGAGCGGCGGCGGATTTGTGCCGGGCGGGAAGCAACTTGTTGGCGGTCTCCGTCAGATTCCGGAATCTGCGGTGATGGATAAAAACGCGGGCCAATGCCAGGCGCGGCTTCCCAAAGCGCCAGGGATTGGATTCAAAGAACCAGATTCTCAAGGCCGCAGTTTTGGCCCATTGACAAAATGATGCGCATGAAGCTGAAAAAATCGAGCCAGCTGGTGTTGGTTTCCGTAGCCAGCCTGCTGACCGCTTCGCTGGTGACCGCCTGTTCCCAGTTCACGCAAACCCTTACCGTAGACTTTGTCTACGTCGCCTGCTCCAAGGCATTTGGGACCAATCAGAATGGCCTGATCGATGTTTTCGAGATCAATTCGGAGTCAGGCCGTATGCGCGAGATACCCACCTCACCGTTTCCTTCAGGCGGGCGCGATCCGGTGGCGGAGGCGGTTTCGGCCGATTATGGCAGCCTGTTCGTGGCCAATGAAGACGACAACAACATCGCTCAATTCGTCATTGGCAGTGACGGTAAGCTCTATGCGTTTAACACCGTGAATACGCCGGGGATCTACCCCTTAGCTCTGGCCGCGAATAAGTCGAATCTTTTCGTCGTCGACACCTACGAGCCGCTTCCCATTTGTTCCACTGCGGACCCGTGTCCAGGCTCGATAGCCGTCTATCCCCTCACTGCCGCCGCCGGCTCGACCCCTACGAAGATTGGGGCTCCGGCAACCAATCCGGCGATAAGCGCCAACTATTGGCCTCTTACGCTGTCCGGCAACAACTCCTCCGACGTGATCGCGCCCACCGCCGTCAACGTACTTGCTTCCGGCGCCTACGTCTACGTCACTGCTTACGACACCTCCATAACCCCCAGCGTCGGCTACATCTTTGGCTTCTCGGTCGGCTCGGGGGGTGTGCTGACGCCCTTGAGCGGCTCTCCGTATGCGGCCGGAAGGCAGCCTTCGGCTATCGCCAGCGATGCTTCGAGTTCTTACGTCTACGTGACCGACTACGCAAATGGCGAGGTTCTGGGCTACACGGTCAGTTCCGGCAATCTGATTCCGATGACGACCGGCACAGGCGGCACCAATGAGTTTCCGGCGGGCAACCAGCCGAGCGCAATCGTGGTGGACCCGGAGTACCCGTTTGCCTACGTGGCCAACTCCCTGGACTCCACCGTGACGGCTTACTCCATCAGCAACGGAACCCTCACTCGCAGCGGCGCCTACACGACGGGCACGGAGCCGGTAGCCATCGGCATCGATCCCTCGACCAGCCATTTTCTTTACACCGCCAATTTTTTAGGCAACGACGTCTCCGGCTTCGAGTTGAGTACGACCGATGGAACTCTCCTCGATTCGCAGTATTCGCCCTCTGGAGCCAACAATCAGCCGACCGCGGTGGCGGCTATTCCGCACAACGGTACCGGCGCCGGGGTACCGTAGCATGAGGCTGCATTGGCGCCTGCTCCTGAAATAGAGCCGGTAGTAACACCCCGTAGCTGGCTTTTACAATAACCACGGGGCAACTTAATCGAGTCTTAGGGCATGAAGGCGATGGCCCATGACGAAGGAAGCGCATGAAGTTCAGCAAATTGAGCCAGCTATTTCTGGTCTCGGCGATGGGCCTGCTGGTGGCCACTCTCTTGTCGGGCTGCTTGATCGTCACTATCGACTACGTGTTTGTGGCGTGTTCGACGGGAACCGGGCCCGGCAGCAGCGGCCAGATTCAAATCTTCGCGGCGGACTCAGAATCAGGCGCGTTGCGCCTGGTTGATAAGGCGGTCTCATCGGGGGGAAGCAAGCCTGTGTCTCTGGCCGTCACCTCCGACTACGCCAACCTCTACGTCGCCAACCAGGGCAATAATTCGATTGCCCACTTCGCCATCGCCTACGACGGCTCACTCACGCAAAAGGATTCGATTACCACCAGCACGCCGCCCGTTGCCGTGATCGTGAACACCGCCAAAACCTACCTTTATGTAATCTCGGGCACCAGTTCAGCCACGCTAACCGAATACTCTCTCGGATCGGGAGGAGCCATCGGCTCCGCAGTAGCCAACGAGGCCCTGGTGCTGCCCGGCTACGCCAGCGACACCCTCGTGCCCACCGCGGAGGCCGTAATTCCCAGCAGTATTGAATACACCCCGACTTCCGGCAACAACGCCGTTTTCGTCGCGGTCTACGACCGGTCCGCTTATAATCCGGGCGGAACGGTGACCAGCAGCGCCAACCCCGGCTGGATCTTCGGCTACACGGTAGGCTCGGGCGGCGCGCTGACCCCCGCCACGGGAAGTCCATGGCAGGCCGGCGTTAAGCCTACCGCACTGGCCCCCGATCCCACCGATCGCTTTCTTTACGCGACCGACTACGCCTCCAACCAGCTGATTGGTTATACGATCCAAGACGGCGCCCAGTTGGCGTTCATGGTCAATGGCCCTTTTCTAACCGGCAACGAGCCCACTTCCGCGGTAGTGGACCCGCGCGGACTTTACCTCTACGTCTCCAACTCTCTCCAGTCCAGCGTTTCAGCCCTTTCCATTGCTCTTGCCACTGGCACTCCTTCCGTCGTGGTGAGCACAGTCACCATCAGCAACACCACCGATACGGACCCGGTGGACATCGTCGTCGACCCGGCGCTGGGCCGGTTCGTTTATACAGCCAACTATCTTGGAAACTCCGTCTCCGGATTTTTTCTCAATCCCACTAACGGCACTCTGAAGCCGACACAGGATACACCTTACCCCACCGGCGCAGATCCTACCGCGATCGTCGCCATTCCCCACGGCAACCACGCCACCGAGACGGTGACCCCATAAGCGCAACGCCTTCCCCACGCAAAAGGCCCAGCCGCGCGGCTGGGCTTTTTTTGCCGCTCATGCCCTCGCCGGCCCGTACAGCGGTTCCAGAGTTGCTCTGTCCAGAAGGCACACTGCCGAGTGGCATTTTCCTTAACCGGGGTCCCCACTTACAGGTCTTCGTCTGTGGGGTGGAAGTAAATGCCACAATTCACGAACCTCAAAATGGCACATGAACTCTGGAACCGCTCTAACTGGGCGGCTTGGGAAATCTCACGTGCAGCACCTTGCGCAGGTAATTGATGTTGACGGCGAGGTTATCGTCAATGCTCCCAGTGCCGTCGTTGGGCCGCGGGGCATCGAGATCGAACAGTACCCATCCTTTGAAGTTTCGCCCCCGCAGGACACGGAAAATGGCCGGAAAATCCACGCCGCCCGCGCCCAGAGCGTGGTAGAGGCTGGCTTGGCGGTGTTGTGCCAGTGTGGGCGTCGAGGTGTTGCCGCGATACTTGGGATACGTATCCTTAAGGTGCACTTCGGCGACGCGGGGAAAGTAGTCGCTGATGATTTTGACTGGATCCATGCCGCCGAGGGTCAAATGCGCGGTGTCCGTAGTGAGCCATACATATTTTGGATCGGTTAGCGATAAAACAGTGCGCACTTCATGTTCGCGTTCCATCGGCCCCCAGATATGCGGATGAGGAGCCAGCCGGACCCCGTAGGCGATGGTCTGTCTGCCGATCTCGTTGAGTGTGTCGGCCAGCTTTTTCAGCTGATCCAGGCTGGGGCCGCCTTGGGGACGGCTGCCCATATTTGTCTTCCAGTGGTCGCAGCCGCAGGGGGCGAGAAAATCGCGCGCGAAGCTCACCATGCGCGCGATCAGTTCGGCATTCCCCTCCGTGCTGATCCAAGGGCTCGACCGGCTGCGGCCGGCGGCGCGGGGAGCTGCGCTGGGCGCCGTTGCGTGCCATCCTGAGGGCAGATCGGCAACGTCGACCAGCGCGAGGCCAGCGGCGTTACATAGCCGCTTCAGGGCCAGCGGATCGCCCAGGTAGCTCCCAATCTGCGGGCTGTAGGGCTCGATGCCCTGCAAACCGAAACGGGCGGCATCCGTGGCAATCTTCTGCATATCGGTCCACATGCGCAGGTTGCCGTTTGGCCAATCGCCCCACAGCGCGCCCGTGATCCCGTAGAGGATGTTGTGGTCCGTAGGATCGAGAGATTTGGGCGAGGCCGCCCACACCTTGCCCGGACCCAGCACGGCGGCCGCGCCGGCCATGCCTGCGAATGCGCCGGCAGAAACGAAAAATTCCCTTCGCTTGAGTTGATGTTGCACGGTTTTACCCGGCATGGCCGTTTCCCTCCCCGTGGTTGTTCGCCAACAATCGTACCAAAGCCGGTGCTTCGCCGGACAACTTGAAGGTATCTGGCGCTCCGGAGCCCCTTGCCGGAGCCCCTTGATGGATGGTTGGGCAAATGTTGGTTCAGGTTCTCAGCGATGGAAGCGGCCCACCAGGACGCCTTTGCCGAGGACGTGTCCGGCCATGGCCTTCAGCACATCCTCGCGCGTGGCGTCTGGTCCCAGATCCAGCTTGGTGTCCAGAGCATAGAGCTGGAAGAGATAGTGATGATAAGGTCCGGCTGGAGGCGCGCCGGGACCCATGAAACCCGGCGTTCCACGCGTATTGTTCCCCTGGATCGCTCCATCGGGCAGCCGGGCTTGGTTGGGGACGCCTTCAGGGAGCGAGCGGCTGGCGCCGGGGATATTGAAGATCAGCCAGTGCAGCACTTCCGCGGGGGACTTGCGCAGCGCGGTGTCCGGATCATCTATAAGCAGCGCGAAACTCACTGTGCCGGCCGGAACATGAGTCCATTGGAGAGGTGGAGAGACGGGAGTTCCTGTGGCGTCGGCCGTGAATTTGTTGGGAATGATCCCGCCATCTTCAAATGCAGTAGTGGTGAGAGTGAGCCCCGGTCCGGAGGCAGCCCTGGCCGCCCCTTGTCCGCTCGCCGGCGCTGCTACGAGTGCCGTCAGGATAAGGAAACCTACGAAATGCTTGCTCATTTTAACCTCCATTTCATTTGTTGCCCCGATAAAAGACCCGCCAGACCTTTCCATGCTGGCTTTCCGTAATGTAGAGCGAGCCGTCCGGAGCCTGGGCCAGTCCATCCGGGCGCGCGGCGGCGTCGCTGGGGGACATCAGCGGAGTCTGGCCCATAAACCCGCTGGCGAAGATCTGAAATTTACCGGACGGCTGGCCATTCTCGAAGGGTTGAAAGACCACGTTGTAGCCGGCCTGCGGCAGCGGGGCGCGGTTCCACGAGCCGTGGAAGGCGATGAACGCCCCACCCCGGTATGGCGCGGGGAACTGATGGCCGGTATAGAACATCACATCGACCGGCGCCCAATGCGCGGGAAAGCTGTCGATAGGCAGCGTGTACTTGGCGCAATCGTCGGCATTCGTGCCCGTGCCGCCGTACTCGGGATTCTGGAACTCCTTTTGGGTGACGTAATTGAAGTCGCAAAAGGGCCAGCCGAAGTTGTTCGCCGCGCCCGCAACCGCGCGATACATCACCTCGGCAGGCCAGGTGGCGTTGTCCTCGGCGGTAAAGTACTTGGGCCAGAGCGTGTCGAGCTGATCGCGGTTGTTCATCACAATGTAGAGAGCGCCATGGTGCCAGGTAAGCGCCGGGAACTGCCGCAGACCGGTGGCAAAGCGCACTCCGTCCGCCAGGGTTTGGTTTAGCTTGTCCGCGTCGAATCTCCAGGAGCCGCCGTGCTGTTCGAGGATCGGGCAGGGATTCATTCCGGGCACGCCGGGCATGCGGTCTCGCGTCTGGCAGGCGTTGGATGGCGCTCCAATGTTGATATACAGGTGTCCGCTGTCGTCGAAGGTCAGACCCTTGTCTTCGTGCTCGTGCTGGACCGGGAGGCCTGTAACCACCATCTCAGGCGGCCCGTCGGGGATCAGTTGCCCCGGCGACCACTTGTACCGTTGGACGGATACAGGCGTAGCGAAGTAGAGATAGCCGTCGTGGAAACCGATGCCGGTGACGCTCTGATCGCCAAAATGGTGCTGGACATCGAAACGGCCGTTGCCGGTGGAATCATGCAGGGACGCGATGCCCCCGTTTTGTAAAGCCACGAAGAGATCTCCGTTGGGCGCGACCACCGCGTGGCGCGCCGCGCCTAGATTGTTGGCCACTACCAAGGCGCAGAAGTCCGGCGGCAGAGTAATGCCTCCATTGTCCGTGTCGCAGGCGGGGGAAGCGGCTGCGGATGCGGGAAGACTCGCCATGCATGCAATGGCGAGGCCCGCGACAATTCCATACATCCAACGGGGGAACTGATGGGTCATCAAATAAAACCTCCACATCTCTTTTTATATAGGAGACTCCCGGCCTCCAGCATGAAAGGTGCGGAAACAATGTTGTTATGAGTGAAAGCCTGTACGCGCCCGTGGGTTTGGCGGCAGGTTAAGGAGAGAGGATCGGCCTTGCGGAGGGCCGCCTACGCCCCTATCCACTGGCGCAGTTTCCGTTGCGCCGGCTTCTCCACCCAGTGGAGCGCCATGACGGCCATCGCGATCAGCAGGATATAGCTGATCCACGGATCGAAGCGGGCCAGCCCCAGCCGGTTGAGTAAATGCGAGCCGTGAATCAGGTTCCAGAAGTTGAAGTGGAGCAGATAGAGGCAGTAGCTGGCTTCACCCACAAAGACCAGCGGCCTGGCGCCCAACACACTCGACAACGGATTCTCCCCGGCCAGCCCAATCACGATGCAGCCGAACAGCGGCATCAGCAGCCCATCGTGGACCAACGCAAACGGAACCGCGGAGCCGAGCGACAGCAATGCGAAGATGGCCCCAAACCCGAAGACTCCCAGAAAGAAGCGCGCGCGGTGGGCGCGCTCGATCATCTGATCCAGGCTGGCCAGCATCACGCCGAAGACAAAGCTGGCCAAATGCGGCAGCGGCGTGAACTTGAGCGCCTGCAACCAGGGACCAGTGCTCCAGCGGTCGGGATGCGCGATGCCGTCGGGGCTGAACGCGATGTAGAGCGCGCCCGGAATCAGCCCCAGAGCCCACACGCCGGCCATCTTGGTCAGGTACGGCGCCATCCTCGCCGGCCGCGGCCACTTGGCTATCCAGGGGAAGATGAAGTAAAAGAAGGCCTCGGCCGACATGGTCCAGGCTGGCGTGTTCAAAAACGTCGCGAGCGACGGCACCCACCCCTGGAGCAGAAGCGGCGCCAGCGCCATGCCCGCCCAGAACATCCCGTGTGTGTGCTGCTTGTACTCCGTGCCAAACGTCTGCCAACTGAGCAGCAAGCTCAAAAAATAGATGGGATAGATCCGGATCAGGCGCGACTTCCAGAACCGCACCTTGTCCAGTTGACCGGTCCGCGCCCGCTCCGAATAGTTATACGCGAGCACAAACCCCGAGAGCAGGATGAAGTAGCTAACCGAGGCGTAGCCGGCATTGACGACCGGAGCCAGGAACCCGAACCATTTGGGATTGGAGAAATGAAAAAGGACGATGTTGATGGCCGCAAAACAACGTAAGCCGGTCAACGCATGCAAGCGGGCTGGTCTGCGCATTTCCACGTGCAGTTGGCCCTTTCCGCACATCCATCCAACGGGGCTGGCAGTTGCAGCCGGCAGCGAAAAGGAGATTAACGACAGTTTCTCACAGCTCGTCGCCAATCGCTAGCCGGCGATTACCCTTTCCGCCGTCACCAGCGACCCAACTTTTTCGCCCAGCACCACCCGCCGAATATTTCCGGGGTGGTTCATGTTGAAGATGATCATGGGCATATTGTTGTCCTTGCACAGGCTTACGGCCGTCAGGTCCATCACTTTGAGCCCCTGGCGCAGGATCTCCATGTAGGTAATCTCGTCGTACTTGACGGCATCCTTCACCAGCACCGGGTCGGCGTTGTAGACGCCTTCCACCTTGGTGCCCTTCAAGAGCACGTCAGCCTTGATCTCCATGGCGCGCAGGCTGGCCGCCGTATCGGAAGAGAAGAACGGGTTGCCGGTGCCGGCGGCGAAGATAACCACACGCCCCTTTTCGAGGTGACGCGTGGCGCGCCGGCGGATATACGGCTCGGCCAACTGGTTCATAAACACCGCGCTCATCACCCGGCACTGTACGCCGCGCTTTTCCAGGGCGTCCTGCATGGCAATGGCGTTGATCACCGTGGCCAACATGCCCATGCTGTCGGCGCTCACGCGGTCCATCTCCCGGGCCTGTTCCTCGACGCCGCGGAAGAAGTTGCCGCCGCCGACTACGATTCCAACTTCCACGCCCAGCGCGTGCACCTCGGCGATTTCGGCGGTGATCTCAGCCACCTTTTCGGCGTCCAGGCCAAAGCCGCGCTCGCCGGCCAGCGCCTCACCCGACAGCTTGAGAATGACTCGCTTGTACATGTCTTTCCGAGTATCGCATACGGGCGGAGCGTGGCGCTTTCCCGGTGGGCCCACGATGTTCGAGTTTCCAGGCAAAAAACAACCCCGGGAAGGAGCCGGGGTTGCCTTGATCCTATTGAGACGGCCGCTTAGGCGCGCACCTTGCCGGTTGCGCGGTCCACTTCCTTCAACCGCGCCGCCTTGCCGCGCAGTCCGCGAATGTAGTACAGCTTGGCCCGGCGCACCCTGTAACTGCGGATCTTTTCGATCTTCTCGATAACCTTGGAGTTGAACGGGAAAATGCGCTCCACGCCTTGCCCGAAGCTCATCTTGCGCACCGTGAACGTGCCCTGCGGTCCGCGATTGACGGCGATCACCAGGCCCTCGAAGGCCTGCAAGCGTTCCTTATCGCCCTCCTTGATCTTCACCTGGACGCGAATCTGGTCGCCGGGCACAAACTCCGGCAAATCGGTGCGCTGGAGCTTATCGGCCAGGCGCTGCATAACGGGATGAATGGACATGGCGGCTTCCTGTAATTGAACTCAGAACCTTAAGTTTATCAGAGAACCAGCCGGGCCGCGTAATCCCCTCCCGTCTCGCGCTATAGTTCCTTCTATGGACGAAAGACGCGCCTTGCTTCGCCATACCGTGGCCGTGCTGGCCTACCGTGCCACCCGCGCCCTAGAAGACGCTCCGGAAGAGTTTGCCGGCTTTGACGGCGCCGGCCGCCGGCCCGTGCTGATTCTGGCCCACATGGGCGACCTGCTCGACTGGGCGCTTTCCATGGCCGAGGGCCATCCGGCATGGCACAACTCCCAGCCGCTCGACTGGGCCGCGGAGCAAAAGCGCTTCTTCGCGGCCCTCGGGGCCTTTGACGCCTATCTCGCTTCGCCCAAGCCGCTCCACGCCCCCATTGAGCGCTTGATGCAAGGCCCCATTGCCGACGCGCTCACCCACACCGGCCAGCTCGCCATGCTCCGGCGCTTGGCAGGCAGCCCGACCCGCGCCGAGAATTTTTATGTGGCCGCCATCACGCCCGGCCAGGTGGGGCCGGAACAGCCCGCGCCCGTCAAGCCCTTCCAATAGCGAGCGCCCGTCCTCCACCGGAAACCCTCAACCCCTCGCCATCCGAAGAACAATATATCCCCGCCCAGAAACTAATACCCCGCACCGGGGCCAGAGGAAACAACCCTCCCCCGGGCGGTCCGTTTGTCCTGCCTCCGGGCACACCGGAGGAGGTGCAGGGACGGCTCGGGCGGCAGCGCAAGGCCGCCCTGGCCGGTCGCTTCCGCCACCGCTGAAACCCCGGACACTGCCCCGGCCCGCAGCCGCGCAGCGGGAAAGATGAACGCGCGATGAATTTCAGGAAACTCCGTAGACTGGTGCTGCGCCCAGGCTCTAAGATCGACTCTCAATAAAGCCCCGCGCGGCTTTGGCGAGACCCATCGATGAACTTCCCCGCCATCACTGCAAAGTTGGCCCTGATTCTGCTCGGGCTCCTCGCTGTGCCCAGGCTGCACGCGCAAGGGCCTCCTTATCAGACCGACGATCCGGTGCCCGTCGACCTGCACCATTACGAGTTCTACATCTTCGGCGGCGCGGATGGCACCCCCGCCGAGTACGATTCAATCGGCCCCGCCTTCGAGTTCAACTGGGGCGCAATACCCAGGGTGCAACTGCACGCCATACTGCCCTGGGGATCGATCAATCCGACCAACAATCCAGCTTATCTTCCCGGCGGGACCGGGCCTAGCGCTTTCGGGCTTATTGACATGGAACTGGGCGCGAAGATTGCCTACATCAAGGAGAGCAAGCACATTCCCCAGATCGGCACCTTCACCATGTTCGAGATGCCGACCGGCAGCTACTCCAAAGGGCTGGGCGTGGGCCAGGTCTGGTACAGGCTTCCGCTGTGGCTGCAAAAGAACTTCGGCCCGTGGCTGCTGGACGGCGGCGCCGGTGAAACCGTGGTTTCGCAGGCCGCTTACCGCGACTTTCCGTACGGGGGTTTCCTGCTCAAGTACACGTTCCCGGGCGACCGGCTGGAGTTGGGCGGCGAGGTGTTTTCGCGCGGCAAGGAGGGATTTGCCGCGCCGCAGACGCAGGCCTCAACGATGATCGATCTCGGCGGCTACTACCATTTCAAGCACAACCCCAACGAACAGTTTTTGTTTTGTTACGGACATTCGGTGGCCGGCCAGACCGAAAACTACGCTTATGTGGGCATGTACTGGACTTGGGGTGGAGAGAAGGGCGATAAGCCCGACGGGGGAACAGCGTGGCTGGGACGGCCCACGATCGGCAGACAGGGCTTGCCCGGCAACGGATTTCGATAACCGGCGGCTCGCGGCCGTCCGGGAAAAGGAGGACGCAACTCATGGAAATTACGGTGCGCGGACTTTGGACCATGATTCACGGCATGGGCTTCGGCGCGCTCTATCTGCTGGCCTGCTCGGGAGCGATCGTCGAACTGTGGCGCCGCTACGCGTCGGCCGCTGAAGCGCCTGCAAGCGAGGGCGACGAAACCTTCTTCCGCATCTACCTCGCCGTCATGACTGTGCTCGCGTGGTTGGCCGTCTTCACCGGCGCATACATTATCTACCCCTGGTATCGCGCCATTCCGCCCCCGGGAACCGTAGGTTTTGCCGGCTACCCACAGCACCTATTGATGTCCAGCCCCGCGACCATCGGCTGGCACTCCCTGGGCATGGAGTGGAAGGAGCACGTGGCGTGGCTGGCCCCGATTTCCATCACCATGGCCTGCGCGGTATTCGCCCGCTACGGGCGTGGGATCAAAAACCATCCAACGCTTCGTAACGCGGTCCTGTGCTTTGTGCTGGTTTCGTTTCTGGCCGCCGGAATCGCCGGTTTCTTCGGCGCCACGATCAATAAAAACGCGCCCGTCAGGGGCGGCTCAACCATTCACTTGATGAAGGAAGGACAGTCATGAGCGCACGGCAAACTTCTACTTCCGCAGGCTTGCACAACGGTTCCGGTGCGGCGGCCCTGCTGGCGGCCGGCATCGGCGCATTTATTCTGGCGGTGTTGGCCATTGCGGGCGACCATATCGCCCCATTCGGCAGATGGATGGTTTTCTACAAGCCAACCGGTCCGCTGTCGGGCGTGACGACCTCCGCCATCGTCGTGTGGTTGGCGGCCTGGGCGATTCTGGAAGTGCGCTGGAACCGGCGCACCGTAGCGCTCGGCCGCATCGCCGCCGCCGCGCTGGTACTGCTCGCGCTGAGCCTGTTGCTCACCTTTCCGCCGGTCGCCGATCTTTTCTGAAAAAGCGCTCTACGGTGATTCCAAAGACGCCATGCTCCGTCCGAATTTATTCAAGGCGCCGTTCCTCGGCGCGGCGAGTCGCGTCGCATTGAGGGACTCGGCGTCGAGGTGTACCTCCTCTGGAATCGCCTTACGGCATTTTCGGAAATACTGTGGACTGTTGAGAACCGTGGATGTGGATTTTTATTGGGGAAAAACCCAACCTGTAGTCGTGGTTTCGGTCTACACAATCTCCGAAAATGCTATAGGGTCAGCCGTTGAACGCTTGAAGGGGAAAGATGCACCGGAGCCTTAATTTCCCGGCTCCGGCGCATTGTCGTTCAGCCTTTCCGCGCTCTCAGAATGCGAACGTACTGAAGTCGTTAAAGTTGAGCCCGTCCACGTGGCGGGCCCACAGGACCACTTGTCCCGTGGACGGATTCTTCAGCAATAGCCCCACCACGCGAACCTTCGCGCCGTCACTCAGGTCGCTGAATGCGCCAAAGCCATAGCGGAAGTCGCAATGGCCGCCCAAGTAGACCGTGATTGGGGTCGGAATCAGCACGCCGGCAAAGCCCTTCACTTGCATCTGGAAGGAGCCATTGCCTGAGTTCTGGCTGCCCCCGACGATGGTGCCCTCAAAGCCCCAGTTGCGCAGGTGGATGCGATGCACGCTCAAGCCGGCGCTGGTCACGCCGGTATCCGGTCCGCCGATGGCAACATCCTGGCCGGCCACCAGCGAGTTGGCGTTGAACAGGAATTGCGTGAACGGATTGTGCATTGAAAAGATAAAGTATTTTTCACTGCCGGTCAGATTTACCTGTGCGATCTGGCCCAGCGAGATCACAGACGGGTCGACGTTCGCGGGTAGCAGCGCACGCGTATACAGGTCGAAGCCGGTTGCCGCGCCCGTTGCCGGCGTCACATACGTGATCTGGCCTGAAGCATAGAAGTTGCCGTCAGAGAGGATCGCCACCTCGTCGGCATCCAGAGTCTGGTCGGCCGGATCCAACTGCCCAGCGACCTGCACAATGTCATTGGTGCTCAGTGTGCTCAGGCTGGCGTCGCCATCCCATTCCGTGGACGAAGAGGTGTCGATCGTGAACGGTTCGCCGTGCGGCCCCTGAATCACGAAGGATGTGCCGCCGGAGGAAGGTGCGGTGGTTACGCCCCCGACCAGGAAGTCGATGTAACCTCCGGTGTCGGTGCGGGCTACCGTGCTTACGTCAATCGTCGGGTTGACGACGCCGGTGATATTGCCGTTGGTGTCCACCGCGATCGACTGGGCCAGATCGAAGTCCATGCGCAGGCCCACCGGCTGGCTCCCATGCTGGATCACCAGCGGCTTGTTCAACATGATGTTGAGCGTCGATGACGACAGCGTCAGCGCAGGCGTGGTGGACGAGGTCAGCGTGGTGATGGTAGGCGGAGAGGTGGCGGTATCGAGGTAGCCGAGGCTTGCGGAACCCAGCACGATCGTTACTCCGGTATAAGTGCCATCCTGAACATCGTTCATATCCACCAGCGTTTGCAGCCCGTTGAAGCGTGCAAAGTCCACGGTGGGCGTGCGGGTAATCAGATTGACCGGGGTCACGCCGCTGCCGGTCAATTCCACGCTTTCGATCTGCACTTGAAACGAGACCACGGATGCCATCGGCGCATCGGTGCCAACCAGGAATGCCGAGCCGGCCGTTGCGCTGGATTGTGTCCCGGTTGAGGTCATCGAACTGCTGCAGCCCGCAATCACGAGCACGGCAAAGCACAGCGGAAGCAGCGCCAACTTCAAGAGCTTTTCGCGTATTTTGGGGGACATATCGGATACGTCGCTTTCTGCGGGCCTCCGTGGCTTATGCTGAGCGAACGCGGAGTGAGCTCGTCTTCCTGGCCTCTCCACCAGAAACGCTGCCGAGGCTGCGGGCTCATGCCGGATCACATCCAAAAACGATCCTGCACGGGTTCTCGACAACCAGGCAGGGAAAAATTCGTTCCAGGGCGCGCTCGCGCACGGTGCTATCGCCGGAATTTACCTACAGCGGCAGGGATCGGCCCTTTGAGTCACCGCCCGCCGTCGAACAAGTTAGACACAGTCTGGTCTAGATAGTTGCGGACGGATCAGAAAATTTATCCGGTACCGTTGTCTTCGTCAGGCTCCGCATCCCGCTCTTCGCGGCAGGGAGGCGAAGCCAATCTGGACGACGGAGGGGAGTTGAGGGAGAAGTGTCCGAGAAATCGCTGCGGGATGGCGCAATTCATGGCTTCTTGGTCCCGGCAAGCGCCGTGTCGCGCACGGCCGGGGCTTTGGCCTTGGAACCAATGCAAAAAGAGCGCGAGCGCAGGCGAATGGGAGTATATTGGTCCGAAGCCGGGAAGGCAAAATGGAAATTCTGGCTAAGACCCGTCAAGCTTGGGCAAAATGAGGGAGGAATCATGCAGCGCAGAACCTATTTGAAGACGATGTTGGCAGGGGCAGGAGCGATGGCGTTGCCGGGGATGGCAGCGATCCCAATGGCGCAACCTGCAGAGGCAGAGGAGCCTAATGCTCTTGCGGCGCGCATAAAGCATACCGATCCAAGTAAGTATCGTAAGTACCATTCGCACGAAAATCCTGGCTATATGGATTGCCAATCCCCCTCGCTTGTGGTCAGCACGGATCTGACGACAAATCTGTTTTTCGTTGATCGCTGTGTGATGGAGCCCGGAGGAGGTGTTGGCCACCACTTTCACAACCATTGTGAGGAGATGTTTATTATTTTCGATGGTGAGGCGCAGTTTACGATCGACGGACGGACCTCTTCACTGAAAGGTCCGGTGGGCGCCCCTTGCCGCATGGGCCATTCCCACGCCATCTATAATCCAACGGATAAGCCGGTGCAATTCATGAACATCAATGTAACTGCCGTCAAGGGTCGATATGATGCATTTAATCTTAACGACTCACGGATTGGCGTTCCTCTCGATCCCATCCCGGCTTTTATGACTATGCATTTGGACGAAACACGGGTCCAGCCGTCCAGCGGACAGGGGCGACCAAGCCAGCTGAGTGATTTCGATGAGCCGACCAGCGATCTGTGGCCTTATGAGAACTATCTCGGCGGGCAGGGCACTGTGTACTATCGCCGCTGCCTCCACCCCACCGTTTTTCTCACAAACTGGTCCTACGTGGATCATCTTCTGCTGCCAGCAGGCGCCTCCGAAGGGCGTCACAGGCACGCCGGCTTGGAGGAAATCTATTATGTCTTGAGTGGAAATGGCCAAGTCGAGGTGAATGGAACGACCGCTGCAATTAAGAAGGGTGACGCCGTGCCGGTGTACCTCAGCGAAATCCATTCGTTCCACAACAACGGTTCGGAGGATTTGGACCTTATGATTATTGGCATTGCCACGCAAAAATGGGTGCTGGACACTGAGGAGGTGAAATGATTCCGGTTCCGGGCTCCAACTAGAATTCGACAAAGTAACTCATGCTTTAAGGAGGTGGGAAATGCCCGATTGCGGTGTTGTTTCCAGTGTTAAAAAACTTCTCGTAGTCTTCGTTGCTATTTTAGCTTTGCCCCTGGCCCTTTCCGCGGCTCCCAAGCCTCTGCAGATTTATTTCATCGATGTAGAAGGCGGCCAGTCCACTCTGTTTGTTTCTCCTTCAGGGCAATCGATGCTGATCGACACCGGATGGCCGGATAATAATGGTCGCGACGCAGACCGCATCGTTTCGGCGGCCAGAAACGCGGGATTGTCCAGAATCGACTATGTCTTGCTAACTCATTATCACGATGACCACGCGGGCGGGGTGCCACAACTGGTTCAACGAATTCCCGTCGGGACTTTCATCGATCACGGCGCAAACACAGAAACCCGGGAAGGCGATCCAACCCAGAAGATCTGGCAAGCGTATCAGAAAGTGTTGGCCACCGGACGATACAAGCATATCGTTGTCCACGCCGGCGACGTGCTTCCGGTTCCGGGAATCAAGGTCATCGTTTTGACTGCTGCCGGCAGGGAGATCGACCATTCTCTTCCCGGCGGCGGCGAGCCCAATACTTATTGCCCGGCGACGTCCCAACAGGCTAGGGATCATTCGGAGAACGCAGAGTCAGTCGGAGTGCTGGTCAGTTATGGGAAATTTCGCATGATCGATCTTGGCGATCTCCCCAGTTGGCCGGGAGAGCACGATCTTGTCTGCCCCGCGAACAAAGTAGGCCAGGTGGAAGTTTACCTTAGCACGCAGCACGCTTATGCTGAATCGGGCGCGGCATTTCTCGTCGATGCCCTGCGGCCTATTGTCGCTATCGCCAACAACAGCCAGCATAAAGGCGGAACGCCGAAGGCGTTCGAAGTTATCGATCAGTCGCCTGGCCTGGAGGCCTTTTGGGACCTGCATTATTCCGACTCGGCGGATAAGAGTGTCAACGCACGGCCGGCCTTCATCGCCAATTTGACCGATAACCCGGGTCATGGGTATTGGATCAGGTTGGCGGCACACGCGGATGGCGCATTTACTGTTACGAACCAGCGAAATGGGGAGACCAAGACTTATCAGCCTCGTAAATGAGTTGGGCCATAACGCAGAGGCGGCTAGTACAGGGATCGAGGATTGGATGGACTTCAAGGAGCGTTCAAGAGAATATGACGCCGAGTTACATCAAACGGTCTTTTTCTGTCCCAGCAGGCGCCCGAGCTCCTTGGTATAAGAATACCTTTCCGACCTACATGGGTATATTCTCTAAATAGGCGGGCTGGGGCGGAGAGCACGCAATCAAACGGTCAGGTGAGCCTCCCACATCTCCCGCGAGGCGCACACAAAAGGACGTAGCGCCGGTCTCCCGGCCGCGGCTGTCTTGCGGGTCTGCTTACCCGCACACGCCGGCGTTGAAGTTCAACCGGCCCGGTCCGGGAAATCAACTCGCCGTGGTCCGCCCGATGGCAATGACAAAATAGCTCGCCTGGGTATCGCCGACATTCTTCAGTCCGTGCAGCACGTTGGATGCTGTAAACACCACTCCGCCCGGTCCCACGGGCTCCGGCTTTCCGTTATTCAGAAACACCAGCTTTCCTTCCCGGATAAAAAGAATCTCCGAGTTTCTGTGCCTGTGCGGCGGATGGGGCATCTTTCCCGGAGGCAGCGTGGATTCGTGGACCTCAATCGTTTCGCCCGTGACAAGGACCCCGGAAATCACCCTGCGCATCGTATAGCCATCGGGGGAACGGGTGACAGGAAGCTGATCGTACTGGAACACCTCGGAGTGGGAAAGCACGTTTTCGTGGTCTGGATTGTTCACCGCTTCGGCGTCCGCCTTTGATCCCAGGCCGCCCAGCGCGGCGAGAGAGGACAGAGCCATGCACATTTCACGACGATTCATCTTGTTCACCTTTCTCCCCTGACCGTATTCACGATCGTTCTCGCTATTTTGCATCCGATCACGCCCGGCGGGCGCCATCATCCTGCATCCCCGCCCACGGCGATCACAAGGTATTGCGCGGGCCCATCTCCCACATTCCTGGCAGTGTGTCTGGTTCCCAGGGCCACAAAGATCACTCCTCCCGCGCCCACCTTTTGCGCCTTGCCGTCATGCTCAAACAGCAAGGTTCCCTCCCGCACCAGGATGAGCTCCGAGTGTTCAATCGTGTGCGGCGGATTGGGCGCAAGACCGGCCGGCTGCAACGACTCATGCATCGCAATCGCCTCGCCCGTTGCCAGCACGCCATGAAGAATATTCCAGCTCTTTCCCCCGTTGGCCATGGTCGTCACTGGCAATTGGTCCGGCGAAAAAACCTCCGAATGGGAGAGCACAGTTCTTTTCGGCTCTGCCGGCGCCGGGAGCGTGTCGGCGCGCGCGGCCGCAGCGCCGATCATGGCCGGCAAGGATGACAAGGCGATACAAAGGTCGCGGCGGCTGACAAGACTCATGGCACCCATCCTATGCGAGTCACCCGCAGTCATACCATCTGTTTCATCTGGGATTGGCAATCCCTGGTGCTCAATCCACGTGATTTCGTAATCGCTTCGGGACAGGTGCGGGCCGGGAGGCCCGCACTACAGCCGGTCAGGAGACCGGCGCTACACCTGGACAGGAGACCGGCGCTACTCCCGGTCAATTACGCAATCCCATGGTCGCGGTACTGGCAAGAAACGAGTCCGTCCTACGCTCAACCGGCCTTCGCGCTGACCATCTCCGGCGGGGGCGCAGGTTTCAGCAGTCCCAGCTCGCCGGCCAGCTTTTCCAGCCGCGCGCGTGTGGCCGGAGCAGGAGGGACGAGCGGCAGACGCAGCGTATCGGTGCAGCGGCCCATCAGGCTCAACACAGTCTTCACCGGTCCCGGATTCGACTCCCAGAAGTTGGCATCGAAAAGCTGCGAGAAGAGCCGCTCCAGTTCGCGCGCCTCGCCCCAGCGATTCTCGAGGGCGGCGCGAACCATGCGTGTAACTTCGGCGGGCGTTTCGTTGGAGGCCACGCTGATCAGCCCGTGGGCTCCAACCGCAATGGCCGCCAGCGCCAAGCCATCGTCGCCGGAGAAGATTTTGAACTCCCGCGGCATGATGTGCGCAAGCTCGGCAAATTGGCTCACCTTGCCGCTGGCCTCTTTGATGGCCTGAATGTTTTCAGCCGCGGCGGCCAGCCGCGCCACCGTCTCCGGCTCCAGGTTGGCCGCCGTCCGTCCGGGCACGTTGTAGACGCAGACCGGCAACGGATTAACCGTGCGCGCCAGGGCCAGAAAATGCTGGAACTGGCCTTCCTGCGTAGGCTTGTTGTAATAGGGATTCGCCGACAGCACTGCGTCTACGCCGGGGATGCGCTTCAGGAGCTCTGCCTGCCGCACCAGCACGCGGGTGGAGTTGTGGGTGCAGCCGGCCCACACCGGGACCCGTCCCGCAGTCGTCTCGATCACGATCCGCACCGCACGCAGCCATTCTTCCTCGTCCAGGGTCGCCGCTTCGCCCGTCGACCCACAGGCTACCAGGAAATCGATCCCCGACTCGATCTGCCAATTCACCAGCGCCCGCAGCGCCGGCTCGTCGATCGATCCATCCGCCCGGAAAGGCGTAATGATCGCAGTAGCGCAACCCTTAGTTTTCATAAGGGCCATTGTATAACCAACGGACTCCGGATGATGAACAGCTCATCTTTGGGCAGTGGGCTGCCTTGAAGGTGCGGGCGTCAGCGTTTTCGATTCTGCTCTTTACAGAACCGTGCAGTCGAGTGGCTCTTTCCTCAAGAGAAAGCCGTCCGCCGCGGCGGACACCATGCTGCGTTGGCAACAAGTGAAGCGAAAACGCTCGTGCGGTGCGCGAGTTCATGACGGTTGCGTATCGGCGGGCCATTCGGGTACGCGGCGCCTGCATCGGCGCTGCCAGGAACCAAGTTGTTCACGGAATCATACAGACCATATGCCGCGCGTGAGGAGCTGCCTATACTTAAGCCAGAATGGCCAGTCTAGCCCCAACGCCGACCTCAAAATACCGCGGGCGGCTTGCGCCTTCACCCACCGGCTATCTACACGTGGGCCACGCGCGCACCTTCTGGACGGCCTGGCAGCGCGCGCGTGACGCGGGCGGCGCGCTGGTAATGCGGATGGAAGACCTGGATCCGGATCGCAGCCAGCAAATCTACGCCGATGCCGCGCTCGAAGACTTGCGTTGGCTGGGAATCCGCTGGCAGGAGGGACCGGACCGCGGAGGGCCATTCGCGCCCTATGTACAAAGCAAGCGCCGCGCCATCTACCTGGCAGCTTGGCGCAAGCTGCTGCGCCGAGGTTATCTGTTTCGCTGCCAATGCTCGCGCAAAGACCTGGAATCCGCGGTGGGCGCGCCTCATGAGCGCGTGCAGACGGCCCAGGGCGGCGGCAAATTCGACGCCATGGACGACGAGCCCATCTATCCGGGCACCTGCCGCCACTTGCAGGGCCACGTTCCGCAACTGCCCGGCTCTAATTCGGCTGAGGTCGAATCGCCGGCCGGCAGCAACTGGCGTTTCCGCGTGCCGGACGGCGAGGTGATCGAGTTTATGGATCAGAACCTGGGCCCGCAACGATTCGTAGCCGGCGTGGACTTCGGCGACTTCGTCGTCTGGCGGCGCGACGGCGCGTCAAGTTACCAGCTTGCTTGCGTGGCCGACGACGCGGCCATGGGCATTACCGAAGTGGTGCGCGGCGCCGATCTGCTCAAGTCCACCGCGCGCCAGATCCTGCTGAATCGTGCGTTAGGCTACAAAGACCCCGCCTGGTACCACTGCCGGCTAGTGGTGGACCACAACGGCCGCCGCCTGGCCAAGCGCCACGACGCGCTCAATCTGCGCGCCCTGCGACAGCGCGGACTGACGCCCATGAACATTCTCGCCGCGGAACTGCCGGTAGAGGTTTAAGAGGCGCAGGGATTGGGTTGTGAGGCAACAGAAACCTCCCAGAGAGCGGTGGTGCAACGCGAAAACTATCGCGATGCAGCCGCCAGAGCAAGCGGGCGGACGCGAATGGATTTCTCGCGCTTGCGCGTCTGGGCTATGTCGTAAGCCGACTGCATGCGCATGAGGGTTTCCATCTTGACGCCAAAGACCTTTTCCAAGCGCAGGGCCATCTCGCCGGAGAGATTTGCGCGGCCGTTGAGCAGGCTGGAGAGCGCGGGGCGCGAAACCGCAAGCGCCGCCGCGGCTCTGGTCACGGTCAATCCGGCCGGCTCGATGATCTCAGTGCGGATGAAATCGCCGGGATGGGGCGGATTCTTGATGGGCATGATTTGAACCTCCGTCCGGAGTTAGTGGTAGTCCTCAAGATTGGCGTCGCGAATTGACCGCTTGTCGGCATCGATACGAAACGTCAAGCGACGGTTCGCCGTCACACTCAAGCTCCAGTAGCCCTTTCGATCTCCGGTTAGCAGGTGTGCCTTCCACGACGGCAGAGCCCATAACTCCTCCGGGCTCTCCATTTCGTCGAGGAAGGCAAGCATTTTGCGTAGCTTATCCACCGATTCGGACGGCACCCCTTTGGTTACGTCGTCCTCGTAGAGCCGCATCAGGCCCTTGTGGATGAAGTTCCCGATCTTCACTTGTTCGAGTGTAGCCCGTCGCTTTACACTTGTCAACCGGCGGTGCTCACCCGTGGCGGATGAACGTCCCGTCGTGCAGCTCGCTCATCGCCTGGCGCAGTTCTTCCTGCGTGTTCATCACAATGGGGCCATACCACGCCACCGGCTCTTCGAGAGGCTTGCCGGAGACGAGCAGGAAGCGGATGCCCTCCGGTCCCGCCTGCACCACGATCTCATCGCCGCGGTCAAAGAGCACCAGGGAATGGTTCCTGGCATCGTAGACCGGCGGGGCGTTGGGGGCGACATCCGCTCCGAGGGCCGACTCGGTGAGCACGGCTTGCGGCTCGGAGGCCTCGAGAAAGGTTCCCGAACCCGCGAAAACATAGGCGAAGGCGTTGCGCGTAGTTTCGATCTGGATGCGGCGACGCTTGAAGGGCGGGACGGAAATGTCCACGTAACTGGGGTCGGCGGCTACGCCCTCGACCGGCCCCGTCTGGCCCCAGAACGTGCCGCAGATGATGCGCGCGCGCGTGCCGTCGTCCTCGGTCACCTCGGGGATGGCGCTGGAGGGAATGTCCTGGTAGCGCGGGTTGGTCATTTTGAGCGCGGCGGGCAGATTGGCCCAAAGCTGGAAGCCGTGCATGCGGCCGTTGGGGTCGCCCTTGGGCATCTCCTGATGCAGAATGCCGCTGCCGGCCGTCATCCACTGCACGTCGCCGGCGGTCATGCGGCCTTTGTTGCCCAGACTGTCGCCGTGCTGCACTTCGCCCGCCAATACATAGGTGATGGTTTCGATGCCGCGGTGGGGGTGCCACGGGAAACCGGCGATGTAGTCGGCAGGATTTTCGTTGCGGAAGTCGTCGAGCAACAGAAAGGGATCGAATTCCTTGGTTTTGCCGAAGCCGAAGGCGCGCTGCAATTTCACGCCCGCTCCCTCAATGGTGGGCTTGGTTTCAAGCAACTGCCTGACGGGGCGAAGCGACATGGTTGACCTCCTCTGCCGTACATACATTGGATGCGCGGCTAAGATATTCGTTGCAACAGGCAAATCAGAGAACAGAGATCAGAGAACAGAGAACGGCGGGCGCTGATTTCTGGCCTGTGGTTTCAGCTTACTGAGCAGCCTTGATGAACTCCACGTCGAGCGTAATGGTTACATCCTCGCCGACCATCACGCCGCCGGTTTCAAGCGCCGCATTATACGTCAGCCCGAAGTCCTTGCGGTTGATCTTGGCGGTGGCTGAAAGCCCTACGCGCAGGTTGCCCCAAGGGTCCTTGGCAGGCTCGGTTGGACCCTCTACCGCGAAGGTTACGGCCTTGGTTACGCCGTGCAGGGTCAGATCGCCGGTGACGGCCAGCTCGCCCTCGCCGGTGCGCTTGATGGCCGTGGACTTGAAGGTCATGGCCGGGAACCCCTCAGCGTGGAAGAAGTCGGCGCTCTTCAGGTGGCCGTCGCGCTGCGCGTCGCCGGTGCTTACGGTGGCCACGGGGATCGAGGCCTCGACGCTGGAGCGGGTGACGTCGCCCGCGTCCAGTTGCAGCGCGCCGCTCATGCCGCTGAACTTGCCTTTCACGTTGGAGATCATCATGTGTTTGACCTTGAACTCGGCGGCGGAGTGCGCCGGATCGAGGTTCCAGGTGCTTACGGTAGCGGGAGTTGCGGTTGCGGTTGACATTGCGGTTTTTCTCCTTTCTCCAGTTTGGATGCGGCAAGGAGATAGTCGTTGCAACAAATATCTGCGGGCGGAAATCTCTCCGCATGGGCTTCACGGCTCGTAGACATCGCGCCGGTGCGCAATACGTGTAACTTCGATCTGTTTTGCTGTATCTTCGATCGTATAAACCACGCGATAATCGCCGATTCGGATGCGCCAAACATCCCTGCTGCCACGCAGTTTCTTGCACCCATGCGGCCTGGGGTCTGCGGCCAGAGCCTCGATTTTCGGAAAGATCCGGGAGATCGCTTCTTCGGGGAGCCGGGCGAGTTCCCTCTTCGCGCTCGATTTCAGCGAAACGCTATACTCAGCCACGCAACTTGCCGTTCCGCACGAGCTCTTCTTTCACCGCGTTCAAGGCAATGTTCTCTTCGTTGCGGCGCGATTCTGAAACCAGAACGTCCTCGAACTCCTCCCAGAGCTCGGCGTGTTCGCGCAGGTCGATCTGAACCGCGATCCTGCGGCCTTGATCGTCGGTAACATATTGGATTCCAGACATGCGAGGTCTCAGCTTCAATTCGACGGTACTCCGCGATTCATGTGGCGTCAAGCAGATCAACACTTACTCCAGCAGCATCACATAGAAGGCGTTATTGCCGGAGCGCAGGTCCTTGCCGTAGGAGAAGACGAGCCCGCTTCCAAAGACGCGGAGCTTGAGTTGCGCTCCGGTGTCGAAGAGCCACTTGTGGGAGCCGAGGCCCGTTCCAGGGTCGCTGATCTTGCCGATGTCAAGAAAGGGGCCGAGTTGCAGGTTCGCCAATCCGATGCTGTACACGTTTTTGTCCATCTCCCAGTTTTCAAGGAAGTAGTCGCGGCCCAGCGGCGCGCTTCCCTTTCGGCCGTCGCGCGTGCCGATGTGGGCGCGCATGGGCAGATCGTTGTCCCGCTCCAGCCCCAGGATGAACAGCTCGTCAAAGGGGGGCTGGCCGAAGATCTTGCCTGCGCGGAGCTGTTGCGAGGTTTCGTAATCGTCGCCCTCCGCCTGGGGAAACCAGCGCCAGCTCAGCGCGCCCGTGACTTTCTCAAAGGACTGCGCGGGCTGTGACCACAGCCTTGCTACCGCAGACGCGGCTTCGGCCTTCATCGTGAAACGCCGCTCGGGGACGCGCCAGAGTACAGCTTCGAATCGCGCCTGCTCCTTGAGCTGGTAGCCCTTGGCCAGCATCTGCGGCGTGAGCACGGCTCCGGAAGAGGCGTTGCGGAAATCGCGATGCGAAGCCTCTGCGCCGGCCGACCACCAAACTCGCCCGCTCCCGCGGTAGGCAAGATCAAAGGCCGCCATCTCGTGGCGCATATTGAAGCCGGCAAGCACTGGAGCCGGTCCGGCAAAACCGTCCCGCACCGCCCAGTTCTCGTTGCGCAAATCTGTCGTCAGCTCCCAGCGGTACGTGGCGCCGTGCTCAAACGGACCTGAAGTCTGCACGAAGATGCGCCGCTTTTGCGCATCCCAGCGCAACAGAGAAACAAAATTGATGGCTTCCCGATGAAAGTTATAGAAGCCCGGATCAACTTCCTTGAACGCGAGCCCGCGCAGGGACAAAAACAGCGACTCCCATTTACTGCCGCCCAGACCGTTTAATTCTTCGTTGCGGAAATCAGCATCGAAATCGCCGTCCTTTTGCGCCTGAAGATCGAGCTGATACTGGGGGAAGATTCCCAATGCGCGAATGCGCGCCTTTGTATCGTAGAGCTGCGGCAACCGCAGCGTGTCAGCGGGCGAAAATGCGAAGGCATGATCGAGCAGAGCGGGCGAGACGCGCGGCGGGGGCTGCTCACGCACATTCGCAATCCGGGGCTTTCCTGCGCGATTCCAATACTTAAGCGCAGCGGGAAGATTGTCTTCGAGGAAATAGACTGTGCCTAGAAAGTCGTTTGCGTAGGCGTCGCTGGGCGCCAAGCGAAGCGCCTGCCGAAGGCGGTGAATAGTTTGGGGAACATTCTTTTGCTTGAAAGCAATGCCGGCCAGCTCGGTGGGAAAGCGCGGATCGTTCGGCGTCAGGCGGCGGCCGGTTTCCAGCGCGCTTTGTGCCTCGTGCCAGCGGCCGAGCTCGGCCAGCGCGATTCCAAAGTAGAAATCCTGGTTGGCAGTGCGCGGCGTGAGCGGTTCGAGGCGGAGCACGATCCGGTTCCACTGCTGTGTGTCAGCCCAATGCTGAAGCTCTCCATCAGAGGGCAGTAGGGATGGCGCGGCCTGCGCAAGCGATGCGCAACAACCGAGAAGAATGAAACAGGGAAGGATGAACCCCGCAACACAGACGGTGCGCAGGGCTTTCGGAGCGATACTCGCTGTGCCGGAAAAGCAACCGCAGATCCTTCGGCTTCCTGCGTCCGCGGCGGCGGACTCCGGTCGCTCAGGATGACAACAAGCGTTGGAAACGAGGTCAACGTTCAAGGCGTTCAACGTGCGCTCGTCTCCGGAACGGCCAGCAGCGTCCAGTGGCCCGTCGCCCGCCATTCGCGCTCGAATCTGGATCGCTCCACTTTGAGCAGCTTGCGCTGAGCGGGATCGTTGAGCAGCACGACTTGTTGCGGGTCATCGACTCCGGCCACCACCACGTAGTGAAGTGACCGGCTCGCGTCCGGCTTCAGCGCCACGATCAATGGGCGGCCCTTTTCGAGATCTTGCTCCAGATCCACCCATTGGCCCGCAAATGCAAACGTCCGATAGCCATTTGTCTGCAAGTACCGCACCATCGACGATGCATAGATTCCGTGCGCCGCATTCGAGTACAAGGATCCCAGGATAGGCGCGGACTCGGCATTGGTGTGCGCGGGCCAGCCCTCCTGCCGCTGCCAGTACTGCATGACCATGGCCAGGCTGGCTGCGCCGCAACCATCTTTCTGCTGCTTCACAAACGGAACGTCGAGCCAAATATCGACGACGCCGGCCGCGTACGCTGTGCCGCACACCGCCAGCATCAGAACGACAATGAGCAAGCGCTGACGCTGCATCGGCGCCGCTCTCAACGCACCGCGACGATGATCAGGATGAGAGCAACGAGGCCGACCAAAATGATCAACAGGTCATTGTTGCTCATGTTGCCGGCGGCAAAGTCGGACTCCGCCTTGCTGGCCCTTGACGCCAATTGCGCCAGCTCCTGATCGCTAAGGCTGGCTACTGCGCGCTTCACTTCCTGGGGGTTCGCATGAACCGACTTCATCGCCTCCTTCGCTTGCGCGGAGGATAAGAATCCGTTCAACGTATCCAGGTTCTTCCGCCTGGCCTGCGAAGCGTCTACGGCGGCTTTTTGCAGATCCGGCACGCTCACTACGTGCGGAGAAGTTTCAGCCACCAGACTGCGAGGAACGGCAAACGCTGTAACAAGAACGGCAGCTGCCGAAGCACGGGCAAGCCGCCAGGGGTTTGTGTGCATGTTTCGCAACCTCCGGGGGAAGTAGGAGCGAACTCAGCGCAGTCCTACCTGCTCCCGGTCCCTGGGACTGGCAGCAGGCCAGAAGCGCTCCCATACTATGAAGCTAGGGAACCGGGCCGGGATGCCCGGCGGTGGAAAGTTTTGCTCGGGAGCGCGCACTTAAAGCCTTATGGAACTGCCTCTCAGCAGCGGTCCTGCTCGATTTGTCTCCGGGCCCGACAGCGAGATGCTGCTTGCTGCCGTCGCGCAGGGGACTGCGCACCCCGCAGCGGGCATCTTCGGCCCCGGTTCGGTAAGCTGGAAGATCAACCGCGAATCGGCGCTATTTCTGGGCGCGGGCCGCGCCGCTCTGCTGCAACTGGCGCATCCCTGGGTCGCGGCGGCGCTGGCCGAGCACTCTACTCTGCTGGACAATCCCATCGCGCGCTTTCACAACACCTTTCGCATCGTTTTCACCATGATCTTCGGCACGCTCGATCAGGCGCTCGCCGCGGCGCGCCATCTTTACGCGCTGCACACGCGGATTCGCGGCGAGATTACGGAAGATGTCGCGGGCTGGAAGCGCGGCTCGCACTACGAGGCCAACGAGGTGAACGCGCTGCGCTGGGTGTACGCAACCCTGGTTGAAAGCGCCGTGCTGGCTTATGAGTGTGCCCTGGGACCGATGGCCGCCGGAGAGCGCGAGCAGTACTACGCGGAGAGCAGGATCCTTGCTGGCCTGTTCGGCCTTCCCGCTGACACGCTGCCGGAGAATTGGGAGTCGTTCCTCGCCTACAACCAAGCGATGCATGCTTCGGATGCGTTGGGCGTAAGCCAGGAGGGCCGCACCATCGCGCATAGCTTGCTAACTGGGGCCGGCTCGTGGATCCATCCGCCGCGCTGGTATCGCGCGCTCACTATGGCGTGGATGCCGGAGCGTTTCCGCGAGGATTTCGGGCTGGATTTTAGTGCCGCGGACCAGCGCACCGCCCAGCGCACGATGCGCTGCCTCCCGTGGATCTATCGCAGCATGCCGCCGCCATTTCGCTTTTCCGGACCGTGGCAGGAGGCGCGGGCGCGGCTCGCCGGGCGGCGCGTGGGGATGCTGGCGCAGTGGAGCAACCGCTTCTGGATCGGCGAGCCGCGGATGCCGTTTTCGTAAATCGGCCCAGGCGTGGGCTTGGCGATTTGCAAAAATGCCGCAACGCAGAGCGGTTGTGCTGGCTGGCCGTAGATTCCAGTTTCCAAGGTGCTGTCTTTGATCTGCCATGAGCGTCATTACCTTTTTTCCGCCCGTGTAGTTTTTACGGGCGCGGGGAGGGTAAGTTTTACTCTGTGACATCCGGGCCGGGAGACAAGCGCAGCAATTTCAGCGCAACCGGTTTGGCAAGCAGGGTGCTGCACCCCCCCGCAGTACGCCAAACCCAGACCTGGGGGTATTTCCATGCAAGCCATTAAACGTGAACTTCTCCTTTGCCTCACGATAAGCGCGCTCGTCTTCACGGGCGCCCTTGTGTGGGGATATCCCTTCACAACGTTTTCTGCCGGCGCTCAGGCCACGGCAGTGCGTTCCAACGCGGCCCAGCAGACCGCACCAAACGATGCGCAGCCTCAGAGTCAGGCGGGACAGCAGCAGCAGCAACAAACGGGCTCGACCTTCACCGGGACGATCGTCAAGAGTGGGTCGTCGTACGCTCTGCGCACGAGTTCCGGCACCTACATGCTCAGCGGCGCCACCAACGCGGCCAATTATGTAGGCCAGACCGTGACGGTGACGGGCCAGCTTGACGAGCTAAGCAAGACGATTGACGTAAGCAACATCCAGCCAGCCTGAATCTCATGGAGCCCCGATTGCAGGGACGATGCGGTTATTTCCGCACAGAAACTCCAGAGATTGGAAAACCGCCGAACGCGACCCGGGGAAGCTTACGAAGCCGCCCTGGGTCTTTGTGCGATAAAGGGAACCGGATGAGGCGGCGAAAAGCGCCATCGATGCGGGCAGTTCTTACCGGGCTTGCGCGCGGCTGGATCTTCCCATGGCGCGACGCGATAGAAGAAGCCCACAGCCAAAGCTTTTCGAACTTTGAGCTCCCTTCCAATGGTCTGAATGTCTGGCTCTCTCCTATTCTTGGCAGGTTGTATAGTGGAGTGAAACCAGCGATGCGGAGTATGCGGTGAGCTACGACCCGCGGGACGAGATGGACCCCGAACAACTGGACACGTTGAGCAGAGCCTTCAGCGAGCAACTGCTGGCCTGCCTGGACGAGTGCGCGCGGGGGCGGCGCGGGCTTTTCTCGGCCCCCGTAACTGCGGATGAAGAGGAGAGCGGCTGGCCGGAGGCGGCGCGGCTGCGGGAACTGGCCGTCGCGCTGCAAAGCATTCTCGCGCAGCAGGAAGAGCGGAACGCGCTGTGCGACGAGTTTCTGGACCTGTGTACGATTCATGGGGAAAGCCATCCTGGGGAACGACGGCTGGCGCGGGCGTTTCTGGAGCGAATTGAGCGGGGCGAAGTGGGAAAGTCACAAGAAGAGAGAAAGCTGTGGTGATCCTGCGCGCATTTCCGGCGCTGGCCGCGTCCACGCTGGCAGGGATCGTGGACGGAGGGGAGGGATCGTTCGTTTGCCGGCTATAGGAAACCTATAGAAGGCTCCAGCCGGCAACCGTATTCCCCAGCCCGTCCGCGACGGCGGACGGAGCCCGCGTTATTCATCGCCCGCCGTATCTCGCCCTTTGCAGTTACCAGCGTAGGCCCAGCGTGATGGGAATCAACTTGGTGCCGGCGCCTACGCTCGTCGTTCCCAGGCCGTTTGGCTCGGTGGTGACCGCCGGCGACAACACGTCCAGGTAGCGGGCTTCGACAAAAAGCGCCATCTGGCCTGGCCCGTACATGCCGCCTACCCGGTGCTGATATCCGCCGCCGATGTTAAAGCCGCCCTGGTTCGAGGAAAAGTGACCGACGGTTTGCGATTCGTATCCTACGCCGCAATAGTAGAACGAACAGAACTCCGCCGGTTCTACGTCAGTGAAGTCGGTCACCTTGCGATAGAAGCCGCCGCCTCCCGTGACGTAGACATCGTTGCTGGCGTTGGGGAAGAGATCGAAGACCGGATCGATAGTGAAAGACCAGATGTGGTCATGGCCGCCTTGGGCGCCGGCCTCGGCAATGATGGCGCCGGGCAGCTTATCGTCAAGGAACTGGTACTCGATGAGCGCGGCCAGGTACTTGTTGAAGTGCTTACCCGCGCCGAGTGTAAACTGCCCGCCCCAGGTGATGTACTGCTTGTCGCCGGCGGGAGCGTTAACCCCGCCGCCGATCTCCAGAGCGTAGTTGCCGAAGATAGCGTGCTTCCAACCGCCGCCCCCGCTCTCACCCATCTGGCCCGCGGCGGACGCCGCCGGGGAAGGCGCCGAGGGCAATGCCGCCATGGCTCCAGGAGCGGAGATCTCGGCAAGCTGGAGCGAACTGGAGTCGTTGCTGGAAGAAAACCCGGCTGAACTGGATTGATTTTGCGATGTCGTGGACTGGGCGCTCGCCAAAGCGGCCGCGAGAACGGCCGCGGAACAAACCCAGCAGCTACGCTGTATCAGGGATGTCCAACGGTGAAATGACATGCCGGAACCTCAAGAATCAGATTGTCTTAATACCTCCTAAAGTTAGACACGGATTCCGCCCGGAGGTTGCCTTTGGCGGAGTGCATCTGGTGGGAAATGGGCCTATGTGTACCACTTGAATATAAAGTGGCACATCTGTATCATAGTGGAACTAATGGAGAGAGGTGGGACACATGGAAGTAATGGAACTTAAGGCTCGGACCCGGCTAAGCGAAAAAGGCCGCGTCGTTATTCCCGCGGCCATGCGGGAAGCACTCGGAATGGACGTTGGCGGCGTGCTGGATTTGCGCGTGGTGGATGGCGAACTGCGGATTTCGACGCGGCAAAGCCGTCTGCGGCGCGCGCAGGAGCGGATACGGCAAATCATTCCACCGGGAGTTTCGCTTGCCGACGAGCTGAGCGCGGAACGGCGCGAGGCGGCGAAGCATGAATGAGGTTGTCTTCGATGCCTCCGCCATTCTTGCCCTGCTCCACCATGAACGAGGCGCGGAGAAGCTGACGGACGACATCCAGGATCAGGCAGTTGCCAGCACAGTCAATCTGGCCGAGGCGCAAAGCAAACTGGTGAAACGGGGCCATTCTCCTGACGAGGCTTGGGAGGACACTCTCTCTACGGTAACGGCGGCTGAACCTTTCACCAGCGAGCACGCCAAGATCGCCGGGAGCCTCATTATCGAGACGGAGAAGTATGGCCTCTCGTTGGGAGATCGATCGTGCCTGGCGCTGGCGATTGCGCTCAAGGCTCCGGTGTATACCACGGAACAGACCTGGAGAAACCTGAAGGTGGGGATTCCGATTCATGTGATCCGGTAGATTGATTTTATTGCCGTTTCTCTGCCGTAAAACAGCGAAGGCCGGGGCGATCGTCCGGCCTTTTCGCTGACTTGCTGAGTTGCTAGCCTTGTATGTCGAACTGCTCCGGGTGCAGCGAGGGGTCGCTCTTGACCAGGACGTTCTTGCCCACCAGCTCCTCGAATTCGCTGAGCCAATTGGCGTTGTTGCCCTTGAGCACCTTGACGGTTTCAGGGTTGACCCGCAACGTCACATCCGCGCCCTCGAAGTGCTTGCGCATCTTGCGCAGCTCCACCCAGATCTCGTTGCAGACGGTGACTGGGCTTTTGACCATGCCGGTAGCCTGGCAGATCGGGCAGGGTACGCTGAGGGTCCGCTCCAGCGATTGCTTGACTCTCTTGCGGGTGATGGCCACCAGTCCAAAATCGTTGAATTGGAGAACTTTGGTGGGTGCGCGGTCGCTCTTAAGAGCCTCTTCGAGGGCTGCCATCACCTTAAAGCGGTTCTTGCGTTCGTCCATGTCGATGAAGTCGATGACGATGATGCCGCCCAGATCGCGAAGGCGAATCTGCCGAACGATTTCAGGCACGGCGTCGAGGTTCGTCTTGAGAATCGTGTCCTCAAGCCGCGCCGACTTGCCGACGTACTTGCCGGTGTTGATGTCGATGGCGACCAGCGCCTCGGTTTGATTGATGACGATGGAGCCGCCCGACTTGAGCCAGACTTTGGAACGCAACGCCTTGGAGATTTCGTCCTGAATGCCGAAGTGCTCAAAGAGAGGAAGCTCCTTGGTGTAGAGCTTGACCCGCCGGACCAGGGAGGGCGAGAAGCGGTTGAGGAAACGGACGACGCGCTCATAGTCGGCCTCGGAGTCCACCCAGATGCTGGAAAAGTTGGCGCTAACCTGGTCGCGCAGGATGCGCTCGACCAGTGAGAGGTCGTGGTAGATTAGGGCCGGCGACCGGGACGAGTCGGAACGCTGTTTGATTTCGTTCCAAAGATTCATCAGGAAACGCAGGTCAGCGCGGAGCTCTTCTTCCGAGGCGCCCTCGGCGGCGGTGCGGACGATGAATCCGCCCGCGGCCTCGCCGCGCTCGCTCATCAAAATGTGCTTGAGGCGTTGACGCTCTTCGTCGGAGGCGATTTTGCGGCTGACGCCAATGTGGCTGACGGTGGGCATGAAGACCAGGAAACGTCCGGGCAGAGCAATGTGGCTGGTGATGCGCGCGCCCTTTTTAGCGATCGGTTCCTTGGCGATCTGGACCAGGATCTCCTGGCCCGGCTTGAGCAGATCGCTGATGACAGGCAGGTCTGTGGTCTGCATGGAACGGCGCGAAGGTCCACGGCGGTTGGCGGGGGCCTGTCCTCCACGAACCCGGCGTCCGCGGCCGCCGCGGTCGCCGCGGTCGCGGGTCGCCGCGGCGACCTGGCCGGGCGCAGGCTGTGCCCCCGGCGACGGTTCTTCTTCCTCTTCAGCCTCGCCCTCGAACGCATCTTCCTCTTCACCATTTCTATCCGCGAGGTTCAATTGGATGCGGTGTTCGAGTTGGGCTTCCTGGAGCAGGTCGCCCAGATCACCGGTGCGAACCTGGGCGGGAAGCGTCTCCTCCTCATAATCGTCGAGTTCGTGTTCTTCCGGTTTGTGGTGACGATGGCGCGAAGGCGCTTCCAGCTCTTCTCCTTCGATGACCTCTTCCTCGATGAGGCCGGTTCCGGGGGCATAAGCGGAAACTGAAGCCTTAGAAGGAGATTTTGGCGCTGGTGAGACCGGCTCCTCTCCCTTCTTCTTTTTCTTGCCGCTCAGCCCAAAGAAGCGGAAGCCCGCTGGGGAAAGAGGGTCAAGATGGTGGGCAGCGGATGAGTCCGGTTCGGGATCTGCGAGTTCGGTCTCTACCGGCACAGCTTCTGTAGCCACAACCGGCGCGGCAGCCGATGTTGCCTCCGCGAGAGTGACCTCCGGCGGAGGCGCCGGTTCTCCGGCGTCCGCCGCGGATTCCTCCGGCTCGTTAGCGGTCCCGGCCTCATCGGAAGAGTCCGGCTGGGGCTCATCGTTCCCCTCCATGGCTGGTTCGCTCTGACGGACGCGGCGCCGGGAGAGCGACTCGCCAGGCAGCAGCCCGCTGCCGTCCCACGTGATGGGTGTTTCCACCAGTGTCGAAGGCCGGGAGTGGCTGGCTGGCCTGACCCGCTGTGGAGCTTCCTGCGGAGGTTTGGCCGTATCGTCCGCCGGCGCGCTTCCGTACTTGGAAAGCGATTCGCCGGGCAGAACAAAGGGGGCCGGCATCTGGGGTGCGTGCAGAGCTGGAGCGGGAAGACGCGCTTCTGAGGCGTGGATCTCCGCGGCCACTTCCTGCTCTGTGGGCGTCTCAGGGGGAGTTTCGCCGGGCCCCGCTGATTCCATGCCGGGTTGGGGCGAAGCTAGAGGACCACGACCGCCGCGGCGATGCCGGCGGCCCCGCCAACGCCGTCCCCCCTTGGCTTCGGCGTTCTCTGGTTCGCCGGCTGAGGGTCCGGAGAAGGCCGGTGGTTCCGGAGCCCCGAGGGCGGCTTCGGCAATTTCTGGAGCGGTACCTGGCGCAACCTCGCGGCCCCTAGCCGGCATATCCTGGCGCGATTGCTGCCTTTGGCCGGAGCGCGCGCCGCGCTCTTCCTGCCGGCCGCCATTACGGACCTGAGCGCCGTCGTGCCGGACCTCGTGGAGGTGGTGGGTGACGCCGCCGGTGGCGGCTTTCTCCAGCTCCTCGGTCTCTTCCTGGTCTTCGAGATCGATGAAGTCGGTTACATAGAGGAAGGCGTCGCGCTCCAGGCCGACGTCCACAAACGCGGACTGCATACCGGGCAGAACGCGGGTCACGCGCCCGTTGTAAATGGATCCCGCCAGCGTATATTCGTTTTCGCGTTCGTAGTAGATTTCCGCGAGCTGATCGTCTTCGAGAATTGCAAGCCGCGTCTCATGCGGCGTACTGGAAATACAGATTTCTTTGGCCATCGCATCTTTCCGTCCGGCGGCCTGTGACCGCCGGCAATTGCGGCAAGATCCTATGGAATCGCGCATGGCGGTAAGGAAGGGGATGAGCAGAAAGGATGACCTTGATAGACGCTGACCGAACAGCTCGTGTGCCACGGCTTGGCCCCAGAAGCGGCCAACCGCGGCTGACGTTCTCGCGAACAAGCCGTACCAGCTGTGTATTGCGGTGATCCGATTGCAGAGAGTTTGTGGCCCATCCTGCCGGCAAGACCGGCGAGGCCGTTTGACCGCGAGTTTGCACACGGACGTCCGGCGAAGAGGAATCGCGGTTGTTGCACCTCGACGCCTTCGTCCTATCCATGCAACTTACAACCCATCGACGGTTCTCCCGTCTCTGCGTGCTCATAAACCCAATCCTGCCGCGCGCGGTCCTTCGGGACCTGGCCGGCTCTTGCATCCTTAGAACTTCAGTAGACCGACGTTTCTAAACTCCAGCACGCGCTCCTCGGGAGCGGAGGCCTTCGTTAGCAACCGGCGGATCCCGGTCTTTCAGAGAATGCAGTCTATGTTCTCCATCGACTCCCCGGATGCCAAAGCCTGCTGAAACTCCTAACCGATCGCCGCCCGTTTAGCTGCGCTTCGGCTTGAGGACCTCGGCTTTGGCCTACACTTTCCCGGGAATCGCAAGATTCTACCCGAGCGGTCACAACTGCTCCGGACCGCACAAAAATCGAATCCGTGAAACCGGACCCGTCCCCGCGGATCGGAACGTATCAGTTGACGAACCGGCGCATGCGGACATTCATCGCCACACCCAGCGCCAGGAACGTAAACAATACGGACGATCCTCCGTAACTCATTAACGGCAAAGGGATTCCTGTAACCGGCATAAAACCTATGACCATGCCTACATTGACCATAATCTGAAAGGTCAACACAGCCACAACTCCCATGATAATTAGGGAACCAGGCAGGTCGGCGGCTGTTTGAGCGTTTTGAATCAAACGCATCAATACAAAAAAGTATAGCAGCAGCACCGCAATCGCGCCGATAAAGCCGTGTTCCTCGCTGAAGGCGGCAAAGATGAAGTCGGCATAAGGAATGGGCAGGAAATTGCCCTGCGTCTGGGTCCCCTTGGCCTCGCCTTGACCCCAAACACCCCCGGAGCCTACGGCGATGAGCGACTGGCGGATTTGGTAGCCGCTTCCCCTGGGATCGTTATCGGGGTTGAGAAAGCTGGTGAGCCGGGCTTTCTGATAGGGCTTGAGGAGTCTGCCGCTATTCCAGGCGCCGGTGACGAGGACCACGCCGGCGGCAAGGAGGATGAGCGACTGGCGGAGATTGATCCCGCCCAGAAACAGTCCCACTACAAGGATGGGAAGATAGGTAAGAGTGGTTCCGAGGTCGGGTTGGCGAATGACCAAAAGCATGGGAATGCCGACCAGCGCAAAGGCCTTGAGGATCTCCTTCCAGGAGAGATTGTGTCCGCCCAGATTGGCAAAATAGCGGGCGACGATCAGGATAAGGACCAGCTTGACCCACTCCGATGGCTGGAAGTGTAAAGGCCCGACATTGATCCATCGGCGCGCCCCCAGCATCCTATGCCCCACGGCCAGAACCATAACCAAGGCCAGAAAGCAAGCTGCATAAGCCCAGGGGGCCCAATCCAGAAGACGGTGGTAGTCAATCTTGGCAATGAGAAACATCGCGGCCAGCCCGGCGGCAATCCACAACATCTGCTTGTTCTGGAAGCCGGCGTATTTGGTGTGCAGAGTGGCCGAGTAAATCTCCAAAACTGAAATCATGCACAGAACCAGCACCACGCCCAGGAGCGTCCAGTCGAAGTCGCGAAAGCTCAGCATGCGGCGCATGGCGCTCATGGCTTCTTCCCCGGCAAGGCGGGCAATGCCGTGCCTAACTGGGTGGTGAGGCCGGCGACCGGCGCCGGCTTGGAGGGCGAACCGCGAACGCGCCCCGGCCGCTGGCCGGCCCAGCCGCCTGGATGGTTTTCGGCCACCGTCTGTTGCCCATCTCGCGAATGGGGGTAAACCAGGAAATGTCCGCCTTGAATTTGTGCCATTTGCCGGCTTGCGCCCCCGCTTCCCGGCGCGCCGGAATCAGACCAGACCGCGCCCATCTCCACCGGGGCCTCAACCTTCGCCGGAGGCAGGTTGTGTACGAGGCGGCGCTGCTTGTCCACGTAAGCCGCCACCACTCTTGAAGCGATGCGGGCCGCATAATAGCTGAAATTGCCGTGCTGCCAGAGGACGGCCACCACTAGCTCGGGGTTGCGGCGGGGCACGACTCCGACAAACCAGACGTTGGGATAGGTTGAAGGGCCCCTGAGGCCCTTGGCTTTGATCATCGCGTCGCTGACGACTTCGGCCGTGCCCGTCTTCCCGGCAAAATCGATGCCGTCGAGATGGGCGGAGCCGGCGGTGTGAAATTCGGCCGGCTGCGTCACCTGGGCCATGCCGTTGGTGATGATATCCCAGGCCTGCGAGCTGATAGGGATATACTCGCTGCCGGAACCGGGGTAAGTGTTCAGGATCGCTTTCAAAAAATTGGGAGGCAATTCATCGGGAAACACCACGTGGGGCCGCACCAAATGGCCGTCTGAGGCGATGCCCCCGATGTACCGCGCCAATTGAATGGGAGTGGCTTCGATGGCCCCTTGACCGATGCCTATGGAGATGGTTTCACCCGCGTACCACTTATGATGGAAGTCCCTCAGCACCCAATCCGGGGAAGGCATCAGACCCGCCTCCTCTTCGGGTAGGTCGATGCCCGTCCTTTCGCCGAAACCAAATTCCTTAGCGTATTTGTCGATGGTGTCGATGCCCAGCTTATTGGCCAGCGTGTAAAAAAAACTGTCGCATGAATCCGGAATCGCGGTTTCAATATCCTCCCACCCGTGGTGCCGGTCGCAATGGTAGAAGTGACCGTAAAAGGTCGCCCCGCCGTTGCAAAAAACACGCATGTTCTGCGCCACGCCCTCCTGGAGGCCGGCCACCGACATGAGAATCTTGAAGGTGGAACCAGGCGCCAGTTGCGCCTGGATGGCCTTGTTCATCAATGGGTGCTCGGGATCGTTGAGGAGCTGGTCCCACTCGGCGCGATTGATGCGCACTGAAAATTGGTTGGGATCGTAGCTGGGATGGGAAACCATGGCCAGAATCTGGCCGTTGCGCGGGTCCATAGCCACAACGGCGCCCTCCCGGTCCCCAAGCGCCAGTTCGGCGGCGCGCTGCAGGTCGTTGTCTATGGTGAGCCTGAGATCGTGACCCGGAATCGCGTGCTGGGTGCGCAGGTAGCCCATCTCATGGCCGCGGCTGTCCACAATCACATCGCGCGAACCGTCCTGGCCGCGCAGGATTTCGTCGTACGATTCCTCCACTCCCGCCTTGCCCACTACGTCGCCGGGGCTGTAGAAGGCGTAGCGCGGTTCGTTGAGCTCGCTCTCGCTCACCTCACCCACATAGCCGATCAGGTGCGCGGCAAAGCCGTCAGACGGATAGAGCCGCCGCTCCACGTCGATCGTCTCCAGTTCTGGCAGCTCGTTGCGGTGGGCCGCAATGAACGCCTGTTCGTCCGGTGTGATGTCCTGCTTGATCGGAATGGGCTGGTAGCCAGGCTCGGAGCGGTAGCGGCGCAGAGTGTCGCGCAATTGATCCAGGTCCATGTGCAGGCCGCGCGCGATCAAGGGCAGATCGGCTTCCAGGCTGCTGTTCTGCTCGCGCACCAGAAAACAGGAGACGGAGGGGTAATTGTCCACCAGGAGCCGCCCATAGCGATCAAAGATCTTGCCTCTGGGAGCCAGTATCGGAACCTCACGGATGCGGTTCTCCTCCGCCAACTGGCGAAAGTTCTCCACGTTCAGCACCTGCAAGCGCCACAAACCCGCCCCCAGGGCCAGCATCAAGGCGAGAATAGCCCATTGCATCACCGCCAGCTTGAAGGCGGGGAGCTTCTCCTCGCGGTTGACCTTGTTGGTAGACATCCGATCGCGCGTTGCTTTTAGAATACAGCCACTTTCGTGAAGAACATAGAGAACATGAATCTCAGCGTTGCGGGTGAACCGGAATGAAACTGCATTGCCGGTTTACCCCCTGCACTGGCCGTTCTCTCCCGTTCGCCGCGTTCAGGCCCGCGGCGTCCCTTGCGCCGGGAACCCAACCCAAGTTCTTAATCTGTAAGTTGCAGACGGTCCAGCAACGGAAACAGCACCAGGGCGGCAAGCGAGCTGCCGATGGCGATGAACAGTTCAGTGAACCACTGCCACGCGTAATCCAGCCCCAGCAGGACGCGATAGATAAAAACACAGATCGCGCTGGAGAGCAGGGAGAGCAAAAAGGTGAGGATGAGGCGGATGGTGTGGTTTTCAACATTGATGCGAACTCCCACCGATGCGGAGAGAAACCCGACCACGGTCTTGGCGATGCCGTTGACGCCGATGGAGTGATAGGAAAGAGCGTCTTCAAAGAGGCCCAGGGCTGCGCCAATCAGGGTGCCCTGGATGGGGCTGCGGCGGCCGAGGGCGAAATAGACGGTGATCACCAGGGGCAGGTCGAACCACACATAGGGACCAACCACGCGCGGCAGCCAGGCCTGGAGCACCAGCGAGGCCAGCGGCGCCAGAATGTAGACCCACAGCGGATAGCGGCGGATTTCGAAGTCGCGGCGGAAATCCGCGCCGAGCACGGCCATGATTATGGGTTCCTCCGCGGCGTGGTTCGCTGGCCAGGCTGCGCGGCGGCCGCGGAATGTGGACTGGTAGCGTCATGACCAGACGCGCCGGAGTTTTTCCGGCCGGCCACAGTTGCGGAGGGATTGCTTGGGGCCGGTTCGGCCTGCTGGCCACCCTGATCCTCCACGGGGATAGGTGAAAAGCGGTCGGGGTGCAGGGGTTGCGGCGGTTGCCCCATAGGGACCGGCGGAGAGCTGTCATTCAGCGGCTGCTGCTCCGGAGGCACGTTCGGCTCCATCAGGTTGGGCAAGTGCTCAGCCGTGATCTGCGCGGCCTTTTGCTGCGCTTCGATGGCCGCCGCCTGCGCGCCATCAAGAGCCTCGCTGGTGGCCAGGTCCTGCTGCGCCTGTTCGGAAAAGCGCGGCTGCATGGACGTAATGACAAGCACTTCGTCGAGGCGATCAAGATGGGCGGCGGGGTTGACCATAACGTTGATGAAACCGTCGCGGTCCGGGTCCCGAACCACCTTCTGAACCACGCCGACGGGCAGGCCGCGCGGAAAGATCATGTCACCGCCCGCCGTGACCACCTTCTCGCCGGGCTTGATGCGCTCGTCGGACAGAATGCCCACTACCTCCAACCGCCCGGCAGAGTCGCCGCGCAGAATGCCCCGAATCCGCGTGGTCTCCAAGATCGCCCCGGCGCCGCTGTTTGGGTCGTTGATGGCCAGCACCTGCGCGCTGTGCGGAAATACCTCACGCACCTTGCCCACGATCCCCTCCGCCGTTACCACCGCCATGTCCCGCGTTAGGCCGTCCCGAGAGCCCTTGTCGACGTAAAAGAGATACGACTGCCCGCTGCCGCTGGAGCCATAAACCTGGGCGGCCAGGGTTTTGTAGATATACCGCTCCTGGAAGCCGAGCAGGGCCTGCAAGCGCTCCCCCTGCCGGGCGTCTTCAAGCAACTGCGCCTGTTCCAGGCGCAGCCGGGCGACGGTTTTCTGCAAATTCTGGTTTTGCTGCCGCACGGCGCCCAGTTCCAGGTAGTTTCGCCAAAGGGCGATCGCGCTCGTCCTGGTGACGTGAATCGTCTCCTCCGGCGGGGACACGATGGCATCGGCCCACAACCGGATCAGGCGCACGCCGGACTGGTCGCGCGGGTTGAGGCTGTTGACGCCGTTGGCTGTGCGGCGCACCTGCACGGCCAAGCCCGCGATCTGCGCCACCAGGACCGCCAGCAGCACCACCAGGTTCCGATAACGAGTGAAGAACGAATCCATAAGAAGCAGGTTTCAGGTGTCAGGTGTCAGGGATCAGAAAAGACTGTCCTGCCTTCATGAATGCTGCAAGCGCTGACCCCTGAAACCTGACACCTGACCCCTGTTTTCAATCAATCTTGATCTTGCGCAGCAGCCGGAAGTCGGAGAGCATCTTGCCGGTGCCCAGCACCACCGAAGCCAGCGGATCGTCGGCAACGGAGACCGGCAAGCCGGTCTCTTCGCGGATGCGCTTGTCGAGGTTCCTGATCAGCGCGCCGCCTCCGGTGAGCACGATGCCGCGGTCCGAGATGTCGGCCGAGAGCTCGGGCGGGGTGCGTTCCAGGGCCACCCGGATCGCGTTCAAGATCACGGCAACGCACTCCCCCAGGGCTTCGCGGATCTCACTGTCGTCGATGGAGATGGTCTTGGGCACGCCCTCGATCAAGTTGCGCCCTTTGATCTCCATGGTGAGCGGCTTGTCCAGCGGATAGGCTGAGCCGATCTCGATCTTGATCTGCTCGGCGGTACGCTCGCCAATGAGGAGATTGTATTTACGCTTGAGGTAGTTGGTGATGGCCTCGTCCATCTGGTTGCCGGCCATGCGCACAGAACGGGAATAAACGATGCCGGAGAGCGAGATGACGGCAATGTCGGTGGTGCCTCCGCCGATATCGACGACCATGTTGCCGGAAGGCTCAGTGATGGGCAGGCCCGCGCCGATGGCGGCGACCATGGCTTGCTCGACGAGGTAAACTTCGCTGGCCTTGGCCCGGTAGGCGGAGTCTTCGACGGCGCGTTTCTCCACCTGCGTAATCTCCGAAGGCACGCCAATCACAATGCGCGGATGCACCAGCATCTTGCGGTTGTGCGCCTTTTGGATGAAATAATTGAGCATCTTCTCGGTGATTTTGAAGTCGGCAATGACGCCGTCCTTCATGGGCTTGATGGCCACAATGTTGCCGGGAGTGCGGCCCAGCATATCTTTGGCCTCCTTGCCCACAGCCTCCACCTCGCCGGTGTTCTTGTTGATGGCCACGATGGAAGGCTCATTGACAACGATCCCTTTGCCGGCGGCGTAGACGAGGGTGTTGGCGGTGCCGAGATCGATGGCCAAATCGTTCGAAAACACGCTAAAGAGCGAACGCAGACTGTGCGATCGCGAAGAGCGCGACCTATAACCGTTCAAAGACATGGAATCCCGCAATTGCCTCAACGCTTATTGTAAGGCTATTGGGCCAAAGCCGCATGGCCGCTTTAAGAAGGCGTCAGAAGAGGTGCCCGCGGGGTATACAGTGCGGAAAGCTCGGGCCTTTGCTGCCCAAAACGGGACAACACAATGCGCCCCCGCAGCGGGTTTTGGAGTACCATTTCAGCGTCGATTTCGAGGTTCCGATGAGCCATCCCACGTTTCACAACCTGATCGGCGGCCAGTGGCTGCCGGCCGCGAGCGGCAAGACGATCCTGAATCTGAACCCGGCCAACCGCTCCGATGTGGTGGGCGAGTTCCCGTCGTCGCATCACGAGGACGTGGACCTGGCCGTCGCAGCCGCCAAGAAGGCCTTCGCGACCTGGCGGCTGGTTCCGGCGCCCAAACGGGCGGAGATTCTGGTGCGCGCGGGCCTGTTGTTGCAGCAGCGCAAGGAGCAGTACGCGCGGGAGATGACCCGCGAAATGGGCAAGGTGCTCACCGAGACGCGCGGCGACGTGCAGGAGGCCATCGACGAGGCCTTTTACATGGCCGGCGAGGGACGCCGGCTCCTGGGGCAGACCACGCCCAGCGAGTTGCCCAATAAGTTTGCCATGAGCGTGCGCGTTCCCGTAGGCGTGGTGGGACTGATCACGCCCTGGAACTTTCCCATGGCCATCCCGAGCTGGAAGCTGTTTGCGGCCCTGGTTTCGGGCAATACCTGCGTCATCAAGCCGGCCACGGACACGCCCCTCTCGACCTACAACCTGGTGCGGACGCTGACGGACGCCGGATTGCCGCCGGGGGTGGTCAACATCGTGGCCGGCAGCGGATCGGCGGCGGGAGCAGCGCTGGTGGAGCACCCGGACGTGCGCGCCATCAGCTTCACGGGATCGAGCGCGGTGGGCTCCCACGTGGGCCAGCGGGCGGCGGCCACGTTTAAGGCGGTTTCGCTCGAAATGGGCGGCAAGAATGCGCAAATCGTGCTCGACGACGCTAATCTCGAGCTGGCTTTGGACGGCGCTCTGTGGGGGGCTTTCGGAACCACCGGGCAGCGCTGCACGGCCACCAGCCGCATCCTGCTGCAAAAAGGGATCGCGCCGGAGTTTACGGCCAGGTTCGTGGCGCGGGCCAAGGCGCTGAAGGTCGGCGACGGCCTGGATGAGTCGGTCGAGATGGGTCCGCAGGTGAACGCCAGCCAGATCGAAACCTCGGCGAAGTATGTGCAGATCGCGCTCGATGAGGGAGCAAATTTACTTACAGGCGGGCGCGCGCTGACGGAGGGAGCCTACGCCCACGGAACGTTTTTTGAGCCCACCGTGCTGGGTAGGGTCACGCCGGGGATGCGCATCGCCCGCGAGGAGGTCTTTGGGCCCGTAGTTTCATTGCTCGGGTTCTCGACCTTCGAGGAAGCCATCGAGATCGCCAACTCCATCGACTATGGGCTTTCGGCCGCCGTGTATACGAAGGACGTAAACCGCGCGTTCACCGCCATTCGCGACTTGGAGGCGGGCATCATCTACATCAATGCGCCCACCATCGGGGCCGAGGTGCATCTGCCGTTTGGCGGCGTTAAACACACCGGGAACGGTCATCGCGAGGGGAGCGGCGCGATCGACTTTTTTACAACCTGGAAAGCGGTGTATGTGGATTGCTCTGACAAACTGCAACGGGCACAGATCGACAATGCGGAGTAGCGTTTTCCGCTTCCACTGAGCTATCGCCTCTTGGCCGGCTTAAGAACAGGTTTTTTCGCCGCCAGCCTGGAAGGCTTTGGCCGCCCTGCTGTCTTGATGACCGGCGTGGCGCGCGCGGCGGGCGCCGGCTTTCTCTTTGAATTTGCGGACTTGACTGGCGCTGCCTTGGCCGCCGACCTGGAAACTGCCTTGGCCGCAACCTTGGCAGGCGCTCTGTGCGGACGCTTGGCCTGCACCGGAGCAGCCACAGGTCTCTTGGCGGCGGGTGCGGCAGCCTTCTTCCCCTTGGCCGAAGATGGGATAGGCGCGGCCTTCTTTTTTGCGGCGGCGGGCGCTTTGGCCTTGGCGGGAGCCGGCGCGGGCTTTGCCTTGGCTGAGGAAACGCCTGGCTTCGCGGCAGCCTTTCCAACTGGCGCCGCCACCGGCGCAGCCTTGGGAGGGGATGCCGGCCGGGGCTTGGCTGCCTTTGCGGGCTCCTTGGCATCTGGCAAGGCAGCCGGAGTCTCAGGCCCGGCTGGAGCAGGGATCCCAACCTTCCGGGCAGGAGGCTTTTTGACCGGCGGAACTGGCTCAGCCTCTACTACCTCCAGTTCATCCTCTGCGGCTTCAACTTCCTCGCCGACCTCTGCGTCCAGATCGGCCTTGGGGATGCTCAGGCCCAAATCGATCTCCTCTTCATCCCCGCCGATAACTTCCAGATCGTCCTCCGCCACCAGAATCTCGTCCGGCTCTTCCTCGTCGTCATACGATTCCTCTTTAAGCTTGGCCACGGCGCTGCGTTTGGCGCGGGGTCTCCGCATCGTCACTTGCGGCGGCGGAGCGGGTGGCGAATAGGGCTCCAAAAAGGCGCGCATCTCCTCCGGCGTCGTCAGCCGGCCATCGATCAACGCCAGGAAAACCGCCTGGACGACTTCGCCGTAGGCCGGCAGCTCAGGCGTAATGCGCATCTCCTGCATTAAGGCATAAGGGATGCGCTGGCGCGCTTCAGGCCAAACTTTGAGGAACTGGTTGTAGCGTTCGAGAACGGCCGGAGCCTTGGTCGTGAATCCAAGCCAGAGAACGGCCTCCGGGTCGTAGGTCGTGAAGAGCTTGAAGCCGGCTGAGGGAGCGGCATTCTGCTTGGCCAGCAGGACCCTTGCGAAGCCCGCCGCCAGCGCATCCAGGCCGTTCCACTCCGCCACGAACCCCGGCCGCAACATCAATTTTTTCAGCGCTTTCAGATCCTTTGGCGGCAGCTTGGCGGTAAGCAATTGCATCTGCCCGGCGGACAAATCGGCATGAACGCCTTGCATGAGCAGCTCGAGGCCAAGCTCGAGCAGGGTCCGCAACTTTTCCTCGTCTGCCTTGGCGGAGGTCCACGCCGGGAAGAGCACTTTCATCCACCCCTCGGCCTCCAGCGCTCGTAGCACTTTCAGTCCATCTTCCTCGTGGCCGATCTGTTCGAGTTCCCGGCTGCGGGCATGGGAGGAGAGGGATTCGATCACGCCCTCGCTCTTGGCATTTTCGTACCGGCTCATGGTTCTCGGATCGAGCTCCCATCCCAGGCGGGCCCGGTAGCGCGTGGCGCGGATCAGCAGCGAGGGCTCATCGAGAAACCCATAATTGGAAACCAAACGCAACGCGCGAGACTCAATATCGGCCGCGCCGTTCAGAGGGTCCATCAGCAATCCGAACGAACCCTCGTTCAGCGAGATCGCCATGGCATTCACGGTAAAGTCGCGGCGATGCAAGTCTTCCTGGATCGAGGCCGAATGAAAGACGGGCTTTCCCGGTTTGGGATATTCAACCCGGTGCGTGCTGACGACGTCCACGCGCACGGTTCCTGGAAAGCACAGATAGAGGCTGCGCGAGGCCTCATCCTCGCCCCAAACCTTCCCGCCTAGTTTCTCGATTGGCTTCTTTAGCTTCAACGCGTTTCCATGCACGGCAACTTCAAGGTCGCGGACGGCGTGGCCGCTGGTCAAGTCACGGACCGCATCGCCGGTGAGAAACAGAATCATCCCCGCATTACGGGCGGCTTCGCGCAAGTGCAACAGCGCGCTCCGCTGATCTGCCGACAAGCGGTTTTCCAGGAGATAAATGTAATCGGGCATTCGCTTCCCTGCTTCCACCGTGGATGCCGCCGCCAAATACCTGATTGTGTTGCCTTTATACAGGAAGCGGCAATACCGGCAAACCAGTACATTAACACAACTCAGGCCCATTTGCTAGAGCAGTCCCACAATACTTGTGCGCCCGTTAGCCTCAGCAAGCATGGAACTTACATACTCTCCGAGCAATAAAGGATAGCCGCTGTTCGAAACTGCGCCGGAACCAGCCCATCTCACCCGAGCTACGCATGGCCTGCCTGTGACATCAATCACCTTGGCCCTGCGCGCCGGCTGTTAGGCTGTTCAGTGCAGCGTGTTTCATGAGCCTGACGTGGATGGCTCGGCTCCGGATCGGACGCGGCAACAAGCCGGGCCCTAGGAGTCTCGCAAACTGGAGGGACCAACGATTGAAGCGCGCCCTACAGCGGTTCCAGAGTTACTGTACCCAGAAAGCACACTGCCGAGTGGCATTTTCATCAACCGGGGTGCCCACAGACAGGTCTTCGTCTGTGGGGTGGAAGTAAATGCCACACTTCACGAACCTCAAAATGGCACATGAACTCTGGAACCGCTCTAGGCAAGCTGATTCCACTCCAACCCTGAGAGGCGCTTTTTATGCGGTCATTGCCCGTGCTGGTCTTGAATAGCGGTTCTTCTTCCATCAAGTTTTCAGTGTACGAAGCCGGCAATGGCTCACGGACCAGGCTGTTCGAGGGCGCGGTCGATGGCATCGGCACCGAGCTGGGCGAGTTCTGGATCAAGGATGCGGAGGGAAAGAAGCTGGTGGATGAGAGTCCGGCGCTGCCCAACCGCGCGGTGGCGTTCAAGCTGGTGGCCGACGCGCTGTACTCGGGCAAGTTCCCTGCCCCGGCCGCCATCGGCCATCGCATGGTGTGCGGAGGCCCGACGGTGCTGGAGAACCAGCGCATCACGCCGGGGCTGATCGACGAGATGGAGCGCTATACGGCCTTCGCGCCTCTGCACACGCCCATCGCCATCTACATTATGCGCGAGGCGTTGCGTCTCTTCCCCGCCGTTCCTAACTTCGTTTGCCTCGATTCCTACTTCCATCGCACCATGCCAGAGGTGGTCACGCACATGCCCATCCCGGAGGAGTATTCCGCGATGGGCGTGCGGCGGTATGGAGCACACGGCATCTCGTATGAATCGATCGTTTACCAATTGCAGCCCAACGTGCCGGAGAAGCTCATCGTCGCGCACCTGGGCAACGGCGCGTCGATCTCCGCGATCCGCGATGCTCGGTGCCTCGATACGTCGATGGGCCTGACCCCCACCGGCGGCATCATCAGCGGCACGCGCACCGGCGACATCGATCCCGGCGTGCTGCTGTTTATCCTGCGCAAGATTGTTGAAACGGCCAAGAGCGCTTCCGACGCCGCCGATCAACTGGAATCCGTGGCCAGCAAGAGGTCCGGCTTGCTGGGCGTCAGCGGTCTCTCCAACGATATGCGCGAGCTGCGCGAAGCCATCCAGGCCGGCAACGCCAAGGCGCGGCTGGCGGTGGACAAGTTCTGCTGGACCATCGCGCGCTGGATCGGCAGCTTCATCGCCGAGCTCAACGGCCTGGATATGCTGGTCTTCACCGGCGGCATCGGCGAAAACGACATCGCCTCGCGCGCTGAAATCTGCGCCGGCCTGGGCGCTTTAGGCATCGTGCTCGATCCGGCCCGCAACAACGTTCGTGGCGCGGCGGTGATCTCCGCCGAAAACTCGCCGGTGACGGTGCGCGTCATTCCGCCCCTCGAAGACCTGATGATTGTGAATCACGTGGTGCGGCTGCTGGGGGAGTGAGCACAGCTCACTGGTTTGAGGAGGCCGGCTCTCGCGCGCCATCAGCCTGCATGCTTCGGCAGCGCCAGCAGCTTGAGCTGCTTGCCGAGTCTGGCGAATTCGGGGTCCGCGGTGACAAGAGTGGCGCCGGTTCGCATGGCGAGCTCGGCGGCGAAACAGTCAGCGAAGCCCAGCTTGTAGTGAAGCCGCAGCAGGGCGGCATCCAGAGCGTGCTCTTCTTCGGCAGCAACGATCGCGACCGCGTTCCGGGCGCCCTCAATGCAACTCATGGCCCGTTCCCGGCCGAAGAATCGGCTCAGAACATACAGCACTTCTCCAAAATTCACAACGGAGATGGACAAATGTGCGCGCCCTGTTTTGGCCTGGCGCACCAGTTCGTCCACCGTATCGGCTCCCGGTGTGTTGCGGTACAGACGAACGAGGGCGTTTGCATCCAGCACGTACTCTTTCACAGCATGGCCTCGTACTTGGCTTCCTCACGCTCGCGCTCTTTACGCTTTTCCTCCATCCACCAGGCTTCCACATCCTCTTCCACGTGACTCAAGCACCCGCGAAGGGCAAGGAGGGCGTCGTAGGGGTTGGGCTTGATGCGAATTTCCCCGTCTACTTCGTCAATCGCCACTTTAGTTCCGCTTTTCAGCCGGAGTTTCTTGCGAAGCTTGGCCGGAATCACCACCTGCCCCTTGGAGCTGATGGTCGCCATCTGCGCCATAACGTCTTACCTCCAGGTAAGACATAGTGTACTCCCGCTCCACTCCCGTACTCAAGAGGCCCGCAATGGCTCAGCACCGCATGTTCTACACTGATGGGTTCGGTACGGAATCTTTCTTCATGCCCGCCGCCGCTGTTCCCATCGCTCGAAAGTCTCTTCCCTCGCCCGCTCTGCGCCGCTTTTCCTGGGGCGTGCTGGCCTACTTCATCGCCGTCATTCTGTGGGGCAATGTGACCAGCGCCACCGGCTCCGGCAACGGCTGCGGCGACCACTGGCCGCTCTGCAACGGCACGGTGATCCAGCACTTCCCCCGCGTCGCCACCATGATCGAGTTCACCCATCGCCTCACCAGCGGGATTGCGTTCCTGGCGGTTGTGGGATTGCTCGTGTGGACCTTCGCGCGCACGGCGCGCGGCCACCTGGCCCGCGCCACCGTCGTAGCCGCGGTGGTTTTTACCGTGATTGAGGCGGCCATCGGAGCGCTGCTGGTCAAGCTCGGCCTGACGGCTGAGAGCCATTCGCCGCTGCGCGCTCCATACCTGGCGGTGCACCTCACTAATACGCTGCTGCTGGTGGCCGCGCTCGCCCTCACCGCGCACATGCTCGGCCGGCGAGCCGGCTATCTGCGCGGCAGCATTCGTGTGGTTGCGCCTTTGAGCACGATCCTCTGCTGCGTTGCGGTCCTGGTGGTGGGCGTAACCGGCTCGCTGGCGGCTCTGGGCGATACGCTCTTCCCGGCTCACTCGCTGGGCGTGGCCCTTCAGCAGGACTTTTCGTTGAAGAGCGCCTGGCTGGTGCGATGGCGCTGGATGCATCCCACCGTCGCCGTCCTCGCCAGCGTCTTCTTCCTTTGGGTGCTGGCGCGCGCCGTGCAGCGCTCCACGTACTGGAACAATCGTGGCTTGGCCGCGCTGGTCTTGATTCTGCTGGCCGTGCAATACTCCCTGGGCGTGATGGATGTCTTGCTCCTTGCCCCGGTGTGGCTACAGGTGACGCACCTGCTGGGCGCCGATCTGCTGTGGACCGCGTTTGTGGTGCTGGCCGCGCGAATCACGCTGGAACCGGCGCAACCGGCAAGTTCTTAGCTCGTCTTCGCGCTAATCTTAAAGACAACGTGATCCGGGACGATTCCAGCGCTCCGCTCCTTAGCCCCTCCGGCAAAGCCGGCGGTGCGGGTCCTCTGCACTCTGACTCCCTGGAGAAGAGTGCGGCCGGCGCATCGCAGATTCCCACTTTAGAAACAGATTCATCCGCACTGCCTCCTCTCATCCGCACTGCCGACAGAGACCCGTCTGCCGGGACCCCGTTTATGCGCCAGTGGGCCGCGGCCAAGCGCGAGAATCCGGACGCGCTGATCTTCTTCAGGATGGGAGATTTCTACGAGCTGTTTTTGGACGACGCGGCGGTGGCCAGCCGCGAACTCCAACTGACTCTCACGGCGCGGGACAAGGAACGCAATATTCCCATGTGCGGGGTGCCGTATCACGCCGTGGAGCAGTACCTGACGCGGCTGCTGCGGCGGGGATACCGGATTGCGCTGTGCGACCAGATGGAGGACCCCAAGCTGACCAAGAAGCTCGTCAGGCGAGAAGTGACGCGGGTTTTGACGCCGGGGACGGCGCTGGACGCGGGGCTGGGGCTAGACGAGAACAATTTTCTGGCGGCGCTGTATGAGGCCAGTCCCCATCCTGCCGGCAAAGATCCGCCGCGGCGGACCGCGAGAGTGGGGCGCCCCGAAACGGTTTGCGCGATAGCGCTGCTGGACGTGTCCACCGGCGAGTTCCGGACGGCGGAGTTTCGCGGCCAAAACGCGCGCGCGCAGGCGCTGGACGCGCTGCTGATGGCGGCGCCGAGCGAGGTGCTGCAAGCCTCGGGCGCGGAATTGCCCGCGGAGTTGCAGGCGCAGCTGGGGCGGATTCCGGCGCGTACGCGCGTCGAAGATTGGGTCTGGACGCGGGATTTTGCCGTGCCGCTTGTGGAGCGGCAATTGAACGTAAGGTCGCTCGAAGGATTCGGGCTCGACGGGCACGAGGCGGCGGCGATTGCGGCCGGAGCGGTGCTGCACTACGTGCGCACGACGCAGAAAAATGAGGCGCTGCACATCGACAGCCTGAAGTTCGAGGAGCACTCGACGGCCCTCGAACTGGACCAGGTGACGGTGCGGAATCTGGAACTGGTCGAACCGCTCTTCGCCGGCCAGGACGACCGCGCTACGCTTTTCCGCACGCTCGACGCCTGCCTGACGCCGATGGGCAAGCGGCTGCTGCGGGCGACCATTCTGCGCCCGCTCAACAGTGCGCCGGAGATTGAAGCGCGCTACGAAGCGGTGGCCGAGGCGCACAGGGATCTGCTCAAGCGCGAGGAGATTCGCCGGGCGTTCAGCGGAATTTTGGACTTGGAGCGGCTGCTGGCGCGCATCTCGCTGGATTCCGCGGGGCCGCGCGACGTGCGCGCGCTGGCCGCGAGTTTGGCGCGGCTGCCGGGATTGAAGACGGCGCTGGATGCGATGGCGGCGGGGCTATGGAGAGAGCTCGCATCGCGGCTGGACACGCTCGACGACGTAACCGCGCGGATTGCGCGGACGCTGGTGGCCGAGCCGCCGTTGACGCTGGCGGATGGAGGCGCAATTGCGGCGGGCGTAGATGCGGAGCTGGACGAGTTGCGCACCATCTCCACAAGCGGCCGGCAAGCGATCGCGGCCATCGAAGACAGGGAGCGGCAGCGCACGGGGATCGGGTCGCTGAAGGTGCGCTATAACTCGGTCTTCGGCTACTACATTGAGATTACAAAGGCCAACCAGGCGCTTGCCCCGCCGGATTATGAACGCAAGCAAACGCTGGTGAATGCGGAGCGGTTCACGACCCCGGAGCTGAAGGAGTACGAGCGCAAGATCCTCTCCGCGCGCGACCGCTCCATTGAGATTGAGAAGCGAATTTTTTCGGAGCTTCGGACAACTGTGTTGGAGGCTGCCAGCAGGATCCGGCGCAGCTCGGCAGCCGTGGCGGAGGCCGATCTGCTGGCTTGCTTCGCGCATCTGGCTGCGGGACGGCGTTACGCGCGGCCTAAGCTGGCCGAAGAGCCGGTGCTTGAAGCCGTGGCCGCGCGGCATCCGGTCATCGAGCGGTGGATGGAGGAGACGCGCGAGGGGCGATTCATCCCCAACGACGTGTATCTGAACGCAGGCCACGAAGATTCCACTCCTGCCGGCCCGAGCTTGCTGCTGGTGACCGGGCCGAACATGGGCGGCAAGAGCACCTATCTGCGCCAGGCGGCCATGCTGGTTTTGATGGCGCAGATGGGCAGCTTTGTGCCGGCCGAAAGCCTGCGCTTGGGGCTTGTGGACCGGATCTACACGCGCATCGGGGCCAGCGACAACGTCGCGCGGGGACGCTCGACCTTCATGGTGGAGATGACGGAGACGGCCACGATCTTGAACACGGCGACGCAGCGGTCGCTGATCCTGCTGGACGAGATGGGGCGTGGAACGGCGACCTTCGACGGGCTGAGCCTGGCGTGGGCGACGGTCGAGTATTTGCACGCGGAGACGGGCGCGCGCACGCTCTTCGCCACGCACTACCACGAGCTGACCATGCTCGAAGGAAAGTTGAAAAAGGTGCGCAACCTGCGCGTGGGCGTAAAAGAGGCGGCGGGCGGAATCGTGTTTTTGCACAACATCGAGCCGGGCGCGGCGAGCAAGAGCTATGGAATCGAAGTGGCGCGGCTGGCGGGGCTGCCGGCAGCAGTGATCGAGCGCGCCAAGCATGTTTTGCGCCAGCACGAAAAACAGGAGCGCACCGCCGCGGCGGATGTGCAGGACGGAACGGCGGCCGATCCGGTGCAGTTGACGATCTTTACGCCGCTCTCGCAGCGGATTGTGGACCGGATTGAGGCCACGGACGTGAACTCATTGACGCCGCTACAGGCGCTGAACCTGCTCGAAGAGTTGCAGCAGGAGCTGAAGAAACAGTGATCAGGGATCAGGTTTCAGGGGTCAGGAATCGGCATTCGTGGTGGAACCGAGGAGCGCTATGGCGGAGAATTTGCGGCGGGCCGCGGGGAGCCTGCTGGTCGTGGGGCTGGGCGGGACGGAGCTGACCGGCCTGGAGCGCGCATGGCTCAAGCTGGTGCGGCCGGCGGGGATCATTTTGTTCCGCCGGAACATTGCGGACGCGCGGCAGACGCGGGCGCTTTTAGGCGAGGCCGCGGCGCTGTGCACTGCGCATAGCCTGCGCTGTGTGGACGTGGAGGGTGGAACGGTGGACCGGCTGCGCGACGCGCTGGCGCCCATGCCTTCGGCGCTGGCGGTGGCGCGGGCGATGGGGCTGTGGAAGGACGATGATTTGTGCTCTCCCACCCTTGCGCAAAAGGCGCGCAAGGATGGGGCACCCGGCGAAGACTTGTACAACTCCGCCCAAGGCGCAAGAATCCCACGCCGCGGACGCACGGAATCGGGCGTCCAAAAGTCCGTGGCGCTGGAGCACGGCGAGCTGGTGGCGCGGGCAGTGAAGGCCTTCGGGTTCAATGCCACGCTGGCGCCGGTGCTCGACCTGGCGCTGCCGGAGTCGGCGGAGGTGATGGGGACGCGCTGCGCCGCTCGGACGGCGGCGGGGGTGGTCGAGTACGCCCGCGCGTTTCTGGCGGGGCTGGCAGCCGGGGGCGTGGCCGGATGCGGAAAGCATTTTCCGGGGCTGGGCGGGGGAACGCACGACTCCCACCTGGAGACGCCGGCCATCGGGCGCGCGTGGAGAGATTTGTGGCGCGAGGATTTGGAGCCGTACCGCGCGCTGCGCGGCGAACTGCCGATGGTGATGGTGAATCACTCCGCCTATCCCGCGACCAAGAGCGGAAACCGGCCGGCAAGCGTTTCGAAGTTTTGGGTGACCGCGGTGCTGCGCAAGCGCATCGGCTACCGGGGGATGATTCTCTCCGACGATCTGGAGATGGGCGGGATTTTGAAGTTCATGTCTATTGAGGAGGCCGCGATTGCAGCGGTGCACGCGGGGATCGATCTCGTGGAGATCTGCCACAGCGCAGAGCTGATCCTGCGCGCTTACGAGGCGCTCATCGCCGAAGGCGAGCGGTCGGCGGCGTTTGCGAAGCTGCTGATGGAGCAGGCGCGGGAGACGGCGCGCAAGCGGGCGAAGCTGTTCGCGGACGGCGCGACGGCGGCAATGAGCGCGCGGCAGTTCGGGGCGCTGCGGAACCGGATTCTGCACTTTGGCGAGAGGGTGGCGAAGAAGTTGTCCATCCAGGAGACATTGACCGCATGAGCGCCAAGAAAATGACGGTGGCGGGGATCATGAGCGGCACCTCCGCCGACGGGATCGACGTGGCCGTGGTGCGCATCGCGCCGTCCAGACCCCGACCGCACCTGACTCTGCTGGCGCACGAGGGTTTCCGGTTTCCGGCGGCGCTGCGGCGGGCCGTGCTGGCGGCAATGAACGCGAAATCGGCTTCGACGGCGGAGTTGGCGCGGCTGAACTGGCGCCTGGGCCTGGCCTACGCGGAGGCTGTGAACGCCACGCTGGCCCGGCACAAGCTCAAGCTCGATCTGATCGGTTGCCACGGGCAGACGCTCTACCACCAGCCGCGCGCGGCAGCTTACGCGGGACGGCGGTTTGCGTGCACCTGGCAGGCGGGTGAAGCTCAGGTGATCGCGGCGGCGCTTGGGCGTTCCGGTGGTTTCGAACTTCCGCCCTGCGGACATGCTGGCCGGCGGACAGGGAGCTCCGCTGGTTCCGCTTTTGGACTATGTTCTTTTCGCGAGCGACGACCGCGGGCGCGTTTTGCAGAACATCGGCGGCATCGCGAACCTGACCGCGATTCCGGCGGGCGGTGGGCCGGAGCAGGTGATCGCCTTTGACACCGGACCGGGCAACATGGTGATCGATTGCGCTGGCGCATGGAGCTGTTTCGGGAAGGCCTTCGACCGGAATGGCGCGTTGGCCGCGAGGGGCGAGGTGCTTGCGCCGGTGCTGGAGGCGGCGTTGCGCAATCCCTACTTCCGGCTGAAGCCGCCGCGCACGGCGGGGCGCGAGCAGTTCGGCCGGGCTTACGCCGCTGACTTTTTGGACGAGTGCCGGAGGCACAGCAAGCGGGGCGAGGATGCGATGGCCACGGCGACGGCGCTGACGGCCGAGACCATTGCGCGGAGCTACGAGCGCTTTGTGCAGACGAAGATGAAGGGGCGCGCGGTGGATTTTATCGTTTCCGGCGGCGGGGCGCGCAACCGGACGCTGATGGCGATGCTGGCCGCGCGGCTGGAGCCGCTGGGCTGCGAACTGGCGGCGAGCGAGGAGTTCGGCTTGCCGCCGAGGCCAAGGAGGCCGCGGCTTTTGCGCTGCTGGCCTGGCAGACCTGGCATCAGCTGCCCGGGAACGTGCCCGCGGCTACCGGGGCGAAATGGCCGGTGGTTCTGGGCCAGGTGACGTATGCGTAGACTGGGCGGCCGGCATTCTGCTCGCGCTGGCGGCGCTGTTGGGCCTGGCGGGCTGCCGCGCGCCAAGCCGCGGACCCGCGCACGGTGGTTTTTCTCATCGAGAGCAGCCCGGCGAATCTCGATCCGCGCATCGGAACCGACGCACAATCCGAGCACATCGACGAGCTGCTCTTCGACGGATTGGTGGCGCGCGACGCGAGCTTTCACTTCACGCCGGCGCTGGCCGAGAGCTGGGAACAGCCCACTCCGCTGACGCTGGTCTTCCATCTGCGCAAGGGCGTGCGCTTTCACGATGGCCGCCGCTCACGGCGCGCGATGTGGTGTGGACCATCGATTCCATGCGCGACGGCACGGTGATCTCGCCCAAGGCCGCGACCTACGCCTCGGTGGATACGGTGGAGGCCCCTGACCCGCGGACCGTGGTCTTTCATCTGAAGCACCCCGACAATTTTCTGCTGACCAATCTTTCCACCGGCGCGTTCGGGATTGTTCCCGATGGCAGCGGGCGCGATTTCTGGCAGCATCCGGTGGGCACGGGGCCGTTTCGCTTCGTGAGCCAGCAGATCGATCAGGACGTGGTAATCGAGCGCAATCCGCTCAGTTGGCCGGTGACGCCGAAGATCGAGCGGGTGCGCTTCGCCGTGGTGCCGGACGCGATCACCGAGTCGCTCGAACTCGAAAAGGGATCGGGCGACGTGGCCATCAATTCCCTTCCCATGGATGCGCTGCCGGTGCTGGCCGCACAGCCCAACCTGGTGGTCGAAGATCGGCCGGGTACAGAGATTCAGTACCTCGCCTTCAACTTGCGCGATCCGATCTTGAAGCACGTGCGCGTGCGCCAGGCGATTGCCTGCGCCATCGACCGCCGGCTGATCATCCGCACCCTGCTGGGCGGCCATGCCCAGCCCGCGGTGAGCCTGCTGCCGCCCAGCCACTGGGCGTGGACCGGCGACGTGGCGCGCTACGACTACGATCCGGCGCGCGCCCAGCGGCTGCTGGACGAGGCCGGTTACCCGCCGGCCCCGACGGGGTGCGGCTGCATCTGACCATGAAGACCAGCCAGGACGAGGAAACGCGCCTGCTGGCCGCTGTACTTCAACAGCAACTGGCGAAGGTGGGAATCGTATTGACCCTCAGGAGCTACGAATTCGCCACCTTTTACTCCGACGTAACGCGGGGCGCCTTTCAGATGTATTCGCTGCGCTGGATCGGCGGCAACGAGCAGCCGGATATCTTCAGCTACGTATTTTCGACGGCAAACTTTCCGCCCACGGGCGCCAACCGCAGCTACTATTCGAATCCGCGGCTGGATGACCTGCTGAATGATGCCGCCCAGAGCGAAAACATGGCCCGGCGCCGCGACGACTACGTCGAAGCGCAGCAGATTCTGGCCCGCGATCTTCCCGCCATCAATCTCTGGTATCGGGACACGATCGTGGTGCACAACCGGCGGCTGACGCACGTCGTTCCCACGCTCTCCGGCAGCTATACGTTTCTGGAGACGGCTAGTCTCACGCCTTGAAGGGGAGCGACGCGCCGGGCACGCGGAGCTTCAGAAGATTCCATAACAGTTCATTAACTTGTTGAAATTAAGATTGTTAGGTCATTGCATCGCGGACAGGCCGCCTCCTGCGTCTAGGAAAAATCGCGGGTTTCGACCTTTTTGCGTACTGGTTCGTCTACAGAAGTAGTGATGCACTCTTAAATAGGGCGCAGGCAAGATTTGGACTGCGGAGTAAAGGTTGATGATTAGCAGTAGAAAAATTCACATTCCGGCCTCGATGGCGTCTATGCTGCGCTCCTGCCATTCATGCAGGGTATCGGGGACGGGGCATGACAGCACCGCACGGCATCAGCCCGTAGCCAAGCGCGTCTCTCCGTCGCGCTCGATATGGAGAGGCGCCATCGGGCTTTTGGGAATGATGCTGGCAGTGTCCATGGCTCACGCGCAGGCGGCGCCGCATTATCTGGGCACGATTTCCGCCATCAATGGGAACACGCTCACGGTGAAGACGGCGCAAGGTGACCAGACAGTTGAGGTGCCGTCCACGGCGCAGTTGAAGCGCATCGAGCCGGGGCAAACCAATCTCAGCGCGGCTGTCAGCATGGCTTTGAGCGAGCTGACCGTCGGCGACCGCGTGCTGGTGAACCTGGACCCCAAGGCCTCGACGCCGCAGGCGTTGCGCGTCATTGCCATCAAGCACGAGGACGTAGAGAAGATGCAGGAGGCGGAGCGCGAGGACTGGAAGCTGCACGGCGTGGGCGGACTGGTGAAGAGCGTGGACCCCGCCACCGGAACCATCGTGCTGGCGGCTGGAGCTGGCCCGGTGACAAAGACCCTCACCATTCACACCACTCAGGCAACCGTGCTCAAACGCTACGCACCCGCGTCGGTCAACTTCGATCTGGCGCAGCCGGCGCCTATCAGCGACGTTCATGCCGGCGACCAGTTGATGGCCCGTGGCGCGCAGACTGCAAATGGCACAGAAATGACAGCGGTAGAGGTGGTCTCAGGCAGCTTCCGCAATATTTCTGGAATTATAACGTCGCTTGATCCGGGCAGTTCGACGATGGTAGTGAAGGACCTGGCTTCCAAGAAGGACGTAACGATCCAGGTTCCCGCGAACACCGAGATGCGGCAGTTACCGGAGCGCATGGCGCAGATGCTGGCGGCGCGGCTGAACAGGGACGGGGGCGAACGCGGCGGCCAGGGCGGATTCGGGGGACCGCCCGGCGGCGGTGGGGGCGGACGGTTCGCGCGTGGCGGCGGGGGCCAGAGGGGTGAAGGCGGACCGGGTGAAATGGACCCCCAGCAACTGCTGAGCCGTGCGCCATCCATTCATCTCGCCGACCTGAAGAAGGGCGAAGCGGTCATGCTGGTTTCAACGTCGGGCACATCTGATGTCACCGCCATCACTCTATTGGCGGGCGTCGAGCCACTGCTCCAGGCTCCGGCCAGCCAGGATCTGCTTGCCAGCTGGAGCATGAACACCAGCGCACCGGCAGACGCCGGGGGCGGGGGCGGAGCCGACCAGTAGGCACATCATCATCAACGACTTCATTTGGAATCACGGGGAGGAAGTGTGTACCTAAAGTTGCGTTGCCTTATTCATCTTTTCCTTGCCATCTTGCTTGGCCTTGCTTGTGCCGCGGCGCAGGCGCAGGCTGCGTCAGTCTCTTCCACTCGGCAAACCGGACGAAGCTCGCTGCGCGGCCACATCACCGATCCCTCCGGCGCGCTGATTCCCGGCGCACAAATCACGGTCACCACGGCCAACGGAGCGGTGGTGGCCCATCTCACTGCGGATGCGACCGGCGGCTATGTGCTGCGCGGCTTGGCGGCGGGAACTTATGTTATCGAAGCCGAGGCTCAAGGATTTACTCGCTCAGTTTCCGCGCCCATTCAACTGGCGATTGGACAGGCGATGATCGAGGACGTCAAGATGATCATCGCCACCGCCCAGCAACAAGTCCAGGTCACCGCGGAAGGCGAACCGACGCTCAGTACCCAAGCTGACCAAAACGCCAGCGCCGTGGTTCTGCAGGGCAAGCAACTGCAGGGACTGTCGGACGATCCCGACGAGCTGCAGAACGAATTGCAGGCTCTGGCCGGTCCTTCCGCGGGACCCAACGGCGGCCAGATTTACATTAACGGATTTACCGGCGGTGAGTTGCCGCCCAAGTCGGCGATTCGCGAAATCCGCATCAATCAGAACCCCTTTTCGGCCGAGTTCGACCGGCTGGGCTATGGACGCATCGAGATTCTGACCAAGCCGGGCACGGGCCAGATGCACGGACGTTTCTTCGCGCAGGGCAACGATGACTCGTTCAATACCGGAAACCCGTTTACCACCAACCTTCCCTCGTACTACAGCTTTCAGTACGACGGCACTGTCAGCGGCCCAATCTCCAAGAATATATCCTTCTTTGTCAGCGCCGACCAGCGCAGAAACCAGAGCGACAGCGTCTACAGCCTGGCAGAGGCGCCGGTGTTTGATGCCGCTAGCAACTCCTATTCAGCCCTGCCCGTTTCGGGCAGTATCTTCAATCCCAACACGATCACGAGAGTTTCGCCGCGCTTCGACTTCGAACTGGGGCAGAAGAACACACTAACTTTGCGCTACCAGTTCTTCCGCTACGACCAGAGCGGCTCTATCGGCTCCACCTCACTGCCCTCACAGTCGGCGAGCTCCAACTCTACCAATAACGCGGTACAGTTCGATGATACGCAGATCATCAACGACCGCCTCGTGAACGAAACCCGCGGCGAGTTCGAGCGCCGCATTTCTACCTCTACTCCGGTCAGTTCGGCGCCCACGATCGACGTGCCGGGATCCTTCTCCGGCGGCGGCAACGGCAGCCAGTACTCCAACTCGCATGACGATCACTGGGAACTGCAGAACATCACCACCTGGGCGGCAGGCGCACATGCCATCAAGTTCGGCGTCTGGCTGCGCGACAACCGCGAAGCCATCTTCACCAATGGGAACTTCAACGGCTCCTTTACCTTCCCCTCTGTCGCGGCCTTCGTGGACACGGCTAACGGCGTGGCCCAGGGCGAGACCTTTGCCCAAATCGCGGCAGCTTGCCCATCCACCCAAACCGGCGGCTGCCTGCCCACTAATCTGAGCTACACCTCGGGCAGCGAAAAGTTCCGCGGCAACGTCTTCGACGGCGCGCTCTATTTTCAGGACGACTGGAAGGTCAAAACCAATCTCACGCTCTCCGGCGGGCTGCGCTGGGAGACCCAGAATCATACCGCCGACCACAGCGACTGGGGCCCGCGCGTCGCCCTGGCTTATTCGCCCCGCTTGGGCCACAAAAGCAACGGGCCGGACAAGACGGTGATTCGCGCCGGCTTCGGTTTCTTCTACGACCGTTTCGACGTGGACGAACTGATGGATCTGGAACAGTACAACGGCGGCCTCAACAGCCAACAGCAGGTCACCATCGCTAACCCGACCTGCTTCGACCCCAACAGCCTGAGCAATATCGACCTGGCCTCCTGCGGCACGGCAACCACCGCGACGCCGGAGATCTACCAGATCTCGCCCAGCTACCGCGCCCCCTACTCCGAGCAGTTGGGTGGCAGCGTGGAGCGCCAGTTGACCAGGTTTGCGACGATGACGGTCACCTATCTGCATTCGTTCGGCGCACACCAGTTGGTGGTGCGCGACGCGAATGCCTTTCTGCCCGGTACGTTTGAGTACGGCAGTTCCACCTTGACCGGCGTGCGGCCCGATCCCACGCTGGGCATCGTCCGGCAGTATTTCCCTGAGGCGATCTACAAGCAGAACCAGGTGATCGTCAATGTCAACGCTCAATTCTCGGCGAACCTGGGCGTGACCGGGTTCTATAACTGGACGGACGCCCACTCGGACGGCGGAGGCGGATCGAATCCCTCGAATTCTTACAACCTGAGCCAGGATTACGGCCGCCCCGGTTGGATCCACCCCCAGATGCTCTTCCTTATGGGCAACTACTCGGCTCCGTGGGCGCTGATCTTCAATCCGTTTATGGTCATCCAGGCGGGCAGGCCTTTCAATTACAGCACACCCTACGATCTGACCGGCGACGCTTTCTTTAACGACCGGCCAGCCTATGCCACTGCGGCGTCGAATCCCAGCAACGTAGTCGATACCAGCCTCGGCAACTTCGACACTGTGCCGCAGCCCGGAGAGGCAATCTTGGGACCCAACCTGGGCAATAGCCCATCCGGAATCGCCTTCAATCTGCGCCTCAGCCGTGCCTTCGGCATCGGACCCAAGGTCGGGGGAGAAGCTGGTGGTCCTCCTCCGGGCGGCGGCCCTCCGGGGGGAGGCTTTCGTGGCGGCGGCCCTGGCCGCGGCGGTTTTGGTGGCGGCTTCGGCGGGCCCTTTGGGATGCGCGGCGGCGGCGGACCTGGCGGCAATGAAAATACCGGCCGCAAGTACTCGCTGACCTTCAGCGCCCAGGCTTTGAATCTGTTCAACAACATCGATCTTGGGACCCCGGTCGGAAACGTCACCGCCAAGAGCTTTAACCAGTCCACGGGGCTCGCGGGCGGAATCTTCTCTACCGCTGCGGCATCGCGGCGCGTCTTCTTCCAGAGCGTCTTCCAGTTCTGAGCGGCAGAGGGCGCCTGGACCGAGAGTAGGATCAGGCTCAGGCGTCCCTGTCCTGCGGCTTAAGGGTAAGTACGAACGGTCTCAGTACTCGATGGGATCGTTGTGCACAGCCGGCGCCGCACGGGATTCATCCACGGTCAGAGATTCATTCCTCCCCGCATGCCACAACTGGTCCTTCGATCGATTAGCGGGGAGCGAATATATTCATTTCCCCATTACATCATCCTCTATAACTTGCTCGTCTTCGGAAGCCTCAAAACAAGGTGCATTTTAAGGCGTTTTCACAATTACTGTGAACTTTCCGGCATCGCGTAAGGTGGCGTTTTCTTGAGGAAAACGCCACTTGACCTATTCGGCTTCGATTTACACCAATTGTGAAAACGCTATATTGCCGGCTTACCTTTAATAATTGAATTAAGCAGTCTTTTTACTTCTGTGCTGGCGCGGCTCCGGAATTTCAAGAAATCCTGTCTTGCAGCATAGCGCAGGGTCGCCGCACCCGGCTCATCGCGATGGCGCCGCGTCAGCGTCTCCTGAACACGCAATCAAATAGGACGACTTGTATAGGCCCTTTCAAGCTGCGTAGCGTGCAAGCCTCGATAAACCGCCCCTTAACTCATGACGGCGCTTCCTTTTGACAAATGGTAATTTGATCGATGCGTCTGAATTAATCTTGTGACTTATTAAAGATAGTAAATGCGGTTCGGCCGATAGCGGCTCTCGACCACTTGCGGAAAAAATATGGCCTCGTCAACCTTTTTGAGCCCCGCTCCGTCTACCTGAATAAGACTTCTTGATTTAAGAACCGGCACGATTGAGACTGCGGAGAATGACTTATGAAGAGAAAACGGATTCACGTACCGGCTCCGGCCATTTACCCAATGTTGTTGGCCGCGATGCTGCTTGTCGTGCGGCTTGTTGGCGCTCAGGCGCCCTCGCGCGTTGTGGGCACCATTACGGCTATCAGCGGCAGCACGCTGACGGTGCAGGCGGATAGCGGCCAGGTTTACCAGGTCGAGGTTCCCGCGAACGCGGTGCTCAGGCGGATTACCCCGGGGCAAAGGACACTGGCCGGCGCCGAGACCATTGGCTTCGGCGACCTGGCCAACGGCGATCGCGCGCTGGTGAGGGTTTCCACTACCGCGCCTGCGGGCACGCTGCAGGCCGCCGAGATCATCGCCATCAGGCTGACAGATCTTGAAAGAAGGGAGCAGGAGGAACGCGCGCAGTGGCGCTTGCATGGAGTGGGCGGATTTGTGAAGAGCGTTGATACCGCCAGCGGCGTGATTGTGTTGACCACCAGGGTGGGGGCGACTGTTGAATCGATAACGGTGCGCACCACGCCGTCCACGATCCTGGAGCGCTACGCGCCCAACTCCCTGCGCTTCGATCTGGCGCAGCCTGCGCCCATCAGCGCCATCCACCTGGGCGACCAGTTGATGGCGCGCGGCGAGAAAAGCGCGGATGGCATGGAAGTCACGGCGACAGAGGTGGTTTCAGGCAGCTTCCGCAATGTTTCGGGCGCCATCACCTCGCTGGACACCAGCAATTCGACGCTGGTAGTGAAGGACTTGGCGACCAAGAAACAGGTCACCATTCACATCCGGCCGGATACGCAGATGCGCCGGCTGTCGGAACGTGCAGCGCAGATATTAGGGGCGCGGATGAGGGGCGAAGCGGTGGGCAACGAGCAAGCACAGCGAGGCGAAGGCACAGAGAGCACGCAGTTCCTGATTAGACGCTCACCGCTGATCAATCTGGCCGAGCTGCAGAAGGGCGAAGCCGTGATGATGGTTGCAACGCCAGGCACATCTGAGGTCGACGCCATCACGCTGTTGGCGGGCGTAGAACCGCTGCTCAAAGCCTCTGAGGCGAGCCGCCAGGACCTGCTCTCCAACTGGAGCATGGACACCGGCGTGGGCGGCAGCACCAGTACCGAAACCCCGCAGTAGTCGCACAAGCATTATTGAAGACAACCCTGGTTGAAAGCCCAGGAACGGAGGACACATGTATTCCAAGTGGCGTTTCCCCATCCATTTTCTTCTTGCCATCGCGCTTGGCCTTGCCAGCACGGCGGCCCCGGCGCAGAGCGCAGCAGCGCCGTCCACGGCGCAAGGCACATTGCGCGGGCACATCGCCGACCCGACCGGCGCGATGATCGCCGGCGCGCAGATCACCGTCGCCTCCGCAACGGGAACGCCCGTGGCCAACACCACCACGGATGCGGCCGGCGGCTATGTCCTGCGTGGTTTGGCGGCGGGAAGCTACGTGCTCGAAGTCAGCGCTGAGGGATTTGCCCCCTATGTTTCCGCCCCCATCCCACTCGAAGCCGGGCAAGCAAAGACCACGGACATCAAGATGGCCATCGAAGCGGCGCAGCAGCAGGTGGAAGTCACCGCGGAAGGCGGGCCAACGGTGAGTACGGAAGCCGGTGAAAACGCCAGCGCGATCGTGCTCAAGGGCGCGGACCTGGAGGCGCTGTCGGACGACCCGGACGAGCTGCAAAACGAGTTGCAGGCTCTGGCCGGTCCTTCAGCGGGACCCAACGGTGGCCAGATTTACATCGATGGATTTACCGGCGGCGAGTTGCCCCCCAAGTCCGCGATTCTGGAGATTCGCATCAACCAGAATCCCTTTTCAGCTCGAGTTTGACCGTCTGGGCTATGGACGCATCGAGATTATCACCAAGCCGGGCTCGGCGAAGCTGCGCGGGCGAGCTTTCATCCAAGGCAACGACGACGCGTTCAATACCGGTAATCCGTTCACCACCAACCTTCCCTCGTACTACAGCTACCAGTGGAACGGAACCGTCAGCGGGCCAATCTCGAAGAATCTATCGTTCTTCCTGACCGTGGAACAGCGCAACAACCAGAACGACAGCGTCTACAGCCTGGCGGAAGCCCCGGTGTTCGATGCCGCCACCAACACCTATTCAGCCCTGCCCGTTTCGGGCAGTCTCTTCAATCCGCAAACGCACACGGCGGTTTCTCCGCGCATCGATGTGCAAATCGGGCAGAAGAACGTACTCACGCTGCGCTACCAGTTCTTTCGCAACAACGTCAGCGGCTCTCTCGGCTCGACCTCGCTGCCGACGCAGTCCTCCACTTCCAACACGACCGACAATTCCGTTCAGTTCGACGATACGCAGGTTATCAACGATCGCATCGTGAACGAGACCCGCGGCCAATACCGGCGCAACATTTCTTCCTCCACTCCGGACAGCACGACGCCGACAATCGATGTGCCGGGGTCCTTCTCCGGCGGCGGTAACGGCGGCCAGCGCTCCAATTCGCATTCCGACCACCTGGAGCTCCAGAACCTCACCACCTGGGCGGCAGGCGCACATGCCATCAAGTTCGGCACCTGGCTGCGCGACAACCGCGAAGCCATCTTCACCAACGGAAATTTCAACGGCGCCTTTACCTTCCCCTCGGTCGCCGCCTTCGTGGACACGGCCAACGGCGTGGCTCAGGACGAAACCTTTGCGCAAATCGCGGCGGCTTGCCCGTCCACCCAAACCGGAGGCTGCCTGCCCACCAATTTGAGCTACACCGCGGGCGGGGAAAATTTCCGGGGCAACGTCTTTGACGCCGCGCTCTTTTTCCAGGACGACTGGAAGGTCAAATCCAATCTCACGCTCTCCGGCGGGCTGCGCTGGGAAACGCAGAACCACAACGCCGACCATAGCGATTGGGGCCCGCGCGTAGCGGTGGCATACGGGCTGCATGGACGCAACAGCCGTGCGCCAGTAAAGACCGTTTTGCGCGGCGGCTTCGGCTTCTTCTACGACCGCTTCGGCGTGGGCGATCTGATGAATCTGGAACAACACAATGGCGGTCCCAGCAGCCAAAAGCAGATCACGATCGCCAATCCGGATTGCTTCAACGCCACCAGCCTCAGCGATATCAACCTGGCCACGTGCGGCACTGGAACGACGGCGACGCCGGAGATCTATCAGATCTCGCCCAGCTACCGCGCACCCTATGCCGAACAGTTTAGTGGCAGCGTGGAACAGCAGTTGACCAAGGTCTCCACACTGACGGTCACCTATCTGCATTCCTTCGGCGCCCACCAGTTGGTGGTGCGCGACTCCAATGCCTTTTTGCCGGGCACGTTCGAGTACGGCAGTTCCACGTTGACCGGCGTGCGGCCCGACCCGTCGCTGGGCATCGTAAGGCAGTACTTCCCCGAGGCGGTGTTCAAGCAGAACCAAATAATCGTGAACATCAACGCCCGCTTTTCTCCCCGGTTTGGGATTATGGGGTTTTACAACTGGACAAACGCCAATTCGGACGGCGGGGGCGGATCGAATCCATCCAATTCCTATAACCTGAGCCAGGACTACGGCCGCGCAGGCTTCGTCCACAAGCAGATGCTCTTCCTGATGGGCAATTACTCGGGTCCGTGGGGCCTCTCCTTCAATCCATTCCTGGTCGCGCGGCAAGGCGGACCCTTCGACATCACCACCCCTTACGATCTGACCGGCGACGCCTTCTTTAATGACCGCCCGGCCTACGCCACTGAGGCATCGAACCCGAGCAACGTGGTCGATACCAGCCTCGGCAGCTTCGACACAGTGCCGCAACCCGGAGAGACCCTCGTACCGACCAATTTGGGCAACAGCCCGTCCGGGGTTACCTTCAATCTGCGCCTCACCCGGTCCTTCGGCATTGGCCCCAAGGTCGGGGAACAAGCCGGAGGTCCACGTCCGGGCGGCGGCGGACCGGGCGGTGGAGGGTTTGGCGGCGGCGGCGGTCCCCGCGGCGGCGGCGGCGGCGGTGGTTTTCGCGGCGGCTTTGGCGGCGGCTTTGGCGGCGGCGGTCCCCGCGGCGGAATGTCGAATACCGGCCGCAAGTACTCGCTGTCCTTCAACGCCCAGGCCTTGAATCTGTTCAACAACATCGATCTCGGGACCCCGGTTGGAAACGTCACCGCCAAAAGCTTCGACCAGTCCACCGGGCTGGCAGGCGGAATCTTCTCTACCGCCTCGGCGGCGCGGCGCGTCTTCCTCCAGATGGCGTTCCAGTTCTGAAACGGCCGGGCACACAATAAGTAAAGGGCAGGAGCTTAACCCTCCGGCCCTTTTTCTTGTACCGCAAAGACCGCCAAGAGCCTGTTGCTCGCAGCCCCGGCATCCGCAAAAGGACAATCCCTCGCGGCAAAGATTTTCTGGGATTCGCGCCCGATCCCGTTCACCGCTAAGAGACGTGCGCCGCCATGTTGGTATCGAGTGAACCACCACAGTCGAGTGGATTTTTCGTCAAGAAAAATCCGCCTCGCAAGCACTTGGCGACTCTACGGTCATCCGAGAAATGCCGAAAAGCGCATTGCTCAATTCTTATCTTCAACCAGCGTTTGGTAAAGCGCTTCCCACTCGCCCGCCCTTGCATCCATGCTGAACCGGCTTGCGATGCGCTCGCGCGCGGCGCGGCCGAGCGCCTGGCGGACGGTTGACTGCTGGCGCATGAGGCCAAGCATGGCTTCGGCAAGCGCCTCCGGACTCCGGCACGGAACCACACCGCCCGCGTCGCCTACCAGTTCGCGCACACCGCCCGCATCGGTGGCGACCACAGGCTTCTCCATGGCCATGGCTTCGCCCACGGCGAGTGGCATTCCCTCCCATGCCGAGGCTTGCACAAATGCATCGGCGGCGTCGAGCAGAGCGGGAATGTCGCGGCGCAGCCCCAGCCAGCGAATGGAATCAGCGGCGTTAAGGCTGGTGGCGAGGGTGCGGAGCTTGGAGATCGCGCCTTCGCTTGCCTGGCCCGCAATCCACAAGCACGCATCGGGGCGCGACGCGTGCACCTTGGCGAAGGCGGCGAGAAGGTTTGGATAATCCTTGGAAGGCGCGACGCGGCCGGCCGCCAGCCAAATGAAGCCGCCGTTTGCCTTCATGGCGGCGCGTGTTTCCAGGCGGCGAACAGGATCGGGCGCGAACTCGTTGGCGTCGATGCAGTTGGGAATAACGCCACACTTGCGGTGGGGGACGGCCCCTAGGCGCACGAATCGGCGCCCAACCGCCTCGCTGACCACAGTGGTGCGCCGACTGAGGCCATCAGTCAAGCGGTAAGCAAGCATCCGCAGCCAGCCGCCTTCATAGACATTTTGAATCGTGGAGAGAACCCGGGGCGTGGGAACAAGCAGCTTGAGAAGCCTGGCCGCGACGTTGGAGTGAAAACTCTGGCTGTGGACGAGATCGGGACGGAATTCGCGCAGAAAGCGGCGGGCTTGCACAACCCCAGTCAGGACGCTCGCTGGCGTCTTGCGGATATCGAGATGCACTGCTTGAAGAGCGGTGGGCCATTCCTCCTCAAGGCGCGGGCGCAGGACAAGCAGGCTTACGGCGTTGGCCGCGGCGGGCCATGCGCTCGGCCAGCCCCAGGGCCTGCCGTTCCGCCCCGCCTATGCCGAGCGAATTAAGCATGTAAACGATCCGCATCGATCCCACTTCGGCCAGCAAGATTGAGTGCAACGATGATAACGCGCAGGACTGAGATGCAGTACGTTCTATGCGCCCAGAGCGTCTCAGCGCCGGGATGCGGCGTATACCCTCTGCCCGGCCTCCAACAGCTGCTGGCGGTCCAGGAAGACCGCAACCCGCCGCCTGGCAGCGCAAATGCGGCCGATGAAGAACTTCCCGCGTCCGGGCATAAGTTTTTCAAATTAAAACGAATCTTTGTATGCAAAAAACCAATTGGGCGGTACAATCCCCCAAAAGGAGTTCTATGGCCGGAGATATGCAACTCACATGCAGCGAGTGCGGACAGGAATTTACCTTCACCGCTGCCGATCAGGCGTTTTTTCAGGAACGCGGTTACTCTACCCCCAAACGCTGTAAGCCTTGCCGTATGGCCAAGAAAAGCGATCATGGGGGATCCGGCCACCGTTCGGCTCCCCCACAGGGAACTCCTGTGATTTGCTCGTCCTGCGGGCAGCCCACCACCGTCCCCTTTGAGCCCCGTGGCGATCGGCCGGTATATTGCCGGGACTGCTACTTGGCGCGCAAAGGCGGCGGCTCACGCGGCCGCGGCTAGTACTTGCTTTTCATCAGCTCGTAGCCCTGCGCATCGGCCGCCGGAGTGGTAGATCGAATGTATGCGGAGCAGGGGTGCGCCTCAACGGTTCACCTGTCTTTGCTCGCAGCGAACCCGCCCCTTAGCGCCCCGCGCGGACGAGAAGGTTTGAATGTCTCTCTCTGGCGCAGCCACGCTGTTATCCCGCAGGAATAGGGTTATCAATGGGTTATCCTTTTCCAAGCCTGTTGATCTTTTGAGTAATCACCAGATTTTTGATTACCATCTTATTACCTAAGTTTGCTTGCTATTCCAGAGCAGACCTCCTAAATTCGCTGCGTGAGCAGTTCTGGGGGAGGGCTGCTCTAGCGCCCGCGATCCTCCCAGGATCCGGGCGCTTCTGTTTGTACCTGCCCCGCGCCATGAATTTTGTAAGTTGCGAAGATTGAAGGCCTTTTCGCAAGCCGGCGCGCTCCATCTCTTGCCCACGCTGTGTAGCGTCCCGGCGTCCGTTGCGACTTTGCGCTTCCATTGCGCATCTTGTAAGGGGTACGGTTTCCTGTACACTTGATGGGTGCGGGTCCGCAAGGAGGATCATGGCTGGGCTGGGTATTTTGGAAGTAAGCGATGCAAACTTTGACCAGGAGGTGCTGCAGAGCGAGCAGCCGGTCCTGGTGGATTTCTGGGCGACCTGGTGCGGTCCCTGCAAGGCGATTGCGCCGATTGTGGAAGGCGTGGCCGCAAGCTATGCGGGTAAGATCAAGGTGGCCAAAGTCAACGTGGACCAGAATGGGGCTACTCCCTCGCGTTACGGTATTCGCGGCATTCCTACGCTTTTATTTTTCAAGGGAGGCAAGGTAGCCGACCAGGTAGTGGGCTATGTGGCGCAGGACGTGATTGAGGAGAAGGTCCAGCGCCTGCTCGCGTAAGCAGCCGCAGAAGCGTCCAGAAGTCGATTACGGCGCAAAGCCCGGTCCATCGGCCGGGCTTCGCGCGTTTCCGCAGTTCTAAGCTCCGCCGCGGAACTGAATGATCCGCCGCCGGTCGCGCTTGGAGGGCCTGCGCGCCGGTACGGGCGCGAACTCGCGCATTGCCTTGCGTTCTTCCGCCAGCCTCAAACGCGCCTCGCGGCTGGCCTCAGTTTCCCGGTAGAGCGTCTGCGCAACCGCCGCCGGGCCGCGCATCCCGCTCACTCCCAGCACCTCGATCTCAAAGCTGCCGCCCTCATTTTCCACCTGCAGCCGGTCGCCGGCCCGCACCTCGCGCGCGGGCTTGGCTTTCACTCCCTTGGCCTGAATCCGGCCCAGGTCGCAGGCCCGCGATGCCAGCGTCCGCGTCTTGAAAAACCGCGCCGCCCACAGCCACTTGTCCATGCGCAATGTATCCATGCTCAATCTTCCTGATTCCACCGCGATGCTATCAGCAAGGCTGCCGTTTCAGCACGGGGATTCAGTGCTTGGCCGCCGCTTCGCCGTGCATCAGGATCTGGTAACGCCGCGCGTACTCGGCTTCGTAGGCCCTCACCGCGGCTTGATAGCTCATCATCGGCGCTTGGGGTTTGCGCACCCACTCCAAACGCACCACCCGCGTACGCGGAGACACGGCAACCACGTCCCCGGTTGCACGCACAGGCTGCCCATCCGCGGTGGCCGATCTCAGCGCGACGAACCAAGGAATATGAATGATCATCTGCCGCGGCGGCGCAGTGAACGCCGCATCGATCCGCAGAACGGCTTCTGTGTCCGACGGTTGATCGAGCCTAAAGGCGATGGGACCAAAGTTGGTGGGCGCCTGACGTACGGCGATCACTTTGCCGCGTCCAATCCATTCGGGCGACACGGCCGAAAGCAGATGCAGCTCAGGTCCTGCCTCGCGGACCAGCATGGTGCGCAGCAGCGTCCGGTACTCGGCTGCGAACCAGCCGTGCGGCGCCAGGTTGTCCTCAAAGTTCCGGTCGCCCCACGGCCGGATGGCGTACTCGAACCCCGCCTGCGTGGAGCTGGTGTGCAGCAGCAGCGCATAGAATTCGCCGATGGCCCGCTGCTGATCGCCGCGGATCACCTCCGTCATGGTGTTCTTGATGGTCAGATAGTGGTGCAGGAACTCGCCGTCGCCGTAGGTCATGATGCCTTCGGCGTACTTGGCTTGCACGGCCTTGAGCGTCGCCGTCACGCGAGGATCGTGCGGGTCCAGAATCGGCTCGGGAACCACCGCCAGCAGGTTGCCCCAGTCGTCGCCGCCTTTTTGCCCGTCCAGCGCCGGCGGAATGTAGCCGTTATGCGCCGCCGCCTGCGCGTCGAGCACCTTGAAAAAAGCCCGCTGGTAGTCATCGTATTCAGCCTGCCAGTTCGCCGCCAGGTCCGCATGGCCGGTCTGCCGCGCCATCTCGATCGCCACCCGCAGGCCGCTCAGCGCCAGAAAGTTGTAGCCGGTGATGTGGCCTGGAACGTCCTCGTTGTCGTGCACGTCGCTGGCCGGCATAATGTGCAAAGGATCCGCCGCGCGCGCCTTCTTGAGCCACTCCACGGCCCGTGCAATCTGCGGCAGCGCCCACTCGGCAAACTCCCGGTCGCGCGTGATGCGGTAGTGCTGCCCATAGGCCCACACCGCCTCGCCCCATCCGTCGTACTCCTCGGACTGGGACAGAAAGTTCCCGTCGGGCTTTTGCGATTTGGCGAAAAAATCCAGGCACTGCCGCGCGATCACGGGGTAGCCGGTGATGTCGTAGTCGTGCACGATGTCTGCGCCGTCACGGAGAAAGAAGGCATGATAGTGGAGCTTGTTGACCGTCTGAATGTAATCGGGCCCGATGTGATCGATGGCCATCAGATCGTAGACCAGGCTGGCATAAAACGTGTCCACAGCCTTCCGCTCCGGCAGATCGATCTGCATTCCGCGCTGAAGAATCCCTGTCCAGAACGCGGCCGTCTGTTCCTCGGCCGGTGCGAAGTCCAGCCGCGCGATCTCCGCCAGCTCCGCGGGATCGTCTGTGGGCGCCAGCGGCATCTTGAAGTCCAGCGTCCACGCCTCCGCCGGCTCCAGTAGCCGCGAGTACGTCACGATTCCCACCGGCACCACCGGGTCTACATCCAGCTTATCCGGCCTCGACACGTCCTGCGGATAGTTGTAGAACCCATGCAGCGTCCAGCCGCGCGTGGCATAACCGGCCGGAAAGCTATACAGCAGCCGCCCATCGCGCAGGAAGCGGCCGGGGCCGAACGAATAAACCCAGTCCGGGTTGAACTGCACTCCCGGCTGCCGGTAATCGCCCGGGAATTCTCCCTCTGCCGGGCGAGTGAAGCGATTGTCGCCGTGCGGCGCGCCGGTGTCGTTGGGCGCATCGTAGCGCACACCCGTGGCCAGAATCGCGCGCGTGGTTTCACGGTTCTGGTTCTTCATCTCCACGCGGATGAAATTCACCAGGGGGCCTTCCGGCTTGCCGCTCATCGTGGCGGCGAACAGGGTGAAGCGATAGAGGATGCCGTTCTGCGCGAACTGGTAATGAATGATGGGCAGATCGCCCCGCTCCAGCGTCCTGATGCGCACGCTGGTGGGCTCAAGCTCCGGCCCGCTGAAGAACATCAGCTCGCCATAGCCCGTGCGCAGGTAGCCTTCCGGCGTAACTTCCGTCGCCGCCGGCGCGTCCATCATCCCAATCTCGTCTGTCGGCTTGGAAAAATAAGAAAACGGCAGGCCCGGTTCGTCCATCGACGGCGAAACCATCTGCGCGCTAAGCCCGCTAGCGGAAGCGGCAGCCAGGAGAGCAGCCATGAGGGCAACCAGGATGCGGCCGCGCATCGCGAATAAATCGAGCATGAAAGGCCTTTTCTGAAATCGGATCGGCTGCGAAAGCCGGCGTAGCCGCAACCACGAAAGGCTGTCTCGGCCAGTTCCGCATTATAAATCGGTCCCCGCCGGCCTTCTCTCGCTTGGCCTTGTTGGGACTCAATATGTGATCCTAATCACAGACACTCAAATACCCCACTTCCATACTCGAAATTGCAGACGAACCAGGGTTGGGCAGAATTGGATAGTTTGCAAGGATTCGGTTTTCGTCACGGCAGACCTCGCCAGACGGAGCTGGAACGCCGCGCCTATCCTTCCCGCCGCGCCCTGACTCGGACGCCTTTTAACGGTCAGAAGGAGGTCGTCCAATGGATAGTTCCTGTTTGAAATGCGGAGCGCAGCTCGAGTCGCCGTGGAGCTTTTGCCCTCACTGCGGAACCGCAACCATGCACGATGCCGTGGAAAAACCTGTCCCGCGGGAGCATCAGAAGGCTCCGTTGCGAGGGGCTTTTGGCGGAATGCTCTTTGGAATACTGGCCGCGCCCGTCCTGATCATTGTCGGGGGCATGCTGTGCCTGACCTGGCTGGGAGCCATCGCGGGCATTCCCATGATCCTAGCGGGCATCATCGCTCCCCTTGCCGGTCCGCTTCTGGGCATGGGCGAGCTCAAGGGACCCTGCCCGTGGTGCGCGGCCCCGGTAAGCTGCCTCGGCGTCATGGATGGTTTCTCCTGCCCTACTTGCGGGAAGCGAATCGCGGTCAAGAATCATCATCGCGAGCTGGCCAAGGCGGGCTGAGGCGGCGCGCGCGGCTCAGGCGGCGCGGGGGGTGAGTTTGATGCCAAGCGCCTTCATCACGCCCAGGAAGGTGGAGAGCCTGGGATCGCCGGTGGGCGAAAGGGCTTTGTAGAGCGCCTCGCGCGTGACCCCCGCCTGGCTGGCAAGCTGGGTCATTCCGATGGCGCGCGCAATATCCCCGAGGGCGGCGGCGATCAGAGAAGCGTCCCCATCTTCGAAGGCAGCTTCGAGATAGGCGGCGATTGCTGCCGGGCTTTCAAGATACTCCGAAGGGTCCCATACGGTCGTTTTAAGCGCCATTTTTAGCCTCCTTTGCCAGTTTCTTCGCTTTTGCAATATCCGCGTCCTGCGTTTTCTTGTCGCCCCCGACAAGGAGGAGGACCAGCGACGTTCCGGTCTGCTGAAAGTAAACCCTGTAACCTGGCCCGTAGTCGATGCGCAGCTCGCTGACGCCTTCGCCGACGGGCTTTACGTCTCCGAAGTTGCCCAGCGAGAGACGGCGGATGCGGATTTGAATGCGAGCGCGTGCTTGTTCATCGCGGAGCTTGCGCAGCCAATTTGCGAAGAGGTCGGTCTGGCGGACCTCGATCATGTGTTAACTATAGTTCACAGGCGATTTTTCTTCAAGTTCGCGATTCATAGTCACGAGTCAAAGCACAGAGTCAAACCAGTGGGCGTGCATGGGTTCGAGGAACTCCTTGGTGATCGGATAGCCTGAGGCGGAGCCGATCACCTCGTCGATCTCGCAATGAGGACACAGCGCGGTCTGTTCTTCGTCAATCCATTCACATATGGAAGCGGGTGGAAAGACGGATAGACAGTAAAAGCATCCGCAAGACTCGCTCCTCTGCAGCTCTCCCCGATGGTTGCCGCAGTGGTCGTGGGCGATCACGTGGTCGTCATCCCCTCGAAACCCTCGATATCGCGACAGGAAAGCCATGGTATTTCGGCTGAAAAATGGCCTCGGCGGTCATCCTACTCCGATGTTGCTGCTGATTGCGTCTCATGAAAATGCCGCCAGATGATCTCGGCGGTTTTGCGCGAGACGACGGCTGCTAACGATTCAGCCGTGGCCTGCTGCACGTCGCGCAGGCTCCCGAAGTGGGTGAGCAGCCGCTGTCGGGTTTGCGGGCCGACGCCGGGAATCGCCAACAGTTCCGAATCGCGGTCGCGTATGGCGCGGCGCTGGCGGTGGTAGCCGACGGCGAAGCGATGGCTCTCGTCGCGGATCATCTGCACCAGATGCAGCACCGGCGAACGGCGGTCGAGAACGATGGGCTCCTCTTCGCTGCCGTAGACGTAAATCACCTCTTCCTTTTTCGCGATGGCGGCCAGCGGCTGCGAGGTGAAGCCGAGGGATTCCAGGGCCTCGGCGGCGGCGTGAAGCTGGCCAAGCCCGCCATCGATGAGGATGAGCGAGGGCATGGTGGAGGGTTCTTTGCTTCTGGAGGGCTTTCCCGCAGGGGCTAAAGCCTGTGTCGATCCTGCCGGCTTTATGCGGAGGTTGAACCCTCCGCCTTCCTCCGCATCTTGATTGCCGGAGTTCCTTGAGGCCTGGGGCAACTGCTCGCGGATGCGCTTGTAGCGCCGCTCGACTACTTCGCGCATGGAGGCGAAGTCGTCCACGCCCACCACGCTCATCACCTTGAACTTGCGGTAGGCGGACTTGTTCATCTTCCCGTCCTCCCAGACCACCAGCGACGCCACAGTCTCAGCGCCCTGAATGTGGGAGATGTCGAAGCATTCGATGCGCCGCGGCAGCTCGGGCAGCAGCAGCGCGTCCGCCAGCGCCTCCTGAATGGCCTTGCGCGAGGGCTCCAGCACGCGGAAGCGCTGCGTATAAGACTGCTTGGCGTTCTGCCCCGCCAGATCGACGAGCGAGCGCTTCTCGCCCCGCTGCGGCACGGCCAGCTCGATGCGGTGGACGGCGCGCTCGCTGAGCAGCGCACCCAGCGATTCGCGGTCGCCAAAGTCCACCGGGACGAGGATGGTGCGCGGCACGTAATGCTGGTCGATGTAGAGCTGCTTGAGCAGCGCGCTAAAGACCTCACCCGCACTGAACTCCAACCCGTTCTCATCGTCCCCGAGGCCTGAACCGGGTTCCGTGTTTTCTATTCCCTGTTCCCTGCCGGGGTCCCCGGCGAGCGATTTCTGCTCGCTGGGGTGGCTATTCCCTGTTCCCGGTATTTGCAGGTCTTCCCAGAAGAACTCGCGGCGGTCCACGATCTTGCCGGCGCGCATGTGAAAGAGATTCACGGCCAGGCTGCCGTCCTCGTAGTGGTAGCCGAAGACATCGGCGTCGTCGTCCTGGCCGGCGGTGGCGATGCGCTGTTTCTCCTCAAGCTGGTGCACGGTGGAGAGCTGGTCGCGCAGCCGCGCCGCGGCCTCGAACTGCTCAGCTTCGGCGGCGGCCATCATGCGCGCGGTGAGCGCCCGCTCCAGCTCGGCGTGCCGGCCCTCCAAAAAAAGCTGCGCGTCGCGCACCGCGTCTTTATAGGCCTCCGGCGTAGTCAGCCCCTCCACGCACGGGCCCAGGCAGCGGTGAATGTAGTACTGCAGGCAGGCGCGCGGATGATAGCGCGACAGATCCACCTTGCAACTGGGCAGCAGGAAGCTGCGATGGATCAGCTCCACCACGCGGTAGGCCAGGTTGCCGGGAAAGTAGGGGCCGTAGTATGCCGAGCCGTCCTTGCGCAGGCGGCGCGTGACGAAGACCTTGGGAAAGCGGTCGGCCAGCGTCAGCTTCACATAAGGGTAGGTCTTGTCGTCGCGCAGCAGAATGTTGAAGCGCGGCTTGCGCTGCTTGATGAGATTGTTTTCGAGCGCCAGCGCCTCGTGTTCGTTGGCCACCAGGATGTAGTCCAGGTCCACGGCCTCGCGCATCAGCGAGCCGGTTTTGGCGTTGGCCTGCGACGCCTCCAGCAGATAAGACCGCACCCGCGAGCGCAGGTTGTTGGCCTTGCCTACATAAATCACCTCACCCTCAGCGTTTTTGTAAAGATACACGCCGGGCTGAGTGGGCAAGGTGCGGATTTTCTCGTAAAGATCCATGGCTCAGGCCGCTGCGCGCGGCGCCACAGCGGTTCCAGAGTTGCTGTACCCAGAAAGCACACTGCGGAGTGGCATTTTCCTTAACCGGGGTCCCCAGCGAGCGATTTTTTGCTCGCTGGGGTGGAAGTAAATGCCACCTTTCACGAACCTGAAAAGGGCACGTGAACTCTGGAACCGCTCTAGTTCATAGGATAGCGAGAAGGAGGGACGGGCACCCGGCCGGCAAAGGCCGGCGGCGAGCACTCCTTACCAGATCGGGTAAAAATTGCATGGCCGCGGGCCGCAATGCGCGCCGTCCAGTGCGAATTTATCCATTATTTTCATATATTTAGGAAAACATCTTCGAATGGAGCGCGGCGTGCTTCCTATCCAGAGCGAGGAGGCTTTTACCCTCCTGACCAAGTAAGAAATTCCCGACTAGAGGAAAGGACATCGTCATGACTACGCATCGTTTCGGATTTGCGTTGACGGCGGCGGCTCTGGTGGCCTTTGGCGTGAGCGGATGCGCCACCAAGAACTATGTGCGCAACCAGACCGCGCCGCTCGTGGAGCACACCGGGAAACTGGACAATGAGGCAGCCCAGAACAACCGGCAGATTCAGGACGTAAACAGCCGTGCGCAAGCGGGCATCACACAGGCGCAGAACACGGCGGACACGGCCAACCAGAACGCGCAGAACGCCAGCACGGAAGCCGGTACCGCCCAATCCGCGGCCAACGACGCCGTGCATCGCGCCGATTCATTGGATAGCGTTGTGGAGGGCTTGGACAACTACAAGCAGGAGGCCGACGTTAGCGTGCACTTCGCCTTTAATAAGGCCGTGCTGACCGATGCCGACCGCAGCCAGTTGGACAGCTTTGCCGCCCAGCTCACCTCCGCCCAGAACTTTATCCTCGAGGTCACTGGCGGCTGTGATTCGACCGGGCCGGTTCAGTACAACTACGACCTGAGCCAGCGCCGCGCCGATGCGGTGGTGCAGTACCTGGCCTCGAAGTACAACATTGCCCCGCGCCGACTTTTACCTGATCGGCATCGGCAAGTCGGTGGAGGTGGCTTCAAACGACACCGCGAAAGGGCGACTGGAGAACCGGCGCGTCGAGGTGCAGATGCTGACGAATATGCCAGCGGAGTCGGCACAATCGAACCCGGCGTCTCAGACAACGGGCGAGGGTCAGTCACAGGCTCAGTCGCAGTCACAGGCGCAGGCGCAAAGCTCGCCGCAGCAATAAAGCGGTCGGTGGCAAGGGGATTCATTGCGCACGCCAGAGGGCAGCTCCACATGCGCCGGGGTTGCCCTTGCCATTCGTGACAGCGTTGGCGAATGGCTACGCGCCTGCCTCCTCTAGTTGCTTCACATGCTCCGCGCGCACCTCGTTGGCGGTGAAGAGCCTGAGGAACGGCGCGCCTTGGCCCGCGGCTTCCACAGCCGGCCGGCCGTTGGCCTCTTCGCGCTCCACAATGCACACCACAGCCGCCACCGTCATTCCCGCCTCCTGAGCGGCCTCGATGGCGGCGATGGTTGAGGCGCCGGTGGTGCACACGTCATCCACAATCGCCACGCGCGCCCCTGCGCGGCAAAATCCCTCCATGCGCCGCCCGGTCCCGTGCGTCTTCTCAGCCTTGCGCACCAGGAAGCCGTGCAGCAGCGGCGCGCCGGACCTGGAAAGCGCCCGCCATGCGCTGGCCGTGGCCACATTGCAGACTACAGGGTCGGCGCCCAGGGTGAGTCCGCCCACGGCCTCGGCTTCAATGCCGTTAGCCTCCAGCAGTTCGAGGATCGCGTGCCCGGTCAGCCGTCCGCCCTCGGCGTGGAGCGTCGTGGTGCGGCAATCGATGTAGTAGTCGCTGGTTCCCCCGGACGAGAGCTTGAACTGGCCCAGGCGGAAGCTGTTCCGGGCCAGGAGCGGGAGCAATTGTTGTGCGTAGGTGGGGCCGGCCATCGGATTCGATTGTAATGGCAGCGCCCGGGTTCGAGTTCCTCACATCTCATCCGCAAAAGCGCCGCCAGCTATTGCTGCAAGCCCTGACTTCGCCCGATCTTTGACCCCTTTGTTTATCTACCCTGTTTTACCCTTGTTGCATGAGCTTTTCCTTTCCCAGGATCTATCCCATCCTCGACGCCTCGGTCATTCCCGCCGTCGGCCGCGCAGAGTTTCTGCGCCGGCTGGGCAACGAGCTGGCCGAGGCCGGCGTGACGCTGCTCGAATACCGCAATAAGACCGGCTCCGGCGCCGAACTGCTGGCCGATGCGGAGGTTCTGCGCGCGGCGTTGCCCGCTCCAACCATCAAGTTAATTCTCGATGATCGCGCGGATCTGGTGGAAAAGACTGGTTTTGACGGCGTGCACGTGGACGCCGGCGACGTTTCGCCCGCGGAGGCGCGCCGGCTGCTCGGCCCCGGCCGCATCGTGGGCACTTTTGGCGGCAGCGACGTGCTTTTGCCCGGCATTTTGAATGAGCCGGTAGACTACTTGGCCGTCGGTCCCGTCTATGCCACCACCACCAAGCAAACCTCCAAAGCGCCCATCGGTCCTGAAGGCGTGCGCAGGTTGCGCGCGCAGGCCGGTTCGAAGCGCGTGCTCACGGCCGCGGCCGGCATTACGCTTGAAACAGCGCCGCTGGTGTTGGCTGCCGGAGCCAGCGCCGTCGCGGTTTCCGCCGCGCTCTTTCGCGCGCCCGATCCTGCTGCCGAGTTCCGGCGCTGGAAAGCCGAGCTGGGCTGAGCAGGGCGGGATTCGCGCTTTCATGGTTCGCCCTGGTGGCTTGCAATTTAATCTGCAATTTTTATAGGACGGTTGTAGATTCGTATTGGGGATGACGAACGCCGCTTCGCAACCGTCCGAAGGGAGATCGGAATGGGCAAATTCTTTGCGGGCGTGATCATTGGCGTTCTGGGCGTGGTGCTGGCAGGAGTCTGCTATCTTCGCTATGGCTTCGTCGATCCGCGCGCGGATGCTCCGGTGGGCGCTATCGAGGAAGGGATCGCCATGCCCGCGCTCGACGCCGCAGTGGACAAGCACGCGCCGGAGACGGCAAATCCGCTCCAACCCACCGAAGCCACCCTGACGGCCGGAATGAAGCTCTATCAATCCAACTGTTCCTCTTGCCACGGCGACCCGGTTCATCCCCAAGCAATGCTTGCGAATGCGCTCTATCCGCGCCCGCCGCAATTTGTGACCGACGCGCCCGATATGCCCCCCAACCAGAACTTCTACATCATCACGCACGGGGTAAGATGGAGCGGGATGCCGGCATGGAAGCAGACGCTCAACGAACAGCAGATCTGGCAGGTCACTACTTTTCTGAGCCAAATGGATAAGCTGCCTCCCCCAGTGGCGCAGGCGTGGCGGACCACGGCTTCGGGCAGCGCGGCCGGACACTGATCCGAAAAGCCGGCCAGCCGGTTCGAAAGGAAAGCAACGGCCGCAATAAAGTGCTCGTCCAGAAGAAATCTAGAGACAATCCCGGCAAAATCGGGTAGAAATCGTTTTGAGTGACAGCCCCAGACCTCATCCCCACACCAGAACCGGTCACATCCGCTCAGCCGCCCCGGCTGGCGCAATCGCTCGGCCTCTTCAGCGCCACGGCCATCGTGATCGGCTCCATGATCGGCTCCGGCATCTTCATCGTCGACGCCGACATCGCCCGCGATGTGAATTCGCCCGCGCTTTTCTTGGCCGCCTGGGTGGTCACGGCCATCATGACCATGATCGGCGCGCTCAGCTACGGCGAGCTGGCGGCCATGATGCCCCGCGCCGGCGGCCAGTACGTCTACCTGCGCGAGTCGCTCGGCCCGCTCTGGGGTTTCCTCTTCGGCTGGACGCTGTTTCTCGTCATCCAGACCGGCACCATCGCCGCCGTCGCCGTGGCCTTCGGCAAGTTTCTCGGCGTCTTTTTCCCCTCCGTCTCCACCACTCACTGGCTCTGGCACATCGCCCACGTTCCCGCCTTGCGCGTGGGGCCCATGGTACTGGGCAACATGGAGATCGGCGTCAACACCGCCAATATTGCCGGCATTGCGATCGTGGTCTTCCTCACCATTGTGAATATCTTCGGCGTCAAGCTGGGCGCGCTGATCCAGAACATCTTCACCTCGGCCAAGGCGCTCTCGCTCGCCGCTCTGGTGCTGCTGGCCTTCACGGTGGGCGTGAACGCCACGGCCTGGAAGGCCAACTTCGGTTCCGGTTTCAGCCAGTTCTGGCGGAACGCTGGCTGGGGCTCGCTGCACCCCGTGCAGGTGGGCGTGGGCGGGCCCATCGGCGTGGGTCAATCTGCTGGTGATTCTGGCCGTGGTGCAGGTCGGTTCGCTCTTCGCCGCCGATGCCTGGAACAACGTCACCTTCACGGCCGGCGAGGTGAAGAATCCCCAGCGTAATCTGCCGCTCTCGCTGGCGCTGGGCACAGGCTTTGTGCTGGCGGTCTACTTCCTGGTCTCGCTGGGCTACCTGCTGGTTCTGCCCCTGCACGGCGACCCGCACGGGGCCACGGCGCTGGCCCGCGGCATTCAGTTCGCCACTGAGGATCGCGTGGCCACGGCCGTGCTCGGCCAGATCTTCCACGCTGGCGGCGCGCAACTGATGGCCGCGGCCATCCTCATCTCCACCTTCGGCTGCGCCAACGGCATGACTCTGGCGGGAGCGCGCGTCTACTACGCCATGAGCCGCGACGGCCTCTTCTTCAAATCCGTGGGCAAGCTGCATCCGCGCTACAAGACGCCCGTGGCCGGGCTTCTGGTGCAGGGCGCGTGGACGGTGCTGCTGTGCATCTCCGGCTCCTACTGCCAGTTGCTCGACTACATCATCTTCGCGGAGCTGGTCTTCTACATCCTCACCATCGCCGGGCTGTTCGTACTGCGCTTCAAGCGGCCCGATGCGCCGCGGCCCTACAAGGCCTTCGGCTATCCGCTGCTGCCCGCGCTCTACATCGTCATGGCCGCCTGGATCTGTATCGTATTATTGCGGTACAAGCCCCAGTACACGTGGCCGGGCCTGGTGCTGGTGCTGCTGGGCATTCCCGTCTATCTTTTCTGGTCGAGCCGCCTCGCGGCCCCAGCGCCCGGCGGCCCGGCTGAATCCGGGGCCAATCAGTAGCAAGGAGGTCCGTCATTCGCGTTCAGGTTACTTTGCCTCCACTGCAACCGGGCGCCGGCGCCGGTGGAGCGGCGCGGACGCTATCGCGCCCGGAATCACACGGCGGAGGGAGCGCATGCCTAGCAGGCTGCTAGCGACCAAGCCCCTCGACACGATTTTGGCGGAGGCCGCCGAAACACACGAGCACTCACTCAAGCGCGCGCTCGGTCCGATCAATCTGATCACCCTGGGCGTTGGCGCCATTGTCGGGGCGGGAATCTTCGTGCTCACCGGCACCGCGGCCGCGCAGTTCGCCGGACCGGCCATCGTGATCTCTTTCATCATTGCCGGAGTCGGATGCATCTTCGCCGGCCTGTGCTACTCCGAGTTCGCGTCGATGATTCCTATCGCCGGCAGCGCCTACACCTATGGCTACGCGACCATGGGCGAGCTGGTGGCTTGGATCATCGGATGGGCGCTGGTGCTCGAATATGCGTTCGGCGCGGCCACCGTCGCGGTGGGCTGGAGCGGCTACGTGACCAGCCTGCTGGGTTCTTTCGGCGTCAAGCTGCCATTCAACCCCACGCCGGCGATTTCGCTTTCGCTCTTCGGGCACGCCCTGTCCGCGCACGTTGACGTCTTTGCTTTGACGGCCATCGTCCTCATCACCATCATCCTGGTGGTGGGAGTGCGCGAGTCGGCCAACTTCAACAGCGCCGCGGTGATGGTGAAGGTTTCAGTCCTGCTCATCTTTATCGGGCTGGCCACGGTCTTCGCCTTCGCTCACTGGCAGCATATGGTCGCCAACTGGCATCCGTTCATCCCCCAAAACCTGGGCCACTTCGGCCAGTTCGGCTGGTCCGGCATCATGCGCGCGGCCGGGGTGGTCTTCTTTGCGTATATCGGGTTCGACGCGGTTTCCACGGCCGCGCAGGAGGCCAAGAACCCGCAGCACGACCTGCCCTTCGGAATCCTGGGATCGCTGATTCTCTGCACCATTCTTTATATCGTCGTATCCGGTTTGCTGACCGGGCTCAAGTCCTACACCACCCTCAATGTAGCGGCCCCGGTGGCCGATGGCGCGGCGGAGATCGGCGTGCGATGGGGGGTGTGGATGATCGACCTGGGGGCCATCGCCGGGCTGGCGTCGGTGATGCTGGTCATGCTGCTGGGCCAGTCGCGCGTGCTTTACACCATGTCCCACGACGGGCTGTTCTGGAAGTGGGCGAGCAGGATTCATCCGCGTTTCCGCACCCCTTACATCACGTCCATCGTGGTGGGGATCTTCGTGGCGTTCCTGGCGGCGTTTTTCCCCATCGCGTTCCTGGGCGAGCTGGTGAGCCTGGGCACGCTGCTGGCCTTCACTATTGTGTGCCTGGGCGTGTGGGTGATGCGGGTGAAGCAGCCCGATGTGCACCGGCCGTTCCGGACGCCCTGGGTGCCCGTAGTGCCCATCTGCGGCATGATCGTGTCTCTAGCGTTGATGCTTTCGCTGGATGCGCCGGCCTGGATCGGTTTTGGGAGCTGGCTGATCGTGGGGCAGATTATTTATTTCACCTATAGCCGCAAGCACAGCCACGTGCAGCGGGCGCTGGCGGCCGGCGGGGCCAGAGACCAGGATGCGCGAGTAGGGCGGTGAACGGCCGCGGCGGCGAAACCTTGCGTGCCGGCGCAAGAATGGACTAAACTAAGTAGACTTAGTTCATTCGGAGGAGCCCGTGCGCACCGTCAACATTCACCAAGCCAAGACCCACCTCTCGCGGCTCGTCGAAGAGGCCGCGGCGGGCGAGCCATTCATCATCGCCAAGGCCGGCAACCCGAGAGCCCAAGTGGTTCCGATCGGCGCACCGACGCAAAAGAAGCCGAGGCGAAGGATTGGCTTCATGAAGGGGCAGTACACGGCTCCAGACGACATCAAGGGCCCATTCGCCGCCGAAATTGAGGAGATGTTTTACGGCCGGGAATGAAATTCCTCTTAGACACCCACCTGGTACTCTGGGTTCCGGCTTCGGACGCCCGTATCTCCCGGTCAGCTCGCCTGGTTCTCAATGATCCGGAGAACAATTTGCTATTCAGCACTGTGAGCCTTTGGGAGATCGCGATTAAGCGCGGCCTTGGGAAGCTGGATTACAGAATCGATCCCCGGATCATTCGTCACGAACTGCTTGAGTCCGGTTATGAGGAGTTACCTGTGCTGGGCCAACACGCCGTCTCGGTCGATGTTCTGCCGGCGATACATAAAGATCCCTTCGACCGGCTGCTGATCGCGCAGGCCATAGTCGAAGGGATCACATTGCTCACCGCAGATGCGGCGATTGCACGCTATCCGGGGCCGATCCGGAAGGTCTGACGCGCGGTCCTTACGCCGTTGCTTTAGCGCAGAACTCGTCGAACGCCCGCATCAACTCCTGCGCAATCTCCTGCGCCGTGGCCTGCTCGATCACGAAGCGCTGCATCAGGTACGCCAGCTTTCCGTCGCGGAGAATGGCGACCGCCGGAGAGGTGGGCGGATGGCCTTCAAAGTAGCTGCGCGCGCGCTCTGTGGCCTCGCGGTCCTGGCCCGCAAAGACAGTGATCTTGCGGTCCGGAAGGTTGACGGAGCTGGTCAGCGCCATGCGCAGGCCGGGGCGCATTTTGCCCGCCGCGCAGCCGCAGATCGAGTTCACCACCAGCAGGGTTGTGCCCGGCTGGGCCAGCGCCGTGTCCACCTCTTCGGCGGTGCGCGTTTCTTCAATCCCGGCGCGCACTAACTCCTCGCGCATCGGAATGACCATCAGTTCTGGATACATGTTTACCTCCGGCAGGGGAAGCTGCCTATAACCATTCTATCGTCTGAGATGAGGTATAGCCTATATTCGATGCTCATCAAAGAAAATGAGCCGCTGGCGCCGTTCACCACCTTCGGCATCGGCGGTCCTGCGCGGTGGTTCGCGGAGGCAGCCAGCGAAGAAGAACTCGTGGAAGCGACGGCGTGGGGGCAGGAGCGCGGCCTTCCCCTCTTCGTGCTCGGCGGCGGCAGCAACCTGCTCGTCTCTGATGCCGGATTCAACGGCCTCGTCCTGCGCGTAGCCTTGCGCGGCATCACCGTGGACGGCGCTCCGCACGACCCACAATCTTCAGGCCAGCCCCCGCAATGCATCTATCAGGCCGCAGCCGGGGAAAACTGGGATGCATTTGTCGAGCGCGCCGTCGGGGACAGCTCCGCGGGCATCGAGTGCTTGGCCGGCATTCCCGGCAGCGTGGGGGGCACGCCCGTGCAAAACGTGGGCGCTTATGGGCAGGAGGTTGCTTCAGTCATCGAGCGGGTGCGCGCCTTCGACCTGCGCGAGCGCGGCTTCGTCGAGTTCACCGCCGCCCAGTGCGGCTTCGCCTATCGCCGCAGCCGCTTCAACTCGACTGATGCCGGATGGTGCATCGTCACCCGCGTCGATTACCGGCTCACTCCCGGCGGCGCGCCCACGCTCCGCTACGCCGACGTGGAACGCGCCATCGCGGCCGGCCGGTCAGCCGGCTCCCAACCCAGCCTTGCCGAAGTCGCCGCCGCTGTCCGCCGCATTCGCCGGTCAAAAGGAATGCTGTTGGTGGACGGCGACCCCGACTGCCGCAGCGCGGGCAGCTTCTTCAAGAATCCAGTGGTGAGCGAAGATCTTTTCCAAGAGATCGCCGCGCGCAGCGCCGCAGCGCCGCAGCGCTTTCCCGCCGGACCCGGCCCCGAGAACGAAGGCCGCGTGAAGATTTCCGCCGCCTGGCTCATCGAGCAGGCCGGATTCCGGAAGGGCTATACGCTCGGCAACGCCGCCGTCTCCTCCCGCCACGCGCTGGCGCTCGTCAATATCGGACCCGGTGGGGTCGGATCGGCCGGGCGAGGGCCGGATGGGCGCGGCAGCGCCACGGCGGCGGAGATTTTGGCCCTGGCGAGCCGGATCTCGGCGACTGTCGAAGAGCGATTTGGGATTCGCCTGGAGATGGAGCCGGTGCTGGTTGGATTCTGAAGGCGGAGCGCCTGGCATGAGGGCCGCCGCTTAATAGCAAAACCAGAGTAGGTGTGCGCAGTTCGAGTCTTGTGCAGGATCGAGCTCCTTGCGGTCGCGTCGACTTGAGGGCTACGGCTTCGGGGTGCAATCACTCTGGTTTCGTTTAGCCGGGAAATAAGCTTCGAGTCCGGCGCCGGAGGTTCATTCGCGCCCGGCAGGACCGCGGCAGAAACAGGCCCCGTTTGCTCCAGACGGCATCTGCCTCCATGATTTTGCCTTCTCCCTGCCCGGGACAGCGATCGCGCGGCTAGAATGATTGTCTAGCTATACAGAGATTCGGTGAGCACGGCGGTGAGAGGATGAACGTTCCGTCTCTAGCGCGGTTTGCCCGGCGGCAAGGCCTTTACGCCGCAATTGCCGCCGTCGTTGGCGCCGTCTTCTGGGCGATTGGCCAGCAGATCAATCCTGCCACCATCCTGGTCTACTCACTCTGCATTGGGAATTTCCTCACCCCCGCCATCAATTGGTCGCGCCCGCTTTATTCTAAGAGGCCATTCCCTTTCGACTGGCTGGTTTTTCTGCCCACTCTCCTTGTGCTCACGGTCCCTGTTTACCTGATTTCGAGCGCGGTTGTGTGGCTCCTCGCCCCGCCCACTCCGCAAACGCTTTCCCATCTCATGAGGACCGGCTGGAAGTTTCCTTTTCTGATCACATTCGTCTTCGGTTTTTTCTTATATCTCTACCGAACGACGAAAGAGCGCCTGGATCTGCGCAACCGGGAACTCGAGCGTTCGGTGGAACAGGGCGCGGAGCGGATTGAAATGCAGGAGCAGGAGCTCGAACGCGCCCGGGAGATACAGCAATCGCTGCTGCCCAAGCAGATTCCCCAACTCGCCGGCTTCGAAGTGGCGGGCGCCTGGCAGCCGGCGCGCACGGTGAGCGGCGATTATTACGACGTGTTCAAGCTGGACGGGCAGAGGCTGGCCATCTGCATTGCCGACGTGGTGGGCAAGGGCGTTTCCGCGGCGTTGCTCATGGCCAATGTGCAGGCGGCGGTGCACGCATTCGCCGGCAGCTCGGAGACGCCGGCGGGGCTGTGCGCAAAAGTCAATACCCTGCTCTGCGAAAACCTCGCGACCGGCAAGTTCGTCACGTTTCTCTATGCAGTGCTCGACGGCGAAACCCGGACGTTGCGCTACTGCAACGCCGGGCACCTTTACCCGATCCTGATCTCTTCCGGGGCTTACCGGACGCTGGACCAGGGCGGGGCCGCGCTGGGCGTTTTCCCTTCCTGGCGCTACGAAGACACCGCCGTCGAATTGCGCTCCGGCGATCGTCTGTTGCTCTTCACAGACGGCATCACCGAAGCCTCCGGCCCGGACGAGCAGGAGTTTGGCGAAGCTAATGTGGCTTCATTCGCCTGCGCCCATAGCGAGCGCACGGCGTCCGAAATCAATCGCCTGCTGCTGGAACGCGTGTCTTCGTTCTGCCATGCCCATTTCCAGGATGACGCGACTCTCCTGGTGATTGCGGCGAAGTAACGAGAGGCGAACTCAATCGCGTTGGCTTTCCAGCCGCCCTAGCAGCCGGTTTCGTTCCGCCGCCAGCACTTCATGAGCCGGACCCAGCGCCATCATGCGGCCCTCGCGCAGCAGCAAAACCTCCGCGCCCGTGGCCAAGGCGTCACTTACATCGTGGGTCGCCATGACGGCCTGCGCATTGTTTTCCCGCACCCACGCTTGCAGCCTGTCCAGCAGCGCGTCGCTGGCGGCGCCGTCGAGCGCCGAGAATGGCTCGTCCAGCAGCAGCAGGCGCGGCTTCGGCGCCAGAGCCCTCGCCAGCGCCACGCGCTGCGCCTGGCCGCCGGAGAGGTCTCGCAAGCGCAAAGAAACAAGCCCGGCGGCGTCCACCAGCTCCAGCATTTCGTCCACGCGCCGGGCGCGCGCCGCGCGGTCCATGTGGTGCAACCCGAAAGCGATGGTCGACACGATGCTCAGATGCGGGAACAGCGCCGGCTGCTGGGTGATGAGCGCGCTTTGCCGCCGTCCCGGCCGGAGCCACAGGCTGCGCTCGGTGTCGGTGAGAGCGCGGCCCTCCAAGGTCACCCGCCCGCGCACCATCTCGTCCTGCCTGTCCCGGTCCAGCCCCGCCAGCAGGCGCAAAAGCGTGCTCTTGCCCGCGCCCGAGGGGCCGAAGACCACTGTCCACTCCGACGCGAAGCGGCACTCCACCTGCAAGCGGAAGCTGCCCCGGCGCGCATCGAGGGTCAGTTCAAGCACGGGGCCCTCCGCGCGCTTTGGTGCGCACCTGTGCGCTGGCGTAAATGGCGGCCAGGGCGGTCAAGCTCAATGCCAGCAGGACGGCCGCGGTGCGGTCGGCTGCCGCGTAGTTGAAGTCCTCCACCTGGTCGTAGAGCGCAATGGACAGCGTTCGCGTGGACCCCGGAATGTCGCCGCCCAGCATCAGCACCACCCCAAACTCACCCACCGTGTGCAGAAAGCTGAGCACCGCCGCAGTGATCAGAGAACGGCGCGCCAGCGGAACCAGTACCTTGAAGACCAGCCGCGCCGGACCCGCGCCCAGCAACCGCGCCGCATCCAGCAGCGCCGGGTCCACCGCTGCAAAGCCGGCCACCAGCGGCTGCACGGCGAAGGGCATGCTGTAAATCACCGACCCTACCACCAAACCGCCGAAGGAAAAGGCCAGCGGATGACCGAGCAGCGCCTCGATTCCGCGTCCAAAGGCCGTGCGCGGCCCCAACAGCACCAGCAGAAAGAACCCCAGAACCGTGGGCGGCAGAACCAGCGGAAGCGTGGCCACGGCTTCCAGGGCCGCCAGCCACCGGCCGCGCCCCAACACGATGAGCGCCGCCAGCGGCACGGCGACGCCAGCAGAATGGCCGTGGTCACTGATGCCAGCCTGAGAGTAAGGGCGAAGGCTTGCCAGTCCATGCTCTTTAGTGAACGGGGGTGAGGCCGCCCTTGGCAAGCTGCGCCTGCACCGGAGTCGAAAGCAGGAAATCGAGCAGTTGCTGCGCGTCCGCGCGCCGGCGCGTTCTGCTCACGATCACCACGCCCTGTTCGATGGGCGGGTAGAGATTGCGCGGAATCACGAAATACCTCCCGCTCGACTCCAGCTGCGGCGTCAGCGCCGAAGTAAGCGAGATCAGCCCGGCGTCGGCATTGGCGGAGTCGGCAAACTGCGCCGCCTGGGAGATGTTTTCGGCCATCCCCAGCCGCGCTTTGAGTGCCGCATAAAGGTGCAGGCTCTTGAGCGTCGCCACCGCCGCCTGGCCGTAGGGCGCGAGCTTCGGATCGGCGATCGCCAGCCGCTTCAGATTGGGGTCGCGCAGCAGCGCCAGCGACGGCGGTGGAAGACGCGAATCCTTGCGCTCCCACAGCACCAGCGTGCCTTTGGCGTAGACGATGGGCGTGGAGGGGCTTGCCACGCCCGCGGCAATAAGCCGCCGGGGATAACCGAGGTCCGCCGCCAGAAACAGGTCAAAGGGCGCGCCGTTGAGGATCTGCGTGGTCAGCAAGGCCGAAGACTTATAGGTGGCGTCGGCGCGAATGCCGGTTTTCTGCGCGAACTCCCGCAGGATGGGCGGCAGCAACGGCTCGAGGTCGGCAGCCGCGGCCACGTGCAGCGGCGCCTGCGCGTGCGCAGGCGCAACCAGCGCCAGCGCCAACAAGGCCGAAAAGAATCTCCGCGGCTTGGACAGGGCTCAACCTCCTTATCAGCCCGTGGCAAAAGTCGAGATTTGAAAGGGCACGACTTCAGTCGTGCCGCAAGAGCCTGAGAATCAACGCGGCTTTAGCCGCTGAGGGATGGTTTCGCGGTCATTTCGACTTTCGCCACAGGCCCTTATGCACTGCAAAACCCGCCCTACACTGGTAGGCTAACACCAGGTATGAGTGAGAATCTGCATCGGTTGCGCTGTTTCGGCTGCGGAACCAGGATTGCGGGCGTGGAGGCGCAGCCCGACTTTCGTTGCGCCCAATGCGGCGAGCTTTTTGAAGTCGAGTATCCGGGCTGGGAGGAGCGCCAAGGCCACGACCGCCCCAATCCCGGCGCTCTCAAGTGGCTGTGGCGCGACCGCCGCGCCTCCCTCGAGGCCCCCGATCAGTCCGGCGTGTGGCGCTTCCGCGAACTGCTCCCCATCCTCGACAATCTTGACAACGCCATCACGCTGCGCGAGGGCAATACGCCCCTCTATTCCTTGCCGCGCGTATCCGAGGCGCTGGGAATCGACCAGGTCTTCGCCAAGCATCAGGGCATGAACCCCACCGGCTCCTTCAAAGACACCGGCATGACCGCAGCCATCAGCGTGGCGCGCGAACGCGGCTTCGAGTGGGTGGCCTGCGCCTCCACGGGCAACACCTCCGCCTCCATGGCCGCCTACGCCGCCCGCGCCGGACTGCGCAGTTTGGTCCTCATCCCCGAGGGCAAGATCGCCTGGGGCAAGCTTTCGCAGGCCATGGACTATGGCGCCGTCACCTGCCAGTTGCCGGTCGATTTCGACGGCTGCCTTCGGCTTTTGACCGAGATCGTGCGCCAGGCCCCCATCTACCTGCTCAACTCCGTTAATCCGTACCGGCTGGAGGGGCAAAAAACACCGGCCTTCGAGATCGCCGAGGCCTTCGACTGGGACGTTCCCGGCCACATCGTTGTCCCCGGCGGGAATCTGGGCAACAGCTCCGCGCTGGGCAAGGGCTTCCGCGAGCTGCGCGAGCTGGGTATGATTGCGCGCCTGCCCCGCATCTCCGTGATTCAGGCCGCGGGGGCCAATCCACTGGTCCGCAGCCTCGCCAACTCTCAAGGCGCTGCGCTCGAACCCGTCCAGGCGCACACTCGCGCCACCGCCATCCGCATCGGCAATCCTGCCTCCTGGCGCAAGGCGGTGCGAGTGATCCAAGAAACCGGCGGCCGCTGCCTCGACGTGACTGAAGCCGAGATCGCCATCGCCAAGGCGGAAATCGGCGCCGAAGGCCTGGGTTGCGAGCCGGCCTCCGCTGTGACCCTGGCCGGACTGAAAAAATTGCGCGCGGAGGGCTTTGTCGCGCCCGGAGAATCCGTGGTTCTGGTGCTCACCGGCCACACCCTGAAAGACGCCGACTATACCATCGATTTCCATCGCGGCGCCCTCCTTACGGAGGAGGAAACCGGCGGGCCTGATTCGCAGATCGCCGCGCAAATTTCCGCCTTGCGCCGCAATGCCGTGACCGTCGATGCCACTCCGGCCGCGGTTTTGGCCGCACTGAAGGGCAAAGTAGGATGACCGTTCCTGAAAAGCCAGGCGCGGGCGTGTTTCGCCTGCGCCTGCCCGCAAGCTCCGCGAACCTCGGCGCCGGCTTCGACGCCGCCGCCGTAGCCTTCGACTTTTTCCTCGAAATCGAGGCCGAGCCGGCCGCAGAATTCTCCATCGCCGCCACCGGCCGCGATGCCGCCCTCTGCGCGCGTCTCCAGGACAACCTCGTCCTCGAAACCTACCAGCAGATGCTGAGCGGCAACGGCCGCCCCATTACGCCTCTCGCCATTCGCATGGCCAACAGCATTCCCCTCGGCATGGGTTGCGGCTCCTCGGCTGCGGCGCTGTTTGCCGCCATCGTCTTCGCCGTGCACTTCGGCCAGCTTGGCTGGGACGCCGCCCGCGTCCTCGAAGAGGCCACCGCCCTCGAGGGCCATCCGGACAACGTGTCTGCCTGCTGGCTGGGCGGGTTTGTCGCCGCCGCCTGCGTGGGAAGAACCGTCCACGTGGCTCAGGTCGATCCTCCGCCGGAGTGGCGCGTCATCATCGTTCTTCCCGCCGAGCCGCTCGCCACCAGCAAAGCCCGCTCCATGCTCCCCGCAAGCTACCCCCTGCGCGACGTGATCGCCAACCTCCAGTCCGTCTCCCTGCTCGGCCTCGCCTTTACCCAGGCTCGCGGGGATCTCCTCGCGGCTGCCATGCGGGACCGCATTCACCAGCCCTACCGCGCGCCCATCTGCCCTTTATTGCCGGCGCTGCTGCCGCTGACGGGCCAGCACGGCATTCTGGGCGCAGCCCTCAGCGGCGCCGGCCCCGGCATTCTCGTGATCGTCGATAGCCAGGAGAATCTTGCGCAGGCCTCCGCCGCCATCCGCGAAGCCGTTGACAGCGCAGCCGCGCCGGAGTTGATTCTTTGCAATTTCCTGCCTACAGGAGCCAACCCGCACGGCGGATGGAATGGAGCCTGAACAGGAGCTTCGCAACTGGCGTCTTCTCGAAAGGAACGCGTTAACCCCGCCGCCCGCGTCCCCTGGTCCCACCAGCTGACCGCGCGGCAGGCCGCCCAATACATGCCCAAAGTCTTCCTAGCCGGAAAAGACCACTGGGATCCGGTGGCCGAAGCAGCCAAGCTGCCGTAAGGCGGGGAACTGGCGCTCTTGACATCCGTACAGGAAAACTGTACGTTTAATCAGAGGCAATTTCCATGGCCACCGAAACCACATATACCGATTTGCGCGCGAATCTGGCTTCTTATTTGGACCGCGTGGTCGATGACCGCGAGGTGCTGGTCGTAAAGCGGCGGGGTGCGCGCGATGTGGCGATTATCGCGGCCGACGAGCTGGCGGGCCTGGACGAAACCGCTCACCTGCTGCGTTCGCCCAAAAACGCCCAGCGCCTGCTCAAGACGTTGCGGGATCTGGATGAGGGTAAGGGAGAAGTCATGACGGTCGACGAACTCCGCCGTTCAGTGGGCCTGGACAAGGCAAAGTGATTGAGTCCCCTGAACGCGTCCCATGACCAAGCCAGTTGACCGCGTCGCCGTAATCTCCAGCCAATTTCGAGAAGATCTGGCTTGGTGGATCAAGATTGACCGAAAGGCGGCGTTGAAGACGCTGGAGCTGGTCGAGGCAATCGTCGCCGATCCCTTCGCCGGCATCGGCAAGCCCGAACCGCTGAGACATGAGTTCGCCGGCTGCTGGAGCCGCCGCATCACGCAGGAGCACCGGCTGGTCTACCGCGTAACCGCCGGCCGCATTGACTTCCTTCAGGCGCGGTATCACTACGAGTAGAGCAACTTAGCCTTGCTGAATCTCGGTTCATAAGCGATGATGCGCCGTCTTTACACGCCGCCCGCCCCCCTGCCACACTGGAGCGTGGACACTCAGACAGTCGTCATCCTCGATTTCGGCTCGCAGTACACGCAGCTCATCGCCCGCCGCATCCGCGAGCAGAATGTCTTCTCCGTTGTACTTCCCTGCACTGCCCCGCTCGCCGAAGTTCAGGCCCACAATCCGATCGGCCTCGTCCTCTCCGGCGGGCCGTCGTCGGTCTACGACGCAGACGCCCCCGCCGCCGACCCGCGCATCCTCGAACTCGGCGTTCCTGTCCTCGGCATCTGCTACGGGCTGCAGTTCATCGTCCACCACCTGGGCGGCAAGGTGCGCCCGGCGCCCAGGCACGAGTACGGCCATGCCGAAGTGAGCATCGAGGACGGTGCGACCGCGCTGTTTGCCGGCCTCCCGTCGAATCTCGCTGTCTGGATGAGCCACGGCGACGAGGCCCTGGAGCTGCCCAGCGGCTTCCATCGTATTGCGGTCAGCGCCAACGCCTTGGCCGGCATCGCCAACCAAGAGCGCCGCATCTGGGCCGTGCAGTTCCATCCCGAAGTCCACCACACCCCGCTCGGACCGCACCTGCTCAAGAATTTCCTCTTCCAGATCTGCGGCGCGCGCGGCGACTGGACGCCCGCGCATTTCATCGAATCCACCGTGGCCCAAATCCGCGAGAAGGTCGGCTCCGGCCACGTGATCTGCGGCCTCTCCGGCGGCGTCGACTCCTCGGTCGCCGCCATGCTGGTACACAAAGCCATCGGACCCCAGCTCACCTGCATCTTCGTCAACAATGGCGTGCTGCGCAAAAACGAATTCCACAACGTGCAGGAAAACCTGCGCGGCAAGCTGGGCCTCAACATCGTGGCCGTCAACGCCAGCGCGCGCTTTCTGGAGCGGCTGGCGGGAGTGACCGATCCCGAGATCAAGCGCAAACGCATCGGCGCGGAGTTCATCGCCGTCTTCGAGGACGAGGCCCAGCGCATCGCGCGCCAGACGGGCGGTGTGGACTGGCTGGTGCAGGGCACGCTCTATCCCGACGTGATCGAGTCGTCCAGCGTCAAAGGCCCCAGCCAGACCATCAAGAGCCACCACAACGTGGGCGGGCTGCCGGAGCGGATGAGGCTCAAGCTCATCGAGCCGCTGCGCGACCTCTTTAAAGACGAAGTCCGCCGCATCGGCCGCGACCTTCAGATGCCGGAGGAGATTCTGGGCCGGCAGCCGTTTCCCGGCCCCGGCCTGGCCGTGCGCATCCTGGGCGAAGTCACGCCGGAGCGCGTGGCGCTGCTCCAGGAGGCCGACGAGATCGTTGTCGCTGAGATCAGGGCCGCCGGCCTCTACAACAAAATCTGGCAGAGCTTCGCCGTCCTGCTGCCGGTGATGACGGTAGGCGTGATGGGCGACCAGCGCACGTATGCTTACACGGCCGGCGTGCGCGCCGTCGACTCCGAGGACGGCATGACCGCCGACTGGGCTCAGCTTCCCTACGAGGTCCTCAAGCGCATCTCCAGCCGCATTGTGAACGAGGTGCGCGGCATCAACCGCGTGGTCTACGACATCACCTCCAAACCGCCCGGCACCATCGAGTGGGAATGAGCGCGGGGGTTTGATAGCGTTATTGAAGACTGCATGAGTAATGTCCTGTCCATCGCGCCGGAGGCGCAGTGTTTGTTAGCCCCGCGCTTCAGCGTGGGGAAACGAGATTCCACAACCTGGCTACGGAGCCCCGTAGGGACGGCGCAAGGACATTTCTTTTGCAGGAATCATTAACCGCATTATGCCTGAAGGCGACACCATCTTTCGCACCGCGCGCGCTCTGGGCCGCGCGCTTGCCGGCAGGCCCATCACTGCCTTCCGCTCCACCTATCCGGCGCTCACGCGCTTCAATGATGACACCCCGCTCGCCGGTCAGACGGTCCATGGCGTGGAAGCGCGCGGCAAGTGGCTGCTCATTCACTTTTCCGGCGGCGCCACGCTGGCCACGCACATGCTCATGAGCGGCAGTTGGCACATCTACCGGCACGGCGAGCCCTGGCAGCAGCCGCGCGCCAACATGCGCATCGTGATCGAAAACGGGCAGCACATTGCGGTGGGGTTCAAAGTCCCGGTGGCCGAGATGCACACCGCGCAGTCGCTGGCGCGCAACGCGAGAATTCCGCGCCCCGAGACCGATCTTCTCAGCGCCGCGTTTGACGCCGCGGAAGCTACGCGCCGCCTGCTCGCACACCCTGACGAAGCCATCGGCGACGTACTGCTGCGCCAGGAAGTGCTGGCCGGCGTGGGCAACGTCTTCAAGTCGGAGATCTGTTTCGTCGCCGGCGTCCATCCGTTTTGCAGGGTCGCGTCGCTCAGTTCTCAGCAAGTCGAAGCCCTGATGGCCGCCGCGCGAAAGCTTCTCGCCGCCAACGTGCTCGAGGACTCCGGAGACGCTGTCGTGACCTATGGCGGCCGAAGGCGCCGCACCACGCATGCCTCCGACCCGGCGGCCAGCTTGTGGGCCTATGGCCGCGCGGGCGAGCCCTGCCGCCGCTGCGGCGAGCCCATTCGCCGCCGTCTCCAAGGACCGGATGCGCGCGTCACCTTCTGGTGTCCGCGCTGCCAGACGATGCCGGACGGCAGCGACGTGGATGGCTGAGAACAGCCTGTGGCCGTTAGCCCGTAGCATAAGCTCCAAACCGAGCTACCGGCTACAAGCTACTGGCTACCGGCTATCTTTAGTTTCCCGGCTTGCCCAGCCCGAAGATTTTCTGGAAGATGTTACGGCCATTGGGGTGGTCGCAGGTATTGGTGGGCGCGGTGCCGTCCAGGAACGCTGCCTGGTAGTCGTCGGGGCACGACGCATCGGCCAGCAGGTTGGTTCCCTTGTCCAAGTTCACCACGTCCACGCCGGGGGGTGGAACGAACTCATTCGTATCTGAGTACTCCGGCAACTCGACGGCCTTTTTCATGAACGCGGCCCAGATGGGCGCGGCGGCGTGCGCGCCTTCGATGTTCACGTCGGTATAGTCGTCGTTGCCTACCCACACCACGCACAACAGGTTGCTGGTGAAGCCCGCGAACCAGGCGTCGTGGCTGGTGCCCGTCTTGCCCGCCGCCGGAGCGGTAAAGCCCATGTTGCGCACCCCCGCGCCCGTCCCATTGCCCTGCAGCACGGCTTCCATCATGTTGGTAGTCAGGTAGGCCACGCGCGGGTCCAGCACCTGGCGCGTTGCAGGCGCGTAGTCGGCGATGATGTCGCTGGTGGGCGTGCGCACGCTGGCCAGCACCCAGGGGTCGATATGGATGCCGCTGTTGGCGAACACCGTGTAGGCGCCGGACATCTCCAGCGGCGAGGCGCCATAGGAGCCGATGGCCACGGAAGGCGTGCCCTGTGCGCTGGTGATGCCCGCGTCGCGGGCCAGCGCGGCCACATTGTCATAGCCCACCATGCCCGCCAGGCTGATGGTGGCATTGTTCAGCGAGCGCATCAGCGCCTCGCGCGCCGGCACCGGCCCGAAATACTCGTTCTCAAAATTGCGCGGCGAGTACTCCTGCCCGTTCACTTCGTAGGTGGTCGGCTCGTCGTTCAGGATGGTGAGCGGCGAGAATAGCTTGGTCTGTCCCGGCAGCAGCGTGCCTTCCACCGCCGTGCGAAAGGCCGCCGCGTACACAAACGGCTTGAAGATGGAGCCGGTCGGCCGCGTGGCCAGCGCGTGGTCCAACTGCGAAGCTCCGTAGCTGCGCCCGCCCACCAGCGCCAGCACCTGGCCGGTGTGCGGGTTCAGCGCCACCAGCGCCACCTGCGGATAGGTATACGGTATGCCCCGCCGCCGGTCCCGCGCGTGCAGCCTGTCTACGATCGCGTCCACCGTGGGAATCGTCGCATCCACCGCCTCGGTAGCAATCCGTTGCAGGTTGGGATCGAGCGAAGTGTAAATGCGCAGGCCTTCCCGGTTGTAATCCCTGTCGCCCAGCTTGCGCGTCAATTCGTCGCGCACCAGGTCCACGAAGTAAGGCGCCTCGCTGGCGTCTAAGGCGGGCCGATCCAGGCGCAGAGGCTGCGACTTGGCTGCCTCACCCTGGGCCTTGGTGATCGCGCCCGTTTCCACCATCGCATCCAGCACCAGGTTGCGGCGGTCGAAGGCCCGGTCGGGATGCCGGAAAGGACTCAAAGGGTTGGGGCTCTGGATCAGCCCGGCCAGCAGCGCGCTCTCGTCCAGGTTCAGTTGGCGCACATCTTTGCCGAAGTAGGCCTGCGATGCCTCGCCGAAGCCGTCGATATCAAAGCTGCCCCAACGGCCTAACGGCACTTCGTTGGCGTACATCTGAAAGATCTGCTGCTTATCGAAAAGGTGCTCAAGCTGGAAGGTGATCACCACTTGAAGAAACTTCCTCCTGAACGTGCGCGCAGGCGTCAGGAAGAACATCTTGGCCAGTTGCATGGTGATCGTGGAACCGCCCTCCAGATAGTGGCGGCCGGGGTTCAGGTCGTTCAAGAACGAGGCCAATATTCGCTCGTAGTCCACGCCGCCGTGCTCAAAATAATGCCGGTCCTCGATGGCCAGCACCGCGTTGACCAGATTCGGCGGCAGCTCGTTGAAAGTCACCAGCCGGCGCTTGATGCGATTCGCGCTCTCGCTCAGACCGGTAATCAGCAGCGGCTCCAGCGCGTAACTGGCCAACTGCTGGCCTTGGCTGTCGGTGATCGAGTCCACCATTCCATCGCTGACGTGAATGGTCGCGCTGTCCGGCGCATGAAAGGATTGCGGGCCGGGGTAAACGGTAATCGATTGCGGGCCCAGGCTGAAAGTGCCCAACTGCGATACCGGGGTCGCGCCGGCGGCGGTGTAGCCGGCCTCGCGCAGCTCATTGGCTATCAGAGAGATGGGTAGCTTTTGTCCGGGGCGGACCTCGCGCGGCGCCGCGTAGATCTGCGCGGTATCCACGAAGACCGGATGCCGGAACCTTGCATCCACAATGCGTTGGTACTTGAAGTAGTAATAGGCGAAGACAGATCCGCCCGCCAGCGCACACAGCCCGGTCACCATCAGCGCAGTCAGCACCAGCAGCGGTCTCAATGAGCGCCGTCCCGCCGGTTTTACGAACTTGATTTTCAACGCCATCTTCAAAAAACTCCCGGCTTCCGGCTCCCAGCCGCCGGTTGGCTTTTCCGCACCCCAGGCTCCTCAATTGATTCAGATGATGTTTCGCCCGAACGCGGATAGTCACGTGCCAAGGGCTGGCCGCTAGCAGCTCGTTTCCAGTAGCATCTCTTCCTCGACGCGCTCCTTCACACGCGCCAGTACATCCTCAAACGCCACGTCCTCGCTGGTGGCCGTCAAGCGCGTCACCAGTTCCACTTGGCCGCCCGCCGCTTTCTTGCCCACGTTAATGCGGAAGGGAATGCCGACCAGATCCGCATCCTTGAATTTGACGCCGGCGCGCTCGTCCCGGTCATCCAGCAGCACGTCAAGTCCTGCCGTTTCAAGCTCTTGAGCCAGTCTCTCGCCGGCCTCGCGCAAGGCTGCGTCGGCCGCGTTGGTCACCGTCACCACCACCATGAACGGCGCGATCGAAGCCGGCAGCCAAAAGCCGTTTTGGTCGTTCGCCTGCTCCACGGCCGCCGTCAGAATCCGCTCGATCCCGATCCCGTAGCTGCCCATGATGGGCGTCACTTCCTTGCCGTTCTCATCGAGCACGCGCGCGCCCATCGACTCGGAATACTTGTAGCCGAGCTTGAAGATGTGGCCCACCTCGACCGCCTTGCCGACCACCAGCTTGCCCGCCGCGGCGGACTTGCCCGCGCAACCGTCCTTGGGGCAGCCCTCGCCCTCGTTCACGCTGCGAATGTCGGCCATGAGCGTCCAACCGAAATCCCGGCCCGGGGTGACGTTGCGCAAATGGTAGTCCAGCTTGTTCGCCCCGCAGACCATATTTTTGCGGCCTTCGAGCGACTTGTCGGCAACCACTGTGAGGCCGCCGGCCAGCGCCGTTTGAGCCACATTCAGTCCAACCGGACCAAGATAGCCGCCTGGTCCGCTGAAGTTGAGGTCGAGCTCCTCCGGTTGCATGGGCCGCAACTCGCCCACTACGGACGCACGATCCTCCGAACCTTGGCCTTGTAACGCTTTCGTCAGGAGCCCGGCCAGCTTGGTTTCGTTTACCTGATGATCCCCGCGAAGGAACACGGCCACGGGCTGCCAATTGGCCGCGCTCGCTCTCGCTTTCGTCTCCTTCTGCGTGCTGATGTGCGCCATGTATGCAACGCACTTGATGTCTGAAGCCGGCGAAATCCCAAAGAACGCGGCCACTTCGGCGATGGCCGCGCAACCCGGCGTGGAAACCAGCTCCGGCTTGCCATCCCCTGTTGCCTCCATCTCAGCCAAAGGGTCAAGCAACGAAGTTGCCTTTTCGAGGTTGGCCGCGTAGCCGCACTTGGGGCAGCTTGCGATCAAATCCTCGCCAGCATCGGTGTACACCATGAACTCCTGCGATTGCGACCCGCCCATCGCGCCCGAATCCGCCTCGACGGCGACGAACTTCAGCCCGCAGCGCGTAAAGATTCGGCGATAGACCTCATCGTGCAGGTCGAAGCTCGTGTCCAGGCCGGCCTTATCGATGTCGAAGGAGTAGCTGTCCTTCATGATGAACTGGCGCACGCGCAGCAGGCCCGACTTGGGCCGCGGCTCGTCGCGGAACTTGGTCTGAATCTGGTACCAGATCTGCGGCAACTGCTTATAACTCCGCAACTCGCCGCGCGCGATCGTGGTCATAATCTCTTCGTGCGTCATGCCCAGGCACAGGTCGGCGCCCTTGCGGTCCTTCAGCCGGAACATGTTCTCGCCCATGGCCGTCCAGCGCCCGCTCTCCTCCCACGGCTCACGCGGCAAAATACCCGGCAGGTAGAACTCCTGCCCGATCTTGTCCATCTCCTCGCGCACGATGGCCATAATCTTGTTCAGCGAGCGCTGGCCCAGGAAGAGATAGTTGTAGATGCCCGCTCCGAGCTGCCGGATGTAGCCGGCGCGGAGCAGAAACTTGTGGCTGGCCACTTCGGCGTCCGCCGGGGCCTCGCGCAGAGTGGGAATGAACAGCTTCGACCAGCGATGCATAAAAAGTGTGAGCAAACTTTCCCGTCCGCTCCAGGGCAGACGCAGGGCAAATGGAAGCAGCCTTTATTCTAAATGTTTGGAGAGTTCGGTCGGATCAGGTCCACCACACCTCGGCTCCGCGAGCAGGTCCCCAATCGATCTCCTCAAAGTGCGCGCCCTCGGGGATGCCCTCCAGAAGTTCCTCCAACGTCACGCGCTTGCGTTGCACTGGCGGGTCTGCTTTCTCTATGATCTCGGCAGCTATCGAGTTCTCTTCCGTGGGATTTTGGTCACTCATCTGGCAGGCTCCTTGCTAAAAGATACCGCGAATCGCTGGTGAAGCGCCCGTCCTGATCTCTGATCTCTGATCTCTGATCTCTGACCCCTGAACTCTGCTCTTAAATCAGCTCCACGCCCCACAAATCGTGCAGGTGCACCACGCCTTCGACCCATCCCACGCCTAAAACGATTCCGGCCAGTTCCGCCGGCCGTGCAGCACGGCGGCGATCAACACTTCGTCGCCTTGGATCGTATATGCGGCGATGTATGAGGTCCCCGGGACGACAAGTTCGCGCGTCTGCGGTACACGCCCTGCCCTGCCCGATAACGGAAAGCTGCCGAGCCGATGAATAGCTTCCTTGATTCTGCCCGCTACCATGCGTGCCGCCGCGGGGCTATCTTCGGCGATGTATTCGCGAATCGACGCCAGGTCGGAGACCGCTGTCGGAGACCAACGAATCCTCATTTCGGCGCGGGCAACTCACTCTCCGTGCCCCAGCTATCCAGCCACTCCGTCACCCGCTCGTTAGAGACGCCCTTGCCCGCTCCCAGCTCGTCCAGTCCAGCGCGAATGTGCTTGTGTTCCCAGCTATCGGGCGCAAGGTAGCTGGCGATGACCTCCGCCGCCACATCGGAGACAGGCTGCTGGCGAGCATCCGCGAGGGCCGCCAGGCGGGCCTGCACCGCCGCTTCCAGTCGCACCAGAATCGATGTCTCCGCCATGAGATCCCTCGTCTTTATTATGCGCCCAACCCGTACCTTTCGCGCCCAGGGTGTGGCTGGTGGGGAAAACACACCCTTCATCTCACCCACCAGGTTTTTCTATTCCCTATTCCCTATTCCCTGTCTCTTCAAATCAGCTCCACGCCCCACAAATCGTGCAGGTGCACCACGCCTTCAACCCGTCCCTCCGCATCCACCACCACCAGCGAAGTAATCTTCCGCTCTTCCAGGATCGCCAGCGCTTTGGCCGCCAACTCTCCCGCCGCAATCGTTCGAGGATGCGCGTTCATGGCCTCGCCAGCCGTTTTGCTCAGCGCCGCCCCGCCTTCGCGCTCCAGCAGCCGCCGCAGGTCGCCGTCCGAGATTACGCCGCACAGCCGTCCGTCTGCCTGCACCGTGGTCATGCCCAGCTTCTTCGACGACATCTCGTAGATCACGTCGGTCATGGGCGTCGTGGGCGCAACCACCGGCACGTCGTCGCCCGCGTGCATCAGGTCGCTCACCTTAGCCAGCTGTTTGCCCAGCTTGCCGCCGGGATGCAGTTCCGCAAAATCTTCAGCCTGAAAGCCCTTGCGCAGGCTAACGGCAATGGCCAGCGCGTCGCCCAGCGCCAGCATGGCCGTGGTGGAGGCGGTGGGCGCAAGATTCAGCCCGCAGGCCTCGCGCTCCACGCCGCAATCGAGCGCCACGTCGCTGGCTTGAGCCAAGGTTGACTGCAAGTTGCAGCAAAAGCTCACCAGCGCGTCGCCCTTGCGCTTGAGCGTGGCCAGCAGGCGCAGAATCTCCTCGGTTTCGCCGCTCGAGGAGAGCGCGATGACCACGTCGCCGGGCATGAGCACGCCCACGTCGCCGTGTACGGCTTCGGCTGGGTGCAGAAACAGCGCCGGGCTCCCCGTCGAGCTGAGCGTGGCCGCAATCTTCTGCGCGATGATCCCGCTCTTGCCCATCCCGGTCACCACCACGCGTCCGTTTTGTTCGCCGCAGCGGAGAATCATCTCGACGGCGCGCGCGAAATCACCGGCCATCGGCCCTTCCAGGCGCGCAGCCAGCGCCTCGAGCGCCGCGGCTTCGGTGCGGACCAGGTCGGCCGGCAGAAGCGGCCCCGGTTCACGGTCGCTGGGTTTGGGCGGACTCATCGGCTTTTGATGGTACCAGAGACAGAGAGCAGAGAACAGAGATCAGTTTGCGCCGCGGCCCACGGCGCAGCCAACTCGCGACGGCGGCCGGAAAGCCGCTTGCCCACCCATTCTGCCTCTCGATCTCGGATTGCCGAACCCTGATCTCTGTTCTCTGTTCCCTGTTCCCTGTTCCCTGTTCCCTGTTCTCTGACCTCTGTTCTCAGATCTCAGATCTCTGATCTCTGATCTCTGTTCCCTGATCTCTGTTCTCTGTTTCCGCTCGTACAATATGGCTATGAGGTCTTTCTCCGTCAAGCGCAACACCTTCGTGCTTACCGCCGTTCTTTTTCTTCTGGCTGTCTTTGCCTGGGCGGGCTGGATCAACTGGGAGTACCGCCGGCAGGAGGCCGAGCGCCGGGCGGCGCAGGTGGTTGCCCAGAGCATGCTAGTGCCCAACGCCGCCGGCACTGCCCTCGAATTTGTCTCCCCGCTCAAGGGCAAGCCCGCGCCGGAGTTCACGCTCGAAAACCTGGACGGCCAAAAGGTTTCGCTGGCCAGCTACCGCGGCAAGGCTGTGCTCATCAACTTCTGGGCCACCTGGTGCACGCCGTGCATGATCGAAACTCCATGGCTGATCGAGCTGCAAAACAAATATGCAAAACAGGGCTTCGAGGTGCTGGGCGTCTCCTCCCAGGGCGACGACGCCACGCCCAAAGACACCGCGGAGTGGAACCAGGACAAACAAGCCATTGAAAAATTCGTCCATCAGGAGGCAATTCCGTATCCGGTTCTGCTGGGCGGCGACAGCATCTCTCAGCCTTACGGCGGCGTGGAGGACCTGCCCACGTCCTTTTACGTCAACCGCAAGGGCATTGTAGTGGCGGCGCAGATGGGGTTGACTTCAGAGAGCGACATGGCCGCCAATATCCGCAAGGCCCTCGCCGACTGAAGGCAGCTTCTAGCCGCTAGCTTCTCGCTTGTGGCCTGCCGCTGCGAGCGTCAATGAACTGGGCGAAGGAGTAGAAATCTAGAGCGTGTCTCAAACATGGGTTCTCTATCAGGGCACGACCGGGGAACCCACCCAGTGGGTGGGTCGCGTGCCGTAAAGCCGCAAAATGCGTGCGGCTTTAGCCGCTGAGGGACGGAACTCGGAACGGATTGGAATCAACGATGGAATGGAAAAAACCGGCGTGTGCGTTAGCCACCTTGGTTTTCGCGCTGGCGCCGCTGGCCGCTCAAGCGCAGAGCTATGGCCAGAGCGCCTCTCTGCTCAAGGGCGATGCGGTCCAGTTTCTTTATCCCGAACAGTTGAACGTGGCCGCCGGCCGGGCTACTCCCGTAGCGCTGCACTTCCGCATCGCGCCTGGTCTGCACATCAACTCCCACGCCCCCAGCGGCGACTACCTCATCCCCACGGTTTTCTCCCTTCCTCAGGCCTCCGGCGTGCGCCTCAGCGGCCTCACCTATCCGGCCGGCGCGGAGCTGACGTTGCCCATCGACCCCAAGACCAAGCTCAGCGTCTATACCGGCGATTTCGTCATTCATGCGCGCGTTGTGGCCGCGCGCGGCGACCATATGCTCCAGGGCAAGCTCCGTTACCAGGCCTGCAACCTCAGCCAGTGCCTCCCTCCCAAAACCATCATGGTGCCCCTCGATGTGGTGGCGAAGTAGCGTTCAAGGATCAGCTCCCCCGGATGCCGGGTTTTGTCGCTTCCCCGTTCTTTCGCCGCGGCGAACCGTGGCGGGGAGGCGCGAGGCGCCCGGCTGGTTCCGGTCTTTGATCACCGGCAACTCCCAGCGATCGTTACTCCTGTGAGATGCAGAAGTGGTATTCTGGCGCGTTGTTTTATAGGCACGAGGAGGACACCTTGAAAAAATGCATCCTACTGGCGGCCGGGGTGGCGATGGGAGGATTGACGCTTTTGGCGGGGTGCGGAAACCAGAATAAGTACGCCATTCCCGTGAAGCCTACATGGCAGGGACCTCCCTACCATATCGCGTTTGACACGCAGGCAACCAAGCCCAACCCGTCGGGCATTACCATTCCGGTCATCAAGTACGCGGCGAATCCCGAGGCTGTGGTGAATAGAGCCGCCCTCGTGGTGCGAATCGAGCCTTTGGGAGCCGCGAAAAACCGGCAGATCATGAACCAGATGGTGATGGGCGCGTTCAATATCGATGGCGCCGCGGGCGTCCTTCCTGCGGACTACATGGATTCAGCGGATAAGGCGCTGGCGAGCCTTCTCGAGGGTTACGGCATTCAGGGAAAGATAAAAGTGTCCGTGCTGCTTGCCGAGTCGTCGATCAGCAGCCAACCCGGAGATGCTGAAATCAGCCAGATGAGCCTGTCCGGCTGGCTGTCCACCGACGTTGAATTCAAGGCGCCCCAACGGACCCGCTAACCCTGCGCGGCGTCCCGGATGAAACCGTGTCCTGACACCAAGCGTAGTCGAGTGCTTTCTCAGATCCCGGAATCGAGGCATACCTGAATCAAGGGGCATCACAAGCATCCCTAACCCATTTCTCCATCTGCTGTATCCCGGAGGCAACGACCTCAAGTTGCGATTTCCTCAAGATGAAAATGCGCCGCAGGCGCTAAATCGCAACCTTGTACATCGTCAACAAGGGCTACATCTGAAGGAGAAATGTCGTAAGATCTGGGTTCCGGGCCGTTACCGTATTGAAAATAAAGAAATTGCTAGCGCTGTACCCGGCCGCAAAGACCGTACGCAGCCTTGCCTGTGTTACGCTTCGACTATCTGTGGCGAGCTTTGAAAAAGCGCCGGCCGAGGTCCAGGAGATTCTCTCCAAGCCGATTCAACAGCTCGGTTTGAAGCTGGAAGGCTCTCCCCTCGAACGCTTCGTCCAGCAACTCTACAACGAACTGGACGACAAGCGGCTCCATCGATTCCGCCCCAAGTGCTACCTCACCGATGAGTGGGGCTGCCCGAACACGGAGCCCGTGATCGGAATCCCGTTCTACTTGGCCGATCCGAAATTGCAGCGCCTGGAATCGGAGATGAACGACATTGAAGACGCGCGGCAGATCATGATGTACATGCGCCACGAGGCCGGCCACGCTTTCAATTACGCCTACGAACTCTATAAAATGCAGGAATGGCGCACCCTCTTCGGACCGTTCCGGCGGCCCTACCGGGACAACTACAAGCCGGTTCCATTCTCGCGTCAGTTCGTGCGGCACCTGGAGGGCTGGTACGCGCAAAAGCATCCCGACGAAGACTTCGCTGAGACGTTCGCGGTATGGTTGACGCCCCGCTCCAACTGGCGGAAACGGTACAAAGGCTGGAGCGCGATGAACAAGCTGCTCTACGTGGATCGTATCGGCCGCAAGCTCGGGGATGCCGATCCTGTGGTCCCATACGGCGATACCGACATTACCGTGGACGAAATGAATGTGACCGTCGGCGAGTTCTATCAGCGCGCGCTGGTTCAGCAGCTCGCGCCCGGCGAGCTTCCCCTCGACACCGATCTGCGCGACATCTTCAATATGTCGAAGCGCCGCAGGAACAATGTTCGACCCGCGGCCGATCTTCTTCGCGAGAACCGCAAGGCCCTTGTCGACAAGGTGAATTATTGGACGGGCGTTCAACGTCCGCTGGTGAAGAAGCTGGTGGAAACCATCGAAGCAAAAGTCAGCGACCTGGGCCTGCGCGCGGACATAAAATGTGAAAGAGAATATTTGACCGAAATCACGGCGTACACGACCGCGTTGGCGATGAACTACATCACTCGGGGCAAGTTCATTCAGCCCTGATTGGCCATCGGCGGAGGATGTGGATCGCATCGAAAGAGCGTAGAGGCAGCATGGCCAACCTGAAAGTAACGATATTGCACGACGTCTGGGAAGAGGGCCCGCCTGAGCCTGAGCCTGAGCCGGTGAAGGCGCCGCGCGGCAAAAAAGGCGCGCGCCGCAAGAAGAAAGATGCGCTGCACGACCGCGAAGAGATCTTCGAAGCGTTGACAAAGCTCGGGCACGAACCTTCTTATCACGTCCTCGATGGCAAGACCCACTCGCTGCTGGCGCTTGCAAAGTGCGGCGCCGGCCTCGTCTTCAACCTCACGGAGTCTTATGCCGGCGACGACACCATGGACAAGAACATCGCCGCCTATCTGGAACTGCTGCACATTCCCTATACCGGCAGCGGTCCACAGGCTCTCTATCTTGCCCAGGACAAGTCGATCGCAAAAAAAATCTTCGAATTTCACCACATCAAGACCCCGGACTTCGCCATCTCCCATAAAGGCCGTACCGAACACGCGCACGATATCGAGTTCCCGCTGATCGTGAAGCCTGTCTCTGAAGACGGATCCATCGGCATCGACACCGGCTCCGTGGTCGAAAGCGTAAAAGAGTTGATGGAGCGCATCCACTACATCCACGAGGAATTCGACTGTCCGGCGCTCATTGAGGAGTATATTGAAGGCCGCGAAATCTACGCTTCCGTACTTGGCAATGACAACGCCAGCGTGCTCCCGCTGATTGAACTCGACCTCTCCAAGCTTCCTAAGGGAACTCCACGCATCGCCGGCCAGGACGTGAAGTTCGATCACGAGACCGAGGCCTATAAGATGACAAAATCCGCGCCCGTTGAAGACCTCGACGACAAAACTACCCAAAGACTTCAAGACACCGCGCTGGCCGCCTATCGCGCCCTCAAGCTGAGCGACTACGGCCGCATCGATTTGCGGCTGAACAAGAAGGGAGAGGTGTATGTCATCGAAGCCAACCCCAACCCCTGGCTCGCCAGCACTGCCGAATTCATCATGGCAGCCCGGAAGGCCGGCTTCTCGTACACGGACGTGATCGGCAAGATCGTAGAACTGGCCTGCGCCCGCTTTATGTAGTTCAAAGAGAAACTGAGAGACCCAGCCCGAACTTCATCCACACCGCCTGCGCGATCCCCGCCAGTAAGGGTCGCCACTTCCGCCGAACCCCTTCAAAACCGGTTAGTGAGATAACTTCTACGCGCCGGCCTTCTTTTCGATCCTGGCCCAGGTGTCCTTCAGCGGCAGCGTGCGGTTGAAGACCAGCTTGCCCGATGTGGAGTCCGGGGCGAGGCAGAAGTAGCCTACGCGCTCGAACTGGTAGCGCTCCTCGAGTTTGGCTTCGGCTAACGAGGGTTCGAGTTTGGCCTCCGTGAGGACCTCAAGTGAGTTGGGGTTCAGATTGTCGAGGACATCCTGAACCGGATGACCTCCGGGGCCTTCTTCAAGGTCGTAGGGATCGGGCTTCAAGAAGAGCTTGTCGTAGAGCCGGATTTCGGCGGAGATGGCGTGCGCCGCCGAGACCCAGTGCATGGTGGACTTCACCTTGCGGCCGTCGGGCGAGTTGCCGCCGCGGCTGGCCGGATCGTAGGTGCAGTGCACCTCGACAATGTCGCCGGCAGCGTCTTTCACCACGCGCTGGGCGGTGACGAAATAGGCGTTTCGCAGCCGCACCTCCTTGCCGGGCGAAAGCCGGTAGTACTTGGGCGGAGGAATCTCGCGGAAGTCGTCCTGCTCGATATAAAGCTCGCGGCTGAAGGGCACCTGGCGCGTGCCGGCTGCGGGGTCTTCAGGGTTATTCAGGACCTCGACGAATTCGACGAGATCCGTATTTAGACCCTCAGGGTAGTTGTCGATGACCAGTTTCAACGGGTGCAGGACGGCCATGGCGCGGCGGGCGCAGCGGTTGAGGTCGTCGCGCTGGAAGTGCTCCAGCATCTCGATATCGACAATGCCGTTGGTGCGCGAAACACCGGCAGCGGCAACGAAGGCGCGGATGGCCTCGGGCGTAAACCCGCGGCGTCGGAGGCCGCAGAGCGTGGGCATGCGGGGATCGTCCCAGCCGCTCACGCGCTTTTCCGTCACAAGCTGGAGGAGCTTGCGCTTCGAGAGCAGTGTGTAGGTCAGGTTGAGGCGGTCGAATTCGATCTGCTTCGAGGGGAAGATGCCCAACTGCTCGATGTACCAGCGATAGAGCGGCTGATGGTCGGCGAACTCCAGCGTGCACATGGAGTGAGTGACGCGCTCAATCGAGTCCGACTGGCCGTGGGCGTAGTCGTACATGGGGTAGATGCACCACTGGTCGCCGGTGCGGTGGTGCGTGGCGTGGAGGATGCGGTACATCACCGGATCGCGCATATTCAGGTTGGGCGAGGCCATGTCGATCTTGGCGCGCAGCACGCGGCTGCCGTCGGGGAATTCGCCCTGCTTCATGAGGACGAAGAGGTCGAGATTTTCTTCGATGCAGCGGTTGCGATAGGGACTGTCCCGGCCGGGCTCGGTCAGCGTGCCGCGGTACTGGCGAATTTCGTCGGCGGTGAGGTCGTCGACGTAAGCTTTTCCGGCTTTGATGAGCTTTAGCGCCCACTCGTAGAGCTGGGGGAAGTAGTCGGAGGCGTAGCAGAGCCGCTCCCAGTCAAAGCCCAGCCAGCGCACGTCGGCCTGGATGGAATCGACGTACTCCTGTTCTTCCTTTTCGGGATTGGTGTCGTCGAAGCGCAGGTTGGTCTTGCCGCCAAACTCATCCGCCAGCCCAAAATCAAGGAAAATGGCCTTGGCGTGGCCGATGTGCAGGTAGCCGTTGGGCTCGGGTGGAAAGCGGGTTTGGATGACAGCGTCGCCGAATCTCGTGGTGCGCACATCTTCGGCGATGATGTCGCTGAGGAAATTAGAAGGAGTGCGGATTTCCTGGCTTTCCAAATCTGCGTTGGCCATAGCTTCGATCAATTATTCCACGGGAGGGCCGTGCCTCCCAGGTCCTCCGCAGCGGCGGACGGACATGGGGCACCCAGACTTCCTTTTCCAATGGACCTTCGCCACCCGCCGCCCGTTCATTTTAGGATGGTCGGACCTTGACGGCCGCCCGCCGATAAGGCTGCGGGCGGATGGGGAACCCCGCGTTCTCGGTAGGTCACGGGTGGAGCACCCAGCTTTTCCACAAGGGCCTCAAAGGCGACGGCAGTATCAGCTTCGCCATATGTGGCCTTGCACCGTTCGACGGCGACGCAAAGGTAAGCTCTGGCCTCAGCTATCCTCCTATTGGCTTCAGCTATCCTCTCATTGGCTTTGACTGCCCTCTCGCTGGCCTTAGGTAGTTTCCCATTGGTATTAGCTCTTCTTCCATTGGTTTTAGCTATTCTCTCGTTGGCTCTTGCTACTATCTCTTTGGCCTTAGCCATTCTCTCATTGTTCCATTGGATTTGAATTGGAAGATTTACCATAGGGCCCGCGAGGATTTCATAGCATTCGCGAACGTGAGTAGGCGGTGTTGGGTCGTCGTTGAGACCCTCGCAGGGGTCGTGGAGAAGTTGCCCAATGGAAAGTCTCACCTGGAATCCCCCCTCGGCTAGGGGCCGGCGTCTCCGCCGGCCTTGGTCGGCCAAGCGCTGGCCCACCAGCCGACCCTATTCGTGCTTATAGCGCTTTCTCCATAAATCCGAACTCTGTTTCGTCGCGGACCATCTGACTGAACCTAATGCAACCGGCGTACGCCCGAGCCAAATCTTTAATGAGTTTAATGTCGTCGTCCGGCGTTTGCAAGCCGAAGCAGACCTGACCCAAGACTGGCTCGCTGAATTTGAAAGCGCCATGTTCGCGTCGAATTATTCTCGCTTCCTTTTCGTACTTCCAGGCAGGGCTTTTTGTTTTAAGGTACTTATGAATAAGTCCTTTAACGAACTCCTCCATATCTACGGGCGCGCTTTTCAGCCACTCCGTCAGTGGCTCATCGAGGTACTCAACGTCGCCCGCAGCAGCAAGCTGGAATTCGTCAGTTAAGAAATAGGACTCTCGGAATTGGTATTTTAGGCACACGCCCCTGTGCTCGTCGGCATAACGTGACCATAGCAGCGTATCGCGATTCTCTTTCGAGAACGAACACACGCCGAAATTATCGACTACAGATTTCCAATTGTCGAAAAACTTCTGATTGCCTAAGAATGACGAGAGAAGATTCTTTCGGTCGCCAGTGGAGGACGATTCGGCCCGTTTGAGGGCAGCTTTTAGATCAATTTGGCAGTCGAACGGGTCGTTAAGGGCGTCGGGGCTGGCGAAATATAGGCTTTGGCTAACCAAAGATTCGATCAGGTGTTTATTGATCGCTCTGAATTTGTACAAAACGAATGATTCGTCGTTCATCTGAGACCTCTAGCCAATTTTACGCATCGTGATCGTTGGCAAATGATGCGGGCGCCCCAGGCCCCGCCTTTTGGGGCCCAGGATGAAACCGCCCGCGCCTCAAGCCGAGGGCCGCTCGCCGCGCCCGGTGTACGGATGGTTCTGTAGTCAACCGAGCGATTGCAGGCTTTCTTCGGCCTGGCGGATGCGGGCGAGGCAAACGTCGCGGCCGAGGACGGCCATGGTTTCAAAGAGCGGCGGCGCGTTCTTGCGTCCGCACACGGCGACGCGGATGGGCTGAAACATTTGACCGGCCTTGAGGCCGAGCTGGTCGGCGGCCTGGCGCAGGGCTTGGTCCAACGAATCGTGATCGAAAGGGGTGGTGGCGAGGACCTGCTCGGCGTGTTGGAGCACGCGGCGGGCGAGCGCGGCATCGCCATTTTTAGGAATCAGCTCGGCGGGATCGTAGGGAGCGAGCTGATCGAGAAAGAAGAAGTCGGCGGCGGAGACGGCGTCCTTGAGGAGTTTTATGCGCTCGCGGATGAGCGGGGCGACGGCGAGGAGCTTTTCCGGCGAGGGATGGAAACCGGCCTGCTCAAAGAAGGGCTGGAGGAGGGGGCTGAGCTCGGCGATAGGCAGGGCGCGGATATGCTCGCCGTTAAGATGGACGGCTTTGGGATCGAATGGCGCGAAATCCGAAGAGCTCAAGGCTGTTTCAGAAAAATTGACTACGGCGTTGGCGCGGTTGACGCCTTCGAGAGTGAAAGCGCCAACAAGCTCGTCGACAGTAAGGAACTGGCGGTCGTCTTTGGGCGACCAGCCGAGGAGGCAGAGGAAGTTGACGAAGGCCTGGGGGAGGAAGCCGGCGTCACGATAGGTGGTGACGCTGACCACGGGGCCATGAAGGCGCTTGGAGAGCTTGGCGCCATCGGGGGCGACGAGCAGGGGAAGATGTGCGAACTGGGGCGGCGGGACGCCGAGGGCCTCGAAGATGAGCAGGTGCTTAAAGGTGTTGGTGAGGTGATCCTGGCCGCGGATGATGTGGCTGATGCCGAGATCGGCGTCGTCGGCGCACGAGGCGAGGTGGTAAGTGGGCAATCCGTCAGACCGCAGCAGGGCGAAATCTTCCACCTCGTCGGCGAGCTTGGATTGCCCGCCATAAACGCCATCGGTGAAGTGCAAAGTCCGGCCGTGTCCGCGCGGCACGCGATAGCGAAGAGCGAACGGCTCACCCGAGGCGGCGCGCCGGTCGCTCTCCTCGCGGGAGAGATCGCGCATACCTGGATTGCACAACCATGCGCCCTGCGAAGAGGAAGACTGGATATCGTCACCCGAGTGGGCGGGGGTGAAGTCGCGATAAGCAAGGCCCTTCAAGAAGACGGCTTCGGCCTGTTGGCGGTGCAGGGCGAGGCGTTCGGATTGCTTGTACTCTTCGTCCCAGCCGAGACCCAGCCAGCGCAGTCCCTCGAAGATGGACCGGAGACTGGCCTCGGTGTTGCGCTCGACATCGGTGTCGTCCAGACGCAACACCATGGTTCCGTGGTTATGGCGGGCATAGAGCCAATTGAAGATAAAGGTGCGGGCGCTGCCCACGTGCAGGAAGCCGGTGGGCGAGGGCGCAAAACGGACGCGCGGAGATGCGGAGGGAGTCGTGTCGAACATCGTCAAGTTCTATTCACGATGCTACAGCACGGCTCGCTTGCGGACCGCGTTCCGAGGCTCAAGCCTGGGGCGGAAGCGGCGGCGGCGGTTGGGGCGGCGGCGGCCAAGCGGCCTGAGGCGCCGGCACAACCTTCCACTCAACAAAGGCCAGCACGTAGAGCAGGACCAGCGTGCCGAGCGAGGGAACGATACACAACAGTGCGAGCCATGGCGTGAAGCCTGCCTTTTTCAGGATGAACCAGCACGGAATCATGACGATGACAATCGCGACCAGGTAGAGGGCGAGCACGATGGGTATGATCGTCATCAAGATGCGCTGAACAACTTCGGGACTGGGCTGGTTTTGCAGGAAGAACGCTAATTCGTGCATACAGTACGCTCCAGGGTGCGACAAGGGATCCCCTGCCAAGGTAAAGCCAAACGGCGAGAATCCGCAACGAAAAACTTTGCGGCCGTTTTACGCGGCCGGATGGTGGCAGCGGGCTTTAGGTGATGTCCTCGGTGTCGTAGACGGGCTGGATGATGCGCTTTTTGGGCACGCCGTGGACAGAGCTGAGCAGGTCGTCGACCACGTCCTCAAGCTGGCGCTGGCTCTCGACGACTTCGCTCATGCTTTTGAGCTCTTCCGGCTCCTGCACGCGCTCCACCAGGGCCACGGCATGGCACTGGGCCACGCGATCCAGGTTGAGGCCCTCGGGAGTTTTGGCCTTGATGCTCACTTGATCGATACCGATGCCGAGGAGATCGGCAATCCGGGAGCACATCTCGGCGGCGATGGGCGCAATCTTCGGCGCGGCAAGGACCAGCGTGGTGTCGATGTTGACGATGCGGTAGCCGGAGTGTTGCAGCTCTTCGAGCGCGAGATTGAGAAAGATGGCGGAATCGGCGTCCTTCCAGCGCGGATCGCCGGGAGGGAAGAAACTGCCGATGTCGCCGGCGGCCACGGCGCCGAGCAGTGCGTCGGTGATGGCATGCAGCAGCACGTCGCCGTCCGAGTGGCCGGCCAGGCCTTCGGGATGGTCCAGCGTCATGCCGCCGATGCGCAGCGGCACGCCGGACTTGAATTCGTGCGAGTCATAGCCAAATCCGATGCGTGTGTCCATGATCCGCTTTGATCTCCGTGCCTGACGGTCGGGCGTCCCGGTCGCTGTTCTGCCGTTTGATCGGGGCGTCTCTAGAGCGTGCGTTTCCGCAGATAGAACTCGGCCAGTTCCAGGTCGCCCGGCTGTGTAATCTTCAGATTAACCTGAGAACCGTGAACGACGGCTACGGGAAGGCCGGCGCGCTCCAGGAGCGAGGCTTCGTCGGTGCCCATAAAGCCGTCCGCGGTGGCCTCGGCAAAGGCGCGCTGGAGCAGCCCGAAGCGGAAGCCCTGCGGGGTCTGCGCCAGCACGACAAACTCGCGCGGAATGGTTGCGGTGATCAGCGCTCCATGCGCGGTGCGCTCCACCTGCTTGATGGTGTCCACGGCGGGCAGGCCGACGATGGCCGCGCCGTATTCGGCCACCGCATCGATGGTGCGCTCGATGGTGGCTGCGTCGATGAGCGGGCGCACGGCGTCGTGCACCAGAACGATGTCGTCCGGCTGGGCGGGCAGCGCGTTGAGTGCGTTGGCCACCGATTCCTGGCGCTTTTCGCCGCCCTCGACCACGCGCACGCGCCCGGCAAAGCCGTATTCGGCGACCTGGGCCTCGACGCGCTCCATCTCCGGTTTGCGCACGGCCACATAGATGGCCGTGACGCGCGGCACCGCGGCAAAGGCGCGCAGCGAATGAATCAGGATGGGCACGCCATCAAGCGCCAGAAACTGCTTGGGCTGGGGCCGGCCATCCGGGTGC
>CAWEGL010000010.1:0-306163 GCA_963808795.1 uncultured Acidobacteriota bacterium
CAGACCCGCCATTACAGGCTTGCCGACGTCGGCCTCGATGGCGAAGGCAAGCTCGTAAACGAAGCTCTGGCCGCGTCCGCCGCGATGAACCAGCAGATACTCCAGTTCCTCCAGCCGCCCCAGATGCAGGCGCAACTGCGTATCGCCCCAGCCGGTCGCCTCGCGCACGTCGCGCCGCGAGAAGCGGTAATCGGCCCGCTCGATCCGCTGCCGCTTGCACTCCGCCGTGACCATCGCATCGACAAGCAGCAACAGCCGCCGCGTCTGCGGCGGCAGCTCGTCGAGCGAACGGCCCAGAACCTCCGCCGTCAGCCGGTTGGCAACCGCGATGTCGCCGAGCGCGACTTCGATGTATTCGATGGTCTTGCCATTGTGCTCGACCGTCTGCCGGGGCCGCTGATGCTGATGCAACAGGGCGATGGTGCGGATGAGGGTCAGATACTTGGTGTGGTCGCGCCTGGTCCGCGTCTGGCTGTCGAGGAAGGTCAGCCCTGGCGCGTAGGGATTCACGACCGAGACGGGCTTCAAGAGCCGCTGTGCGTTGCGATGCAAGCGCAGCAACTCGTCGCGGTCCTTGCGGCGCAACAGACCCTCGATGGTCTGGGATTCGCGCTGTATCCGGTGGATAGCCTGGGTCTGCGCCCGCTCTCCGTTCACCGTCAGCACAAGGCAGCGATTCAGCAGTTCCTCGTCGATGTCGATCGCCGTCGTGGTCAGGAAGATCATCACCGGACCCTTGACGCGGTACTGATGCGTGAGAAGCCGCCCCGTTGCCGGGTCCTTGCCCTGCTGGCGATAGTTAACTCACCCTCCGACTGCAACAGCTTCAAGGCATACGCAGCGCTGTGCGCGCCCTCTTCCTCCACGATGGCCAGCACCTTGTGCTGGAGATCGTTCTCGCCCATGTAGAACAGCGATTGCCCCGTCATCGCGGAGTATTGGACACGCTGCTCCTCCGGCACGAAGGCCAGCACGGCATTCATCAGCGAACTTTTGCCCGCTGCCGATGAAGACTGCACCATCACCGCCAGGGGCTCCGACAGATGCCGCGACACCACGCCCAGATAGCTGACGAGTTTGTTGGTCTCCTCACCCACAACGCCGCACCTGGCGAAGTCTTCCACGATGCGGTCGAGCAGGCGCGGATCGCGCAGCAGAGCCAGCGCCTCGGCCCGCTCTTCTTCGGTCAGCGTGATTGCCTTTTCCTTCGGTGCGAGCGCCTGCTTGATCTGCTCGTCCTGCATCTCTTCGAGCTTCATCAACACCCGGCCCAGGTCGCGCCGGATGACTTCTTCCTTGATTCCCAGTTCCTCGGCGGCCTGTTTCATGAACACGCCGCGCTGCCGCGCCGAGTAAAGGTCCAGCGTGTCCACGTGGAAGGCTTGCTCGCCGCGCGGCGTCGCGCCCGAGACAAGAACATTGACCTTCAACAGTTCGTAACTCATATTCTTGGCCAGCCCGCGCACCCGGTAACGGCGGTTGCCCTGCTGCAGGAAGATGTCTTCGCCGCGCATTTCCACGGGCACATCGATCACGGGCGGCGCGGGCGCTGCCGCTGGCTCTGTCGGCACAACCGGCTCCGGTTCGGCGGCTAAGGAAAAAACCTCTTCTGTCGGCACGGCAACGGCGGGCGGTGGGCCGTCGGCATGGTCGCCGCGATTGGATCTGGCTCCGGCAACTCGTTCTCGATCTTTTTTTCTTTAGCCGCTGCTTTTGCTGGCTCTGGCTCGATCACCGGCTCGGCCACGATGACAGGCTTCAATACGCGCGGCGCCACGCGCCCCATTGCCCGCTGACCCTTGCCCAGCCACTCGGCCTTGTTCAGCAACACACCCAGGCTCTTGGCCGCGGGCGTCACCTTGCGGCGTATTTGTTCGCGTCCATGCCCTTCGGGAACTGCACCCGGAAGCACTCGATTCCCATCTCGATCAGTTCCTCGGCCAGCTTTGCCGCTGCGCCGTCGCCCGCTTCGTCGCGGTCGTAGGCGATGTACACCCGCTCCGTGCCGTGCTTCTCGAAGGCCGCGCGATGATCGTCTGTGAAGCCGTTCACGCCGTAGCTGGCCGTTACGTTGCGGATGCCCGCGACCCAGAACGTGAGCGCATCGATTAGCGCCTCGCACAGGATGATTTCCTTCGACGCGGACAGCGCCTCTTCGTTCCACACGCCCCGGTGCACCCCTGGCAGATAGAGATGGTCCGGCGTCCCTTCGCGCAGGTTCGGCGTGATCTTCCGGCCATACACCTCGACGGCCTCGCCGGAAGCATTGAACACCGGGATAACGATTGATCCGTTGAAGTGCTCGTGCCCGCTCTCCCGGTAGATGCCCAGCCGTTGCAGACGCCCGCGCATCTCCGCGCCGGCGGCGCGGTTCTTCGCCGGCAGGCGATACCCCAGCGTCCGGTTGGCGAAGCCCAGCCGGAAGCGGTCGATCATCTCCGAAGACTGGAGGCCGCGCGACTCCAGATATTTCAGCGCCTCCGGCGACTGCTTCAACGACTCGTTGTAGTAGTCCACCACCTGCAACAGCAGCGCCCGGTCGTCCGCCTCCCGCTCGACCGGCGGCGGCAGCTTGGGCACCGTGCTCTTTTTCACCGGCTGCACCGGAGCGGCGGCTAAAGAAAAATGATCCTCTTTGAGAAGCTCGACCGCATGGCGGAAGCTCACCCCCTGCGCTTTCATCACCCAGTCGATGGCCGTTCCGCCCATGTTGCACGCGCCCAGGCAGTGCCAGAGATTTTTGGCCGGAGTGATAACCAGCGACGGGTTGCGGTCGTCGTGGAACGGGCACTTGCCCACAAGGTCGGCCCCGTGCCGCGTCAGCTTCACGCCCTGCGCCTCGGCCAGCCGCTGCACAGAGATTTCCTTCTTTAGCCGCTCGACTTCCTGCTCCGGGATTCGCGCCATTTTCCGCCCTCCGCCGAAAAAACCTGTCAAGCAGTTTTTTCAGTTTTTTGCGTTTTTCATACCGTTCGCAAGTATACACGCGATACGTGTATACTTGCAGCGGATTCAGGGAGAGCAAAAAAATGGACCTTACAATTACCCCTGTCATGCCAGCCAAGAAGCCTTCGCAAAACGCGTTCGGTCAACGCCTCGTTGCTCTCAGACAAGCGCGCGGCCTCACTCAGGTCCAGCTTGCCAAGGCTACGGGCATGACTCAGAGGGCCATCTCCTACTACGAGATCGAGGCCGAGTTCCCGCCCGCTCCGGCGCTCATCACGCTTGCCCAGGCTCTTGAGGTCACAACAGACGAACTGCTCGGCGTACAGCCCGCCACGCCCACAGAGCGCGCGCCATCCAACAAGCAGCGGCTTTGGAAGAGATTTCAGAAGATGGAAGTGCTGCCGACGAAGGACCAGAGAGCCGTGATTCGGCTGATTAACTCGCTGGCTGGCAGTGCGCAGGCGGAGGCCCGTTAGCCCTCACAACCATTGACCGCGCACGCGCCACGGCGCACGATAGAGAAGAGAGATTTTCCCGATGGCAACCGTCGCAACCAACCCGAAGCAGCAGGCCCACGAACTCATCGATCGCATATCCACCGCGCAGGCCTCCGCCGTCGTCACCCTGATTACAACCATGCTCGATCCGGTGGACCGCGCCATCGCCAACGCCCCCTTCGAGGACGAACCGATCAGCGACGAAGAGAACCGCGCCGTGGCCGCTTCCAAGGCCTGGCTCAAGGATCACGATCCCATCCCCAACGAGGAAGTCCTGGCCGAGTTCGGCCTGACCGCCGAAGACTTTGAGCGCATGGGACAGACGCCGCTCGAACCTGAACCGCACCACCCCGGACAGTGAGCATGGGCAAGAAGAGCGTTGCCTGGACCGACCAGGCCAAGGCCGATCTGCGCGCCATCGACCAGCCCACGGCGCTGCATATCCTGCGCGTCATCGCCCGCTACCTCGCTTCCGGCGAAGGCGACGTGAAGCGCCTCCAGGACATCAAGCCGCCCGAGATGCGGCTGCGCGTCGGCGACTACCGCGTGCGCTTCTACGACTACGGCGACTCCATCCTCGTCCTGGCTGTCAAGCATCGCCGCGAAGCCTACCGCTGAACGGTCCTCGATCCGGCCCCGAACGATGGCCGGACCTGACTCGAACCGATGCTGCACAGGGCTGCACAGCGTCCGGCTTGCATTCGATTTCGGTTCGAGGACGGGCCGCGCAGCGGCCCCGCTAAGCCGTCAGGCTTAGGGATGGTGTCTACGTTCAACACTGCGCTGCTGGCCGTGCTGATGCCGCTCCTGGCCGGGATTCAGCCCTTGCGCCCGAAGTGCCGCTCGAACAGTTCCCGCGATAGCCGCTCGCCCTCTGCGCTCAGCACGACAGACTTGGCCTTGCTCTTCGGATCGGAGATGTAGCCCTTGGCGTGCAGCCGGTCCATTGCAACCCAGTCGTGCCCCTTCCACGCGCGGCCATCGCCGGTCTGCGTCAGCCACAGCAGCGCCAGCACCATCTCGTCCACCTTGTCCTGGTCGTAGTCCATGCCCCGGCTCCTTGGCACGATGCTATCCCGACACGCCGCCGTCATGCTCCTCATGTGGAACATGAGAAAAAGACATTTTTCTCATAGCTGAAAAACAGCCGCAGCGAGGATGGCGGTCAAGGGCGCGCCGTTCTTTGGCGCGTTCATCGGAGCGAAGCGCAGACCCTTGACGGCCACCACAGCGGAGGCTACCGCGCGTCAGCGCGCCGGGACGCCGATTCCGGCCTCGATCCTTTGCTTTCAACACGTTAACGCCGCAGCAACCCAAGGTTACTCCCGCAGCAACCGAAATCGGCAGAGTCCCATCTAACCGCTTTATTTTCAACGGTTGCCATATAGCAACCCGTAAACGCCTTATTTTTCGCATTGTCGGGCCGTAGCCCCTTGATTCCGCTCACGTTCCCCCACGGTTACCGCAAGGTTGCTCTACAGCAACCCGCTGGGGGTGACGTGTCGCCCTACTGCCGCCGCTTTAGCGGCGTCGTCTTTCGGGATGTCGGCGATTTCACGTTTTCGGACTTTTGAAGTGCCTATGCGACGGGCCGAGGAGACCGTCGCACATGGCTACAGCATCCCTGCTGGTCAACGTGGCGCAGCTCATCGTCGCCCTCGTCGGTCTCGCCATCGTCGTCCGCCGCAAGTAGGCTCCGGCCTGCTCGCTCACCTTTAACCCACCACCCAGACGCTCCACAGGCCGCCTCGCGGCGGCCTGCAGGGGATTTCTATTTCTGGGAACCACGCACGCATAGGGCGCGCCGCCCCACGAAGGGATAAGGCCAACCGGTCGGGTCGTTGTTCGATTTCCCTTCGTTGAAGTCGAAATACCAGGCATAGCCGTTAGGATGTCCGCGATCATCGGTCCTCTGATTACTGCTCCATTGATCCCCGGTTAGGAAAAGATTTCCCTTCACATGCCATGTAAAGGCGCTGCCCTTTGCAGGGCCACCCAAGCGGGCTAGGCCGGGAGCATTGGCGTTCTTATCGTAGATTCCTTCTAACTCCGAGAGCGTCGCCAGCCTCCAGTCCGAGTACCCGGCCAACCGGAGATCGCGGCAGTACCTCACGGCACCTTTCCAACTCACGTCCTTACCGTTATCCTTCCCAGCCCACATCAGGCCCGTGGACGGATCGGTCCAGACGCCGCGCGCTTGAGTCTCCTGCGCGCGGCTTTGGCCTTCCGGTGCTGACTGAGCACTTGCCTGGATGGCAGCAACAGAGAGAAGAAGCGCAGCGATCTTAATCCAACATTTCACGATGCACCTACTTCCAACTGTCTGCGTACCACTGAAACGCGTTTACGACACCAAAGACCATCTTTTCCTTGGCACCCTGAACGCCACCTGTACGCATCAGGTTGTTGTTGCTCTGGATGAGCGCCCTCGATGTGGCAGGCGATAAAGTCGGATTGAAATAACTGCCGATCTTGATGCCATTGGTGTTGAAGTTGTAGTCGTGGACCGCCGCCCTCCAGTCGCCCGTGCCCTGCGGCGGTCCCATTCCACCCGGTCCAGCCCAGTTGTCCTGCCCATTGAGTGGACCGGCGACCGCCTTCCAAAAATCGCTGACCGCCTGTGCCCGACCGGTCATGAATGTTAGCAATCCGTCTAATGGGTCTGATCCGTCTGTTGGTCTCGAATTCCCCACTAATTGACCTGTCAGGAAATCGGCACTCGTCGAAGCAAATCCGTAGCCACCACAGCCGCTCGTGCAACTCCCGCTGTCAGTCGTTTGCGCGCCCGCCCCAAACTGAGCGAAATTTACCTGACTTCCGTCCTCAGCGGCAGCTTCAAACATTCCGTTTGTCGTATTGAAATGTGCCCAGTCCTCATCGACGTAGCCGGACAGCCAGCTTCCACCATTCTGCCCGCACTCGCCGGAATTGCTGTTGTGATCGACTGATTCGACCCCATTTCCTGCATCGTTGAAATACACGCAATCCAAGCCCCTCGGATCGACGTAGATCAGCGGATTGTTCATCACATAGGCATAGAGATTCAAGCTCTGAGGGTTTTTCTGATCGGCGTACACAAGCCCTGATGGATCAGGACTTAAGAACCGGCCCAAGGAGCTTGCATAGTACCTGGCCCCGAAGTAGTCATTGCCGGATTCTGTATCGCGTTCTTTGCCGGTAAAATGGGATCGCGAAAAACGTACCATGATTGCACATGTGGCGGAACGCATCATAGTTGTGGGCCTAGATCGTAGGCGTATTCCTTGGTCCCGATTTTGAGGCTTGGGCTCCGCCTCGCTTCCTGTATATGAGCGACAGCATCAAGCTCAGCCCCAGCATAGAAAATGACGCCACCTCGATGTAGTCAGAATCGCGCTTTTGAGAATGGGTCTCGAAAATCACTATTCCATGGACATTGTCAGGGAAAATCCTGCCCACCGCTGGATCAGGAGAGCGGGGGAAAGAGGCTGCCTTGTAAGATTCTCGGCCGAATGTCCACAGTAACCCAGCAATGCCTAAAATTCCCAGAGCAATACCGAACCTTTTCAGCAAAGCCTTAGGATTCCAAATTCCCCCGCCTACTGGCATTTGCCACCCCCAAACGGGACGACCTTTGTGTCCGTGACCGTGGCTGATCCCGATGCACCTCCGGCGAGTCCAATCGTGACGGAGCCTCCTGCGACTACGCCCCCTGGACCATTTCCTTTTCCGGCAAATACATCGACTGTTCCCCCGGCACCTTCGCCTCCGGTCGCACTCACATTTCCAAATGGTCCACCCAGCGAACAAATGCCGTTCCCATTGGAAGCGCCGACCTGAACGCCAAGTGCACCTCCGGCTCCAGCGCTCGCTCCACCACCTCCGCTAACATATCCACCCACCTTGCCGTGGGTATCTACCACAACGCCCAAAGATCCAGTTACAGCTAAAGGGCCCCATATATTTATGTTGCCGGACAACCCGAGCTGGAATGTGCCTGATGGCCATCTAAATGACGATCTGTAGCCATTTGCCGTATCGCAATTTCCCGAACATGAGATCGGATTGCCATTGCTGTCCGTTCCTCCACCGCCCGGGCCTGGGGCATAAGCAGTTGTGGAGTAGTTCTGCCACGTACTTGAGCTTTGGATGTTGAAGGTATCGTTGCTCGCGTTGTACTGAACCTGGCTGGCGCTGGTTGTACCATTCACCCAGTCGCCACCATTTGCCCCGCATTCTCCCGAGTTGCTGTTATGGTCAACCGATTCAGCAGCGTTCCCAGCGTCGTTGAAATACACGCAATCGAGGCCCGTTGGGTCGATATTCCTCAGCGGATTATTCCGGCCATAGGTATAAAGATTCAAGCTCTGCGGGTCCACTTGATTGGCGTAGAACAGCTGAGACGGATCGGGGCTTAGGAACCTCCCCATGCTCGATCCGTAATAGCGAGCAGTGAAGTAATCATTCCCGCTCTCGGTATCGCGTTCTTTGCCGGTAAACTTGGGCATGTTGTCCCGCTATTTATTCGAAGCATCTCCTCGGAAATGCGGCGTTACAGAATCATCCAATGGACAAAGGAGCGCTTTCCATTTCGGATCGAGCAAGGGCGGTTCAGCAATTGCTGACTGGGCGTTCTTGTCTTCGTCAACAGAAATGGTGAAATCGAAGGACTTGAGTTTCAAATCTTTTCCTTGACCAGCAAATCGGATATCGGATAGTTCTAACGTAACTTTCATGCCTCTGAGAGCGAAAGTTCTCACGCGGCCAAAGTTCGGTATTTGACCGCACGGATCAACGACTTCCTTCGCAAAGAATCGTGCACGACTTTCCCAATCGGCGTCCTGATGGGGATTCTCGGTGAAGAGCGTGCTGTATTTCATGAGCTGATAGAGAGATATGAGACGGCATTCAAATTCCCCGCTATAGTCGAAGGCTCCGATTGGCGTCTCGTAGGTGCCACAGTCTATTTTGTATGCTGCGCGACCTGCGCGGCTACGGATCACGAAATTCACGTCTGGCTGTGCAGAGGGAAGTTCGATATGGAATGTCTGTCTCGCCGACTGTATCTCCGGCCAAGGTTGCGCCGCATGAACGACTCCAGCAGAGCAAAGAAGGAAAGTGAAAAGAATGCCGATGGCAATTTTCATTTCGCCTCCACTGTTCCTGCGGGGCAACCTTGGCTGCGGGGAACGACGATATTTACCAGTGCGTTTGATCCGACATCACTGCCGCCTGGTATTTCCACAATGAGTTTGCCTGGGTTCAATTGTTGGAGAGCATCCCGTACAGGTACGCCGCTTATAGGACTTTGACCGCCGATGACATCGGATACGCTAGTGAAATTGTTTGTGCCAATGCTGCCTCCTATTTGTCCGATAGCAGGTGCCATAGAGCTTGTGCTGGAATAGTTAAATTGACTTGGTATCACTGCCGCAGTCCCCCCCGACGGATGAACTCCCCAAGCCGCGAAGGCACCCCCTGACGGCGTATGGTTCACATACGCTGGATTACCTTGTAGGCCGCGGCCTATTCCGACACAAGTGACCGTCTGACTGCTTGGCAACTGGCCCTGCACCACCGTGGGCGCTTGCGTTTGGGGCTGAACCTGAGGCAACTGAGTGTTGATAGATGTGGAGGTCGTCGTAAGACTATTGTTATCGTTTGCGTTGACCTGAATGCTTGAGACTTCAGTCCACTGTCCTCCAGTTTGTGAACATTCACCGAAACTGCTGTTGTTGTCGACGGACTCGACATCGTTAGGGTTGCCAAAGTCGTTCTTGAAGTACGTGCAATACAAGCCGGTCGGGTCTATGAACCTCAGTGGGTTATTGAGCGCATAGCTGTACAGATTAAAACTCTGCGGATTTGTCAGGTCGGCGTAGTAAAGCCCAGACGGGTCGGGGCTCATGAACCGGCCCATGGAACTTGCATAGTACCTGGCCCCGAAGTAGTCGTTGCCTGATTCGGCATCCCGTTCTTTGCCGGTGAACAGGGATACCCCTAAAGCGTACATTCCCACACAGCAGGAAGCTGCATCGTATGCATAGTCGGTCATTTGATCGGAATCGGGATCACCGGGCAGGACAGGTTCTTGGGATCGAGAACGCAGAATCGATCCTCGTAGCGCATAGCATCCTTCCAGTTCCAGCTCTTGGTCAGGGCATAACGCTCGCCGGTCCAGCGGTAGACATCCGTTGAGGTCGGCAGAGAAGTGGCCTGCCCACTGAGCCAGCGCTTACCGCCATGAACTAACAGGACATCTGGCGTATTTACCACGTCTGGAGTACCTTCCAACTGCTTATCAAACACCACCGTTCCCACGGATGGATTGCCGCTCACACGGAATACCGTGAAGCGTACGTGGCTTCCGCCTTCCCAGCGAGCAAAGACGCGGTCGTCGTGAGGGTAATTGAGGAACAAGTCTACCAACGCATCCTGCGTCGGATAGCTCAGGATGCGTTTCCCCTGGCACGAAATCATCAGGATTTGTGTCGGTGGCCCGTTTGGATTGGTTTCTCCTGTGTTCACTCTTACTGAACAGTCGCCCGCTGAACCGGCATTAAAGTCCAGCGACGCAATGCTGTGAGCGTCTGGTTCTTGAGCGCACAACACCTGAGAAAGCGTAAGCAATAAAATCGAAACTAGTTTCCGTTTGCGCATCCCAACTCATTCTGCCCGTATGGGGCACCTGTTCCATACGAATCAAGTCCTGATTGAATGTTGCCTTTTGCGTACCCAATTTTCAGCTTCAAAAGAGATGTTCCAGTAGCGATGTTTGCGGCTGGATCGGTCATGTGTGTATACAGCTGACCGCTATTCATTCCTCCGAATGTTCCCCCCGAGCCGTGTTGTGCAACATCCTTTGCGCCAATCTTCTCGACGCCCATCAGGCCCGTGGCGCTAGAACCCGGATTCTTTGCTCCAGGTCTGCCGCTGCTTTCGGTTGAAACTATGCACCCGATTAGCTTGTTGGACTGACCTGAGAAATTCAAAGAACTGATCATCCCGGTCAGAGCTTGTGCGGGAAGCGGCTGCAACGGCGGAAAGGCAAAAATATTTGGCGTCGTGTCCGGATTGGGAGAAGCTGGCGCTGTTGCTGATGTGTAATAGGCGCTGGTCAGCGTTCCAGTGCCAGGCGCTGTACCCGGATCATATCCGTTCAGACTGACGTCGTTGCTATTCGAGTAGACAGTACCGGAAGTGAATGTCCCGTCCACCCAATAGCCGCCATTTTGACCGCATTCTCCGGAGTTGCTGTTGGTATCGATGCCGTTCTTGTCAATCCCCGTTCCAGCGTCGTTCAGGTACACGCAGTCATAGCCATCTGGATCAATGTTGATGAGCGGATTGTTGAGAGCATAGGCGTAAAAATTCCAGCTTTGCGGATCGCTCACGTCCGCCATCCAAGGCCCTGCTGGGTCAGGACTCATGAAGCGTCCCATCGCACTGCTGTAGTACCTAGCTCCGAAGTAGTCGTTGCCTGATTCGGAGTCGCGTTCTTTGCCGGTGTAAAGATGCTCTGTAGGTGTGGGCGCACAGTCCTCGCCGTCGCCATACGGCAGGCTGTGGCAGGATTCCTCAACGTTGCCGGCGTAGTCGGTGAGGATGCGGCGCGTGCCCAGCCAGTCGCCGAATTCGAAGTTCAGTACAGGTTGGCTCCCGTTCGCGCTGTATGTGGCGATCAACTGCCCTCCGGCCCAGACGTTGGTGTGCGCCCACTGGGGAGTGCCGCCCGTCCAGTTCATCTCCGTCAACTGCTGGCCACCGGGGCTGAGGATGTAGGAGGCCGTGAGGGTGAAGCCGTTCGAGGAGGTATCGCAGCTCCAGGAGGTGATGGTCCCCTTGGCAATGCGGGTGCCGTCGGCGTCGTAGAGGTATTCCATCATTCCCCCAAGCCCGCTTACCGCGCAGATGCGCCCCTCGGCGTCGTAGAGATACTGCTGGCCCTGCGAGTCCCGGATCACGTCGCCATCGCCGGAAGGATCGTATGTGGGCGCAGGGCCAGGGTTCGCCGACTGCACCTGATTGTTGGCATTATAGGTGGCCGTGCTGGAGCCGGGAATGGGCGGGGCATTATTGGGCACGGAACCGCCGAAGTTCTCCCCGGTGCGGTTGCCGAAGCTGTCGTAGCTCCAGGCCGCGTCGAGCCCCCCACCGGAGGCGTAGTACGGTCCGGCCGTGGCATGGGCCGCGACCAGCCGGCTCAGCGCGTCGTAGCCGCTCGTCATGCTCCAGGTACCGGTCACGGAATCAGTATAGGCCAGCACATTGCCCACGGGGTCGTAGGAGGAGATGGAAAAGGAATATACCGAGTTGCCAGGTATCGCAGAGACTTCATTGGAATATCCGCTGGCGCCGGCGCCGTTCACCGCCGCCACCGTGAAGTAGTAGGTAGCGCCATTCGTCAGGCCAGTCACAGTGTACGAAGTGGACGGCACACCCGTAACGATGGGATTCGCACTCTCTCCGCCGGGAATAGGGGGACACGATACCTATTCACAGCAATCTTAACTGGTTCTGGTCTTCGCCTGTTGCTTTGCGGCCTGGGGCGCGGCGGGCAATCTTGCGTCCCAGAATCTTTTCCAGACCTTCTACAAACTCCGGCGCGCCCAGAGGCCGTCCGGTGGTTTCCGAGCGGCGCAGATCGCTGAAGTCCTCGTCCGCATCTGGTTCCAGCAGTCCTTTGAGGTGCGGAATCCTATCCAGCACAGGCCGTACAGAGACCAGCGCATCGTCGACGCCTTTCAGGTGGGCACGAACGCTCGACCATTTCCAATCCTCCGGCCGGGCCACCAGCCTTGCCCGCACCGGGTTCAAACTAACATAACGGACCGCGCGGATGAGGTGTAGGTCGTCCAGCACCACCGAGGCAAAGCGGCTCTGGAACAGGTGGCCAGTCCAGCGGCCGCGGGCGTTGATGAAATTGGTGTAACGCCGGTGAGCCTCGCCAACCGCGTGCCCAAGATCAGTCGGCCCGGGTTGGTCTCAGAATCAGGTGTACGTGATTTGGCATCAGGCAATACGCCCACACCGCAACGCCGGCTTTCCGTGTCTGCTCGGCCAGCAGATCGAGATAGATTTCATGGTCGCCGTCTTCAAAGAAGATCGCCTCGCGCCGGTTGCCCCTCTGGGTCACATGATGCGGCAGCCCAGGGATCACGATGCGGGCGAGTCGAGCCATATGAGGACGATAGCACCAGCCGGGGAATACGTATCATGTCCCCGTATTCCCTCAGCCGCGCGCGCCGATGTGCGCCGCATCGACCGCGACACCGCCATGCGTATTCTCACCGCGCTCGACCGCTTCGCCCGCACCGGCGAGGGCGACATCAAGAAGCTCGAAGGCAACACCAACGATCTGCGCCTGCGCGTCGGCGACTACCGCGTCCGCTTCATCGAGAACCCGCCCGGCACGCTCTACATTCACGCCGTCCTGCATCGCTCCGAAGCCTACCGCTGAACGCGCCTCGGCCTGGTCCCGGACGATGGCCGGACCCGGCTCGAACGGACACTGCACAGAGTCGCACAACGTCCGGGTTCCGTTCGATTCCGGTTCGGCTCCGGGCCGGGAACCGGCCCCGCTAAGCCGTCAGGCTTAGGGATGGTGTCTTGGCTCCAACACACCGCCGCGAGCGCCACGGATGCCCGCTATCGCCCCGGAGCTGCACGCTTCGCCGATGGAGCAGGTCTGGCCCGGCCGCGCCGCTGCTGGCTCCGCCGATGCCGCGCGGATCGCCGCCGTGGTCGTCGTGGCCCTGGTCATGTGGAACATGAGAAAAAGACATTTTTCTCATAGCTGCAAAACAGCCGCAGCGCAGCCGTCAGTCAAGGCCGACCGAAGGGAGCCGCGTAGCGGGCGGAGCGCAGCGGAGAGCCTTTACGGACGGCGGAGCGGAGGCTACCGCGCGTCAGCGCGCCGGGACGCCATTTCGGCCTTGATCCTTTTGTTTCAACACGTTGACGCCGCAGCAACCCAAGGTTACCGCGCAGTAACCGCGAACTGCGCATTTTCCCCTTAGCTGCTTTGTTTTCAACACGTTTACCGGCGTAAACATGCAAACGCCTTATTTTTCGCGGTCGCTGGATGTATGGCGCTCATTCCGCAAGCGTTCCCGCACGGTTACCGCGCGGTATCTCTGCAGCAACCCGCCGGGGGTGACGTGTCGCAGCGTACACCCGATGCCGAAGGCAGCGCCGCTCTTGGGATGACGGCCCTGGCACGGAACCGAGCACTGCCAGAGACAGCCAGGCCGCCCCGAAGAGCGGCCTGCCGCCGAGAACATCAAGGGCAGATTTCAGCTCAGAGAACTGGCTCCGTCGCTTCTTGGCATCTGTTTCCCAGCCGCTCTCGTGGAAATGACCTTCAGCGCCCTGTGGTATATGCCGAAGTAGAAGATTGGAACACTCAACAAGACCGACGCAACAAAGCCGCCAACAGTGTCCCTTGGATTCATGAGGCGCAGCTCGATGCCGGAGTAGAAAACCGCAACAACAACCGCAACGCCAAAAAGCGCCACACTTGTGCCCCACCCGCGAGCCACCCGCTTAGGCGAAGCACCACGCTCCTCCCACTTCCTCAGCCACCAGATTAGCGGCATGACAACCACCGCTGGCAACGCAAAAGCCAGATATGGACCTGCGAGATCTCCCGCAGTTTTGTTGAAGACCTGCTTGGCTATGAGAAATGGCCCAAGTTCCAGGGCAAGATAAATGCCAAGGCCCCAAAGCAACCACACCCAAATGCTTTCCCCCGCTTTTGAGATGGACAGCTTCATCGTCCGCCTCCCTATGGTTCGCAGGTAAACGCCTGCTTAATGCCTGAAATCGCTTCCCCAGCATCATGGACCGCTAAGCCGGTCAATATGGCACCGCCAGTCCCAAAAGTAGCCCCAACGAAAACGCCGCCTGCGCAGGTCGCAGGTTCGAAGGGCGTCGGGTCAAGACATCCAGCTGTAAGTGCGGCGCCTGCGAAAAAGAAATGAATCCCAGCAAGGTTAGCGGCAATTAACGCGTCTCCCCCTTCCCATAGCGCTTTGCCCACTCCTACCATTCGGGTTCCTGGGGGACACGGGTTCTTCTGGGGTTGTTGCGGCTTCGGCCCGTTATTTGGGGCCTGAGCCTCGTAATAGCTCGCTGGCGGCGGAGGATGCTGGATCATGGGCGGGGCGGGGGGTGGGCCTCCCATGGGTCCCCACGCCCACTCCCCTGGGGCGCTAGGATCACTAAGATCAATGCAGTACCAGTCATCGTTACCCGAATCCGACTGGACGAGCTGTCCGTTAAAGTACCCTACAAATGTCCAATCACAGTGGCCGTCCAGGTCTACGCCGACGAGGGGATCGTCGGTCATAAAGGAATACAGGTTGAGCGATTGCGGGTTATCGAGTCTAGCGTAGGGCACCGGCTCCACCTTGGCCGACCAGTCCGGGCTCAGGAAGCGGCCCATCACCGAGGCGTAGTACCGGGCTCCGAAATTGTCGTTGCCGGTCTCGGTGTCGCGTTCTTTGCCCATGTATTTGTAGGGATCGGCGACGCCGCTGCCGTTGAACAGCTCGCCGAAGGGGGCATAATCCTGCGTGCCCAGCGACCCGCCCGTGGACGACAGCGCGACCACCGCCGAGCCCAGCCGGTTGATCATGCGGTAGATCACGGTGCTCGAAGTGGTCTCGGCCAGCAGGCCGCGCGCGCCGTACACCAGGTCCGTCCACGAGCCGGAGGTCAGCCGCGCCATCGCTTGCCCGCCGAAGTAGATGATGTCCGTCGCCCCTGAACCCGACTTGCCCACGCGGTTGTCCTCTGCGTCGTAATAGTAATCTACTCCGTTCGCCGAGGCCAGCAGCCACTCGCCGTTCCAGGTGTAGCTGTTGCTCACGCTGTCAGACAAGAGGTCGCCTGCCGCGTCGTAGTCCCTTGTGTCCGTGAAAGAGCCCGTATATCGCCAAGGTCCGGATGGTTGGGGTTCGTGCTGTCCCACCCTTGAAACGGTGAAGCTGTTTCAAGGATGGGGCAACGCTGCATTTGTCTTGACTCGAAGAGTGGGCCGCCCGCCGGCGTTGTCCAGGGGCTGAAGCCCGACGTTCTTTTGTCTGCCTTTGCGGCAGGACTGAAGTCCTGCCCTGATACAAGGCTCGCGGGCCGCATTTGTGTATTCGCAGGTCCCCGGAATCGGGACCGGGGTACCCCTCATTCATGGAGGGGACGCGTCCCGAGACCTGGGGCACTCGCTATCCCACCCTTGAAACGGTGAAGCTGTTTCAAGGATGGGGCAACCCAGCATTTGTCTTGCACGCCTGCTTTTGTCTTAACTCGAAGAGTGGCCGCACGCCGACCAACGTTCCTACAACAGCCAAGACGAAACCAGGACTCAATCAGGAACGAAAATTCCTTCAGAGGCTTCTTAGGTGACCAGATATTCTTTGAGCGCGTCGCGGTTGGGATCGAGGCCGAGGCCGGGGTCTTCCGTGAGGGTGACGTTGCCTTTTACCGGCTGCGGCGGATTGCGGAAGATGATGTTGCCGGTCTGCCACATGATGTAGTGGAACTCGACGCGCCAGCCGTTGGAGGCCGCGGCCTGAAGGTGCATGTTGTGATGGGGCCAGCCGCCGCCGTCGGCGATGAGGATGTTGTAAGACTGGGCGAGAGCCGCTACTTTGATGCCTTCAGTGTATCCGCCGACGTAGCAGACGTTGGGCTGGAGGATGTCGATGGCCTCGTTCTGGAGGAGTTCGAGGTGGCGGTAGCGGGAGCCTTCGTTCTGGCCGGCGGAGATGGGAACGGAACAGCGCTGGCGCAACTGGTGGAGCAAGTGGACGTCGTTGCCGTAGATGGGCTCCTCAAACCAGGTGAGGTAGAAAGGCTCGACGCGCTTGGCGAGCTGAAGAGCGCGGGTGATGGAGAAGAGGTAATTGCCGTCGATCATCAGGTCGCGGTTGGGCCCGATGGCTTCACGGACGGCGCCGACGCGAGCCGCGTCTTCAGCGACGTTTTCGCCGTTGTCGATGGCGACGACCATTTTGAATTTGTCCTGGCCATCGGCGAGGAAGTGGCGGGCAAACTCGACCAGCTGGTCGCGATCGAATTGGAGCAGGCCGAAGGTGATGTAGGCGGGCACGGTCTGTTTGGCGCCGCCGAGAAGCCGCCAGACGGGCATATTGAGGCGCTTGCCCTTGATGTCCCAGAGGGCGATGTCGACGGCGCTGACGGCGGAGCTGAAGGCGCCGGTCTGGTAGCGCGGGTTGAAGTGGAGAAACATCTCCTGCCAGCGCGCCTCCGTGTCGAGCGCGTTTTTGCCTTTGAGGAAGGGAGCGATCTGGCGATTGATGAGCTCCTGAATGCCCAAGTTTCCCGGAACAGCGGTGAGGCCGAAGCCGGTGATGCCCGCGTCAGTGGCGATTTCGACGAAGACGATCTGCTGGACCACGGGCTTATTGAGCATGGGCACTTTGATGGGGATATTGTGGACGGTGGCTTGAACGGAGGTGATTTTAAGGTCCGGCGAGGCGCCGGAGCTTTGCGCCGCTGCTATTGCGGCGGGCATCATCAAGGCCGCACCGGCGATTCCGGCCGATTCAAGCAGCCCTCTGCGCGTGAGTTTTGAAGCTGTGGGTCCTGCGCTGGGATTTTCCATTTTACTTTGCCTCCGGGGCGATGGATTGTGGTTCGGTCAGGCGCGCATCGTGGGAGCTGCCGCCCCGGCCGCGACGCGCGCGGGTTCCGCAAGTGCCGTCTGCGTTTGCCGGGAGCGTGGTTGCGCGGACAGGGGCGATTGTAGCGAATAGGAAGACAAAAGCAAAGCGGTTATTGCGATGGGTTGGCCGGAAGCGCGAGCCGGGCGGGTGACGGTGAAGAGCGGCGGCGCCAAGATGTCTTCACGGTTTGAACCATCGGCGTTAGCGATAGCGGCGGGTGGTTTTGATGACCATGGAGAAGACGCCGGACTCGTCGCGGGCGACGACCAGGGAGACATGGCGGTTGATGGCCACGTCGGCCTGGAGCAACTGCTGACCGGTGGTGTTGACGTCAGTGGCGTAGGTGAGGGTGACGTTGCGGCCCAACTGCTCCTGGACGGTGATGCGGGAGGTGGAGTTGCCGAAGGCGCCGAGGTAGTTGGGATCGACCTTGACCGAAGCGGGGCCGAAGAGCTTTTGCACGCGGCTGCTGACGGTGGCGTTGAGGGCCCCGGCGAGGAGGGCGTTGGTGTTGGGGCTGCTGAGCGACTGTTCCTGCTGCTGAGTGTAGAGCTGCTCCTGGCTGGCGGTGCGGCCGAGGGCGAGAAGGGCGATGACGTCGGCCTCGGGGAGGGGGGGATCGCTGCGGTAGGTGACGGCCAGGTTCTGGGGAGTCCCGTGGAGGCCGAGGGTGATGTCGTAGTCCTGCACGCGGGCGGTGGCGATGAGGTCGATGGTGGGCGCGATGGTGACGGGGTTGGTGAAGGAGATTTGGCCGCTCTGGAGCTCGTACTGGGTTCCGGCGATGAGGGCGCTGCCCTCGGTGATGGAGACCTGGCCCAAGAGAGACGGCGCGGCCAGGGTTCCACCGACAAGCAGATCGACATTGCCGGCCAGCTTGGCGAAGGCGTTCTGGAAGCTCAACTGGGGTGCGGAACGGATGTGCACGTCGAGGCGGATGTGGTTGGAGGGGGCGTTGGGGGGGGTGATGGGGGGTATGGTGTTGGCCTTGGCGGCCAGGGCTGCGATATCGAGGTCGGGGCTGGCCGTAAAGCGGGTGATGAGAACGTTGCCGCTGAGGAGCAGGCTGGACTGCGTACCTTCAAGACTCAGAGTGGCGTCAGCCAGGGAGCTGATGCCCTGGGGGTAACGGATGCGAATGGCCTTGCCGGTGACGGTGAGGTTGGCGTAGATGCCGTGCTGGTAAGAGAGGTAACCGCCGACGCTCAACAGGCCGCCTCCGGTCATGGCCGTAAGGGAGCGGACCTCGAGGCGGTTCTGATTGAAGACCAGCGTGCCGTGCAACTGGCTGAGGCCGTTGGGCAGATCTCCGAGCGAGAGCGAGCCGTTCTGGAAGCTGATGAGACCGCTCAGGCCGGGATTTTGCAGGGGACCGCGGGCTTGGACCTGGAAGGTGGTGGTGCCGCTGGCGGTCAGGTCGGGATCGAGGGTCTGGGCGAGTTTCATGTTGATGGCGCCGCTGGCGGTAAGGTCGATTTGGCGCGAGCCGGTGAGCGCGAGGCTGCCCTGGGCGCGCAGGTCAGTGTTTTCACCGGTCACGTGGATGGGATCGAGATGGATGGCGCCATTGGCCAGCGAGGCGCGAAGGCCACCTTGGCTCTGGAGGTGGACGCCGGCGAGGGTGACGGCCAACTCGCGGAGGATGGCCTGGCCCTGGAGCCGATCGGGATGGGCGAGGGGGCCCTGGACAGTGACCGAGCCGGCCAGAGCGGATTGGCCGCTGAAGGCGCTGAAGCGGGCCTGGTCGAGCAGCGACTCGATATTAAAGCGTGAAAAGTCGAGCTGCGCCTGGGTGGGGTAATCGCCGGACAGGGTGGTCTGGCCGTGGAGGTTGAGCGCGGCGCCTTCCAGGCGGGCGTTGGCTTGGTAGTTGAGGACATGACCGGCGGTGTGGGCCTGAAGTTCGAGACCGCCCAAGCGCGCTCCGCCTACGGTGAGGGCGGTGAGCTCTGCGCGGCCCTGAAGCTGCGGATGGGCGGTGGTGCCTGAGGCGGAGAATTCGAACGCCAAGTTGCCGGTGGTGGAGGGGGCGCGGCGGCGCAGCCAATCAATGCGGGAGATGTCGATGCCGTCGCCATGGACGGCGGCTTGGAAGCTCCGACCCCGGAAGTCGTAGCTGCCCGTGCCGGAGATCGCGCCGCCCGCCGCGCTGGCGGTGACGGAGGTGAGCTTCAGGAGTTGGTTAGCGATCGAACCCTGGGCGCTGAGGCGCGTGACCGGCTCGCCGCCGATGCTGCCGCCGTTCATTTCCAACGATCCGGAGCCGTCGAGGGCGCGCAGGGGGCCGTCGGCTTGAATGCGGACGTCAACCGTGCCCTGGGCCGGCAGCTTGCGGGGAAAGAAAGGCTGCAACTCCGCGATGCTGAGTTTATCGGCTTGCAGGCGCAGATGGAGAACGGAGGCGGTACTGAAGTCCGAGTCGAAGCCGGGGTCCGGGGATGTGCGGGGAGGGCCAGAGGCTGCCGCTTCAAGAGGCGGGGAGTTCGCGCCCTGGGCCGCAGAGGACGGAGACTCTGAAAGGCGGGTTGGGGATGCGTCGAGTCTGCCGCTTAGGCTGCCGCTGAGTCTGCCGCTTAGGCTGCCGCTGAGGAGGATGCAGGTGGGGCCGCGCCGCAGCAGGCCGCGGCTGATGGCGATCCGGGCCGGGGCGTAGCTGCCCGCGACATCGACCGAGTCAAAGGGCACAAAACGGGACTGAAGGGTTCGGCCGCTGGCGGGCGGGAGCATCTCGACGGCCAGTTGCGTGGCCTGGAGACGGCCTGCGATGCGGGGCCTGACGAGGGAGCCGGTCCAAGCTCCTTGAAAAGCGGCTTCGCCGGTTCCGCGAAAGGCGGCTTGGCCGGCCAGCGACACGGGCAAGGCGGCGACCCCAGTGCGGCCGTTGCGCTTGAAACCCAGGCTGCGCAACACGGTGTCGAACTCGTACAGATTTCGGGATTGGAGGTCGAGAGTGAGGGAGGTGGGGCCGGTAAGCGGGTAAGCGCCGAGCTCTCCGTAGGCCTGCAAGTGGCTGGCCGGCGTGCGCAGATCCAGAGTGCGAATGGCCACCGCGCCGTTGCGCTGCGTATAGGCGGCGTCGATGGTTCCGCTGGTGGGCGCCTCGCCGGGCCGGGGCTGGCCGGAGGGGCTAAGGCTGAGGGCCGCGGTGACCGCCAGGGTGCGCACCGAGCCGCCGGTCCAGGTGGCGGTGGCGGGGCCGTTGACGAGCGCGTCCAGGCCCAGGCGCTGAAACGGGGGCTGGCTGACTATATCGAGGATGGTGTCGAGCGAGAGATTCTTCAACTGCGCGGTAACTTTGCCGCTGACGGGGATGAAAACCGGAGGTGGGCGAGGAGGGGTGGGCGGAGGGCGGCGCGCGCGGAAGCTGAATCTGCGGCGCTTGGGGCGGGGGCCAGGCTGCGCGGCGGGCTCGAGGAGCGCGGCTCCGGGAATGGGAGGCAGCCAGTGCATGAGCGCTACCTCGCCCTGGAGTTGTCCGCCCTGGTGGAGGCGGGCAATGGCCGAGGTGATGAGCAACTGCTCGGGGTCGGCGTGAACGTGCGCGACCAGATCCACGCCCGTGGCGGTGACGCCGGGAGCGATGTAAGCGCCGCCATCGACGCGGACGCGGCCATCGACGTGGAATTGCCCACCCTGGCCTGCGCCGTCGAGATGGAGATAAGCGACGCCTTGGGGGGCATTGGGAAAGCCTGTGACCGGATCAAGGAGACTCATGTCCAATGCGCCGGCGACTGTGGCCTGCCAACGGGGACGGGCAAAGTCCGCGAGCTCTGCGGTGATTTCCAGGGCGCGATCCGGGCTTCCGCGGCGGTGCGCGGTGAGGCGCAGGCTGCGCAGAAAAGCGGCGTTGCGCTCGAAGTCGATTGTGGCCTGGAGACGGCCGTGCACGGCGTGGACCGTGCTCCGCGGCGCGCCTCTCGAGAGGGTGAGGTCCGTGGCTCCAGTCTCGATACGGTAGCTTGCGGGCGCTCCGCGAGCGGCAGGCAAATAGCTCATGCGCAGGGAAACGTCGTTGGCCGCGAAGTCGAGGGGAAGGGCGCGGTTCTGAAAATCGAAGGAGGCGGCGCGGTTGTCGTAGTCGAGGACGCCCTGCTGGACGGAAAGGCGGGAGGCCTGGAGATTGAAGAGGCGATTGAATGTGGATCTGGTTAGATGGACCGGGTGGCGCGGATGGGGCTGGTTGGTGGTTCCATCGGGGTAGACGATGAGGTGAAGCTCCGGGCGTACGATCTCCAGGCCGCGCAGACGAATGAGCGGACTGAGGAAGCCTAATACGCTCAACTGCACACGCAGGCGTTCGATGCGAGCATAAGGGGCTTCGCCGGGGGCTTCAAGGCCGTGAATCACGATCCCGCCGGCATCGGCTTCGAGAGCCAGGAGACGCCAGTGGAAGGAGGCGATCTGAACGCGACCGCCAGTGGCCGCTTCCAGCCTTGCGACCAGCCGCTCGCGGACCAGGTTTTCAAAGGCCGGGGAACTGGCGACAAAATAGGCGCCAACGGCCGCAAGCGCGAGCAGGAGCACTGCGCCGGCTACGGCAAGGGGAAGATGGCGGAGAAAGAAGCGGCGCAGACGGCTGCGGGCGGGGCGCGCGGGCGGCTGGGGCGGAAGAGGCTGGGTTTCGCGGCCGGTCATTGGGTTTTTCCTTCTGCCGCGGCGGCGTCTTGGGTCTGGGGAGGCTCGAGCGCAGGGTCCAGCACCTCGACATCGCCCTCCTGGCGCAGGTTTTCGAGCCAGTTGCCGAAGAGCACATTCACCTGGCGCTCGAGCAGAATCTCCTCAATGCGCGACGCCACTTGATCGAGCGGAGGAGGCTCTTGGCCGGCGGGATATTGGGGCAGGAGCGTGTCGTGGTAATAGGTGGCGATCTGCTGCCTGGAGATGCGAATGCCGGGTCGAAATCTCTGCTCGATGAAACTCAAGATCCCAAGCCTGATGCGCAGATATGCTTCCACCTGCTGCTGGGTCAGTCCCTGCGCGGCGAGAAATGCCTTCCATCCCGCCTGGGAGGCGCAGTTCCAGCGGGCGCATATGGGGAGTTCCTTGCGAATCTCGGCGAGGCGGGCGTTGACATCGGCCTGCGAGGGCGCGATGGCGTCCGCGCCCTGCTCGCTGATCTGCTGCTCGATGAGGGCGCGGCTGATCAACTGCTGGAGGGCGCGCCGCGGCGTAAAGACGGCTTGGCCGACCTGGTTTGGGTCCAGAACCGACAGCCGAATATCCTGATCCAGGTCGCTGGCCAGGATGACATGCTTGTTGACGACAGCCACCACGCGGTCGAGGACGACGGGAGCGGAGGCCTGGGACTGGGCGGTGAGAGGCGGCGGAGCCGGAGGGGTCTGGGACAGAGCTGTTGCCGCTTCGGAGGCAAGCATCAGCGCAGCCAGGCCACAGAGCAAGGCGGGGGTGTGTGCGATCGCGATGCGGATTGGAGGCCGTGTGCTCATCAGAAGGCCTGCCCAAGGCTGAAGAAGAAGTTGAAGTGCGGGGCCTGGCCCAGATATGGCGCCGTAGCGTAACCGGGAACCGTACTTCCTTCAGGGGTGGGAATCGAGTAGTTGATGTTGACCGGGTAAATGGGCGGATTCAGGTTATAACTGAAATCCAGCCGGATGGGTCCCACAGGAGTATGGTAGAGCAACCCTATCCCCAGCGCATGGGAGAAGTCGTTGAAGCTGCAAGGGCCCTGTTGGCCGGTGGAGGTGATGGGGCCGGTACCTTTCGGGTCATACCCGGTGGGATATTGCGACGGATCTGTAACCACCGCACTTCTGCACGCCGCGCTGTCCGGCTGGCGCACGCGCAGGGCGCTGGCCCAGGCATCCCCGGCGTTGGTGAAGACATTGCCCATATCGTGAAAGAGCGTGAAGCTGAGGGAATTACCGAACCAGGGCAGGGTGGGCGGAGGGAAGCGTAACTCGGTGCTGTTGATCAGGGCTCCGGCGCCGCCGATGGGGTAGCCGGTTTCCGGATCGCGGGGCCCGGCAGCATTCTGCGAAAAGCCGCGCAGTGAGATCGGCCCGCCCGCGTAAAGGCGCTCGGGGAGGGGAATCAGCTCGCTGGAGCCGGAGCCGAAGGCCCGCACCTGGCCATAGCGGGTGTTGCGGGCGATGACAAGCCGGTTCTTGTCGAAGCTAAAGTAGCTGGAATTGGTTACATCCAGACGATTGAACTGCGCCTGCGCGCCGAATTTTCCGGCGGAGAGAAAATCCTGAAAGCTGGTGTAGGTGCCGCGGTGCGCATCCATAGGCGAGTCGCGGGTGTCGCGAATCCAGGTCAAGGAGGGACCGGCCACGCGAGTCGCGGCAGAAAGTTCCTGAATCGCGTTGGGATAGACCTGCAAGCTGCTGGCCGCCACTTTTACGCGGCGGAAATTCAATTCATACACGATGGTGTTGGCTTTGGAGAGGCGGGAGCCGGGGTTGAGAAAATTCTCGGTCCAGCGCATGTCGCCTTCCAGCCGCGAAGCCACATAGGTGGTGACGGCCTGGCTGTTGGCATAGCCTCCGGAAAACGTAAGGCCGAAATTGCGGTTGCCTTCAAAATGCGGAAGCTGGTAGAGCAGGTTGATGCTCTGCTCCAGCAAGCCGTAGGTGGCTTGCAGGGAAGCGGACTGGTCCCGTCCAAAGACGTCATTGCGGGTAATGTCAGCCAGGACGCGGGGGCTGACGCCGGTCTTACCGTTGGGACTGCAAGCCACGCCGCCGGCGATAGCGCCCTGGCAATTGTTCTGGGGCTGTCCGGTTTGGGCCTCAAAGCCGAAGCCATAGGTGAGGGTCCAGCGCCGCGCCTCTATCATCTGGAGCAGGACGGTCTTGTAGGCTTCGTCGCCGGCGGGATTTTCGACGGCCGTGTTTACTTCGTTGAAGAGAGCGAGGTCGTAGAGATTGCGCTGGGTATCGAGGAGAGCGGTCTGATTGAGCGGTTGGCCGGGATGCAGGGTGACGGCATGCTCGACCGTATCCGGGCGGGTGAAATGGAGCCCCGTGAGCAGCACATTGCGGACAAAAGTCTGCGTTCCCTCGGTAATGTGAAAGGCCACATCCACTTTGTCCGGGTTGGCCTTCTCGATGTGCTCAGTAACATCGACCGCAGCCTGCTCGAAGCCCCCGCTCAGATACTCGGTCAGCAGCGCGTTACGGTCGCCGGCCAGATTGCGGGGCGAAAACAACTGTCCTGGAATGGTGTTCAGCAGCGGCGTGAGCGTACCGGCATCGATATGGCGATTGCCCTCGATGCGCACCGTGCCCACGCGCAGTTGCCTGCCCTCATCGATGTGGTAGGTCACGATCAGGGGAGCGGTTTTGGCCCGCGCGCGCCGGTTTGCCTTGGAGGCGGCTTGCGGAGTGCTGGTTTCAGCGGTGACTTTGACGTTGGGAAAGCCGTTGTTATGGTAGACGTCCTGCAACGCGGCCTGGTCAGCGGCCACCAGCGCCTGGCTGTAGACGCCATGGCGGTCGAGCGTGCCGGCGGCGCGCACGGTCAGCAATTCCTGGAGTGTGTTGGCATCGAAATAACGATTACCAGTTACGGAAACCTGCTGCACGCGGCGGCGCGGCCCCAGATCTACCGTGAAAAGGATGGTGACCTGACGCGCGTCCGCGGACTGCTCCCTGTGACTCACCTTCACATCGAAGTAACCCATGCGCTGGAAATAGTCGCGCAGGCGGCGATTGCCTTCGTTGAGCAGGTCTTCATCCACGCTTCCCTCCTCAAAGATGGGAATCAATTGCCTGATGCGGTCGGGGCTGATGCTGGCGCCCTCCACCAGGACGTTCACGACCGGGCCGCGGCTGGCGAAGAAATGGAAACTGGCGGAGTGCGCGGTCTTATTGTATGGCTCGGACTCGAGCCTGACTTCGGCCTCGAAGCGTTCCTGCTTCTGGTAATGCTTGAGCACTCCGCCCAGGGCGCGGTTGACGGTATCGTGATTGACAGGAGAGCCGGCTCTAAGGTGAGCATAGCGCCGGAATTGCCTTACGGTGAAGCCCGGGTCGCCCGTAACTTCGACGCTGCCTACGCGCGCTTGCCGGCCGGAGTCCACACGGAACAAGATGTCCACGAGTTGCTCGGCCGGGTGAGCGGTCAGCGTTGGCTCGATGGACGGCGCAGGGAAGCCATCTTCGGCCAAAGTATCGCGCATCTGCGCGATGGCCTGGCGCAGCTTCTCCTGGGTAAAGCTGGCGCCAGGCGCGAGCTGGCTGACGCTTTCCAGTTGCGTATTGACGGTGGCGCCCTTGGCGCCATAGACGCTAACCATGCCGATAAACATGCGAGGGCTGCCGCGAAAGATCAGGTCTACGCCGTTGGGGACGCGGACTCCCTGGACCGCAAGAGTGTCGTAGAGGCCGGTGGCATAAAGCTGGCGCAGGCTGCTCTCGATGTATGCGGAGGTCAGCGGCGCTCCCACGACCTGAGCGAGATGGGTGGCGAGCGGCGCCAAGCGGCCGGCGGGGACGCCTTCGAAGGAGATGTGCCTGACCGGCTTGCCTATCCAAGCGGTGGCAGGCTGCGCATTTGAGTCTGCGAGCAGCGGCGCTGGCTGCGAAGGCGGCGCGAGGCCAGAGGGCGCGGCGCCGGCAAGAGCGGCGGGGTTCGAACGGCCAACTGCCGAGGCAGACGGCTGCTGGGCCCAGACGGCGATCTGCGCGCCGGGGCCGAGCGGCAGCAGGGCACATGCGAACAAGGTCAGGCGCCGCACCGCCTCAGCGGCAAAAATCCGCTGCTGGAGTTTCCGCCGATTATTGAAGTTGCTTGCCGCGGCCTTTGTCCGCAAACCCATACCATCCTAAAAACCAAGGAAGTGCACCCTTTTGCGTGGCTGGCAATGCAATCAGATCGCCTGGAATCAAACGCCGGTTCGTGGCCGGCCGCGGTCCTCTTGCGCCGGAGCTGAAGCCCGTGCGGCCGCCTCCCCTTATACTAACGGGGATAGAAGCCGTGTACAGCGCCGTCCGGTTTCAAGAGCGATGCTAAAGGAAGCGAATGACTCAACGCTCATCTTCGGTGCCGCCGGTTCCGACGCCCCACGGGGGCGCCGGGAACGCAAGCCTCAAGGCCGTCCTCTCCGACGGCGGAGAGGTGAGCACTGGCGCAGGTGTGCAGGAATCGCACACCGGCGGCCAAGAGGCGCCGGGGATTGCGGCTGCGGACGGGAGACTTACCGCCTTGCGGCCCACGGTGTCCGCCAACCCCGCTGACGCCGATGCCCTGGCGCGCGCCCAAGCCGGGGATCATGAGGCCTTCGCCCAGCTTTACGCGCTGCACAAAAGACGCATCTACTCTTTATGCCTGCGCATGGTGGGCAATGTGGCCGAGGCCGAGGATCTGACCCAGGAAGCATTCCTTCAGCTATACCGGAAGATCGGCACGTTTCGCGGCGACTCGGCCTTTTCCACGTGGCTGCACCGGCTGGCCATCAATGTGGTGCTGATGCAACTGCGCAAGAAGGGTCTGCAACTGATTTCTATGGATGAAGCCATGGAACCCACGCTCGAAGAGGGACCGGGCCGCAGCTTCGGGGCTCCCGACCCGGCTCTGAGCGGCACGATCGACCGTCTGGCGCTGGAGCGCGCGATTGCCGAATTGCCCGCCGGCTATCGACTCATTTTTATCCTGCACGATGTGGAGGGTTTTGAGCATAATGAGATCGCCTCTATGCTGGAGTGCTCGATCGGCAACAGCAAGTCGCAGTTGCACAAGGCGCGCCTGAAGCTGCGCAGCGCCCTGCACGGCCATTCCGGGAAGGAGACGCAGCCGTGACCAACGATCCCAACCAACTGAGTTGCGCCGCGTTCCAGGCTCAGTTGCCAGATCTGATCGCCGCGGGCGAGAATGTGGCCGAACATCCGCACCTCAAAAGCTGCGAACTGTGCCGGGCGCTGCTGGCCGATCTGGAAACCATCGCCGAGGCAGCGCGGAGATTGTTCCCGATTGAAGAGCCTCCGGACGAGGTGTGGGAACATATCGAATCCGCCATCAAGAGCGAGGAAAGAAAGGAAAGATAGAGCGATTCCGGCGCGGAGGCGGAGGGCCGATACACGGATTTGGCGTCGATTTGGGACCGGGATGGCGGCAAGACGGCGGAAAGGAATGCGTTTGAGATTTTGCGCCGGCTATTCACCAGGGCGGCAAGCAGTTCAGGCTCCAGTTCAGGCACCGGGATCTCTCACCTTGCGGCGGGTTTGGCCGATACACCTTTCGAGCAAGAAAGATCCAGTTGGGGGACGAAGGCGGCTCGCAGGCGCAGGAAATTTGCGCGGTTCGGCGTGGTTTGCGCATGGGGCCTGGTTCGCGAATCCGGTCTAGCGAATGCGGTCCGGGCCTGGATGGTGCGGGCAAAGAAGGGGATGCTGATTCAAAGACAGGAACGGAGGCATCTAGGGCGGTTCCAGGGATGCTGTACCCACATCAACCGGCCGGTCTTTGTTGACAAAAACAGCAAGTTGGCCCGCCGCGGCGGGTTCGCAAGTTGGCGAGTTAGCTGGTTCTGGGCTGGCCTTGATTGGAATCGCGCTAGAGGGGAGAATCCTGAAACTTTTCGGTTTATGCGCTGTCTAATATAAGGAAACGTGACACGAGGACACTCAATGCCAAACAAAGCCCACGCATCCCCGAAAGCTGACAACGCCCCGGCCAAGGCTACTGGTGGAGAGCGGGTGATTCCAGTGCTGGCCGTTCGGGAGACGGTACTGTTTCCCCATGCTGTGCTGCCGCTGACGGTGGGCCGGGAGAGCTCTATCCAGTTGATCGAGTCGCTGGGGGAGGAGCGGACGATTGTGGTGGCGGCGCAGATCGATCCCCGGCTGGATGCGCCGTTACCCGCCGATCTGCACGCGGTGGGAACGCTGGCCACGGTGCACAAAGTAGTGCGCATGCCCAACCAAAGCCGGTTCGTGTTCACTGAGGGCACGGAGCGGGTGAGGCTGGTGCGTTATGTTCAGACCGAGCCGTTTCTGGTGGCTGCTGTAGAGCCGCTGGAAGACGAGGAACCAGCGCCGACCTCGAACATCGAGGCGCTGGTGCGCAACGTAATCGCGCAGTTTCAACAGATTGTGACCGAGTCGCCGACGCTCTCCGACGAGCTGCGCACCATCGCCGTCAACATCGAGGAGCCGGGACGGCTGGTGGACTTTATCGCCTCGTCGCTGCCATTTCTGACCACCGCGGAAAAGCAACAATTACTGGAGACGCCGGGCATTACGGAGCGGCTGGAGCACTTGAACAGGTTTCTGGTCAAGGAGCTTGAGGTGCAGCAGTTGCGCGCCAAGATCCAGAACGAGGTGCAGGACCAGGTGCAGCAGTCGCAACGGGACTACTACCTGCGGGAGCAGCTCAAGGCCATACAGAAGGAGCTGGGCGAACAGGACGAGGGACAGCGCGACACCGAGGATCTGCGGCAGAAGATCGAAGCGGCGGGAATGCCCGAGGACGTGAAGAAGGAAGCCCTGAAAGAGCTGACGCGGCTGGGGCGGATGTCGCCCATGGCCGCCGACTACGGGCTCACGCGCAACTATATTGAATGGCTGGCCATACTGCCCTGGGCCAAGAGCTCGGGGACCAAGATCGACATCGGCAAGGCGAGGGAGATTCTGGACGAGGACCACTACGAGCTGAAGAAGGTGAAGGACCGGGTTCTGGATTACTTAAGCGTGCTGGAGCTGAAGCCGGACATGAAGGGGCCGATTCTGTGCTTTGTGGGCCCGCCGGGGGTGGGCAAGACCAGCCTGGGACGGTCGATCGCGCGGGCGCTGGGGCGCAAGTTCCAGCGCGTCTCGCTGGGCGGAATGCACGACGAAGCCGAGATCCGCGGCCATCGCCGGACGTATATCGGAGCGTTGCCGGGGCAGATTATCCAGTGCATCCGGCGCGCGGAGACCAACGATCCGGTGATCATGCTGGACGAGGTGGACAAGCTGGGCCGGGACTTCAGGGGCGATCCGGCGTCGGCCTTGCTGGAGACGCTGGATCCGGAGCAGAACAACACGTTCCGCGACAACTATCTGGATGTGCCGTTCGATCTGTCGAAGGTGCTGTTCATCTGCACGGCCAACATGCTGGACACGGTGCCGCCGCCGCTAATCGACAGGATGGAGCTGATCCCGCTGCAAGGCTACAGCGAAGAGGAGAAGCTGCACATCGCCAACCGCTATCTGATTCCGCGGCAGATCAAGGAGAACGGCATCACGGCGGAGCAGATTGAATTTCCCGAGGAAGCGGTGCGGCACATTGTGCGCCACTACACGCGGGAGGCCGGGGTGCGCAAGCTGGAACAGACCATCGGTACTGTATGCAGGAAACAGGCGCGGCGGGTGGTGGAGGGCCACACGGAGAAGCTGACCGTCACGCGCGAAGTGCTCAAGGAGTTTCTGGGCGGGATCCAGGTGCGCGTGGAGACCGAAGTGGCGGAACGGGTGAAGCGGCCGGGCGTGGCGGTGGGACTGGCGTGGACGCCGGCAGGCGGCGACATTCTATTCATCGAGGCCAACAAGATGAAGGGCAAGGGCGGCTTCACCATGACGGGGCAGATCGGCGAGGTAATGCAGGAGTCGATGCAGGCCGCGCTGACCTGGGTGCGCTCGAACGCCGGCGAGCTGGGCCTGGCCGAGGACTTCAACAAGGACCTCGATCTGCACATTCACGTGCCCGCGGGCGCGATTCCCAAGGATGGACCGTCGGCGGGCGTGACCATGGCCACGGTGCTGGCGTCCCTGCTGACGGATACGCCAGTGCGGCCGCTGACGGCGATGACGGGCGAGATCACGCTGAGCGGCAACGTGCTGCCGGTGGGCGGGATCAAGGAGAAGTTTCTGGCGGCGCGTCGGGCGGGGGTGGAAACTATCATCCTGCCCGCGGAAAACCGCCAGAACGTGGAAGAGGACCTGACCGCGGAGATGATAGAAGGCGTGGCCGTGCACTACGCCAGCCACATCGAGGATGTGCTGCAAGTGGCTTTGCCGCTGCTGAAGGCGCGATCGGATAACCAACAGGCCGCGGCTGAGATGGCGGCAAGCCCGGTGGCCTGAGCCAGCCGGCATCGAGCGCTTGCGATCCAGCGCTTGCGCCACGAGCGTTTTCACAATGGGTGTAGACCGACGGGGTTTCTCTACAAGACCGTCTGATTCCCCCGCTCCCGGTTCCAAAGCGATGCTTTCTCGGCGGCCTTCCCAGCCTGCGGGACAGAGATTTTTACTTCTTAATATTGATACGAATAAATGCGATCTGATATGTTTCTATACGAAATAGGTCGTATATTTTCGGATTCACGGCCGGCTAAGCAACTTTCCCATGCGGCTAGAGGCTGTGGAGGTCCTCATGAATTTTTGTGCGCTCCGGAACGAGAGGGTACATCCGCGTCTTTATATAGCGAGTTCAGTCCTGTTCGCGCTGGCCGGCCTCGCTCTGGCGCTCGGATGGGCTCCCGGCGCGGCGGCTCAGTCGGCGAGCCTGAGCGGAACGGTTACCGATCCATCGGGCGCGGCGGTAGCCGGCGCACAGGTTACCGTAAGGAACGTCAATACCGGAGCGGAGCGGTTGACGGCCAGCGGGCGCTCGGGCCGCTATCAGGTTCTCTCGCTGCCCGTGGGCGACTACGAAGTGATCGTCAAGAAGCCGGGATTTGCTGAAGCCATCCGGACGGGAATCGATCTATCTGTGGGACAGGCTGGCATGGCCGATCTGCGCCTCAGCGTAGGCGGAGTGCGGCAGCAGGTGACGGTGAACGCCGACGTCGCTGCGGTGAGTGCGGCGAGCGCCGACATCTCGGGACTGGTGGGCGAGCAGCAGGTGAACGACCTGCCGCTGAATGGGCGCAGCTACGACGAGCTGCTGACGCTGAATCCGGGGATCGTGAACTTCACGGCGGAAAAGACGGGCGGAATCGGGGTTTCAAACTCGACGGTGGGCAACAACTTCGCAGTTTCAGGCAATCGCCCGCAGCAGAATTTGTTTCTGCTGAACGGCGTGGAGTTTACCGGGGCGGCGGAAAACAACATGCAGCCGGGAGGGACGAGCGAGGAGCTGCTGGGCGTGGACGCGGTGCGCGAGTTCAATGTGCTGCGCGACAGTTACGGCGCGGAGTACGGCAAACGGCCGGGAGCGCAGGTGCTGATTGTGACGCGCGGAGGCACGAACGAATTGCACGGGTCGGTGTACGAGTTTGTGCGCAATAACGCCTTCGACGCCAGCAACTACTTTGACAGAGGCGCGGCGCCGCCGTTTCAGCGCAATCAATTCGGAACTGCGCTGGGCGGGCCTCTGGAGAGGAACAAGACTCTTCTGTTCGGCAACTTTGAGGGCTTCGAGCAACACCTGCACCAGACCGGCGTGGACCTGGTTCCAGACGCCAATGCGCGCAATGGCTACCTGCCCTGCAAGCTAGTGAGCCCGACGCCGAACCCGTGCCCGGATTCGGGCCTCGTGGATGTGGGCGTGGCGGCGAGCGTGGTTCCGCTGCTCGCGTTGTGGCCCACGCAAAGCCCCGGCGCTCCCGATTTTGGCGGCATTGCGGAGGCCTTCAACAGCCCGCTGCAAACCATCCGGGACGACTTTGGGACGGCGCGCCTGGATCGCGTGTTCTCCAGCCAGGACACTTTCACGGGGGTTTACACGGTGGACGACAGCGACGACGTGACGCCGGTGAGTTCGAACCTCTACAGCACGGACCTTGAAAACCTGCGCGAGCAGGTGGTGAGCGCGCGGGAGACGCACGTTTTTTCTCCCACGCTGCTGAACACGGCCACGATCGGCTATTCCCGCGCGGCCTACTTTTATACGGGCGAACCCACGCCGGACACGCCCGCGGCCGGGGTTCCGGGGTTTATTGCGGGCAAGCCGGTGGGCACGGTGGTGGTGGGCGGAAGCTCGGCGGCCAACCCCGCGGCCCAGGTGAGCCAGGCGGGCAGCAATACGGGCAGCGATCTGCACATCGCGCGGAACCTTTACACCTATGAGGATCGGGTGAGCCTGACGCGCGGACTTCACGACCTGAGCGCGGGCGTGTGGCTGGAGCAACTCGAATCCAACGAAGACCTGGCGTTGACGCAGTTCGGGCAGGGTTCGTTCACGGGATTGCAGCAATTTCTGGAGGGCACGGTGGGCACGTTTCTCTACGATCCCGCGCCCACGGAGATGAACTGGCGGTCGCTGTTGGGGGCGTGGTACGTCGAGGATGAGTTTCGCGCGACGCCGACACTGACCTTGACGCTGGGCTTCCGGGCCGCATTCACGACGGGGTGGAACGAGGCGCACGGGCGCGCGGCGAACTTCGTCTTCAGTAACGGAATCATCCAGACGCAGCCGCGCATCGCGAACTCGGCGTTCACGGTGAACCACGCCAAGTTTCTGCCCCAGCCGCGCATCGGGCTGGCATGGAGCCCGTTTGGCGGCAAGACGGTGGCTCGAGCCGGCTTTGGCATGTACAACAACCTCGAGGATGCGCTTGGCTACCGGATGGACCAGAATGCGCCCTTCAACCCGTCGTACAGCATCGCCAATCTGCCCGTCTCCAGCCTGCCGCTGCCGGTTTCGCCGGTTCCGGCCAACGCCAAGGTCGCGCCCGCCGGCGTGCAACCCGATATGCGCACTCCCACACTGATCTCCTACTCACTGCGGGTGGAGCAGGAGCTCACGCCAAATACGGTGCTGGGCATCGGCTACGTGGGTTCGCACGGATACCACGAGTTGGTGAGCCTGGACGATAACGAGCCCACGCCGGCAGTGTGCCCGGCATCGCCGTGCCCGGCTGATTATCCGACGGATTTTCCAACGCCGCTCGAGGGGAAGCCGGTTCCGGCAGGCGTGTATTACATTGCTCCGGGAACGCCGCTGGCCAATCCGGCGCTGGGCGCCGCGTGGGCGTGGTTTTCAGTGGGAACCAGCTCCTACAATGCGCTCGAGGTGGACGCGAGGCACCGCATGAGCGGCGGCCTGCTGCTGCGCGGGGTTTACACATGGTCAAAGGCGCTGGACGACGGCGATTCGCTGAACGCGACGGCGGCGGGCAACGCACCGGGGCTGGTCGAGAATCCCTTTGACGTGAAGGCGGACTGGGGGCCTGCGACCTACGACGTGAGAAACGCGGCTACGATCGATGGGATCTACGAGCTGCCCTTCGGGCCGCACCGGCGGTACCTGAACGGGTTGACCGGCTTTCCCGAGGCAATGGCAAGCGGATGGACGGCAGATTCGATTGTCACGTTGCAGTCCGGGTTTCCGTTTACGCCCCAACTCAGCTATAACCCTTCAAACAACGGCGACAGCAAGAACCCGGTGCGGCCGTTTGCGAACCCCGATTTTACCGGCCCGGCGATTGTGGGCAAACCGGGGGAGTGGTTCAACCCGGCGGCGTTTCTGGCTCCGCCCGCCGGCAGCGGATTCTATGGCAACCTGGGCCGGGACAGCTTGACCGGGCCGGGGCTGGCGGAGTGGGACTTTTCGATACTGAAGGACACGGCCGTTCATGAGGACCTCGATCTCCAGTTCCGCGCGGAGTTCTTCAACATCCTGAATCGCGCGAACTTCAACACACCCAATCTGATTGTGTTCACGCCCTCCGGGGTTTCACCCACGGCCGGGGTGATCACGAGCACCGCGACCACATCGCGGCAGGTTCAGTTCGCGCTGAAGCTGCTGTGGTGAAGGGCTCGCGCCCGAGATCGGGACCTGAAGGATGGGCTGGCCGGGTCGGGCCGTGTGATGCGATCTGCTAGGGGTGACACCCCCTCGGGCGCTAGATAGCGATTCTAACTCGGGCCTTCTCTTCCTGTTCGGCTCGGCCAGAGAGGCGGAGATTCAGAGGACGGAGCCCGCCTTTGCCGATAACTGATCCGCGTAGGCGTCGAAGCCAAGAAACTCGTAACCGAGGGTGATATAACCAACGGAATTCGATGAAGCGCCGACGCTCAGCTTTATGGCCGTGATGTCATCCTTGATGGGAACATCTTTGCTAGCGAACCAAAAGCTTGTCAGGGTCCTGTCCTGCCTAAGAAGGCCCATCATAAAATCCTGTGGGTCGGACCAAATGCTCCCCTCCTTTAGGTTGTCATAGCTGTTTGTTGGTGTTGAATAAGTGGAGGAGAGCGCGTTCAGAACCTCGGTGTAATGATCCCGTAGCTGCTCCCCGTCTGCAGAAGTATCGATATCTTTGCCGATTGCCACAACCTTCAAGAGGCCGTCGGACTTCGATATGATTAACAGGTATTTCTCGAATTCCTCGTATGGCTTCGGGGCAGTCGAAATAACTAGGTCTGTACCTCCGAGGGCGTCAGGCGTGTCTTCAACCACGGCACTCTTGCCCACGAGTTGAATCACCTGTGCTTTCGTCGTCCCGCGGGTCAGCCCAAATGGGCCAGCAATGGCGAACGGACCGAGTGCCACCATTGCGAGGATCGTAGCCGATGCAAAGCATGCTGAACTTTTCATCGCAAAGAACCCTTTCTGAGATGCACGGGTGCTCGGAAGCGGCGCAACTGCACCGTCGATAAGCGAGGGCCCGGACCTTCTGCGGGGAAGGCTAAGCGTACCACGAGGGGCGGCGCGCGTCAATGCACGTTATAGTGCCCGAACGGCGGGGCAGTTGCGTCCTGGGCGGACGGCCTTTCGGGTGGGGTTGGCATTTCATCTAACGTCTGCCCCCCCCACGATGGGCCAGCCCCGGCTGGCCGCCGGCTGCGTCTAACCGGCAGGCAGTATTCTTTTGATTGGCCATGAAAGTGCGCGTGATTCCATTTGGAATGTTGAAAGAATGGCTGGGCGCGGACGCTGCGACGGTAGAGCTGCCGCCGGGCGCGACGGTTGCGGAGTTGCTGGAGCGGCTGAGCACGAGCCTGCCGGCAGCTTCGTCCACGGGCGCGGGTGCGGGCAGCCTGCGCGGCATTGCGGTGGGCGTGAATGCCGAGTACGCGACGGCTGCCCAGGTGCTGCGCGATGGAGACGAGGTGGGTTTGCTGCCGCCGGTCTCCGGTGGTGCTCCGCGCACGGCGAAAGTTTCGGACGAGAGTGAGGGAGAACCGGCAGTCGTCGCCGCGCACACGGCGAAGGCTTTGGACGAGAGCGAGGGAGAACCAAGTGTCGTCGCGGCGCTGACGCGCGAGAAGATCGACGCCGGGAAGCTGGCGGCGGAGGCCAAGCGCGGCGAGGATGGCGCGGTGGTGGTGTTTGACGGCATTGTGCGCAACCACTCGCGTGGACGGCGGACGCTCTACCTGGACTACGAGGCCTATGAAGAGATGGCCGAGCGGCAGATGAGGGAGCTCGGGGCGCAGGCGCGGGAGCGCTTTGGCGTGCGCCAGGTGACGATGATGCACCGGCTGGGGCGGTTGGAGATCGGCGAGACCAGCGTGGTCATTGTGGTGGCTTCAGCGCACCGGGCGCAGGCCTTCGAGGCTTGCCGCTGGCTGATCGACACGCTCAAGCAGACGGTGCCCATCTGGAAGAAGGAAACCTTTGCGGACGGCGCGGTGTGGGCGCCGGGCGAGCCGTTTCCCGCCGCGCTGGCCGTGGATGCGGCGGAGGCCCGGCATGAAGAGTGAGCACGCCGTCCTGAGGCGCCTGGTCTGCCCCGTGCTGATGGCGCTGGCGCCGCTGGCCGCGGCCGGGCAGGAAACCACCCTGCACATGAACGTGAAGCTGGTAAACGTTTTTGTGAACGTGACGGATCAGAACGGCGCCCTCGTGGGCGGGCTGACGCGCAACGATTTCGCGATTTTTGAGGACGGGCGGCCGCAGAAGATCGCGATCTTCGAGAAGCAGTCGGAGCTGCCGCTGAATCTGGTTTTGGCCATCGACACCAGCGGCAGCGTGCAGAAGGACATGGGCGCAGAGGCCGCGGCGGGACGGCGGTTTGCGCGCGACATCCTGCGCCCGCAAGACCAGATGAGCGTCTACCAGTTCGCGACCACGGTGAGCCAACTGACGCCCTTCACCAATAATTTAAGAGTGATCGAACGCGGGTTGAACGCGTTGCGCGGCGACTTTGCGACTGCGTTCTACGAGGCCATCTGCAAGGGATCGGAGAGCCTTGGCCAGAAGCAGGGGCGCAAAGTGCTGGTGGTGATCTCCGACGGCGACGACACGGCGGAGATGGCGACCTATCCGCAGGCGCTGGAAGCGGCGCTGCGCAACGAGGTGATGATCTACTCGCTCATCGATGTGCCTATCGAAGCCAGCGCCGGCCGCGACACAGGCGGGGAACACGCGCTGATCACGCTGTCCGAGCAGACCGGTGGCAAGTATTTTTACGTAAACCAGGGCGGGCTGGACGCGGCGTTTAAGCAAGTCGGCGACGATCTGCGCACGCAATATCTGCTCGGCTATTATCCTCAGCACCAGTTGCCGGGGGTCAATTTTCACAGCATCCAGGTGACCATTCCTCGCGCCGCGCCGGGCGCCTTCCAGATCAGCCACCGCTCCGGCTATTACTCGGATGCGCTGGCCAAAGGGGAATGATGGGGCGTGAGACTGCGACGCAGCTCACGAAGAGGAGGACGGGAATGGGCGCAAACGCTGGCGCTGAGTTGAACGGTGGTCTAGGCAGTGTTTGGTGAATCGAAATGCGGATGTTTGCAGCGGAAAAAACATCCCGCAGGGGCTAAAGCCCACGATCGTTCGGCGGCTTTATCGGCCCGGCTGAAGCCGGGCCCTTGTTACAAGACCCGGAAAAAGTAACAACGTATTGAAACTTCACATCTAGCATCGGTCCGGTTCAGTTTCTCTTGAACTTGAACACAAGATTCAGATCGATCTTGTCGCCCACACTCATCAGGCGCGCAATGGAAGGCTTGGTGAGGCCGAAGGTTGCGAAGTCGAAGCTGGTTGCCGCTCGTCCGGCAATGGTGCCGTCCCGCCCGAAGGTCGCGATGCCCTGGAATGTGACCGGCTTGGTCACCCCATGGACCGTCAAATCCCCGGTGAGCTCGAAGCCTGTCTGCCCCTGCCAGGGAATCATTAACGGCATGCCTTCCATCTTGGTGGGAACGAATACAGCCATTGGATACTGGCCGGTTTGGAGCGTCCGTCCTTGGATGAAACCGTCGCGCATCTCCTGGTCGCTCTTGAGGTCGCGCAGGTCGACGGTCAGCTTCGATCCCGGCGCAATGGAGCCATCCGGAGCGATCACCAGCGTCCCGGTTACGGCCGTGGAAGTGCCAATGGCCTGATTGGGGAAGTTGATCCCGACAAGCTGTTCGGTTACCTGGTAAGAGGCCGATCCATCGACGAGCTGAAGATTCGCCCCGGCGGTAGGGGGCGGCGGTGGAGTGCGCCCCATGCGCCCAGGGCCGCCGGGGCTGGGCGCCTGCGCTGCGAGAGATGAAGCAGGGGATGAAACAGTGGCCATCAAAAATGCTGCGCCGGCTATCAACCCAAGGCGACCCGCCCGTGAGATCGTGCACTTAGATCCTAAGAAGCGATGCTGCATCAAAATTCTCCTTGTTTAAGGCCCTTGGCCGCCTGCTATGTACTTGGATTGACGCGCTGCCGCCGTAAATAGACCCATGCTAATGAACTTGATTGGGCGGCTCGCCGGATGGGGAGCAGTGATGGCGGGAATGGAAACGTGGTAGGGTGAGGTAGGCCACGCGGATGGGCTAGGTTCGATTCACGGTGGCGTTGGTCCTCGATGGCGGCCCTGAAGGAAATTCTCGACGAGCGCGTGGGCGAAGCGGCGCAGGGCTTATACGAAAAGCTGGACCGCAACAGGGTGCGCTGCAATGCCTGCGGACATCGCTGCCCCATTGCCGACGGGCAGGCGGGGGTGTGCAAGGTGCGCTGGAACCGCGGCGGAACGCTCTACGCGCCGTGGGGGTACGTGGGCGGCGTGCAATGCGATCCCATTGAGAAGAAGCCGTTTTTTCACGCCTATAGCGGGGCGCTGGCCTATAGCTTCGGCATGCTGGGCTGCGATCTTCATTGTTCCTACTGCCAGAATTGGGTGACCTCGCAGGCGCTGCGCGATCCGGAGGCGGGAGTGCGTCCGGCGGCGGCAACGCCGGAAGAGCTGGTTCGCGACGCGCGGCGGCAGGGCGCCCGCGCCGTGGTGAGCACCTACAACGAGCCGCTGATTACCGCGGAATGGGCGGTGGCGATCTTCAAGGAAGCGAAGGCAGCGGGCCTGGCTACGGCCTTCGTCTCCAACGGCAACGGCACGCCGCAGGCGCTCGAGTATTTGCATCCCTGGGTGGATCTGTACAAGGTTGACCTGAAAAGCTTCAACGAGCAGCACTATCACCAGCTGGGCGGCCGGCTGGGGCCGATCTTGGAGACCATTCGCGGGCTCCACGCGATGGGCTTCTGGGTGGAAGTGGTGACGCTGGTGATCAAAGGCTTCAACGACTCCGATGAGGAGCTGGCCGGCATGGCGGAGTTTCTGGCCGGCGTGTCGCCGGACATTCCGTGGCACGTGACCGCGTTTCACAAGGACTACAAAATGACCGATCCGGACGACACCGGCCCGGAGACGCTGGAGCGCGCGGCGCGGATCGGGAAAAAGGCCGGACTGCGCTACGTCTATGCCGGCAATCTGCCCGGCCAGGTGGGCGACCTGGAGAACACGCGCTGCTCCGTGTGCCAGGGGCTGCTGGTGGAGCGCTTCGGGTACCGGATCACCAACTACCGCTTGACGGCGGACGGGCGCTGCCCGAAGTGCGGGGCCGCGATTCCGGGGCGATGGGACCCGGCGTTTCGCGGACAGATTACGGCTTACCCGTTTGTTCCGCGGTTTCGCTAGAACTGTTTGCACTAATGCCGCAGGGCGCGCGAGGAACGTCCCTCAGGGGCTAAAGCCCGCATTTCATGCGGCGATTGCGGCACGGATAAATCCGTGCCCTTTCAAAGCCCCGCTTATGCAACGAGCTCCAGGAATTTGTCCAGAGTGTCGATACTGGGCGGGGCTGGGGAGGGATCGAGCGACGCGCGCGCTGATGGCCGATGCTGTGAATGGCAAGTTTCAGAACCGGATCGAAGGCCAAGGCGTGCGGGTTTGCATCTAAAATAGGAGCATGACACCACCTTTAACTTCGCGCCGCCGTTCCAAAGCGCCTCCGCCGGGCGAAACCGGACAGGAAGCACTTTACCTCCGTTCACTCAGCGATCGCCAGGTGATCGTTACGATCAAGCTGCGGGATGGTGAGACGGTGCGCGGCTGGATCGAATACTTCGACGACGCCATGCTGCGCCTGACGCGCGAGAAACAGCCCAACCTGTTCATCTACAAGAACCAGATTCTGACCATCAGCGAAATGGGCCGGCGGCGCGTGAGGCGCTTTGCAGCCGAAGGCGGACAGGCTCCGGGCGAGGCCGCGCTGTGAGCGGCGGGGCAGAGGCGGCAACCGTTTTGCATCCCGTTTGGGTTCCCAAAGGCGCCGAGATCGCGCGCGAGGCGGGAGCGCGGCTGCGCGAGTTTTTTGCCCAGGGGGTGGAAACCGAGTACAAGGGCGACGTAGACATCATCACCGTGGCCGACCGGACGGTGGAAAGACTGATCCGCGCGCGGCTCGGCGAGAGCTTTCCGGAGCATGGAATCTACGGCGAGGAAGGAACGCGCGAGCGGCTTGAGGCTGAGTTCCGGTGGTATGTGGACCCGCTGGACGGAACCACCAACTTTGCCCACGGATTTCCGCAGTTCTGCGTCTCGCTGGGGCTGGAACACCGCCCTCCGGGCATGGCGGCGGACGAGGACGGAACCCTGGAAGCCGCGGTGATCTACGATCCCATGCGCGACGAGCTTTTCACGGCCGAGCGCGGAAGCGGAGCGCGGCTCAACGGCAAGGCGGTGCGCGTTTCACGCACGGGAGAATTGGCCGAGGCGCTCGTGGCCACCGGCTTTCCGAGCCGCAAGCGGCACGCGAGCCCGAACATCCATTTCTACCAGGAGTTCACGCTACGCTCGCACGGCGTGCGACGGGCAGGATCGGCGGCGCTGGACCTGGCCTATGTAGCCTGCGGACGCATGGACGCATTTTGGGAGTTCAACCTGAACCCCTGGGACACGGCGGCGGGCATTTTGCTGATCGAAGAGGCCGGAGGGCGGGTGACGGACTTTGCGGGCCGGCATTTCCGGCTGGACAGCCGCGAGATTCTGGCCTCGAACGGGCTGATTCACGAGGAGTTGACCGGCCTGTTTCAAGATATGTTTGCGGGGCGCGGACTGACGCCGATTCCAACGCCCGCGGAGTTTGCACGGCGGCGCGCGGAGGCGGGGAGATGAGGATTGCGATTCCCGCATGGCAAAACGGGAGCACGGAAAGCCGAGTCAGCGCTTGGGGTCCTGTGCTACTATCAGCGTCGGGAAGTCAAGCTTCCGGAGAGACCACCAGATGGCATATGTGATTACGGAACCCTGTATCGGCACCAAGGACAGCGCCTGTGTAGACGCCTGCCCTGTCGATTGCATCCACCCCAAGAAGGACGAGGACGGCTTCGCGGAAACCGACCAGTTGTTCATCGACCCCGTCGAATGCATCGACTGCGGCGCGTGCGTTCCGGCGTGCCCGGTCTCGGCCATCTTCGCGCAGGACGACGTGCCGGAGAAATGGGCCAGCTACACCGAGAAGAACGCTGCGCACTACGGGCGCTGAGCCGCTTCGGTCGCTAATCCGCTTTGGGCCGCACCAATAATCAAAGCATTTACGAACGCGCATCTTGGTTGGCCGGGATGCGCGTTTGTGTCTTGGGAGTTTGTTCGGCTATGGACTTCGTCGCTGAAAAGATGTGGTGTGAGGATGGGGAGCAGGCGGAGCTTACCGGATCAACTCCATTCCCGCATCGCGCGCGGCGATGTAGTCGAAGGTGACGGTCTTTGAACAGCCGGCGGCTTTGGCGGAGGCCGCGATGAGGCAATCGGCAAACTCGGCCTTGCCGTTCCGGAAGATACGCAAGGCGGCATACACCGTTTCCAAGTGTTCGATTTTGAATTCCTGGCGGTCTACGAGATCATCGAGGATTCGAACGATCCCTGCGTGACGCATCCCGTAAATCCTCGCCAGTGCCCAAACAAGTTCCAATAGCGCGGCAAGACTCACCCACGCCGGGTTTGCGGCAGAAAGCGAACGCATAATTTCGTCGGTCTGCCTGCATTGTGCGGGATCGTCCTGAGTGAAGAAGCGGACAAGTACATTCGTGTCGAACCCGATCATGCCGCCTCATCGTCCGCGGGACTAGTGGCCATCCCGACCCGCCCTCCCACGCTCCTCACATAACTCTCAGCAGCAGCGTCTGCGATGCCCTGGTTCATTTCTTCGATTGACACCGTGTGGTCGAGCTTGGGCACGCAGCCCCTTAGATCCCATATTGAGCCGGTACGAGGCCGAAAGATGTACTCGCCTTTTTCTCCCTCAAAGAAGAGGATCTCGGTGCCCGGCTTCAGCCCGAGAGCCTTCCTGACCTGAACCGGAATCGTAATCTGGCCTTTTGACGTAATCTTCGCCGTACGCATGGAATCTCCTTACATTTTCGATTATACATTACTTTTTTAGTATTCCGCGACTTTTTAGAAATCTCCTTACATATGGCATATTTTCCTTACGTATACGTGCAGTCATTTGGAAGGAAGATGCGAAGATAAGGACAAATGAGCGTGCTGACGTCGGAAGCCGTGGTTTTACGCACTTGGCCGGTGCACGAGGCCGACCTGATCGTGAGCCTGTTCACGCGCGACTACGGCAAGGTGAAGGGCGTGGCCAAGTCAGCGCTGAGGAGCCGCAAACGCTTTGGGGGGGCGCTGGAGTCGATGACGCTGGCGCGGGCATGGTTCGCCGAGCGGCCACGGCAGGAACTGGTGCGGCTGGATCAGTTGGAGATTTTGCGGTCGCCGCTCTCGACGCCGGTGGATCACGCGCGCATGGCCGTGCTGAGCTTCTTTGCCGAGGCGCTGGATGAGTCGCTGCCCGAGCGCGACGTCCAGGAGACGGTGTTCCGGCTGCTGGTTTCAGTGCTGGAGCAGACCACGGCCGTCCAGTCAGAGATCGTCCAGCCGTGGATGGCGCTCACTTATTTCTCGCTGTGGATGACACGGCTGATGGGCCTGCTGCCCGACGTGGGCCATTGCATGGCCTGCGGGGAGGCGCTGGAGGGCGGCGAGATCAGCTTTAATCCCTTCGCCGACGGGCTATTCTGCGCCTTGCACGGCAACGGCAACGCCAGCGCGCTGTCGGCCGACTCCTGGCAACTGGCGCAGAGGATGCTGCGGTCGCCGGTGGCGTCGTTCGCCGGCGAGCCGTGGCCGCGGCGGCGGGGTCAGGACCTGCGCCGATTTACCCTCCAGGCACTGGAGAGGCACTTAGAGCGCAAGCTGCGCAGCGCCGAAGCCCTGAGCCGCCTGGGCGGTTGAGGCGCGGGCGGAGGCGAGGGCGCAAAACACGCCCGGCTCCCTAGCAGCCTGTGGCAGAAGTCGGAATTTTGGGAAAACCATCCCTCAGCGGCTAAAGCCGCACTCATTTTGCGGCTACTTACGGCACGGCTGAAGCCGTGCCCTTTCAAAGCCGGAGTTTCGCCACAGGCTCCTAGGGTTCTTTCAAAACGACGGCGGATCCGGAGACTACGGGAGGCCGCTTTTCCACCGGATGGCCCGTCTCCATGCACTAAACTTTTACCACTCCAGCCGGAGCGGATTTCCGGCATGCCTGTGCGGCGAACGTCTGCCCGCCAGGGCGAGGTTCCTTTCAAGGCGGAAAAAATGCAGCTCACCCCATTCTCCCAACGCTCCCGGCTAGTTTCCCGGACTTTATTGCTACGACTCCTGATGCCGCTCCGCTGGGCGGTGCTGCTGGCGGTCTTTGCCAGCGCGCTGGTCCTGCCCGCGCTGGCCGCGGCTCCGGCGCTGGCCCCTACCCCGCCGATGGGCTGGAACGACTGGGCGCACTACCAGTGCGGCTACACGGCGCAGACCATCCTGGACAATGCCCGTGCGCTGGTCCACACCGGCCTGGCCGCCGCCGGCTACCGCATCGTCACCATCGACGACTGCTGGATGCAGAAAGAGCGCGATGCGGACGGCAACCTCCAGCCCGATCCGCGCCTCTTTCCCCAGGGCATGCAGAGCGTGGCGGAGACCGTCCATTCCCTGGGGCTGAAGTTCGGCATCTATGAGGACTCCGGCTCCGCCACCTGCGACGGCCTGGCCGGCAGCGGCCAGCCCCAGGGCGGCGGCAGCGACCACTTTCTCCAGGACGCGCGCCTCTTTGCCTCCTGGGGCGTCGATTACCTCAAGCTGGACGGCTGCAATGTCTACGTCCCCAGCGGCAGCACGAAAGCCGCCGCCTACCGCAAGGTCTACGCGGCGGAGAGCGCCGCCCTCAAAGCCGTTGCCCGGCCCATCGTCTTCTCCGAGTCCGCCCCGGCGTATTTTCAGGGCACGCCCGACTGGTACGACGTGCTGAGCTGGGTGGGCGGCTACGGCCAGCTCTGGCGGGAAGGCACGGACGTTGCCATCCACCGGGCGTCCGATCCAGACCGCCCCCGCTTCCACAGCGTGCTGTGGAACTACGCCTACAATCTCCCCCTGGGCCGCTTCCAGAAGCCCGGCAACTGGAACGACGCCGACTTCATCATTGGCGGCGATGCCGGCATGACCCTTGCCGAATCGCGCAGCCAGCTCGCCCTCTGGTCCATGATGTCCGCGCCCCTCATCCTCAGCTCCGATGTCGCCCGGCTGGCTCCGCGGGCTGTCGCCATCCTCGCCAACCGCGCCGTCATCCGCGTGGATCAGGACCCGCTCGGCCGCATGGCTACGCTGGTCCGCCGCGGCCCCGCTCTCGATGTCCTGGTGAAAAAGCTCAGCGGCGGCGACCTCGCCGTCGCCGTCCTCAACCATGGCGATGCGCCCGCCGCGGTCACCCTGCGGCCCGCGGACCTCGGCTTCCGCGCCTCCGGCTGCACCCTCGACGCGCAGGATCTGTGGACCGGCGCAGATAAGCCTGCCGCTTCCGTCCTGCGGGCTTCTGTCGCCATGGACGACACCGCCATCTGGCGCGTCCATCCATCCGCCGCCTGCGGCGCGCCCGCCCGCTCCGGCGTCATCACCCAGATCGCCGCTGGAAGCCAGCGCAGCCTTGACGGCTACACTCGCTGCCTGGCCGCTCCCGGCCTAGTTGAAGACTGCGCCGCCACGCCGCAGGAGACCTGGACCATGGGCGCTCGGGGCGAGCTGCGGTCCGGAGGCCTGTGTCTCACGGAATCCGGCGGCCAACCAGCCCTGCGCCCATGCGCGGCCAGCGGTGCCCAGCACTGGACCTATACCCAGGTAGGCAATCTGGTGGGCGCCGACGGCCAATGCCTGACGGCCATCAGCTCCGACGGCCCATCCCGCGGCCTCAGCATGGAGGCTTGCGGCCACAACGCCCCCGAGCAGATCTGGTCGCTGCCCAACTGAACTGGATGCGGGGCGCCGCGCCCGGCGGATGCTCAAAAGCCGCCGCCCTGCCGATGCTCAAAAGGAGAAGTGCGTCAGATTCCGTGGATGAAACTCTCCGGAGTTCCGTCCGCGGAATTCACGAAGATGATGTCTTTGGGGTCACGGCGCGGCGCGTCCACAGCGAGGAACACCACCGGACCCTCCAGAATCTCCGGCAGGGCGTGCACGGTGCCGCGCTTGAAAAACAGAAGATCGCCGGGCACAAATTCGCCGCTGTTGGCCGCCTCGCCCATCCAGAAGGCGCCCCTGCCCGACAGCACAAGCAGGTACTCGTCGCTGCCCGCGTGATAGTGCGGCGGCGTGCCCCGATAGACGCGAAACAGCCGCGCGCTGGCCGCCTCCTCGTTGGTCAGGTACTGATCGAGCAGCATGGTTTCCGCGGCCTCCGGAAATGTCCGCGCAAGTTCATGCACCTTGAAACGGCCGTACGTGGTCGATGGATTCATAGAAAGAATGTCTCCCTGCTGAGCTTCCTGGCGTCGTGGCCGTGGTACATCGCGACCGCCGAGGGCGTGGCGCTGGCGCTGTTTCTGCTGCTTTATCTTACCTTCTGGCGTCCGCGGCGGAATATTGTTCCGTCCTAGGCTGTGTGGTAAAGGGGCAACACACTTTTTCCCCTACCCAATTAAGTGGATTTTGCGGCGAGCCGAGCCTACCCATTGACAAAGGAACGATCAACCGATAAAACGGCTCGCATGCGGCATCGACTTCGGCCCTGCTTTCGGATCTCTTCCTGTCTTTTGGGGCTGTCCGCTTTGCTTTTCTTTTGTATCCAGGCAGGCACCGCGCAAAGGCTCTCCCCAGCCTTCGAGGTCGCCAGTGTCAGGCCCGCTCCGCCGGACGCTGATCCACAGACCGGCAATTGGAGCCTTCCCGGCAATGGCCTATTCACCGCAAACAACGTATCCCTCGCGCTCCTCCTGCAACTGGCTTATGGCATCGACGACAGCCAGATCGCCAACAAACCCAGCTGGCTCGAAACCAACCTCTACTGCGTCGCCGCCAGACCCGAAGACGGTATCCGGCTCACCCGCGACGAACTCAAGCCGCGTCTGCAGAATCTGCTCCATGAGCGCTTCCATCTGGTAGCCCACAGCGAGACGCGCCTCATCCGCGGATACGCCCTGGTTGCCGCCAAAGGAGGCCCGCGCCTCACCCCCACCAAGGGAGACCACTTCCCCGGCTTCCGTGTCAATGTCAGTTCCGGCCAAATGCGCGGATTCAACTGGTCCATGTCCCAACTGGCCAAATATCTCACCCCCGCGGCCGGTTTTCCGGTCGTCGACGAAACCGGCATCACCGGCAGCTATGACATCGCTTTTAGCTACAATCCCAACCCCGACGCCGAAAGGGATCTTCCTTCGTTGAGCGAAGCTCTCAAAGAGGCGACGGGCCTTCTTCTTAAGCCGCGGAAGGTCCCCGTGGAAACCCTCGTCATTGATTCCATCGACAAATTGCCCACACCGAACTAAACGCGCGCCGCTTCTCTTCCCGCCACGGAAGGACTTGCAGAATCCGATGCCTCTTTTGGTTCATTACGCGCCAAAATTCGCTGAGGATGAGGGCTTATTTGTGATGCGAACTTCAGACTCAAGACACTAGAGCTGGTTGCACAAATGCCGCAGCGCGCACGAGCAACATCCCTCAGGGGCCAAAGCCCGCATTTTATGCGGCCTGTGCGGCACGGATGAATCCGTGCCCTTTCAAAACTCCGTTTATGCAACCAGTTCTAGAACGATGGTGCAGCCTGTGAACACTCCGCGCCTGGGACGCGGCATCGAAGGTTGAAATAAGACGGCGGTCAAGAAGCGAGCCAAACACACCTGTTTTGTGCTAAACTGTTGGAGACAAAAACGGTACAAGAGCCGAATGGCGGAGATCCGGCATTTTCGAGGATCAGGATTTGAGGCTATCGGGCAGGGCGTGGCGACCAAGGTTGCGCCCCAAGGTCAGTCTGCCTCATCTGACGAGAAGTACTGTGTTTACAACCAGACACGTGAGCGCTTCGTCGCGACCAATGTAGAAGCTGCCGACGCTTCTGACAGCAGCTTGGAAATGCGTCTGCGGACCTTGGGCCAGGGAGGCGCGATGGGGCTTTGGGTTCTACCATGTCTGGAGATCTCTCCGGCCAGTGTCCGTTTCCCCCTGGATTTGGTCTTTCTCAACAACGATTGTGTCGTTCTGGGCACCGTTGAGTCGTTTCCCCTGGCCAGCCCGGGCCCTTCCAGCGCGAGGGCCTGGAGCGTACTTGCCCTCCCGGCAGATACCTTGGCCCAGGGAGAGATCCGCGTCGGCGACCAGTTGCACATCTCCGCGCCTGAAGAGATGAAGCGGCATTTGCAGCAGATGAAGGAAGCAAAAGCCGAAGCCCAGCGATCTCCCTTGCCCTTTCTGGAGCAATCCGCCGCCGCTTCTAGCAAGGAGCAAGCCGAAGTAACGATGAAGGAGCCGGTGCAGAGCGCATTTGATCCCCAGCCGGCTACATTTCCGATCGAAGCTGCACCCGCGGCGGCAGAGGTTGTTGCCGCGGAGGCTCCTGGTAACGGCGAGCCGGCACCCACACCGAGGGTGCGCCCGTGGAAGGAAGAGGCGGAATCGAGGAATTGGCTCACGCGCCTGCTGCTGGGCGATTCTGATCGCGTGGACCGGCGGAGGGCGGCGAGGGAGGCGCTGCCGGGATTGATCGCCTATTTCTTCACCGGCGGGACTCCGGTGGGACAACCAGTGCGCGACGTCAGCACGACCGGGATGTACATCATTACCCGCGAGAGCTGGTACCCGGGCACGATTGTCCAGATCACGTTGACAGACCAGCATAATGCAACGGTCGAGAGATCGATTACTGTCTGTGCAGAGGCCGTTCGATCGGGAAGCGATGGCGTCGGCCTCAAATTCGTCCTGGAAGGGCAAGACCGCCGCAAGAGCAGGACTCCTGAGCTGCGCGACCGAACCAACGGCGTGAGCATCGCTCAAGTCGAAGAGTTTCTGCGAAGCTATCGATCATAGCCCCCAAAAGAATAGAAATACGGCTTCAAGCGCGAAGAACGGCCGCCTGTAGAACGCGAATATGGACTAAGAGGGTTTTCCAAACGGCAAGGACCGGCGGGGTGGCCCAAACAAATCGCTTGTAGCTTGCTCAAAAGCATCCGATATTGCGGCTCCTTCGATGAGCTGTCAATGACTCTCCGCTGCTGCCGGGCAGTCTCAATTCAACTATTCGGGCAAATACGGCATTTCTCCTCTTTCCGTAGAGTCGCCGAGTGGCGTGCAAGGTGGATTTTACTTCCACCCCAGCGACGAAGACCTGTCGTTTCACCCCAGCGAGCAAAAATCGCTCGCCGGGGACCCCGAGTCGCTGAGGACCCCGGAGAGGAAAAATCCACTTGGCTGCCGTGGCCTCCTCGATAGCAAGAGGAGAAATGCTTTAGAACCGCATTGCGGCGGGAAATGGAGGGAATGTCACAGGTTATTGATTCTATGGTGGAGCTGAGCGGGATCGAACCGCTGACCTCCTCGTTGCGAACGAGGCGCTCTCCCAGCTGAGCTACAGCCCCACAGCTTCTTAATCTTAGCAGCGAGACACTGATTCGGAAAGCGCGGGGAAGCGGGAGGCCGTGGGTCAGCTTGAGGGAAGCCGTACCTCAGGGGCTAAACAGGCTGCGGAAAAAGACCTGATTCTGGTCGAAATTCCCGGAAAGCACGCCTCAGGGCCTTTACAGGTTGCGGAAAAAGGAGCCAAGGCCATCACTGTTTCTCCACAGGGATTTGGTTTAAGTAAGAAGTATGCGCGGAGACGACAAGCAGCAGGCAGCGATGTTCAGTTATGTAACCTTGGAGCAACGGATTCCGTTGGATCATCCGGCGCGTCAGATTCGCACGTTGGCCGACCGGGCCTTGCAACGGTTGGATGCCGAGTTCGACAAGCTGTATGCCGAGATTGGCCGTCCATCGATTGCGCCGGAGCGGCTGCTTCGGGCAACTCTGTTGATGGTGTTGTACTCGATTCGCAGCGAGCGGCAGTTGATGGAGCAGTTGCAGTACAACTTGCTCTTTCGCTGGTTCGTAGGCCTTGAGATGGACGACGCGGTCTGGGACGTGACGGTATTCACCAAGAACCGCGAACGGCTGATTTCCGGCGCGATCAGCCAGCGGTTGCTGGATGCGGTGTTGGTCGAGGCGCGTGAGCACGATTTGTTGAGTGAGGAGCATTTCACGGTGGACGGCACGCTGATCCAGGCCTGGGCCGCGGCGCGCAGCTTTCATGAGAAGTCCGATCCGCCCGCGCCGGGCGCAGGTTCCGGCTACGGCGGCGAGGTGTTGTTACGCGACAAGGTCGAGTCGTCCACAGATCCTGAGGCGCGTTTGTATAAGAAGGCCACGGCCGATAAGGCGGTGCCGAGTTATCAGGGCCATGCCTTAATGGAGAACCGCAACGGGTTGGTGGTGGCAGCCGAGGCCAGCCAGTCGGCCGCCGATGCGGAACTGGACACGGCGTTGGCGCTGCTGGACCGGGCCGCGCCCGCCATGGGGCAACGCAGGCCGGAGCAAAAGATTACTCTGGGGGCCGATACGGGTTATCAGGAGAAGGGATTCGTGAGTGCCCTTCGGGAGCGCGAAGTTGCTCCGCACGTCAGCGAATACGTGAAGGGCAACCTGGGCAGGAACAGCTTGACAGAAGCAGAACGGGGCGACGAGCGGCAGTCGATCAGCCAGCGCAAACGCAAGCTGATCGAACGAGTCTTCGGCTGGAGCAAGTTGGACCGCCCGCTGCGCCAGACCAAGTTGCGCGGACTGAAGCGAGTGGATTGGTTCTACCGGCTGACCATCGCGGCGTACAACTTGGTGCGCATGCGGAGACTGATTCCGATTCAAGTCGTGGTCTGTTAGGGCCGAAGTGTGTCTGGAGGCCGATAAAACGGCCTTCAGGCACAAAATATCAACCGATCTTCAGCGAAAAGGGCGCTTGAAGACGCGAACAACGGCCACAAAAGCAACATCGGCCTGAGAAACGGGCCTTTTTCCGCAACCTGTTTAGGCCCCGCTGATTCTGTGGCCGTTATGCCGGGACTAACGTCCCGGCCTGCCGCCCGTGCGAGTTCTTCCGCAGCCTGTAAAGCCCTTTTCCTGTCTGTCTCCTTTCAGGGGCCTAAAGTGTCTGCGTGAGAGCTCGATTTTTGGCAGGGTTGACCACAATATATTGGGTCTCGGGAATTCGTCGATCCCAATATGTGGCCGTCAAAACTAGTTCTCACGCAGACACTGAAGGCCCTGCTCCTTCCCGATTCCAGCCCCGTGGGATTCGTCAGACACCGCCTGGCCTATCGGTTGTCGCGGAGTGGAAAGCCGAAGGAACACTTTCCGCAGCTCGCGGCCCCAAAACCGCGGGCTACTCGCCGGAGACCGCTGCGGATACGCCCTCGGCGGAACGGGGACGGAAGTAGCCCCAGCCGTGCTTGGCTGCCGCCTCCAACAACGCCGGGGAGGGGTTCACCGGGAAGGCATTGCGCGCCATCTCGAGCATGGCCAGGTCGTGGATGGAGTTGCCGAAAACGGCATCGGGGCGGGGCAAGCCCACGCGGCGGAGCGTGGCCGTCTTGCCTTCGTCCGTAGGTACGTCCAGAATCTCGCTGGTGATGAGGCCGTTGGCGACGCGGACTTCGGCGGCCAGGACGCGCTCCTCCGGAATGCCGAACTGGCGCGTGCCCTCGGCGACGACCCAGCGGTTGGTGGAGCTGACGGCCCAGATGTCGACGCCAGCCCCGCGCAGAGCGGCTACCAGATCCACCATCTCGGCGAAGATGTGCTGGCGCACAAACTCGTTGAAGTAGCGGGCCGCGGCGGCGCGCAGTTCCTCGTCGCGCAGACCTGCGTAGATCTGCACCATCTCACCGCAGATCGTCATTTCGCTCACCTGGCCGGAGCGGTAGGCGCGATGGCGGTTATCGATCCAGTCGGAGGTGGAGCGCGAAACCAAGCCCTGCTCCAGCGACCAGACCATAAACCCATAGCCCGCATCGCCGCCCCAGAGCGTTCCATCGCAATCAAAAACCGCAACCCTGGGCTTGCTATCGAGGACCTGCCGCTCGAACTCTTCGGTCGTCCATCTGGGAATTTCTATTTGTTCCATTTGTGTAGGCGTCAAACGTTCCTCAATTCTTCCCGATACTCATCCAATTCTATTCTCTTCGAAAACGCCCCGTTTATGCACGTGAACATTTGGTGAAGCACCAAGCAGGTTATGGGCTCTAGGCACTGTTTGATGAATCGAAATGCGGTTGTTTGCGGCGGAAAAAGCATCCCGCAGGGGTTAAAACCCCATCGTTTTCGAAGCCTTTTCGGCCCGCGACCCACCCACTGAGTGGGTTCCCCGGCCGTGCCCTAATACAAAACGCTCCACGCCAGGATTCACCAAACACTGCCTAGGGCCGGGACGAGGTGATGAAGTTGATTCCTTGATGAACGAGGTACGGTAACCTGCGGGGCGGCGGTGGGCGGGGAGCAGAGGAACGGATAATCGGGAGTGTGGACGGCACGCGCAATATGAAGCTTCTCAAGGACTATCAGGCGTATTTGCGCGTGGAAAAGGGGCTGCGCCCGCTCACCTGCGAAGCCTATCTGAGTGATCTGCGGACGTTTGCGGAGTTCCTCGAAGGGCGCAGCGGAGTACTGCTGAAGGCCGCCGGGCAGGACGTGGCGGCCTTTCTCGAACATCTGCGCGGCCACGGGATCGACTCGCGTTCGGCGGCGCGCAAGCTGAGCTGCCTGCGCGGGTTTTACAAGTGGCTGCTGCTGGACCGGCGGATTCGCCACGACCCCACCGTCAACATCGAGTCGCCCAAGGCCTGGAAGGTGCTGCCCAAGTCGCTGGCGGAGTCGGAGGTGGCGGAGATGCTGGAGCAGGTGGAACATTTACCCCGAGGGCGAAGACCTGCCCGTGAGGGCCCCGGAAAGGCGGCTTTGCGTCCCCAGGAGCGGGCCACGGCGCTGCGCGACCGCGCCATTCTGGAACTGCTCTACGCGGGCGGACTGCGCGTCTCGGAAGTGACGGCGCTTTCCGCGAGCGACCTCAAGCTGGACGTGGGGCGCGTGCAGGTGCGCGGCAAAGGCGACAAGGAACGCATCGTGCCCCTGGGCCGCTCCGCAGTCTTAGCTTTGGAGGAGTATCTGCGCGAGGGCAGGCCGCACCTGGAACGGATCAGCACGGCGCACAAGACCGGCGCGGCGCGACCCGATTCTTCGCGGCAGGATCAAGCGCGGTTGTTCCTTTCGCTGCGGGGAATGCCGCTGACGCGGCAATGGATATGGCGGCTAGTGAAGATGGCTGGCGGCGGCAGCCCGCACCGCCTGCGCCATAGTTGCGCCACGCATATGGTGGAGCATGGCGCCGACCTGCGCAGCGTGCAATTGATGCTGGGCCATGCCGACATCTCCACCACGCAAATCTATACGCATCTGGCGCTGGGACGGCTGAAGGCCGTGCACCGGATGCATCATCCGCGCGGGGCGCGCCGGCCGGCGGAGCCGGATGCGGCTGCTGGACCTGGCAAGGCCCTGCCGCACAAGCCGCCGGAGGAGGCGGCATGAGCGCCTCTGCCGCACCGGTGGCTGCTCCCGCGCTGGACGAGCTGGTGGCCGGTTATATGCGCGTGCTGGCCAATGAACGCGGCGCCTCGGCGCATACGCTGCGCGCTTACCGGCGCGAATTGCACAGCTTTGCGGCCTGGTGGGCGGCGCACGCCGGCGCGGCGCATTCCGCATCGGGCGTGGAGCGCATCGAGCACACCGACATTCGCGCTTACCTGGGCACGCTGTATGAGCGGGGCTTGTCCAAGGCTTCGGTGGCGCGGGCGCTGGCGGCCATCCGCAGTTGGTTTAAGTGGCTGGCGCGCACCGGCCACATCGGGCGCAATGCGGCCTCGCTGGTTTCCACGCCGCGGCTGCCCAAGCATCTGCCGCGCGTGCCTTCCATCGAGCAGATGAACCGGGTGGTGGATTCGGTAGGCGAGGACGCGGCCAGCTGGCCGGCGCGTGACCGCGCCATCCTCGAACTGCTCTACGGCTGCGGCATCCGCAACGCCGAACTGACCGGGCTCGACCTCGATGACATTCACTGGGCCAACGAGGCGATCCTGGTGCACGGCAAAGGCCAGAAGCAGCGTTACGTGCCGCTGGGCGACGCTGCCGCCGAGGCGCTGCGCGCGTATCTCGGGGAGCGGTCGGAGCACCTGGCCGCGGCGGGCGGGCCAACGGGAACCGGAACGCCGGCCCTCTTTGTGAATATGCAACTGCGCGGCTTGGGCAAGATCGGCGGCGCAAATGGCGGTCAAGCCCGGCTGACCACGCGCAGCGTGGGCCGCATCGTCAAGCGCATCGCCATCCTGCGCGGGCTTCCGGCCGACGTGCATCCGCACACCCTGCGCCACGCCTTCGGCACGCATCTGTTGGAGGAGGGCGCAGACCTGCGCGCCATTCAGGAACTGCTGGGCCACGAACGGCTCTCCACCACGCAGCGCTATACCCAACTGACCGTCGCGCAGTTAACCGAGGTCTACGACCGGACCCATCCGCGGGCGAAGTAGAGCGCGGACCGAGGCGCAAATTTCAGCGGCCAGCCCGCCGGAAGGCAGCGCAGCCGCAAAATCGACAGCCTTCCTGAGGCGGGGGATTGCGTTAGGGGCCGGCGGGACTGGAGAATCGAACCCATGATCGCTCACCTGCGCGGAAAGCTGATTCATAAGGAGCCCGGCCAGGCCATCGTCGAGGCCGGCGGCGTGGGCTACGACGTCGCCATCTCCGTGCCCACGTTCACGGCGCTGCCCTCAGTGGGCGCAGAGGCCGCGCTGCACATTCACACCCAGGTGAGCGACGACCAGATCGCCCTCTTCGGCTTCCTCGACCGCGAGGAGAAGCGGCTCTTCGAGCGGCTGATCACGGTCAGCGCCGTGGGGCCAAAGCTGGCCATCAAGATTCTGAGCGGCCTTTCGGTGGAGCGCACGGTGCAGGCCATTCGCGGCCAGGATCACGCGCAGTTGACGCGCATTCCCGGCGTGGGCAAGAAGCTGGCCGAGCGGCTGGTGGTGGAGCTCAAGGATAAGCTGGACGACTTTGCCGTGGCGCCCGCGCCGGCGGTCGTGCAAGGCGCGGAGGTCCAAGACGTGCTCTCGGCGCTCGTCAATCTGGGCTATCAGCGCGCGGCTTCGGAGAAGGCCATCGAACAGGCGGTGAGCAAGGACAAGGCGCTGGCTGCCGACTTCGATGGGCTGTTTCGCGGCGCGCTGAAGGTGATCCGGTAGACTGTTTCCGTCATGGCCCGCTCCCAAAAAGTTGCCCCCGCACCCGCCGCGCTTCCCTACCTCCGCCCCGAAGCGCTGACCTTCCTGCGCAACCTCGTCCGCCACAACGACCGCGAATGGTTCCAGCCGCGCAAGGCGCAGTTCGAAGCCGAGTTGAAGGAGCCGATGCTGGCCATCATCCGCAAGGTGACCGATGCGATGGCCGACTTTGCGCCCAGCTTTGTGCGCCCCGCGGAGAAATGTTTGTTCAGGATTTATCGCGATACGCGCTTCAGCGCCAACAAGCAGCCCTACAAGACGCACGTGGCGGCGTGGTGGTCGCACCAGGGCCTCGCCAAGACCTCGGGCGCGGGCTTCTACTTTCACGTGAGCCCGAAGGAGGTTATCATCGCCGCCGGGGCCTACATGCCCGAGAAGGATCAACTCTCCCAAATTCGCCACTGGCTGCTCGACCACCACGAAGAGTTCCGGGAACTCCTCCAAAACCGGAGAGTGCGGAGCACCTTTGAGGAGTTCGAGGGAAACGCGCTCACCCGGCCGCCGAAAGGCTTCCCCAACGAGCATCCGGGCATGGACCTGATCCGCTGCCGGCAGTGGGGGCTGGCCGCCACGCTGCCGGCGGCCGCGGCGTTGAAGAAGGATTTCGCGGCCACGCTGATTCGATATTTCCGCATCGCCGCGCCCGTGGTGGACGCGCTGAACGCTCCCATCGCCGCTGCCCAGGCGCCGAAAAAACGCGTGCTTTTCGCGCTGAAATAGGCGCTGCGCGCGGCTATAACGCGACTTGCGCGGCGGCCAAGGACGGCCCTGAAATTGGCGCTCATGGGGCCCCAAAGGCCGAAAAACCAAGGAAAATCGGCGATTTCGGCATAAAAACCGAAGAAAACTGTGGAAATTTGGCCTTTTTGCCTTGACTTTGCCTACCCCAAAGCCGCATTGTAACCATCGGCAGGGTTCTTTGAAGCCGCATGAATAGAGGGTTTCGTGCAAGCCGTGACTCCACTGCATATCCTTTCCATGCAGTGCGCATCTCGCGGCAGAAGCCCGTCAACTCAGGTAGCCCTAAGGGCTCGCCCAGAAGGAGAACATCACATGGCAACTGGAATGACCAAGACGGCCTTGATACGTCACATGGCCGAGAAGCTGGAAATTACCAACAAACAAGCCGCCGCAGGCCTAGACCTGCTGGCGGAGACCGCCATCAAGGAGACCAAGAAGAACGGGGTCTTCGTAATCCCCGGCATTGGCCGCCTGGTGAAGGCGGAACGCAAAGCCCGCATCGGGCGTAACCCGCAGACCGGCCAAGCCATCAAGATCAAGGCCAAAACGGTGGTCAAGTTCCGCGTGGCCAAGGCCGCCAAGGACGTGATCGCGCCGCCGAAGAAATAGCATCTCGCCTTATCTCGTGCGGAATGCCGATTGACGGGGGGGAGCCTCGCGCTCTCCCTTTGGCGTCCGGCGGAAGCTTGGGGCGGCTTCGTGAAGGTGGCTCGGGACACAGCCCTTACGGAATGCGGCAGGGACTCGCCGGGAATTACAGCGTCTCCGATTCTGCTCTCTACAGAGTCCGTGCAGTCGAGTGGCTCTTTCCTCTTCCTCAAGAAAACGCCACCTTGCACGATGCCGGAAAGTTCACAGTAATTGTGAAAACGCCGAACTCGCTAACTTGCGAATGTGCGCGAAGCGCGCGCTGACTCGCTGCCGTTGTCAAAAAGGACTGGCCGGTTGGTGTGGGTGCAGCATCTCTGGATCCGGTCACTCCATAATGACTAATTGATGGCGCGAGCGGCGTTCACTCCTCAGTCCCTCCCTCGCTGCTTCGCCTTCGCTTGCACCGCAATGCGAGCAACTTTCAAAAAGTTTTCCTTGCACTCGCGCCTCCACCCCTCCTCCATCTGCGAAAATGATTGCTTGACTATGAGTGCGGACAATCTTCTCTCGCTAAAAGACGACATGGTGGCCTTTATCGAGGGCCACGGCATGTGCCGGCTACCCGGTTACGTCACTGAGGACATTCCTTCCATTCTCTGGGAAGGACAAGGCAATCCCGACGCCTGGAAAGATTTTGTGGAGATGGCCAAGCGCGTGGGCGCGCCCTTTGTCACCTTCAGCGAGATCATGCTGACGCGCGAAGAGGTCGACGCGCTGATCGAGGAAGCCGGAGAAATGAACTTCCCCGACGAAGAGGCCTCTGAACTGGTGGAGGCCAAATGGCTGCGCAAGTACGCCGGCATGGTTGGCTATATTCAGCTCGGCTTTGTCTACCAGGGGCTGGTCTTTCTGCACGAAACCACCACCGAATGGTACGAGCGCTTCCAGTCTCTGCTCGAAGACATCGAGGGCTTCCAGGACATCGTGATCGACGACACCCATCCGCACGAAGACGAGGAAGAGTAAGAGGAGTGAACACGGCCGGCGCTGAGGACTCCGTATGCGTTTTGCCGCGCACGCCTCCGCGCCAGCGCTGGATGGTTGCCGAACCGCACCCTGAGGCCGCTGCCGCGCTGGCCAAAGAGGCGCGCCTGCCCCAGGTGGTGGCCGAGCTGCTGCTGGCGCGCGGCATTGCGCACGCTGCCGGGGCGCACGCCTTCCTGAACCCGGAGCCGGCCCATCTCCACGATCCATTCCTGATGCTGGGCATGACGGAGGCCGTGGAAAGGCTGGAGCGCGCCATCGCGGCCCGCGAGACGGTGCTGCTCTACGGCGATTACGACGTGGACGGAACCACCGCCGTGGTTCTACTCAAAACCGCAATTGAGATGCGCGGCGGCGTGGCGCGTTTCCATGTGCCCCATCGCCTTCGCGAGGGCTACGGCGTGCAATCGAGCGTGCTCGCGGCGGCGCACGCGGAGGGCGTCCGTCTGGTCATCACCGTGGACACGGGCATGAGGGCCTTTGCCGAGGCCGAAACCGCACGCTCGCTGGGGATGGATCTGATCGTCACCGACCACCACCTGCCGGAGCGCGGCGACGCCTTGCCGGCGGCATTGGCCATTCTCAATCCCAATCAACCCGGCTGCCCGTACCCGGAAAAGTCGCTCTGCGGAGCGGCCATCGCGCTCAAGCTGGCCCAGGCGTTGCTGGAGCGGCGCGATCCTGTCCGCACGCGCGAGAAAACCCTGCCCAGCTTTCTCAAGCTGGCGGCCATCGCCACCATCGCCGACGCCGTTCCGCTGCGCGGCGAGAATCGCGTCATCGCGGCCCTGGGCCTGCGCGAGCTGCGCCGGCCCGTGGGCGCAGGCCTGCGCGCGTTGTTTGCGGCCGCCGCGCTCGACCCGGCCACCAAGCAGCTTACCGGCTACGACGTCGCCTTTCGCCTGGCCCCACGCATCAACGCCGCCGGCCGCATGGACGTGGCCTCGGACGTGATCGAGCTCTTCACTACCCGCGATGCGCTGCGCGCGGTGGAGCTGGCAAACAAATTGGAACGGCTGAATCGCGAGCGCCGCGACGCCGAAGCTGCCGCTCTAGCCGTCATCGAAGCCCGCCTGGGCACAGACGCCGAAATCGCCGCAGACCGCCTGCTGGTCATCGACGGCGAGGGCTGGCATCGCGGCGTGATCGGCATTCTGGCCTCGCGCGTGGTGGAGCGCACCGCCAAGCCGGCCATCGTGGTCAGCGTCGAGGACGGCGTGGCTCATGGCTCCGGCCGTTCGGTGGACGGCTTTCCGCTGCTGGACGCCATTGAGGGCTGCGCCGATCTCTTCACCCGCTTCGGCGGCCACGCCTTCGCCGTTGGCTTCGCCCTGCCCGCCGCGGCGCTGCCTGAGCTTAAGCGCCGCCTGCGTCTCTATGCCGAAGAACACCTGGCCGCCCGCGAGCCCGAGCGCCTGCTCCGCATTCATGCCGAGCTGCCGCTCGACCGCATCACGCCCATGCTGGCAGGCTGGCTGCGCAAGCTCGAACCGCTGGGTCACGGCAACCCCGAGCCGGTCTTCATCGCCCGCCGCGCGCGGCTAATAGCTCCGCCGCGTGTAATGAAGGAGCGGCACATCCGCCTGGAGCTGGCGCGCTCCGCGCCTCTACCCTTGGAAGAGATTCCGGCTGTGCCGGGCTCCAGCGGCGCAATCCGCGCCGTCGGCTGGAACCTGGCCGAACGCGCCACTGAACTGGAGCTTGCCGAGGGAAGCCGGATCGATCTCGCTTACCGCATTCGCGAGAACAACAACTCGGAGTATGGCAGTTTGGAAGTCGAGATCGCCGGCATGAAAGCGGCGGACGCCTGACGCAGCAAAGCCCACGGCGCGCCGTGGGCTTTCCTGGCTGTTAGCGGAATCCGCCCGCTTACCTGTCCTTGTTGTGGCCGGATTTGGACGTCTCGTGAGACTGTGACCCTCCGCGCGACTGCGGCGCTGGCGCCATGGCATTGTGCTGCGTATTCGAGCGCGTGGTGGTATTGTTCACCCTGCTGGTCCCAGCGTTCCCCCCGGGCGCTGGCGTCATGGCATTGTGCTGCGTATTCGAGCGCGTGGTGGTATTGTTCACCCTGCTGGTCCCAGCGTTCCCCCTGGGCGTTGGCGCCATGGCATTGTGCTGCTGATTCGAACGGCTGGTGGTATTGTTGACGGCGCCGACCCGTCCTCCGCCCGATCCCGAATTCTGTGACGTCGGATGCACTCTGACATTCCCAGTATTCGACTTCGAGGCGTTGTAGTTGATCGAGCCGGAGGCCGCCAGCGTGTTCGGGCGTCCATGGTTCACATTGAACGAAGACGACCGGTCTTGCATGGCGGCATTCATGCGCTGGGTTTGGAACGACGTCGGTCCCATGTGCTGCTCGCGGCCGGCCATGCGCTCCTCGGAGTTGGGAAGGTGGCGGATGCCGCCCGGCCCGCCGCTAAAGGCCACGCGGCTGCCTCGGGCCACGGTATACCGGCTCACAATCGCGCGGTCCATGTAAGTGCTGTGAATGTTCGAGCCGACGCGCATCACCGCGGTGTTGTAGTCGAAGACGCCGCCACGCCACATGCCGCCCACGAAGCCGATGCCGAAGTAGCCGAATCCGTAGTTCACGCCGCCGTAGTAGCCCACGTGACGGCCCCAGTAACCCGGATACCACACGTAAAGGCCGCTGGACCAGCCCCAGTAACCGGGAGTCCACAACGCACCGGCGTAAGGCGCGGGCACCCACTCGCCGGGAACCCAGTAGTACCCATATGGTCCGTAGGCCCAGTAGCCGGGAACCCACATCAAGCCGGGCTCCGGACAGAGAGGCTGTTCGTAAACCGGCAGCGGCGGCGGGGCGAACCCCACGCTGATGAAGACGGCCGCGTGCGAAGACGCAGGGATCACGGAGATAAGCAGCGCCAGCACCATCAGGCGCAGAAAGCGAAGCATTCGCATGAGAAAACCTCCTGGTCAATTTGCTACCGAATATGCCTTGCCACCGAAAATGCCTAAAACGCTGCGCGTTCAGTCTACGTCAATTGGGACCCTCCCGGCGCCAGGAAGTTGCTTAAAAAGGCGCTCCCGGGGACTTTGCCGGAGCCGGCGTCCCTGGAGCGATTCCGGCCGGAGACGTACAGCCGGTCCGGAGCCCTCCAGTTTGGCGCCGCAAGCACAGCCTCCGCCTCCGCGGCGCAGGGAAGGCCGGCTCAAACGCAGGAATCCAAGCGGCTCGACGGCGCGCTGCTGCAAAGCCCCGAGTTTCTGAGCAGGTTCTTACAGGTTCTGGGACCGCTGCACAGTGCGCACGCCGGCCACGCGGCGCAGGCCCCGAACCATGCGGTTCAGGTGTTCCACATCTTCGGCTTCGACCACAAATTCGATGATCGCTTCACCGTCCTCGTCGCGGCGAATCTCCACGCCGCGAATGTTGGTGTTCTCGTCGGAGATGACGGCGGTCAGCTCCTTCAACATGCCGGTGCGGTCGTCACAAAAGACGGTGATCTTGACCGGGTAGCGCTGGGCGCGGCCTTGCGCGTCTCCGCTGGGGCGCGCCCACTCCACGGCGATGCGCCGGTCGCTTTCGTAGAGCAAATTCTGAACGTTAGGGCAACTGCGCGCATGCACGGCCACGCCCTTGCCGCGCGTCACGTAGCCCACGATCTCTTCTCCGCGGATGGGGTTGCAACAGCGCGCGCGATAGACGAGCAGATCGGTCTGGCCCTCCACCTGCAGTGAGTCGGCGCCGGCGAGATGCAACTTGCGCACCGCTTCGCTGGCGGCCGCTTCGCTGCCCGGCTTGGTCTCCGGCTCGGCCTCGCCCTGGTTGGCGAAGCCCGGCGCCAGCTTGTTCAGCACCTGGTGCGCGCTGTGCTTGCCCTGGCCCAGGGTGGCCAGCAGGTCGGCTGCCGTGGCCACGCCGTACTCACCGGCGATGCGGCCCAGATCCTGGTCGTCGATCTGGCTCATCGGCACTTTGAATTTGCGCGCCTCGCGCTCCAGCAGCTTGCGCCCCGTTTCCACCGCGCGCTGGCGCTGGTCCTCGTTGAGCCAGTGCTTGATCTTGTTGCGCGCGCGGGGGCTCTTGACGAAGGTGAGCCAGTCGCGGCTGGGCTTATGGTCCTTCTGTGTGACGATCTCGACGATGTCGCCGGTGATCAGCTTGGTGCGCAGGGGCACCATGCGGCCATTCACTTTGGCGCCCACGCAGGTGTGGCCCACCTCGGTATGAATGGTGTAAGCGAAATCCACGGGCGTGCCGCCGGCCGGAACCACCACCACCTTCCCCTTGGGCGTGAAGGTGTATACCTCGTCGGGATACAGGTCCATCTTCAGGCTGGAGAGGAACTCGTTGGGGTCGGTCATCTCCTTTTGCCACTCGACCAGTTGCCGGATCCAGTTCAGCCGCTCCTCGTCGCGGGCCGTGACCTCGCTTTTGCCGGCCTTGTACTTCCAGTGGGCGGCGATGCCCTCCTCGGCGATGCGGTGCATCTCTTCGGTGCGGATCTGCACCTCGAACTGGTGGCCGCCCTCGCCGAGGACCGTGGTGTGCAGCGATTGGTAGTGGTTGGCGCGGGGCATGGCGATGAAGTCCTTGATGCGTCCCGGCACCGGACGCCACAGCGTGTGGATGAGCCCGAAGACGGCATAGCAGGCGGCCACGTCCTGGGTAATCACGCGCACCGCCAGCAGATCGTAGACCTGGTCGAAGGAGATCTTGGTGCGCTCGATCTTCTGGTGGATAGAGTAGAGGCGCTTGATGCGCCACTCCACGCGGGCCTGGATGCCGTTTTCGCGCAGTTGCTCCACCAGCTTGTCTTCCACGCCGCGCAGAAACTGTTCGCCTTCGATGCGGCGCGCCTCCAGCGCCTCGGCAGCCTGCTCGTAGCCCACCGGGTCGGTGTAGCGGAAGGCCAGGTCCTCCAGCTCGCCGCGCACCTTGCCCATGCCCAGCCGGTGCGCCAGGGGCGCGTAGATGTCCAGGGTTTCGCGCGCGATGGCCTCCTGGCGGCCCGGTTTCAGGTGCTCCAGAGTGCGCATGTTGTGCAGCCGGTCGGCCAGCTTGATGAGCACCACGCGCACATCCGACACCATGGCCAGCAGCATCTTGCGCACGTTCTCCGCCTGCCGGTCCTCGCGGTTGGCGAACTCGATTTTGTCGATCTTGGTGACCCCTTCGACGATGTGCGCCACCTGATCGCCGAATTCCGCTTCGACCTCCTCGTTGGTGGCGGGCGTGTCTTCCACCGCGTCGTGCAGCAGTCCGGCGGCGATGGCGGTCGCGTCCAGCTTCATCTCCGCCAGCACCTCGGCCACTTCCAGGGGATGGACGATGTAGGGCTCGCCCGAGGCCCGCACCTGCCCGGCGTGGTGCTTGACGCAGAACTCCCACGCCTTGCGAATCAGCGAAACATCTTCATGGGGACGATTGGCCTGAACCCGGTGAAGCAGGGCCTCAAACCGCTCGCCGATGGGCCGCTCCGCGGGGAGCGCCTCGGCAACGCCAGCCGCAGCCTTCATCCCGCCCCCGTCAGGCGGGGACACGCGGGGAAACCCTTCCGGTACGGTCTGCCGGGCAGGCGACATACTTTATTATAGGCCGCTGGCGTTCGCAAGGCATGAATCGATTTACGCCGCCCCGCCCTCGGATCGCCGGCAGAACGATCACCGCCGCGGCCACGCCGGTCAGTAGGTTCATGGGGTCGGTGAGGGCGAAAACCAGCAGATCCTCGTCGAGATCATCGCGCGAGGCCAGCAGCCAAACCCGGCAGATCGGGCGCGTCGTTGCCAATGTAGTCGAACTCGCATGCGCCCACACGGAGGCGTAGCCCATGCTGGCAGTATCCTAATTTGGCACAGCTCGGGCGGGCGCGGCGATAGCATGGAGCGTGCTTCAATGGACGTGGTTGTTGAAAGGAGCTGAACCGTGTCGAAGAATGAGTATCCGGTCATGATGCCTCGCCTCACCAGGCGCGAAGTGCTACAGGGAACCGCGGGGCTCGGATTAACGCTGATGCTGGATAAATCCGGCTTTGCCTTGAGCGCCGGGGAAGCTGGGCCGGTCTCACTCGATCTGGGCGGCAACATGTGGACACTGAGCGAAGTAGGCAAGCACGCTCCGGTTCCGGCGCTGATTCCTGGCAGCACGTATACAAATCTTCTTGCCGCCAAGAAAATTCCCGATCCATTTTATGGAGAGAACAACGGGGAAGTGCAGTGGGTCGCGGACAAGACGTGGGCCTTTGAGCGCGATTTCCATGTTCCCGATGACTTCGATGACAAGCCTCATGTGGATCTGGTTTGTCATGGACTCGACACCCTGGCCACGGTTGAGCTGAACGGCCACAGCCTCGGCAGCACAAACAACATGTTCCGGACATGGACGTTCGATATCAAGCCCCGGCTGCGGAAGGGCACGAATCGCCTGCACATTCGTTTTGACCCGCTGACCGCATATGTGGAGAAGCAACGGGCCGCCTATCAGCAGAAGTATGGGATCGACTTGCCTAACCAACGCTCGTGGGTGCGCAAAGGGCCTTACATGTGGGGATGGGACTGGTGCCGTCCGATTCTGACCCAGGGCATCTGGAAGAAAATAGAGGTTCTCGGCTACGACGTTCGCATCGCTGACGTAGTGGTTTTCCAGAACCATCAAGCCGATGGTTCCGTGCAGTTGGAGATCCATGCCACGCTGGCGGGGCGGACCTCCGGCGACCAGCTCCAGGCGCAGGTGGCGCTGGCCGGCGAGGTGGTGGCGACGGCGAAGGGCGCCGCGGCCGAAGGCGAGACGATTCTGCAGGCGGCCGTCCCCACCCCGCAGCTCTGGTGGCCAAACGGCATGGGCAACCAGCCACTTTACACCGTGACCGTGCAATTGAAGGACGCGCAGGAGAAGACTCTGGACACGGCCACCCGCCGCATTGGGCTGCGGACCATTGAGGTGGTGCCGCCCAGCGGGGACCAGGCTCTGCACGTGCGCGTGAATGGCTTACCGGTATTCGCGAAGGGGGCGGATTGGATTCCTGCCGATAACATGCCGGCGCGCGTGACGCCGGAAATCTTGCGCTGGTATATGTCCAAGGCGGCGGAATGTAACTTCAATTTCATCCGGCTGTGGGGCGGGGGCTATTACGAGGAAGACGAACTGTTCGACCTGTGCGACGAATTGGGGTTGATGCTGCAGTTCGAGTTCAAGTTTGCCAATGCCAGCTACCCAGTCAAAGACGCAACGTGGATGGATAATCTGCGCGAGGAAATCGAACAGCAGACACGCAGATGCCGGAACCATCCTTCCATTGTGATCTGGAGCGGGAACAACGAGATCCAGTTCTTCGCAGGGTACGACCAGCTTTTCAAGGACTTCATTGGGGGTATTGTGAATCGCCTTGTGCCGGGTGCCTTCTATGAAGTCGGCAGCGGCGCGCATGGCAGCGGAGACATTCACTCCTGGCGGGTGTGGCATGGGAACGCCCCGGTAGAGAGCTACCGCACGGTTGAAGGGTTCGTGACGGAGTTCGGGATGCAGTCAACACCGGTCCCCATGACGGTCCGTGCGTTCACCGATGCGGCCGGCCGCGATAGTGTGTTTTCGCCGGTGATGCAGTATCACGAACTGGATGGCAGCGGGCACGGCATCAAGATCATCATGGATTACACGGAGGCGAACTTCGGCGCGGCGCCCAAGGACTTCGACGACACGCTCTGGCTCAACGATCTGAACCAGGCCTGGATGATTCGTTACGCTGTAGAACACTGGCGGCGCGACATGCCGCGTTCAATGGCGGCTGTGATCTGGCAGTACAACGACTGCTGGCCGTGCTCCACCTGGGCGATGGTCGACTACTTCCGGCGCGCCAAGGCGCTGCTCTACCAATCGCGGCGCTTCTTTGCGCCGGTTCTGGTCAGCGGCCTTCCTGACCCGCAAACCGGGCAGGCGGATATCTACGTCACCAGCGATGGCCAGAAGGACGTCTCCGGCACATTAAGCTGGTGCGTAACCGGCGTTGCCGGTGAACTGCTGCGCCAGGGCGCGAAGCAGATCGATATTCCGGCGCGTACAAGCTGGCGCGCGGAAGAGCTCGACCTCTCCGGCCTTGTTCATTCCCACGGCGCCGGGAATTTGCTGGTCTGGCCCGAGGTAGCCATCGACGGACGAACCGTGGCGCAAAATACCCTGCTCTTCGGACGGCCGAAAGAGCTGAAGCTGAAGCAGCCGAATTTGACGGTGAGCGCCAGCGGCGGCGAAACGCATTATCGCGTGGTGATCGAAACGGACGTTCCGGCCCTCTGGGTGTGGGCCGATGTGCAGGATACAGAAGCCGCTTACTCGGACAATTTTGTCGATTTGCGCCGGGACCGGGCCGCTGAGATTGAGATTGTCCTGGACAAGCCAATGGCCCCCTTTGAGTTCCGCAGCAAGCTGCAAGTTCGCAGCGTCTACGATGTGGCGCCTGCCATGCGAGGTTGAGTTCCGAAGCTCTGAATCTGCTATAGGCCCGTGCGCCCGCCGGTTTATGCTTACCTCGATGCCTTTTCAGCGCGCGCGTCGTAACCGGGAGTCCATACGCTGCGGCGAATCGAGTTTCGCGTGAAGGCAGCTTGCAGCTTCCGGTTCTTTCTTACGCAGGTCCGGGAGATGCATGGGTTGCGAAAAGCCGGAAGCAGGCAAGAGCTGAAAGCCGAAAGTCAAAAACTGTATCGCTAAAGCCGTTTTTTGCGAGGACACCATGAGCGGGAAAAAGCTTCATTTCGGAATCATCGGGGCCGGGCGCATGGGGCGCGTTCATGCGGAGACGCTGGCCTTCCGTTTGCCGCAGGCCGAGATCGTGGCCATCGCGGACCTGAACCACGAGGCCGCGCGGGCGCTGGCGGAGCATTGCGGCCTTCCCGGGGCGGCCGCGCCGGTGGCGGACATCTTCGCCGATCCGCGCATCGATGCGGTCCTCATCTCTTCTTCCGCCGACAGCCACGCCGAACTCATCGAGCAGGCGGCGCAGGCGGGCAAACACATCTTTTGCGAAAAGCCGGTCTCGCCGAGCCTCAAAAACATTGACCGCTGCCTGGCAGCGGTGGAGGCCGCCGGCGTGAAGCTGCAGGTGGGGTTCAACCGTCGCTTCGACTCCAACTTCTTGCGCGTGCGCGAGGCGGTTGCGAACGGGGAAGTCGGCACGCCCTACCTGATGCACATCGTCAGCCGCGATCCGGAGCCGCCGCCGTTCACTTACCTCCCTTCATCCGGCGGCATCTTCCGCGACATGATGATCCACGACTTCGATATGGCCCGCTTTCTGACGGGAGACGAGGTGGAGGAGGTGTACACGGCGGCGGCGGTGATGGTGGACCCGGCGTTCAGCGCGGCCAACGACTTCGACACCGCGGTGGTGGTGCTTCATTTCCGCTCCGGCGCTATCGGCACCATCGATAACAGCCGCAAGGCCACCTTCGGGTACGATCAGCGCGTGGAGATCCTGGGCAGCAAGGGCAAAATCGCCACGGAAAACCGCTATCCCAACCAGGTGGCGATCAGCTCTGCCGATCGGGTTTACGGGGATTTGCCTCTGAACTTCTTCATGCAGCGCTATATCGAGAGCTTTACCCTGGAGGTTCAGGCCTTCACCCAGGCGGTGCTTGAAGACCGGCCCACGCCGGTCACCGGCGCCGATAGCCGGCTGCCGGTGGTGATGGCGCTGGCGGCGCGCAAGTCGTTCGACGAACACCGGCCGGTGCGCCTCGAAGAGATCAGCGCATGAGGCGATCCGCGCTGGTCTCTATCCTTACCGATGTGCACCTGTGGGCGCCGGTGGTGGTGCTGATCCTGGGCATTGCACTTCTGATGAGTTTGAGGTGAACCCGTGAGCGACAACGCCGTTGCCGCCCCGGCGCGGTCCACTCTTTCCCTGCACAAGCTCGGCGTCATTTGCGGGTTGGCTGCGGCCGTTTGGCTGGGCAGCGCGGAAGCGCCCACCAAGCTGGTGACCGAAGGGTTCTCGCCATTCCTCATCTCCATGGGCATGGTGATGGGCGCGTTTGTGGCGCGCTGGACGCTGCCGACGATCTTGAAGGGCACGGGGTTCATGTTCAAGGACCTGCTGGATAAGCCGCACCTGATGGTGTGGGCGGTGCTGGCGGGAATGTTGTGGGCGGTGGGCAATACACTTACTATTTTTGCGGTGCGCGACGTGGGCCTGTCGATCGCCTTTCCGCTCTGGAACACCAACAGCCTCGTGGGCCTGCTGTGGGGTTGCCTGCTCTTCAAGGAACTGCGCGGCTCCAGGGTCAGGGACTGGGCCAAGGTGCTGGGGGGCGCGGCGGCCATCGTGTTGGGCGCAGGGGTGCTGGCCGTGGCCACGGCGGAACGCGGGTCCGGGCCCGGCGGCAGGGCCATCATCGGCATGGTGGCCGCGCTGGGGGCGGGCGTGCTGTTCGGCACCATGTATATTCCCTACCGCAAGGCTTACATCAGCGGCATGAACCCGCTCTCGTTCGTCACCGTCTTCACCTTCGGCGAGCTGGGAACCATTCTCGCCCTGGGGTGGATCTTTTATGGCGGCGCCGCATCCCTGGCCGGCGCGCTCGAAAGGGCGCGGCCCATGCTGTTCTGGCCGTTCCTGGGCGGCTTCTGCTGGGTGATCGGCGACCTCTTCCAGCAATATGCGGCCAAGTATATCGGCATCGGGCGCGGCATCCCGCTCTCCAACACCAACCAGCTCTGGGGCCTGGCGTGGGGCGCGCTGGTCTTCGGCGAGTTTGCTGGACTCACATTTTCGGGACGGCTGCTGATCGTGGCCGGCTCGAGCATTATGATCGCCGGCGCTTTAGCCATCAGCATGGCCGCACCGCCGCCCTCGGAGCTGGAGAACTGGCTGGCGGCAATGAACCGGGAGTGCGTGCGTTACGGGCTGGACACGGAGCAAGTGGCCGCCGTGGTCGCGGGCGACGACCCGGTGGCCGACCATCCCCGCGAGAGCCTCTGGTGGGAGATACTGATCGTGTGCGCCGCGGCCGCCGTCTTCGTCTGGCTGGCCGCCGGCACGCGCCGCCAGCATATCCCCGTCAGCATTCCCTGGATGACGGTTCTGATCGTGGGCACCATCATCCCGCTGGGCGTATGCGGGACGCTGCTGTGGCGGCGCACCCGCTTCTCCTAGTGCCGAGGCCGCGTGATTGGGAAATCGCTAAAGGACAGTATCATTGTGAATTCCGCAATCCAAAGAGCGATCTCAATTACTAAATCACGCGGTCTCGCTACTAGCTGAAGGAGGAATGGCGGCCGCGGCGAGCCGCACCTCTGTAACAGAGCCTTCATACAAAGATGGTCTACTTGTGAGCAAGGAGAGCGAATAGCGCGCACTGGCCGGCACGGGATACAAATTATAGTGGCAGTGGGCGAAAGGCGCAGGGCGCGAGGCGCGCAGGGAGGGGCAATTGAGGATGCTGAGATTTCAAGGTGATCGGAGGCCCAGCGGCGCGCGCGGGGCGATTTTTGCGCTGGCCGGCCTGTTGATGCTGACCATGGCGGCGGGGGCGCAGGGGCGGATGAGCGCAGGCCAGGACGTGAGCAAACCGGCAGGGGCCAAGGGACAGAGGGACGCGCGGCAGCAACTGATCGCCAACCTGCGCGCGCACATTCATCACGTTTTTGTCGTGTACCAGGAGAACCGGTCGTTCGATTCGTACTTCGGGTCGTTTCCGGGCACGGATAACCTGGCCACGGCGGAGGCGCGGGCGCACGGGTTCCGGGAGTGGGACGCGATCGGCAAGACGTGGGTGACGCCGTTTCTGCTCAAGTCCGCCGACACGCTGGATGCAGATCACTCGAGGCCGGCGCTGATCGCCAAGAGCGACCACGGGAAGATGGACGATTTTGTGGGCTGGGAGGAGCACAAACCGGGGGTGACCCCGCAGCTTGCGCGCCAACTGGGCATACTCACCATGGCCCACGAGGATTGCACCACGATCCCATTTTTATGGATGTACGCGCACCGGTTCTCGCTCTACGATCAGATTTTTCAGGCCATGTACGGGCCTTCGACTCCGGGGAACATCGACCTGATTGCCGGACAGACCGGTCAGACGCAGGCAGCGCGGCATCCCAATGAAGCATTCAAGTCGGTCTTTGGGACCGGAGAGCCGGTAGTGAACGACGAAGAACCGGCTTTTGGTCCGTATTCGGTCCCTGAGGATGAGAACACCGCGCACCAGCTCGACCAGACCTACGCAACGCTGATGCTTTCGATGAACGGGCAGGATGCAAGCGGAGTGAAGAAGGACACCGGCGACATAAAGGACGACATCAACGAGCTGGCGCGGCTGAACCACAAGGCAATTTCGTGGGGGTGGTACCAGGAGGGTTTCGGCGACGGCAAAGGAGATAACCATCCCGCATACGTTCCCCATCACAACGCGCCACAGTACTTCGGCTACATCCGGCAGAACCCGTCGCTGTGGAGCGGGGAGCACGACCTGCTGGACTTCTTCACGGTAGTCGAGAAACGGGAGCTGCCGGACAAGAGCGTGGTGTTTGTGAAGGGCGGGCAGCAGAATCCTTTTGGATGGGCGCCGGCGAACCCGAATGCGCTGGGACTGGAGGGCGACGACGATCACCCAGGGTACTCGGACTCGCAACTGTCGGAGTCGCTGGTGGCGAAGGTGGTGAATACGGTGGCGCGGAGTCCTTACTGGAAGGATTCGGCGATTATCGTTATCTGGGACGACTCGGAGGGATTCTACGATCACGTTCCGCCGCCGCAATTCGAAGAGTGCCCGGACAAGCATCCGTGCGGCGACGGGCCGCGCGTGCCGTTGATCCTGATCTCGCCCTATGCGAAGTCCGGCGGGGTGATCTCCGATCCCGGCGACCACGTTTCGTTTGTGAAGTTTCTGGATGTGCTGTTTAACCTGCCGCCGCTGGCCTCGCTGCCCGACGAGAAGCCGTATTTGCCTGAAGGCCCGCGCGACACGAACCCGCGGCTGACGGACCTGCTGGGCGGATTCGATGCGGCGCGGCTCAAGGGGACGAAGACGCCCATCCCGGCCGCAGAGGCGGAGATTCCGGACGCGGTGGTCAACCATTTTCCGCCGGCGATGACGTGCAAAGACACGGGCGTGACTCCGGTCATCATTCCAGGGGCGTCGCTGACCCCGCCGAAGGCGTTCTTCAATCCGCTGCCGTGAACGGAGGCGGAGCGTAAGGCGAATTGGAAAAGGCAAATCGAATCAGCCCGGGACTGGCCAACCTCTTTGAAGAAAGCCCGGAGGGTTTTGCGCCGCGACGGGGTTTCAGATAACGTCAAATACCAATAGCATTTCCCCGCGGAGGGTGTGCGCGCCGGTCCCCGAATGCGCGGCGCGCCGGACCCCAAAAGAGCGCAGGAGGTCCCCGTGAGCACAGTGGATCCGACGCTGTCGAACCGCGACCTGAGGCCGACGCCGCCGGAGCGGCGGAACTGGGGATTCTACAACTACACGGCGTTGTGGTTTTCGATGTGCATGGAGATCACGACCTACCAGCTTGCGTCGTCGCTGATCGCCAAGGGGATGGACTGGAAGCAGGCCGTGGGGACGGTGCTGCTGGGCAACCTGATCGTGCTGGTTCCGCTGCTCTTGAATGCGCACGCGGGGGCCAAGTACGGAATCCCGTTTCCGGTGTTTATTCGCGCGCCGTTCGGAGTGCGCGGGGCGAATATAGCGGCCATGCTGCGGGCCATTGTGGCCTGCGGGTGGTTCGGGATTCAGTCGTGGATCGGAGGGACGGCGATCTACGCGATGGTCGCGGTGCTGTGGCCGGCGGCGGCGGCCGAGAGGGGCGTGCTGTGGGCGTGCTTTCTGGGATTCTGGCTGCTGAATATGGCGGTAGTGTGGCGGGGCGTGGACTCGATCCGAAGGCTGCAGGCGTTCGGTGCGCCGTTCATGTTCGTGATGGCGGCGCTGCTGCTGATCTGGGTGCGGATGAAGGCGGGCAGCTTCGGCGAGATGCTGTCGACACCCAGCCAGTTCCACACTACGGGCGAGTTTCTGGAGGTGTTTTTTCCGTCGCTGACGGCGATGGTGGGTTACTGGGCGACGCTGGCCCTGAATATTCCCGACTTTACGCGCTACTCCAAGTCGCAGAGCGCGCAGTCGTGGGGGCAGGCCTTCGGGCTGCCGGTGGCCATGGCGCTGTACACGTTCGTGGGCATCGCGGTGACGTCGGCGTCGGTGGTGTTGTTCGGTCACGCCATCTGGAACCCCATCACGCTGATCGGGGCGTTTCACCAGCCGCTGGTGGCGCTGCTGGCGCTGGTGGCCATCCTGGTGGCCACGCTGAACGTGAACATCGGGGCCAACGTGGTCTCGCCGTCCAACGATTTTTCAAATCTGTATCCGCGGCTGATCAGCTTCAGGACGGGAGGGCTGATCACCGGATTTCTAGGGCTGGCGATGTGCCCGTGGAAGCTGCTGGCCACGCCGGACAGCTACATCTTCGGGTGGCTGGTGGGGTACTCCGGACTGCTGGGGCCGGTGGCGGGGATCATGGTGGCGGATTACTTCCTGATCCGGAGGACGGAGCTGGACGTGAACTCGCTGTATCACCGCGACGGGGCGTACTCCTACACGAAGGGCGTCAACCCGCGGGCGGTCGTGGCTTTGGCGCTGGGGGTGGGCATTGCGCTGATCGGGGTGTTCGTGGAGCCGCTGCACTTTTTGTACGACTACGCGTGGTTCGTGGGGTTCTTCACGGCGGGGATTCTGTACGTGGCGCTGATGAAGCTGGCCGCGCCGGCGGTGTATGTGGAGGCGGCGGAGGAAGAGGGGTAGACGGGGGCGAGGGAATAGGGAATAGGGAATAGGGACGGAAAGGCCGCCGGACTGGGCGGCTATTCCTCGCGGAGGAGGATGACGGGATCGACGGCGAGGGCGCGGCGGGCAGGGATCCAGGCGGCGAGGAGGCCGAGGAGGAGCATGGAGAGGAGAACGCCCGCGAGGACGACGGGGTCCTTGGGGGTGGCCTGATAGACGATGGCGGAGAGGACGCGGGTGGCGAGGACTCCGAGGACGAGGCCGGCCAGGGAGCCGGCGGCGAGAAGGATAAAGGCGCGGCCGAGCGCGGCGCGCAGGACCTGGCGCCGGTTGGCGCCGAGGGCCACGCGGATGCCCAGTTCGCGAAGGCGTTTGCTGACCACATAAGACGCCATGCCGAAGACCCCGGTGATGGCGAGCATGGCTCCGAGCAGGCCGAGGACGCCGAGAGCCACTGAGGCCACCCTCGGGGCGAAGAGGGCGGTGTCCATTTCCTCGGTCCACGGGCGGATGGAGAGCGGGAGAGAGGGATCGATGCCGTGGAGGGCGCGCACCAGGGCCGCGGTCATCTCCTGCGGATCGCGCTGGGAGCGGACAAAGAGTCCCGTGCCGCTCTCATGCTGCTGGAGGAAGCAGAAAAACATGGCCGGCATCTGATCTTCGGTTAGGGTGCGGTATTTGCCGTCTTCGACGACGCCGACGACTTCGGCGCGGTTGGTGCCCCAGTATTTGAAGTGGCCGCCGACGGCTTTCTGAATCGAGCCGAAGACCTTGATGGCGAAGTGGCGGTTAACGATGGCGACGCGGGGCGCTTTGGCGATGTCGTCGAAGGTGAAATCGCGGCCGGCGAGCAGGCGGGTGCCGGCGGCAGCGAGATAGCCCGGTGAGATGACGTAATTCATCGCGTCGGCGGCGTAGTTGGTGGGGCGGAAATCGGTGGTCTGGTCGGTGTAGACGTAGGAGTCGCCGCCGCTGAGGCTGAGAGGAACGTTGTCGTTGTAGCCGGCCGCAGCGACGCCGGGAATGGCGGAGATGGCATCGAGCATGCGGCGCTGCACCTGGGGGTATTGATCGCTTTTGTAGTCGGCCATCTGGAGATCGGTGCCGACGATCATTACGTTTTGCGGGTTGAATCCGTAGCTTGAGTGCAGGGAGCGGATAAGGCCGCGGACGGCGACCAGCGATGAGGTGACGAGCACGGCGCAAATGGCGATCTGGAGGACGAGGAGGACATCGCGCATGGTGAAGTCGGCGGATGCCGTCGGCGGCGATGCCGGTGCGGATGATCTGCCAGGGGTCGGCGCGCATGACTTGGCGGACCGGGGCCATGCCGAAGAGCAAGCCGCTCAAGAGGGCGAGCAGGAGGGCTACGGCGTAGGTGCGCAGGTCGGGGTTCACGGGAACGTTGATGGGGATGTCGGGCATGGGCTGCCAGGCGCTGAGCAGGTGGAGTATGACGACGCCGCCGGCGAGGCCGACGATGCCGCCGGCGAGAGAGACAAGCACGGCTTCAGTAAGCAACTGGCGGAGGATGCGCACGCGGCGGGAGCCGAGGGCGAGGCGCATGGCGACTTCTTTACCGCGATCGGCGGCGCGGGCGGCGAAGAGGCTGCCGAGATTGGCGCAGGCGGCGAGGAGGATGAGTCCGGCGAGAAGCATGAGGCCGGCCATGAAGGCGCGCGCAGGGCCGCCGAGCATGTCGCCGACGAGGCCAGGACGGGCCAGCGAGAAGTGGATGCCTTCGTCATCGGAGGGATAGGTTTTGGAGAGCGAGGCGCCTATGGCGTTGAGGTCGGCGTCGGCCTGCTGGGGCGTGACGCCGGGGCGGAGGCGGCCGAGGATCCACGGCGAATGATTGCCGCGGTACTTGAGGAAGTCCTGGCCTTGAAGGATGGGCGCTTCAATCATGGGAACCCAGAAGGCGGGTGCAAAGAAGATCTCGGTGCCGCGGAAGCCGGGCGGCGCCACGCCAATGATGGTGAAGGGATGCTTGTTGAGGTCGACGGCGTGGCCGACGATGTTGCGATTGGACTGAAAATGAGTGCGCCAGAAGTCGTAGGTGAGGACGGCGTAGGGCGCGCTGTTGATGCCTTTCTCGTCGGAAGCGTGGAAAAAACGGCCGAGATAAGGCTGGATTTCGAGGGTGTCGAAGTAGTTTCCGCTGGCGAGTTCGGGCCAGGCGGTGGAGGGATTGCTGCCGGTGTCGACGCCGACCGGGCCCATGATCTGGACAGCAATGAGGCTGGAAAAGGTGCGGTTGCGGTCGCGGAGGTCGAGGTAGTCGGGGTAGGACTGCGAGGGGTATTTGTAGCGCTGAACCATGTAGAGGTTCTCAGCGTGGGGAACGTTGACGGGGCGCAGGATGATGGCGTTGAGCACGCTGAATACGACTGCGTTGGCGCCAATGCCGAGAGCCAGGGTGACGATGGCCGTGACGGTAAAGCCGGGCGATTTGACCAACTGCCGGAGCGCGAATTTGAAATCGGTGGACATGCGTTGCCTGGATGTACGCGATTCGCGGGCGCGGAGTTCCCGAGGGGGGACAGCAACCGTGGATTTTTGCGCTATTCGATGGGGAGGTCCCAGGCTTCGAGGGCGTTTTTGAAGGCGGACATGAACTTGCCAGCGTCAGCGCCGTCGATGGTGCGGTGGTCGAAGCCGAGGCAGAAGTACTGGACGGAGCGGATGGCGATGGTGTCGTTGCCCTCGGCGTCGGTGAGCACCACCGGCTCCTTGCGCAGGCCGCCGATGGCGAGGATGGCCGACTCAGGCTGATTGATGATGGGCATGCCGAACTCGCCGCCGAAGGCGCCGGCGTTGGTGAGCGTGAAGGTCGACCCGCCAGTCTCGTCGGGCGAAATCTTTTTGGTGCGGGCGCGAAGGGCCAGATCGGCGATGGCGCGGGCCAGTTGCGGGAAGGCGAGCTGGCCGGCTTGGCGGACGACGGGCACGATCAGGCCCCCTTCGAGCGCCACGGCGATGCCGAGGTTGATCTGGGGGTGGTAGAGGATGGATTGGCCTTGGGGGCCGTCTACAAGCGAGGCGTTGGCGATGGGAAAGCGGCGCAGGGCTTGAATAGCGGCCGTGGCGATGAAGGGCATGTAGGTGAGGCGGACGCGATGGCGCTGCTCGAAGCCGGATTTCTCGCGCTCGCGAAGGCGCACGATGCGGGTCAAATCGACTTTGTAAACGGTGTGGACGTGAGGGCTGATCTGGAGGCTCTCCACCATGCGCTGGGCGATGATGGCCCTCATGCGGGTGAGGGGGACGGGCTGCGCTGGGATGGGTGCGGCGACGGGCGGGACGGGCGTCGGAGCTGCGGCGCTGGGTGCGGCGGGTTGGGCCGTCGGCGCGGCGGCGCGGGGCTGGGCAAGATAGCTCAGAATGTCGTCCTTGGTGATGCGGCCATCGGAGCCGGTGCCGGGGACAAGGACGAGGTCGACGGCATTATCTTTGGCGATGCGGCGGACCAGCGGCGAGGAGCGGATGCGGCGGCCGGGCTGAGGCTCCGGCACGGGCGGCATCGGTGAGGCGTGCGCATGAGACGGCGGAGTTGGCGCTGCGGCAGCGGGCTTTTGGGGTGGGGTGGCCGAGGCAGGGACTCGGGCCGCGGGCGCGGCGGCGGCATCGATGACGGCGAGGACGGTGTTGACGGCGACGGTTGCGCCTTCGGGGACCTTGATCTCGACGAGGACGCCGGCCACGGGCGCGGCGATTTCGGCGTCCACTTTGTCGGTGGAGATTTCGAGGAGGGGTTCGTCCTTAAGGACGGAGTCGCCGGGTTGCTTGAGCCACTTGGTGATGGCGCCCTCGAAGACCGATTCGCCCATCTGGGGCATGATTACGTCAGTTGGCATCCATGCATCTCCGGCGGCTGCGGCCGTGCGGTACGGCAACGGCGAGCTACCTGCCGGATTATAAATCGCCGAGGATTGCGTTGGGCGGGAGATGAAAAGGCGGCAAATCGCGCAGAATTTTGGGACTGACGGCAAAAATATCCAACTGAAGGCAAATACTATCTGACTTTCTTCGCGTTTCGCAGACCCTGAACAACCGGAATCGCCTACGGCTTTGTAGCTTCTCCGGCGGCGCGGGCGGCTTCGAGATACGCGAGCCAGGCGTCGATGCCGGCGCCGGTTTTGGCGGAGGTTTCAAAGACGGGAATGGCGGGGCGGACCTCGGCGAGGTTGCGGAGGGCGAGGTCGCGGTCGAAGGCGCAGGGTTGGGCGAGGTCGATTTTGGTAAGAACGGCGGCGTCGGCGGAGTTAAAGAGGCCGGGATACTTGAGGGGCTTGTCTTCGCCCTCAGTGACGCTCATGAGCACGACGCGGAGGGTTTCGCCGAGGTCGTAGCCAGAGGGGCAGACGAGGTTGCCGACGTTCTCGATGAAGAGGTAGTCGAGGGCGGCGAGTTGGAAAGCGAGTTCGGCGGCGGGGTCGGGGGTGGTCCAGGAGTCGAGGTGCCTGGCGATCATTTCGGCGTCGAGGTGGCAGATGCCGTGGGTGTTGATCTGACGGACGGGCGCGCCGCTGAGGGCGAGGCGGCGGGCGTCGTTGTCGGTTTCAAGATCGCCGACCATAGCGGCAGCGCGCAATCCGCGGGCGCGGAGCTGGGTGAGGGTGAGCTGGAGGAGCGCGGTTTTGCCGGCGCCGGGGCTGGAGACGAGGTTGAGCGCCAGGACGCTGGAGGCAGAGAAGCGTGCGCGCAGTAGGGTGGCGAGCTCGTCGTTTTTCTTGAGGACGCCGCGGCGCAGCTCGACGATGCGGGTGGTCATAGACGCTCCCCGACGCCCGCCGGATGGGCGACAGGCGATGGCTCGGCGGGGCGGGCGGCGAGAGACCGGCTGGAAATTCCGGGCTCGGCGAGTTTTGGTTCGGTGGTTTCGGGCACGGCGGTTTCGGGCGCTTCGATTCCCGGCTCTTCTAGCTCGATGGACTCGATCTCTAACTCCCGGCCCTGGCGGAGATCGGCGGCGGGCCCTCCGCAGAGCGGGCAGCGGAAGCTCTGCAAGCCTTCGAGCGCGGAGTCAGTAGTGCAGGCGGCGCAGTGGACGACGACGGGCAGGGTGCGCACTACGAGGGCCGCGCCGGCGAGCGGCGTGCCTTCAGTGGCGATTTGCCAGCAGAATTGGAGCGAGTCCTCGGCGACGGCGGCCAGCGCGCCTACGCGCAGGCGGACCTGAGTGACGCGCGCGCCGGGATAGGCGGCGGCAGACTCGGTGACCGCGTCCACGATGCTGGCGGCGATGGAGAGCTCGTGCATCGATTCCAGAGTACGCCTTGGGGGCGAACGCGGCTCGACGGGCAGCTCGACTACCGGCTGAATTTGAACCAGGGGCTGGATCTCTTCGCGACCTTGCAGCGGCCGGGCGTGCCCAGCAAGATGCTCTACTTTCCCAACCAGGGGCACGGGGTGCTGAAGCCGCAGGATTCCGGGCTGTGGCGGAAGACGGTGAACGCGTGGGTGGATGAGGGGACGGAAAAAGGCAGGGACTAGGGAATAGGGAATAGGGACTAGGGACCGCTTGTACCACAAACTTTGACACTGTAGTACACTTTCGATATGAAGACGATGGTGCAGGCGCGGTTGGATGAGGAGACGCAGGCGGCGCTCGATCGGCTGGTGCGTGGGAAGGGTTGGTCCGCCTCGAAGGTTGTTCGGGAAGGGATTCACCTGCTTGCCTCGCGAGAGAAAGTAGCCAAGCCGATCAAGATTATCGGCCTGGGAATGTTTGACTCCGGGATTCCCGATCTCGGCTCAAACAAGAAGCATCTGGCAGGGTTGGGTCTCAGCTCATTGCCCGGAGCGAAGGGGTTACGGAAAGCCAAGGGCCGCTGAGATGGGTCCGCTACTGCTGGATACGAGCGTCATTGTGGCTTGGCTGGATCGGCGGGATCGGAACCATCGCAGATGCGTTGCTGTAGTGGCAGGACTCAACTCCCCACTGGTGACGTGCGAGGCTGTCATTGTGGAAAGTTGCTATTTGCTTGAGTCTGTATTCGGCGCTAAAGAAGACATCTTGGCGAATGTAGCAAATGGAATCTTCCAGATCCCTTTCCAACTGGCCCGCTGCGCCGCGCAAATCCAAAGGATTCTCCAAAAATACCATGACACCCCGGCGGATTTTGCCGATGCTTGTCTGATCCACATGGCGGACGAGCTCGATACGGGCGATATTCTGACGCTCGACAGCGATTTCAAGCACTACCGCTGGCGGCGGAACAGGACTTTCCGCCTGCTGATTCCGCTGGAGTGAGAATCGTGGCTTTTACGCGAAAGACGGCGAAGACCCGCGCGCCGCTGAACGATGCCGGGCTCTATGAGTACGCGGTGAAGGCGCTGGGGCGGGTGATGCGCACGGAGGCGGATCTGCGGCGGCTGATGCGGCGGCGGGCGGAGCCGGGCGAGCGCGGCGAGGCGGCGATTGCAGCGGCGGTGGCGCGGCTGAGGGAGCACGGCTACCTGGACGACGCGGCCTTTGCGGAGACCTACGCGCGGCTGCGCCAGGAGAACGAGAAGCTGGGCGCGCGGCGGGTGCGGCAGGCGCTTGGACAGAAGGGCGTTGCTCCCGGGATCATCAACGAAACCATCGAGGCGCGCTACGGGCAGACGAATGAAGAGGCGCTGGCGCGCGAGCACCTGGAGCGCAAGCGCATTGCCAAACCGGAGAACGAGAAAGAGACGGCGCGCGTGGTGCGGCGGCTGGCGGCGGCGGGGTTTTCGGCGGGCGTGATCACCAAGATTCTGCGCCAGTGGGACGTGCCGGAAGAAGCGCTCACGGGGCTGGAGAGCCTGGACGAGGAGACGCGGGAGGAGTGAGGACGAGGCCCCGGTTCAGGCGCGGAGATCCGCCGCGGCGGACGCAGAGTGTGGGACACTCAAACCTAGTCGAATCAACTGCGCATTGACCCCGCCGCCCATTACACTGAAAGAGCTATGCAATACCGCACGGGGAACGAGATACGAGAGCTGTTTCTGCGCTTTTTTGAGTCGAAGGGGCACCGGAGGGTGCACTCTTCGTCGCTGGTGCCGGCCAACGACCCGACGCTGCTGTTCACCAACGCTGGCATGAACCAGTTCAAGGACGTTTTTCTGGGCGCGGAGAAGCGGGAGTACACGCGGGCCACCACGTCGCAAAAGTGCGTGCGCGCGGGCGGCAAGCACAACGACCTTGAAAATGTAGGCTTTACGCGGCGGCATCATACGTTTTTCGAGATGCTGGGGAACTTCAGCTTCGGCGACTATTTCAAGCGCGAGGCCATCGCCTACGCCTGGGAGCTGGTGACCAGCGAGGAGTGGATGGGGATTCCCAAAGACCGGCTGTACGTGACCATTTTTGAAGGAAGTACGGGGGAGGGCGGGGACGCGGTTCCGCGGGACGACGAGGCGGAGCGGTACTGGCTGGAAGTGGGCGTGCCCAAGGAGCGCATTCACGAGGGCGGACTGAAGGACAACTTCTGGCAGATGGGTGAGACGGGGCCGTGCGGGCCGTGCTCGGAGATCTTTTACGACATGGGGATCGAGGCGGCGGAGACGCCTGGAGTGGACAAGCCGTTTGGGCAGGATGAGGCACGGTACGTGGAGATCTGGAACCTGGTCTTCATGCAGTTTGATCGCTCCGCGGCGACGGATGCGGCGGGAAAAACAACCTACAAGCTGACGCCCTTGCCTAAGCCCTGCGTGGATACGGGGATGGGCCTGGAGCGCGTGGCGGCGGTGCTGCAGAGCCAAGTAAGCAACTTTGACACAGACCTGTTCATGCCCCTCATCTGGCGTGCTGCACGTCTGACAAACCAGGTGATCAAGGGTTCGCCGGCACTCATAGTCAATCCGAGTCTACGAATCATCGCCGATCACTCCCGTGCAGCTACGTTCCTCATCAGTGATGGCGTGCTGCCCTCGAACGAAGGCCGCGGCTATGTGCTGCGCAAAGTCATGCGCCGCGCCATTCGTCATGGCCGCCTGCTCGGCCAGGAAAAGCCGTTTTTGTTCGAGATGGTCCGCGAGGTGCGAGATTTAATGAGCGGCGCATACCCAGAACTAATCGAATCCGCTTCGCGGGTGGAGAAGGTGGTCGAGGCTGAAGAGAGGCAGTTTGCAAGGGTTTTGGAACTCGGCTCCAAGCAATTGGAAGCCGAGCTTGAAAAAGTAAAGGAAGGTTGGTTTCAGAAGTCAAACTACGAGGCGTTCGAGATGCAGCAATTTGGGCGGCTGCGCGAACCCCACCCAAAGGAAGATCCTGCCAAATTAGGCGGCGACCGTGCGTTCCATCTCTACGAAACCTTCGGCCTGCCCCTCGACTTCATGGTCGACGCGGCGCGCGATGCGGGAGTCGCCTTCGATATGGAAGGCTTCGAGCGCGCCCGTGCCGAAGAACAGGCTCGCGCCCGCGCCTCCTGGAAGGGCGGCAGCCAGAAGACGGCCAGCCCAGCATTCCGCGATCTGCCGAAGACGGTCTTCGAGGGCTACCGCCAGCTCAACTCGGCGAACTGCGAGGTGCTGGCCATCGTGAAAGGCGGGGTGGGCGTTCCAGCGGCCAAGGCCGGCGAAGAAGTCGAAGTTGTGCTGGACCACACGAGCTTTTATGGGGACTCGGGCGGGCAAATTGGCGACACGGGGTGGTTCACCTCGACGGATGGGAACGAGACGATTGCTGAAATTACCGGCTGCGTGCTGCCGGTGCAGGGAGTGCGCGCGCACAAGGCCGTGCTGAAGCAGCCGCTGGCGGTGGGCGACCGCGTCAATACGATCGTCGATGGGGTTCGCCGGGACGCGATCCGCCGCAACCACACGGGGACGCACCTGCTGCACGCGGCGCTGAGGCAGGTTCTGGGGACGCACGTGAAGCAGGCGGGGTCGCTGGTGGCGCCGGACCGGCTGCGGTTCGACTTTTCGCACTTTGCGCAGGTGGCCGATGAGGAGCTCCAGGAAATTGAAGACATCGTCAACCGCGAGGTGCTCAAAAATGCAAAGGTGGAGACGCTCGTAGACGTACCCATCGACGTGGCCGTGAACGAGTACCATGCCATGGCGCTGTTCGGCGAGAAGTACGGCGACAAGGTGAGGGTGGTGAAGCTGGCGGACGGTTTCTCGACGGAGTTGTGCGGGGGGACGCACACGGCGGCCACGGGCGAGATCGGACTGCTGAAGCTCACGAGCGAGGAATCGGTTTCGAGCGGCGTGCGGCGCATTGAGGCCATCAGCGGGCTGGGGTCGCTGGATACTTTCAGGCGGGATTTTGAGCTGGCGCAGTTCGCCTCCTCCGTTGCCTCGTCGCCCGACGGCAACCTGTCCGAGGCGCTTCGCAGCAAGCTGGCCGCGCAGGAAGACGAGCTGAAGCGGCTCAAGCGGGAGCTCGAAGAGATGCGGATGCGGTCGGCGGCGGGCGCGCTGGACGAAGCGGTGGTACGCGCGGCGGAGGTTGGTGGCGTAAAGGTGGTTACGCACCGCGCGGACGGGCTGGAGCGCGGGCAGTTGCGCACGCTGGTGGACAACCTGAAGCAGAAGGTGGGCGAAGGGGTAGTGGTGCTGGGGTCGGCGCAGCCGGAGGGGAAGGTCGCGATCATTGCGGGCGTGACGCCGGGGCTCACGAAGCGCATTCAGGCGGGGAAGCTGGTGGGCGCGGTGGCGAGGCTGGTGGGCGGATCGGGAGGCGGAAAGCCGGAGATCGCCGAAGCCGGCGGCAAGGACCAGGCGCAGATCGACGCGGCGCTCAAAGCCGCGCCGGGAGTGGTTGCGGAGCTGCTGGAGTAGAGCGGGCGAGCGAGTTAGCGGGTGAGCGCGCGCTCTGCGATGGATGAGGCCGCGGAGGTTAACCCTTCGAGGCCGTTCTGATTTTTGATCAGATGCCGCGGCGTCAGGAGGCCGAGGATTTCCGGTCGACGGCGGCTTTACGCAGCGCTTTGTGGATGATCATCTTCAGATACGAGTGGAATAGCAGCCTACGTTCGGCGGCTTGCAGGCGGCCTTCGGCGACATCTCTTGAACCCAGACGGATTCTTGAAACGGCCGTACCACCCGTTACAACAACGGTGCAAGGTCCGGCATAACCTTTGTTCAGGGCTCCCTCGAATGCTCCCGCGACAGCTTCCGCGTTGGCTTCCCACCTCGCGCCTCTTCGGCTTTGCTAGCGAATCTCTTCTGCTTGGTTTTCCTCGGCATTGGCGTCTCCCTCATCCTTATCGGCAAACTACTGGCGGAGCTCGACAAGGGTCGCGCCCTGGCCGCCTTCGTTCTGCGGGGCTTCCGCGATGGCGGCGACGTGGGGGTGGTTCTTGAGGAACTCGCGGACGCCGCGGCGGAGGATGCCTGCGCCGTGACCGTGAATGACGCGGACGCGGGGAAGACCGGCTAGGAAGGCGCGGTCAAGATACTTTTCGAGCTCCCCGGTGGCTTCATCGACGGCGCGGCCGATGAGGTTGATCTCCATGCGCAGGTCATCGGTGGAGGCGCTGGTGACGGAGACGCGGACGCCCTTCTGCTTGCGTGCGGCGGCCAGCGGGTCGGCCCGTTCGCTGGTCTGAGAATCCGCCGAGCGGACGGCTTCCGCAAGATCGTCCCGTCTCACTCTCATTTTGATGGGGCCGAGGGCGACCTCGAAGAGATCTTTCTCCACCTCGCGCTGTACGGTTGCGATCTTGTTCATGGATTTGAGGAGGACGCGGTCGCCGGGGGCGACGTGGCGCAGGAGGTGCGGTTGCGCATTGGCGTCGCCTTGATCCGCGCCGGTGCGGTGGGCGACGACGGTCTGGTTGAAGCTCTCCTGAAACTCGCGGCGTAGGCGCTGGATGCGGCGCTCGGCTTCCTTGGACAATTTTTGCTGGGCGGCGCGGTCCCCGATGGCGCGCACGTTCTCGCGCATCTGGAACTCGAAGTCCTTGAGGAGCGAGGCGAGCTGGGCTTCCAGCTCTTTGACCTTTTGGTTTAGATCCTGCTGGCCCTGGCGTGCGAGCCTGGTGCGCTCCTGGTTGAGGGCGTACTGCTGCTCGCGGGCGGCCTTGCGATCGGCTTCGAGTTGGGCCAATTCGTTGTGGAGCTTTTCAAGGAAGCGGGCGACGTCAGCCTGCTGCGAGCCGAGGCGCTCACGGGCGGTGGCGATGATGGAGGGGTTGAGGCCCAGGCGCTCGGCGGTCTGAATGCCGGCCGAGGCGCCGGGCACGCCGGAATGGAACTGGTAGTTGGGCGCGAGCGTATCCTCATCGACGCCGGCCGCGACATTGAGGACGCCGGGGGTGTTGGCGGCGTAGACCTTGAGCGCGGTGTGGTGAGTAGAGATGAGCGACCACGCGCCGGCAGCGAGGAAATGATGGGCGACCGCGACAGCCAGAGCAGCGCCCTCCTCGGGATCGGTGGAGGAGCCGAGCTCGTCGAGCAGGACCAGGGAGCGCGGGCCGGCGAGACGCGAGAGGCGGTCGAGGTTGAGGATGTGGGCGGAGAAGCTAGAGAGTGCGGCCTCGATGGATTGCGCGTCGCCAATGTCGGCAAGGAAAGCGGTGAAGACGGGAAAGACGGCGGCGGCCGCTGGTACGGGAATGCCGGCCTGGGCCATCATGGCCAACAGGGCTGTGGTTTTGAGGGCCACGGTTTTGCCGCCGGTGTTGGGGCCGCTGACGATGAGCTGGCGGGTTTCCGAGGTGAGCGCGAGGGTAAGCGGGACCACGGCAGCGTTCGATGAGGCCGTGGAGCGGAGCCGTTTTTCAAGCAGCGGATGGCGTGCGCCGTCGAGTTGCAGAGCATCTGGTCCAAAGGCCGGCCCCACGCAGTGGTACGCGCGGGCGAAGCGGGCGCGGGCCAGAAGGCTGTCAACGAGGGCGAGGACGTGCGCGCCCGCGACCAGGGCCGGCGCGCAGATGGCGACCTGGGCGGTGAGGGTGACAAAGATGCGGTGAATCTCGGCCTGCTCTTCTTCGATGAGGCGGACCAGCTCGTTGTTCTGCTCGATGGTTTCGAGGGGCTCGACGTAGACGGTTTGGCCTGAGGAGCTGACGCCGTGAATGACGCCGGTGATGCGGCGCTTTAGCTCGGAGCGCACGGGAATGACGAAGCGCTCGCCGCGGATGGTGATGAGATCGTCCTGCGTGGCGCCTTCGCCGGAGAGCTTGCGCAGGGCCGCGCGGAGGGTCTCCTCGATGAGCTTTTGCTGGCGCTCCTGCTCGCGGCGGAGGCGGCGCAGCTCGGGCGAGGCGTCGTCGGCGAGCGAGCCGTCGGGCTGGATGGTGCGCTGGATGGCCCCGGCGAGCTGCGCCAACGGCGAGGATTTGCCGTCCGCATGACCGGCGGCGTCAAGCCCCGCGGAGAGCTCAGAGAGCGCGGGCAATTTGCCGGCCAGGCGCGCGGGAGGGTCGGCGAGGAGCGCCTGCCAGGCGGATACGTCGGCGGCCAGGCGGGCGACGGCCTGAAGTTCGGCGGCTTCAAGGGCTGCGCCGGGAATGCGGGCCTTGGCGGCCAGAGACGTGGGATCGAAGAGGCCGCCGAGGGCGACCGAGACTTGCTCTTCGAGGAGCAGGCGCGCCTCGGCGGTGAGCTGGTGCTGGAGGGCGATCCATGGTTCATCGGTGGAGGGATGGAGGGCGAGAATTGCGCCGCGGCCGACGGGCGAGGCGGCAAAGCCGGCGACCATAGCCAGCAGCGGCTCCCACTCGAGAGCAGCCAGGTCGGCGTGCTGGACGGGCGACGGAATGGGATCGAGCAGAGGCACGGCTCTACTATAGTAGCGTTCGGAAACGGGACCATGTTTTCGACGGAGGCGGGAGAGCTCGAAGGCCTGTATGTGTGAACCTAATCGCCACGGGAGAGCCTGCCAAAGGAGGAGAGGTGCGAAGGCTGTCAATTTTCTGTGATAGTCCCACAGGAATGGCGACATACTCTTTATGTGGTGATCCCACCTATGGAGTTCAAATGCCGTCCTCGAAATTGGATCTCCTGCAAAAAACCCTCGACCTGATGGCCCTTCAAACCCTTGCAGCGATTTCGCGGCGGACGAGAATATGGGGCGCGGCATGCCGTTGGCGGAAGCACGCCGGAGGGCGCACGTCAGCCTCGGGGGCCTGCAACAGGCAAGGGAACAACAACGGGAGGCGCGAGGACTTATGTCAGTCGAAATTCTGCTTCAGGACCTGAAGTACACCTATCGCACTCTGCGCCGCGAGCGCGGCTTCGCGGCCGTCGCCATCCTGATTCTGGCGCTCGTCATTGGCGCCAATACCGCGGTCTTCAGCGTGGTGAACACACTGATGCTGCGTCCGCTGCCCTTTCCCAACGCGCAGCAGCTTCTCTGGATTGCGCCGCCGCCGCAGAAATGCGGCCTTTCCTGCGCGACGTTTTCCACGGACGCCTACGACGAGTTCCGGGAGTACAGCCGGTCCTACCAGGACGTGACCGGCTACTTTGCCTTTTCGAGCCCCGGGAATCTCAGCCTCGAGCTGGGCGGCGCGCCCATTTCCGCGACGGGCATCGACGTCATCGCCAATTTCTTCCAGGTCCTGGGAGTGAAGCCGGCGATGGGCCGGCTGTTCGACGCGGACGATGCGCGCCCCGGCGCGGCGCCTGTCATTCTGCTCACCAACGCATGGTGGCGCAGCCAGTTCAACGCCGACCCTTCTATCGTGGGCAAGGCCTTCGACATCAATGGCCGCGAGACGACGGTCATCGGCGTGCTGCCTGCTTGGTTCGATTTCGGAGCGGTGTTTGCGCCCGGCGCCAAGGTGGACGCTATCACGCCGCTCGACCTGCACGGTCCGCCACGCGACTGGGGCAACATCGTGACCCTCATCGGCCGTCTCAAGCCGGGCGTGACTCTGGCGCAGGCGCATGAGGACGCGAAGCTGGCAGCGCCGCACATGTGCTGGAACAACAAACGGCCCGAGTCTTGCGGCGCTTACGTGCAGGAGGGCATTGTTCCCATCCCGCTTAAGAGCCACGTCAGCGGCAGTTTGCACGAGCCGCTTAGCGTTCTGTGGGCCGCGGCCGGCGCCATTTTTCTCATTGCCTGCGTGAACCTTTCGAATCTGCTGCTGGCGCGGGCCTCGGCGCGGGCCAAGGAGTTCGCCGTGCGCGGCGCTCTGGGCGCGAGCCGTATGCGGATCGCGCGGCAGCTTCTCACCGAAAGCCTGGTGCTTTCCGGCGCGGGCGCATTGTTCGGCCTGGGACTGGCCTTCGTTTTGGTCCACTGGCTTGCGCACCAGGGCGCGATTGCGCTGCCTCTGCTCAGCACTCTGCAGATCGACGGCTCCGCGCTTGCCTGGACAGCGCTGGCCGCCGTCGTTGCCGCCGTTCTTTTCGGCCTTTTGCCGGGCCTGCGCATCGCCGGCGGCAACCTGCACGAAGCGCTGAAAGACTCCAGCGCCGGCGCTGGACAAAGCCGCAAACACGAACGCACCCGTTCCATCCTGGTGGTGACGGAGGTTGCGCTGGCGTGCATGCTGCTTGCCGGCGCGGGGCTGCTCCTGCGCAGCTTCTTGCGGGTGCTCGATGTTGACCTCGGCTTCCAGCCCGAGCGCGCCGCCGCCGTAAAGGTGCCATACGATGACAGTGCTCCGACGCCTGAGGCCAGTGCGCAGAAGCGCAGAGCCATCTTCCAGCAGATGCTCACGCGCGTGGGAGCGATTCCCGGTGTGGAGGCGGCGGGCGTCAGCGACTTCCTGCCCCTGGGCCAGAACCGATCATGGGGAACGCCATTCCCCAAAGGAGTCGCGCGCCCGAAAACAATGCCCGCCGGGCCACTTGTCTACGTGGTGACGCCGGGCTATATGCGCGCCATGGGCACGGCGCTACGCGGGCGGGACTTTACCTGGGATGACGGACCCAAGAGCGAGGGCGTCGTAATCATCAGCCAGGGCTTTGCGCACTTTCTTGCGAATTATGCCCATTGGCCCCATGGAAATGCAGAGGGCCAGATTCTGACGGATGGCAATAATGACCTGCACATCATTGGCGAGGCCGCCGACGTGCATGCGGAAAGCGTGGAGGGCCAAGCCGGCTGGCAAATTTACTACTCTGCCGTACAGTCGCACCCTGAAGGGGCAGAACTGGTGATCCGGACCACTCTGTCGCCGGCTGTGCTGGCCTCGAGCGTGATGAGGGTGCTGCGCGAATTGAATCCCGCCCAGCCCGCCGCCGAGTTTGTGTCTATCCAGACGCTGGTGGACCACGCCAACTCGCCGCGCCGGTTCTTCATGTTGCTAGTGGCGGCCTTCGCGGGGCTCGGGCTTTTGCTGGCCGCGCTCGGCATCTATGGGGTGATCTCGTACTCGGTGACGCGGCAGACGCAGGAGATCGGCATCCGCATGGCCCTGGGCGCCGGAGCGGGCCGCGTGCAACGGCTGGTGCTGGGCAAAACACTGCGGCTCACGCTGGCAGGCGTGGTGCTTGGCACGGCGGCCTCGCTTGCTGTTGCGCGCCTCATTGCATCGTTGCTGTTCGATACTTCGCCGTGGGATATGACCACATACTGCGCGGTGGCTCTGGCGATGGTTGGCGTAGCGGCGCTTTCAGGCTACCTTCCGGCGCGCCGCGCGTCGCAGATCGATCCCATGAAGGCGCTGCGATCGAATTGAGGAGCATAAGGCGCTGAGGGGGCCGGTGTGGAATCGAGCTCGAGCGGCGCGGAATCGGGATCAAGAGGTTGAGTTGGTGGCCGTGGACGCCGGAGTGGCGGAGGCAGGGCTGCTGCTTTTTTCGCCGGGAGCTTTGGACTCCGGTTTCTTGTCGGCCGGATGGGCTTCGGACTCCGGTTTGTTCTCCGACGGATCGGACGCGACACCGCGGGCGACGTTGAGGCCGTAGCCGGGGGTATTCGCATACCAGCCAGTGCCCACAAACTTCAGGCCCGGCACGGTAAGCGGGCGATCCAGCGCGCCGCCGCACTTAGGACATTCGGTAAACGGCTCGTCGTTGAACTTCTGGATCTTTTCAAAGCGGTAGCCACACTGGGTGCAGTGATACGGATAGAGCGGCAAGGTTTCTTAACCCCCAGGGGATGAGATCAACCACTCCTTCTATTGTATCGGCAGGATGGCAAATAGCTGCAAAGGCCGTGCCGCGGCGGGCGTTGCGGCGCGCGGAGGCACACAAAGAAAGGCGCACAGACCGCGATCGCGGAGGGACACGGCCTGCGCTGGGCAACGAAGTTCGCCCATTCGGCCGCTTGCGCCTGCACTGGGCGCGGCCCCGGCGGACGGTCACCGCACTCCAGCCTTCATGCGCCTCGCGCTCAATGCACCACGAAGTTAACCGAAGCCACTTTGTATTCCCAGGCCAGGGTGAGTGTGCCCCTGTTGCCGCCGTCACTGGTGAGCGTGTACTTGAGGTCCTCGACCAGGGCAGGGGGCTTGGACATCTTCATCGGCGTGCGGCCCAGGTCCTTGGTCTTGTCGTAAGCCAGGCCCCACTCGCCGGTATCCTTGCTGACGACAAGGAGCCATCGATTCGGATTGGCAATATCGACGAACAAGGTGTAGTCGCCGGCAGGCACGTTGAGGTTGCCAATGGTCAGGTCCGCATCGGTGTGCAGGGCGGTGGCGGGATTGGCGCCGGCGCGCCAAACTGGGTACGACTTATGGGTCTTCTGGATGAGCCCGTCCGGGGTGAAGATGTGGCCCTCGCGGCCCTTCACTCTGGGCGAGTTGTAGTGAATGGTGATGGTCTTGCCCGCGATGGTGATGGAGGCATTGACCGGCGGGCTGGGCATCGGCCTTTGCTGCGCAAACACGGTGGCGGCTGCGAGCAGAAGACCCGTACAGAGGTACAGATGTTTCATGGCGATTTTTCTCCTCCGGGTAGCGCGCGTGTGATTCGGCGCTACGGCTCCAACTGGATGATTGTCGCACCGCGGGCGCGGGTTGGGGAAATGGACCGGGAAAGCGGCGGCAGCCGGCTGTTATGATGCGGCAGAAGGAAGCGAAATGGTGGAGCATCCAAGCCAGGGATCGGGCGAGGGATCGGCGGGAGCGCGCTTTCGCGCCGCGTCCGAGGCAGAGAAGCCGCTCGCTGTCGTGGGCGCCATCAACGCCTATACGGCGCGGCTGGCCGAGGCGGTGGGGTTCAGGGCGATTTATCTCTCCGGCGGGGGCGTGGCGGCCAACTCGCTGGGACTGCCGGACCTGGGAATCAGCACCATGGAAGACGTGCTGACCGACGTGCGGCGGATTACCGGCGCCAGCGCGCTGCCGCTGCTGGTGGACATCGACACGGGCTGGGGCGGAGCGTTCAACATCGCGCGCACCATCCGCGAAATGATCAAAGCGGGCGCGGCGGCGGTGCACATCGAGGACCAGGTAAGCGCCAAGCGCTGCGGGCACCGGCCGGGCAAGGAACTGGCTGCGCCCGAGGAGATGGCGGACCGCATCAAGGCCGCGGTGGACGCGCGGACGGACGCGCAGTTTGTGATTATGGCGCGGACCGATGCGCTGGCCGGCGAGGGGCTGGCGCGAGCCATCGAGCGCGCGCAGGCGTATGTGGCCGCGGGCGCGGACATGATCTTTGCCGAGGCGGTAACGGAGCTGGAGCAGTATACGGCGTTCCGGCGGGCGGTCGGAGTGCCGGTTCTGGCCAACATCACGGAGTTCGGCCGGACGCCGCTGTGGACGCGCGAAGAGCTGGCCCAAGCAGGCGTGGACATTATTCTCTATTGCTGCGCCGCCTACAGGGCCATGAACGCCGCGGCGCTGAAGGTCTACGAGACCATTCGCGCCCAGGGCACGCAGAACAGCGTGCTGCCGCTGATGCAGAGCCGCGAGGAGCTTTACCGCTATCTCGGCTACCACGCCTATGAGGAGAAGTTGGATGAGCTGTTTGCGAGGGACAAGGGCACGAAGTGAGGCGCTGGACAGCTTCAGGTCGCGTCCAATAACTTGGATGCTCTCGGGAGGTTGCGATGAGTGTTGAAGAGACGAACTCCGCGCCGGCGGGCTTCAAACCGAAGAAGTCCGTGGCCTTGTCGGGGACGCCGGCAGGAAACACGGCGCTGTGCACGGTGGGGCGGAGCGGCAACGACCTGCATTATCGCGGCTACGACATTAACGACCTCGCCGCGCGGTGCGAATTTGAGGAGGTGGCGCACCTGCTAGTGCACGGCAAGCTGCCTAACGCAGCGGAGCTGGCGGCGTACAAGGCGCGTTTGCGCGGGTTGCGCGGATTGCCCGGCGAGGTGCGGCAGGCGCTGGAGCTCGTGCCGGCCTCCGCGCACCCCATGGACGTGCTGCGCACCGGCGTTTCCATGCTGGGCTGCGTGCGGCCCGAGAGCGCGGGGCACAGCGATGAGGGAGCGCGCGCGATTGCCGACGCGCTGCTGGCGTCGCTGCCCTCGATGCTGCTTTATTGGCTTCAATTCGCGCGGCGCGGGAAGCGGATCGAGGTCGAGGCCGGCGGCGACTCGATCGCGGAGCATTTTCTCCACCTGCTGCACGGGCGCGCGCCCAGCGAGCAATGGACGCGGGCGATGCAGGTCTCGCTGATTCTCTATGCGGAGCATGAATTCAACGCGTCAACTTTCACGGCGCGCGTGATCTCCGGGACCGGCTCGGACATGTATTCGTGCATCAGCGGCGCGATCGGGGCGCTGAAGGGGCCGAAACACGGCGGCGCCAACGAAGCGGCGCTGGAGATTCAATCGCGCTACGCCACGGCCGGCGAGGCCGAGGTCGATGTGCGGCGGCGCGTGGCCAACCGCGAAGTCATCCTGGGATTCGGACATCCGGTGTACACCATCAGCGACCCGCGCAGCGAGATCATCAAGGCGCGGGCGCGGGAGCTGGCGGTGGACGCCGACGGGCGGCGGCTGTTGGCCGTAGCGGAGCGCATCGAGGCGACGATGCGCGACACCAAGAACATGTTTCCGAACCTGGATTGGTACTCGGCCGTGGCGTATTACTTGATGGGCGTTCCGGTGGATCTGTTTACGCCGCTGTTTGTGATCTCGCGGACGGCGGGCTGGAGCGCGCACGTCATCGAGCAGCGGCAGGACGGGAAAATCATCCGGCCCGCGGCGGTGTACACGGGGCCGGAAAATTTGCAGTTTGTGCCCATGGAAGAGCGGCAGTAAAGACAAGCCTGGAGCTTGTAGCCGGTAGCCTGTAGCTTTATACCGCTCATCGAGCTGCCTCGATGTAGTTCTGAATCTGGCGCTACCGGCTACTGGCTACCGGCTTTCACCAAGGAGCACGCGTGTCCACGCACATCAGCAACGAACGCCCCGCGCCGGACAAAGTTATTACCGACATCGCCGACTACGCCCTGAACTACAGGATCGAGAGCGAGCTGGCGTACACGACGGCGCGCTATTGCCTGATGGATACGCTGGGCTGCGGGCTGGAGGCGCTCGAATATCCGGCGTGCACCAAGCTGCTGGGGCCGATTGTGCCGGGAACGGTGGTTCCGAACGGCGCGCGTGTGCCGGGCACGAGTTTCGCGCTCGATCCGGTGCAGGCGGCGTTCAACATCGGCGCCGTGATTCGCTGGCTGGACTTCAACGACACGTGGGTGGCGGCGGAGTGGGGGCATCCTTCGGACAATTTGGGCGGGATTTTGGCCACGGCGGACTGGCTCTCGCGCAGCCCTGCGGGCGGCAGACCTTTAGAGATGCGTAGTGTATTAACCGCCATGATCAAGGCGCACGAGATTCAGGGCTGCATGGCGCTCGAAAACTCGTTCAACAAAGTGGGGCTGGATCACGTTGTCCTCGTTAAAGTCGCATCAACCGCCGTGGTGAGCCAGTTGCTGGGGTTGAGCCGCGAGCAGACCATCAACGCGCTCTCATTGGCGTGGGTGGATGGGCAGAGCCTGCGCACCTATCGCCACGCGCCCAATACAGGATCGAGAAAAAGCTGGGCGGCGGGCGACGCGACCAGCCGGGCGGTGCGGTTGGCGCTGATGGCGCGCGCGGGTGAGATGGGCTACCCTTCGGCGCTGACCGCGAAGACGTGGGGGTTCTACGACGCTTCGTTTCGCGGGCAGGAGTTTAAATTTCAGCGCCCATACGGCTCCTACGTGATGGAGAACGTGCTCTTCAAGGTTAGCTATCCGGCGGAGTTTCACGCGCAGACGGCGGTGGAGGCGGCGATGACGCTGCGGGCGCGGCTCGGCCAGCGAGGACTCTCCTCCGAAACTATCAAGAAAATTACGATCCGCACGCACCAGGCCTGCCTGCGCATCATCGACAAGAAAGGACCGCTGGCGAACCCGGCGGACCGCGACCACTGCGTGCAGTATATGATCGCCATTCCGCTGCTGTTCGGGCGGCTGACGGCGGCGGACTATGAGGACGGCGTGGCTCTGGACCCGGTGTGGGGGCCGCGCATCGACGCGCTGCGGGCGAAAATGGAGTGCGTCGAGGAGCCGCAATTCACGCGCGACTATCACGACCCGGAGAAGCGGTCGATCGCCAATTCGCTGCGCGTGGAGCTGGACGGCGGCGAGGCACTCGAGGAGACGGTCGAGTATCCCATCGGGCACCGGCGGCGGCGCGAGGAGGGATTGCCGCTGCTAGTGGAAAAATTCCAAACCAACCTGCGGCGGAGGTTCGGGGAGGCGCAGCAGCAGCGCATCCTCAATGTCTCGCTGGACCGCGAGCGGCTGGAGGCAATGCCGGTGCATGAGTACGTGGATTTGTACGCGCCGTAGTTGCGCGACGGCGTATTTTGGCAAACTTGGGCCATCCGCAATGCGTTTCAGCGGATTTTTTTGAGGATGAGGCTGCGTCGCCGGAGCCGGCTCCGCACCGCGCCGCTATGCTGACGCACCGCGTTGCCGTGCCGGCGCATCCAGCGCTGCGAATCGGAACGCTGAACTCGATTTGCCGCCGTTGCCGCGCACAAGAATGCGGCTAAAGAGGAAATTCTTAAGGGTACTTGACGGCGCGGTTCTAAAGGATGGGGTTTGTTTCGTCCTCCACGGGCGTCACGGGGTGGCCGAGAATCTCGGACAAGCTTTGCGGGGCGACGCGATACGGTTTGCCGTAACACGGCTCCATGTCGCCGATGTAACTCAACTGCGGGCCCGGATAAACTCACGTCGTTTCATCATTTCCTCCCATTGGGCTGCAATACGCCCGTCGATTCGCCAAAAAATGCGTGTCTGCCCGTGCCATGGCAGGCTGCCGTCAGCCGATCAACCCCGGCCGCTTCAGGTAGTGATTGGTGACGCCATCGGCTGCCCTGTAGCTCAGCGCCACAATGGTAGTGGTCGGGGCCCGCGGACGACTCCTGCGGCAATGCGTTCGAACCCACAACGAAAAGATTCGGCATCTTCCAATGCTGCAGCCAGGGGTTGAGCACGCTCTGGTCAGGAGACGCGCCCATGATGGCTCCTCCCTGAATGTGCGTCGTGTTGTACGTAGCGCCGCTGTAGTGCCGGAACCCGCCGCCGCCACCGCCCCTGCCATAGCCGCCAGGTCCTCCGGTGATGAGCTTGGCGTTGGAGACTTCGGCGATTTTCTCGGTGAAATGGGCGCACACGCGGTCGCCCCAAGCAAACAGGCGCTGTTCGTACTCGGTATAGTCCATCGTGAACCGCAAGAGGGGGTCGCCCCACTTGTCGGTGTAGGTGGGATCCAGGTCCATATAGTTTTGCCGGTAAGGGAAGGTATCCGCGCTCAAGCCCACGCCTGGCCCGATATGGTCCCAATACTTGATCGCCGCCTTTTTCCACTCCGAGCCCCAGTTCCGCGCAGCCGCTCCCGGCGGAATCTCCCCGAATGTTGGGAGAGCGGAATAACCCTGAACTGCCCCGCCGTGGATGTAGCCACCGCGCAAGATCCCTTCCGGCACTTCGCCTTTGATATCTCCCTCGAGATCGGAGACCCCGAATACCAGCGAAGCCGAGGTCATGAAAAGGTTCAGGGGCTCGTCGTACACCAGCATCCCCCCGCCTCCGGCGTTAACTTGATGGGTCAGATTCATGCCCAGAGTTCCCTTTCCCGTAACCGGGTCATAGGGATCGCCGATGCCTGACAAATGCAGCAGGCGCACGCTGTTGGGCGTCCATGCAGCCAGAATCACCAGGTCGGCGGGCTGCATGGTCTCCTCGCCGTTCTCATCCATGTAAACAACGCCCTCGGCATGACCGTCACGGTGTACGATCTTGCGCACCCAGGAGTTATTCCGCAAAGTGAAGTTCTTCTCGTTCTCTAATGCCGGCAGCAGGACGGACGAGGGCATGGCTTTGGCGCCCGACTTGCAGCCATGGTCGATACAAAAGCCACTATAGAAGCATCCCGGCCTGGAAACGCCGTAGGGATTGGTGTAGTTCTGGCTGGCGATGGCGGAGGGGATAGGATACGGATGATAACCCAAGGCGAGCGCGGCTTTATAGAAAAAGGTCATTGTATAAGTCGGCGTGAGGGGAGGGTTTGGAAACTCCTGTTTGCGCGGCCCCTCGAAGATATTGCCGCCGGGGATCAGCTTGCCGTTCAAATTACCTGCCTTGCCGCTTGTCCCCATCAACTGTTCGGCGCGCCAGTAGTAGTCCTCGAATTCGTCGTAGGTAACGCCCCAGTCGCGGACGGTGCAATCCGGAGGGATCCGCGAGGCGCCAAACTTTTCGCGCAGATGGGTCGCCAGAACCATTTCGTCGGGGAGAGAGCGGTGAGCGTAGCCAGCCCAGGCTTCCGACGCGCCCCCGGTTCCGGTTCCTTCGTGAAAGGCAGTCAACACGCGCAAGGGAACGGCCGTCTGTTTGTTGTGGTTGCGAAGCGTAATGGTTTGCTCCGCGGCATTCTGCCTCAATCCCACGCGCAGGATGTCAATGTCGTCCATCTCCTCAACATATTTCGATGGCGACCGCGCCGGTCCGCGCTCCAGGACAACTACGTTCAGCCCGGTTTTGCTTGTTATCTCTTTCGCCATCACAAGGCCGGCGAAGCCGCTGCCGACGATCACCACATCCGTAGATTTTAGGCGTTTCAACTCGCGATCCCTCTTTGCGCAGACGATCAGCCAGGCGCGATCGCGCCTCGCTATAAACAGTCGGGGTGATGCTCGAATATACGCTTCCGTCACGTCTGTGATTGGGGTCACAGGGAATCATTCACGATCGCATCTTATTTTGCTTCCACGGGTTGCGCTTCGGATGCGGGGCGTAGCTTCTCGACATGCAGCACCCTAAAAAGCACTAACCACGACAGGACGCAGACGGCGCCGCTGATAAGCAGATTGCCGGGATAGATGACCTACCGGCTTGGCCCCAAGTTAATCGCGCAGCAGGTCGCCGGGATGGGGCGGGTTGTACATCATGGGCATGAGGAGCCTCCTTTCGACCGTGATCGTCCTGATAGTCCACCAGAATTGCGTCTTCTTCTACGCGGCTTTTTTGATACGCATTGTGACGCGAAGGCCGGCGGCGGCGGCCATCTTTACCAGTATGTCCAGCGCGAAGGCATCGATTCTGCCGTGTATGAGATTGGAGATGCGCGGCTGAGCGACGCCGAAGAGTTTGGCGGCCTGGGCCTGGGTCAGGCCTTCGCTTTCGATGTGGCGGACGAGGGCCGCCATCAGCGCGGAGCGGAGCTTGAGGTTCTCCCGCTTTGCCGGATCGGGCTCGAGGGCGTCCCAGACGTTTTCATAGACCTTGATTTTCGTCTTCTTCATTACCCGATCTCCCGTAGCAGTTCTTTGTAGCGGCGCCTGGAGGCGCTCACGCGGCGCGGGGAAATGCCTGGATTTTGGGGCGGTGGCGGCGGGAGGCGCGCCAGAGGTCGTACTGCTGCTGGAGGTCGAGCCACACGCCCGGCTCGGTGCCGAAGGCGTCCGAAAGGCGCAGCGCCATGGCCGCCGTGAACGAAGCGCGGCCGTTCAGCAGGCGCGAGAGTGTGGAACGGGCCACGCGCAGGCGCTTGGCGGCCTCTCCTACGGGCATGGAGCCGAGATACTCGCGCAGGAGTTCGCCGGGGTGGGGCGGGTTGTACATCATTCTCCGCATCGTCGTCCTCCCGCCGTTCCGGCTTTTCGCTATGCGACGAGGACACGGGCGCGCGGCTGGGAACGCGGGGCCGCTTGTACCGTGATCTTGATGTCCTGGCCGAGGAGCATGAGAAAGCGCATTAGACGCTCCAGCGAGAATCCGGTCAGGCGGCCGCGGAGAAGCATTGAGACTTTGGGTTGATCGATTCCCAGCAGTTTGGCGGCTTTGGCCTGGGTGAGCTTGCGCTCCCGAATGAGAGCGGAGATTTTATTGGCCAACTCGGCCTTGGCGAGCGCCTCTTCGGGGTTCGGCAGGCCAAGGTCGGCAAAGACGTTCCCGCTGCTGACCACGTAATCCACTTCGCGCTTGGGCATTTTCTAGACCTCCCGTTCCTTGTCGATCTCGATGGCTCGCTGGAGCCTCTGTTTCACAAGGTCGATTTCTCTCTTTGGCGTTGCGACTCCGTGCTTCGACTTCTTCTGAATGGCGTGCAGAACGTAGACCGCGTTCTGCAACCTGACGGTGTAGACAGCTCGATAGGTGTCGCCGCGATGATCCGAGACAACTTCCAGGACGCCGCTTGCGAAATGCATAAGCGGCTTGGCGTCAGGATGCTTGTTTCCCATTTGTGCCTGATACAGTGCGTAACCGACGTGGCGCTGCACCGGATCCGGGAATGCGGACAGGATGCGGTGCGAGTCGCCAACGAAGATCAGCCGCCTGACCGAGCACATTTACAGAAAATAATATGCCAGATCTGGCATAGGCGTGTCAAGGGAGATGCGGGCGCTCCGTGTTCCCAGACCTTTTTGTAGCTCACATTCCGGACGCCGCCACCGCGGTCAAGACTACGCTTCTCCCTAACGCCTCGCACGCACGTTGTGCCTCCAACTCGACCCAATCGATCTGTGCCGCTCTGTCGGCGTGTTGCAGTGGGCATAACGATTCGAGAATAATCGGCGCTTCTAAAGGAATCAGGGATTCGATTTCTGCAAATGCTCGCATTGAGCCGAGCGACAACGGAAAATGGTGCCCCGTTGAATCTAGTTCACTAACATGAAGCTGACAGATTCTCTCTCGAAAGATTTTGAGGATGCGATACGCTTCAGTCATCGTTCGATCGAACTGATGCACATGGGCCAGATCGAGGCAAAGCCGAGCCTCAGGGAGCCTCTCAAACCAGTAGCTCAGTTCTTCAGCACTTCGTCCAACTTCCTTCCGTCGGTCCAAGTTCTCTATGGCAATTTGGCTGCCGAACTGTTTCCACCTGTCACAGTTGTAAATAGTGTCGGGATGAAGAATGATCGGCCGATTCTTTGAGACTCTCTGGAGGAGTTCTGTAACAAGATTCTCGTCTCCTTCAGAGAACCGGCTCGGGGCGTGAAAAGAGACGTAGTCGAAGTGGCTGAGGTCAAGGTGCGGGAGCGCCTCGACAAGTGCGGGAAGTTCCGCAAGTCTGAGTGCGGAAAGCTCGACCGCCGTCATTGACGTTGCGTTCAACACACCGAGCGCACACTCGAAGTTGCCTAAGGCTATTGCGCCGGTTGAGAATCCAATCAGAGGCATCAGAAGATTCCCTTCTCGATACTGTGAGTTCTGAGTGGTGACCCTTCCCCAGTGAATGTGCTTTGCACCGCTATGCGAAATCGATGCCTTATGTGGCGTGCTTCCTTGAAAACTTCGGAATTCGCTTGTTCGGCCGGGTCAAGCTTGTCGAGGTGCTTGCGCTTCTCCTCGTCGTTAAGCAGGGCAAGGAAATCGTCGTAGGATCCAAATAGCTTCTGTGCACACTCCGTTAAAAATTCCGAATTCTTCCTCGGAATCCATGTCGAAAAGAAGAGCGCGAAGCGCTCAAGTGGAGTATGGGAAAGAAATATTTCAAGACAATCGATCAGGCCCTGGACTCTAGGCTCTTGGCCTGTCAAATTCGATATGGTCGGATCGCACCAAAAACAAGCCAATAAGCCCGATGCGAACAGCAACTTTCTCGAGGTGCCTAACTTAATGCTGCGAAGGGCATAACCTTTGTTGCCGCGATTAAATTGCTTGTACGCAAAATCGACAGCCATGGTCCGCCAATACCGCGCGAAGTCATTCAGCAAAAACAGCGGAATCCACCGAGGTTCCCCTTCGAGGCTGGGACGCAGGAGCCCGCGGTCTTCGTCGAGGTAGCGCTTCAGGATGCTCTTTCGGACTCGATCAAAAGCCTCACGCCTGCCAAGCGGTAGCGCTTCCAGAAGCAGTAACACCCTCCGGGTCGTATTGGAGTTTGAGTCGTCTTCTCCGCCGATGTAGTGGACCATTGGCTGGCTAAATACCAACGTCCCAAAGGCGCCTTCGGGGCCTGGCTCCTTTAGACCCAATTCGGCGAAGATTGCTCGTCCACCGTTCGTTGCGCCCAGACATCTCGTTATTGCGAGAAGATTATCTTGGTGATCCGAGTTCGCCTGCGCGTCGACCAGGAGAGTCCAATCAAGGTCACTTCCTTGGGTACATTCGTACCGGGCCAGGGAGCCATTCACAACCACGCTTGTATCCGACGCCGGTCCGGGGATGCCCTCAATAATCTCCGAAAGGCGCTGAACCGCTTTTGCCGTTCTTGTGCGGGCGCGCTCAATGTTGACCCAGCGGCAGTGCAAAAGCTCCGAAAGCTCATCGACCGGCGACGATGCTGGCATGGTCACGCTGGTACCCGACATTTAAACACTTTCGATCGATCGAGACGTCATGAAGCTACGTCTGCTAATCGTAGCAGGCTTCTTTGTTGGGCCTCTGGCTGCAAGAAGGCGGGCATGTTGATAACGTGGCTGAAACCTTCTTGAAAGGTTTAAGCCACGTCTTTTTCACGAATTACGCTTTGGCCGGGACGAGGTTCCCGAGCCGCTCGGCCATAATCTCATGCGCGTGGGCGAAGAACTCCTGGAGCGGGAGCTTGCCCGAGTCCACTTCGGCGAGGATGGCCTTCTGCGCGTCGTACTCGCGGTTGACAATGCCGGCCTTGGACTGCAACATGCGCCAGGCCTTGCGGCGCTCCACGCAGAACAGAACCAGTTGCCGCGAGATGGCGCGATACTCGGTGCGGCCGTCCTGGTCGAAGGGGATGTAGACGCCGAAGTCGGGAATGAACGAGCGGTGCTCGGGGTGCAGGTAGCGGCGGTAAACCACGTCCTGCTGGGTGAGGCGCACCAGCATGTTGTCGAGCGGAATCATTTTGGCCGCGGCTTCGGGCTTGATCTTCTTCAGGTGGTTGCGGAAGCGCGCCTCGGTGACGGCCCAGTGGGCCACGGTGTAGTGGTAAGACTCGCCGCTGACCTTGGACTTGGTTTCGTACCAATCCAAATCGATCGACGGGTTGCCCTTGATGTCCAGCGCCTCCTGGTAGCTCTCGCCCTTGCGGGGGTCGAAGACGAACTCGGGAACGCCGCGCGAGTCGCGGGCGCGCTGGGCCTGGAAGAGCGCCATGTCGTCGGCGACGCCGTGTTCGGGCTGGCAGGTCGTGAAGGCCTGGAGGAACATGGTGCCGCGATATTCCAGGCCGTCCAAAATGGCGCGGTAGAGCTTGGGCGCGTTGGCCATGGAGCACTGCGCCACGAACGGCGAGCCGTGGCCGGCGAGGAAGGTCTCGGCGACGGTCTTCTTCTCCGTGTTCTTGCCCTGCGTGGCGGCGCCGAAGACGTTCATGTCGTTGCCGCCCAGCATGGGCGTGGAGTCGGAGTTCTGGCCGCCGGTGTTCGAGTAGACCTGGGTGTCGAGCATGACCGCCTTGACGTTGGGCCGGTTCTGCAAAACCATCTTGGACGCGTTCTGGTAGCCGATGTCGCCCATGCCGCCGTCGCCGCCGACGATCCAGACCTTGGGCAGCTCCACGATCTCCTGGTCGGTCATCAGAGCGTCAGTGAAGTGCGAGAAGTGGTAGTACTCTTCCTCGCTCAGGAAGTTGCTTTCGCGGGTGAGCAGAATGTCGGCCAGGCGCTCGGGAATGACGGAGCGGCGGGCGTGATCGACGATGAAGCTCTCGCCCATCAGCCAGCCGATGGTGGCGCCGTCCTGGAAGAGCGAGTTCATCCAGGGATAGGGATGGGGGTTGTTGGGCGAGGTGGAACCGTAGACGGTGTTGCAACCGGTGTGCGCGGCCATGGCCATAACGCTCATGCCGTTGGCGAGGCGGCCGTCGATGGGTTGCAGGTTCTTGTGGTTGAAGGCCTCGGTGAGCAGGACGGCGGAGGTGGCCTCGACGAGCTGCGCGTCAGTGAGGGCGCCGTGCTCGGCCTCATAGGCGGCGATGCGGGCCTTGGTGTCCTCTTCATCCTCGCCGCCCAGGCCCATGACCAGATGGGCGATGGCCTGGCGGAGGAGCGCATACTCTTCAGGGTTGCTCGCTTTGAGCGCGTGCAGGCGTTCCACGCCTTTCTTTTCCAGCTCGCCTGCCTTGGCCACGAAGCGGTCGCTCTTGGCGTGGAAGACGGGGCGCATGTAAGCCTCAGTGACGGCGGCGATGGAGCGCAGGACGCTTTTTTCGCCGCAGCCGGCGCAAGCGCCGTCGCCGGCCACCAAAGCGTCGTAGTTGCTGCGCACCATGAGCATGTTGCGCAGGGTCGCGGTCTTGGAGTCGGCGGGGTTGGCGTTGTTGTAGAGGCCGAGGAATTTCTGCGCGGTGTCGGGCAACAGGTTCAGGAAGGCGGTGCCGGATTCGTGCTCGGCGTTCACCTCTTCGGTCTCCTGCACCATCTTGAGCGCCTGGTGGTCGCCGCAGGCGCTAACGCAGGCCGCGCAGCCCTTGCACAGATCGCTCACGAAAATCGAAAAGACGCCGCCCGAGCCGGGCTGTTTGCGCTCCGGCGAGGAGAAGATGGCGTTGGCCTTCTGGTAGGCCATGGGCACCTTGTCCATGATCGAGAAGAACTGTTGCTTGGCTTCAGCGGAGAAGCCGTCAACGGAATCGGTGACTTCGCGGAGGATGGTCTGCAGCGGCGTGCCCGTCTTCGCTTCAGCTACCATGCGCTGGCGGGCCAGCTTCTCGATCTCAGGCAGGGCGCGCAGTATCTTGGTGCGCTCCGCTGCATCGCCCACGTAGTAGGAAACGGCGGTTTTGAGCAGCGTGCCCATGTCCTGCGAGCAGTTGGGCAGGGCGGTGTCAGGGCAGACGGAGATGCACTCCATGCACTGGGTGCAGTTTTCGGGAATGTACATGGGCGTCTCGCGGCGGGCGACGTATTTGGAGACGGTGTCGCCGGTGGCGGCGGCCATGACGCCCAGCGCGGCTAGCGGAGTGGCCGGCTGGTTGTAGCCGAAGTTGGCGCGGAACTCGGCGTCGAAGGCGTTGATCGAAGTGACCGGTGTGCGCGGCGCTTGGCCCGCTGGAGGGGGCGTGCTGCGGCGCATTCCGGCCACCGAGCCCACGGCTCCCACCTCAACCACGGCCGGCTCCAGGATGGGCAGCAGCGCCTGGCCGCGCAGCGTGGAGCGGTCGGCGGCCGAGAGCTCGCGGACCTTGACCTCTTTCACGCGCTCGAAGCCCTGGGTCATGACTTCCATGTTCGACTGCACCACGGCCTCGCCCAGCTTGCCGAACTTCTTCACGTACTGCTTACGAACGACCTCGCGGAACTGCTCCTGGGTGATGCCGAACTCCCCAAGCAGCGGGCTGACGGCAAAGAAACCGCCCAGAAAGGCGTTGCCCTGCATGCGCAGTTGGAGGTCGGCGCGGTCGGTGGCCTTTTGGGCGATGTCGAAGCCGGGAAGGGTGAAGACGCGAATGTTTTTATCGATGATCTGCTTGCGCGCCCAGAGGGGCAGGCGCTCCCAGGCCTGCTCGCCTTCATGGTCGGACTCCCAGAGCAGGCAGCCGCCCTCCTGAATGCCGGCCAGGGGATTGGTGTGGGTGAAGGCCTTGGGATCGCAGCAGAGAACGACGGTAACGTGGCGGAGGTCGCAGTTGACGCGGATGCGCTCCTTGGCCGCGACCATGAAGTAGGCGGTGGGCGCGCCTTTTTTCTCCGAGCCGTACTTGGGGTTGGCGCTGACGTGAATGACTTCCTTGGGATTGCCCAGGTCGTCGGTGAGGCCGTCGCGCTCGTAGAGCAGGTCGTTGAGATCGCCGAGGATGGCGCCCAGGTTTTTGCCGGTGGTGATGGCACCCCAGCCGCCGATAGAGTGGAAGCGGACGGCGACCGCGCCCTCGGGCAACAAGGAGGGCGTTTCATCGGCGATGACGCTGTAAGGATGGTCGACGCCGAGGACGAAGAAGTTGGTGCCGCTGGCGGCGGTTTTGCCGTCCGTGCGGGCGCGGCCGGCGGTGGCGAACTCGTAAGCGCCGATGACGTGCTCAGGGCGGAAGTCGCGCGAGCCGAGGCCATAACTCCCATTAAAGATGCGGGGCAGCTCGCCGGGCGCGATGGCGGGCATGCCCTCGGCGGCCGGATGGCCCTCGTACTGGACGGCCTTGGAGAGCGCGGTGCGAATGTCGCGGCCGAGCGGGTTGTCGCCGGACAGGGCTTCGTCCGTGCGCTCCAGGATGATGACGTTCTTTTTGCCCCGGAGGGCTTTGACGACCGCGGCGTCGGGGAAGGGACGAATGACGTTCAGATGGATGGAGCCGACGGTGACCCCGCGCGTCTGGCGCAGATAATCGATGGCGGCCTCGATGTTTTCAGCGGCCGAGCCGAGGGAGACGAAGACCGTGTCGGTGTCGCCGGTTTTGTACTCGGTAATGAGGCCGTAACGGCGGCCGGTGAGCTCGGCAAATTTTTCGTAGGCTTCTTCAAGGAAGCCGAGGATGGGCTCGGCGAAGTTGTTGCGCCGGGCCACCACGCCCTGCATATAGTGCTCCTGGTTCTGGACCGGGCCGAGCAGGACGGGGTTGGTGAGGTCCATCATTTTGGGCACGCGGCGGCGGGTGGGGCCGAAGAGGATGCGCTGCGCCTTGGTGGGGCAGTCGATGACGTCCTCGGGCGCGCCCAGGAACTCGCGGATCAGCTCGGACTCGTGCTTGTAGAACGTGCGCTCGAGGTGGGTGGTGAGAAAGCCGTCCATGATGTTCATGCCCGGCGTGAGCGAGAGCTCGGTGACCTGGCGGAGGATGAGGGCCTGGTCGGCGGCCTGTTGCGCATCCTTGCCGAACAGCATGATCCAGCCGGTGTCCAGGGCCCCGTAGATGTCGTCGTGGCCGCAGTGGACGTTGAGGGCGTGCTTGGTGAGCGCGCGCGCGCCCACTTCGAGGACCATGGTCGAGCCTTTGCCGGGCGCGTGATAGTACTGCTCCACGCCGTAGACCACGCCCTGGCCGGAGGTGAAGTTGACCACGCGCTTGCCGCAGACGGAGTGGGCGATGGCGCCGCCCTGAGCCGCGTGCTCGCCCTCAGCCTCGATGGCGAGGGTGTTGTGGCCGAAGACGTTCAGGTGGCCCTCGGCATAGGCCTGCTGAAAGAGCTCGCCTCCCTCGGTGGAGGGCGTGATGGGGTAAAACACGCCGGCGTCGGCAATGCGCGTCTCAGTGTGGTAGGAAACGAGCTGGTTGCCGTTGGCGGTGATGCGAATGCCTGGGTAACGAGCGGAAGCTTTCATATTCTTCTCCATAGGCCGGGTCCCCGGTCTTATTGTCGCTCAGCGCGGCGAGTCGGTCCGGCGGCGATCAACCGGTGGCGCGCCGGCTTCCGGGGGCATTTTCAGGCCGCGCGGATGATGCGGCCAGCCCGCGTGTCTATACGTGTCGTTTTGGGCGCAGCCAGTGAGCGGTGAAGCAAAGGGGAAGACCACCCCGATATCGAACGGCCCATGTATAAAGTATGCACCCATAAGCGAAGACGGAATCTCACGGGATGGGATGGGTGCGTAGGCGGGCTGAGAGCGGGCGGGTAGTGCGCCAGCCGATAAAGTGGGTAGCGCGCCAGCCGATAAAATGGTTTGTCATGAAGATAGCGGCAATGGACGACGGCTGGGTGGGCCGCACCGTGGAAGGGCGATATCCTCTGCTGCGGTGGTTGGGGGGCGCCGAGAGCGACGGCGTGTTCCTGACGGAGGCGCCAGACCAGGGACTGCGGCAGGCGGCGATCCGGCTGGTTCTGATGCAGAGCGGGGATGCGCGGGAGCGAGCTGCGGGATGGCAGGCAGCCGCGGGGCTCGAGCATCCGCACTTGGTACGCGTTCTGGGAACAGGCGAGTGCGAGGTGGACGGCGCGGCGGTGCTCTATTGCGTGACCGAATATTCGGACGAAGTTCTGGCGGAGGTGATTCGGGAGCGGGCGTTGACGCCGGACGAGGCGCGGGAGATGCTGGGACCGCTTGTGGATGCACTCGAGTACCTGCACGGGCACGGATTTGTCCATGAGGGCCTGAGACCCGCGAAGATCATGGCGGTGAACGATTGCCTGAAGGTTTCGACGGAGGGTATGCGGCGGGTGGGGACGCCGGGAGTGGGCGGCGGGGCCGATGCGTACGTTACGCCGGAGGCTTCGGAGAATACGACCGCGGCGGATGTGTGGCGTCTGGGCGTGTTGCTGGTGGAAGCGCTGACCCAGCGAACGCCGGATTGGGAGACGGCGGGAGGCAGCCATCCGGCGTTTCTGGAGGGCCTGCCGGAGCCCTTTGCAAGCATAGCGCGGGAGTGTTTGAAGGGGGATCCGGCGAAGCGGTGCACGCTGAGCGGAGTGAGGGATCTTCTGGCCGCGAGCACAGAGGCTGCTCCCGAGCCGGAAGGCCCATCAAAGCAGACTCAGAGTTTTCCTGCTCCTGGAGAAATCATGCAGAGTGGCTTCTTCTCAAGGAAAAAGCTACTCCGCCGCGTCGACTCCCTCTACAGCAACTATGAGTTTGCTGTGGCGCCACTGGCGGAAGATTTATCGTCGCTAGCGCAGAAGATGGGATCGAGCAAGAGCGCACGGGTTGCGCTGCTGGCTCTGCTGGCGCTGGCCGCCGCCACGGGGGTGTGGTTGGTAGTCCGGCAGCCTGCGGCGCCGGTTGCCGGGGATCATGCGACCGCGCCCGTGACGGGATCGGTAGAGGGGCGTAGTGCAACCAGAAAGGCTGGCGGGAGGATGCAGCCTTCTGCTGGTCCAGAGACGAAGGGCTCCGTGGTGGCGCGGGTGATGCCCGACGTGCCGGAGCAGGCGATGCAGACGATCCATGGGACGGTGCGGTTCAGCGTTCGACTGACGGTGGATGCGGAAGGCGCAGTGAGCGGCGCATCCATCGACCAAGCCGGGACAAGCCCGTACTTCCTCCCCTTTGGGCTGAATGCGGCGCGGCAATGGCGGTTTGCGCCGGCCTACGCAGGCGGGCGGGCCGTGCCCAGCACGTGGGTTTTGCACTTTGCGCTGCGGCAGAGCGGCACTCAGGTTCTGCCACAGGAAGTGTCTCCTTGATACCGCCTCCTTAATACCTTTTCCTTGATAGCGCCAAAAGCCGAAAGCCGGTCGGCGCGGGAAATTCCGCGGACAGGTGCGCGGAAACTGGTGTGGGCGTGCTCCTCGACCTGCGCTACCATAAATAAATACAAGGTCAGGAACGCTCATGTTCGTTGTGGTTTGGCGGTTCGAGATTGCCGAGGAGAAGATGGCCGCATTCGAGGCGGCCTACGGACCGGAGGGAGCCTGGGCGCGGCTGTTTCGCGCCTCGCCCCAGTACCTGGGCACGGAGTTGCTGCGCGACGCTTATGTGCCCGGCGGCTACCTGACTATCGACCGCTGGGCGAGCGAGGGGGACTTCAGGGCGTTCCGGCGGGAGCACGACCGGGAGTACGAGGCGCTGGATCGGGATTGCGACGCGCTGACGGGGCGGGAGACGCGGGTGGGGGCATATACCGTCTGAAGGGCTGCCGGTTCCAGCGAATTCTGCCACCGTTCTAGAATTATGCTGCCAAAAAACCCCGAAGTGCGAGTTTTCTCAGGACTTCTCTGCGAGAAGCGCGTCGAGCCGCTCCATCCGTCTCCGGTTGACTCGGCGCGCGTGCACGGCGAGGCCGAACAAAACAAATACCATGCCGAATGCCATGCCGATGAAAGAGGGAAAATAAAACCCACCGTGCGATGCCAGCATCACGCCCACAATCCAGCCGAAGAGAACGGAAAGAGCAATCAACTGCGAAAAAAGGTGGCGCTCCAGCTCCGCTTTGTAGAACAAGGCGCAAGCTACGGCGTCGTCGTAGAGGTTTCTGCTCAGTTGGCCCTTCAGTCGGCGCAGTTCAACAAGCATAAAAATCCCTGCTGAAGTCGCACACAAAACAGCGAGGGCGCATCCTGTGCGCTCAGGCGAGCTTCTCGCGTAAAAGAACTCCCACAGAAGCTGCGGAACCATGAAGATCGGAAACACCAGGCCTGCTGAAGCAACGTTGCGCGCCGACTCCACGAACTTCTGCGCCGCGGCGGGAACCTCAGTGAGCGATCCGATCGGAGCTTCCCGATAGTCGAGCAAGACCCTTGTGCTGCCGAGCGCCCAGGCCAGCGCGCTCCAGTCGCTCGGGATGAACGCAACCTCGCGCGCCAATCCCTGCGCCCACTCCTTCGCGCCGGGCGATGCATGGCGCGCCACCGCATCCGAAATCTTCAACGCCAACTTGCGCGTGAGGGTCATACGGCCGATGCTCCTCCGAGGGCTGGTTCGCGCACAGCTTGTGAGGGCGCCGCGCTCGCCTGCGCATGCGCATATCGCAGACCGGCATGGGTCAGCTTATACATATGACGAGGCGGCCTGCCAGCTTCAGCCGTCTCCCAACTCGTCTCCAGAAGGCCGTTTTCCGCCAGCCGCATGAGAATCGGATAGAGCGTCCCCGACTTCAGGCCAGTGTTCCGGCTGATGTCGTACCCATATCTCCACTCCTGTCTGCGCTGGAGGAACTCCGTAAGAACCAGAACGGTTTGCGGCGATCTGCGAATCTTCATGCCGACAACTCTACCTATGTAGAATTATTACTGTCAAGTCTGATCAGCGGCGTGGTTTGGCGTCGGTCCAGGGGCAGCAGCGTTCGCTGGGACCGCCGTTGAGGTGGGGGTTATTCGAGGACCAGCAGATTGCGGGCGAACTCGGGCCCGGCCATATATTTGATTCCGCGGTCGAAGGTGACCAACACGCCGTCTTCCTTGATGGCGAGGCCCAGCAGATAGGCGTCCGTCACCTGCTGGTGGCCAGAGATGCGGACCGCTAATGGTGCGGTCAGAGCAGTCCAGCTCTCTATGAGCGGCCAATAACGGTAGCCGGGACGATGGGCGAGCTCCGCCAGAATAGTGGTCGCTTGTTCGTGCGTGCGTGGGCCTGGATAAAAAGATGGATTGGTTGTGATGCGGACAAATCCGATTTCGGTGAGCGGACACACACCCCAATTGTCCTTGCCCGATGATTTGAACCATTCCTGCGCCTTCTGGAAAAAATTATGCCCAGGTTCAAGGAGGGCAATCAGAACGTTCACGTCAAGCAAAGCTCTTCGGATCAAACTCTTCCTCCTCAATCTTCTTCACCATCTCCGCCGTGATCGTTCTTCCGGTGGGAGGAAACATCGGCAAGCCGTTCGGACCAATACGTATATCGGGCTTGGGCGGGGGCGCAGACTCTGCCTTCCGGATCAACTCGCCGATCGCGGCGCTAAGTGTGATGCTCTTCGCGCGGGCGTAGTAAGAGGCGAACTCATGAACATCTTCATCGAGAGTGATTGTGGTTCTCATGGATTTATTGTGCATCAAATTTAGTGTTGATGCAAATAGTTACTTGTGATACAAATAATTCATATTGATTCTAACGATTACTTTTGATGAAAACTATGCTTTTTGATGCACATTCGTTCGTACTGCATCACGAGAAAGCTGTTGGGCGGATTTCGGATTTTCCCCGTTTTTTCGCTTTTTGCTGTCTTTGTGTGTCCCGTTTTGCTACAATCCCAACGAAATGCCATCCAGGCTTTTTGCTTTGCCTCGCTCTCGGATGAGAGAGTGAGAGGGCTTGGACTGCTTTAAGGAGAGGAACCCGCTATGCCCATCGTCGACGACCGCGCCAAAGCCGTAGAACTTGCCCTTGCACAGATTGAAAAACAGTTTGGGAAGGGGTCGATCGTGCGGCTGGGGTCGCGGGAAGCGCTGCTGCCGATCGCGGTGATCTCCACCGGGTCGATCAGCTTTGACGCGGCGCTGGGGGTGGGCGGGATTCCGCGGGGCCGGGTGACGGAGGTCTTCGGGCCGGAGGCCTCGGGCAAGACCACCATCTGTTTGCAGGTGATCGCGGAGGCGCAGCGCAACGGCGGCCTGGCGGCCTTTGTGGACGCCGAGCACGCCCTGGACCCCGGCTACGCCAAGAAGCTGGGCGTGGACGTGGACAACCTGCTGGTTTCTCAGCCGGATTCGGGCGAGCAGGCGCTGGAGATCACCGAGGCTCTGGTGCGGTCGGGGGCGATCGACGTCCTGGTGGTGGACTCAGTGGCGGCGCTGGTGCCCAAGGCCGAGTTGGACGGGGAGATGGGCGAGTCGCACATGGGGCTGCAGGCGCGGCTGATGTCGCAGGCGCTGCGCAAGCTGACCGGGACGGTCTCGAAGTCGCGCACGGCGCTGATTTTTATCAACCAGATCCGCGAGAAGATCGGGGTGATGTTCGGCAACCCTGAGACCACCACGGGTGGGCGGGCGCTGAAGTTTTACTCCTCGGTGCGGGTGGATATACGGCGCATCGCCGCCATCAAGGAGGGCGATGTAGTGACCGGCAACCGCACCAAGGTGAAGATTGTGAAGAACAAAGTGGCGGCGCCGTTCCGCGAGGCCGAGTTCGACATTCTTTACGGCGAGGGGATCAGCAAGGAGGGCGACGTGCTGGACCTGGCCGTGACCCACAATATCGTGGAGAAGTCGGGCGCCTGGTACAGCTACGGCGGCGAGCGCATCGGGCAGGGCCGCGAAAACACACGCGCCTTTCTCAAGGAGAACAGGGACGTCTTCGCCAAGATCGACGGCGAGCTGCGCAAGCGGCTGAACGTCGGGGCGGTGAAGGCGGATGTGCCGGAGGTGCCGGCCGGCGGCCAGGCCGAGGCCAAGGAAGCCGTGCGCGGGCGGCGCGGCTAAGTACTTCAAGGAATTGTGGAGCAACCGGCGGCTGCCTTCGGGCAGCCGCATTTCTTGACAGCGAAAAGTAATGTATGTATAGTTATGTATATGATAAGATCAATGAAACCTACGGAACAGACGAAAAGTCACGTGATTTCAACCTACATCATGCCCGCGCGCCTGAAGGGCGAGGAGACCGTTCAAATCCGAGTCGGAAATGTTCAAAAAGAATTGGGCTGGACAAATCGTACGCCGTCAGTCTTTTCAACATTGTCCTCGAAGGAATTTCAGCGGGAAGCTGGCGTGGAGCTGATTGAAAAGAGGGGCGGCCCGCCTTCCGGGGGACCGAGCACTACGTGGCAATTCGTGTTCCGAGTGCTGGGTAGCGGAGGGGCCGCCGAGCCGGTGGCGGTGGCGAAGAAGCAGGTTGCGAATGGCGCGGGACTGGAGGCGCTTTATGGAATCTGCGCCGAGACCTTCAAGGCACTGGGCGGGGGCGAGGAGTTCCTGCGCAAGGAGCGCGAATGGGGGCCGGACGTGTGGGAGCGCTACGAGGCGGAAGAGAAGGAACGGCTGGCGCGCGAGGCTAAGGCGTGAACCGTATTTACTGGGATTCGATGCTCTTTGTTTACTTGATCGAGGGGAATCCGGTATACGCACCGAAGGTGCTCCGTCTGCAGGCAGCCATCCAGCAGCGGGGCGACCAGGTGTGCACCAGCATTTTTACCCTGGGAGAAGTACTAACCGGTCCCCGCAAGGCCGGCGATGAGGCGGGAATGCGCCGGATCAGGGAGTTCTTTGCCGGCAAGACGATCGAGGTTCTTCCCTTCGGCGTCCGCGAAGCCGAGCAATACAGCATCGTGCGGGCTGGTGCGCGGGTCAGTCCCGCGGATGGAATTCACCTGGCGGCGGCCTCGGCGAATGGAGTGGATCTATTCGTGACCAACGATGAAAGGCTGCACAAGCTGTCGATTCCCGGAATCAGATTTTTTTCCGACCTGGACGGGAAGGTGATCTGAGGCTTCGCAATCGGAAAGAGAGGAAATACCACCAAGAGCCGGTTGACCTTCCTCCGCGCTGCTAGAATCCGCATAGAGCTGTCCCCATGCCCGTAAAGGCCCTTTATCCCGGCACCTTTGACCCGCCCACCAACGGCCATGTGGACCTGATCCAGCGCGGGGCCAAGATCTTTGACCACCTCACGGTCGCCATCCTCGTGAATCCGGTCAAGAATCCGCTGTTTACTGTCGAGGAGCGGGTGGAGATGCTGCGCGAGGCGACCAGCGCGCTCAAGAACGTGTCCGTGGCCACCTTCGACGGGCTGATGGTGGAGTTCGCGCGCAAGCAGGGGGCGACGGCGGTGCTGCGCGGCATCCGCGCCATCTCCGACTACGAGCACGAGTTCCAGATGGCGCTGATGAACCGGCGGCTGGCGCCGGAGATTGAGACGGTTTTCTTGCAGCCGGCGGGGCGCTACTCGTTTGTGAGCTCGCGGATGGTGAAGGAGGTTTTCAGCTTCGGGGGCGACGTGACCGGGCTGCTGCCGCCCAATGTGCTCAAGCGGCTAAGGGCGCGGATCAACGGCGGGCACAACGGCGGGCACTAAGCGAGCGGAAGCCGAGGCAGGCGGGTTGCACGCCGCGCTCTGCGGCGAGCGGTATCGGCTTCGATGGTGATGCAGCACACAAAGCAAAGAGCCAGACTGCGGCTTTTCCTCAGAGAATGCGCGATTCCCTGAGGAGTAAGGTTTTTCCGAGGCCAGGAAATCTGTCAAGATAGAAGTGATATGACCACTACAACTGCTCAAAAGGTTTTCGCCGACCGCATTGGCCGGATCGAGGTGTCGGCGACCATGGCTGTGGCCGCTGAGGCCGCCAAACTGCGCGCTCAGGGCGTCAATCTCGTCGATTTCGGGGCCGGAGAGCCGCACTTCGACACGCCCCAGCACATTAAGGACGCGGCCATCGCCGCCATTAACGCCAACTTTACGCGCTATACCGTGGTGCCGGGGATTCCCGACGTGCGCAAGGCGATCGTAGAGCGGCACGCGGCCGACTTCGGGTCAGACTACGCGATCGACGAGGCGGTGTTCACCACCGGCGGCAAGCTGGCGCTGTTTAACGCCATCCAGGTGCTGGTGGACCACGGCGACGAGGTGATTCTGCCCGTTCCCTACTGGGTCAGCTTCAAGGACATAGTGCAGTACGCGGGCGGGAAAGTCGTGTTTCTGGAGACCAGCGAGGCGGAGGGCTTCCGCATCACGGCGGAGGCCATCGAACGGGCCGTGACGCCGCGGACCAAGGCCATCATCCTCAACTCGCCGTCCAACCCGGCCGGCTCGGTGGTTTCGGCCGGGGACCTGGAGCGCATCGTCCACCTGGCCCACGAGCGCGGGATTTTCCTGCTTTTGGACGAGTGCTACGTGTACCTTAACTATGCCGGCAAGCCCGTCTCGGGCGGCTCGTTTACCTGGGCCAAGGAGCACATGGTGGTGCTGGGCTCGCTCTCCAAGACTTATGCTATGACCGGCTGGCGGGCGGGGTTTGCGCTGGCGCCCAAGCCGGTGGCGGCCAATCTGAGCAAGCTCCAGTCGCAGTCCACGTCGAACGCCACCAGTTTTGTGCAGAAGGCGGCCATCGCGGCGCTGAGCGGCTCGCAGGAGTGCGTGGCCAGGTTCCGCGCCGAGTTCATCGACCTGCGCGACTACATGCTGGCCAAAGTCACCGCCATTCCCGGCGTGACTTGCACCAAGCCCGAGGGCGCCTTCTACGTCTACCCCAACATCTCCGCCTATCTGGGTAAGGGCGGCGTGCGCACGGCCACCGAGCTGGCCACGCGGCTGCTGCACGAGGCGCACGTGGTCACCGTGCCGGGCGAGGCCTTCGGAACCGGCGAACACATCCGCATCTCCTACCCGGTGACCAAGCAGAACATCGACGAGGGAACGCGGCGCATGGGGGAGTTCCTCACGCGCCTGGCATAGATTAGATCAGCCAATCCGTCATGACCCGCCTGCCGGTCAGGGGGCTGAAGAGGCTACCAAGCCTGTCTCAGCCTCCGCGGCGGCGTCTTTCTTTTTAAAAAGTTCTGGCGTCGCTGGGCAAACGTTGTGTCTATCCGGTAGGATGTGTCTTCAATGTCAAAGGAAATCGATTTTCGCCCTGTGATACTGGCCGGAGGCAGCGGCACGCGCTTTTGGCCCCGCTCGCGGCGTGCCCGCGCCAAGCAGGTGCTGGCCCTGGACGGCGAGCGCTCCATGATTCAGCAAACCGTGGAGCGGCTGGAGCCGCTGGCGGCGCTCAAGAAGACCTGGATCATCACCAACGAGCATCTGGCCGGGGAGATCGCCGACCAGTTGCCGGGCCTGCCCGCGGCGCAGATCGTGCAGGAGCCGGTGGCCCGCAACACGGCGCCCGCGTGCGGATTGGCCGCCTTTTTGATCGAGAGGGAGAATCCGGAGGCGGTGTTGGGCGTGTTTCCGTCGGACCACGTGATCGTTGACGAGCCTCGCTTCCTGAGGGCGCTGCAAAAGGGGATTGCCGTGGTTGCGGAGGGCGAGCGGATCGTGGTGATGGGCATTGAGCCGGCGCGCGCCGAAACCGGATACGGCTACATCGAGACCGGCGACCTGGCCAAGGACGAAACCGTGCTGCACGTGCGGCGCTTTATCGAGAAGCCTAACCAGATACGCGCCGAGGAGTTTGTGGCCGCGGGCAACTACTACTGGAACTCGGGAATGTTCTTGTGGTCGGCGCGGACGCTGGCCAACGCCGTGCGCGAGCACCTGCCGGAGACCGCGCCGCTGCTGGAGGGGATTGCCGCAGCCTACGGAACGCCGCAGTTCGAGGAGGTGTTTCGCGCGCTCTATCCCAAGTGCGAAAACATCTCCGTGGACTACGCGGTGCTGGAGCCGCGCTCCGCCAAGGGCGAGCATCTGTCGGAGCTTTATTGCCTGCCCGCGGAGTTCAGTTGGAGCGACCTGGGCTCGTGGGCGTCGCTTTACGAGTACCAGCTGGAGAACCGGCTGCGCGGGGACGGCGAGGGCAACGTCTCAGAGACCGAGGGGCACCTGGCCATCGACGCGACGAATAACTATATCTTCAGTCCGCAGAAGTTCGTGGCGCTGGTGGGCGTGGAGAACCTGATCATCGTGGACACCGAGGACGCGCTGCTGATCGCCCACCGCGACCACTCCCAGGACGTGGGCAAGATCGTAAAAGAGCTGAGCCAGACGGGGCGGAGCGAGCTGATCTGAGGAGAAAGGCGACTCACCTGGGCCGGGCATAAAGGACGCACCAGGACGCCGCCAACCTTTTTGTATGTTGCTCAAAAAAGCGGCAAAGAGAAGCGCCAAGCGATACGCTCTACGCCGCCACCACCTCCACGCGACTCTCAACCTTTTCACCCTCCGGCCCGACGACAATCTTCACGCCGCACCCCAGACGCACCAGACAATCCATCATTTTGATCTCGCTGATGCCGCGAAACTCTCCGCGCAGCATTTTGGAAAGCTTGGGCTGAGTGAGTCCGAGAATCCTCGCTGCATGTTGCTGTGTCCATCCGCGCTCCCGCAGAATCCCGGCGATCTTCAACACCAACTGCGCCTTGAGCGCCATGGCATCCGCATCCCGAAAACGGAGTTCGTGATATGCGGTCTTTGCTGCCCTCTTCTTTTTCATTCCTCAACCCAGCGCAGAGGCTTCAGTTTTTCGGTCACGCGATCATTATACCCAAATAGGCATAGGGAAGTGAAGGGGCTTCAGAGCGGTACAATGCTTGCGTCGCATTCGCAGCATTTATCGGTAAGACAAATTGGAGGAGGGGGATCGATGGGCAAGGGGAGTTATTCACGCCGAAGCTTTCTGAAGACGGCGGCCGCGGGCATCGCGGCCGGCGCGGGCGCGGGAGATGCGTGGGCGGGTGCAAGCCCGGCCGCCCAAGCGTGCGAGGAGTGCGGGTCGGTTTACACGCCGCCGCCCCAGCAACAGGGCAACAACCTGAACCTCATCGTGATCGTCAGCGATACATTCCGCCACGATAATCTGGCCTGTTACGGGCCCAAGTGGCTGGAGAACCTTGACACGCCCAATCTCGACCGCTTCGCCGGAAAGGCGGTGGTCTTCAACGACGCTTACGCGGAGGGAATGCCCACCATCGTCATCCGGCGCACTCTCTACACCGGGCGCCGCGCGATTCCCTTCTACTACTTTCCTCAGCACGAGAACGTTCAACTTCCCGGCTGGCATGCGCTTTACCACGAAGATGTGACGCTGAGCGAAACGCTTCTGGCATCCGGCTACGTCACTGCGCTCATCAGCAGCCTTTACCACGAATTCAAGCCGAGCAAAAACTTTCAGCGCGGGTTTCATAGCTGGAGGTGGGTGCGGGGCCTGGAGTGGGATTCCTACGGCACCTCGCCACACAAGCTGCTGGATGTGAGCGATCTGGTTTCGGCCGAGTACATGGCGCGTTTTCCCGAGCTTCACGCGCAGTTGAGCCAGTACAAGGCCAACCGCAATCAGTGGCGGCAGAACGGGGAATCGGTGACGCAGATCGTTATGCAGGAGGCCATCCGCTGGCTGAACGACAATCACGATCAGCGGCCGTTCTATCTGCACGTGGAGTCGTTCAACTCCCACGAGCCCTGGGATCCGCCGCGGCGATTCCTGGAAAAGTACATGCCCAACGCCAAGAACCCGAGTTTTATCGAGCCTCCTTACGATACGGTGCCGCTTTCCGACGAGATCAAGGAGCGGTTCCGCGCCAATTATGCCGGCTCCGTGAACGATGTGGACTATTGGGTCGGCAATCTGCTCGACACCATCGAGCAGTTCGGGCTGTTCGAAAACTCGGTGGTGGTGTTCCTGTCGGACCATGGCGCCATGCTGGGCGAGCACGGGCAGTTTTTGAAGGGGCCCGATAAGTTGCGCGGCCAGGTGACGCACGTTCCGTTGCTGATCCGGACGCCGGGAGGCGAGCACGCGGGCAAGAAGGTGGATGGGTTCGTGCAGATTCCGGACGTGATGCCAACGCTGCTCCATCTGCTGGGGCTGAAGCCGCCCTCGCGCGTGACCGGGGCGAACCTGTGGCCATTGGTGACGGGAGAGACGCGTGCCATCCGCGACCACGTGGTGCAGACCTACGGCTGGGTGGGAGTGGCGCGCACGCGGGAATGGAGTTACAGCGAGATATGGAAGCCGGACGCCCGCCACGACCTCTACCATGTCTCTCCCGGCGCGCCTCTCAGCATCTATAAGCCGCAGCTCTACAACCTGGAAAGAGATCCCAACGAGCTCACGAACGTGGTGGACCGTTATCCGGACATTGCGCGGCAGATGTCAGCCAGGATGAAGGATTACATTGCCTCGGGAGAAGGCATGACCCTCGGGAGTTTCAACGCCAAGCCGAGCCTGAACACGAGCGAGGGGCTGTATTCAAAGTAAAGCGGCGCCCTAGAACTGTTTGCATAAATGGGGTTTTGAAAGGGCACGGATTCATCCGTGCCGCAATGGCCGCATAAAACGCGGGCTTTAGCCCCTGAGGGACGTTTCTCGCGTGCGCTGCGGCATTTGTGCAACCAGCCCTGGAGCGGTTCCAGAGTTCATTTGCCATTTTGAGGTTCGTGGAATGCGGCATTCGCCTCTCCGAATGCCACTCGGCAGTGTGCTTTCTGTGTGCGGCAATTCTGGAACCACCGTACCCGGCGCTGTACAATTCTGGGGTGACTCATGGCTGGGGCGACTCATGCGGGAGCGAGGCACAGGAGCGGGGTGGGTAAATGCCCGACACAATTGATTGGCCGCTGCGTGGAGAGGGGCGTGGGCCGCGCCGCTGGGGTTTTTTTGCCGTTGCCGCCATCATTATTCTCCTCCTCTTCGGCGGGCGGACCGCGATTTCCTATTGGGTGGACCTGTTGTGGTTCCGGTCGCTGGGCTACGCGGGCGTGTTCTGGACGACGCTGCGCCTGGAGTGGACAGTCTTTTTGATTTTCGCGGTCATCACGTTTGTGGTCCTGTATGGGGCGTTTCTCGCGCTCAAGCGGTTTCATGCCCACGATCTGCCGGATACGCATACGATCTTTGTCGGCGGACGCCCGGTGGAGCTGCCGGTAGCCACGGTGTTGCGGTTCGCGGCCATCGGCGTTTCGCTGCTGGTGGCGCTGGCCACGGGCGCGGCCATGCAGGGGCAGTGGACCACGCTGGCGCTGTTCCGCTACTCCCCTCACGCCAGCACCGGCATCGTCGATCCCATCTTCGGGAAGCCGCTCAACTTTTACCTGTTCACGCTGCCCGCCTGGCAGCTCGTGGGCGGCTGGCTGCTGACGCTCGGGGCGCTGGTAACCGTTCTCGCCGGGTTGTTCCTGCTGGTGGCGGGAGGGGCGCGGGCGCTGGGCGGAAGCGGCGCCAGATATGCTGCTTTGCCATGGCGGGGCGTTTCCATTGCGGTGGGATTCCTGCTGCTTACCATTGCGTTCCAGGTTTACATCGGGCGCTTCGGGCTGCTGATGCAGCAGCACACGATCTTCGCCGGGGTGGACTACACCGACGCCCACATTACGATCACGGGGCTGCTATTCGTGGTCGCGGCCCTGGCGATCGGAGCGGGGATCGCCATCGTGGGTGGAGTGGTGAAGCCGGGCGGGCGCTGGGTGGCGGCGGCTGCCGTTCCCGCGGTGGCGTGTTACGCGGTGGTGAGCATAGCAGGCTGGTACGTGAGCACCTTCATGGTAAAGCCCAACCAGCTCGACCGGGAACGGCCCTATATTGCGCACAACATCGAGATGACGCGCCGGGCCTATGGGCTGGACCGCTTTTCGCAGTTTGAGTTTCCCGCCGAAACCAGCGCCAACGCCATCGACCCCAACAACGATAAGGCGACGCTTGAAAATATCCGGCTATGGGACGTGCAGGCGCTCCAGGACACGCTGCGCCAGGTGCAGGAGATCCGCACCTACTACGATTTTCCGGGCATCGACATCGACCGCTACCAGATCAACGGCGAGCTGACCGAGGTGATGCTGGCGGCGCGCGAGCTGGACCTGGACAAACTGCCTTCCAGCAGCAGCAACTGGATCAACGACAAGCTCATCTACACGCACGGCTACGGCGTAACCATGAATACCGTGAACGGGTTCACGCCGGAGGGCCTGCCGGTGCTGCTGCTCTCCAACATGCCCGTGGAGAGCACGGTGCCCGGCCTGATGGTGACGCGCCCGGAGATTTACTACGGGGAGATGACCGACACCGACGTTTATGTAAAGACGCACCAGCGGGAGTTCAATTATCCCCTGGGCCAAACCAACAATCTCTCCATTTACGAAGGGACGGGCGGGATTGTGCTGGGCGGGTTTCTGCGCCGCGCGTTGATCGCCTTTGACCGCGGGGACATCACCAAGGTGCCGTTCAGCGACGATATCACCGCGCAGAGCCGCCTGCTGATGCGGCGCAACGTGCGCACGCGCGTGGCCGCGCTGGCGCCGTTCCTCACCTTTGACAGCGACCCTTACATCGTGGTCGGCGAAGACGGCCGGCTTTACTGGATCATCGATGCCTTCACCACGTCGGATACCTATCCTTACTCGGCAGAGGAAAACGTCGGCGACCAGACAATCAACTACATCCGCAACAGCGTGAAGGCGGTGATCGACACCTACAACGGGACCGTTACGTTCTATGTGTTCGACCAGGAGGATCCCATCATCTCCACCTGGCGCGACATCTATCCGGGGATGTTCAAGGATGCTTCAGCGATGCCGGCCTGGCTGCGCAAGCACGTGCGCTACCCCAAGCCGCTGCTCGACGTGCAGGCCGAGATTTACGGACTGTACCACATGATCGATCCGGAGGTGTTCTACAACCGCGAGGACCAGTGGACGGTGGCCACGGAGACGGGGATGGGCGAAGGCGGCGCGCAGGCTCCGCAGCAGATGCAGCCGAATTTTGTGCTCATGAAGCTGCCCGGAGAGAAGAACCAGGAGTATGTGGAGATTCTGCCCTTCACGCCGCTGAACCGCAACAACATGATCGGGTGGATTGCGGCGCGAAGCGATGGGAAGAACTACGGGACGGCGATCGTCTACGATTTTCCCAAGACCAAGCTAGTGGACGGGCCGCAGCAAGTGGAGGCGCGCATCGACCAGAACGCCCAGATCTCAGGGCAGCTCACGCTCTGGAACCAGCAAGGCTCGCACGTACTCCGCGGCAATCTGCTGGTGATTCCGCTGGGGAAGGCGCTGCTCTACGCGGAGCCGATTTATCTACAGGCCGCGCAAAGCCCGATGCCGGAGCTGCGGCTGGTGGTGCTGGCGCTTCAGGACCGTTTGGCCTACGGACCGGATTTCGGGACGGCGCTGGCCTCGCTCTTCGGCACGGCGTCGTCGTCACTGACCGGCTCGGCCGCGCCGCCACCGGCGCCAGCGGCCGCGGGAACGCCGCAGCCGGCCGAGAGCGTGAACGCGCTCATCCAGCAAGCCAACCAGGACTTCACCGACTACCAGAGCCTGACCGCAGCTGGGAAGTTGGGTGAGGCCGGGCAAAAGCTGAACGATCTGAAGACTGTTCTCGGCAAGTTGAGCGCGCAGGGAAAATAAATTTCGCCCGGGGAGCATTCCCGTCCGCCCCTGCCGTCACGCGGCGGAACGCAGATCCTTGAGCCAGCCCAGGCCCTCCGAGGTTCCCGCTTTGGGGATGTACTCGCAGCCGATCCAACCTTCGTAGCCAAGCTGATCGATGAGATCGAACAGGTAGCCGTAGCGGACCTCGCCGGACGAGGGCTCGTGGCGCTCCGGGACACCGGCAATCTGGAAGTGGCCGACGCGAGTCTGCTTAGGATTGTCGAGGTACTTGCGGATCTTGATGGCCAGATCGCCTTCTTCCACCTGGCAGTGGAAGAGATCCATGAGGATCTTGAGGTTGGGCTTGCCGGTTTCGGCGGCGATGGCATGGCCTTCGTCCTGGCGGTTGAGGAAGAAGCCGGGAATGTTGCGCTGGGCGATGGGCTCGATGAGCACCTGGATGCCGGCCGGCTGTGCTTGGTCCGCGGCCCAGGCCAGGTTGGAGAGGTAAGTCTCGCGCAGGCGGGCGCGATCGGCGATTGCCGGGACGAGGCCGGCCATGGCGTGAATGCGCGGGCATTCCAGGGCGTGGGCGTATTCCAGGGCGCGGAGAAAGCCGTCGCGGAACTCCTGCTCGCGGCCGGGCAGAGCAGTGATGCCGCGCTCGCCCGCGGCCCAGTTGCCGGGAGGCGCATTGAAGAGGATCTGGCGGAGTCCATGTTCCTTCAGCCGGTCAGCCACAACCTGGGCAGGATGGTCGTAGGGAAAGAGGAATTCGACGGCGGTGAAGCCGTCTTGGGCGGCGGCGGCGAAGCGGTCGAGAAAACCGTGCTCGGTGTACATCATCGTGAGATTGGCGGCAAAACGAGGCATTTTGGTCACTCCGTAAAAATAGGTTGAGGGTTTACCACGCGGCGCCAAACTGGCGGCGCAGTTCGCCGATCCGCGCTTCAGACAGCGGTTCGGGTTTGGGGTTGGAGATGAGCCACAGGCGGGCGGTTTCTTCCAGCTCTTCGAGGAGGGCCATGGCGGCCGCTGGCGACTCGTGCCAGACATTGGGGCCGAGGCGGTCGAGCATGACGGCGCGGATTGGGGTTTCGCGAGCGCGCATGTCCTCGATGGCGGCGGCGATCAGCGGGCCGGCGGCGGGATCGCCGGGGCGGTAATAGTCGATGAGAGGCACGTGGCCGACCTTCATCACATAGTAAGGGGTGATGGGCGGCAGAATGTCATCGCGACTCCAGACGCCCGCCAGAGTGAGCGCGACCAGATGCGTGGAGTGGGTATGGAGGACGCACGCGGCGGCGGGGTCGGCGCCGTAGATGGAGCGATGCAGCGCCAATGCCTTGCTGGCGCGCGCGCCGCTCTGCTGCGAGCCGTCATGCGCCACCTTGGCAAGTTGGTCCGGGTCGAGGAATCCCAGGCAGGCGTCCGTAGGCGTGATAAGGAAGCCGTCCGGAAGGCGGGCGCTGATGTTGCCCGCGGTTGAGTGCACGTAGCCGCGCTCAAAGAGGGAGCGGCCCACGCGGCAGATTTCCTGGCGGAGTTCGAGTTCGCTGGTCATGAGCGCTCGTTGAGGAGGGCAAAGGCCCGCGTGAAAAAGTCAGCCGATCCGAAGTTGCCGGACTTGAAGGCGATGTGCAACCCGCCAGCCGGCGTCAGGGGCGAAGTCGGCGTAGCACCAGGGAACGCCGGGGTCGATCTGCGCGCCGATCTGCATTTGCCGAATCTCCAGTGCGCTGGCGCAGGCTCCGGCGGTTTCTCCGCCGGCAACCACGAGCTGGCGCGCGCCTTGCTGGACCAGGCCGCGAGCCACGGCAGCCAATGCACGTTCAATCATAGCGCCCGCGTGAGCGGTTCCGAGCCGCTGCTGGACGGCCGCGACGCCCTTAGGCTCCGCGGTGGAATAGATGAGCAAACGCGGGCTGGAAGGCGGCGTTGAATCGCGCGGCCATTGATCTTGAGCCCACGCCAGCGCGGCGGTGACGGTGGCTTGCTCATCGGCGGCGAGTTTGAAGGGATCGAGACGAAGGGCACGCCCGCCGGCAGCGATGAAGGCTTGAACCTGGACCAGGGTGGCGGCCGAGCAACTGCCGGCCACGATGGCCTGTGCGCCCGCGGGCGGGGGCAGGCGGCCGGAGTCGAGCGTGGGAGCGAACCCCCAGTTGGCGGGCAGGCCGATGGCCAGCCCGGAGGCGGCCGTGACCAGGGGCGCGTCGTGGAGGGCGGCGGCGAGGCGCAGCAAATCCTCATTGCAAACGGCATCGGCGATGGCGATGGAAAATCTATCGGAGCGCAGCTCGGCGATCCGCGCGCGAATGGCCGCGGCGGATTGGGCCACCGTGCCGTGGGCGATGAGGCCAACCTTGCGGCCCTTGCGCGGGCCCAATTGCGCCTCGGGCTGCGCCCGAAGCTGCGCCTGGAGCACGCGGACCAGGTTGGCGTCGGTCATGGGAGTGAGGGGGTGGTTGCGCATGTGGGTTTCAGAGAGCAGCGCATCGCCCAGGAACAGGTGGCCCTGGTAGACGGTGCGGCCGGCGTCGGGAAAGGCGGGCGTGGCAATAGTGAAGTCGCACCCGAGCTCGTCCATCAGCGCCTCAGTGACCGGACCGATGTTGCCCTGCGGAGTGGAGTCGAACGTGGAGCAGTATTTGAAGTAGATTTGCTGCGCGCCCTGGCGGCGCAGCCAGCGGCAGGCCTGGAGAGACTGGGTAACGGCCTCGGGCGCGGGGATCGTCCGCGACTTGAGCGCCACCACAATGGCGTCCGCGCCGACTTCCACATCGACTTCCGCATCGGCGGCGCTCTCGAAGTCGGGGACGCCGAAGGTTTGCACGACCCTCATGCCGGCGCGGACCAGATTGTTAGCCAGGTCGGTGGCGCCGGTAAGGTCGTCGGCAATCGAACCCAAAAGCGCCATAGGCGGTTTCCTCAAGCCATGCGAGCAGCCGGTTCAGCCGCGCGCAGCGGACTCGGCCGCGCGGTCGGCGATGAAGCCGCGCACGATGGAGGCAAAGTCGGGGTCCGGTTCGAGGCCCAGGCGGAGGGCGCGGGAGTTGTCGAAGACTGCCGGCCAACCGCCGACGATGCGCGCGATGGCGGCGTCGGGTTCAAAGCTCACCAGGGCGCGCGTTTCCGGGCCAGCCACCAGTTCAAGCGCTTGCAGCATTTCGCCCACGCTCACCGTCAGCGCGGGCAGGTTGAGCGCCGTGCGGCCGCCCAAAGCTTCGCGGGAGGCTTCGGCTACGGCGATGAGCCCCGCAATGGTGCGCGCCGGCGAAGCCAGAGCCACCTTGGTCCCGGGCGGGACGGGGCAAATCGCGGCTTGGCCGCTGAGGGGTTCGCGGATGATGCCCGACAGAAAGCCGGAAGCTGCGCCGTTGGGCCGGCCGGGGCGCACAACCACGGTCATCAGCCTCACGTTGCGGCCGTCCAGGAAGCCCTTGCGCGTGTAGTCGGCGACCAACTGCTCGCAGATGAACTTTTGAATCCCGTAGGATGATTGCGGCGTGGGCAGCGTGTCGGCGCGGATCACGGCGGGCAGCGGCAGGCCGGGATCGGAGCCGAAGACGGCGAGCGAGCTTGAAAAGATGAAGCGCAGTGAGTCGCCCGCCGCGCGCAAGACGTCGAGCAGGGCGCGGGTGGAGTCGAGATTAGAGCGCAGGCCGAGATCGAAGTCGGCTTCGCACTCGGCGGAGACCGCGGCAGCGAGGTGAAAGACGGCATTGAAGCCCTCGCCGCGCAGAGTGGCGCTTTGCTCCAGCAGATTTCCCGTGAGGGCGCGCACCCGATAATCGGCGGCCAGGTCAGCGGGCGGCGGAAACAGGTCGCAAAGAACCAGCTCGCCGATGGGTTCGCCGCAGAGTTGCCCGCGCTGGAGCAGCTCGCGCGCCAGGCGCCCACCCAGAAAACCCGCGCCGCCGGTAATCAGCACTTTCATTGTCTTGTCCCTCTAGCGATTCTTTCTGAGCCTACCGCGCTGCGACTTTCAGGCAGAGTAAAGCGCCGCGACCTCGTAATCCGCAACCGAAGGAAAAGTGAACTCGACCGAATCGCCGGCCATGTGGAACGGAATGTCGCGCTCGACGCGCAGCAGCTCGACGCGCGTGACCCGGCGGCCGGCGGGCAGACGGAAGCTGACCTTCTGCGGGCCGATGGGATACAGCGTGCGCATCCAGCCTTTTTGGGCGTTGGGATTGTTGTAATTGAGCACGTGCACAGCAAAACCCGGCTCCGTCTCCCAGGCAAAGGTTTCAATGAGCCCCTCGCCTGCGATGCTGACCGGAGACTGATCGCCCGAAACCCAGCGAATCGTGTTCTGGAGCAGGCGGCTGAGATCGGTATGGCCGGAGCGCCACATGGTGGCCTCGATGTCGCCGGGGAAGTAGGCCAGGCGGCTCTGGCCGCGCTCGCTTACGACCACCGCGGGCTCGTTGGTGTGAGAGATGGGCGGATAAGAGAGCTCGGGCGGATAGGCCACGTAGCTGGGCACCACGGTGAGCACGGGATTTTCGACGGGCTTGAGCGGCAAGCGGTACTCCGCGCCGGGAATCCAATGCGTGTCCACAAAGCCGTCGAGGATGGGATGCGGGCGCTCGATGCGGGCGAGATAGGGATTGGAGTTGCCGCGGCGTTCCGTCATGACGCCGGCCAGATGAATGCCGAAGACGTCCGCCAGGCCGAAGTCGGCGCGGCGCTCGTTGTGCTCGTCGTACATGCTGGTCTCAAAGGTGGCCAGCAGCGAGCCGCCCTGGTTCACATAATCACGCAACTGCTGGCATTGCGCGTCGCTGAGCAGGGCGGTGTTGGGCAGGATGAGGGCTGAGTACTTTTTGATCCGCTCCAGTTCGAGGCGGTCCTCGTGCACGAAGTCGAAGAGGAAGCGGCCTTCGAGCAGCGCATAGTACATGGCGTCGAAGGATTCCTGCTTGGATACGTCGTGCGGCTGCTCGTAGAAGAGCTGCGTGCGCTGGCCGAAGAGCACGCCGATGTTGGCGATGGAGCGCTTGTTGACGAAGTGGGGATCGTGGCGGGCGATCCACTGGAAGTAATCGCGGCCGACATTTTCCCAACGCAGGTCCTCGCCCATGCCGGTTTCGCCGCCCACCTTGTGGTAGTAGGGAACCATGCCGCTGGCCAGCGTTTCGCCGAACCACATGTGGGTTTCGGCGGGCGACTTGGTCACCTCGCGCCAGCGGATGGGGCCGGTGGACCAGGCGGCGGTGACGTTGGCGGCCATCCCGCCCTCGAGCACGGCGTGGCAGACGCGCCCCTGTTGCGCGGCGCCCCAGATGGGCGCGGCTTGCCCGCCGCGGCCCTGGTTATCGGCCTGGAACCACTGGCAAAACTCGCCCAGCCGGGCCAGGTTGGGGGTGGCGTGAATGCCGCCGCCCATGTTGGCGAAGTAGAAGCTCGACGCTTTCTTCTCCTTGGCGATGGAATCGTAGAGCTTCCACAGTTCGAACACGCGCGCGTTGAATTTATCCCAGTAAGCAGGCGTGCCGGGCGGCGGCAACTGGCGGCAGTTGTTGCAATAGCAGACCGGCAGCTCGAAGGAGGGCCAGCCGTTCGAGTAGTGCGCGTCCATGTCGTAGCGGGAGTTGACCTCGCGGATGACGGCGGGGAAGTAATCAGTCATGTAGGTCGAGAACATGCAGGTTTGGTAGAGCTCCGGAGTGTCCTGGGTGGTCTTGGGATGACCTTGCTCGTCGCGCATGAACCACTCGGGATGGGCGGCCAGAGCGTCGCCCCAGTTCAGGTCGGGACTGTAGCGCGCAATGGTGCGCAGGCCGCGCTTTTTGGCCGCGTCGTGAAGCTCGCCGAGGAAATCGCGCCCGTTAAGGTACTTGGAGTGACGGTGAAACGGCACCTTGCTGGGATAGAAGGCGACGATGCCGGTGACGCTGGTAAAGACCACGCCGACCTTGGCGCTGGCCCAGTAATCGGCCCAGGCCTCCACATTGAGGACGGCCGGGTCGTGCTCGGTGCTGTTGGTCTGGCCCACACGGCGCAGCGTGCGCTGCCATGGCAGGTTAGCTGCCGTGGCGGGCGGCGCGGCGCCGGCAGCCTCGGCCCCAGGAGACAGAGGTTCAGCAGCCAAAGGCAAGCCAAACGAATCGCTCATGCGCGCCAGCGGCACGGCCGCCGCGGCGGTTTTCAAGAACAGGCGCCGGTCCATAATGAAAGACACCCCCGGATGAAAATTCTCCCGTACCGATGCTACTACTGCGGAGCGGAGCGAAGGGGGACAGCGTGCGCGGAGATTTTGTCCGAACGATGAGCGCGGCTCATGGGCGCGAAAGCCGCACGTTGTCAAAGCGCGGGATTCTCGCCGCGGGAATGCGCTTCCTCATCCGCTTACGCGGCGCCGAAGGTGAAGACAGTCGCGGAGCTGTGCGCTTCTCCGGGGCGCAGAACTGTGGTGGGGAAGTTGGGATGGTTCGGCGAGTCGGGAAAGTGCTGCGTCTCCAGGCAGAACCCGGTACGCTTGGCGTACTTGACCCCGTGCCGGCCGGTAAAGGTTCCATCCAGAAAGTTGCCGGAATAGAACTGGATGCCGGGCTCGGTGGTTTCCACGGTCATCTGGCGTCCGCTTTCGGGGTCGGCGACGATGGCGGCCAGGCGCAGGGTCCCGGCCTGGCCGTCCACTACGAAGTTGTGGTCGTAGCCGCCCACGCGCTTGAGCTGTTCGTTTTCGTTGTCGATGCGGGCGCCGACCACGGCGGATTTGCGGAAATCGAGCGGCGTGCCGGCCACGGGCGCCAGCTCGCCCTCCGGAATCAGGTCCGCGTTCACGGGCGTGAAGCGCTCCGCGCGCAGCTCCAGCCGGTGGCTCAGGATGTTTCCGATGTCGTCTCCGCGCAGGTTGAAGTATGCATGGTTGGTGAGGTTCAAGACCGTGGGTTTGTCCGTGACGGCGCTGTAGGCGATGCGCAGGGCGTTGCCCTGGAGCGAGTAGCGCACCTTGGCGGTCAGCGTTCCGGGGAAACCCATGTCTCCGTCCGGGCTCACGTGGGTGAACTCCACCGCGCCCGGTTCCTCGCGCGCCTGCCAGACGCAACGGTCAAAGCCCACGGGCCCTCCGTGCAAGGCGTTGGCTCCGTTGTTCAGCGGGATCTGAAAGGCTTGACCATCGATCGAAAACCTGCCTTGGGCGATGCGGTTCCCGTAGCGGCCCACAATCGCCCCTAAATAAGTCTTGGTGTCGTTCAGGTAGTCCTGCAAGCTGTCATAGCCGAGCACGATGTCGGCCATCCGGCCGGCGCGGTCGGCGGTCCGGACGCTCACCAGCCTGGCTCCGTACGCCATGACCCGGACCTCGACCTCAGGGTTGGCCAGAGTGAAGATAGGAACGGCGCCGCCCTCCGCGGTATGGCCCCATATGGACTTCTCCATCGCTCTCTCCTTGCGCAGCGGCCATAGATGCCGTTGCAGAAACCAAACACACTATCATACCGGAGTGAAACGATTTTGTGGGCTGAGTTAGCTCAAGCTGCCTGGCCAACGATCAAGTCGCTGGGGCCGGGCAGGTTTGAGCGGCGCACTTCGGCAAAGCCGGCGTCCTTCATCCACGCCGAGTATTCGGGCTCGTTGTAGGACGCGCCGCCGCCGGTGCCCACCAGCATGTTCAGCGAGAGCAGGGCTGCTTGCACGGGGCCGGTCTTATCGGGGTTGAGGATGAAGTCCTGCACAGCGAGGCGCCCCTTGGGCGCGAGGGCGCGGCGAACGCGGCGGAACAGCGCCCGATTCTGCTCCTCGGAAAACATGTGGCAGATGGCGTTGAGCAGGATGAGGTCGTATCCGGAGCCCAAATCGTCCTGCAACATGTCTCCGGCGCGGATGGCGATCTGCGCCTCTACGCCGGCCTTGGCGACATAACCGGCGGTGAGCGGGACGACTTCGGGCAGGTCGAGAATCTCGCAGCGCACATCGGGGCTGGCCTGGGCGAAGGCAATGGAGTAAGCGCCTGAGCCGCCGCCCAGATCGAGGACGCGGCGCACACCCTCGACGCCCAGGGCCTTGACGACCAGCGGAGCGCGCAATCTGGCGTTGCGCTGCATCCCGGCGATGAAGTTGAGGGTCCATTCTGGAGGCCGTGTGTCCGGAGGGCGAGTGCGGCGGTCGGCGACCGCGGAGCCTTGACGAACCGCCTCAGTCAGCGTGCTCCAGCGATGCCAGATGTTGGCGGTGTGGAGCAGGCCGTCGCGCTGGTTGTCTTTGGAATCCCGGACAAAGAAGCGGGCTGTCTCGGGGGTGTTGGTATAGATGCCGTCCCGCTTGGCGAGCAGACCAAGGGCCACCAGCGCATTGAGGAGCATGGCCGCGGCGCGGGCGTCGGCTTCGATCTTGGCCGCAATCTGTTCAGCATTGGCGCCGTCGCCGACGGCGGTGAAGATGTCCAGCTCCAGCGCGGTGAGGATCGAGCGGCTGGGCATGAAGCCGCGGATCATCTGCTCGATGCGCTCGGGCAAGACGCCGGCCTGGTCGCGCGCCGTCACGGCGGCGCGGAACTTTTCCGCGTGCTCAGCGGACAAATCGCGCATGGCCGCCGCATCGTTCCAAACCAGACGCTCGACGGGCTGGCCCTGGCCGAGGTGGCGAGCGACAATTTCGGGAATGTCCGGGGCTTGCACGCGCCGGTACCAGACGCCCTCAGGGTAGACGACGAGAATAGGGCCTTCCTCGCACAGGCCCATGCAGCCGCAAGTGGTGAGCTGCACATCGCCTCCGAGGCCGCGCGCCCTGATCTCGCGGTCGAGGTCGTCGAGGAGGGTCAGCGACCCTTGAGCGGAACAGGAGGGGGCGCCCTCCGGCTTTTGCTGCGTGCAAACGAAGAGGTGAAAGCGGAATGGTTCCATCGCGTCCTCCATCCGCAGATTATTTTAATCATAGGAGGATTTCTCCGTTGATCGTTGCTCCGTCTCACGCCCTTCCGAAGAAGCACCCCCCCAGGCTCTGTTGCGGAGGCCGCGCATGAACCCGCAACGCCCCGTTCCCGCCCTCTGGATTCTGGCCGTTCCTGTCATCACCTTCGGCATGATGGCCGGCTTTGTCATCGTTACCCTGCCGCAGATGCTGGCCGCGCAGGGCGTTCCTGGCGGCCATATCGCGGTGGATGTAGCCATCATCATCTCGCCCGGCTTCTGGATCTTCCTGCTGGCGCCGTTTCTCGACGTGCGATTCCGCCGCCGCACCTACGCCCTGGTCTTTGGCTTCCTGGCCATAGCCGCCAACGCATTCGCCGTGCTCCATCACTCTTCTGAGAACCAAGTTGTAGCCGTGATGCTCATCGGCTATATCTCGCTGGCTCTGTACGCCGCCGCCCAAGGAGGTTGGACGGGCAGCCTCATTGACAAGAAGCAGGACAGCCGTCTCGGCGCCTGGGTCACGATGTGCAACATCGGCGGGGGAGGCGCCGGCATCCTGCTCTCCGGCTTTGTCACGCAACATCTATCACCGGCTCACGCCGCGGCATTCCTCTTCGTTGCCTTTCTGGCCCCCATGGCGGTCTTCCCTCTGATTCCCGCCCCGCCGCCCGATAAAACGCTGGCCGCCGAAAGCTTTATGCGCTTCTCGCGCGAAGTCGCATCGCTGCTGAAGCGCCGCGAAGTTCTGGTGGCTCTGACCTTGTTCACCCTGCCCTCGGCGTCCTTTGCCCTCACCAATGTGCTGGGCGGCATCGGCAAGGACTTTCACGCCAGCCCCGGCCTGGTGAGCGTCATTGGCGGCGTCGGCTCCATTCTTGCCGGCATCCTGGGCTGTTCGTTGGTGCCGGCCATGGCCAAAAGATTCCCGCTGCGCCCTCTCTATCTCCTCATCGGCCTGGTGGGCGCCGGATTTACTCTCAGCCTTTTGTTCATGCCGCGCGCTCCATGGACCTACGGCCTCGCATTTCTCGGGGAGAACATCTTCCAGGCCGCGGCCTTCTCCACGGGATTCGCGGTGATTTATGAGGTCATTGGCCCCGGCAATCCGCTCGCGGCCACCATCTTCGCGCTGCTGACGGCGAGCATGTATCTGCCCATGGTTTACATGGAGGTGATCGACGGCCGCGGCTACGACTGGCGCGGCGTGACCGGCGCTTTTCTTGCTGACGCTCTTTTGAGCGGCGTCGCCTGCGTGCTGCTGTGGTTCGTGCTCTTTCGAGTACTGCGCGTCGAGAAGGTGCGCGCCGAATCCGAGCCGCAACCCGCGCAAGCAAAATAGCCGGAGAGACCATGATGCGGGCTTTCGGTGCGGGCTTTCTGTGGGGTTAGAGCGGTTCTTCGATTGGTGTAAAGCGAAGTGCAACCTTTCTGTGGCCTTCGTCCGAAACCGCGCCAACGCCCCGTATCTTCCCGCCTATAGCCGCTCAAAGATGCCTGCCGCGCCCATGCCGCTGCCCACGCACATGGTCACCATCCCGTATCGGACCTTCCGGCGGATCAACTCTTGGAGGAGTGTCGCGGTGAGTTTAGCGCCGGTGCAGCCCAGCGGATGCCCGAGCGCAATCGCGCCTCCGTTCACGTTCACCCGCTCGGGATCGAGTCCGAGCTCCCTTATCACGGCCAAAGCCTGCGCGGCGAAGGCTTCATTCAGTTCGATCAGGCCCATGTCTTCGAGTTTGAGCCCTGCGCGCGCCAGGGCTTTGGGCACGGCGGTCACGGGCCCCATGCCCATCTCTTCGGGCAGGCAGCCGGTAACCGCATAGGCCACCAGCCGCGCCAGCGGGCGAATGCCCAGCTCCCGCGCCCGCCCGGCCTCCATCAGAACCGCCGCCGCTGCCCCGTCGGAAGTTTGCGATGAGTTGCCCGCCGTCACCGTTCCTTGCGCGTGAAACGCGGGCTTGAGTTTGGCCAGCGCCTCGGCAGACGTGTCCGCGCGCGGCCCTTCGTCGGCGGCAAAAACCCGTTCGCTCACCACCGGCTTGCCGGCCTCCGCGCCGGCCACCGCTGTCGTAATGGTTACCGGAACCAACTCTTCGGCAAAGCGTCCGCCGGCCTGCGCGGCCAGGGCTTTCTGATGACTGGCGAGCGCAAAGGCGTCCTGATCCTCGCGCGAGACGGAGTAATGGCGCGCCACGCGCTCCGCCGTAAGCCCCATGGTCAGCAGCGAAGCGGGATAATGCTCGGCCAGCCACGGGTTGGGGCTGGGCTTCACTCCGCCCATCGGAATCAGGCTCATCGATTCCACGCCTCCGGCGACGATTGCCTGCGCGCCGCCCGAGCGGATGCGCTGATCGGCGATTGCAATGGCCTCAAGTCCCGAAGAGCAGAGCCGGTTGACCGTGGCGCCGGGAATTTCGACGGGCAGCCCCGCGCGCAGGATGGCCCAGCGGGCGATGTCCCAACCCTGTTCGCCTTCCGGCTGCGCGCAGCCCAGAATCACGTCGTCGATGGCGGACTTATCGAGTGCAGCGACCCTGTCCAAAGCCTTGCACACGGCAAGAGCGGCCAAATCGTCGGGGCGAGTGGTGGAAAGCGCGCCTCTGGGCGCGCGGCCAACGGGCGTGCGAACGGCGCTGACGAGAACAGCTTCCGCCATGGGAGCGGCTCCTGATGAATCTGTATTTTTAGCGACATCCCGCCCTGCCGCACAATCGGACGCCGCGGCAGGCAGGGCGCCTCCCTAATGGAGGTAGCTCCGCTATTCCGCCACGGCCACCAGCGTCCAGGCGTTCTTCGCATAGTAATGGTAAACGGTGTTGCGGTTGATCACCGTCACGGCCAAAGCGTCGTGTTCGAGCAGCGGGGGGCGGGGATTCATCTCCGCCTCGGCCTCCTGAACCTGCTCCGGCGTGGCTGGATCGATGCCCCAGTCGAAGCCCAGGATGCCGTTAGGCCCGCCGGCCTCCAGGCGCTCCGTCTCCAGCGCTGAGGCCAGCACGGTGGGCTGCGTGCTGTCACCAAAGAAGACCAGCAGCGAGACCGTCCCGTGCGCCGAACACAGAACGGCCCAATCCGAGGAGCCGGACCGCTCCAGGCTGCCTTGAACCACGTTTTCCGGGCCATATGCCTCGTAGGTTTGCGGAATCATGCAACCGCGGCGGTCGAGTTCGGCCTGAATCCATGCGGGAAGCTGGGGAAACGAACTGACCGGGAGATGGCGGATCAGATACGGAGTCAGGCGTCCATTGACAACGATCTTGCCGGACTCATTGAGTAGGGCGAGGTTGATGCCCGTTTGCTGGGCCGGAGCCAAAGTGCTCATACAGAACAGAACGCCCAGCAGCCAGGCACCCGGCCTTACTCGGGCTCGTAAAGAACTTGCTCCGTCCATTCTTCCGCTTCCAATTCCCGTTCGCGGCTGGCGGCCATCTGGCGGTAGCCTTCGGCCAAAGCATCCTGGGTTTCCTGGCTAGCCACAGGCGCGGCGGGCTCCTCATCCATGATTCATGGGGATTCTCCCTAACTGTTCATCATCGTCCTATCCTACCGCCGCTTCAAGCCTGGGGCCTGTTAACAGGCCCTAGTTCCGCAGCGGCTTGCCGGTCTTGAGCGTATACGCGATGCGCTCCTGGCTCTTGCGCTCGCCGCACAACGAAAGAAACGCCTCGCGCTCCAGGTCCAGCAGGTACTGTTCGCTCACCATTGTTCCCGGCGTTACCCGTCCGCCCGCCAGGACGTAGGCGGCCCAGCGCGCCACCTTCTGGTCGTGTTCCGAGGCATAGCCGGCCTCGCCCATCAGGTAGATGCCGGTTTCCAGGGTTGCCAAGGCCGCCGTGCCGGGCGCGGGAATGGCGGTCCTCGGCTGCGGAGCGGTGTAGCCCGCCGCGGCCAGCGCCGCAACCTGAGCCTTCGCGTCCAGCAGCAGACGGTCACGGTTCATGGTGATGCGATCGGCGGGCGAAAGCAGGCCCATCGAGCGGGCCTCGGCGGCCGAGGTGGAGACCTTGGCCATGGCGATGAGCTCGAACCGGCTCCTGAGCGCGGCGGCCAGCTCCGCCGACTGGGCAAAGCTCGATGCCAAACTTGCATTGCGCTCGCGCGCGTCAGGGGGCGCCAGCGCCAGCGCCGCGTCCACAGCCCGCAGCAGCATCTCTTTCGTGCCGCCTCCAGCCGGAATCAGGCCCACCCCGGTCTCCACCAGGCCCATGTAGGTTTCCGCATAAGGCTGGCGGCGTGCGGCGTGCAGGCAAATTTCCGCGCCCCCGCCCAGCGTGAGCCCAAAAGGCGCCACCACCACCGGCCGCGGGCAGAATTTGACGGCTGCGGTCATCTGCTGGAAGGTATGGATTACCTCGGCCAGCTCCTCCCACTCGCCGTCCTGCGCCAGCAGCAGCAGTTGCATCAGGTTCGCGCCCACTGAGAAGTTCTCGCGGTCGCCGCAGATGACGAATCCGCCAAAATCGCGGACGGCAGTGGACGCCGGCTTGAGCACCGCCGAGATCAGGGCCAGCACGTCGCCGCCGATGGCGTTCTTGAGCGAATGCAGCTCGATGCAGCCGATGCCGTCGCCGAGATCGACCAGCGAGGCGCCAGCGTTGCCGCGCACCACCTTCAGGTCGCGGCGGAAATCGGCCGCGCGCGCGTGGCCGGGGGCCGCGCCCACCAGCTCTCGCCGTCCCGTGGCCGGCTGGAAGCAGGTGCGGCCGTCGTCGCCGTACCACGAGCTTTCGCCCGTGGCCAGCAGCGCCTGCACGCGAGGGCTGACGCGCGCTCCATAAGCTGTCATGCGGGTTACGCTCGAAGAAACAGAGGCCGCATCCCACATCTCGAACGGTCCCATCGCCCAGTTGAAGCCGGCGCGCATGGCGGCATCGATGGAAGGCGCGTCCGCGGCCGCTTCGCCGATGGAATCTGCGGCGTCGTTCCACAACGAGCTGAGCAGAGGCCACAGAAAAGAGGCAACTCTGTCCCTGGCAGGATCGTTCTGGAGCAGAACGCGCAGGCGCACGGGCAGGGCTTCGGCGCTCTTGGCCATTTCCAGGGTGGGCAGATCGGGTTTGACCAGGGGACGGTATTCAAAAGTGGCCGGGTCCAGCACCAGACGCTGCTCCTCGCCGCCGGCTCCGCGAATCTTCTTGTAAAAACCCTGGCCGGATTTCCACCCCTGCGACGAAGACCTGTCGCCGGGGGCCCCGGATTTGTCGCCCAGCCAGCCGCGCTTTACCATCTCCGCCAAAAGCCCGGAAAATGGGCCTTCCATCACGCCCTCGGGAAAGTTGGCGGCCACGTGGGCCAGAACGTCGATGCCCACCATGTCCGCGAGGCGGAAGGTTCCCGTGCGCGGCCAACCGAGCACAGATCCCGTCAGAGCGTCTACCTCTTCGATCGTGTACCCGCCCTCCAGCATCAGGTTGGCCGCGGTGAAGCTGACGCCGATCCCGATGTGGTTGGCGATGAAGTTCGGCGTGTCCTTGGCGAAGACCACCTGCTTGCCGAGAATGCGGTCGGCGAAGGCGGCGAACGCGGCTACCACGGCGGGATCGGTCTCGGCGGTGGCGATCACCTCCACGAGACGCATGTAGCGCGGCGGGTTGAAGAAGTGCGTCCCGAAAAAGCGCTCGCGCAGCTCTGGAATCGCGGCGGCGATGCGGCCGATGGGCAGCCCGGAGGTGTTGGTGGTAAGCAAAGCGTGGGGTGCAAGGTGCGGCGCTACGCGGCGCAGCAGAGCGGTCTTGATCTCGAGATTCTCCGTGACGGCCTCGATCACCCAGTCGCAATCGGCCAGCTTGGGCAGGTCGTCGTCGAAGTTGCCGGGGGTGACGAGCGCGGCCAACGAAGTCTCAAAGAACGCGGCCGGCTTGGTGCGGGCGATGGCCTCGATCCCGGCCTTGGCCAACCGGTTCCGCGGCTCCGTTTCGCCCTCCGCGGCCAGGTCCATGAGGAGCGTGGGAATCCCCGCATTGGCCAGGTGCGCGGCGATGCGCGAGCCCATGGTTCCCGCGCCCAGCACTGCGGCGCGGCGAACCAGCAGAGGCTCGCCGCCGGCGGACCGGACGGGAGTCGGAGCTGCGGATGCGGTGCTCATGCGGTCTGTTCCTCAAGAAGGCGAAAGTAGGAAATGAAAGCGGCCCGGCAATTCACGCAGCCTCTCTATGGCAAAACCAGGGTTACTGTGTCCTGTTTGGAGCAGGTGATAGTCGCCGTTCGCTCGCCGCGGCGAGCGAACGGGCGACTTGGCGATCTTGCCTCCGGCTTACAGCTATCCTGGTTTTGAGTTAGCTGCGGAATCGGAAGCCTTTCTTCACGAGATAGGCCTTGCTGATCTTCTCCGTTTCGAGCGGCGTGTACGGGCCGTTCCTCGAGGGATCGAGCTCCACCATAATGCCGGTCTCAAGGCCCTTGCTCTCCATCATCTTGAGAATAGCCGGAATATCCACGACGCCCATCCCCAGCGGGCTGTACCCTTCGTACCACTGCCAGCCCTTGAAGTCCTTCAGGTGCATATGGGTGACCAGGGGCAGGAAATCCTTGACGACCTGCGCCGCATCGGCGCCGCCCTTCTGCAGTTGGCCTATGTCCGGCGCAAACTTCATAACCTTGGTATTGACCGCATCCATCACCGAGTAGACTTCGTCCCGGGATTCGACGGCGGTCTCTGTATGTTGATGAAGTCCGCACTGCAAGCCGAGATCCGTAATCACCGTGGCATACTCATTGAGCCCGGAGATAATATCGGCGCGGTGCTCTTTAAAGTTATAGGTGGCTGGATTGATGTGATTGACCTGGAGCACAATGTAACTGCCGTGGTACTTCTGTACGATCGGGCATTGCATCTTTAAGCGCTCGACCTCCGATTTCCGGTTGGCCAAATTCAGCACATCGACCGGGGTGTACGCGGAAAGCAGCGGGACCCCATCTTGCGCAATCAAAGCTGCCAACTCGCCCCGCGCATCCCAGTCGACAATATCGTCCATAAAGGTTTCGAAATTCCAGAAACCCCCGGCCGAAATGTCCTTCAGTGCTAGGTCCAGCGTATGGTCATGGGTTCCCGGCCGGAGTGGAAACGTGCCCCAGGTAATGCATGTATAGCCGATCTTGATTTTGCCCGGCCTCATGCCCAAGGCCTTGGGCAGGCCGGCGTACGCCGCGCCTGCCGTCAGCGCCATGGTCTTCATCACTTCACGCCGATTCAGATTCCTCTTGTTCATAGTGCCGAGCTCCTATAGGTAAATTTCCGTCCGGACCCAAAAGGCTGAGGCTGCAAAAGATCAGGCAGGGAACTCGCGCTTTTTCAAGACTCCCACTAGAACCGGCCTCCTAAGGCGGAATCGTTGACTTGCGGAATGCAGGGAAGCCGCCTTGTCGTCGAGTCCCATGCTACCAAAATCCGGCGCACTGGCAATTATGAGACCGGTTGTCGCCCCTGAAGAATGCTCTTTTCGGCCCCGATAAAGCTCGCCGCAGGCCGTTGAGGCCAATCGAAGACCGGCTCTAGCTTTTGAAGAGCGGCTTGGGATCTCCGGGAACAGCCAGGTCCGGAGCCATGGGCATGTCGTGCAGGCGCACGCCCGTGGCGGCAAAGATGGCGTTGCCCACGGCGGGGGCCAATCCGATGATGCCGATCTCCCCCGCGCCCGCCGAGGGCAGGTCTTTGCGGTTGACCAGCACCACCTCGATCTGCGGCGCGTCGCTGAAGCGGGGCACGCGGTACTGGGCAAAATAGGGATTAAGGATGCGGCCGTTGGAAAACAGAATGGCCTCGAACAGCGCGCCGCCCATGCCTTGCACGACCGCGCCCCCAACCTGGTTGCGCAGGCCGTTGGGATTGATGATGGCGCCCGACTCCCATGCTTGAACCACGCGGAGGACGTGGATCTTCTTGGTCGCGGGATCGATCTCCACTTCTGCGCAAGTGGCCACATGCCCGTCCTTGTCGGTTCCGCAGGCGATGCCGAAGCCGCGCGTGGGCGTGCATTTGCCGTGACCCCAGCCAAACCTCTCGGCAGCAGCCTGAAGAACGGCGCGCATCCGTGGCTCGGTAAGGTTCTTCAGCCGGAACTCCAGCGGGTCCATGCCCGCCGCGTGCGCCAGCCCGTCCATGTGCGACTCGCGGGCAAAGTTGTTGGCGGTGGCGGCCAGCGCGCGATAGGAGCCCTGGCGCAGAGGAGACTTCACGGGGTGGTACTGAATGATCTGGTTGGGAACCTCGTACGGAGTTTCGAGCGCGGAAGGACCCGAATTGTAGTTGTGGTGCTCCCAGGCCACCAGCGTTCCGTCGCGGCGCGCTGCGGCGCGAATCTCCATCAGGCCGGCGGGGCGTAAGTAGGCCCACGTGAACTCTTCGCTGCGGGTCCAGATGAGCTTGACGGGCTTGCCCGCGCCCTTGGCCAGCCGCGCAGCTTCGATGGCTGCCTCGCCCGTGTGCTTGCCGCCGTAGCCGCTGCCCATGTCCGGCTGGATGACGCGCACCTGGCCGGCGGGAAGGTTGAACGCATCCATCAACTGGTCGCGCACGCCGAAGGGCCGTTGCGTTCCCGTCCAAACGGTCAGTTGGGAGCCGTTCCACTCCGCCACGGCCGCGCGCGGCTCCAGCGGCGCGTGGGCGATGTACTGCACGGTGTAGCGGGCTTCCAGCTTCAGCTCCGCCGTGGCCATGGCCTTCTCGACGGAGCCGGTCACATGCTCCGGCCGGTCATCGCCGCCGGCGCCGGCCTTTAGCACCTCGAAGAGATCGCTGTTCGAGGGCTGCGCGGGCACATTCCACTTGGCTTGGACGGCCGCAGCCGCCTGTTGTGCCGTGTAAACGTCTGGAGCGGCCACGCCGATGAAATCCCCGTCCCGCACCACTTTCACGCCCGAGATTTTTTCCGCGGCGCTGGTGTCCACCGATTCGAGTGTGGCATTGAAGCCGCTGGGGCGCACCACCACGCCAAACAGCATCTCCGGCCTCACAATGTCGGATGGGTACTTGTGCTTGCCGGTGACAAAATCGCGGCCATTGACCTTGGGAACCGCGGTTCCCGCGATCTTCCATTCCGTGGCGGGCGTGAGCGGCTCTTCACCGGCAACCACCTCGACGAGATTTTCGCCGCGCGTAAGTTCGCCGTAAGTCACAGAGCGCGAGGCCGCGGGATCGGTCACCTTGCCGTCCGCGGCCGTGACCTGGGCGGCGTCCACCTGCCAGCGCTTGGCGGCCATCGCGACCAGCATCTGGCGCGCGGCCGCGGCCATCTTGCGCAGTTGCGGCCCCATGGTGGGCGTGGTGCGGCTGCCGAACGTGCCCATGTCCCATGGCGTCAGTTCGGTGTCGCCCATAATCATGGTGATGGAGTCAAACTGCGTGCGCAGCTCCTCGGCCACCTGTTGGGCGAGCGAGGTGCGGATATTCTGCCCCACCTCGACCTTGCCGGTGAAGACCTTCACCTTGCCGTCAGCGGCGATGTGCAGCCATGCGCCCAGGTCCTTCGGCAACTCATGACGGCCGAAGCCGCCGCCCGACTCCTGCGCCCACGCCGAAGGATGAGTGAAGCAAATGAGCAGGCCTCCGCCGAGAGCCTTGAGAAAATCGCGGCGGTCCAATTGCAGGTTGGGCAGGCCCCATGACCCATCCTGAAAGCATTCCAGCTCGGGCAGTTCGGAGGGGTTCATCACGCGCCTCCCATGGTTTGCGCCTGCTCGCCGCGGCGAGCCCGGGCAGCGCGCTGGATGGCCGCGACGATGCGCGGATACGTCCCGCAGCGGCAGACATTGCCATCCATGGCCGCCACGATCTGCTCTTCCGTGGGATGAGGCGTCTTGCCGAGCAGCGCGGTGGCGCTCAGGATCATGCCCGAGGTGCAGTAGCCGCACTGCAATGCTTCCTCGTCGAGGAACGCCTGCTGCACGGCCGTGAGCTTCCCGTCCGCCTCCAAGCCCTCGATGGTCACGATTTTCTTGTGAACGGCCGCCGATGCCGGGACCAGGCAGGATCGCATCGCGCTCCCGTTGATCAGGACCGTGCACGCGCCGCACTGGCCTTCGCCGCAGCCATACTTGGTTCCCGTCAAATTGAGATGATTGCGGAGGACAAACAGCAAAGGCTCTTCACCAGGTGCGTTGACCTTAAGCGGCGCGCCATTGACGTTGAGAATGAACTCGCTCATTTCAAGCCCCCCTTGCGCGGCCGTGCTGCGGAACAAGCACCAGAATAACGCTGTTGGCGCTGCTTTTGAAACCTCATCCTCCATCACCCGCCCGGCCGGCAAGAATGACCTACGGCGATTCACACCGTTTGACGCGCCGATTGGAGGACAATAGCTTGGAAGAGGTGCGGACGTTGGTTCGTGATCCTACGGCCCGGCCGGCTATCCGGCCATGCGGAAGCCGCGGAGAAGAGACAGTGAGCAAACCAGGGGCAAGCCCGCCGCGGCGGGCAAGTGGCGGGGCAGCACGGAAATCGGGGCGGAATCTACGCGCCGGTTCAAATGCGGCCGTCGTCATCATGGCGGCCGGCAAAGGAACCCGGCTCAAGTCGCGGCGGCCTAAGGTGCTGCACGAGATCGGCGGCAAGCCGCTGCTGGCGCACGTGATTTCCGCGGCCAGCCAGGTCGCCGCGCCCGCGGATATTTACGTGGTGATCGGCCACCAGGCCGAACGTGTGCGGGAAGCCGTAGCCGCCACCGGCGTGCGCTTCGTCGAGCAGGTCGAGCAGCGCGGCACCGGCCACGCCATCCAGTGTGCGCGCCCATCCGTCGCCGGCTACGAAAACATTTTGGTGCTCTCCGGCGACGCGCCGCTCATCCGCTCTAAAACCATCGCCAGGCTGTGGCGCTTTCACCGCGACCGGCAGGCCGCCATGACCCTCACCGCGGCCGAGCCTGACGATCCCTACGGCTACGGGCGCATTCTGCGCCGCTCGCCGAAAACGCCGGAGGTGACCGCTATCGTCGAGCAAAAAATGCTCGCGCCAGAGCAGTTGGCGCTCCGCGAGGTCAATATGGGCCTCTATGCCTTTCGGACCGCGCCCCTCTTCGCTCATCTGGACAAGCTCACCGCCGACAACCCCCACGCCGAGCTTTACCTCACCGATATGGCCGCCGTGTTGCACGCTGCCGGGGAGCGCGTCGTGGCCTTCAAAACCGGGGACGCCGCCGAGCTGCTGGGCGCCAACACCATCGCCGAGCTGGCCGCCCTGGACGCATCCATGCGCGCCGCCGCGGCAGACCGCCTGATGGCCGCCGGCGTCACCATCTATAGGCCGGAGACCTCGGTCATCGACGCGGATGTCGAAGTCGCACCGGACACCGTGATCGAGCCCTTCGTGCAATTGCGGGGCCGCACGCGCATCGGCGCGGATTGCCTCATCCGCTCCTACACGGTCATCGAAGACTGCACGCTCGGCAACGATGTGCTGGTGCAGCAGGGTTGCGTGCTGGCCGGCAGCACCGTGGCCGATGGCGCGTGCATCGGCCCCTTCGCCCATATGCGGCCGGGCAGCGAAATCGGCCAGGACGCACACGTGGGCAACTTTGTCGAGACCAAAAAGGCGCGCCTCGGCAAAGGCTCCAAGGCCAGTCACCTCACTTATCTCGGCGACGCGGAGGTGGGGGAGGGAACCAATATCGGAGCCGGGACCATCACCTGCAACTACGACGGCGCGCACAAGCACATCACCCGCATCGGCAATCACGTGTTTGTGGGCAGCGATACTACCCTGGTGGCGCCCGTGAGCGTGGAGGATGGAGCCTATATCGGCGCGGGCTCGTGCATTACCAAAACCGTGCCCGCCGGGGCGTTGGCCGTGGCCCGCAGCCGGCAGATTACAAAGGAAGGCTGGGTCGCGGCGCGCCGCGCGAGGCGCCAGGTCAAGCCATAAAGCACAGTGAAGCCGCCCGCCGCGCCGGAATTCTCACATGGCAGCGGCTGCGCCCACGCTGGCGTCGGAGGCGCCGCTGCTCGGGATCAACCGCGCCTTGGGGTTGACGATGAGCCAGGCCAGCGCCCCCACTACCGCCAACACGGTTCCAGCCAGAAACGATGCATTCCATCCAAAATGCTGGGCGAGCAACGGGGTAAGCGAAGCCGTCACCGCGCCCCCGATCTGGCATCCCATGTTCATGGTTCCGGAAACGACTCCGGCGAACTCCCCGGCGTAGTCCGCGGTGACTGACCAGTAGCTGCTCTGCGCGAGATACAAAGCTCCCGCTCCGCAGGCCAGCACCAGGCTGGCGAGCGGCGCTTCAGCTGCCTTGGAGCCCAAATCCAGGAGAATGGCCGTCGCAAACAACGCGCATGCGGGCAGATAACAGCGCCCCGCGCGCGTGCTCACGTGCTGCGTCAGCCAGTCGCTGGCCACTCCGCCCACCAGAGAGCCCGTTGTCATGGCCAGGAACGGCAGCATCGAATACAAGGCGCTCGTCTTCAGGCTAAGGTGCCGCACTTGGACCAGGTAAATATAGAACCAGCTGAAGAAAATCCACGCAATGTAGCCGAACGTGAAATAGCTCAGCGTCACACCCCAGATCTCCTTGCTGCGGAGGATCCTTCCCCACGGCGCCTTGCGCTTGGGCTTGCCTTGGCCGCGTGCCGCCTTGCCGGGGTCCCCGACGACAGGTCTTCGTCGTTGGGGTGGCTTGCCGGGAATGTCCTCGCGCCCGGCGATGATGTGGTCCAGCTCCCTGCCGCTCACCCAGGGATGCTGTTCGGGAGTGTCGCGCGAGGCCAGAAACCAGATGGAGGCCGCCGTCAGCACCACCAGCGAGCTGAACCAGAAGGAAGCGCGCCACCCGAATTTCAACAGGATCGCCGTCACGATTACGGGAGTGAGCCCCGACCCCAGCCCCACGCCGCCGAAGATGATGCCGTTGGCCCTGCCGCGCTCGGTGAGAGGAATCCAGCGCTCCACAAATTGGTTGGAGGACGGAAAGATGGTGGCCTCGCCGGCCGCCAATGAAAACCGGATCAAAATGAGCACCATCAGCGCGCCCGTCAAGCCCGCCGGCACCGACGCGGTCAGGAACGTGAAGATCCCCGACCACGTCGCTCCCACCGCGATCACGCGCCGCGGACCAAAACGCCGCGCCAACGCTCCGCCGGGGATTTGGAACACGGAATAGCCCACCAGAAATGCGCTGAAAATCCACCCCAACTGCGTGTTGTTGATGTGAAACTCCCTGCCGATCTCCACGCCGGCGATGGCGATATTGGTGCGATCCAGGAAGGAAACCGCGCTGATCGCCATAATCCAAACCACGAGCATGTAGCGGACGGAGAACTTTCCCGCAGTCTTTGCAGATGGATCTATATTCATGAGCTTGAATTCTATCCAATAAGTCGCGCTTGTGTCCCGCCTTAAACCAGGGAAGGCCTGCGCCGGCGCAATGGGGCCGCGCGGAGCACGCTGCGCATCGCAACTTTCCTGCCATTGAGCGTTGCGGGGGAGAAGGTACGCTCTGCATGCGTGGTAAATGCAATTCTTGTTTCCTATTACTATAGTTATGCAGAATAAGTTCTGCGATAGGTTCTCGAATGTCCGCTCGATCTTGTGGAATAATTGCGTTGAGAATGGCGGCGCGGCGGAATCCCCAACGCCGGGTTGGCTGCCAAGGGTGGATCTCCGGGAACCTCGGAACAAGGATGCCCGTATCACAGGCGGGCCAGGAAAAGTTAGACGCGGCCGATACCAGAACTTAGGGATCTTTCTTTCTTGAACCGGACCCGGCAGACTGTTACAGATGAGCGTAATCTGAGAGGCTAAGGTCTTTGCGGCCGCGGCGCCTGGCGGCGAGGATCTAGGAGGAAGTTGCTTGGCATTGAATCTGGCGGGACCGGGGGCCTCAAGCCCCGAAGAGAACTCGCGCGCGGAGGCAGAGACGCGCACGCTCAGGAAAGCCTGCGTTCTCGTAGTGGACGACGAGCTGCACGTCCGCTCGATGATGGGCTCAACCCTCGAGCGGCAGGGCTACGACGTGCACCTGGTCTCCAGCGGCCGCGAGGCGCTGGAGGCCCTGGAGCGGAGCACCTTTGACCTCGTGCTCACCGACATCGTGATGCAGGATGTCAACGGCATCGTGCTCCTCGATCGCATTCACGCCCAGCAGCCGGGCGTTCCCGTGGTCATGGTCACCGCCGTTCACGACATCAGCGTGGCCATCGACGCCATGCGCCGCGGAGCTTACGACTATCTGCTCAAACCCTTCGAGCGCGAGCACCTGATCGGCACCGTGGAGCGCGCTCTCAACTACCGCCGCGTGGCGGAAGAGAGCCAGAACTACCAGCAAAGCCTGGAGCAGATGGTGCGCGCGCGCACCGAGATGCTGCGCCACGCCATGGAAGATCTGGAGCACTCCTACGATGTAACCCTGGAGGCGCTGGGCGACGCCCTGGACCTCAAGGACTCCGAGACCGAAGGCCACTCCAAACGCGTCACCGCTTACACCATCGCTCTGGCTCGCGCCATAGGGCTCCCGCCGGATGAGATCAAGATCATTGCCCGCGGCGCCTTCCTTCACGACATCGGTAAAATGGCCATTCCCGATGAGATCCTCCGCAAGCCCGCAAAACTTACCCCGGAAGAGCAGGAGCTGATGCGCGAGCACTGCACGCGCGGCTACTTCATGCTGCGCAAAATTCCTTTTCTCGCCGGAGCCGCCGAGATCGTATTCTGTCACCAGGAGCGCTACGACGGCAGCGGCTATCCCAGTAACCTGCGCGCCCAGGAGATCCCCATCGGGGCCCGCATCTTCGCCGTCGCCGATACCCTGGACGCCATTACCAGCGACCGCCCCTACCGAGAGGCAAGAAGTTTCGACGTCGCCCGCGAAGAGATTCTGCGTTGCTCGGGGACCCAATTCGATCCTGCTGTCGTCGAGGTCTTTCTCAAGATTCCCAATGAGCTTTGGCAGGAACTGCGTGCGGAGATCAGCGGCCAAAGCAAGCGCTTCTCGGCCTTTGACGTCGCGCAGGGCTCCAAACTCTCCAAACCCTGAATTTGCTTCCAGATCGGTCTTTCGCCGATCTAATCCTCAACCTAATCCCCAATCTGGTTTAAGGAGCGGTGACCATGTCCGCATTACCGGCTGAAGAAGTTACGCTGCGTTTGGCCCAGTTGCCCGGCTGGCGGATCGACACCGGCGAGCTTGTGAAAACCTTCACTTTCAGTGATTTCCGCGCAGCCCTCCGGTTTGTTAACCAAGTGGGCGAGCTGGCCGAGGCGGCCGGGCATCATCCTGACATCGACATCCGCTACAATCGCGTGCGCTTGAGCCTCATCACCCACGACGCCAAGGGGCTGACAGAGAAAGATTTCCGTCTGGCCGCGCAGGCTGACAAACCGGTCTGAAATGCAGCCAACGTCCAAGCCCCGCGGACATCCGGACCGATCCGCCCGTGGTCTTCGAAAATCCCAAAATGTGGATTTTCGGCGATTTCTCCACTTTTGCAGAGAATTCAGCCCAGCTTTTGGGGCGCCATCATGCGGCTGCAGAACCCTTCCCGCCTCCTGAAACGACTGCGAAAAGCCTTCTTCCCAACCGTCCGGCAATCGCCCTCCTGCTTCTTGTCATGCTTTCAATGTCGTAGAATTTAAACATGTTGTGTCGCCTTTAATGCCTTGAGGACCGACGCTCCTTGTCTTGACTATTGTGCCTGGGGTTCATCATCGATGGCTGCTTTGCTGGGGGTGAGATGGCCGCTTGCCGAGACCCTGAGAAAAATAATTTTAATTTTAATTTTTGTATTTGCATTCTCCTGAATCTATGCTATAGTGGATTTATTCCGGATGAAGAGTGCGAACTATGGTCGCCCTCTTCAAACGGAAGTAGTTTGCGTCACTGGCCTCCCGGCACGAACAGCGTTACCGTTCGTGCCGTTTTTTTTGTGCGCGGTCCGGCGGCCAAGCGCGGTCCCGCGACCAACACGGATCGGGGTTTCACGGCCTGACGCTAAAGCATCTCTCCTCTTGCTATAGAGCAGGCCACGGCAGCCAAGTGGATTTTTCCTCTCCGCGGTCCCCAGCGACTCGGGGTCCCCGGCGAGCGTCCGCCGCGGCGGATGCTCGCTGGGGTGGAACGACAGGTCTTCGTCGCTGGGGTGGAAGTAAAATCCACGTTGCACGCCACTCGGCGACTCTACGGAAAGAGGAGAAATGCCGTAGGGTAGGTGGCCACCCGCCTGCCCTCGTTGGGCGTGGCCTTCGCGCCGTCGCAGCGGACTGGCGCTTCCCACCCACCCGTTCCTGCGTCAGGCTGGCCGGAATTGGTTTCGGTCCTCGCCGGCAAGCGCGTATCGGCTACAGCGATTTCGATTCTGCTCATTGCAGAAACCGTGCAGTCGAGTGGCTTTTTCCGCTCCGGGGTCCCCAGACCGGGGTCCCCAAGAAGCGGCCTCTGCTTCTTAGGGTGGTAGCGACAAGTCTTCGTCGCCGGGGTGGAAGCCGGGGTTCCCAGCGACTCGGGGGCCCGGCGAGCGTCCGCCGCGGCGGACACGGTCTTGGCCGCAACACGGGAACTCTGAATCTGCTCTAAAAGCGCTTCAATGCATGCCCACTGACGGGGCTTGCCGGGCCCGGCCGCGATTCGCACGCGACCCGCCCCGCGTGAGTGCGAAACTATCAATCAGAAAACATTAGGCCTGGGCGCAAGGCACATTTAATGGTTGCGCATTCTTTATTTCATCTGGTATAACGTGACGGCAATGCATCCTTCTGTTCGGAGGTCACTGTGAAAATGATGCCAGTTCTGCTGGCGGCTTTGTCGCTGGCGGCATTTTCAACGCTCTCTTCCCGCGCGCAAGCGCCTCAGCCGGACTCTGCTATGGTCGCCATGACTCCAGGTCCGCATTTATATGGCCCGGACAATCCAGCCTCCCTAGTCGCAACCGATAACGCCACTGTTCCAGTGAATGTCATCATTGCCCTCGATTTGACGGGCGCTCCGAATCCCGCCTCGGAAGAAAAGCTGGCGTGGGGTCAGTACTCTTTGAAGCCCGGCGTGCCCACGACAACCACTTTGGGCGAAGGCCTCAAGTATCATCTCTGGGCTTGTCCCGCTCCTTATTGGCCCTTCAACCCCGCTACGGGACACCAGCCGCTCTCCAGCACGGCGGATACCGCGGTGCAATGCTCCGAGCAAAAGCCCGTTCCTTCCGCGAAATTGTAGTTTCAAGCGGGATTGCGCTTTCCTTTAAAGGCCCAGTTGGAGCAAAAGAGGTAGAATAGCTCATGCACCACGAGCCGGTTGGCCTCGTGCGCGCACCTTCGTATGGGGGCGTCACGGTTTCGACGGGATCGCTCGCGGTCAGGAGGCATGCCGGGGTGTGGGCACCCGTAATCGCCTGCAAAACCAAAGTTGCCAACGATAATCTGGCACTTGCTGCTTAATTAACTAAGCAGCCGTCTTCCACGGTTTCGCCTGTGGGCCGTGAGCGGACGTCATGCAGCAGGCTGGCGCAAACGGCTCGGTCCGTGCCGTTTTGCGCGAGATCATCGGACTAGCTTCTGGCGCATCTTGTCCGTTCTCAAGCGCCAGCGGCGAACTCTTCGGAATCGGACTGAGCATGGATTCTCCCGGCTGACAACGATTTCGGACGCGGGTTCGACTCCCGCCGCCTCCACCAACTATCTTACTGAATCTAAAGTAGCTGTGTGCCGATTTTGTTTTCGCGTACCTGTGGTGTACTCAAGAGGGGTTCTTGTACCTGTGCAAGCCGAAATTCGGCGATTTTCACATATTCAGGGTTCAGCTCGATGCCAAGATAGTTTCTGCCAAGTTGTTTGGCGGCTATGGCAGTTGTGCCACTTCCTACGAACGGGTCGAGGACATTGTCGCCTGGCATTGAAAATCCGATGACCAGGTCTTTTATTAGCGCGAGTGGCTTTTGTGCACCGTGTACGCGATGTTCTTCTGGGGCGTATTGGAGGATACTGGGAAAGTGCGTGATAGTGGCAGTTCGCTGATACTCGTATGGTTCCCGATTCGCATAGAAAATGAGCTCGTGACGTTTACGAAATGGATTGCCCATCCCGATTCTACCCTTGTCCCAAATGACTAGATTCGAATTCTGCCAGTCGTAAAATACGCCAAATAATATCGGGTAATATTTGTCATCACAGAAGATAAATACCCTTCCATCCGGTTTCAATATCCGCTCGAACTCACGCTTGATTTCGCGGAAATAAAACTCCTGAAGGGAGAGGTCGGCAAGGTTCTTAACCTTCTTACGACCAAACGCCGTGATCGTTGGCGTTGAGTAGGGAGGGTCCGTAATCACGAGGTCGATGCTTTGTGCTGGGAGTGCGCGAAGTTCCTCGATTGAATCCCCGCAAATGATTCGGTTTACATCCATGCCTCCAGTGAAATTTGGTTTGTTGTTTTAGTAGAGAGGGCCAGAAACGCTACAATTGCCTAATAATCAAAGCACACCCACGAGGTATTGCAAGGGGGAGTTGCGCACAGGGGGAATGATGATAAAGCCGCTTGACCTTGATGTGATTGAGGGAGAGTTTCCCGAAGATTATAAAGCGTGGGCAATTCGGGCAAAGACTGGCGATTACCTTGTGATCCCAGACGACCGCTTTCCTGGTCGCCACCCCATCAGATTTTTTATGAGCGAAGCTGATGCGCAAAGGGTAATCGACGCGGTGCTGGATGCGAAGCCGGTACTCCACAAAGCAAAGCTCGCGCCGGTCCATCTCCCGCTTCTCGATTCATTGCGGAGGATTGCAATCGATAAGAACCCTAACCACGCTGACAGCTTTGTGGTCCACTCGCCAAACGAGGTATATGAGTTCATCGCCTCCTTGAAGGGTGGGACGATTCAGTAGCGTACAAAACCTCGTGTACTTGTGGCGTACTCAAGTAGGGTGTATTGACCGTATTCTGCGTTTTTTGCGACGTTGGAAACACAATAACTTACGTAGAATCAATGCGGCGTTCTAATCCGACTCCCGCCGCCTCCACCAAGCCGTTTTATTATCCAAGGATTAAAGAGATTGCGTGTGTGTGCGGCGGGTGTCAATACACCTGCTTTGCGCTGTTGGGAGCATGTCCCGCGCGTAGTTGAAAGTGGCGGGCGGCGGTTAGGTTGATGTTACTACGCCGCCTTCTGGTTGGCGGTCGCAGCCGGGTTGAGGATCGCTTCCAGCGCCCATAGATCGCGGTGTCCCATGATGCGTTTGAAGCGTTTCTCGGTTCTGAGGAACGCCGAAGCCATCCAGCGCAACACCATTCTGCCGTTCTGCCAGTGGGTGACGCGGCGGGTCTGGATGCGGACTCCGGCGTGCGGGCTCTCGATGATGTTGGTGGTCGCCAGGCAGCGGTGCAGCGCCGGCGGGATGTCGAGCCGGTTGATGGTGAAGCACTCCTCCAGACCCTCCAGCAGGCTGGCCGCCGCCTGCGGATACTTCTGGTCCAGCCATGCTGCCAGTTTCTTGATCCGTGCCATGCCTTTGTCGGCGTCCAGTTTCCAGGCTGCGCGCAGCAGGCTTTTGACCTGCGCCTTATCGTCCTTGGTCAGATAGTCGAGCACGTTGCGCAGCTTGTGCGCGCGGCAGCGTTGTACCGGCTGATGGCTGCCGAAGACGGCGTTGATGGCCGCCCGCAGCGCCTTGGAACCATCGATAACGAACAGCATCTTGCGCTTGGGATCCACGCCGCGCGAGACGATGTCTTCCAGCAGTTCGGTCACTACGGTGGAGTTTTCCGTGGCGCCTTCCCGGATGCCCAGCACGTGCTTGTGGCCCTCGCTGTCCACGCCCACCGCGCCGATCATCGTGTAGTCGCCGAAGATGAGCCCGTCGATGTAGATGACCAGCAGTTTGAGCTCGTCGAAACGCCGCGCCAGCAGCGCTTCCACCTCGGCTTCGGAGGCCTCGATCGCTGCCCGGCTCACCGCCGAGCGCGACACGCCCGCCGTCTCCGCCATCGGGGGGATGACTTGCTTATAGTTGCGCGTGGAAACCCCGTGCAGCAGGATGTCCAGCATCCGCGCTCCCATCGGCGTTGGGTTTTGCATGGCCGCGTAGGCGGGAACTTCCACTTCCTGGCCCCGCCGGCCTTTGCTCCGCAAGCGGGGCCGCTGGACTTCCAACTTGCGGTCGCTCAGAAGCACCTGGCCTGCTTGGCGACCGTAGAAAACCACGTCGCCCGAGCGCCGCTTGCCCTGCTGCTGCGGGCCGCCTGCGGCCTCGATGGCCGAAAGTTGCAACACCGCCTGAATGGCCGCTCGTCCGGTGACGTCGATCAGTTCGTCACAGGCCACCTGGCACTGCTCGATCAAATCCACCATGGGCAACAACGCCTGCCCATTCTTGGCCAGAAAGCCGGCCAGTTCCTGCTCGTTGACTTTCCCTTGCTTGCCTATCGTATGGTACGTTTTCTTCACGGCGGTTCTCCCTTCAAGGTTTGGCAACCCGATTCTTTCAGAATCAGGCTGAACCGCCGCTCAACTTTCAACTGCAGATGGGACATCCTCGCTGTTGGCACCGATCGGATCTGCACGCCGCACGTCCCCCACGGCTGGGACTGCGGCATTCTGCTCGATTTCCCTACCGGGACGCTGCTTTGCGGCGGCTTATTCACGCAGCCGGGACACGGACTCGCTGACCGCAACTTTCCTCGTCGCCGTAAAGCTTCACGCAGGCGCGATTTGAACTCGGATGGCATGTTGGCGAACCACAGGGCCATTTTGCGTATGCGAACAGGGAATCGCAGTTTCTCCTGACCCCGCTTGGCAGGAGAACTGGCTCAAAATGAGTAACTTCTCGCGGCTGACGCGGGAAATCGCTTTACTCGCACGAGTGCAGGTGAGCGATTTACTTGACAGACGACAAATCGGTTTTGTATCCTTCGCCCAACATCAGCACCTTATCGAAGTTCATCGCCTTTTTATGGATGCGCTGGGCAGGCATTTGGCCCGGTAAAGGCCTGCTGGTGGAAATGTGTTAGCTAAGCATTTTTCTTAGACCATGGAGGAACCCGGACTATGGAACTTTTTTCAAGGAGAACCATGTTGAAGGGCGCCGCCCTTCCAGCAGCAGCATCACTCTCGGCTTTTTCGCTCCCTGCCTTAGCGGACGCCATCCAATCCAACAGCACGCCTTACCAGAGAATCAAGATCAAAATCACTGATATCCGCACGGCCCAGGTGGTCGTCCATGGGCCGCAAACGCACATCCGGGTTTACTCGGACCAGGGCATCTTCGGCGAAGGCGAGTGTACGGATGCCGCGGTCGGAACCGTGTCGCTGCTCCACGGCATGAGGCGCATGCTCATCGGGCAGAGTCCGCTCGATGTGGAACCGATCTGGGAGAGGATCCGCACCGAGGGCATCTTCGCCGGGGCGCAGGCCGGCCAGTACGTCACCGCGTTGTCCGGTCTCGAAATCGCCTTGTGGGACCTCGCCGGAAAGGCCATGGGACTGCCTGTCTACCGGCTCCTGGGCGGAAAGTTCCGCGATAAGGTTCGCATCTATTGCGACTCGGATATTGAAACCACTCCCATCGGGCCCGAGATGGACCGCAAGCTCCCGTGGATCACCTCTCAAGGCTTTTCCATGATGAAGATCGACCTGGACGACGACGAGGATCCCGCACGCTGGGATAAATATAACTGGACGGCCACCAACGGCGAGATCGATCGTATCGTGAAGTGGGTTTCCACCGTGCGCGAAAAGATGCCGGCCGATATGGCGTTCTGCTGCGACATGCACGGCCGCTACGATGCTTCCACCGGCAAGAAGGTCGCCAAAGCGCTGGAGCCCTTCCGGCTGACCTGGCTCGAGGAGCCCTGCCCGGCGGAAGACATTGACGCCATGGTGGACATCCGGCAGTCGACCAATACACCCATTGCCTGCGGCGAAAATGTGTACATGCGCTGGGGGTTCAGTGAGCTGCTGCAGAAGAAGGGGATCGACATCATCCAGCCCGACTTTCAGAAGACCGGCGGTCTTGCCGAGGCCCAGAAGGTCGCCAACCTGGCGCAAACCTTCTATGTCCCGTTGGCGCCGCACAGCGTCTGTTCGCCGATCGGGATGATGGCCACGTCTCACGCCTGCACGACCTTCCCGAACTTCCTGGCCCAGGAATGGCACTGGATCAATTTCCCCGACCACTGGAGAAATTGGGTGAAGGAGGGCAACATCATCCAGAACGGCTTCATCACTCCCTCCGACCGCCCAGGCCTGGGTGTGGAGATGGACGAGGTTGCGGCAAAGAAAGCCCAGATTCCCGGTACACCGTGGTTCGAACAGGGGCAGTAGAGCGTATTTCAGTCGAGCGTATTTCATCTGCAGCCCTTGCGGCTCGCTAACCTCCCGGGACCCGGTTCACAGCCGGCTCCCAGGAGGGCTATGTGGTCCGCATCGGAGCGATGAAACACGCGCAAACGTCTTAAGCGGGCCTCCATTCATGGGGCAGAAAGGCGCGGAAGATCATGGGAACAAATTGTAAGATACGCAAGTTCTTAGTAAGCGTACTGGCCGGGGCCATCGTTCTGGCACTCACTCCGAGTCTCTGGGCGCAGCAGGGCGTCGCATCCGAGGAGAATGCTGCCGAAACCACCACCCAGTGGCATGGGGAATTTTTCACGCGGGATGACGTCATTCAGTTCACCGGTTACTGGAACGGACCAAGGTTTCCCGACGGCCGGCCCAAAGTTCCCGACGACATTTTGGACCGCATGAAGACCGTGACTCTCGAAGAGGCATGGGAAACCCTGCGCGACGCCGGCTTTACGCACCAGTACGAAGACGGCTGGTATGTCATCCATCCCGATCAGGTGCTGGTGGGCAGGGCGCTGACCTCAGCCTGGATGCCGGGAAGACCCGATATACAGTTAGAGATTCAAGCGCAAGGGAAACGGGATCATCGCATCGGAGGCACCAACGCGTGGCCTGTCGATATGCTCCAGCCCCGCGACGTCTATGTGAGCGACCACTTCGGGCTCAAGGTGAACGGACCCTCCATTGGCGACAATGTAGGCAACGCCATCTATGCGAGATCGGGTAATGGAATCGTCTACGATGGCGCCGTCCGTGACATCAACGGCCTGGTAGTGCTGCCCAACTTCACCTCCTTTGTTCGCTATTACGATCCCTCGCACCACTTCGGAATGATTCTCCCCGATGGGCGTGGGGCAGCCATGCTTAACTCCACCATGGTGAGCATCAACGGTCCCACCCGCATCGGCCAGGCGCTGGTTATGCCTGGCGATGTGGTCCTGGGGCGCAACGGCGGCGTGATCTTCATCCCCCCTCAACTGGCGGAACGGGTCGTTGAGGAGTCGGAGCGCACTCACCTCGAGGACACGTTCGGCCACCTGCGCTTGCAGCAGAAAAAGTACACCGCGGGACAAATCGACGCCCGCTGGACGCCGCCTATCGAACAGGATTTTCACCAGTGGCTCAAAGAGAATGAGGACCATCTGCCCGCGCCCAAATCCGTAATAGAGGGAATTCTGAACGGAAACAAGTCGCAGAATTAACGGCTTGGGGAAACTGCTGCGGCTGGTGTCCGTCCAGCTGCAGCATCTTCAACCGCAATCCGCTCATTCGGGGAATTGAATCTCTTCAAAAAACTTATAGGTGCCTAAATCGGAAGGCGGAGCGAAGAAGCACGCAACCTTCATGGGCTCGCTTCCCGAGTTCTGCAGCATGTGAATCTGCCCTTGAGGGAAGAGCACGGCGCAGCCGGCTTTCACCGGTTCCACCACGCCCTCGATCATCACTCTCCCCGAGCCTTGCATGATATAGATAACTTCCTCGCCGTTGGGGTGCGAGTGCGCGGGCCGCACCGTCTGTCCGGGCTGCACTTCGATCACGCACATGGTGCAATGGTGCGCGCCGGTGTTTTCCTTCGTCACCACCCAGCGCAGATCGCGGCCAGGCAGATTTAGAGCTTCAATGCTGTTCTCGTCGACAATGGGCAGTTTCATCGGAACCTCGTGGGATGGGGAATTGCACTTACGTCCGCGGCGCGGCCAGGCTGCCGGCCACCGTATCGGCAATCGCCTCCGGGGTGAGGCCGAATGCGGCCGTTAACTGCTCATAGGTGGCCGAGTGGATAAACTGCGCTTCGCCCCGCGCGTCGAGCGTAGAAATAGTCACCACGCGCTCGCAGCACATCCGCCGTGGCATTCATGCCTCCGCCGGTACAGCGTCTTCAAAAAGCTCTGCCACAGGTAGCCGTTGTTCTGTTCGGCAAATACCAGCAGCTTGCCCGATGCCGCCAACTCCATCAGCATATCGCCGTCCACTGAGGGCATGTCCACCACGCCGGCCTCGATGCCGCGGCCGGAGAGAATCGTCCGCCGCCGCCAGCGCCTCGTGCACGCCGCGGCCGCTGCTGACGATCACCGCCTGTCCTCCGTGCGTTTGCGCGCAGCCGGTATCCCTTGCCGAATTCGAACTCGTAGTCGCCGGGATAAAGCACCGCGGCCTCGGTGCGCATCACCCGCACATACACCAGGCCGCGATTGCCTTCCATAATCCACTTCATGATGGCCAGCAATCTGCTGCGGGCAGGAGACGTCGATGATCTTCAGGTGGGCCACGGCGTCGAAGGTCGTGATGTCGTCGTTGCCCATGTGCGTGGCGCCGTTGGTGCGCGTCTCGAAAGTTCGCCGCGGTGGCCAGAAAGGTCAGGTCCAGCCCGTGGCCCTCGCTCAGCCAGCCGTCGGCCGCCTCCATGGCCTCCAGCCGTTCCTGATGGCCCACGGCGATGCGGCGCATCACCTGCCAGTTGAAGAACGGGCAGAAGGTGCTCACCCATACATTCGCCGCCCAGGGCGGCAAACGCCTCGCCGATCAGCATCATGTTGGCTTCGGCCACGCCCACGTTGAGCGCGCGGCGCTGGTCCACGGCCGCCACGCCGGCTTCGAGGCCGCTGGTTGAGGCCAGGTCGGAGTCGATCGACGCCACCCGGCTGTCCAGCGCAAACACCTTCATCGCCGCGGTCACAATGGCTGCCGCGGTATAGGATTTCGCGCGGGTCGATCTTGGGCAGCAGCGCCGGGTTGTAACGGATGCGCTTGTCGCGCGGCGGGACGCGGCCGGTCAGCACCGGCCCGGGAACCGATCGCACCGCGCCTTCATCGCCGCCGATCGAAGACGATCTCCAGATGCATTTCGCGCGCCGCGTCGAGCAGCCGACCGCCGCACCTCGGCCTCCTCAGGCTCATCGCTCAACTGCGCCAGAAACTCCACCACCTCGGCGACTGCGCTTGCCGCGCCGCTCCTGCTGCAACTCCAGCTCCTGCGCAGCCAGCGCGTCCGGCACCGTCACTTTGTGCTTGTTGAGGAAGTCGGAGAACGCTCCGTAGCCCTTGGTCGCGTGGCAAACGATGGCCGTAGGCTTGCCGTTGCGCGCGCCCAGCCGGAAGCGCTCCAGCGCCGCCAGAACTGCGTCGTATTGCGGTGGCGTCCACATCCACCGCTTCCCAGCCGTAGGCGCGGAACACCGCGGCAAGATCCGGCATGGGGTACACCGTCTTGGTGTGGATGTCGAGTTGGCCGTGATTGCGGTCCACCAGCACGCAGAAGTTGTCCAGATGGTTCTGCCCGGCGTACATCACCGCCTCCCACACCGAGCCTTCCTGCAGTTCGCCGTCGCCCGTCATGCAATAGGAATCGAAACGCGGCTCGGTGCGGCCGGCAATCGCAAATCCCTGCGCCACGCCGATGCCCTGGCCCATGGGACCGGTCGCAATCTGCACGCCCGGCAGCACCGGCCCGGGATGGCCGTTGAGAATGCTCTCGTAAGAGCGCGAGTTCTTCAGCACGCTCAAGTCGAAGTAGCCCAAGATCCGCGTAGATCGACGCCAGCGCCGCCACCGCGTGGCCTTTGCTCAGCGTGAACATATCCTGGCCGCGGCGAGTGGGATCTTCGATGTCGAGCCGCAGGCCGCCGCCATAAAACAACGCCACCAGCGGAATCACGGCGGAAAAAGCGCCGCCGGAGTGCAGGCCGTTATCCACCGCGTCGCGGCTTTGCTCCATGGTCATGATGCGGATGTCGGAGTCTTTCACCGCCAGCAGCCGCAGCATGCCCTGGCGCAGCAGACGACGCACGCGCAGCAAAGGGATCGCGGCCCGCCGCCGCGTGTGGAACTACACTGGAAAGCTGAGGCCGCGCACGCTCGCGAATCCTCCGTCCCGCGGCTCTGCGCGTCAACGGCATTCGCGTAAGCAGATCCGCGCAGGCAACTATGATGCTTAATATGCAACTGCCGTTGCGTAATCGAAATGTACTATAAGTTTGTGAAATTCGCCGTGTCAAACTCCAGAGCCCGGCGCGGCGCCCCCAGAGCCGGCAAGCGGAATCGAGAGCAGAACGGGCGTTGAAATGCGCGTAGCCGTGATCGGCGGAACGGGTCATATCGGCAGCTATCTCACGCCCATGCTCGTTGAAGCGGGCGATGAAGTCATCTGCGTCTGCCGCGGGCAGCGGCAGCCCTATCGCGAGCATCCGCGCGTGGAGTTCCATCGCCTATTGCTATCTCGACCGCGACGCGGAAGAAGAAGCCGGCGCATTCGGAGAGCGCATCGCGCGCCTCGAAGCCGACGCGGTCGTCGACCTCACCTGCTATCACCCCGCCAGCGCGCATCAACTGGCCGGCGGCGCTGCGCGGCAACACATACGCATCTGCTTCACTGCGGCACGATCTGGGTTCACGGACCCAGCGCCTCCGTTCCCACCACGGAAGACCGGCCGCGCCAACCCTTCGGCGACTACGGCATTCGCAAGGCCGCCATCGAAGCCTGGCTGTTGGCGCAGGCCGGGGAGACCGGCCTGCCGGTCACGGTGCTTCATCCCGGCCATATCGTCGGGCCGGGTTGGGCGCCCGTCAATCCCGCCGGCAACTTCAACACCGCCGTCTTCGCCGCGCTCAAGCAGGGCGCTGAGGTCTGCCTCCCCAACTTCGGCATGGAAACCGTTCACCACGTCCACGCCGAAGATGTGGCGCGCGCCTTTCTGCTCGCCATTCGCAACCGCGAGGCCGCGCTGGGCCAGAGCTTTCACGTGGTCGCGGCCTCCGCGCTCACCCTGCGCGGCTATGCGGAGCAAATGGCGGCCTGGTTCGGCCAGCCGCCGAATCTGCGCTTTCTTCCCTGGGAGGAATGGAAGCGGGCGTCTCCGCGCGCGACGCCGCGGTCACTGAAGATCACATCCGCCACTCGCCCCATTGCAGCATCGAGAAAGCCCGCCGCCTGCTCGGCTACGAGCCGCGCTATACGCCGCTCCAGGCGGTCGAGGAGTCGGTCGCCTGGCTGCTCGAGCGCGGCGTCATCGCCGGTGCGTAGCAGTTTGTGGTGCAGGTCGGCTTTGAAAGGGCACGGCTTTAGCCGTGCCATAAAGCCAACACAATCAGCGGGGCTTTAGCCTCTGAGGGACGTTTTTCAACGTCTTTGGATTTTCGCCACAGGCTGCTTGCGGCAGAGGTTATGACCCAACGCTCAGCCACTGGCCCGGCCGCGGCGCATCTTCGCCCGTGCGCCGCGCCATGCCGCTAACCTATACCTGCGAATACTGCGCCGGAGTTAGCACCAGGTTGCTTACGTTGCTCACCGTGGGTTCAAAGTTGAATTCCGGCATCGCGGTCAGCTTCTTCCATTGCGGGTCGCTGAAGAAGGCCTTCCATAGCCCGTTGAGCTGCTCCAGATCTTTCAAGCTGACCATATAGGTCACTCTCGGCAGGCGCGGCCCGATCAGCGCGTCGCCGAAAAACACCGGCCAAAATCCGCTGCGCTCGAACACCTCGAACTCGCCCGACTCAAACATCTTCATCTTGGCCACGTGATCCCGGTTGCTCGCGCTCTGGTAGGTGCGCAACTGGAATATCCGCTGGCCCTTGTCCGCCGTGGGCGGAGGCAAAACCAATTGCGGCCAACCCGGCAGCGCGATCAGCAGCGTGCTCTCCAGGCGTTCAAACGCCGGGCTGCTCTCCGGCGCATTCCAGAAAGCCGCGGCCGCGGCCAGGAACTGTTCGTCCTCGCGCAGCCGCAACTCAGCGTTCGCCAGGGTCTCCAGATCGGCCGAGGGCAGCAGAAGATAAAGCGCCGGCGTCTCCGGCCCAAAATCGAGATTGAACGCGCCCACCGGTTCGATGCCCATGCGGTTGAGCGCCGGGATCAAAGCATCGGCCACGTACTTTGCCGTGGTTTGGCTCTGCGCGCCGGAGCGCAGTTGATACTTGCGCAGTTCGTAATATTGCCGGGGTTTGCCTGCGGACGCGGGCGCGCCGGATGCCGCTCCATGGGCCCGTTTCGTCAGGGCCATTGCCGATGCCGCAAATGTTGATGCAAGAAATTGGCGCCGTTTCAAGGTTTCTCCTCCGCCATCGAGCATATACCGTACGCCGTTGAGAATCCGCTCCTACTTTCCTTCCCAGCCGCCATCCACATGGAACGACTGGCCGGTCATGTAGCTAGCTTCGTCGGAGGCAACAAAGGCCACCACAGTGCCAATCTCGACCGGTTGGCCGGGGCGGCCCAGCGATATCTGGGCCAGTACATGGGGCAATATATCGGGATTCTTTAAGACCCAATCCACCATCGGAGTCTCGATCAGGCCCGGATGAACGCAGTTGACGCGGATGCCCAAGGGCGCAACCTCAGCCGACAAATTGCGGGTCAGCGCTTCCAGGCCGAGCTTTGTCGGAGCGTAGTGGGTGCGTCCGGGGAGAACCTTGGCGGCCTGAATGGAGCCGATATTTACGATGACTCCAGGACGCTTGGCGGCGATCACGCGCCGGCAGAAGGCCTGCGAGCACATCCACGGGCCTCTCAAGTTGATATTGGTCACGTCGCTCCATTGCTTATCGGTCAACTCCAGGAAGGGCACGATGGTCTCGATGCCGGCGTTGTTGACCAGGATGTCGATGGGGCCCATCTCGCTCCAGGCGCGCTCAAACATCGCTTCGATCTCTTCCCGCGACGAGACATCGGCGCCAATGGTCATCACGCGCCGGCCCAATTCCCGGACACTTGCAATCAGCGGGTTGTCGTCCTTGATCGAGCGGCTGACAGCGATGACATCGGCGCCCTCCTTGGCGAATGTCAGAGCAATCCCTTTCCCGATTCCCTGGGACGCCCCGGTGATCAATGCGAAACTTTATTGGCAAGCTTCATACCCTTCTCATTTCTCCGTATTCGGATTTAAGTTTGACTCCCGGCCTGAAGGCGCTCTAGTGGATGGTCCAGCCGCCATCCACCATCAGCACGTGACCCACAACCATGTCGGCCATGTCGCTGGCCAGAAACAGCACCGCGCCCACCAGGTCTTCCGGCTGATTCCAGCGGCCGCGCGGAAGCATTTCGCCGGTTGCCCATTCCTTGTAGCCCGGCCGCTCCAGAATATTCCTGCCGCGAATCCGTCTCCGTGATGCAGGGCGCCACGGTATTCACCACCACGCCGTCATGGGCCCATTCCAGCGAGAGTGCGCGCGAAAGATGATGCACCCCCGCTTTCGCCGCCGCATACACCGAGCGCTTCTTGAACCCCACCACCCCAAAGTTCGAGCCGATGTTGATGATTCTGCCCTTGCCCTGCGGAATCATGATCCGAGCCGCCGCCTGGCAGGCAAAGAACACGCTCTTGAGCGAGGCCGCCATGGTTTTGTCGTACTCTTCCTCGGTCACCTCCAGCGCCGGCGTCGTCCCCGTCCATCCCGCGTTGTTCACCAGGATATGGATGGCTCCGTACCTGGTCTTCGCCGCCTCCATCAGCGCCGTCAGTTGCGCGGGCTCGGAAACATCGGTGGGCACGATGATCGCCTCGCGGCCTAGCGCCTCAATCTCCGCGCGCACCTTTTCGATCCCTTCCATGCTGCCCACCGGGTGCTTGGCCAGTGCCAGATGGGCTCCGGCCTGCGCCAATCCCAGCGCGATGGCGCGTCCGATTCCCTGCGAAGCCCCGGTCACGATGGCGATGCGGTCCTTCAATCCAAAACATGCGTAGTCCATGCCGCGCGTTTCCTGCCTTCCTTTGCAAATTGCCGTTGGGGCTGGCCGCCGCGTTGGAATCTGAAATGCCGAACGGCGAGATTGCGTTCTAAGAGATCAATTTTGCATATCGTGCATCGAATGCAACCATCATCTACATTTGCCCGCGCCCCGTCAAGCAACCCTTTCGCGGGCATTTCAGGCCCTTGATGGAGGGCCGGGGGATCCGCGGCGCGGTGACGGCTGAGCCGGACGGTTTCGACGCCCGCCGCCCCCATCCCACCCCGCCGCACCAATTTGGTTTCAGAGACGGTGAGGTATCTTAAATCTATCGGAGTAAAGTTGAGGACCGGACGATCACACTATGCCGACCAAGAGCCCTCAGGCGCCTTTTATCCAAAGTTTGGATCGCGGATTGGCGATTCTCCAGCATGTAGCCGGTTCCAAGCAGCCGGTCTCGCTGGGGGAACTGGCGGACCTGCTCAAGATCGACCGCAGCAGCGCATTCCGCCTCGCCCATACCCTGCGCCGGCGCGGCTTTTTGTCCTGCCCGCCGGGCCGCAAGGACTATCTGCTGGGCTCGTCGATGTGGACGCTCTCGCGCCAGTACGACTGGAGCAACATGCTGGTCAAGGTCGCCCATCCCGAACTCCAGCACCTCGCCAGGCAGCTCAACGAAACCGCTCATCTCGCCATCCGCGAAGGCAAGCAGGCGCTCTTCATTGACTCCGTCCACGCCAACCACGTGCTCGCCGTCTCCGGCCAGACGGGCGAGCTGGTACCGCTCTATTGCACCGCGCACGGCAAAGCCCTCATCGCCGACGCCGACGAACGCCAGTTGCGCGCGCTGCTGGGAGCCGGGCCGCTTCAGATGTACACCCGCACCAGCATCACCGGCCTCAAGTCACTGGCCCGGGAATGCGCCGCCGTGCGCGGGCGCGGCTACGCCATAGACGAGTCGGAGTTCGCCCCCGACTTCCGCTGCGTCGCCGCTCCCATCCGTTTCAACGGCGATATAGTCGGCTCCATCGGCATCTCCGCGCCCGCTTCACGGTTCTCCAAAGAGCTTTATCCGGATTACGGTGAAAAGGTTTGCGTGGTCGCCGCGCGCATCGGCCACGCGCTCAGCCAGACCGGCTCCCAAACCTAGCCCGTGCAACCTGGTCCCGCTCTCCCCGCGCCCTTGCGGCTCTCTGCCGGCATGTTATGCTTGCAAAGAAAATTGCACTATATGCACAGCATGCAGGTAGATCCCATGCCGCCCTCCATCCTCGATTTTGAATTGCAACCCTCCTCCCTCCGTTACGTCGGGCGCCGGCTTGCAGCGGCCCGAATGCATTCTTGCCGAGCCTGACGGCTCGCTCTGGGTAGCCGATGCGCGCGGAGGCGTGGTGCATATCCAGCCCGACGGCAGCCAGCGCATCATCACCCAGCGCCTCTCCGGCCACTTCTCCGGCGTCGCAAGCGAAGCCTCGCGTTACCTTGAGGGCACCCTCCCCAACGGTCTGGCGTTCGCCGCCAATGGCGACATCCTCATCGCCAACTTCGGCACCGACCGCCTGGAGGTCATGACCCGCGAGGGCGAATCGCGGGTGTTGGCCGACCATATCGACGGAGAGCCCATCGGCAAAGTGAATTTCGTGCTGCGCGATTCGAAAGACCGCATCTGGATCACGGTCTCCACCCGCATCAAGAACTGGATGCACGCGCTGCGGCCCGACCTGCCCGACGGCTACATCGCGCGCTACATCGATGGCGCCTTCCGCATCGTGGCCGAGGGATTCCATTTCACCAACGAGATTCGCATGGACGCCCGCGAAGAGTACTTGTATGTCGCCGAAACCACCGGCGGCTGCATCAGCCGCCTGCGCGTCCACGCTGACGGCTCGCTCGGCGAGCGCGAAGTCTTCGGGCCCTCCAGCCTGGGCAAGGGCGCATGGCCCGACGGCATCGCCTTCGACAGCGGCGGCAACCTGTGGGGCACGATGGTCTACTCCGATAAGCTCTTCGTCCTCAGCCCGCAAGGCGATCTGCGCGTGCTCCTCGACGAGGGCGACCCGGACAAGGTCGATGCGTTGGAGAGGGCTTTCTTCGCCGGCCAGGTGAACGAGCAGGTTCTGTTCGCCACCGGCCAGGGCGTCGCGCCCTGGATGGCCAGCGTCACCTTTGGCGGCCCGAACCTGCAGACGCTCTACATCGGCTCATTGCGCGGCAACCGAATTCCATACTTCCGCGCCCCGCTTCCCGGCCTGCCTATGGTCGCACTGGAACGCTCCAAGGAGCGCGTGAACGCCGCGCAGGGCGGCGCCGGCGCCTCTTCCGGCGCCTCTGCGCCTGATCCTGGACCAGGCCTCCGAAGACGGTGAAAGCCGTCAACCGGCGCTGGATTTCGGCTTCGTTCCTGTGGGTAGTGGGTCAGTTTGAAGGGTACGGGCTTCAGCCCGTACGTAAACCGGGCTGAATAAACGCGGGCTTTACTCGCCGCGGCGAGCGGGAAAACTCGCGCGGACGGCAGGCCGGGACTTTAGTCCCGGCATAACGGCCACAGAATCAGCGGGGCTTTAGGCCCTGAGGTGTGCTTTCCGGGAATTTCGACCAGAATCAGATCTTCTTCCGCAACCTGTTTAGCCCCTGAGGGCAAGTCCCTTTCAAACTGACCCACCACCTTACCCGTGCTTCCGACCCCAATCTGTGCTATACTCTTTCTAATCGTAGAATTCGATCTGAAGTTCTTGCCTGTTCCGCGTTACCGCCTACTCGCAGTACTTTCACATTGCGTTCGGCGGTAATTGAGTAAAAGGAGCAACATCAGTGGAAACAGGCACAGTCAAGTGGTTCAACGACGCCAAGGGATTTGGATTTTTGAGCCGTGAAAACGGTGAGGACGTCTTCGTCCATCACAGCGCCATCCAGTCGAACGGTTTCCGTTCGCTGCAGGAGGGCCAGAAGGTCCAGTTCAACGTGACCAAGGGTCCCAAGGGCTGGCAGGCTGAAAACGTCCAGGTTGTCTAAGGCCAATCCTTAGCAAGCTCGGAACCAAAAAGGATGAGGGACGGCAAACCTGCCGTCCCTTTTCTTGCGTTGGCGCTCGCTCGCAAATCTTTCCGGACCGTACCCATCGGCTACCCATCGGCGCTATAGAAACTCTGAATCTGCCTTAAAGGGCGCGAAGCTCGCCGGTAATCTTGCGGCAGGCATCGGCAAAAATGCCCACATCGACCGAATAAGCCAGATACTGCACGCCCAAATCTTTGTACCGCTTCGCCGTGGCGAGATTGTCCACAAATGTCCCCACCACGCGGCCGTGCGCCTTGCACTTCGAGACGATAGCCTCGACTTCCTTCAGGACCCTCGGATGCTCCACCTCGCCGACCACACCCAGTGCCTGCGACAAGTCGTACGGTCCAATGAAGAGCACGTCAATTCCGGCAACCTCCAGGATTTCGTCGAGATTTTGGATTCCGGCAACGCCTTCCACCATCCCAATCACCGTAACCGTGTTCGCATCCTGAAAATATTCAGACCTCGCCCGCAGTGAAAAATCCGCGGCTCTCACAAATCTGCATACGCCTCGGGAGCCCTCCGGCGAAAATCTCGACCAGCTCGCCAGCTTCCGTGCGTCGTCCGCTGTAGTGAGTTGCGGCGCTTGAATACCGGCCGCCCCCAGATCCAGTACGCGAGAGATTTCCACCTCGGAAAGTGCGCCTACTCGCACCACGGGCTCCAGTGCGCTGGCTTGCGATGCCAGGATGAGCGGATATAGATCGCGAGGAGAATTTGGCCCATGCTCGGAGTCGAGAATCACGAAGTCGAAGCCTGCCTTGCCTACGACCTCAATGAAGAATGGATCATTGGTCTTCGCAAATACCCCAAACATAGTTTCATGATTCCGCAGGCGGGAGCCGAGTGAAGACATCTAACCTCTTTTTTCAAAACCTTTTCAACCGGAATTTCCGTTTTGCTTCTAGAACTGGTTGCATAAACGGGGTTTTGAAAGGGCACGGATTTATCCGTGCCGCACAGGCCGCATAAAATGCGGGCTTTAGCCCCTGAGGGATGTTCCTCGTGCGCGCTGCGGCATTTGTGCAGCCAGCTCTAGGCTGCGAACCAATATATCCCCATTTGCCTCCGCTCGCAATTTTCTTGCATCCGTTCCCATCCCCAAGCTCCGGTTGTGCCCGGCGCGCTCGTCTCTGGGACCAAAGAACCATCATTGGCCCCATTGCGAAGCGCCCCTTCACACACCTCTCCCCTCAATTCCGATCCGTCGTCCAAAATGTTTTTGCATCGCCGCCGCGCCTACCCGGCCGTCAGCTGCTTCGGGGTACGGTTATTCTGGAGCCGCTGTAATCCTCATCCGCCACCGCTGATCTCTGATCTCTGACCTTTGTAACCCTACGCCGCTGGCTCCAGGCTCTTCACGTTCACCTCCGCAATGGCCGGATGAAGGCCCGCTCTGGGCGTATCGTGCGTCCCCAAATATTGCAGCACGTCGTTGATGGAATCTTCAAAGCGCGAGCCGGTGCGGTGCATGGCCTTTACGCCTTTGGAGACTAGCTGGCAAACTTCAAAGCGGTTGATTCCGTGCGCGAGCGCGCGGTGGATTTGGTTCGAACGCATGACGAACTCCTACGAACAAGGTGATTGTCGCGTGGGGGTGCGAAGCTCGTCAGGAGCGATCGTGCAGCCGGAGCCGAGCAAGCCTGGTGAATTCCGGGTCTGCTTTCATTGTACGCCGGAAACGCGCGCGGTGCGGCGCGAAGTAGTGAGTCAGTTTGAAGGGTACGCGCTTCAGTTGAAGGGTGCGGGCTTCAGCCCGTACGTAAACCGAGCAAAATGAACGCGGGCTTTAGAACTTATCCGTTAATAGCTAGCGCAAACAGGTAGCGCAAACAGGTAGCGCCGACCTCCTGGTCGGCTGTCGTGTGGGCCTCCTGGCCCACACGTCGCCGTTGGCGGCGTGGACGCTTCCAGTCCCGCCGCCCTGGAGAGCGGCGCTACTTGAATGCGCAATTTACGGATAAGTTCTTAGCCCCTGAGGGTATGTCCCTTTCGAACTGACCCACCACGCGGCGCGATCGTCCTTGCCGGCGCGCGTAGCGCGCGGTGCGCATGCTCTTGAAAACGCGTTGCAAGCATGCCGCGCCTGCGCCTGCCGCCATCTTTGTTACCATAAAGTCGCACTCGCCCGCGGGCGGGATTCCCTGCATAGATTCGCACGAAAGAGGTTGCACGTGGCTGACACTACCAAGATCGAAGACAAGCTGGAACGCAAAAAGCTGAAGCGCGCGGCGCGCAAAAAAGCTGCTCCCAAGGCCAAGCGCACCACCCCGCGCGGTTCGCAGAAGAAAAAGTTGAAGAAGATGGCCCGCGGCCAGAGCAAGCGCTAAGAAAAACAGTGCACAGCGGTCGGCGGTCAGTTCTCATTGCTCAATCGGCGTCTCGGCCTGATCCCTGAACCCTGATCCCTGTTTACTGATCACTGCTCACTGACCACTGCAAGGAGAGCCCTCTGCCCAGCCAGCTCCTCGCCCGCAAATCGATTGACAAGCTCATCCGCGAGTCGGAGCAGCCCGGGCACGCCCTCCGCAAAACCCTCGGTCCCTGGTCGCTCACCGCCCTCGGCATCGGCGCTGTCATTGGCTCCGGCATCTTCACGGTCATCGGCACCGCCATGGCTGGCCAGCGCTTCGCCACGCCCTCCATCGCCAACACTCCGCTCATCCATTACGTGCTGCAACACACCGCCATGGACGGCCGTCCCGGCGCAGGTCCCGCTCTGGCCCTCTCCATGGTGCTGGTCGCCATCGTCTGCGCCTTCACCGGCCTTTGCTACGCCGAGCTCGCCTCCATGATTCCCATCGCCGGCTCGGCCTACACTTACACCTACGCCACCATGGGCGAGCTGGTCGCTTGGATCATCGGCTGGGACCTCATCCTCGAGTACGCCTTCTCGAACATGAGCGTCAGCGTGGGCTTCGCCGCCCATATCGTCGACCTCATGTCCTGGTTCGGCCTCAACCCTCCCCTCATGTGGATCTCACCCGCCTATCTGCCCACCGGCATGCAGGACTTCGCCGGCCGAACCCTCTACCCGCCCGGCTGGCACTTCGGCTTCAACATTCCCGCCTTCCTCGTCGTCATGCTTCTCACCGTCGTCCTGGTCCGCGGCATCCGCGAGTCGGCGCGCACCAATAACCTCCTCGTCCTGGTCAAGCTGGCCGCCATCCTGGTCTTCATCTTCGTCGCCGGCAGCTTCGTCAAGCCCCATTACTGGCATCCCTTCATGCCCAACGGCTGGACCGGCGTCCTCACCGGCGGCTCCATCATCTTCTTCACCTACATCGGCTTCGACTCCGTCTCCACCGCCGCCGAGGAGTGCCGCAATCCCCAGCGCGACATGCCCATCGGCATCCTCGCCACCCTCGCCGCCTGCGCCGTCCTTTATTGCGGCGTGGCCGTCGTCCTCAGCGGCATCGTCCCCTGGCAATCCCTCATGGGCGACGCCGCTCCGGTCGTCAACTCCCTCCGCCGCCTCTCCATCGAGCACGGCGGCGTCGAGCTCCACTGGATCCACCTCTTCGTCCTTCTCGGCGCCCTCATGGGCATGATCTCCTCCATCCTCGTCTATCAGCTCGGCCAGGCGCGCATCTGGTTCTCCATGTCCCGCGACGGCCTGCTCCCCTCCGTCTTCGGCCGCATCCATCCCCGCTTCCGCACCCCCGCCGTCTCCACCTGGGTAGCCGGCTTCGTGGTCGGCATTCCCGCCGGCCTGCTCGACATCGGCACCGTCGCTGACCTCTCCAACATCGGCACCCTCTTCGCCTTCGTCCTGGTCTCCATCGGCGTCGTCATCCTCCGCTACCGCGAGCCCCATCGCCATCGCGGCTTCCGCGTGCCCTTCGGTCCCGTCTTCCCCGTCCTCAGCATCGTCTTCTGCGTCGTCCTCATGATGGGCCTTGAAGTCATTACCTGGGTCCGCTTCTTCGCCTGGCTCTTCATCGGCCTCTTCGTCTACTTCTTCTATAGCCGCCACCGCTCCGAGTTCGCGGGCATGCGCTAGCCGTCCAACCCTACAACTGGCCTCATAAACGGTCTTGTGAAAGGGCACGACTTCAAAGCCTGCCCCGAGTGTTCATGGGACTTCGGCCCACCGAAGAACAGGGAAACCGGCTCGCCAAGCCACTCCATCCGCTCCCGTAGGGAGCGAAGAGGTTAGCCCCGGGTGGAGGCCGCCGCCATCAGCGGCGGACGGAACCCGGGGAATGCGTCCAATTAAAGAGCAAGCCCCGTAGGGGCGGCAGAACTTCGCAACAGATTTTTCGAGAGAGACGTAACGGGATGATTTTCGATGGAGCGCAGTCGAAGGGTACCGTAAAGGCCGCAAAAAACACTGTGCTTTAGCCTCTGAGGGATGGCTTTTCCAAATCTCGACTTCTGCCGCAGGCTGTTAATGCGGCCGCCCCGGCAGCATAAAGTGCTCCGCGCAGCGTGGCTCGAAGTTGTCGCCCATCGTTCCCTTTGGCACACCTTCGCCGCAGAAATCACCCCGCGCTAACGCAATCCATTTCCGCGAATGCTGTCAGGAACCCGCATCGCAACCTAAAGAGAAGCGCAAGGCCGCGCAGATCTCATGCATTCGCAGGGAGCTCAATTGAGCCACGCGTCTTCCCAATCTCTCTTGGACGACGGTGACCGGGTTGTGGAGATTGACTGCGCAGGGCGTCTTCATGCCGTCCTCCTCGTTCAAGAGCACCTCCGATGGCACGCCGCGGATTGTAGAGGTGATGGGTGCGACGGTGACAGTCGACAGATAATCGATGGCGCTATTGCGAGTAAGCACCACAACCGGCCGCTTCTTATCAGGCGGAGCAAAATCGTAGAGGCGGACTTCCCCGCGGGCTATTCTGGTGGCCACGCTGCCTCCGCTTCCCAAAGCCGGGATTCGCTGGTCGCCGCCGCTTGCTTCGAATAGCCTTGGCGGTCGCGTTCTTCCGCGGCGCACGTCTCTAATCTCCGCAGGTGTTCCCGCAGTGCGTCGCGCACTAATGCGGAACGATTCCTTTTGGTCCGGCGCGCAGCCCGGTCCGTGGATTGAAGAAGCTTCTTATCCAGAACAATTTGAACCGTTTCCATGTTACGCATCCTACTCCACAGTATACTCCACATAGTATTCAACAATCGTTGTGGGCGCTCCTCCGCGCCCGTTACACTCAAACCATGACGGAGATTCAGTCCTTCATCCGCGCCCTCCCCAAAGCCGAGCTGCACCTGCACCTCGAAGGCACCATCCTGCCTTCCACCCTCGTCGAGCTCAGCGCCCGTCACGACGCGCGCCCGCTTACGCTCCTGGAGGCCGAAGCGCTCTACCAGTTCACCGGCTTCACTGGCTTCATCGAGGCCTTTAAAGCTGTCACCCGCCGCCTCCGCGACCCCGAAGACTACGAACTGGCCGCGTGGCGCATGATGCAACAGCTTGCCACGCAAGGCGTCGTTCACGCCGAGGTCTACATCTCCGTCGGCGTCATCTATCTTTGGCGCAACCACGATCCCCACTGCTTTGAGCCCATCTTCGCGGGCCTGGAGCGGGCGCGGGAGCGCGCCGCCCGCGAGCTCGGCCTCTCCCTTTACTGGATCTTCGACGCCGTCCGCCACTTCTCCGTCGCGGAGGCCGCGCGCGTCTTCCTCAAGGCCGCCGAGCTCCGCCCCAGCCACCCTTCCGTCGCCGCCATCGGCCTGGGCGGCGACGAGCGCCTCGCCGGCTCCGCGCCCTTCCGCGCCCTATACGCCCAGGCCCGCGCCGCCGGCCTCCGCCTCACCAACCACGCCGGCGAAACCACCGGCCCCGACGCCATCTGGGAGGCCCTCGCCATCGGCTCCGAGCGCATCGGCCACGCCGTCTCCGCCATAGAAGACTCGAATCTACTCCAAGAGCTGAAAGTGCGGAGCACGCCGCTCGAACTCAACCCCACCTCCAACGTCCGCACCGGCGTCTGCGCCTCCTTCGCCGCCCACCCCCTGCGCCGCTACTTCGATCTCGGCCTGCTGGTCACCCTCAACTCCGACGATCCCGCCTTCTTCGCCTCCGATCTGGCCCGCGAGTACCTCCTCGCCCACACTGAACAGGCCTTTACCCGCGATGAGCTCCGCCGCCTCGCCGCCAACTCCTTCCGCGCCAGCTTCCTTCCGGAACAGGAAAAGGCCGCCTGGCTGGCCCGTATTGACTCTATGCAGTAAGTATCGCCCCGGTTTTCCGCACCGCTCTCCGCTCCCCTTCAACCCAAACTTGCGCTATCATGAGGGTTAGGCAGGAGGTTGCAATCGATGTCCCTCGATCCCGAACTCGGCCCCCGATCACCCGCCCCCGCGGATGAAACCCCTGCCGTGGAGGCCCCCGCCATCGAGAAGCGGGGCGTCGATGTCGTGCAGATGATCGCCTGGTTTTCGGCGGGCATGGTCCTGGCTACCTTGGGCGTCGTGGTCGGCGTCGAGCTGCGCAGCCGCTATAAATTCAACCGCCGCACCCCTTATGACTTCTATTCGAGCGCTGGCGAACAGCCCGCCGGCGAGTTCGGCGTGGGCGTCTAGCGTCCTGAGTCGAAAGCTCGCCGTAGAAGTACCGCTGTCATTCTGAGCGAGTCCGCCGCGCAACCGGGGCCCCCGGCGAGCGATCTTTGCTCGTTGGGGTGTAGCAACCGGGGCCCCCGGCGAGCGATCTTTGCTCGCTGGGGTAGTAGTCACAGCTCTTCGTCGCTGGCGCGGAAGAAAAAGCCATCTCTCACGGCTACCAAATAATCTATATGGATTCCGAAAATGCCCTAACGTCCGTGGCCCGAAGGAGCTGACACTTGTCCGCCAGGCGCCCCACCGGACATCCGCGGGCCGGACATCGACGGGCCGGACATCGGCTCACTGGACATCCGCGGGCTGGACATCGGCGGGCCGGACATTCGCCCGTCGGGCGTTCCCCGTTCGCCGCCCATCTCCGGGCGAGGCGCTTCCCCAAGCGGTGCATATCCCCGGCTCATTGTAGGCACGCCGGCGAAGGCTGCCCGCCCGCTTACCCCAGCCGGAGCCTCCATGTACACTGGCGTTCTCGCCGTACCCCTCGCATCGGCGCGTTTTGAAAATTCGTTCAGTTTGCCCAGCTCATCGCGCGGAATGCCCAAGCCCGCCGAGTCCCTCCGGAAGACGAAAGAGGCGGAAGATCTGGACGAACTCACTTGAGATCGGATCAGCGGCCGCTGGTTCACCGCCTGTAACGTGGGCTTGCCCAGGCGGGGCGGATGGACAGGAACCCTCGGAGGCCTGATCGGCCCCGGCAACCCCGCAAATCCGGCGCCGTTGTTCAGTCCCATCCACGAGCCGCCGGGCATCCAGCCCCAGCCCGTCCCGGGGCAGAACGACCACGCCCCGTAGTGGTACGGAGTCCATCCCCACGGATAGGGAGACACCCAGGAGTACCCCATGTCCCCGTACCATGCCCAGGCGCCGTTCGCATACGGATCCCACGCCGCGCTGGCAAAGTAAGGCCGCCACATCATGCCGCAGCCTCCCATGTCGGCAAAGTCTCCGTAGTACATCATGTCGTTCAGCCCGTAAGTGTAAGGCGTGCTGTTCAGCGCGCTCATCGAGGCCCGCCGTTCCTGGTATTCCACCGAGTTGTGGTCCCAGTCGTCAAACGGACTCCGCTCCACTGACCTCGCCACCGTGGGTGCCCCGGAGCCGGCCAGCGCGAAGGTGATGGTCTTCTTATGCGCAACCTCCAACAGACCCTCCGGGCTTTTGATCTCCACGTCGCCGCCCAGCACGGCCAGCTCGGCCTGGCTTCCCTCCATTTCCAGCCGCACGTGGCTCGCGGGCGGAAGTTCCAGGCTCCGCTGCCCGAACAGAAGATTGAACTCATTGCCCTCGGTCTTCATCAGGCTCACGTAGGCCATCCCCTTGACTACGCGAACCGAGGAGACGGTGGCGCCGTCGGCCAGCCGTTCCAGCGTCGGAAACTCGACCTCGGAATCAGGCCCCAGCCGCAGCGAGCTGTTGTCTTCAAACTCGACCTCGGCCACCCCGTCACCGGTCTTTAAACGGCAATTCCCCACGATGGGAAGGTTGACTATCGCGGGTTCGAACCCGCGCCCCACGCCGGGGTCCAGTTGCGCCTCGCCCTTTACCTCACTCAGCCGCACGATCCGAACCTTTGTAACTCCAGCAGATGTAGCTCCAGCAGTTGTAACCGTAGGAGACGTAAGTGTAGGGGACGTAACTACAGGGGACGTAACTCCAGCCCCAGCGGCCTGTTCGCCGGACTGTGCCGTGAGTCCTGGGACCAGCAACAGAACCGCCAGCGCCGCGATTGCGATGTGAACAGCGGAGATCTTCACCATGTCCGCCTCCTTGACGTGGAATCCCAGGGGCTGGGAATCCGGCGGCTGGGAATCCGGGCGAACTCGTGCCTCGCCGTGCGAACTCGTGTCTAGTTCGAACGGTCCCGGCCAAAACACTGGCCTGGGCCGCAAGGAACTGTGGCCACCATCCTACCACCAATGAGGTAGCCCTGGCGACCAGAACAAGGACGTAGCCGTGAATAACGAGGTAGCCGTGGCGGCCACAATCCGTCCGTTAGCAGGACAATCGCAGCAGCCAGGAACAGGGCAATCGCAGTAACCGGGAAACCCCGTCCCCACGCGCCGCCCGCACCCTTTGCCCCCACCCCGCAAGAATTGGCGAAGCGCCGTAAAATCTCCCCCCCGTCTCCGACCTCTGGCCTCCGCTCCGCTACCGCGGACGCGGCTGTGCGCGGGTGCCCGGAGCGGCGTCTTCCACCGTTCCGGGCAACCATCAGCACCAGCAAATCCACGCCATCATTCCCACGCCATCAGAATTGATAGGTGACCGTGCCGTAGATCGCGCGCGGAGCGCCAGGATAAGCGTTGATGTATCCGCTGGGAACGTCGTTTTGATTTGGGAACAGCGCCGCAAAGTAGCCGCCGCTGGAGATGTACCCCCATTCGTTGTACTGCGAATTGCCGATATTCATCATATCGACCCGCAGGCTGACGGTCTGTTTTTCGAAGAAGGGGATGGGAGCGTTGAACGCGAGATTCGCTGTCGTGTAGGCCCCCAAGGTCTGCGCGGTGGGCGCGCCGCTAAGGTTCGACCACATGTGCTGCGAGCCGGTGCTCTGCAACCAGAAGCGCGGCTCGATGATCGTGTGGTCGTGGCGCTGGATTCCGTAATAGATCCCCGTATTCAGCGTGTAATTCGGAACATACGACACGGGGAGGTTGTTGTAAAACGCGCACCCAGCGGCGAGGCAGCGGCATTAGATGATGATCCGCACTCGAGGCTGGGTCCCACCCGTGACGTAGGTCGTAAAATTCGAAGCTTCACCCGCGAAATTGAAGAAGAAATGGATATTGCTGCGCGGGTCGGCGTCGAAGAAGGCGTCTACGCCGTGGTAGGTGGAGTTGCCCCCGCTGGTCAACTCTACGCCGAGTCGCTGTTTCGACGTCGATCTCCTGGTTGGTGTAATTGTTGTGGAAGTAATTCACCCCGGCGATGAAGTTCCCCAGGCCCGGCGCATGCATGAAGTGCACCTTGCCGCCAATCTGAGCGTACGCGCCTTCGGCCAGAATGTAGTAGGCCGGGTTAACTGCCTGGAACATGCCGCCGCCGCCGCCCAGCAAAGGGCTGCGGTAGGTGGTGTCATAGCCGCCGTAGATCGTGAGCCACTGAAGCGGATACACGGAAGCGTCGATGCCGGGCTCCAGGGCCGAGCGGCTCTCATGCGCCCCGCAGAGGGAACCCTGGTCCTTCGCTACGCTGCCGTCCGAGGTCTGGACGGGCTCTCCAAAAATGTCGAAATAGGGGTCGACAGCTTGTGCTTGTGCGAGAGTATCGCTGCCCGGAGGCGTCGGGTTCAGCGCGCAATGAGTTAAATAGACAGCAGCGGTAGTCGGGGTGGCCGCGCCGGTAGTCTGGTCCACGTAGAAGTGAGTGCTGGGGGCGAAGGTGAAGTCACGCGCCGCCTGATCGCTATAGCTGGTGCTGAACCCGGCCACGCGCACGCTGGGAATGATGTGAACCTGCGGGATGGGGTGAATATCGTCCTGGGCAAAGAAGGTCGCGTTGTCCTGCTGGAAGTAGCCGGAGCGGAATTTCGAGCCTGCGCCCACGATCTGCTTGGCGCCGCTGCCGCCATCGACGGGATTGTAAAACAGGTTGTGCGGGTTATAGCTCTCGGCGATAACGTAGCCGCCGAACTGCACCGTGTTGAACGGGAAAATCTTGGAATAGTCGATCTGGTCGCCAAACATGTTGCTGTGCGGATTGTTCCACTCGTCCACCTGGGCGCCCAGAGCAATCGCATCGTCGTTGCGCCGGTGAAAACGGCGAATGTGCGTGTACCATGCCGAATTCTCCAGCGTGCTCGTGTGGCTCAGGAAAAGCCTCTGGCGCGCATAGGCCAGGAACATTTCGTTGGTGTCGTATTTGTTGTAGTCGGCGTAGGGCAGCGAACTATAGAAGCCGCTGGATGGCTGGCTATAGTCTAGCGTGGTGCCCGGTTCCACGAGACCAATGTCGGTGGTGGGAATGACTTGGGCGCGATAGCCGCCGCCCTTCGAGTAAAGCACGCCGAAGGCAAGACTTCCCGCCGAGAACGTCTTGATGGTCTTGCCGTAGACCGACCCGCTTTTTGAGGGGTTGCCGAACCCGTCCGGAGCGGGGCGATAGTCGTCGCCGCGTCCCACGCCCCCGCCCAGCACGGTCGACCAGCCCTTGAAGGCGCCCGTATTGCCCACGAAGGCGAAGTTTTGCTGCCCGTAGGGGCCATCCGTGACCGCCACGCTCAAGTGCCGTTCCAGGGTTGGTTGAATGGGGGTGAACTCCACTCGTCCGCCTATATCGGTGTACCAGCGGTTCGCCGCCTCGCCGGGCCCGTAAGTAACCTTGATATCCTGAATGACCAGGTTCTGGGGCACGGTCGCCGATTGCCACAAGCCCGTCGCCGGATCGGCCACCGGAATGCCGTCATATGTGATTCCCAGCGAACCCGCCCCCGTGAAACTTGTCGCCTCGCCTGCCCAGCCCTGCTCGATTCCGTTGAGCAGGACCGTATATTTTGTTGCCCCCGTCTCCCCATAGCCGACCACGTTTGCGCCGGGGGTGGCTTGAAGCATCTGCGCCCCGCCCGCCACCGGGCCCGCCGCTTCTAGCTGCAAGCGGTCCAGCACCCGCACCGTTTCCGGCATCAGCATCACGTCCTCGCGGGTGGGCACGGGTGTGGCCTCGGGGTTCACCGTCCCGCGCACCGTCACGCTTTGCGCCAAAGAAGCCACGCTAAGAGTGGCGTTGACGGTGGTCGCGCCTGTCGCCGCCGGCGTCACCAGCTCCGAGAATGTCCCAAATCCCGACTTCACGATGGTAACTACCTGGGGCTCGGCCGGCACTTCGCTGAAAGTAAACTGGCCGTCCCTGTCCGTCGCCGTGTGCGTCATGGTGTTGGTTGTCAAATCCGTTAATGTAACCGCCGCGTTCGAAATTGCGGCGCCCGAGGCGTCCACCACCTTTCCTTGAATCTGGGTACTAGCGGCAAACGAAACGGAACATCCTAGCAGCATCATGCAGACGCAGACTATCCACTTGCGTAACATACGGCATTCTCCTTTTTTAAAATTGGCTTGCTTTGAATTGGTTTGCTTTGAATCGGCTTGCTTGGGGTTAGCTCGCTTGGGGTTGGCTTGCCTTGGGTTGGCTTGCTTTGACCTTCGCTTGCATCGATTGAAACGCGCGCGCTTAATCGATCTCTTGCCTGAGGGTCTCAATCAATCTCTTGCGTGAGGGTCTTAACCAATCTCTTGCTTTGGGGTCTTAATCAATCTCTTGCGTGAGGGTCTTAATCGATCTCTTGCTGCGGACGTAGAGTAGTAGCTATGGCCCCCGTCGAACGCGGGGCAAAAAACGCCTTTCCTTCTGCGCGCTTGCGCGTGGCGCGGCAATCTCCTCTTCAGAAATTGCCGCACGGCAAAATGCAACCAGGGTTACGCGCGAAGGGGGGAATCCCGTAAGACGCCGCCGCCCGTGCCCGCAGCGGCCGTCGCCTCCACTCTCATCGCCTCTGGTTACGGCAGGATGAACGGGGGATGAATGTTTCGTGACACGCCGCGTTCCCCCGCTGTGGAAATCCTCAGGGAAATCGCGCCCCGCCCGCGCCCGCGGTTGTCAGCGAATTGCCGATCGAAGGCCAAGGGCCCCAACCCATCGCGCGCGCTTCCCGCCCCCGCCCCATGAGCCGCCCCCGTCACTACGCGCCAACCGCAACCCCGCCTCCCGCAGTTCGATGAACGCAAGCCGGCTTCTCGTTACAAATCTCAATCGGAGAGTGCTTCAATGATGCGTCAACTAACCCCCTCATGTTGATGCAGCGGCCCCGTTAGGCAAGCCGCAACAGGGTTCTATTAGAGAGCCGCGGCTCTTCAGAAGGATTCCAACCCCGGATGATCTTTGAGCCGGGTCCCTCGTTCGGGTTGACATTCTACCCAAACGGGTGAATACTTGGGTCGAATGGCTACCCAAGAGAGCAACGACGACCGTATTGCCTTGCTGCAGGGCACGCTGGACATGCTGATCCTGAGGAGCCTTGTCTTCGGACCATGCCATGGGCAGGGCGTGGCGCGCATGATCCAGCGCCAATCAGAAGAGGTATTTCTTGTCGATCATGGGTCTCTCTACGTGGCGCTCCAGCGGTTGGAGGACAAGGAATGGATTCACGCCAAGTGGGGCGTGAGCGAAAACAACCGCAAGGCGCGCTTCTATTCACTGACGGCGAAGGGACGCGAGCGAATGGTGGAGAAGATGGGTGAATGGCGGCGCCTGACGCGGGCGATGGGTTTGATTCTGGATGCGAGCGGCGAGCCGCAAGGTGAGGAGGCATGAGCATGTTCCGGCGCAAGCGTAGTGCAGAGGATTTCGCGGAAGAGATCAAGGCTCACCTCGAGCTGGAAGCGGACGAATTGCGGCGCGAGGGCTTGAGCCAGGAAGAAGCGCGATGGAAGGCGCGGCGCGAGTTCGGCAGTGTAGGCGCCGCGCAGGAGCGCTTCTACCTGAAGGACCGATGGGCATGGCTGGATAAGCTGGTTCGCGATCTTCGGTATGGATTCCAGTTCGCTGCTCGCAGAGCCCGGGTTTCGCGATGACGGCAATCCTCACGCTTGCACTGGGCATCGGCGCCAACACGGCCGTCTTCAGCGTGATGAACGCGGTGCTGCTGCGGTCGCTGCCGGTTGCCCGATGCGGATCGCGTGTTCTATCTGAGGACCTCGAATCCTCCGCGCGGAACCGGCACGATCGACAGCCAGCGAGACATTTTCATATCCCGGTGTATGATGCGCTGCGCAAGCAGAGCGGCGCGATTTCGCCGGTGATGGCCTACGTTCCACTTCCGCAGCAAAGTGGCGGTGCGCTTTGGCGCGCAGCCGGAGGAAGCCGAAGGCGACATGGTGAGCGGCAGCGTTCTTCTCCGGCCTCGGGCGTGAAGGTGCCGCTGCGGCCGCGGATTTCACTGAACAGGACGAACCGACCATGCACCGCTTGCCGTGATCAGCTACAACTACTGGACGCGGCGCTTTGCGCGCAACCCCGAGGTGTTGGGCAGACGCTCTATCGTGAACGGCGTGGCCATCACCATCGTCGGAGTTGCCGCGGAAGGATTTGAAGGGGCTGGAGGCGGGCAGATCGACCGATTTCTGGATTCCGTTGCAGAGCCGGCCCGAGCTGAATGCGTGGGGCAATCCTCTGGAGGACGGCAAGACATACATGACAAATCCGACATGGTGGTGTCTTCGGCTGATCGGGCGCATTGAGCCCCGGCGTGACCAGGGCGCAGGCGATCGCGCGCAGTTGCAGCCGCTCTTTCAGACGGCGGCTTATGTGGGCTGGGCTCGCCGAAGCAGGGCGAGAAACCGCCCGTGCTGAGCCTTGCCGACGCGAAGGACTTTCCCGGATATGACGAGCAGTACGGCAAACCGCTGCGGCATCTTGATGGCGATGGTGGGCCTGGTGCTGCTGATTGCGCTGACAAACGTGGCGATGCTGCTGATGGCGCGCAATGCAACGCGTCAGCGGGAATTCTCGCGTGCGGCAGGCGCTGGGTGCCGGGCGCGGCGAACTGTTTCGGCAACTGCTGACGGAGAGCGTGCTCCTGGTTGTCGGCGGGAGGCGCGCTGGCGTGGTGCTTTGCCGAGATGGCGACACAGGCTCCTGGGCAAGTGGGCGCAGATTGAGTCGAGCCTCGCGCCGGACCGAACTGTGCTGCTGTTTACGCTGGGCGTGCTGGCGCTTGCCGCGTTCTGTTTGGCCTGGCGCCGCTGCGCATTGCGCTCTCTGCTGGAGCGGCGCTGGCGCTCAAGACATCGGCCGCGACCTCGTATATCAGATGCGCGGAAATCGCGCCTCGGCAAGATCGACTGTGCCTCTGCAGATGGCGCTGTGCGTAGTGCTGCTGGTTGGCGCTGGACTTGCTCATTCGCACACTGCGCAATCTCGAAGACACTCCTCTGGGAATGCAGGTCGATGGTCTGGTGGTCTTCGGCGTCAAGCCGGACATCAAGTCGCATTCCCGCAGGGCCGGGAGTTCTATCAGCGCTTGATGGACAAGCTGCGCGTCCTGCCCGGCGTGGAATCGGTGACGATCATGGAGGAGCGCCTTGGGTCTTGGTGGTCAGAAAACAGCGGCATGAAGGTGGACGGCAAGCTGCCGGACGTGGCCAACGGCGCTTCCAGAACGGTTCGCAGCAACGTGGCGGGCCCGGACTTCTTCACCACGCTCGGCGTCCCGGTGCTCGCGGGCCGCGACTTCGCCGATTCGGACACGGCCAGCTCATCGCACGTCGGCATCATCAACGAGGAGTTTGCAAAGCGCTTTCTGCCCAACCAGAATCCGCTGGGCCACACCATTGGAACCGATGACGGGCGACTACACCATGACGGATCGTCGGCGTCGTGAAGGACCACAAATATCGCAGCATCGATGAAGAGCCGATCCCGATGGCCTGGTATATGTACGCGCAGATTCCCATGATTGGTGCGATGAACGTGGAAATGCGCGTCCACGGTGAGCCGCTGGCGATTTTGCCGTCGGCGCGCAAAGTGGTGCAGCAGATGGATCCAAATCTGCCGCTGATTCGGCCCATGACGCAGCGCGCGCAATTCGACACAACGATTTCAAACCAGATGCTCTTTGCACGGCTAGCGGGGTTCTTTGGCCTGCTTGCGTTGGCGCTGGTGGCCACCGGTCTCTACGGTACGCTGGCTTACCGCGTGAACATGCGCACGGCGGAGATTGGGGTGCGCATGGCGATGGGCGCACGCCGCGGGCAAGTGGTTTGGATGATCCTCAAGGACAGCCTGGCGCTGACGGCAGTGGGCGTGGGACTGGGAATTCCGCTGGCGATCGCGCTAGGGCATGGGCTCGCCTCATCCCTCTACGGAGTGAAACCCACGGATGCGGTGAGCTATCTGCTTGCCTTTGTCGGGGTGGCTTGTGTTGCGCTCACGGCGAGTGCACTGCCCGCAAGCCGAGCGGCCCGAGTCGAACCATTGACCGCACTGCGCAATGAATGATGCATCTGAACTTCGACGAATGACAATTCGCTCAGTAAACACAGATTAGGCGCAATTTGTGGATGAGTACTCGCAACCGCCCCTTTCCCCACACAAGACTCCCCGCCGGCTCGCCGCCCCTGATCCCTGACCCCTGAAACCTGAAAACCGCCCCTAATCTCTGTACCGCAAAAAATATAATCTTCTCCTTGCCGCAACCACCCCGCAATCAACACCTTGCGTCATCATTCGCATGCGAGCTCCCGCGCCGCACCCGTAAAAAACGCGAAGTTTACGGTAGTCATTCCTGAATTGATCCCCCAACTCCCTCATTCCAAATGAGATAGAATGGAAAAGCTGCAAAATTTGCCATCCCCTTTCCCCTCAATCGCTTACGCGCAAACCTCCGCCCCAGCCTTTGCCATTTGTCCAATTTCCTCAGAAAAAACTGTATCCCGGCATACACCCGCCCGCCGCCCCTCATCCCTGACCCTTGACCCCTGACCCCTGAAACCTGACCCCTGAAACCTGCCTTTGCGTTACCCTGAATCATCATGGGGCGCATCCGCATTCTTCCCGACCAGGTCGCCAATCAGATCGCCGCCGGCGAGGTCGTGGACCGCCCGGCTTCCGTCGTAAAAGAGCTTTTGGAGAACGCCCTCGACGCCGGCGCCGCCCGCATTCGCGTCGAGGTCGAGGCCGGCGGCCGCCGCCTCATCCGCCTCGCCGACGACGGCTACGGCATGAGCCGCGACGACGCCCTCCTCGCCTTCGAGCGCCACGCCACCTCCAAGCTGCGCACCGTCAACGACCTGCTCTCCATCGCCACGCTCGGCTTCCGCGGCGAGGCGCTGCCCTCCATCGCCTCCGTCGCCCGCGTCACTCTGGAAACCTCCACCGGCTCCTCGGCGGACGGCGAACCAGCCGCTGGAACCCGCCTCGAAATCGCCGCCGGCAAGATTCTCCGCGTCGAAGACGCCGCGCTCCCCCGCGGAACCACCGTCGCCGTCGCCGATCTCTTCTTCAACACGCCCGCCCGCCGCAAATTCCTACGCGCCGAGTCCACTGAGTTGGCCCACGTAACGGCCCTGGTCACGCACTACGCCCTGGTTCACCCCGAGTTGCACTTCGAGCTTGTCTCCTCGGCCCACACCATCGTCTCCGCCCCGCCAGTAACTCGCACTGCTGAAAGGATTTATCAGATCTTCGGCAAGGAGATGCTGGGCCAGCTTCTGCCCCTCGCCGCTGAATCGCCCCTCGCCCGCGCCGGCCTGCCCGAGCCGCCCCCCTGGAAAAAAGATCCCGACGAACCCGCCCATTCGCCCGGCCTGCTCCGCCTCACCGGCTTCTACTCCAAGCCCGAGCTCCAAAAGCTCAACCGCAATTCGATCTATATCTTTGTCAACAAGCGCCTTATCCGCGACCGCCTGCTCCTGCACGCCATCTCCGAAGCCTACCGCAACGTGATCCCGCCCACCAGCTTCCCGGTGGTGCTCCTGTTCCTGGAAATGCCGCCCGAGGAGGTCGATGTCAACGTCCACCCCGCCAAAACCGAGGTCCGCTTCCGCCAGCAAACCTTAGTCCATGATTTTGTTAGGGATAGCCTCCGCACCGCGCTCGTCAAAGCCCGTCCCGCCGCCGGCTTTCTATCTGCACTCGACTCCCATCCCTCCGCCAGCCCCTCCCTCATGCCGCCGGCTACGTCACCCTTGCCGGGCGCACCCGATAGCGTCCCTCCTCAGCCTCTTCCGGACTCCGATCCGGCAGCCTTTGCGGGCGCCCACGCGGACGCCGAGCTCTTCCGCTTGACTCCCCGTATGCCTTCGCCCGTTCCCGGCAGCCTGCCCTTTAGCGCCGCAGACCGGAACGGCCCCGCCTTCGATCCCCGCAGTTTCGACCAAAAGGCCTGGGGCGAGGCCGCCGCGGCGCTATTCCAGCCGCCCGCCGTGCCCGCATTGGAGGGTTGCTCCCCCAGCGCCGGCAGCGCCCCGGCCGGCAGCGCCATTGCCGGCGAGTTGGCCCCGGCCGCCGCCACCGCCCTGGTCGAGGCCGAGCAGGCGGCGGCCAACCTGAACCGCCTCGCCTCGCTCAAGCCCCTGGGCCAGTTGCGCGAGTCCTTCATTCTGGCCACCAACGACGACGGCCTCTGGATCATCGATCAGCACGTCGCCCACGAACGTATCCTTTTTGAAAAAATTCTCCGCGGCCGCCAGGTCGAGCTGGCGCAGCGCCAAAGATTGCTCATGCCCCTCCTGGTCGAGCTAAAGCCCGAACAAATGGTTGTCTTCGCGCGCATAGCCGAGGAGCTGGAACGCAACGGGTTTGAGGTGGAACCATTTGGTCCTCAAACACTTGCGGTCAAGGCCGCGCCCGTGGGCTTGGAGGGAGCGGCTCTGGAGCGCATGCTCGGCGAGGTCATCGACCAATCCGCCGCCCTCCAGGAGGAGCCAACGCGACATGAGGATCTTACGGCCCTGCGCTCGCGAATTGCCGCCTCCATCGCCTGCCATTCCGCCATCAAGATCAATACCGCACTTGACCCGGCCCGTATAGAGTGGCTATTGTTGGAACTTGCACGGACCAAACATCCAACCAGTTGCCCGCATGGCCGTCCAATAGCTTTGTTGTATTCGTGGAAGGAGATCCAGCGGGCCTTCCATCGGGTTTGAAACGTTTGGTAGGAGGCTAACTCGCTCTCAGGAGCGAGGGTTATAAGCATTGAAGTAAAAAATAAGCCGGGACGAAGTATCCCGAGGCTACTGCGCTTCAGTCGACGCAACCAATTGGAAGCGGTTCTCCCCGCGGATGGGCCTTGCCCAGGCGTGGGGGTAGGCGGCGACCTTAATCAGGATTAAACTGGAAATGAACTCCTGGTTTTACCGTAAAGCCAGCCTGGAAGCGAGGTTCTCTTTGACATCAGAACAACTGGAAGCATCGCGCGCTGAAAGGATGCGCCTGAACGGACTTGGGACTCCCATGCTGGAGGACGCGCGCACCTGGATGGAAGAAACAGGGTTGTGTTTCTTTCTGCCGCGCCGGCAGTTTTCGTCCTTTCTTGCCCCCTCGTTCGTGGAAGCCGTCGCGGGCCAGCGTAACCCGGCCCCGGACGCCAAACAGATTACCCAGGCTGATGAGCTGCTCATCCGTCTGGAAAAAGATGACGTTGCGGTACGCCTGAACCTCCTCGGCCAGCCCGGCGAAAAACCCGACTTCGTGGTAGCCGCCTGGGTTCTGCCCTACGTGTACGCGCTCCGGGGCGACCGCGACTGGCGGCGCAATCCTCAACTGACCGGTTCCCGACAGGTTTCGCCGCTGGCTGTCGAAACCTACAAGCTGCTGGAAGCGGGCGACGCCACCATTCCTCAGCTCAAGCACGCTCTGGGCAGGGAGGTGACCGAAGGCGCGGTCCTGCGCGCCATCACCGAGCTCTGGCAGCAGCTTCGCATCATTCCGGTGGTTTCGGCGCCTGGCGAGACGGCGCGTTGGCAACTGCTGCGCCAGCGCTTCCAGAAGGCCATCGCCGAGGGCGCTTCCACCTCCCAAGTGACGGCCATCTCGGTGCTTGCCTCTATTTATTTGCAGGCCGTCATCGCCGCCGGCATGGAAGACGTGGAGATGTTCCTGGCCCCCTTAACCGCGCGCAGCAAGATCCGTGAGGTCTTGCGCGGCCTGGTGGCCACCCGCCAGGTGCATACTCTTCCGCTGGGCCATACAACTCACTTTTACGTGGCCGGAACGCTGCCCGAATTTGCCGTTCCGCCCACCATCTATGCCAGCGCGACCGTGCCGGCTTCTAGCCATTTCCTACGTTCCTATAATCGTGAAGAAGAGCTGCACGAACCCGCAAAGCAGCCTCCGGCCCCCGCGGCGGCGCCCGCTCCGGCCGAACTGCGGAGAACCGCTGAACCGCACACGCCGCGGATGCCCACCGCCCGCAAACCAGCACAGTCCGCCGGTGCGCGGCCGCACTTCAGCCGCTCCAATCGCCCCGGCTGCTCCAGCCGCACCCGCGACCGCAAGCCGGCATCTTCCTCCACGAGCGGCCGGTCTGCCCGGCGCGCCGGCGCTGAATCGCGCACTTTCAGTGCCCGGCCGGCCGGAGCGCGCTCAGCTAACGGCAAGCGCCCGGTTTCCGGTCCGCGCTGGTCTGCAAACTCCGCCAAAAACGGCAACGGCAACGGCAACGGCAAGCACAACGGAACGCACAACGGAACGCGCTCGGCTGCCCGGTCTGGAAATGGCGCGCGATCCAACGGTCATGGCAGCGTCCACGCCGGCCGCCGGACCACAGGCAGCCGGGATGCGCGGAAAGCCACTCCTTCCGCCCCGTCCGGAAGCCAGCGCACTGGACAGCACAACGGCCACAACGGCCACAACGGCGTGAAGGCCGCCGGTAAGTCCGCCGCCAACGCGCGCGGCGCTCGCAAGCCGGCTTTGGCCGCCGGCGCCAAGGCCGGAAACAGCAAGCGGTTCGGCTTTACGGCTCCATCCCGGCGGAGGACGAAAAAACGCTCATGACGGGCGATGGCAGACCTTACAGCGGTTCCAGAGTTGCTGCATCCAGAAAGGACACTGCCGAGTGGCATTTTCTTTAAGAAAATGCCACATTTCGCCAACCTCAAAATGGCACATGAACTCTGGAACCGCTCGAGGCCCGTGGGCAAGGCGATCATCGCCATTGACGGTCCGGCCGGCGCGGGCAAAAGCACGATTGCCCGCCGGTTGGCCCGCCATTTTGGCCTTCTGAACCTGGAAACCGGCGCCATGTACCGCGCCTTCGCCCTCAAAGCGCTGCGCTTCAAAGTGCCTCTGGAAGACGGCCCGGCCCTGCAACGCCTGGCCGCCGAAACCTCCATTCGCCTCGAGCCCGGCGAGGACGAAAACCGCGTCCTGCTCGACGGCGAGGACGTGTCGGGGTTGATCCGCAATCCCGCCGTGACCGACGCCGCCTCGCGGGTGAGCGTCTTTCCCGCCATTCGCGCCTGGATGGTCGGCTTGCAACAGCAACTGGGCGCTGCCGGCGGAGTGGTCATGGAGGGCCGCGACATCGGCACCGTCGTCTTTCCCAACGCCGAGGTCAAGATCTTCATCGATGCCGCTCCCGAGGTGCGCGGCCAGCGCCGCTTCGATCAGCTTGGATCCGAACACAGCGTGCCACCCGAAGAGGTCATCCGCGACCTGCGCGCCCGCGACCAACGCGACCGCAACCGCCCCGATTCCCCCCTCAAGCCGGCCCTCAACGCCGTGCTTCTCGATTCCACTCACATGACGCTTGAGGAAGCTGTTGCGGCCGCGGAGGCTATCGTGGCAGCTAAGCTGAGCCAGCACAATTCCCCCGCCTGATGAGGCCCGGCGCGGTTATCCAGCGGGCGTCTGAGCGCGAAGACCACAGTTTTTCACGAATACTGTAAGGCCATGAGCGCCCCATCCTGCCGCTGAGCTCAAAATGCCTCACAGTAACTTTGAGAATGCCATAGGGGCAGCCTGGCGTCCCGTGATAGAGGGGTTGGGCACGCCCGGTGACAACAAACCTCTGCTCAATCCGCACGCGGCGCATGGGACCTTTTCGCATAATGCCGTAGCGGGTAGTGGCGAAAATTTAAAACAGCTGCCACTTCAGCGTTATACAATTCGATAAGCGGGTTCCCAAGGGCAAGGAGAATCCATGGATGCATAGATGCCGCATGTGCGAGTCTTCCGACTTCCGTATCTCGCACTTTTGGGGGACGGATTTGGTCCGGTTGCTGCTCCTTCGCTACCCCGTGCGTTGCCGGCGCTGCCGCCAACGGGACTATGTTTTCCTCCTGGGGGCTTTCAGAATTTGGCGTCACGCGCGCCCGCGCCGCCGCGACGCATCCCGGAAGCGGACCGCTTCGGCTCAACACTGCGTGTGCGAATCTTCCGGCTTCCGTATCGCGCACCTTCAGGCGATGGACATTGCCCGGTTGCTGCTCCTTCGCTATCCCGTGCGTTGCCGGCTCTGCCTCCAACGGGACTATGTATCCTTCCTGGAGGCTTTCAGAGTTTGGCGTCACGCGCGTTCGCGCCAACGCGATGCGTCCCGGAAGCGGACCGCTGCGGCAAGTAACTGAGACTGCAAGACGAATCGCATCGAAGCGGGTTGCTGAGAGCGCCCATCGGGCGGCCATAAGCCGCCTCTGAATCGCCTTGGCGCGTTCGCGCTCCCGCTGCTTCAGCCGCTCCCCTGCGTAGGCCGCGCCCCGATGCTATAGGCTTTAGGTGTATGGAGATCACCTGCACTCGCTGCCACCAGACCGTGCCTGCGGATGCCTGCTTTTGCCCGGTCTGCGGCCTGCCGCAGCTTGTCTATAACTCCGAGGGCGCTCTCGAAGCGGAAACGCCCTTGGGAGGAAGCGGAGCCGTGCGGACTGCTGACAGCGTCGACTGGAAGCCGGTATTGCGGTTTGCTCTCATCCTCGCGGTTCCCGCAGGGATTTTGTGCTCCATTCTCTCTCCCGTGGGCATCTTCGGGTTGGTGTTGATGGGCGCCACCGGCGCCTGGGTGGTCTCCCTTTACCTGCGCACTCAGCAGTTGGCATGGATCACCACCGGCGCCGGCGCCCGCATCGGCTTGGTGACCGGCCTCTTCGGCGCATGGACCGCAGCCGCCACCACCGGCGTAACCCTCTACGCCATGCGCTTCTGGTTCCACGATGGCCGGGTCTTCGACGGCTTCTGGAACAATTTTGTCACCCGGCAGATGAGCCAGCAGTGGGCCGCGATGGGCATTGACACGCAGACCATCTCGCTGGCCAAGGCATGGTTGCTCTCGCCGGAAGGCCGCGCCGGCTGGGTCCTGGGCGCGGTTACCTTTCTCATGGCCGCGCTCCTTCTGGTCTCTATCGCCGGCGGCGCTCTGGGAGCGCACTTCCATGCCCGCTCCCGCCGCCCGCAAATGTAGCGGCCTTCCCGAGGCTGCGCTTCGGCAGGGATTGAAACCCCTCCGCTTCAAAACCTGCGCGGATTCAACGGCCGCACCATCTCTGGTAGTGGGTCAGCTTGAAGGGTACGAGCTTCAGTGCTTGCGTGAGAACCGGGCGCGCCCGCTGACTTGCTAACTCGCGACGTCGCGAAGCGACGCCAACTTGCTGCTTTTGTCCCCCAAACAGCTTTCATCAAGCAACTTGGACTGGGCGGCAGTACTCCTCAAGCAGACACTTCAGCCCCTATGCGAATCGAGCAAAATGAACGCGGGCTTTACTCGCCGCGGCGAGCGGAAAAACTCGCACGGGCGGTAGGCCGGGACTGCGGTAGGCCGGGACTTTAGTCCCGGCATAACAGCCGCAGAATCAGCGGGGCTTTAGGCCCTGAGGCGTGCTTTCCGGGAATTTCGACCAGAATCAGATCTTCTTCCGCAACCTGTTTAGCCCCTGAGGGCAAGTCCCATTCAAACTGACTCACCGCCCCATTTCTCCACAGCTTGCCCCAGGACCCCCGCCCCTCTTATCATCCGGCAGTAGCCTTTTCAGCAGAACGGCGGCCCGCAGCCGAATATTTCAATCGATGACGGACTTGCGGACTGGCGGCCGTAAACCATGGCCAACTGGCGCGGCAACGCTGGGAACGCCGAAGAGGGCACCCATGAGCGAAACAGAAACCAAGCCCGGCTTGCGAGTCAAAGGGCGGCTGATGTCGGCCTCCGAGATCGAGCGCACCCTGGTGCGCCTGGCGCACGAGATCGTGGAAAAAAGCAACGGCAGCGAGGACCTGGCCCTGATCGGCATCAAGCGCCGCGGCGTTCCCTTGGCGCAGCGGCTGGGCAAGCTGATCGCGGGCATTGAAAAACGCGAAGTGGATACGGGCGTCCTCGACATTCAGTTCTACCGCGACGACCTTTCCACTGCGGGTCCGCGCCCGCTGGTTACGCCGGGAGAAATCGGCTTTGACGTGGTGGGCCGCGACGTGGTCATCTGCGACGACGTGCTCTATACCGGCCGCACCATCCGCGCCGCGCTGGACGCGCTCTTCGACCACGGCCGCCCCCGCCGCGTGCAACTGGCCGTGCTCATTGACCGCGGCCATCGCGAGCTGCCCATCGAGGCCCAGTACATCGGCAAGCACGTTCCCACCAGCCAACGCGAGATCATTGAAGTCAAGTTTCACGAAGTAGACGGCACCGAGCAGGTGCTGTTGGTGGAGAAAACGAACTGAATGTCTACCTCCCGGCCGCCGGCTTTCAGCTCTCAGCATTCAGCGAAGAGCCGCCAACTGAAAGCCGCGGGCTGAGAGCTGAAAGCTGAAAGCTGTCTTCGAACATGACTCCCACCGCAACTCCCGTACGCCGCACGTTGTCTACGCCGCCCGCGCCGGAATCCTCATTTCCATACAACCCCGGCTCGCTGCTTTCCGTGCTCGACCTCACGGTGGAGGACGTAAGCCGTCTCCTGGCCCGAGCCACCGCCCTCGAACACATGGACCCGCTCATCCGGGACCACATCCTCCTGAAGCGCCGCGTCGCGCTCCTCTTTTACGAGTCGTCCACCCGCACCCGCACCAGCTTCGAGCTGGCCTGCAAGGCCTTGGGCGTAGACACCACGCTGGTTTCCAACCTCAGCTCCAGCATCGAGAAGGGCGAGACCCTCAAAGATACCGGCCTCACCCTGCGCGCGCTGGGCGCTGAAGCCATCATCCTGCGCCACAACTCCTCTGGCGCGGCCTGGCTGCTCGAGGCCTCCACCCGCCTGCCCGTCATCAGCGCCGGCGACGGCATGCACGAGCATCCCACCCAGGCCCTGCTCGATCTGCGCACCCTGCTGGCTCATCTGCGGCCCGGCATCGGCGAAGTGAACGAGCAGACCCTGGCCGGCGTCACCGTGGCCATCGTCGGCGACATCCTCCACAGCCGCGTGGCCCGCTCCAACATGCTGCTCCTGCCGCGCCTGGGCGCCCGCGTCCTGCTCTGCGGACCCAAAGAGCTGCTGCCGGAGCAGGCGGCGCGTTCCGGTCCCGGCATCGAGATCGAGCGCGACTTCGAGGCCACGATCCGCCAATCGCAGGCCATTATGATGCTGCGCATCCAGGCCGAGCGGTTGGCCGGCTTGCAGCTGGACCTCGACGAGTTCAAGGACCGCTACCAGCTCACCGGCCAAAAGCTGGCCGCCTACGCCCCCTCCGCGCTGGTGCTCCATCCCGGTCCCATCATCCGCGGCATGGAGATCACCGCCGGCGTCGCCGACGGCCCGCAGTCGGCCATCCTCGAGCAGATCACCAACGGCCTGGCCATCCGCATGGCCGTAGTCGAACGCGCCCTCACGGCAGCGGAAGGAGGCCGCGCATGAACCCGCTCGCCATCTGTAACGGCCGCCTGGTCGATCCCGCCGCCGGCGTGGACGCTCTCAAGGACATCCTTCTCAAGGAGGGCCGCGTAGCCCAAATCGCGGCTCCCGGCAAGCTCAAGTTGCCCGAAGGAACGGAAATATTGGACGCCTCCGGCTTCATTGTTGCGCCGGGACTGGTGGACATGCACGTACACCTGCGCGAGCCCGGCCAGGCCTACAAGGAATCCATCGCTACCGGCACGGCCGCGGCCGCCGCGGGAGGCTTCACCGCCGTCGCCGCCATGCCCAACACAAAGCCCGTGAACGATTCGCCCGAGATCACCCGCTGGATGCAGGCCCCGGAGCGCGGTGCCTCCATTCGCGTCTTTCCCATCTCCGCCGCCACGCGCGCATCGAAAGGTGAGACGATCAACGACTACGCCGCCCTCAAATCCGCCGGCGCTGTCGCCGTCACTGACGACGGCCTGCCCATCCTCAAAGACAGCATGATGCGCGAAGTCCTGGCCGCAGCGGCTCGCGTGGGCCTGGGCGTCATCCAGCACGCTGAGGACACGCGCCTCTCCCAGGGCGCGTCCATGAACCTCGGCCCCGTTTCCTTCAAGCTGGGCTTGCGCGGCGTGCCGCCGGAGGCCGAGTCGAGCATCGTGGAGCGCGACATTCGCCTGGTGGCCGAACTGCGCGAAGCCCGCGCCCACCTCCACGTCGCCCACACTTCCACCGCCGCCGCCCTCAACGCCGTGCGCCAGGCCCGCCGCAACGGCCTGCGCGTCACCTGCGAGGTCACGCCCCACCACTTCCTGCTCACCGAGGAGCACGTGGGCCTCTACAACACCCACGCCAAGATGAACCCTCCGCTCCGCTCCGCCGCCGACCGCGACGCTATGATCGAAGGCCTCCTCGACGGCGTCGTGGACGCCATCGCCACCGATCACGCGCCCCACGCCCAGCACGAAAAGGAGATCGAGTTCGAGCTCGCCCCCAACGGCGTCACCGGCCTTGAAACCGCCCTCGGCCTCGCGCTGCGCTGGCTGCACGCGGAGTGGAAGCTACCCCTGGGCCGCGTCCTGAGCCTCCTCAGCGCCCAGCCCGCCGCGCTTCTCGGCTTGAAGGGCCGCGGTACGCTCGCCGTAGGCAGCTTTGCCGACGTGGTGGTCTTCGATCCCAACGCCGAGTGGACCTACCGCGCCACGGAGTCGAAATCCAAGGCCAAAAACACACCCTTCGACGGCTGGACCTTACAGGGCAAGGTCCGCTGGACCATCAGCGAAGGACGCATCGCCTACGCGCATCCGGAGTAGGCCCCCCGCACGCCTGTCGCGCAGCCCTCAACTTTTCTCTTTCCAGCCTCTTTCCGCGCGCGTATACTCCCGGCGTCCCCCAATCTCACCTCCAAGGAGGAGTTATGGGAAAGATCAACATAGGCCGGGTGATCCTCGGCGGCATCGTGGCCGGCATCGTCTACAACATTCTCGATCTCTTCGTGAACGGCGTCCTGCTGGGTTCACGCTGGGACGCCGGACTGATAGCCCTTGGGCATACCGGCATTTCGACGAATCAGAACGTCTGGTTCTGGGTGGTCGGATTCATCGGCGGCATCGTCGCAGTCTGGCTCTACGCCGCCATCCGGCCTCGCTTCGGCGCTGGAGTCAAGACCGCGGTCTGCGCCGGTCTGTTTACCTGGGTCTTTAGCTTTGTCTTGCCCAACGCCGTCTACATGTGCGTCCTGCACCTGTTCTCGCGCCATCTGGCCTTGTACACAACCGCCGGCGCCCTGGTCGAGACGGTCGTCGGAACCATCGCCGGTGCCGCGCTCTACAAGGAAGCCTGAAGGCCACGACGGCAGAATGGGTTTTGCTGCGGAGAATTCCCCGCCGGCCGGGACCGGCCGGCTGCCGCTTATATCGTTTTCACAATGGGTGTAAGCCGAAGCCGATTAGGTCAAGTGACGTTTTCCTCTGCCGGGGCCCCCAGCGACACGGTGTCCCCGGCGAGCGATTTTTGCTCGCTGGGGTGAAACGACAGGTCTTCGTCTCTCGGGTGGAAGTAAACGCCACTTTGCACGATGCCGGAAAGTTCACAGTAATTTTGAAAACGCCGTAATAGCACTCAAGAAAGAGATGTCACGCTGATAAGCTGAACTGGCTGAAGTAGGGAGTTGCGATGCTATCGATGCGCATTGCGATGCTATATGCGGACCTGAGCCTGTTCCTGCTCCGGGCGATGGTAGCCGTGGTTTATGGGAGCAGCGGATTCCTCCACCTGAAGACGCCGCGCCAGAGGGCCGCGAGCCTGGGCATGAGTGTGGGATTCACCGTGTTTCTGGGAGCGGCGGAGCTGGCTGCGGCGATCACGCTGGTGGCGGGCGTCCTGACGCAGTGGGCCGCGCTGGGACTCATCCTTGTCGCGCTGGGCGCAATCTTTATGAAAGCAGTAAAGTGGAAGACCGGCTTCTGGGGCGAGAACTCGATGGGCTGGCACTACGACCTCTTATTCGTGGTCATGAACCTGGCGATTCTATGCACCGGTGGCGGACGGATTGCGCTGATGCCGATGTAGTGCGACGGATCTGGGTCTACAGCGGTTCCAGAGTTGCTGTACCCAGAAAGCCCGCCGCGGCGGGCAGAGTGGCATTTTCCTTAACCGGGGTCCCCGGCGAGAGATTTTTAGCTCGCTGGGGTGGAAGTAAATGCCACATTTCACGAACCTCAAAACGGCAAATGAACTCTGGAACCGCTCTAAACAGGCCCCCTTACTAAGCCCCCAGTTCTGCTAGCGTACGCCGCAGTCCCTCCACGCCTTCAAAGCGAATGGCCTTTATCCCCGCCGCCGCGGCCCCGGCCACATTCTCCTCGCGGTCGTCGATAAACAGTATCCGCTCTGGCGGTCGGCCCAGAATGTCGATCGCGCACCGGTACATCGCCGCCTCCGGCTTGCGCAGCCCCACGTAGCATGAGCTCAGCGCCACATCGAAGATCTCGCACAGCCCGAACCGGCGAAAGCGGTACTCGTTGGTCGCGCGCGGCTCATTGTTGAGTGCGCCCACAAGGTAGCTGCCAGTGGCCGCGATCTCCTGCAAAATTTCCATTGCTCCGCCCGGCAACAGCTTCGATTGCGCCAGCATGAAGGAGAAAAATTCCTCGCGGGAGAACGCGCGCGGCTGGTTGAAAATCACCGCCTCCAGATAGGCATTGAGCACCATCTGGCCCCGTTCCCAGGCGTCGAACGCCGCCCTGTGCCGGACCTCGAACCCTTCCGCATCCAGGTCGAACTGCCTGACCGCGGCGGCGCGCTCGGCGTGGTCCCAGCCGTTGGTCAGCAGCACCCCGCCCACATCGAAGAGAATTGCGTCAAAGGTTCGCATAGGCTCCGCGGCAGAGTTTTCACTCAAGACCTGTTTGCGGATTCATCTCCGCGCTGGTACCGCGCCTCGATGGCCTGCACCTTCTTGAAGCGCCGCTGAAAACGCTCTTCCTTGGCCGTGAAGCTGGCCTTGACGAACGTTTGCGCCAGCTCGAAGGCCAGCGCCGAACCAATAATCCGCGCCCCCAGCACCAGCACGTTCATGTCGTCGTGCTCCACGCCCTGGTGGGCCGAGTACGTGTCGTGGCAGATGCCGGCGCGAATCCCCGGAATCTTGTTGGCCGCTACGCAAACCCCCACCCCCGAGCCGCAGATCACAATTCCCCGCGGGGCCACCCCCGCCTTGATTGCCTCACCAGCCTTCTCGGCAAAGTCGGGATAGTCGTCCTCGGGATCGCATGTGTACGCTCCCAGGTCGATCACCTCGTGCCCCGCTTGGGCTAGGTTCGCGCGCACCGCTTCCTTGAGAGAAAAGCCGGCGTGATCGGAACTGATAACGAGCTTCAATGTCAGAATTCCTTTTTGTCAGATCTCTTTTCCAATTAACTTGCGCGCTTCTGGCTTGGCGGCATCCTCAGACGGCCGCCGGAACGAGAGAGAATTTGTAGCTCACGATGCTGCCCGAAGATGTGGAACCGGCCCCCGAAAGCTCGATCGCGCCGCCCACGGTGACGCTCGGGGGAGTAGCCGTAAGCACAGCTACCGGAGTACCCTGAATGGTCACCGTTGCATATGCCGGCGCACTTTCCACGCCCGTGCTGTCGGTCACTACCAGTGCGAAAGTGACCGTTCCCGCCGCGTTGGGGACGCTTACGGAAACGCTCGAAGACGGAGCCGTCGTTGTTACGCTCGGGTTGGCGGGTGAAAGCGCAACCGGAGCGGAGGGAGACGGATCACCGGAGAGCACAGGATTCCCCGGCACGTCCCCGGAAAGCGACGTTGCCGCAAAGGCAGGCGTGGCCCCGGCGCCTGTTGCGGCTGAATTCGATGACTGCGGCATGCTATCCCTCCGCCTTGAAATGTGGTGTCCCCTCTTGCGCACCAGAAATTCAGGAAACGTTGAAAGCGCCGGAGCCAGCCATCATCCGTAGGCCCCGCTTTTCTCCTCTCCGGTCCCTGCCTTTACTTCACCAGCTTCTTCGCCTTCGCCGCCACGTTCTCCGCCGTGAATCCCAGCTCCGCCATCACCTTCGCGCCCGGCGCCGAGGCTCCAAAGCGGTCCAGCCCGATCACCGCGCCCTCCTGGCCCACATACTTCCACCAGCCCAGCGTCGCTCCGGCCTCCACGGCCAGCTTGGGCACGGCCGCCGGCAGCACGCTGGCCTTGTACTCCGCCGTTTGCTCTTCGAAGAGCTTCCAGCTCGGCATGCTCACCACACGGGCGCGAATTCCTTCGCCGGCAAGCAGCTTGGCCGCGCCCACCGCCGGCCAAACCTCCGATCCCGTCCCGATCAGCACCACCTGCGGTTTCACCGCGTCCTCCAGCACGTATGCGCCCTTGCTTACTCCACCGTACACGTCGTGCGCGGCCGCGTCGATCACCAGCACATCCTGCCGCGTGAGCGCGAAGAAGCACGGCCCTCCGCGCTCCAGCGCCAGCCGCCAGGCCGCCGCCGTCTCGTTGGCGTCCGCGGGGCGAAAGTCGGTCATGTGCGGCACCGCGCGCAGCGCCATCAGGTGCTCGATGGGCTCGTGCGTCGGCCCGTCCTCGCCCACCGCGATGGAATCGTGCGTGAAAACAAAAATCGACGGAACCTCCATCAGCGCCGCGATCCGCAGCGCCGGCTTGGCGTAGTCGGAAAACACAAAGAAGGTCGAGCCAAACGGCCTCAACCCTCCGTGCGCCGCCATGCCGTTCACCGCCCCGCACATGCCCAGCTCGCGCACGCCGAAAAACACGTTGCGCCCCGCCGCGTCCAAGTGAAAGTTCGCCCCCGGCTTGAAGATGGTCTTGGTCGAGGCGGTCAGGTCCGCCGCGCCGCCAAACAGCTCCGGCACATCCGCGGCGATGGCGTTCATCACCGTGCTGCCTGCGTTGCGCGTCGCGATCGATTTCTCGGTCCCGAAGCTCGGAATTGACTTCTCCCATCCGGCCTTGAGCTTACCTGCCTGCGTGCGCTCAAACTCCGCCGCCAGCTCGGGAAACGCCGCTGCGTAGCCTGCAAAGAGTCTCTTCCACTCCGCCTCCTGCGCCGCGCCGCGCTCCTGCGCCTGCCGCCAGTTGGCCACCGCGTCCTCGGGCAGATAAAAGCTCTGGTCCTCGGGAAACCCGAAAAACTTCTTTGCCGCCGCCGTATCCGCCGCGCCCAGCGGCTCGCCGTGCGCCTTGCTCGAGCCGGCCTTGGGCGAGCCGTACCCGATCACCGTGCGCACCGCGATCAGCGACGGCCTGGCCGTCTCCGCCTGCGCCGCTTTCACCGCCGCCTCGATCCCCTCCAGGTCGTTGCCGTCCATCACCCGCTGCACGTGCCAGTTGTAAGCCTCGAACCGCCGGTACACATTCTCCGTAAAGCTCAGCTCCGTGGGCCCGTCCAGAGAAATCAAGTTGTCGTCGTAGAAGACGATCAGCTTGCCGAGGCCCAGGGTTCCGGCCAGCGAGGCGGCCTCGTGCGAAAGCCCCTCCATCATGTCGCCGTCGCCCGCCAGCACGTAGGTGTAGTGATCCACCACCGCGAACCCCGGCCGGTTGTACATAGCTCCCAGGTGTTTCTCCGCCATGGCCATGCCCACGGCCATGGCCAGCCCCTGTCCCAGCGGGCCGGTGGTCACCTCGACTCCCGGCTCGCAATCCCTCTCCGGATGCCCCGGCGTCCGCGACCCCCACTGCCTGAAGCTCTTCAGGTCCTCCAGCGTCACATCGTACCCGGAGAGAAACAGCGACCCATACAGCAGCGCCGAGGCGTGACCGTTCGACAGCACGAACCGGTCCCGGTTGGCCCACTTGGCGTGCGCCGGATTGTGCCGCATCAGCTTGTTGTAGAGCAGGTACGCAATGGGCGCGCAGCCCAGGGGCGCGCCGGGATGGCCGCTTTTGGCCTTCTCCACAGCGTCCACGGCCAGCAGCCGCAGCGTGTCGATAGAAAGTTGATCGATAGAGAGAGATGCGAGGCTCGTGGTCATAATTGTTTCCCGAAGTGTTTCCCAAGGTCCTTTCTATTCAGTTGACGACTGGTTTTCTTCTCATCCCCAATCAAGGTGGAACCTATGGGAACGTCGTCAGTTGCCTTCAATCTTCACCTCAATATTGTATCCAAGCCAGCGGTCCTGCGCGGGCCAGCGCATGGTCCACTCAACCTGCTCGGCATGAGCGGGAGGCGTGATGTCGGCGCTGAAGCCGGCGTATCCAAAACCTCCTGCCGGGACGGCGTTCACGGTTTGCCAGCCGTCGCTGGACCAGACCACCTCGAAGCTGGCCTCATCAAGGACGCGCAGAGTGGAGCCGCGCGGCATGCGCTGGATGGGGCGGCGATGGCTGTAAATTTCGAGGCCGCGACGCAGGCGCTTGCGGCCCTCCGGGCTGGAGTAACGGTCATAAACAGCATCAATGCGGTCGAAGACCTTGCCGTCGATAGCGGAGCGGAGGAGTTTGAGGTACTCGGCGTGAGCCCAGACGAGCGGAAGAGCCGAGCCCGCGGGGCGGCCATATCTCATGTGCGCGGAGGGCAGGTCAGGCTCGTCCCACACTTGCTCGGGAAGCAAATGGCCGCAGGTGGCGAACTTTTCGTAGGCCTCGATCAGCGCGTCAACGCCGTTGCCGGCGGCCAGTTCGTAGTGGGCACGCTCGCCGGTAAGCAGCGGCCACACCCGTCCCTGGCCCCAGCCCTGAAACGGACCGCCATCGGGGCGCTGGCCGTAGCCGTCCCAGTTGTAGCGCTTCCATCCCGGCCCCTGGGGCAGTTCGCGCTTCAGCACCGCGTCTACCACCTTGAGTGAATCGATAATCAGCGGATCGCCGGCGGGGCGGACGCCATAACGGACGAGCTCCAGGAAACCCGCATCGATGATTTCGCGGGCCTCGAAGGAATTGCGCGTCCCCGGCGGCCGGTTCTGGAGCCGAATCGCCTCCGTACCGCAGCTCTCGTGCGCGTAAGCCTCGCCGCATTCCGGCGGACGGATGCGCATATAGTGGCGCTTGATCTCAGGATCGAGCACGCCGTCGTTGGTCACTGTCCAGTCCTCCAGGTGACCCTCGATCCAGTCGGCGTAATCCTCGATGAAGACGGCAAGTTCGTCGGAGTCGTGGGCGCGGGCGATTTCAGCGGCGCAGATGAGGCCGCTGATGACGGCGGCGAGCGTGGAGGGGGAATAACCGGCGTTTTCTTCCCAGCGCTCCTGCTCGGTGATGGGCGCATGGCGCACCAGGTACCCCGCCGCGCGCTCCACAAACGGAAAGATCTTCAGCTCGCCCAGGCCGCCCGCTTTCCACAGCCTCCAGGCCAGCATCAGCGGAAAGGCCACCTCGTCGAGCTGTTCGCCGTCCCAGTAGGGGGTCCCGTCGATCCAGAAGTTCTGCGCAAAGCCTCCGTCGGGCCGCTGCGTACACGCCAGGTAAACCAGAGCCCGCCGCGCCGTCTCAACACGGTCGCAAGCTAGCATGGCGGTGGCCGTCTGCACCATGTCGCGTGTCCATACCAGGTGATATCCGCCCAGATCGTCGTCGCCCTTAGCCTGGCCCCAGGGGATGGATGCGGAGGCCACGAAGGCTCCGGGGTACGCTTTGTCCTCATGCGCCAGCAGCACGTTGTGGCTGGTGCGCATGAGCCTGCCGCCGTCGCCGGCCCTCGCCGCGAGCCACTCGGGATTGGCGGCGCGTTGCCACTGTTCGACGAAGCGCTCCTTGTGCTCGTCGAAGGCCATGGCCAGCGCTCCGGCGGTCTTTTGCGCGGCCGTGTGGTGACCCTCGCCGATACCAATGGCGAGAGTGAATTCGCGTGCGCCGTTGTCGCCCGCGGCGCCCAGGTTGACTTCGCCGAGGAGGGCGATATTGCCGTTGCTGGCCGAGCCGAACTCCCAGTCCATGACGAAGTTTTGTACGATGTCGCGCCAGCCGTCGCTGGAGCCGACAAAGCCGCAACTGACGCGAGAAAAATTGCAGCTGGCAGCCATGGCGAGCGACCACTGATTCTTCCATGCAAGGAGGACCTTGTGGCCGGCGATATCAACCGCGCGCGCGGAGTTGCCGGCGCCGCCGCCGTCGAGATGCGGCGCCAGCAGCGCGTAAACCTTGAGGCGCGGAAGCAGGTCGGCGTGACCCTCAAGACGGACGTGCTGCAGCACGACGCCATGATGCGGGTCGCAGATGATCTCCTTGATGAGCGCATAGCGGCCGTCGCGGTCGCAATTGGCGTAGCGGACACCGAGGGCTTCGGGGTGGATGTATTCGAAGTGGATGTCCAGATCGCGCTTTTCCTCGTGGGCAAAGGTCTCGCCGTCGGTAATGAGGAACTCCATGTCGCGGACTTGCGCGTGATCGATGAAAGGGTGATAGATTTCATTGAGGATGCCGTGCGAGCAGGTGAACCACACGCGGCTCGAGGCCGAGTAGGCCGTGCCCACCGCATCCTTTACACTGGAGGTCCAGTGAGGTTCCAAGCCGGGGTTGCCGAAGGCCTCGCCTTGCTGCTCGAGCCACAGGAAATCGGACCGTTCGCTCATTGCCGCACGCTCATGTTTTGGATTAAAGGCCGGGAGATGGCCGGACGTTGGGGAAGTCAAGCATCTCCGCTGTCATTATCGATGTTTTTGGTTAGGTTTGGGTTACACTTCAGCGCCGAAAGCCGGCGCGATTTCGGCGCCGGTGCGAATTGCCCGTTTTTTTCAGAACCGTGAGGGCCCGATCATGCATCCATCCAAACGTGCGGTCTGTCGCTGTATACGAACGCTTGGCTTCCCACGGCCCACCCTGTTCAATCGATTGTTCAAACGGTAGTTAACCCACAATCAGTACAATCCCAACGGAGGAGATTTCCCCTATGGCATACGAACTCGCACCGCTTCCCTACGACTACGCCGCGCTCGAACCCTTCATCGACGCCGAAACCATGCATCTGCACCACGACAAGCACCACCAGGCTTACATTAACAACGTCAACGCCGCCCTGGCCAGCCACCCCGATCTGGCCGCCAAATCCGTCGACGACCTGCTGCGCGGCCTGGCCACGGTCCCTGAAGACATTCGCGGCGCCGTGCGCAACAACGGCGGCGGCCACTCCAACCACTCCATGTTCTGGGCCATCATGGGTCCGGCCAACACCGCCGGCATTGGCGGCAACCCCACCGGCGCCATCGCCAGCCAGATCTCCGCCGACTTCGGCGACTTTGAGTCCTTCAAAAAGGAATTCAACGGCGCGGCCGCCAAGCAATTCGGCTCCGGCTGGGGCTGGCTGGTCTTCCAGGGCGGCAAGCTCAAGGTGATCACCACCGCCAACCAGGACTCGCCGCTCTCGCAAGGACTCTACCCGGTCCTCGGCAACGACGTCTGGGAGCACGCCTACTACCTCAAGTACCAGAATCGCCGCCCCGACTATTTGGCCGCGTGGTGGAACGTCGTCAACTGGGCCGAAGTCAACAAACGCTTCGCCGCCGCCAAAGGCTGATGACGGCAGTTGTCAATGGCAGGTTGCCAACTGCCGCATCGCCCATGGGCTGTGTCGCTCACAGTTGGAAGGGACAGCCACTTCGCCCATAGTCCCAAGAGAGTCCGGGCCTCCCTGATTGAGCCAGCCCCAATTAGCCAGCCCGAATCAGCCAGTATCGACCCGCCCCGCCATTCCCGGGGCGGCCTCGATGCTGGTCCTCCGGTCTCTGTTCTCTGATCTCTGATCCCTGATCTCTGACCCCTGATCCCCGCCCAACCAGCTTCAAGCACACCTCATCCCTCTCACCGCCAGTGAGTTGCCTTTCGCCATCACCATTGAGGAATCAAGCTCTCGAAGCTTGAGGTGTTGCCGGGCCCGTCAACCCCAGCCCATTGCCAAACCACAAAAGGCGCAGCTCGAAGTCCATGCAGCTCCCTCGCCACCATCGCCAGGAGCGGCGCCTTGGATCGAACCTCGCGGGACACCACGTCTGTGGTTCCGCTTCACTTCCACTCCCAGACTTTTGCCACGGTGCTGCCCTTGGCGTCCACCTCGTATTCGAAGGCGCCGCAGGCATTGTTCATGCGGGCCAGCTTCTTTGAGGTCGTCCTGAAAAACAACATGCCCCTGTAGCTCACTGAGCCGCCAGGCCCGAAATGGCCCGCCCCCGTCCCTGTCCACGTCACGGTCTCGCCATCTTCCGTCATACTCATTCCCTGGCCGTTGCCAAAAATCGAGCCATCCGCGCGCACTACCGAGGTATAGCTGCCCATGCCGGTGACCGCAACACCGAAATATTTGCCGCTGTCTTCAAACGTCACCTCGGCCGTCGGGGGATCGACAGAAAGAACGCGCCTGGCCAGCCTCTTGCCCTTGGTTTCACCAATCTTGTCTCCGATCATTCGTTCGACCTCTCTTTTCTTCGGGATCAATTTACGCTTTCCCGGTTGCGCCATTCTATATCCCCATCCATTGCGCGCACGATCCCCCAACTCCTTCATTCTGTGGATTTCCCTCGCAGGTCGCTCCGAACATACGATTAGCCCGCCCCCGGCATCCGGCAACGAGCAACCGTTAACTGACCACTGACCACTAATCCCTGTCTTTCCACAACTCTTCGCCCTTTCCCGTGTTAAACAGGGCAGGGGAGTGGGAATAATCCTGTGCGCATTTTGGCTGGTCTTTCACTTGCTTCGCTTCTTGCCTTGCCTCTGCCGGCCGCCAGGGCCCAGTCCGGCAGTTTTCAGATTGCCGAAAACGGCCATCCCGTGGGCACGGCCAGTTTCCGCTTTGTCGCCACTCCGCGCGGCTTCGATTCCACCTCCATCGTCCGCGTGGCCATGCAGGGCCTGGACTACGCGCTCTCTAAGACCGAGCGCCTCACCCCCGCCAACCATCTGCGCCAAGTGTTCGTGAGCGCCGTGGTCAATAACTCGGCGGTCACGGTGGTCGCCGCGCCCGACTCGGCCCAGTTCCTCTTGAACATCTCCGCCAACGGCCGTAGCAGCACCATCCGTCTGCCCGCGCACCCCGGCGCCGTCTTTTTGCCCGACTTCGATCCCGGCGCCCTGGAAACCCTCCTCACCCTCGCCGTGGACCGCAATAACCGCGGCCTCTGGGTCATCCTGCCCAAGAAGACCGGCTCGCAAATCGCCTCCATCGAGCCCGTGCAGTTGGCCACCTACCCGGATATGCACGGAACCCTCGACGGCCGTCCCATCCCCGTGCACCACCTCATCGCCACCATCGCCGGCGCCCAAACTAATCTCTTCTCCGGCCCCGAGGATCAGCTTCTTCAGGCCGAACTCCCCCAGGAGGGCTTCGCACTCGTCCGCAAAGGCTTTGTGCTCACCCCGCCGGCCAAGCCGCTCGCCATGCCGGCCAACCAATAGGCAACGGTCCCATGAGCCGAATCGCACGCTCCTGCCCCGCCCTGGGCTTGACGGACCCCGCGCCGGTGAACAAAACTAAATGTCGGGCCACCGTGGAGAACGCCTGGGGCAGCGGTGCTTCCTCAAACCGGCCAGCAAACGCGGCTTGATGCTCCTGCACGGTTGACAACTCACCTCCTGTCTAGTCCAACTCTTAGTCGCAGATGATTACAGTCAAAGACCTTACACGCAAGTACGCACACACCACCGCGGTCGATCACATTTCCTTTTCCGTTGACAAGGGCCAGATCGTCGGGTTTCTGGGTCCGAATGGAGCCGGGAAAACGACCACCATGCGCATGTTGACCTGCTTCCTGCCGCCCAGCTCGGGCACCGCGGCGGTGGCCGGCTTTGACATCTTGGACCAGTCGATGGAGGTGCGCAAGCACATCGGCTATCTGCCCGAAACGCCCCCGCTCTATCCGGAGATGGAAACCGCCGAGTACCTGCGCTTCGTGGGCCGCCTCAAGGGCCTCAGGGGCGCCGAACTCGACAAACGCGTCGCTTACGTCTGCGGGCGCTGCGCCATAGCCGACGTGAAAAAGAAGCTGCTGGGCAAGCTCTCAAAAGGATACCGGCAGCGGGTGGGACTGGCGCAGGCCATCATCCACAATCCCGACGTGCTCATCCTCGACGAGCCCACCGCCGGCCTCGACCCCAAGCAGATCAACGAGACCCGCGACCTCATCAAAGACCTGGCCGGGGAGCACACCATCATCTTGAGCACGCACATTCTGCCCGAGGTGGAGCAGACCTGCGAGCACGTCATTATCATCAATAAGGGGCGCGTAGTGGCCACCGACTCGGTCGCCAACCTGCAAGGGCGCGCGCGCGACGCCGAGGTCGTGATCCTGGAAGTCGCCGGCCGCGGCGCTCCGCTCGATCCCGCGCGCGTCGTGCAGCGGCTGGAGCAGGTGGCGGGCGTGAGCCAAGTGCACATCAAGGATCAACACGACTCCAGCGCCGTCTTTGAGACCGAAGGCCGCCGGGGCGAGCTGGCGCGCGGCGACCTGGCCCGCGCCGTCATCGAGTCCGGCTGGGACCTCAATGAGCTGCGCCCCGCCGCCATGAGCCTCGAAGAGATCTTCCTCCAGCTTACCGGCAGCGACACCGCCGCCGCGCAGGCCGGAAACGAGCCGGCTGAAGAAGCAGCTTCCGTGCCCAATGCCGGTTCCGAAGCCGCGCCCGAAGCCCAAGCTGAGATTGCCGGCGCGCCAACATCCGCCGAGGAGCCGCAGCCATGAGAAACATCTGGATCATCTGGCGCAAGGAACTCAAATCCTACTTCTCTTCGCCCATCGCTTATCTGTTGCTCACCATGTTCGCCCTCATCTTCGGCTTCTTTTTCTGGAATGCGGTCGGGTTCTTCGTGATCGAGGGCGCGGAAATGCAGATGAGCGGCCAGATGGCCGCCATGAACATCAACGAGCAGATCATCCGCCCGCTGCTCGACAATGCCAGCGTCCTCGGCCTCTTCTTCATTCCCTTGATCACCATGCGCCTGTTCGCCGAGGAGAAGCGCACCGGGACCATCGAGCTGCTGGCTACTTCGCCGGTGCGCGACATCGAAATCATCCTGGGAAAATGGTTCGCGGCCTTGACCCTTTATGCCTGCCTGTTGCTATGCTCCGCGGCCAACCTCGCATTTCTGTTCCGCTACGGCAACCCCGACTGGAAGCCGGTCGTGATCGGCTATCTCGGCCTTCTGCTCCAGGCCGGCGCGCTCCTGGCCCTGGGTACCTTCATCTCCACGCTCACCCGCAACCAGATCATCGCCGGCGCCGCCACCTTCGGCGTGTGCCTTCTGCTCTGGGTCTTCGCCTGGGTCAGCGGCTACGACTCGTCCACCTGGGCCACGGTCCTGGCTTATCTCTCCGTGGTCACCCGCTTCAACTTTTTCGGTGAGGGCGTCATCCATTCCAAAGACGCCGTCTTCTATCTCACCGCCATCTTCCTGGGACTCTTCTTTACCGCGCGCTCCATGGAGTCCATGCGCTGGAGGTCATAAGCCGGAATGGCGAGTCAGTGGTTAAAAGCGAGACAAACCCGGTATGCGGCTTACGCGGCCGTTTACACCCTGGTGGTCATCGCGGCTGTGGTCATCGTGAATGTGCTCGCGGACCGGTACGACAAATCCTATGACGCAACCGCCAACAAGCGTTACACCCTTTCTGCGCAGACCGCCAAGATCGTCAAAGGGCTCAAGCGGGATGCGACCATCGTCTACTTCAACCAGACCACGCACTTTCAGGACGCGAAGGATCTGCTCGACGAGTACGCCGCCCTGTCGCCCCAGGTCCACGTGCAGTACGTCGATCCCGACAAAGATCCCCAACTGGCCCGCGCCGACGGCGTCCGCGACATGGGCACGGCGGTGGTCGAGATCGGCGGCAAGAAGGAAGCCGCCGACAGCATGACGGAAGAAGGCATCACCGGCGCCTTCATCCGCGATCTGAAGACCAGCACGCGCACCGTGTGCTTTGTGAGCGGCAGCGGCGAGCGCCAGCTTGACTCGACCGGCCGCGACGGCCTCTCTGACTTGAAAGACCGCCTGGGCCAGGAGAGCTATGAAACCCAAACCGTCGATCTGCTCCAGAACGCCGTAGTGCCCGCCTCCTGCACGGCCCTTGTAATCGCCGGCCCCACCCACAACTACCAGCAGCCCGAAGTCAGCGCCATCCAAAAATACGTCCAAAATGGCGGCCGCGCCCTCTTCCTCATGGATCCGCCGCTGCAAATGGGCGTGGAGGACATCGCCGATAACAGCGCGCTCGCATCGCTCCTGGCCGGCTGGGGCGTCACCCTCGAAAAGGACCTGGTCCTCGACCTGAACCCTATCGGCCAGCTCGCCGGCCTGGGGCCTCAGGTGGCCCTCGTCACCAGCTACGAATCGCAGCCCATCGTTGACCCCTTGAAGGGCGCCGCCACCGGCTTTCCGCTCTCCCGTTCCCTTCAAATCCACTCCACCGCCAACACCACCGTGCAGCAGCTCTATGAATCCTCGGGAACCAGCCTGGCCACCACCAGCCTGAACTCGGCCGAGGTCAACGTCAACAACCCCAACAATAAAAAGGGGCCCTTGATCCTGGCTGCCGCGGGCACTTACTCGACCGGCAAACCAGACTCGCAGGGGCGCTTTGTCGTCGTGGGCAGCTCCATGTGGGCCTCCAACAGCTTTATCAACTTCAACGGCAACAGCGACTTGGCCCTGAACGCCATCAACTGGCTCGCCTCCAACGCGAATCTGATCTCCATCCGTCCCAAACCGCCGCAGGCGCAGCACCTCACCATGACGCGCGCGCAGTTGAACATGGTGCGCATCGCCAGCCAGTTCTCGCTGCCCCTGCTGATGGTGATCCTGGGCGGCTTTGTCTGGTGGAGGAGGCGGTAAAGGGCGCAGAATGGGCCCAGACTGGCTATGAAAAGCGCGAAGAAATTCCTGGGCTTGGCAATTGCCTGCGTGGTCCTGCTGGCGCTCTCCGGCGTCCTCTATTGGTCCAGCCATCATAAGGCCTCCAGCGCCGCGTCGCTTGCCACCGCCGGCCCCGTCATCCTCAACGTCAAGCTGTCCTCCGTGTCCGCGGTCACCATCAAGCCCAAGGATGCCCCGCCGGTGACCTTGGTCAAAGACGCCAAGGGTGTGTGGCGGATCACCGCGCCCAAAAAACTGCCCGCGGATCAGGACGAGATGAACGACCTGCTCTCCAATCTGTCCCCCCTCAACGCCGAGCGCGTGGTGGAAAGCAACCCTCCCAGCCTGAAGGTGTTTGGTCTCGACCACCCCTCCCTGGAGGTGGACGTCACCCAGGAAGATCACTCCCAACAGAGGCTGCTCATCGGCGACGACACGCCCACCGGCGACTCCGCCTATGCCATGCTGGCCGGCGATCCCCGCGTCTTCACTACCTTCCGCTCCAATGAAGCCAATCTCGACCAGAATCTGGCCGGCCTCCGCGACAAGCGCCTCATCACCCTCACCCCCGACGACGTCACCCGCTTGGAACTGATCCGTGACGGCGAGGACGTCGTGCTCTCGCATCACAACTATAGTTGGAAGATTGTTAAGCCGGGCCCCTACCGCGCCAATATGGTTGCCGCCGACGGCATCAATGATGCGCTCACTACCGCGCAGATGAACACCACCCAGCCGCCCCTCCGCGAGCTCCAAACCGCGTTCGCCAAGGGAACGCCCGTGGCCACCGCCAAGGTCAGCGGACCCAAGGGCAGCCAGGCCCTCACCGTGCACGAGGACGATGATGGGAACTATTACGCGCAATCCAGCATCGTGGCCGGAACCTACCAGGTGGACACCGCCCTGGGCGAGGCGTTGGATAAAACCCTCCTCGACCTCCGTAACAAGCAGGTCTTCGATTTCAGCTACGACGACCCCAACAAGGTCGATCTCACCATCCTGGGCGGAAAGAAAGGTGAAGCCGCAAAGTCGTGGTTCCTGAAGCGCAGCGGCCAAGATTGGTGGTGGAATGGAAAGAAGATGGATGCCAACAGCGTCGAGTCGCTGGTCTCGGGCCTGCGCGATCTGGCCGCCACCCGGTTCGCATCCTCGGACTTCGCCGAGCCTGTCATTAAGATGACGGTCGTCTCCGCTGACGGCAAGCGCGTGGAGAAGGTCCAGATCGCCAAGGGCCGCGGCGGCGAGTACATGGCCAAGCGCACCGATGACCCTTCTCTTTACGTCGTCGATGGCGGCGCCATAGACGGTATCGAGAATGCTGCGAAGCAGATTCAGCCCGCCTCACCCGCCCCCAAATAAGGGCAATAATTTACTTGACTCCACCAAACGACAGGAGCAGAATGGTGGTGCAAGGTGAGTAGTGTCATTTTATTGAATGATCCCTACAACATTGCGCCGGAGGACGCTTTGGAATTCCATCTGACTTATGACGGGCAGCTATTGGGAGCCAGCAGAAATGAATCACGCTCAAGTCATAAGCATGATGTGCGCAAAGCACTGCATCCGCAATTGTTTGATTTGTGGGCCAAGAATCACAGTCTGAATGCGTGGGAGTTGAATAATGAACAAAATAAAAGGGAAAGAGCGTGCATAGTTCTGGCAAATCGTTTTGTTTTTAACGGAATTCGATTTGTTCCTCTATCGTGGGACGGATTAGGGCTTGCGTGTAAGTTGGACATACTTATGCTGCGCCCTGATCAGCCAGGGCAAACACTCATGCAATCCGGCGATATAGACAATCGTCTAAAAACACTTTTTGATGCCTTGAGGATTCCAAAGGTGGGGGAATATTGCCCTGTAGACGATACCCCAAATCCGTTTTTCTGCTTATTGGAGGATGATTCTTTGATAAATCATTTGTCGGTCACAACGGATATGCTCTTGGGGGCGAATGATGTAAATGATGTTCGGCTCATTATTACTGTAACCATGTGGCCCATAAGGTCCATGCTTCACAACTTCGGGGTATTTTGATGACGAAATCTAATTCAGAATTCGAGAAATTCAACGCAGTGCTACGGAAGGTTCTTTCTGTCCCGCGCGAGGAACTGCTACGGCGCGAGACTGAATGGAAGAAAAGTCATCCACAAAAAGGACAGAAACGAGGGAGGAAAGCAGATGACAATTCAACAAAAAAGAATGATTGAACTCTTAGACATCTTGGCCTTTTGCTTTACTTGCAAAAAATGCGGGTCGTCCTTGTCTATTCCAGTGGCATCGGAGTTGCAAGAAGATAAACCAAGCGGATGCCCTGCCTGCAATGAGCGATGGAAGGCATCGAATGTGGACTCCATCGCAAGATTTGCAGAGTTCAAATTCTCCCTAAAGAAATTGAATGAATCCCTCGGACAATATGACGGATTCACTTTGACGCTGGAAATCTCTTCGGACCCCGTTTCAACCGCCAAGGATTAGCACGTCGCCGTTTCTAACCCTTTACCAGTGAGTTCGGCGAAGGTCAACCGCTTGCCGACGATCTGAGAGAGAACGCGATTGAAGCGGCCAGCATCATCTACATTCTTCCGATTGTTGTAACGGAAGGATTGTTCGTCGAGGTAACGGAAAAGATGAAACGGTTCGATACTCACATAGGTTCCGTTAATGCCGCGCTTCAACAGGCTCCAGAAGTTTTCGAGTCCGTTGGTATGGATGCGCCCGTTGACGTATTCAACAGCGTGATCCACGACCTGATGCGCGTAGTCCCGGTCCAACCCGTTGTACGACGGAAGAGAATCGGTATAGAGGGCCGCGCCCGCTTCCACACGCTTTTTGACTTCCGCTTGCAATTCCTTTTTCTTCCGGCTGCTGATGACCTTGGCACGGACTTTGCCACCGCGTTCCAAAAGGCCCATGACGGCAGTTTTGTCTTTGCCGCCGGTCCCGGTAATGCGGCGCTCACGCTTGCTGATATGCATGTTCCGAGACTTGCCGCCGATGAAAGTTTCGTCGGCCTCAACCTCTCCGCCCAGCTTGCTCCCAAAGAAATCGTCCTGCATGGCCAGCCGAATCCGATGCAGCATGAACCATGCGGTTTTCTGAGTGACCTTAACGTCACGGGCGATTTCGTAGGAACTGATACCATTCTTGCAATTGGTAATGAGCCAAGTAGCAACAAGCCATTTATCCAGACCGATAGGCGAATCTTCCATCATGGTTCCAACTTTAATGGAGAATTCCCGCTTCGCGTGATGGCTGGAGCAGGTCCAAGTCCGGCGATTCGCGCGATAGCTGATCTTTGTGTTGCCGCAAGTCGGGCATTTCACAACACCGTTCGGCCAGCGTTGCGCCACAAGGTGAGCGACGCAATTGTCGGGATTCGAGAAGTAAATGATTGCATCCTGAAGGCTTTTTGGTTCGTTGCTCATATCGTTCCTCATTGTCTAAACTGTATCAAAAAACAGTGGTGGAGTCAAGTAAATTATTACCCAAATAAGAGCAACAACATACCTGCCTCATCAACGCCGGACGGTGGGCAGGGATGCTAAATGGCTACAGCGTGTTTCATAAATCGGCTTTGTATCAGGGCACGACTCCACAGCTTGCTGAAAAGCCCATAACGAGGGAGGCGGGGGGTTCAACCCCCGCATAAGCTCGCACGAGCGGTAGGCCGGGACCTGCGGAAAAGCTCGCACGGGCGGTAGGCCGGGACTTTAGTCCCGGCATAACGGCCACAGAATCAGCGGGCTTTAGGCCCTGAGGCGTGCTTTCCGGGAATCTCGACCAGAATCAGGTCTTTTTCCGCAACCTGTTTAACCCCTGACGGATTTCAACCGGGCTACGTTTGGCATTTATGAAACAAGCTGTAGAACCGTTCCGGCAATTGGTTATGTATCAGGGCACGACCGGGGAATCCGCCGCGGCGGATGGGCCGTGGGCCGCAAAGGCCAACAAAATGAGCGGGGCTTTATTGAACACTGCATAAGTAATGCCCTGTCCATCGCGCCGGAGGCGCAGTGTTTGTTAGCCCCGCGCTTCAGCGTGGGGAAACGTAATCCCACAACCTCGCTTCGGAGTCCCGTAGGGACGGTGCAAGGACACTTCTTTTGCAGGAATCAATAGCCCCCGAAAACGTGCCTTCTGGCGTGAATCATTTATCGGACCACGTGTAGTGCTGTAAGTATTAGTGTCTCCCATCTATTCGCAGCGAAACCCGCCGGAAAGTACAATTGTTTCTTGACATTTGTTTTCGTCCTAAGTAAGAAGAATGTGCCTAGCGAATAGCCGCTTCGTTGGCGGCTATGCGCCAGCGGAGTGGTCACGGAGACACTTGAGTCTTCCCAACAAAAGACTGAAGAGGAGGGTTGCCATGGTATCCAAGGCTCTCGAGAGGAGAGAATTCCTGAAGCTCTCCACCATTGCCACGGCTGGGGTTGCGTCGAGCCGCCTGATGGCCGCCGCGCGTGTGGACGCTGCCGGACGAGCCAAGATCACGGACGTAAAGCGGGTCCAACTCCGGGTGCAAAAGGACCTTGGATCTTATCCGGATTGGGTCGGCAATCCGCGTCACGTCACTATCGGTGGAGGAGCCTTCACGGAGGTGCACACGGACCAGGGTGTGACCGGCATCGGGCCGGAAATTGATCCCTCGTTGGTGCCACAAGTCAACGCAATCCTATCCGGTCAGGACCCCTTCAATATCAATATGCTCGCCACCCGGCTTTACGACGTGCGTGGGGGCAATATGGGCTATCGCGGCAGCGCGGGGGCGGAGATCGCCGTTTGGGATCTGATTGGTAAGCTAGCCAGCCAGCCGCTCTATAAGCTTTGGGGCGGCGGCCGCGAACGCGTGATCCCCTACGCCAGCATGCTCCGTCTCTCTACGCCGCAAGAGCGCGGGGAGATAGCTGCCAAATTGAAAGCCGACGGTTGGCGCGCCATCAAGGTACGCTCCTCATTTCCGACCTTGCGCGAGGACGTTCAGCTTGTCGAAGCCATACGTAAGACAACCGGCGACGACTGGGTAATCATGTGCGATGCCAACAAAGCCACCTTTGACGAAGCCACCACCAAAGGCGTCCGATGGGATTTCACCCGAGCCTGCCAGACGGCGCTTGAATATCAACGCCTGAATGTTTACTGGCTGGAGGAGCCGCTGCCGCGTTACGACTACGACCAACTGGCCGAATTGAATCGCATGATCTATATGAAGCTAGCCGGCGGAGAGGGCAATCGGGAAGTACACGAATTTCGCGATCTCCTGGACAAGGGGGTCTTTGATATCGTGCAACCGGAAGTGATGCTCGAAGGCCCCAGCCATCTGCGCATGATTTCCGCGATGGCCCAGTCGATGTACAAAATGTGCATTCCCCATGTAGGCGACATGCGCTTGGGAACGGTCTGCGACCTTCACTTGATCGCTTCCTGGCCGGAGGAGAATTCTCCCTACATCGAAATCTTCAACGACCAGCCCATCGGAAACTACACCTACCCGTTTTCCATCTTCGAAGAGCCGCCCACGCTGACAAAAGACGGCTTCTTCGAACTGCCGCAAGGGCCTGGATTAGGAATGAAAATCAGAGAGGATCTGGTCCTCAAAAGCTGATATTCGTTAAGCTCGGGCGATATGTTTCTCAACTATTGCCTCTGCCAACCTTTCCTGAGCTACGATTCGCGGTGCACGGGATACCGCGTGCGCTTTTCGTTCGTCGTGTTGGACGATCCATTTCGGTTGAAGTCTGGCATCGGTTACCACCGCGTTTTGTTTAGACCAAAACCTGCGCAAGATCGATATCGGCTCAATAGAAGGCTTGACGAGCAAGTATATGATTGCCCTCAGCCTCGCTCCACGATCAGCGACGCCTGCAGCATAGCCTTGGCGTAGGCTATGTCGTAGATATCGCCGCCAAAGCCACCCCCTCCCGGATAGCCGCGGATGGGACCGCGCTCGCGGTCGTAGTCCAGCGCGCGCGGATGTTCCGGATTGATCTGGCGCGTGTATTTCACTCGGAGGAGTTCCCGCATCACCGCGAACATGTTCACGTCCCCCTCGTCGATGAACCCTTCCACGTACTTCAGGTAGGGCGTGAACACGTGCGGGTTGCGGAAGTGCATATGGTTGATGCGGTCCCGGCTCCCGAAGTAATGGCACACGGCAACCGGATCTTCTCCCATCTCCCGCGTCACGCCGCAGTCGAACGTGATCCCGTTCGACGGGCTGTCGACAATCTCAATCAGGTGCTTCCAACCCGCCAGCGTGGCCATGATCTGCTCGGATCCGCGGCTCAACGGATAAGGCGGATCGTTGGGGTGCAGCGCCAGGCGCACATTGGCCTTCTCGGCGGCGGGAATCACGGCCTTCAGAAAATAACTGATGTTCGCCCACATCTCGTCAAGGGTGTGCGCGCCTTCGTTGGGCAGCGGTTCCAGGCCCTTCATCCGGTCGTAGTCCGAGCCCGTCAGTCCCGCGCCTCCCCGTCCCGTCTCCTCGTAATAGCCCTCAATGGCCCGGTGCGCGTAGAAGTTGTACTCGACCACCGGAACGCCCACCTTGCCCGCCGCCTCGATCGACTGCTTAATCTTTTCGATCTCGTCGTCGCGCCCCGGCCGGCCGTAGATGGTGTTGGGAAAACCGTCGATCATCAGGTTGCCCAGCGTCACGCCGCCTGCTTTGAGCTGGTCCACGATGGGCTGAAGCTGCTCGGCGGTCCAGGGAATCCGCGGGCCGCCCGTAAACACGTGATAGGCGCCGACCTGCACCACATCGCGGATGGCCTGCTCAGGCACGGCGCCGGCGCGCATGCCGATGGGCAACGCAAGCTTGGGAGTCGTCGCGCTTTCCTGCGGCATCCCGTTGCCCAGCCACCACGGCTTCTCTCCGGCTTGCTCGCTGTCTGCTGCTTGAGCGCCGCTTCCTCCTTGCGCGCCTGCCGGCAAGCAAAATATCTCCGGCGCCAAAGCCGCCGCGCTCATCGCTTTCAAAAGCGTCCTTCGCGAAACATCCGTACTCATCACGAAATCCTCCTAAGATCTCAACCTGCCTGCAATGCTGGAAGTTTTAGCCTACGCATTCTTCCACACCGCGATCTCTCCCGTCCACAGTGAATCTCGTTGGCAGGCCCGCCGGCGCCCGCGGCGGAGGCGCTTTCACTGCGGACGGATTCCGCTACCATTCTTCTTACCATCCATTGCCGTCAATCCATGTCCGTGTTGTGTTGCCTTCCCCGCGGGCGCTGCCAACAGACCCCGCCGCATGCCAGTTCCCCTCCCGGAAAGTGTGTTCCCAGGCCCGCTTGCCAAGCATTAGTTCACTGTAATAGCTTGGATGGCGTGCATTATGCGCGATCATCTATCAACTGGTCCGTGCGCAGCTAACGCGGCAGTTCTGGGGCGTCCGGGAAATCAGGAAAGTTCCAGTTTGTGGTACCTCAATACGTGGAATCAGGAAACCTGACCCTCCTCTGATGCGATTCCGTCCGTGAGGGCCAATCGAGCGGTTCCAGAGTTGCTGTACCCAGAAAGCACGCTGCCGAGTGGCATTTTCCTTAACCGGGGTGGAAGTAAATGCCACCTTTCACGAACCTGAAGGGGCACTTGAACTCTGGAGCCGCTCTAGACAAACACAGGTTCTTTTTTGAACACACAAACACGGGTTCTTTAAGGAGAGCAAACATGGAAATCACGAGAAGAAATTTACTCGGGGCTGGCGTGGCCCTTGGAGTGGGGATGGCGGGCAAGGGTGCGCTTGCGCAGACCACACCGCCTCCTCCCAACATCCCGGTCAACCCGGCCCAGAACGGCAGCGTCGAGATGCCGCCGCCGGTCAATTCCCATACCCAGCCCTCGTCGGTCGACTTGAACTACAAGCCGCGCCGCGTCAACAAGTGCATCGAGCTGTTGGAGGACGGGCAACCGATCTATTACAACGGCCACTTCGCGGGCTTGGGACCCAGCGTCGATGCCTACGAGCTGGGCGTCAGAAAGTCCCAGACCTACGAGGACCTGATGGATGTCGAGTTTGAACACGGGGCCATGGATTTCAAGCAATTGCGCGAATTCATGCGCGGCCTGGTGGCCGGCGGGCCCACCCGCAGCGGCCATCGCACTCCGGCGGTCTATGCCACCTGTCCCATCATCGGTCTGGACGAGGCCTATGCGCGGGCCAATAGCTGGATCTTCGAACATCTGCTGGATTGCGGCGTACACGGCGTTTCCATCTGCCACAGCCGCAACACCGAGGCGGTCGAGGTGCTGATGCAGATGGGCATGCGCTATCCCTTCGAGCGCCCCGAACTCCCGGCGCTGAAGCATCGCGGCCTGCGCGGCTCCTGGGCCATCTTCGCCTCTGAAATCTGGGGCGTCACCATCAACAAATACTGCCATATCGCCGACCTGTGGCCCTACAATCCCAGGGGCGAGATCATGACCGGCATCAAGATCGAGGACACTTACGCCGATGTGAATGCTGCCGCGACCCTGGCTTTGCCTGGCGCCACATGGGCCGAATGGGGCCCCGGCGACCGCGCATATTGGATGTACGGTCTGTCCGTAATGCCCGAAGACGGGAACGGGCCGGTTGCAGACATGAGAACCAGGCCGGATTTTGTCCAAAGCCGGCAGAACGTTCTCGACATCTGCAAAAAGAACAAGGTCAATTTCCTCAACCTCGGGGTCATTGACCCGGACTCCCCTGACTACGTCATCACCCAGATCAAGCAAGGCGCCATGGTGCTGGAGTCGCCGGAGGAAGCGGCCATTATCGGCCGCGAGTATACAAAACGCAAAATGCCTGTCTGATAAGCCTTAAAAGTGCAGGCCGGCGGCACAACTCACACTCAGCCTGTGCCGTCGGCCCTGCGCTTGGATCGTGAACCTCGCCCTGCGGTAATGGATCAGCTTTGGAAGGGCGCGGCTTCATAGCGCCTCTCCGGCGAGTGTAAGCAGAAGCCGGCGCCCTTACGGGCGTTTCTGGAAACTCTGGCCGGCGAAATGCCGAAGCCGCGCGCGGCTTTGTCTGTTCCTTTTACAGCGGCGCGCTGTCGGCTCCGTCGCTGCTCCCCCGCGCCCGCCCCGGACCTCCGGCCGCGGGCCGCGAGATCCCTGCCGCGCGCAGCGGCTGCCCCTGCGGGGCCTGGTGCATGGTCACGATGATCGCCTTGGCCGATTTTCTGCCCTGGCAGCGGTAGGAGTGCGGTGTGCTGGAGTCGAAGTACACCGCGTCTCCGGCTTCCAGCGTGCAACCCTTGTCGCCGTGGCGCAGCTCCAACTCTCCGTCCAGCACATATAGAAACTCGAACCCCGCGTGCATGTGCGCCCCGGCTTCTCCGTTTCCGGCCAGCGGCAAAAACTCGGCAAAGTAGGGGTCCATGTGCCGGTCCGGAACCAGGTAGCCCAGGCTCTCGAACGTGTAGTTCGGCGGGTCCACTCCCGTCTGCGGAAGCCGCACGCGGTCCTTCTGGCGGTGCACCCGGAACATCGCCGCCGGATCGCTCTCAAAGAAATACGAGAGGTCCTTCGAAAACACCATCGCAATCCGCGCCAGGTTGCGCAGCGTTGGCACCACCCGCCCTGTCTCCAACTGCGAGAGAAAGCTCGCCGACAGCCCCGTGTGCTTGCCCAGTTCCACCAGCCCCATCGACTTCTTCAGCCGCAGCCGCCGGATCCGTTCCCCGATCCGTTTCTCCGCGATAAACCGTTCGGCGGTCGCCGCGTCCGCCTGCGTCATCTGCATCTCTTCGCTCTTGGCTACCGCCGGCTCGCCCATTTCTCCTCCCACCCACTAGAATGCTCCGGCCGCGAATTATTGTCCAGATCGAAAAACATTCCCGCCTGACGAAATAAATCTCCCCTCCCGGCCATCTCGTATTCACCGCAAAGGAAACAAGATCACTCCTGTCAACACCACCAACCATCACTCCTTTTCTCCCGCCTCAAGCGCCTCGCGGTATCCTGAGAAGTCCGGCCGCCAATTTTGAATCTCATCCGGCCCGTTAAGGAAGCCCAAATGCCCGAAGAGCCTACGCCCGCGGTCGCCGAATCCGCCAGCCCCCACAGCCCCGCCGCCACCATCGCCGCCATCGGCCGCCACGAAGGCCAATCCGTCACCCTCCGCGGCTGGCTCTACAACCTGCGCGAAAGCGGCAAGCTGCTCTTCCCCATCTTTCGCGACGGCACCGGCGTCATCCAGGGCGTGGCCCACGTCAAAAGCGTTTCCCCTGCGGTCTTCGACGCTCTCAAAAATCTCACCCTGGAGTCGAGCGTCGTGGTGGAAGGCAAGGTGCGCGCGGACAAACGGGCGCCCGGCGGTTACGAGCTGGACATCGAGAACCTCGAAGTGCTGCAACGCGTTCCTGAGGCCGACCCGTACCCCATCTCCCTGAAGGAGCACGGCGTTGACTTCCTCATGGAGCGCCGTCATCTGTGGCTGCGCACGCCCCGCCAGTCGGCCATCCTGCGCATCCGCGCGGAGATCATGCGCGCCGCCGCCGAATACTTTGACTCGAACGGCTTCATCCGCACCGATCCGCCCATCCTCACGCCAGCCGCCTGCGAAGGCACCTCCACCCTCTTCCCCGTCGATTACTTCGGCGATCCCGCCTACCTCACCCAGTCCGGCCAGCTTTACGTTGAGGCCACAGCCCTCGCCCTGGGCAAGGTCTACAGCTTCGGCCCCACCTTCCGCGCGGAAAAATCCAAAACCCGCCGTCACCTCACCGAGTTCTGGATGATCGAGCCCGAGGTCGCGTTTATGGATCTGGATGGCCTGCTGGAGTTGGCGGAAAACTTCCTCTCGCACATCGTCCACAGCGTCCTCAAGAATCGCGCCGCGGAACTTGAAACCATCGGCCGCGACCTGAGCAAGCTTCAGGCCATCGCGCCGCCCTTCCCGCGCCTGCGCTACGACCAAGCCGCTGAAATGCTCGACCAGGCGTACAAGGACGGCCATTTGGAAGTCCCCTTCGAGTACGGCAACGACTTCGGCTCGCCCGACGAAACCTGGCTCAGCGCGCAGTTTGACCGGCCCGTGATGGTGCACCGCTACCCCGCCCATGTGAAGGCCTTTTACATGGAGCCTGACCCTCAGGACGCGCGCTACGCCCTCTGCGTGGACGTGCTGGCCCCCGAGGGCTACGGCGAAATCATTGGCGGCTCGCAGCGCGTCTCCAGCCTGGAGCTGCTCAGCGCCAGGATCGCCGCGCACAATCTGCCCAGGGAGGCCTTCGAGTGGTACCTCGACCTCCGCCGCTACGGCTCAGTCCCCCACGCCGGCTTCGGCATGGGCATCGAACGGGTGGTGGCCTGGATCTGCGCGCTGGACCACGTGCGCGAAACCATCCCCTTCCCGCGCACCCTGCATCGCATGTACCCGTGACGGAGGCGTCTTCCGCGGCTCGGCGCGAGACTGGGAACACGCCGCGCCCACCCGGTACAGCATTTTCGATTCCGCTCTTTACAGAAGGTAATGGGCTAAGTGGCGTTCGCCGCGGCGAACGCCATCCGCCGCGGCGGACTCGATACCACGATGGCGAGACTTGAATCGAAAATGCTCTATACTCACTCCTTACGATGGCTCTAGAAACCGAGATCAAATTTCCCGTCGCCGACCTCGCCGGTCTCGACTCCCGCCTTCAGGCCGCCGGCTTCCGCCTGGTCACCCCGCGCAGCTTCGAGAGCAACGTCCTCTATGACACTCCCGACCGCCAAATGCGCGCCCGCACTGAGATTCTGCGCATCCGCAACTACGCTGGCCGCTGGACCCTCACCCACAAGCGTCTTCCCGGCGACCGCCCCGGCGAAGACCTCCACAAGCATCGCCTTGAAACCGAAACCGAAATCGCCGACGGCGGCGCGCTGGCTGATGTCTTCCTTTCTCTCGGCCTCGTGGCCGCTTTCCGCTACGAAAAGTGGCGCACGGAATGGACGGACGGTGAAGGCCACTGCATGGTGGACGAAACCCCCATCGGCAACTACGCCGAGCTCGAAGGTTCGCCCGCATGGATCGACCGCGCCGCGGCCCGCCTCGGCGTCGCCCCTTCCGCGTACATCATCCTCAGCTACGGCCGCCTCTTCGACCTCTGGCGCCTGCAATACCCCTCCGCCGCGGAAGACCTCACCTTCGCTGCCGTTTCCCAAGCCTCTTCGGCGCGTTGACCAGCGCCGGTTGCGCGCTCGCGCTGGCCCTTGTCTTCGGCCATCTCTCTTTCGCAAGATACCCCTTGCCTTCGGCCATCTCTCTTTCGCAAGATAGAATGATAAGTACTCCAGGCTGCTGGGAGCAGCCCCTGCCCTATGTCAGACGAGAAACAGATGGCAGACGCCTCCGACAAAGACGCCTTGTCTGTTGCGCTTGTGGGTCGCGACGAACAGCGCCGCAAGCTGGTCGTCGCCGCTCTGAGCGTGCGCCCCAACCTGCAGGTTCACGAATTCGCTACCTTACCTGCCACTGCCGAGAAATTGATCCAGTCCTTCGAACAGCAGTTCGACGTCATCCTGGTGGACGCGGACAGCGACTCCGATTTTGCCCTGGAACTGGTGGAGAAGGCCAGAGCCGGAGGCCTCGCCTGCATGATGGCCTACTCGACTCAGACCGATATGAAACTGGCCATACGCTTCATGCGCGCCGGGGCGCGCGAATTCCTTACCCTCCCTCTCGACTCCGCCGAAGTCGCCGCCGCCCTCGCCCGCGCCGCCACCTCCAGCCCGGCGCCGCAACAGGCCGCGAAACTTACCAGTAAGCTGGTCGTCTTTCTGGGCGCAAAAGGCGGCTGCGGCGTCACCACTCTCGCCGCCAACTTTGCCCTGGTGCTGGCCCAGGAGTCGGAACACAATACCCTCCTCATTGATCTCGGCCTGCCCCTGGGCGACGCCTCCATCAACCTGGGCATCACGCCGGTCTACTCCGTTGACTACGCCCTTCGCGATGCCACCCGCCTGGATGCGAATTTTCTCTCCTCCCTTGTCACTCGCCATAGCTCGGGGTTGTCGGTATTAGCGGCCCCAACCGAATTTCCCCCCAACCAGCCCCCGCGAGAGGCCATCGACAAATTGCTTATCGTCGCCCGCCAGAACTTCGATTACGTGGTAGTCGATCTGGGCTCCAGAGTCGACCTGATGGATTCGGCGCTCTTTGAGCCATCCTCCAGCGTCTTCCTTGTTGTCCAGGTCGGCATCTCGGATTTGCGCAACGCCAATCGCATGATCTCCCGGTTCTTCGCCACGCGCGGCGACAATCTCCAGATCGTGCTCAATCGCTATAAGTCCAGCGATCTCCTCATTGATGAAAAGCAGATCGACAAAGCCCTCACCCGCCCCGCGCAATGGAAGATTCCCGACGACTTCGCCGCCGCGCGCAGAACCCAAAACAGCGCGACTCCCGTGGCGCTCATCGATTCGGCTCTCTCCCAGGCCATCCAACAGATGACGAGGACCACCTGCGGCTTGCCCGCCAGCAGGGACGGAAAGAAGGGCCTTCTGCGCTTTTTGCGGTAATGACAGGGATCGGCGGCCGGGTTTCAGAGCAGGCGTCGGAACTCAGGGATGCCGACTTACCACAAATTAGGTGCTCCGGGTTTCGATTCTGAGACCTGCGAACCACGCCGGCTCGCTGACTTGCTGGCCCGCTACAGCGGTTCCACAGTTGCTGTATCCCGAAGGCGCGATGCTGAGTGGCTTTTTCCTCAAGAAAAAGCCACCTTCAAAAACGCCAGAAATGGCTAAATGTACTGTGGAACCGCTTTAACTCGCTGCCCCGTGGCACTTCTTATATTTCTTCCCGCTGCCGCAAGGGCAGGGATCGTTGCGGCCCACCTTTTCACCCGTCCGCCGCTGCGTGGGCTGGCTGCCGTCGCCCCCGCCCGAGCGGCTGGCCACGGCCAGCTCCCGTTGCTTCTTGCGGTGGAACTCCTTCTCCAGCTCGTCGATGGTGGTGGAGGGCTGGCGGGTGGGAATCATGATCTCCCGCGGCTCGGCGTCCAGGGTGAGCGGCTGCGCCGCGCTCGCCACTGGCGGCGCTTTGGGAACCGTCCGCCGCGGCCGCGGCGCCGCGTCCACCGGCTGGCCGTCGGCGCCCACGATCTGCATTCGGAACAGGAACCGGACCGTGTCCTCCTGGAACTTCCCCATCATGGCTTCGAACATGTCGTAGGATTCTTTCTTATAAGCCACCAGCGGGTCCTGCTGCGCATATCCGCGCAGACCGATTCCCTCCTTCAGGTGATCCATCGAGAGCAGATGGTCCTTCCATAGCCCGTCGATCACGCTCAGCATTACCATGCGCTCGTGGTAACGCATGGTCGCCGCGCCCAGAATCCTCTCCTTGGCCTCGTAGATCTCGGTCAGCTTCTGGAAAATCTCCTCGCCCAACTCGTGGCGGGTCATTTCCTGAGTCTCAATGCCCGCCGCCGCCAGACTCAACCCGAACTGGTCCACCAGCTTTTCGTCCAGGCCCTTCAGGTTCCACTGGTCGGGGCGCACCCGCTCGCCGGCGAACTCGTCGAGGAATCCGCTCAGAATCCCGCCCACGTAATCATCCAGGATCAGCTCCCGCTGGTCCACGGCCTCCAGCAGTTGCCGGCGCAGGCCATACACCGCCTCGCGCTGCTTGTTCATCACGTCGTCGTATTCCAGCAGATGCTTGCGGCTCTCGAAGTTCTGCGCCTCCACTGCTTTTTGCGCTCCCTCGATGCGCTTGGAGATCATCTTTGATTCGATGGGCACCCCCTCTTCCATGCCCAGCTTCTCCAAGAGCGTCCCCACCCACTGCTTGGCGAAGATGCGCATCAAATCGTCTTCGAGCGAAAGAAAGAAGCGCGACTCGCCGGGATCGCCCTGCCGGCCGGCGCGCCCGCGAAGCTGGTTGTCGATGCGCCGCGACTCGTGCCGCTCCGTGCCCAGGATGAACAGCCCGCCCGCCTTGATGACCTCCTCGTGCTCCGTTTGCGCCTTCCCCGCGTGGCCCTCCAGCGCCCCCGCCCACTCCTCGTCGGAGACCTCGAACTCCTGCCCCTGGTAGTAGAAGCGCAGAAAGCCCGCCGGCGCCATGGGGTTGATCGCCCCCTCGGCCACGCTTACCGCCCGCGCCTTGCCCTTCTTCACCAGCTCCTGGCGGGCCATGAACTCCGCGTTGCCGCCCAGCAGAATGTCGGTGCCGCGCCCGGCCATGTTGGTGGCGATGGTCACCATCCCCAGCCGCCCCGCCTGGGCCACGATCTCCGCCTCGCGTTCGTGGAACTTGGCGTTCAGCACCACGTGGCGCACGCCCTTGCGCTGCAAAATCCCTGACAGCCGCTCCGACTTCTCGATCGACGTGGTGCCCACCAGCACCGGCTGGCCGCTCTCGTGCAGCTCCGCGATGTTGTCCGCCACCGCCTTGTACTTTTCCTTCTCTGTGCGGTAGACCACGTCCGGATTCTCAAGCCGCAGCAGCGGCTTGTTGGTGGGGATCACCACGATCTCCAGCTTGTAAATCTTCTCGAACTCCGCCGCCTCCGTCTCCGCCGTGCCGGTCATGCCGCTCAACTTCTGGTAGAGCCGGAAATAATTCTGGAAGGTGATCGTGGCCAGCGTCTGGTCTTCCTTGCGGATGTTCACGCCCTCCTTGGCCTCGATCGACTGGTGCAGCCCGTCCGACCACCGCCGCCCCGGCATCAGCCGCCCCGTGAAGGTGTCCACGATGATCACCTCACCGTCCTTCACCACGTAATCCACGTCCCGCTTGTAGAGCGCGTGGGCCTTGATCGCCGTCTCCACGTAGTGCTTCAGTTCCCAGTTCTCTGCGTCCGCGATGTTGCCGATCCCCAGCAGCTTTTCAATCGTCTCCCAGCCCTCGTCCGTCACGCCAATCGTCCGCTGTTTCTCGTCCACGATGTAGTCGCCCGTCAGGTACTTCTCGCCTTCGCTCAGCCGGATCCCCAGCTCGCTCTGGCGCCGCGTGTCCGTCCACTCGATCTCCTCGCCCATCTCCAGTTGGGGAATGATCTTGCGCGCCCGCGCGTACTTGTCCGTGGTCTGGTCCGTAGGCCCCGAAATGATCAGCGGCGTCCGCGCCTCGTCGATCAGGATCGAGTCCACCTCGTCCACGATGCAGTAGTAGTGCCCGCGCTGCACGCAGTCCTTGATCTCGAACTTCATGTTGTCGCGCAGGTAGTCGAACCCGAACTCGTTGTTGGTCCCGTAGGTGATGTCGGCCGCATACGCCGCCCGGCGCTCGTTGTCGTCCAGGTCGTGTACGATCACGCCCACCGTCAGGCCCAGAAACTCGTAAATCTTGCCCATCCACTCCGCGTCGCGCTTGGCCAGGTAGTCGTTCACCGTCACCACGTGCACGCCGTGGCCCGCCAGCGCGTTCAAGTAGCAGCTCAGCGTGGCCACCAGCGTCTTGCCTTCGCCGGTCTTCATCTCTGCGATCTTGCCCTGGTGCAGCACCTCGCCGCCGATTAGCTGCACGTCGAAGTGCCGCATCTCCACGGTTCGCCAGCCCGCCTCGCGCACCACCGCAAAGGCTTCGGGCAGAATCTCGTCCAGCACCTCGCGCTCGGCTTCCTTGATCTCGTCCGCGTCCGTCAGCCCTTCCAGGCGCGCCGCGATCCGCGCCCGGAACGCCGCCGTCTTGACCTTCAGCTCCTCGTCCGAAAGCTTCTCAATCTCCGGCTCCAGAGCGTTGATGGCCGCCACCGTGGGCATCATCCGCTTCACGATGCGCTCGTTTGAGGTGCCGAAAATCCGCGTTATGGCCTTATCCAGATCCACACAGTGCTCCGCTTACCAGTTTAAATGGAAGGAGGAGAGTGCGCTCGCCACAAGCCCATGCGGCAGGCGAAGCGCCGGCAGGGTGCTGGACCGCAATTTACACGCGCAGAACGAGATCGCCTACCGGGCGGACGGCCTACTCTTCGCGCGAACACAAAAGTGGGTTGCCCCATCCTTGAAACAGCTTCATCGTTTCAAGGGTGGGATAGCAGCACGCGACCTTCACCGATCTAAAACAGGACACCGTAACCCTGGTTTTGCCGTGGATCGAGACGGAGAAAGGCTCTAAAGACACTCGCCCTTTGAACCGATACATCGAACAGGTGTTTCCATGGAGATGTTCGATTTCAAAGCCAACGACTCGAAGCCTGCCCGCTTCGCCGCCCGCCTGCCAATTCTGTCCGGCAGCGAGAAGCTGATGGGCTACAAGCTGCTGTTTCGAAACGATTTCAATAACTATTTCCCATCCGTGGAAAGCGACGCTGCAAGCCGCGGCGTGATCGACATGTCGAGCCTGATCGGCCTCAATACTCTCGCCAATAATCTTCCCGCCTTCATTGTCGCCACGCGCGACATCCTGATCGGGGAATATCTGTACTTGCTGCCCGCCGATAAAGTGGTTGCGGAGATTCCGGATTCGGTGGCCATCGATGCCGAGGTGCTGCAAGCCTGCAAGCAGTTGAAAGGGTCCGGCCGCAGGATTGCGCTCAGCAATTTCCGGGCCGGCGATCCCCGCAAGGAACTCGAGGAAACCGCGGATTTTCTCAAAATCGACATAAAGGAGTCGCCCCTCGCCGAAGTCGCAAGGCTGGCGCGGTGCTATTGCGGCCTCGGCCCCAAGCTCATCGCAGAGAAGGTCGAGACGCGGGATGATTTCGAGTTCTCGAAAAACGAGGGATTCACCTACTTTGAGGGATATTTCTTTCGCAAGCCCGAGATGATGCGCGCCCGCGGCGTGCAACCCAATCGCATCGTCTTCCTGCGTTTGCTGGCCGCCGTCTCCAGGCCGGATCTCGACTGGCATGAGATCGAAGAGATCGTCAAGTCCGACCCCATGCTCTACTATCGCCTGCTGCGCTACCTGAACTCGGCCCTCTTCGGCTTGAAGGGCGAGATCAAGACCGTCGGCCAGGCGCTCATCATCCTCGGTGACAACGAAGTGCGCCGCTGGTGCCAGTTGAGCGGCATGTTTGAGATGTCCCGGAACAAACCCTCCGACCTGGCGCTCGCCACCCTGGTGCGGGCGCGATTTGCTGAGTCGATCGCAGCCCAGGTGGACTGCGGGCAGGCAAATCTTTTTCGCGTCGGACTGCTGTCGCTGATGGATGCCATCCTGGAGATCCCCATGAGCGAGGTGCTGGAGGGTATGCCCATCGATGAAGACGAGAGGATCGTTCTCCTGGAAAACCGGGGTCCGCTCTCTTTGGCGTATGAGCTCATGCTGGCCGTGGAAGCGGGCGCTTGGCCGCGGATTGTGGCCTTGTCGTCCCGGCTCGGCATCGACCAGGATTTCGTTGCTCAGTCGCAGTGGGACGCGATGGAATGGGCCGGATCGGTGGTCGCGCCCCCGCCAGAACACGGCGCCAACACTTCCGGTCTTTCCAGTAGTAAGTATCCTCCGTCATAGCCGGAGGCTTTACGCGGATGCCACGCGCCAGAATCGCTTGCAGCGCCGATTTTACCCGGTGTTGCTCCCAGGAGAACTTTTTCGTCAGGACTCGCACGATCTCCGCGTCAATCTCATCGCAGGTTGCAATCACGTCTTCGCTCATCGCTTGTTCGAGCGCCAGAGTCGGCGTGCCGCGACGATTCGCAAACTGAAGCGCGGAAATCCAGACGTTTGTGTCGATGACGACGATCACCCGTTAGACCGTACCTTACGGCGGCGCGGCTTTTCAGCACGCACCCGTTGGACGACCCGGGGCACATCGGCCTCGGTGTAGCCCTTCGGGTTGCATCCTGCCGCATACTCGCCCAGTTCATCCAGCGTTCTTCGCGCCTGCTGTGCAGAATAAGTGCGGAAGGCTTCACGGAATAGCTCCCTCATAGTGCGGCTGTCCCTCTGAGCCAGCGCCTCAGCCCTTTGTGCAAGTTCGGGCGGCAGGCTGATCGCTCAAGAGAAGACGGCTTTGGCTCATCGTGACAAGTAGCTTACCCCAGCCGACGGCAGTGGCAGGCCTCGTGCACAAATCATTCTTTGGATCACCTAATCGGCGGTAATCCGCGTTACGGACCCGTCAATGCCATAGCTGGGCCGAGTTTGCTGGAGGTTCACTCTGCTCGGAAAAGGCTCTTTACGCAATGCCAAAACCTGATGAGCGGGTCTACGGACCTACGTTGATGTCCTGGCGGAATTCGGAACCGGGTGAAAAGACGGAGTTGATCGTAAGGCCGTTGCCGTTCGTGTAATAGTTGGCCTTGGGTCCGCTGAAGACCTGGAATTGCGTGCCGGTGTTGGGATCGACCACGTTGGTCAGCCCGGTCAGAATATTGCCCCAACTCGAAACCTGCGCGGCCTGGGCCTGCTGTTGTGCTTCAAAGTGAGACACCTGCTGGTTCATCGCCGCTTCCCGCTGCTGATGGTAAGCCTGCATCTGCTGCATGAACCGTCCAAAGCTCGCCCGAATCTGCTCCAACCCCATGTTCGTAATCTGCTGCTGGTACTGGGCCCACTGCGGACTCTCCTGCCAACTGTCGATCATGTGCTGGGTCATCGACTGGGCCAGCGGCAAGTCAGCCGGCACGGCAACGATGCTGATGATCGGATCGACCTGCCACAGCCCGGCGCCGGGATGCAGCGTGCTGCGCGCAAACACGGTAACGATGCGGGGACCGTCGCTCGAGCCGCAATCGTAGGTCAAGGTCGCCTGGGTCACGTGCGACTGCGCGTCGGCCCGCCACGCCTGGGGCATCGTGGGTGTCCAGTTGGACTGGCTCGGCGTCATTGAGTTGCAGACGCTCGAGAAGCGGTGTTTGGCATAGCCTTCGGCGTAGGTCTGCGCGTCACGATAGTCGTCCACCACCATCTGATACATCTGCGGCCTGATGGCGGGATGCCCGGCTGGTCCCGAGTGCGGGCCGGGCAGCACATAGGGCGGCACGTCGGGATCGTCGATGCGGATAATGACCTTGCCGTCGAGCGAGCGAACATCCATCATCCAGCGCACATCGAAGTAGCCGAAGCGGTACATTCCGCCCAGGACCTGCCAGCCGATGGGAACGTCCATGGAGAACGCGCCTTCGGCGGAGTCGGTATAGCGCACCCAGTGTAGGCCGGTGGACGATTGGGAAGGAGAACTCGCTGCCTTCGAGGTAGGGCCGCAGACCGCGAACAAAAGCAGGACAGCCGCGCTCACCATGGCCAGAGTTTTCAAATTCATGGCATGCTCCTGAAAGAAAAAATCCGTGGCGGGTGGCCTCGGTCTTCACTGGCATTTTATCCAGTTGAGGGTGCCCCCGGTCCCTCGTCCGCCGCGGCGGAGGGACCGGGGAGGGGGTTGCGAACTGGCCGGTGGCCACGATCCCGGCGATCATTTCAAACCCCGCCGAGGGTGCGTCTTTTCCAAACCACTACCTGGGCGGCTCCGGTCCCTCGCGAGAGACCGGGGGCGCCCTCATTGCCGGCTAGGACAAGAGTGAGCCACCCGGCAGAAGACAGAGGATCATCCATTGCCGCCCTCCGGCTCCGGCAGAGGCCCGCGCAGCGCCGCAATCTCTTTGCCCAGTGCGTCGAGGCGCGCCAGCAGCTCGGTGTGGTGCTTGTCGGCGATGGAGGGATCGAAACCCTCAACGGAGAACTTGCCGTCGGGCTCCAACTCGCACTTGCGTACCTGGTAGAAGCCCGCGAAGCCCTGCTGGCGAACCACCTCAAGCAGTTCGTCGCAGGTGAGCGTCTCGCGCGCGAGAGCGTTCCTGTCAACCTGGCCATTGCGGATAAGTACTACCGCGCGGCCTTCCAGCAGGTGACTCACCCGCTGCGATCGAAATGCCGTGCGCACCACCAGCCAGTTGATGCCAAGCAGCGTGACCGCGCCGATCAAGCCGCCGGTTACCGAGTTGTCATTGCCGATGATGGCATCCTGCACGGTGTTGGCGAGCGCCAGCAGCACCACCAGGTCGAAGGGGTTCAGCGTCGCCAGCTCACGCTTGCCGAAAAGACGCAACAGCAACACCAGAGCGACGTAGACAATGATGGGGCGCAACACCTTCTCCAGCACAGGAAGTTGCAGTTGAAACATGTTCGCGAAGATCACGGAGTGTGGCATGGAAACGAGAATAGGATGCCAGCCTCCCCCGTTTCCAGCCAATTGCAGCCGCCGGTTGTGGATTTTACCGGCGCAAAGCCATCCCGTGCGGCTCAGGCTGCTGCCTCCGCTGTGCTCTTGAAGTAGTCGAGCGGCTTCGGCGGGTTCCATAAAAGGAGATTTCAGGTAAAAAACACCTTTCCTCATCTGCGCGGCGGGGATGTTTTTCTGCCATCCAGCCCCCGCCCGCAGTGGCGCGGCTCTGAGCCGGAGCAGGGAATTGCTTGACCATGGCATCGGACAGTGGCGGAGGCATGGTTTCTCGCGTCCCTTCGCGGAGCTTCTCAAGCGGCGGCTGGCCCCGGTCCCGTTGACGTTTCCAAACCACGCTGGGGGTGCCCCCGGTCCCTCAGCCGCTATTCCCCACGCCCCGCCGGCCTGCTGACTCGCCGGCTCGCCGACTCGCCCGACCCCTGACCCCTGACCCCTGACCCCTGAAACCTGAAACCTGATTCCACTTCCACAGTCAACTTCCCCCGCAAAAAACCACCCCACACCGCCCCCGGCGCCCCGCCGAACGCTGCCAAAGTACCGCATTGAGGCACTTTACCTCCCGCACATTGCAAAATAGTGCGCAATTCCCGGTAATTAATTTGTCTAATCCGCGCAATTGTCGGTAAATAAATTCTCCCGCGCAGGAAATTGCGGGTAATACCCCTCTGCGCTTCGCGAAGCACCGGGCCAACATTTCGCGCTCCGGCCTGAACTTCTAAGCCAACATTTGGCCCGCAAGCGGCCCCTTTCATACCAACATTTCGGGTCCTCGGACTTCCCCTGAGCAGCCGTTTGGATGGCCCCGCAATCCCCCTACTTGTAGACCTCGGGGATGAAGTTCTGCTCCTGGATGGGCGGGCGGACGTACTTGGACTTGCCGATGGGAGGGAGCTTGAGGGGTTCGGGCGTGAGGTCGCGGTAGGGGATCAGGGAGAGCAGGTGGCGGATGACGTTCAGGCGCGCCGCCTTCTTGTCCTCGGCGTTGACCACGAACCAAGGGACCTGCTTTGTGTCGGTTACGGCGAACATCTCGTCCTTGGCGCGCGAATAGTCGGCCCAGTGCTTGCGCGATTCGAGATCCATGGGGCTGATCTTCCAGCGCTTGGTGGGCTTATTCATGCGGTCCTGAAAGCGGCGCTCCTGCTCCTCGTCGGAGACCGAGAACCAGTATTTGATAAGGATGATGCCGGAGCGGACCAACATGCGCTCGAACTCCGGGCAGCTCTGCATGAAGTCGGTGTACTCGCGCTCGGTGCAGAAGCCCATGACGCGCTCCACGCCGGCGCGGTTGTACCAACTGCGGTCGAAGAGAACCATTTCGCCGGCGGCGGGAAGATGGGCGACGTAACGCTGGAAGTACCACTGGGTCTTTTCGCGCTCCGTGGGCGTCGCCAGTGCGGCGACGCGGCAGACGCGGGGATTAAGAGACTCGGTGACGCGCTTGATGGCGCCGCCCTTGCCGGCGGCGTCGCGGCCCTCGAAGAGAACCACCACGCGCAGGCGCTCGTGGCGAATCCACTCCTGGAGCTTGACCAGCTCGACTTGGAGGCGGCGCATCTCGCGCTCGTAGTCGCAGTCCTTGCCCAGGCGGATGGGGGTTGGGTTAGCCAGTGCCGGCGCGGCCGGGCTTTCGGCCTCCCGCCGTGTCTGCGACTTTTCTATCAGCGTTTCGTCGCCCCCTGCAGCGCTGTGGTTGTGACCTTTCTTATTTCCCATGTGTCTTTCCTCCGTTGCGCGCGGTCCGGCGGCAGCGCTTCCAGAATTGCTGTACCCAGAAAGCCCGCCGCGGCGGGCCGAATGGCATTTTCCTTAGCCGAGATCCCCAGCGACAGGTGCTCGCCGCCGGGGTGGGAGTGAATGCCACCATTCACGAACCTCAAAACGGCACATGAACTCTGCAACCGTTCTGAGGCCGAACAATCCTATTATCGGCAGAATCCTGGCGGCGCGCTACCGGACGGAGGCCTGTGGAAGGGTCGGTCGGCGGACCGTTCCGTTCTTGGGCAGGCGAATGCGCCGACGGTGCAGGCGCTACCGCTCGTGCCTCCCAAAGACGACTGCCGTGAAGCGGAAGATGTCGGTGTTCTCGTCCTTCCAGCAGTTCAAGCCCAAGCCCGCCTTCGCGCAGGTCCCCTCGAGGAAGCGCTGGCGGTCCCAGTGCTGCTCGCCCGGAACCTGGGGCAGGAGGAGGCCTTCGTGGCGGCCGTTTTTCATGAGCAGGCCGTCGCGGCCCACTTCGATCTCTTCAGGCGAGGCGACGCGGCGCAAGGGCGAGAGCACGGAGATTTCGTAGGCAAGGTGGGGCAGCTCGGCGGCGGTGACAGCCGGGAAACGCGGGTCGCGCAGGGCGGCGAGCACGGCTGTGTCGCGCACCGTAACGTAGAGCGGCTCGACGGGCGAGGTGTAGCCGATGCAGCCGCGCAAGCTGCCCGCTTCGGTGATGGTGACAAAAGCGCCGTACTCGCGGTTGAGGGTTTCGCTGGCGGGCGCCTCGGGCGCATAGGGCTGTTTTTCGCGGACCATGGACTCGACCGACTTGCGCGCCACAGCCAGCAGCTCTGCCTTTTCCTGGTCCGTGAGCGAGAACGCCGTTTCGGCGGCGTCCGCGTGCGGCGCCTTGACGAAGAGATCGGCGCTATAGCCCACCACGCGGGAGCGGTCGCCGGAAGTATCGCCGGAGTTGAGGTACTTGAGGACCATGGCCTGGTTCGCCCCCATGCGCTCGGCGGCGATCATGGCGGCCACGATGGGCGCGCCGCCGCAGGCCTCCCAAACCCGCGTCTGGAAGTTGCGCGACATGCTGAGGTAGTCCCACTGGGCGAGGGCGTGGAGGGTCTTGTGGTCGATGGATTCGGCCTCGGCGTAGGGGTGGTAGTGGGAGAGGTCGGAGCTGGCCAAAATGAGCGTGTCGCCGAGCTTGTCGCCGCCATGAATCAGCTTGGCCAGCGCCACGCCCAGGGCGCGGCTGCTCTCGTAGCTCTGGTCGCCCATGATGATGGGCACCAGCTCGAAGCCGCCCAGAACTTTCTCGAGCCAGGGCAGTTGCACCTCGATGGCGTGCTCGGCCCCGGCGAAGGTGGGCGCGTGGCCTTTGTCGGAGAGCTCGATGGTGGGGCTCATCTTTACGAGCTGGCGCGCGAACTCCTTGTCCACGGGAACCACGCCGAGGGGCGTCGCATAGGCGTCGCCGTCGTAGACGGAGGTGAAATCGAAGGCCACGAAGTGCGAAGGGGCGATCACCACCACCCGCGAGCACTTGTGGCCTTTGAGGGCCGCGTAGGTGCAGGCGGCTACGGGGCCGGAGTACGGATAACCGGCGTGCGGCGCCACTGCGGCCAGGATGGGACCGTCGATGGCGGGCAGCGAGACGCGCGCCAGCATACCGTCGATCATCTCCGAAAGCGCCTTGGGATCAGCCGGATAGAAGCCGCCGGCCACCGCGGCCTGCCGCGCCTTTTGCTGCGTGGCGGCGCGCGCGAAGATGGGCGCGGCGGCCAGGAACGCGATGCTTTGAGCCATCAACCATGCCATGGTGGAACTCCTCTTGACCTTCATCGGCCGGACCTTTGAGGGTCCGCTGATGCGCGTCGGCTTCCGGAGTGGGGGTGCGGCTGAGCGGCGCCATGTCTGTACTCGCCCGTCCGCATCCGGCTGGCCGTAAAGCCGATGCGCCCGGCCGGCGTTTTGCCGCGCCGCGGACAACAGACGCCTTGCGCGGGATGCACCGGCAGGTTGCCGATGTAAACATACTGCAAACGCCCGTCGCCGGCAATGGCCAGGCGCTGAGAACGGGCCCACACCGCCGCGCCAGCCGGAAAACATTGCCCTCCACCCGGCGCATCATCCGGCTGCAGCATTTTCGATTCCACTCTTTAAAGAAGGTAAGGGGCTCAGTGGCGTTTTCCTTAAGAAAACGCCATCCGCCGCGGCGGACTCGATGCCACGATGGCGAGACTTGAATCGAAAATGTTCTAAAAAACTGCTGTTACGGCCCCGTCCGCCGTCCGTCTGCCCGACTTCAAGTACCAGGAGTGGCCCCAGTCTACCTATGGATCCATGAACACCGCCGGGATCAGCGCGGGCATCCGTATGCGCCTCTTCTGAGGCGCTGCGCCGCCGTACAGTCCCTGCTTTAACGTCCCTGATCTTATTTCTAAGGCCCCGTACTTGTTGACGGGTTCGGCGGCGTGTCCCCGCCCTGCGTGGCCGGCGGATTGACCGGCTCGGCTGGCGTCTTGGCCGAGGAGCCAGAGGACGTGGCCGGAGCCGTAGCAGCCGCGGTTGGCGCCTTTGCGGGCGCGTTCGGCGCCTTGGCTGGCGCTGTAGACGATTGCGCACCAGCGCCCGCCGGAGCGGATGGTTTGACCGTTGCTTTCGGCGGCGAAGCTGGCGCCTTCGCCGGCGCGGCTGACGGCGCAGGTGACGGATTCGCTGGAGTAGCAGGCGCTTCTCCCGCAGCACCCGAAGGAGCGGCCGGAGCGATCGACGGATTCGCCGGCGCGGCTGACGGCGGAGCTGACGGATTGGCAGGTGCGGCAGACGGCGCCGCCGGAACTGCGGGCGACGCCGCTGGCGTAGCCCCGGCTGCGGCGGACGGCGGGGGTGGTGGTCGGTAAGTAACCGCCAAATTGAGCGTCTGCACCGTCTTGGGGTCGTCGCGCAGCTTCAGATAGAGCACCCCGTTGACCGGGTGAGGCACCTGGATCTGCGTTCCTGTGAACTCCAGCGGCACATTGGTGGGCGTGTCGAAATCCTGTGTAGCAGCGATGGAATCGGCCAGGAAAAGGTTGCTCCCGCTCAAAGTGCACGGCGCAGCAGCGGAGCGCGGACAGCGCAGTTCATTGAAGTTGGGCAGCCGTACCAGCGTTCCCAAGTTCACCCATTTGCCGGCCACCCCGTCAGCCGCAATGGCGCGCACGCGCAACGGGCCAAAGGCCGAAGGGCCGAAGCTCTTGAGCGGCTCTAGCTTTGCCACCGCCGTCCTCGCGTCCTCCAGCATCAGGCCGCCGTCGGAGAAGCCCAGCGTGGTGTGGAGGCTCGAATCCGGCACCGCCACCTCCACCCTCTCGTCGAGGGGAAAGTTCACCGGCGTGTCGGACTTTAGGAAGAAGACCAATTGGCTGTCGACGGGCAGGTCGTTGGGGCTGCCGAACTCGACCGGCATAGAAGCGCCTGCAGGGTCGTCCTGCTCGCCCTCGTTGAGCAGCGTCACTTCAGGCCGCGGCGGATTGACGGTCACCGGCACGTTGAACTGGCGCCCGTCTTTCAGCTCGACAAGAGCGGTATAGCTCGTTCCCTGTTCCAGGCCGGAGGTGGACTTGGCAGCCTTCAGGACGAGTTGATCCAAATTGCCCGCCCGGCTGAGCGTGGACGGAGTGAGCGCAATGCCGTCCAGCGAGGCCTTTGCCACCTCGTCGAGCCGCGTCCCCTGCAGCAGCGCCTCCGCGTCGCTGGCGTTCAGGCTCAGCCCGTCCAGCGACGCAGCTTCGGCGTAGGCCGTCATCTCGATCCGGTCCGCCTTCCGCAGCCCGTACTGGTAAACCTCCAGGCGCACCGGCCCCGGAGCCGCGTTCCTCAACGGCATCGTCACTGCGAGCGAATCCGGGGTGAGAGATTTCCAGGCCAGATTCACTTCGTGTCCCTTATCAGCTTGTTCCTCCACTTTTTCCACGCACAGTGCGCTTTCGCCCACCAGGTGGACCGTGTCCGCGCGCCCCTCCACCAACGCCGACTGATCGCCCGGCTCCACAGCCCACTTGCCCGGCTGCGGAGAAAACAACTCGTAGCGCGGCCCCGCCCAGTCGTCGAAGCCCCACTTGCCGTGAACCACGGCGGTCAATTCGCCCTCCGGCAGCAGGGGCATGGCGTCCTCGGGCACGAGCCCTCCCTTGGCCGGTTCAGCCTTCAAGCGCAAATCCACGGCCCGGCCCGGCGAACTGCCCTGGGCCGTGATCTGCAACGTCAGGTCGTGCGCCAAGTCCGTAGCGAAGGCCAGCGGCGCACCCTCGGCGGGCAACACCAGGCCGGGTTTCAGCGCGCAAAAACTCTTCTCTGGGTTCACCGGCTGCAGCGGCTCCGGCTGCGCCGGCCCGATCGGAGGCAGCGCCACTACCACCACCGATTTCGGATTGCGGAACGAGGGCGGCATGTTCAGCCGCAGGTTGAGCGAGTCCGCGGCCGGCAGAGCCAGCGCGGGAATGTACTGAAAGTGCGCCGTGTGCATCGAGCCCAGGATCTGGGCTATGTCCACCACCGCGCCCACATAGGGGCTGTACGCGCCTCCGCCGGCCATAGATGTGGCGCTGATCTCGTTTACCAGGCCCAGCGTTTCCCCGTTCGCCAACTGGTTCACCAGCGATTGCGCGTTGGAATCGTCGAGCACCATTCCTTCGGAGTTCTGCGACAGGCAGGAGACCTGCTCTTCGCTGGGCTTCGAGAAACAGGCTTGGTTGATCTTGATTCCCAAGCTGCGGGCCGCCATCTCGGCGCGCGCCTGCAGTTCTTCGGGATTCATCTGTGAGGTCACCTTCACGTCGCTCAGGTAAGTCTCCAACCGCATCCGCTCCCAACTCGCCGCCTGCAGGTCCTGGGCCGCGCGCACAAACGAGCCCGGCTGACTGTCAACGGCTTTGCGCAGGGTGTTGAAGCCGCCGCCTGTCGACGGGGCCAGAAACATAAGCGCCTGCTCGGCGCCGGCGGGCACGGTCACAAAAAACCCTTCTTCGCGCACCTCTCGCGACCAGGTTTCCGCGCGCGTAAACCAACTCTGCGGAGGTGGATTCGTGGGTCCGCGAAGGAAAGCCACCACCAGCACAAAGCGCTCGGACTGGCTCTCCGGCAGGTCGGGGCGGATCCACAGTTGGTCTCCCGGCTGCAGGTCGGGCGCCTCGGAGATGGGCAGGGTCACCGCGCCCCGCTTTACCTGTACATCCACCTTCGGCCCGGTAAGGTCAAAGGCCGGGCCGTCGGCCAGCAACAAGGGTGAAGCCGCGCAACATACGCAGCACAACAGCAGTAGGTGCAAATAACGGCGCATATATCTATTATTGTACGAATGCCAGCGCCGGAGGTTAGCCTCCTGAGCGCGGTCTGACCACGAAAATGCTCCGTGCGCGCGATCGGTTTGAACACCGGATTGGCCCATCCTCCAGAACACGGGATTAGCCCATCCTCCAGATGTGGATACAGCACTTCATTTTCTGCTTCCAAAATCGCTTTTCGGATACACTGTTGGAAGATTGCTTCTCTGTGCGTTGAACTAGGTCCCGCCCGAACCATTGGACTAGGATGCGGAAAGCGAAGGATGGCTCTTGCCACCTAATGGCTTGTTGAATAAAATATGCCTACTTACATCGATCCAGGAAAGGCCGCCGGTACGCACGCTTTCTCTGGCGGGGCAAGGACATGGGTAAACGCAATCTATGAAGAGAAGGCTTGAACTTATGCTCTTGCGCACCCGGTTGCATGGATACCGGAAGTAGGTGTCGGGCAGGTGGGGGCGGTTTTTTCCCAGTATGCTACGTTTCTCTTCGTGAGGCGGTGAGCGCAGATTTAGACCGTTGCGATGGCGCACCGTGATTCCGGTATCCAACCATCGGGCGGACGGTATTTATGGCATTTCCCAAAGCGGTAACCCCTGAAGGCAGGGCTCCCATGTGGGCCGGTCATTGGAACCGGGCTTTCATGGACAGCTTTTCCCCGGCGGGGTCGGGAGTGTGGAAACTTCGCACGAATTTCGCCAACGTATGCGAATCGGGTACTAGCCCTGGAACTGGACTGGGTCCCTTGTTCGCCGTGCACGTCCCCGGTCAGACCGCAAGACCGGGCGCAAAGAAGGCGCTCTATGGAATGCAAGAGGTGAAACGGCATATGGAGAGAAAGAAATGAGACCGATTAGATCTGGACACGGGGATCTCGACGGCACTATCCTCAGCATCCCCGCCGCAGAAGAAATTATTGAAGAAGCATTAAACGAACTGGCGTACTCTCAGGACCCCGGCTTGGTCCGGGCGCTGCGCTTTCTTGCGCCCCCAGGGTATCAGGCCATCGTGGAACTATGCAGCGAGAACGGGCGCAGCAAGCGCCGCAACGCATCGGCCGACACATGGTCGCCCGAAGAAGACGAGGTGCGCATCTATTTCGAGCGTGTGGGTGACGGCGAAACGCCTCCTCCTCCGCGTCCCGTCCGCGCCCAGCGCGCCGCGGTCATCGCCAGCTCCGCCTTCGAGGAAGACGACGCGCAGGAAGCCATGTTGCCCGTCGACATAGATACCCGCGTCAAGGAGCTATGCGCCGCCCTGGCTGAGGCCGAGCGCGGCGGCCACGCCTTTATCGCCCTCAAATGGTTTCGCGACTCGTTTCTGCCCCGTAAAGCCTACCGCTGGAATCAGCACCCGGAGACGCGCCAGTCTGTCCTGGCCGAGGCGATCCAGCGCGGCGTGGTGCTCACTAGCAAGATCGCCAACCCCAAAACCCCCACCTATCCCACCACCACCATCCGTCTCAACCGCGCTGAGGCAGGCATTCCCGAGGAGGCGCAGCGCTTCCATCCCGTGTCTGTCCAGGGCGAGACCCTTTCCGAAGCCGTCGAGGAAGAACGGGGGGACGAGTGAACTCCTACTTTATCGAGGCCACGGCCTTCGCCAAGCTCTTCGTGCAGGAACCAGGCACCGATGCCCTCATCCGCCTCATGGAGGCGGTCGAGGATAATCGCAAGCTGATCTCGGCCGCGACGCCCCTCGAGGTCTACGCGGCCATACGGCGGCGCGAGCGCGCCGGAGACATTACTCCAGCCGACGCCGCCTCGGCCCTCGGCGTCCTGCGCCAGGAATCGGCCCGAATGGTCCAGCAGCCCCTTAACCCCGCCGTGCTGGAGATCGCGCGTGAACTGCTGGACCGCACCACCCTGCGCTGGCCCAGCGCCGTCCAACTGGGCGCCGCTCTTGCCGCCCGCGACATGTTCCCCGGCACCCCCATCTCCTTCGTCTCCGCCTCGCCGCAGCTACTGGAAGCCGCCAAAAAAGAGGGGCTGGAGACCATCGATCCCACCAAGCAGGCAGCCGAGCCGGCCGAGGAACCGGCCGAGCCGCTCGCCGGCCGGGAGTAAGCGGGCGGGAACCTCCTCTTAGCAGCCTGCCCCCAGCAGGCGTATTTCTCTCTCCGCTCTGCCCCCGAAACTACGCGCGAAGGGGCAATCTCCGCATGAAGATTACCCCTCCACAATGCGGCCATGGCTCGATCCGAATGAGCAGGCCTTACTCCGCTGCCTCGCGCCCAACCTCGACGATCAAGAAGCTGTCCGGCTTCATGCTCGGCCGCCGCGAGCGTGGCGCTCCCGGCGCCTCCGCTTCGGGCTCCGCCGCGGGCATATAGATGGTGTTGGCGATGGGATCGACGGCCATGGTCCGCGCGCCTTCGTGCGTCTTCACCACCTGCTCTACCACGTACTTCCCGCCCTCCTTGCCGGCCACGGTCAACGTCCCGTCGAAGCAGCTCGCGAACGCCTGCGCCCCGTCGATCTTGACGGCATCATTCACCGCCCCGATGGGCAGCGCCGCCAGGATCTTGCCGTTGTCGGCGTCCATCACGACCAGCCTTTGCGGATTGCGGCAGCCGATGAAAAGTGTGTGTGTTTTCACGTCCAGCGCTAATCCCGTGGGGTGGCCGCCCGGCGCCACCGGCCAGCGCGCGATCACCTTCTGCGTCTTCAGGTCCACCACCGCCAGCAGGCTCTTATCCGCCAAGTTCACGTACACCTTCCCGCTGTTATCAGCGGCCAGAAACTCCGGCGATCCACCCAAGGCGATCTTCTCGACCTTGCCGTTCGCAGGATCGATATCGGGAGGGAAGGCCATCAGTGTGTCGCCGTCGCCGGAGACGGCTAGCACCAGGTTCATCGCCTTGTCGTAGATAATGCCGTCGGAATCGGGCATGGTGGCCAGCCTGCCTATCACCTTGTCAGTCGTCAGATTGAAGACGATGATCCCTCCGCTGCCGCCGCCGTCGGTGATGAAGCCGCGGTTCAGCGCCGGCACCAGGGCCGTGCCATGCGACCGGATCTGCCCCTGAATATCGCCCACCACGTTTCCAGTTGTTGTGTCGATCACATTGGTGTGCGTAGTACGCGTCACATAAAGCCGGCGCGTCTGCGGATCGACGATCGCATAGTCCCACGAGCCCGGACCGCCAATGTGTACCGTCTTCTTCACTTCCCACTTGGGCTGCGCCGCCGCCGTCAGCGCGCCAGCCGCGAGCGATGCTGCCGCCAGCGGCATCACAACCATCATTCGCATCATCCGCATCTTCGCTTCTCCTGGGTGAATTCAATGCCTTGACGTGCAACTTGGGGACATTACATTGACAGTAAAAACCATAGCACAGCACCGTTGGAGATTTGTGAATGCGCAGCGACCGCAACTCCTTTCCACCCCGTCCGTTATGATTTCCGCATGCAGGCTGAGTCGTTCTCCTGCCCCAGGGTGGCTTCATGACAACCTCTGCGCCCGGACCGCCCGACTCCAGATCCGGGTTGCGCAAGACCATGGGCTTTTGGGACGTGCTGCTGTTCAACATCGCCACCGTCCTCGGCCCGCGCTGGATTGCCGCCGCCGGCCACAACGGTCCCTCGTCCATCAGCCTCTGGATCATCGCCGCTGTCTTCTTCTTCGTCCCCGGCGCGCTGGTCATCAACGAGCTCTCCTCGCGCTTCCCAGAGGAGGGCGGCCTCTACGCCTGGGCGCGCGATGCCTTCGGCCCCTTTCATGGCTTCGTCGCCGGCTGGACTTACTGGATCTACACCGTCTTCTACTTTCCAGGCCTACTCTTGGCCAGCGCCTCCATGTCCGCTTATATCGTGGGCGGGCGCGGGGCCGCGCTCGCGCAGGACCGCGCCTTTCAACTCTGGGTCTCGCTGGCCCTGCTGGTGGCCGCGGTGGTCCTCAACATCGTCGGCCTCAACATCGGCAAGTGGCTCCAGAACGCGGGCGGCGTGGGCACTTACGTGCCCTTGCTCATCCTCACCGGCGTGGCCGCTTTCGTCTGCCTGCGCCACGGCTCCGTGACGCACTTTACCCTCCACAACATCCTGCCCGCCTGGGACTGGAACACGGTCAACTTCTGGTCCCAGATCGCCTTCGCCTTCACCGGCCTGGAGCTGGTTTCGGCCATGAGCGAAGAGGTCCGCGACCCGCGGCGCACGCTGCCCCGCGCCGTCTTCGGCGCCGGCGCTCTCATCGCCCTCATGTACATCGCCGGAACCTTCGCCGTGCTGGCGCTTGCGCCCACCTCCGCCATCGACCCGCAGGCGGGCGTCTTTCACGCCATCACGATTGGCTCGGTGGCCCTGCGCCTCGGCTTCCTCGGCATTCTCGCGGCCGTCCTCGTCACCGCGGGCAACGCCGGCGGCGTGGGCTCGACCGTGGCCGGCATCGCGCGGGTTCCCTTCGTCGTGGGCATCGACCGCTACCTGCCCGCTGCGTTCGGCAAGATCCATCCCCGCTGGAAGACGCCTTATGTTTCCATCCTCGTCCAGGCCGTCCTCTCCGGCGCTATCCTGCTCCTCAGCCAGATCAACGAAACCACCCTCGGCGCCTATCAGTTCCTCATCGACGCCGCTATCATCCTTTATTTCATACCCTTCCTTTACATGTTCGCGGCCGTCATCAAGCTGGCGCGCCGCCCGGACCGCAAAGCCAATCCGCAGGCCGTTCTTATCCCCGGCGGCCTGCCGGGCGTGTGGATCTGCGGCGGCCTGGGATTTCTGGTTGTGCTGGTGGGGATTCTGGTTTCGCTAGTCCCGCCCGGCGGCTCCGGCAGCAAACTCGCCTTCGAACTCAAGCTGGTGGCCGGCACGGTGGTCTCCATTCTGCTCGGACTCATCCTCTACTGGCGCGGGGCCAGAACCAAACAGGCCGAGCCATAACGGAAGCCGCGCCAGGGCGCGCCGATGCGCCGCACTAATGCGTACAAACCCCCGGAAATGTTGGATTAAAGGGGTAGTGTTGAGCGCCAAATGTTGGCTTAGAGGTTCTGACCGGGGCGCGAAATGTTGGCCCGGTGCTTCGCGAAGCGGTGAGGGATCTTACCGGCAATTTCCTGCGCGGGAATATTTATCTACCGACAATTGCGCGGATTAGACAAACTATGAATAGAGAATTGCGCACTATTTTGGAATGTGCGAGCGGCAAAGTGCCTCAATGCGGTACTTTGGCGGCATTTGGCGGGGCGGCGGAGCGCGTGGGGGTGGTTTTTCGCGGCTGGAGTGGACTGTGGAAGGGCAGCAATGTTAGCGGGGCTGGCGGGTCTAGCGAGTCAGCCAGCCGCGGGGCGTAGGGACCAAGGGACCGAGGGAACAAGAAGGTTGGCTTTTTGTGCCGATCCGAGACTTTAGACCGTGTCCCGGACCACCCTGCTCAATCTTCTGCCCAGTCAGCCCGGTCATGGCCCGATAGTCAATAGGCGACGGAAACAGTAATCGTGTCGGAATAGGAGCCGGGCGTCACATACTGCGCCGCCGGAATCTGGCCGTAGACAGTGAGGGGCTGGGCGATTCCGTTGCCGGTCCCGCTCACCCAGTGGGTGGCGGAGGTGTTGCCCCAGTTGGTGGTGCGCCCGGAGTTGCTGAACAGGCTGTAGTGCAGCAAAGCCGAGGCAGGACCGGTCATGCTGCGATTGGTCACAGTCGCGCCTGTCGCCGTTCCGGCATTGAGCCCGACCGTGTACGGCGTGGTGTTGGTGCAGGTGACGGATACCGTGGATGTGGAGTTTTTGACCGCGCCCGTGTAATTGCCGAAGGCCAGATTGGTTGCCGAAACCGTGCAGCTTTTGACAATAGTCGCGGTAACGCTGAACGGAGCGGTGACGGTGGTGATGCGGGTCCCTGATATGGAAGCGGTGATGGTATCGGTGTAGCTGCCCAATGGGCTACTCTCCCCCGCCGGAATCTGGGCATAAATGGTGTATGATTGGGCACTTCCGGTGCCCGTGCCGGTCACCCAGTTGGTACTGGCGGTATTGCCCCAGTTGGTGGTGCGCGCAGAGTTACTGAACAACTGATAGCCCAACAAAGACGAGCCATTCTGCATCGACCGGGTGGTCACGGTCGCACCGCTCGCCATTCCGGCATTGAGGCCGACATCATAGGCTTGGTTCCTGGTGCAGGTGACCGTCACCGTGCCGGTGATATCTACGGCCGTGCCATAGTAGCTGCCGAATGCGATGCCCGTGGCGGACGCTGTGCAGGATTGTGCCGCCGCCGGCCGGGCGGCCAAGGCGAGCAGAAACATCAGCGCAATGGCGGGTCTTCGCATCATGGTATCTTCTCCAGGCAACGAAGAGGTCCAATTGTGGGAATCTCTCCGGCTACTGGTTTGTAAGCGAAGGCGACAGTGCAGCGCCGCCCGTCGGGGAATTCGATGACAAGTTGGTTGTGGAGACTGAGATCCACAACGTAGGCTTCGCCCTCGTAACCGACGGGGACGACGGCGCTGGTGGCCCGCAGGGTGGCCGTGCTGCCCAGCGGCACCGCGACGCCCGCCTCATCGACGATTCGCAGCAATGCGCCACGGCTGAATCTGATGGGAAACCTGACCACGACGCCAGAGAGTTCCTGGGGCCGAACCTCGCGCGAGTCAGTGTTGATGGTGGCGTCCGGCGGAATATCGGTCGCCGCAATGGCGATACGGTTGAGATCGAACGAGCGCATATCAGGCACCAGCAGCCGCCCTGAGGAATCGGTGCGGCCGACGTCGCGGTTCTCCTGCAGGACGTGCACGTGCGGCACGGGGCTGGTGTCTACAATAGCGAAGCTGTCGTAGATTGTGTTGGAAGGGAACAGGGTCCCGTCGACTAGGGAGAATGCGCCTTGGGATTCCAGGCGCAGAGTCGTCGCCCCGTTGTCGTTGTCAATGCCGGCCGTAAACAGGCCTAAAGGCGACTTGTACTGGCCCTGGGCGAATACGTGGGTCGTGTCGCCGGTGGAGATATAGGCTTGGTAGCCCCGGTCGCCGATCATGGGCGCCGGCTGTTGCACCTCGACCTGCGCCGAACCGTCCGACCCCCCAATGACGCTGATCGAGCTGCGCCTACCGAATGGGATGGTCAGGCCAAACTGCAGCCCGCTGCTGCCTTTGTTCACCAGGTCGCGAAACTCCGTGGCATAGAGATATGCGTGGCGGATCTGGATCGAATAGTTCGCGGTGACGATCTGGGAGTGCTGGGCCGGGACGAAATTTGACTGGAGCGGAATGGGTGAAGCATCCTGGTCGAGCGCCGCGTAGGCTAGGCCGCCGGAGCCGAACCGACTGAGAGACAAGCCGGTGAAGGCGCTGAGCTGCTTGCGCGGAACCCCGTCTCCATTCACGGACGCCACATCCCGGTAGTTACGGTCCGCCATGATCGCGGAGGCGCCCAGACTGAAGACTCTGCCGATGCGCTGAGCCCCAACGTAGAACTGCGCGCCGGATTGTCCGGAGCCGAAGCTGGGCGCCACGGCGAAATTGACCACGCCCAGATTGCCGATCTGCGCCACTCCGCCCACACCGGCCATGAACGCCCCCGGAGTGCCTTCCATGCTGCCTTCGACCGTGAACTTGTTGGAAATACCACGGCGATAGACGGCGGCGCCCGCCAACTTTCCGTAGTCGTCGCTTACCGAGCCCCAGTTACGCCGCACCAGGCCCGACTGCACGGCGAAGGTCTGGAGACCTGGGGCCAGCATCGCGGAGCTGGCGTAGAAAGGCAGGGTCACGGACACCTGTTGACCGAGGGCATTGGTGACCGACATCGAAATTGTTCCCGCCCCCGACATCACCGGAAGTTGCGGGATCTCGAAGGGGCCGGCTCCGACCTGGCTCGAAATCGTCAGGTTGCCGTCGGTGAGCACGTTTACGGTGGAGGGGACTGCGGCCGAGCCGGTGATGGAGGGCATTGGAAACGTCACCAGATCGGGGCGCATGCTGAAATCTGAATTGATCTGGAATCCCTCGAGATGAACGGGGCGGGTCCAGGAAAGACCGCCGTTGATGAAATCGCCCAGGCTATAGCGGCGCAGCGTATTGACGTCGGCGAACGTATAAGCCGAATCAAGGCGTATCGCGGTGGTTGCGCCGGAGGCGCTCGAAGTTGCGCCGGTGTAGCCGAGCCATTCGGAACTCAGGATTCCCCGTGGCGAGAAGGCTACCATCTCGAAGGACCCGCTGCCGCCTTTCTGGCCGCCGGAGAAAGTTCCCAAGGTATCGTAGTTGAGCGTTAAGCCGGTGCCGCTCTCGATCGCACGACGGCCTCCAGGCTCCTCTCTTCCAAAGGGCTGCAACAGCGCCGGCAGCAAGGCGCTGTCAATGGCCGTCACTTGCAGCACCTGGTTTTTCTCATCGAGAATGTAGTCCACTCCTGGCAAGTCACGCAAGCGGACTAGGCCTCCGGATTTCGAGGTGCGAGACACGGGAACCCGGAAACCGAGTTCGCGCAGTTCCTCGGGCGTGGCCGCCAACCAGCCGTTGCGCAGAGTAAATTCACCGATCTTGCCAATCGAATAACCGTTGACCTGAACGTCCAGATAGAGCGTCTCGTCGCTATCCGCGCTGGAAGCCGCGGCGGCCGCTAAGAGGCTGGCTCCGGGGCTGACTGCGGAATTGGTTGAGGAGACAACCGGGCCGGTGGCTGCGGCCAGTTGCGGCATGGCGGCCATCACAAGGAAAACGATCTCAGCACAGCCGAGCCATCTGGCCATCGCACCTCGACGATCATGGCGCCGCGCCAAAGCCGACCTGCTGTTCGATAACGCCGGCGTCCGAGTGGGCTGTCAACTGGAGGGTTTCGCTTGACAGCGGCAGAGGACCCTGCGCGGCGATGGGCCAACGCCGGGTGACGCCGGCAAGAATATAGGGCGATGCGCCGGACTCTTCCTTGAACTTGCGGCCGTCGCTAGTCGAGAGCACGATATCGTGAATTGCTTCATGACGAAGACCATCGTTGATTCCCACCAGAACCAGCTTCCCGGAATCGATCTCCAAGTGAAACCGCACATGCGGAACCGCGCGCGCCGGCGGCTCGGCGAAGATTGGAATCGACAGGCGCAGCACCATATGCACAATCCCCGGCTCGGCCGGAGGTGGAATCTGGTCGATGAGAATGCGGTAGGTGGCCTCGCGGCCCTGCGGCGGCTGACGCAGAATGAGGCGGATCACCTGAGAGGCCTTCGGATCAATTTGGGCAAACGGAGGACTCAGCGCCACTGCGTCTGAGTCCGCCAGTTGATCGTCGCCATTCCTCTGACTCCAGACGAAGGCGCGAATCTGAATGGCGGTTTCTCTGGTCCCCATGTTCGTCACGGTCAGGGACGTAGCCTTCTGTCCGGGCGCAAAGAAAAGGTTGACCGGCAAAACCGACAACGCCTGCGCACCGGCTGCCGGGCCGGCAAAAAAGAGAATGACGACTGCGGCGGTGAGCGCACTAGAGCGGCTCCACAATTCACGTGCCCCTTCCAGCATTGTGCAAGGCGGCTTTTTCTTAAGGAAAAAGCCACTTGGCGATGGTGCTCCAGGGTACAGCAATTGTGAAACCGCTTTAGCCGCCGCCATCAGCCGGCATGATTTCCGCAAGATCATGGAAGCCCCAATGGCAAATGTGGCAAACAATCAATAGGCGACGTTGACCGCAATCGTATCGGTGTAAGAACCGGGCGTGACATACTGCCCCGCCGGAATCTGGCCGTAGACAGGGAGCACCTGGGCAGCCCCGTTGCCCGTCCCGCTCACCCAGTTGGTGGCGAGAGTGTTGCCCCAGTTGGTTGTCCACGCGGCGTCCGAGAATAGCCCATAGTTCAGCAGGGCCGTGCCATTTTGCATCTGCCGGGTGGTCACGGTGGCGCCGGTTGCATTTCCTGGGCCAAGCCCGACCGTGTACGTCGTGGACTTGGTGCAGGTGACGGAGACGGCGGATTGGGCAGAGTTGACAGCGCCCGTGTAGTTTCCGAATGGCAGGGCGGTAGCGGAGACGATGCAGTCTTTGAGTACCGTCGCGGAGACGCCAAACGTGGTGGTCGCCGGGTCGGCTTGCGCAACGGCAGAAGTGGGAGTCAGGCCCAGCACCACGAACCCCAGAATGGCGGCTGGCAGTGCAGACTTGAGAAAGTTTGATAACTTCATGAAGATTACTCCTAGCACAAAATGCGTTCGAAATTGAGGTCTGCGGCCGTCCGATTTTGAATCTGACAGGCCAGTTCTTGTCTGAATCGGGCAATGAATCAAAGCGATCGACTCACCAGCACGACCCTGTGTTCATTTGCCGCCGAGTACTGAACAACAGTTTCCCCACGTTTGTTACACGCGAGGCCGCACGTACAACGAATTCGCAGGCGCGGGCAGTTTTTCACCTAAGCCTTAACCTGACAAATCGCCGTTGGACGATAACTGGACAATACTGGATACTCCGATTGGTTTCAATAGTAATTAAGTGCTATTCGGTCAAGTACATTATTGAATACTGCATAAATAATGCAATAATAGATATTGAGGTAAAGAAGACTTATGCCCAGACTCAAGGGAAGCGCCGATCTTCTGGAAGACCGGCGTAGACGCGCTTTGGCTTTGCTGGATGATGGGTTATCTCTGAATGAAGTAGGACGACAGATCGGATGCAATCCGAGTTCAGTGATGCGCTGGCGTGATGTACGACGACAGGGCGGAGCCGAAGCGTTGCAAGTGCGGTTTTCTCCCGGGCGCCCATTGAAGCTTGTTGCATCGCAGAGAAAACGTCTGGTTCGTCTTTTGCTGAAGGGACCGATGGCGCAGGGTTACCGCACCAATCTGTGGACCACGGCGCGCATTGCCGAGATGGTCGAACGCGAGTTTGGCGTGCGGTACCATCCTGACCATATCGGGCGCTTGATGCATGGCTTAGGATGGACTCCGCAAAAGCCAGAGAGGCGAGCTTTGGAACGCGATGAAGACAAAATCGAACGGTGGAAACAAAAAGAGTGGCCGCGCATAAAAAAACGCTGGAAGGCTGGGCGCCCATATCGTCTTTGCCGATGAATCGGGGTTCCTGCTGATTCCCAACGTAGTCAGAACTTGGGCTCCCCAGGGTGAAACTCCCATCCATCGTCATCGCCAGGGACGGCGGGACAAGATCTCCGTCATCTCGGGAATCTCCGTAAGCCCCAAGCGGCACCGTCTTGGCCTCTATTACCTGCTTTTCTACGACAACATTGGACAGGAAGAGGTCTGTTTATTCTTGCGTGAACTGCTGCGCCATATGCGCGGCCCGATCATCGTCCTGCTCGATAACTCCTCCACACACAAAGGGGCGCCTCTGGAACAACTTCTCGACCAACATCATCGCCTGCACGTCGAGTACTTTCCTGCATATGCTCCACAGCTCAACCCCGATGAAGGAGTCTGGTCTCTGGCCAAACGAGAATTGGCCAACAGTTGCCCCAACGATGTAGATGAACTCATGGAAGATATCCTCGGCTCCATCGAAGGCATCCGCAGCTCAACCGACAAACTGCGTGGTTGCATCGCCCAATCAGAGTTGTCCTTTTCTTTTTCTTTGCGCTAAATCATTGCATTATTTATGCAGCAATCAATAGTGTTACTCAGCAGACCGAAAGTGTACCAAGTTGATAAATAAACACTTGAATCCATGGGGCAAGGACTCCCGGACGCATCTCCGGTGAGGTTTGCGGGAAGGCTGCGCATCGAGGCGCCCGCAATTATTTTTGCGGCTCTTTCGCCGCGGAGGCGATCAGGACGCCCAAGAGCAGATTTAGAGTTACCGTGCCAAAGGAGAAGCCGCGCAAGGTGGCTTTTACTTGAGGAAAAAGCCACTCAACCGCATCAACTTCCCTCACACCAACTCTGAATCTGCTGTAACTCAATAAGTGACGAGGACAGTCATCGTATCGGCGAATGCGGCGGCCGAAGCGGACTTCGCCGCCGAAATCCGGCCATGGATGGCGAGTACCGGGGCGGCGCCGCTGCCAGAGCCGGCCACCGCATCGGCGCCCAGGGCCTGACCGCATTTGACGACGCCTCGGGAGTTTGAGCTGAGCACATAGCCCGGCAGAACCACGCCAGAACGGGTCATCTTTTGAATGGCACTGGCCGCACCGGGCACCAATGCTGCACTGAGGCGGACACTGTAAGGGGTGGAGTTGCTGCAGGCGACCGAGACGGCGGATGCCGCGTCCGCAGCGTGGGGTCTGAATGCCGTGGCGGTGGCGGAGACCAGGCAGGAGACCTGAACCGTCGCGGTGACGCTGAGTGAGGCGCTGGCAGTCGCCGCAGCCACTGGTCTGACTGCCAGGCCCGACGCTAGAATGCCCAAAGCGAGGACTCGCAATGTGGATCTCATGGCCACTGCGCCTTTCCCTACCTGGAACAACTCATGCCAGCTTTGCTATCGGCCGTTCTTAGGAAGACCTTAGGATTCGATAGGGACCTCAATTTGATGAGACTGAAAACCTAGCGGAAAAACAAGGAGCCGGCGAGCCGGCCGGTGCGCTTAGCTGCGCTTAGCTGGCGACGAGCTTGGGGCGGCGTCCGGCGAGCAAGGGCAGGACCTGGGCCTCCGCCGCGTCCACGCTGACGCCGTAGCGCGCGCGCAACTGATCAATCTTGCCGTGCTCGATGAACTGGTCGGGCCAGCCGATGCGCACCACCGGAACCGCTCTGCCCATCTCTTCGAGGGCCTCCACGACGGCGGTGCCGAAGCCGCCCATCTTCACGTGATCCTCGAAGGTGACGAAGGCCGCCACGCGCCGCGCATAGGCCCCCAGCGTGGCGCCGTCCAGCGGCTTTACGAAGCGGGGATTAATCACGGCGGCCGAGTAACCCTCGCGCTCCAGCTTAGCGGCCAGCTCGCGGGCCAGCGAAATCATCGGTCCCAGGCCCAGAATGGCCACGTCCGAGCCGTCTTTGAGGACCTCGGCCTTGCCGACGGGAATGGATTCGGGCTCGGGCTTGCGCGCCACCCCGGCCACTGCGCCGCGCGGATAGCGGATGGCGCTGGGCCCCGGCAGCTCGAGGGCGGTCTTCATCATGTCGGCGAGCTCGTCCTCGTCCTTGGGCGCCATGAGCACCATCTCTGGAATGGAGCGCAGGTAGCCGATGTCGAAGAGGCCATGGTGGGTGGGACCGTCGTCGCCGGAGAGGCCGGCGCGGTCCATGCAAAACAGGACCGGCAGCTTTTGCAGGCAGACGTCGTGCACCACGGGATCGAAGGCGCGCTGCAGGAAGGTGGAATAGATGGCGCAGACGGGCCGGTAGCCGCGCGTGGCCATGCCGGCGGCGAAGACCACAGCGTGCTCCTCGGCGATGCCCACGTCGAAATAGCGGTTGGGATGGTGAGGCCGGAACAGATCGAGCCCCGTGCCGTTGGGCATGGCCGCGGTGATGGCCACGATGCGCTCGTCCTTGGCGGCCAGATCGCTCAGCGTGTTCGCGAAAGACTCGGCGTAAGTGGGCAGGCCGGCCGGCTTGGTCATCCCCGTATCCGGATCGTAGGGCCCCAGCCCATGGAACTTCTTTTGGCCGTCCAGCGCCGGCTGATAGCCGCGCCCTTTTTGGGTGAGCACGTGCAGCAGCACGGGATGATCGACGGTCTTGAGGAACTTGAACGACTCCACGAGCAGGGGAATATTGTGGCCGTCAATGGGGCCGTAGTATTCGAGGCCAAACTCCTCGAACAGGATCGAGGGCCACAACATGCTTTTGGCCGCCTCTTCGGCGCGGCGCACCACCTTGGCCGCGGTTTTGCCGCCAAAGCGCTCGATGAGGCGCGTGGCTCTCTGGTGGAGGTGCTGGTAGTGCTCGTTGGTCACGATGCGGTGCAGGTAGCGGGCAACGGCGCCCACGTTGCGGTCGATCGACCACTCGTTGTCGTTGAGGACGACGATCATGCGCCTGGTCTGCTCTGCGATGTTGTTCAGCGCTTCGAAGGAGATCCCGTTGGTGAAGGCGGCGTCGCCGGCCACGGCCACCACGTGCTCGTGGCCGCCGGCCAGGTCGCGGGCTACGGCCATCCCCAGCGCCGCGGAGAGCGCGGTCCCAGCGTGGCCGGCCCCGTAGCAGTCGTGCTCGCTCTCAGTGCGCAGCATGAAGCCGTTCAGCCCGCCCGGCTGCCGGATGGTTTCAAACCGCTCCCGGCGCCCGGTCAGAATCTTGTGCACGTAGGCCTGGTGGCTCACGTCGAACAGAATCTTGTCCTCGGGAGTCGAGAACACCGCGTGCAGGGCCAGGGTCAGCTCCACCACCCCCAGGTTCGGCCCCAGGTGGCCGCCGGTCTTGGCCAGCGTCTGAATCAGAAACCCGCGAATCTCTTCGGCCAGGGAGGCCATCTGCGCGTAGTTCAGCCGCTTTACGTCGGCCGGCGATTGGATGGACTCCAGCAATGTTTCCATCTATTTCCTTCCACCGGGACAATGCGGGGGCACCAGGGCGAAAGTCCTCCGCGGCGAAAAAGACCCCGTCAACCGGGGTCACCGTAACTGATTCCGCTAATCTCCAGTATACCCGCGACCGGCGTGCCGGCTGCGTTCTCTTGGAGCGCTCTGCGGCGTCCTGATGGGGCCTTGCCTGCGCTCACCCGTCACATGGTTGGACGCATTTTGCCGGCGAGAATACTCAAGCCACGGCGCGCGAATCCGATCTCGAAGCGTGCAATCCCACCCCTGCCAAAAAGCGGAATTCTGGGTGGTGGCGCAGTTTGAAATGGACTTGCCCTCAGGGGCTATTGATTGCTGCCAATGAAATGTCCTGGCACCGTTTCTACGGGACTCCGCAGCTAGGTTGTGGAATCTCGTTTCCCCACGCTGAAGCGCGGGGCTAACAAACACTGCGCCTCCGGCGCGATGGACAGGACATTACTTATGCAGTCTTCAATAAGGCCCGCGTTAGTTTTGCTCGATTTACGTACGGGCTGAAGTGTCTGCGTGAGAGCCCGATTTTTGGCAGGGTTGACCACAATATATTGGTTCTCGGGAATTCGTCGATCCCAATATGTGGCCGTCAAAACTAGTTCTCACGCAGACACTGAAGCCCGTACCCTTCAAACTGGCCCACCACCGAGTTCTCCCAACGCCGCTTCCGCGCTCTACAATCGCTTCTTGCGGCCCGAATTTCAACGCGATCGCCTGGACGTGGTGCTCGTTTCACCGCGCAATCCCCTCAATATCGGGGCAGCCGCGCGCGCCATGGCCAACTTCGGCTTTGCGCGCCTGGCGGTGGTCGCACCTTACGCGCCCCACTGGCGCGAAGCCCGCTCGGCCGTCGGCGCTCCCGAACTACTCCGCAACGCAAGAGAAGCCGCCTCGCTGGCCGAGGCCGTGGCTGCCTGCACGCTGGTGGTGGGCGCCGCATCCCTGGCCCGCCGCAAGCCGGAGCAGCCGGTGGTTCCGCTGCCCGCTTTGGCTCCGCTCCTCTGGAGCCACATCGCACAGGGCGGCCGCGCGGCCCTGATCTTCGGCCCCGAAAAGCGCGGCTTGACCCGCGAGGATCTCTCCCACTGCCATCTGCTGGTGGAAATCCCCACCGATGCGCGCCAACCCTCCATGAATCTGGGCCAGGCCGTCGCGGTTTGCCTGTACGAGCTGGCCACGCGCTTCGCCGCGTCCGAAACTTCCCCACCGGCCGCGGCCACGCTTGTCTCCGAATCCGCGCCCGAACGAGCGCAGCCTCCCATCGCGCCTGCCGCTGCCCTCGAGCGCCTGGCCGGCCTCGTGGAAAAGGTCATGGCCGCGGCCAACTATTCGCCCGCCGCCATGCGCAAGGCAAACCGCCGCGACCTCAGCCTGCTGCTGCGCCGCCTGGCGCTTACTGAACGCGATGCCCGCCGCGTCCTGGGCGTCTTCCGGCGCATTTTGTGGCGATTGGGGCATCCATCCGGCCGCAAAGCGCTTTAGGAAATACCATAGGGCGAAGCCGATGCTGCAAAGTCGGCGCGACCAACAGGGAGCGACGGACTGGCACACAACAAAAATGCCACAGTATTTTCTAAAACGCTCTAAAACCGGCTGAAAAGCGGCGCTGGGAGTACTGCGCAACGTAAAAGGCATTCTCTTTCGCCTCCCGAAACAATATGCTGTAAGAGTGTCGATCCAAGGCCGCCTAATGTTCCCGCTCCGCATTCCTGCCGCGCCAAGCCGCTCGCCCGTTCCTCGGCCGCGCTCAGGCGCTTGGCTCTCTTGCGGCGCGCTCGCCTTGGCGCTCGGCTTGATCGCTGCTTCGCTCTCCGCCCACGCGAGCCCGTCCGCCCGGCCGGCCGCGCAATCTTCCCCGCCGCTTCCCGCCGCGGACGAACCCACCGCACCCCAGCCTGAGCAAACCGCCAGCATCCCTGAAGACGAACTCAGGCAGATGCTGCTGGGCAAGCGCCTCTACCTGCGCGGCGGCTATCTCGGCGATACCCTCAGCTTCAACGATCACGGCGCGCTGATCGGCCACTCGCCCCAGGGCTCCTATGCGCTCTGCGGCGTGGTCATCACCAAAGTGAGCCTCGACAAGCACAAAGTCCAACTGGAGGGAATCCGGTACGGGCTGCATTTTCTGGGCGATCTGCCCTCTGAGGATCTTTCCAAGGCCGTGAATTGGGTGCGCATTACCCCCCAAAAGAAGGTGCTCAGAATCTCCATCGACCGCGAGCGGGTGGTGAAGTCCAAAAAGACCAAGCAGAAACGCTCCGGAAAGCGAAATCAACCGCCGGCCTCGGCTCCGGCCCCGGCTCCGGCTTCGCCGCCGTCCAGTCAAGCCGAGTCAACCGATGCTGTTACCACCTCGCCCGCCCACGCCACTATGGTCCTCCGGCAAGCGCTCGATAGCGTCTTCGCCGGTGGGATTGACGCCCGCATGATCGCCGCCATGCCCGCCTTCTGGAGGCTCTATTACCAGGCCGCCGCAGCGCACGGCGAATTCCGCCCCACCGATCCCGCTGTCAAGAGCCAGGATGCGGTGGACCGCAAGGCGGAGCTACTGTCCATCACCGACCCTGGCTCCAACCAGTACGCCCAGACCAGCGGCGTGGCCGGCCTCGCCCTCTACCACGTGGTCGTCGGCCCCGATGGCCAGGCCCAGGAGATCGCCGTCGCGCGCCCCATCGGCTTTGGACTTGACCAAAACGCCGTGGCCGCCATTCGCAATGCCAAATTCGCGCCCGCCCTCGAGAACGGCAAGCCCGTCCCCGTGCTTCTCGATCTGGTGGTCGAATTCCGCATCTACTCCAAGCTCACCTCAACCCCAGCTCTGCCCGGCGCCGCCATCAAACCTCCCCAGCCCACGCTGCCCGGCCCTTACAGTGTGGAGGACCATCCCTGACCCGCGCCTACGCCCGCTCAAAGCCGGCAAAGCGGCAATTCCCTGGGAGAAATTGCCGCTTTGCACGCTGCTTCACTGGCAATACATATATAAGGGAGAAATGCCGCACTTACATCTTCTCCAAGAAGGCGCGGTGCGGGCGGGTCGCGCCAGGCACATGTCACGCGCATCGCGGCGCAGCGCGGCTCGCTCCGCAGCGCGAATTCGCCTGCGCGCCGTCTACGCTTGCGCGGCTTCGCTGCCCCCTGCGCCGCTAATGACCTCTTTGGCTGACGTCAGCGCGGCCAGGACCGATGTGACTAACCCAAGGTAACCGCCGATGAGAATCAGGATGCCCGTATTCCCCCACTCTCCGATTGCCAGCGCCAGCAGGGTAAGCCACAGGCCCAGCAAAAAGAGCATACGGAGAGTCCCGCTCTTGAACGAGCCCAGCCAGACATAGAAGAAGAACACCGCCCACACGATTGCGTACCATCCCGTGTAGCTGTGCGGCTCCATGCCGGACGAGCTTGCAGTTGTAACCGAGAGGTAATCCGCCCAGAACAGTCCGGCCGCGCCAAAAAACACGATGGCGTCCAGACCGCGGTTCCCGAGATAAGCCAAAATGCCGATCACTGCCAGCAAAATCGCCAGAGGATACATCAGCGCAATGCCGTGCTCGTACACCTGAGAGAACCAAGACGCATTCGACATTGAAATCATCCAGCCGGTCAGAGCGATGCACATATACCCCACCGTGGCCGTAACTACTGCTTTTGAGTTGTCGTTCATATCAGTCACCCTCCTTTTTTGGATCCGATTCAAACCATTGACGAACCAATTCGCGCTTCCAGAAATACCGAGACCGGGGGAGTCTGCAATGGCGATGAGAGCACGCGGAGGGCTGCGATCGCGCCTAGCGGCCGTGCGGAACCGCTTCACGGCGCGCGGCGATAAACTATCTGCCGCGCAGCCATGCCGCGGAAGGAAAGGACCGAAGGCGCATTTCCTGGAGCGGTTCCAGAGTTCACGTGCCCTTTTCAGGTATGTAAAAGGCGCCATTTTCTTAAGGAAAATGCCACTCAGCAGTGTGCCTTCTAGGTACAACAACTCTGGAACCGCTGTAGGGGCACAATGCACCCTTAACGGCGCAGCTATATACAAGCGCGGAACGTTTCCGGACCGGCATCTCCATCGGGTCAATCGCGCGCGGCTCATCCCAAGGAACCCCCTTGCGCAACCCGTACATCGCTATCTTGCACATGCTAGAAGCCAGCGACCTATCAATTTATCAGTGGCCAAGGAGGCTTCATCCCCAGGCGAACGCATGCTAGTTCGATAAGTATTCGACTGTCAAGTATTTTTATAACTTGCATAGGCGCAGGCTTGAAAGAATGTTTCCCCGCGCGCAGCAGCACGGAAAGCCGCGCGGAACTTATGCACAGAGTTCTGTCGCGAGTTATCGCCGCCATTCATCCACGCGAAATATTTCCTAACCGGTGTGAAATATTATGAGCACGCAGAAGGCTTCACAGTATCTTCTTTCCGAATGCCGAGCAGGCCAGTCCGGCGGCCAGGTCGGCGGTGCGGTTGTGCTCGTCGATCACGGGATTTACCTCGACGATCTCCAGGCTGAGCAGCCGCCCGTAGTCGGCGATAATCTCCATGGCCAGGTGCGCCTCGCGGTAGGTGGCGCCGCCGCGCACCGGCGTGCCCACGCCGGGCGCGTCCTCGGGATCGATCCAGTCCATGTCCAGCGAAACGTGATACCCCGCCGTCCCGCGCCCGGCCGCACGCAGCGCTTCTTCCATCACCGCTCTCATGCCGCGCTCGTCTATGTCGCGCATGGTAGAAACCTCCGTCATGCCCGCGCGGCGCAGGTTTTCGCGCTCGGCCGCATCGATGTCGCGCACGCCGATCAGGGCCGTATTTTCCGGGGCGATTTTGGGCGCGTAGCCGAAGATATTGGCCAGCGCAGCAGGCCCCAGCCCCAGCAGCGCGGCCAGCGGCATGCCGTGCACGTTGCCCGAGGGCGTGGTCTCCGGCGTGTTGATGTCGCAGTGGGCGTCGATCCACAGCACTCCGATCTTCTGCTCCCGGCGGCGATAGAATTCGGCCACTCCAGAGACTGAACCCGCCGCCAGCGAGTGGTCGCCACCCAGCAGCAGCGGAGTCACGCCCTGTTCCAGCGCCGCAACCACGGCCTCGGCCGTGCGCGTGCAGGTTTCGGCAATCTCGGCCAGATAGTGCGCGTTCTTGTCGCCGTGGGCCCTGGTTTCCGCGATCTCGACGCGGATGTCGCCGCCGTCGGTGACCTGGTGGCCCAGAGCTTCCAGGCGCGCTTCCAGCCCCGCCACGCGAATCGCCGAGGGGCCCATGTCCACGCCCCGGCGGCTGGCGCCCAGGTCCAGCGGTACGCCGATCACGCGGATGCGGCGCGTGGGCTGCGCCTGCGCCATGGTTCGCGGACGGCCTCCCGGAGCGCCGGAAACATCGCTATCTTTGGCCATCGAATACACCCTTTTGTGACGCCGGGCGAGCAAGCGCGCTCGCCGGTAGCCCATAGCGGTTCTCCGACTGGCGCAGAGGGGAGCAGAACCCCTACGTGGCGTTCGCCGCGGCGAACGCCATCCGCTGCGGCGGGACGACTCTGCGTGCTCCACGGCAATCGGAGGACCGCCGTAGAAGCCATTAAACCAGAATCGGATGAACCGCGGACGGGGATCTGCTGCCGTGCGACACGATTCCACGAAGGAAAGGCGCCCGGCATTCGCCGGGCCTTTTACTTGCTGAACACTGTTCCAAAGGATTGCCTGGACGGCCAGTCCCAACTCTGCCGCCATCTCCCCGGCCTCGTCCTCCTGGCGCATCAGCTCCCGCTCCAGCTCCTGAGCTTCGATCCTGGCCGTTACCTTCTGCTGCACCCGCGCCGCCGCCTTATCAGCGTCATTTCCTAAATGTGAGAGGCTCCTATCAATTATGAGAGCATTCCACGATACCTCTCCGGGCAACCCGATAATCCATATCGTGAATATATATCCCATATTGTAAGATTACAGAAAATTCTTGTTGCATACGCCTGCTTTGTCGTGGTATACGACCGTACATAACTCAAAACGGTATTTCACGGCCACGCTGTGAAAGCATTCTCTCCAAAAGGGAGGGTCTGCGTTCCGGCTACGCCTGAAAACGTTTTCAGTAAACTTTGCGGCCTGATTTAGGACAGGTAGTGCTTGGGAAGCACGTAACAAGGAGGCATCAATGATGCGGCACGAATTCTCTGATCACCTTTCTGCCCCTGCGCGGTTCTTCCGCCCGTGGGCGTCCGGCGCAAGCTGCTGGGCACAACCTCTCATTTTGTTCGCTCTCGCCATGGCAGTGACGCTGTTTCCTATGCGTATCAGGGCGCAAGCGGTCTACGGATCGATCAGTGGCACGGTCACGGACCCCTCGGGGGCCGTGGTCCCCAATGCAACCGTCACCGCAACCGACACCAGCAAGAGTACGGTCAGGGTGGTTGTCACGAATTCCACCGGAGCCTATAACTTCCAGGATCTGGTTCCCGACCCGTATGTGGTTAAGGTGCAGGCCACCGGCTTCACCACGGCGGTTTCCAGTACGGTCAACGTCAACGCCGATAGCATATCGCGGCTCGATGTGCAGTTAAAGTTGGGCACGAGCAGTCAAACTGTCGAGGTGACGAGCGCGGCGCCGGAACTGAAGACCGCCGACGTCGATGTGGCAACCCAGATCAACACATTGACCGTGCAGGAGCTTCCCAACCTGATCCGCAACACGACCAGCCTGGTGCTGCTGGCTCCGGGCACCACCGCATCGACGTTCGCCAACGCCCCTGCTGAAGACGCAATGCGCTCCATCCCCATTGCCGCCAACGGCCAGTCGCCGTTCTCGTCCGGCTTCGTCCTGGACGGAGCCGACGACAAGGACTCGTTCATCGGCGAAGCGGTCGTGAATCCTCCCCTGGACTCGATTGCGGAGATGAAGTTCGTCAATCAGGATTACGATGCCGAGTTTGGCGCGGCAATCGCCGGGGTCACGGTGATGACGACGAAATCCGGCAGCAATTCGTTCCACGGCGACCTTTACGATTTCCGCCGCAGCGATGCGCAGCAGGCGCGCGACCCATTCACCGAATACCCTGGAAGCAACACACTTGGCCCGATTGTCCCCCCCACGCTGTCCAATGTCTTCGGCGGCTCCATCGGCGGCCCCATCATGAAGAACAAGCTGTTCTTCTTTGGGGACTACCAGGGAACGCGCCAAAAGCTCGGCTCCTCGTTCTTCGACACGGTTCCCACAGCTCGAAGTTCACACCACGTGCACCGGCACTTCGGGCAACTGTGACTTGAGCGAATACCTCAATGGCGGCCTGAATCAGGCATACGACCCGGACGAGGGCACGCTGAACGCCGATGGGGCCAATACCGGCGTGGGACGCGAGGCCTTCTACAACAATCAGATTCCCAACTCGCGGCTCTCCCAGGCCGCCATCAACTGGCTCCAGATCATTCCCGGGCCGAAAATTTCGGGCATCTATAACAACTATCCCACCAGTGGATCCGGAGTGTTCAACTTCAACCAGTTCGATGTCCGTATCGACTCGCAGGTGAAGCAAAACATGCACGTTTTTGGCCGCTACGGGTACCTGGGGTCGAACCAAACCGCGCCACCCTCCTTGGGCGAGGCGGGTGGGACCGGTTATGGGCCCGGCACGTTTGCCGGCAGCGAGACGGGCGGCAACGACAGCCTTGCCATCGGAGCGGATTTAGTTGTCTCTCCCAAAATCCTCACCGACTTCCGGGTTACCTGGTTCCGCTACGAATTTGTGGAGGCCAAATACGATGGACAAACGCCGGTAATGACCACTTTGGGTTGGCTTGGCCTGAACACCAACGGGCCGGGCTCCGGCGGCGCCTCCCAGATAGCGGTCGACGGCCTGACCACCATGGGCAGCGGCAACGACGGGGCCAACCACTGCAACTGTCCTTTGGACATGAACGAGCAGGAGTGGGGCTTCACGAACGACTGGACCTTCCTAGAAGGCCGGCACTCCATCAAGATCGGCACGGAGCTTCGCCGCTTGCATCAACTGCGCGTGCCCAGCGACACCAATCGCGCCGGCGAGCTGGACTTCTCGGCGGGGCGCACGGCGATCGGCACCGGCGGCGGGGGCGAAGAATACGGCTTGGGCGTGGCCTCGTTCCTGTTCGGCGACGTCAGCACGATGACGCGTTACGCCAGCAGTTCGACCACTGCGGCCGAAACCCAGTGGCGCTCATTCTCCTATATCCAGGACGACTGGCGCATCACCAACAAGCTGACCTTCAACATCGGCGGGCGCTGGGAGATATACTTCCCCGAAACCGTCAACGGCAAGGGCCAGGGCGGCTACTATAACATCGACGACGACATGATCGAGGTGGCCGGCTACGGACCCTTCGGCGACAACCTGAACGTCCAGAACAACTGGGCCTTCCTGGCGCCGCGCTTTGGCGTTTCTTACCAGGTTTCGCCCAAGATGGTGGTCCGCGCGGGCATGGGCAGGGCCTTCGATCCGGGCTTCTATGGGGCCATGTTCTCCGCCGTCGAGACCCAAACGATACCCGTTTTGCAAGATCAGAGCTTTACCCAGCTGGACGGTTACGCCACCGACGCCGCCCGCAACGCCTCCAATAACAGCATTTACAACATTGCCGTAGCTCCCGACGCGGCACCAACGTTTAGCATCCCGACGGGGGGCGAGTTCCTGTTGCCGGCGGGTCAATCCTTCAGGGCGCGTCCGCTTAAGCAGACCATTCCCGACGTGTGGGGCTGGAACGTGAGCTTCGAGCGTCAGCTCAACCCCACGACAGCCGTTACGGTTGCTTATGTCGCCAACAAGGGCAGCCATGAGCCTCCATCATCCACCTGGGCCGGCGTGAACTTCAACGACCCTCCCATTAGCGGATACGAGCTGAACCTGCCGTGCGACGGAGCACCTTTCTACCAGAAGTTCGGCGACCTCTACTCGACCGCCAACCAGTGCGGAGCCGGCTACTCTACCCTTTTCGACAATGAGGCCAATTCGCACTACGACTCCATCCAGTTCATCCTGGAGAAGCGCATGTCGAACGGCCTGCAGCTCAACGCCAGCTACGTTTACTCGACCACTTGGGGCGTTGGAAGCGGAGGCTATTTCGTCCAGAATCCACACGTCAATTGGGGACACTTTGACTTCAACCGCCCCAGCGACTTGAAGTTCTACGGCACGTACAACCTGCCTGTTGGGAAGGGCCAGTTGCTGGGCGCGAATATGAACGGTGTCGAAAACGCCATAGCCGGCGGCTTCAGCCTGCACGGAGACTTCAACGTCGCCAGCGGCCTGCCGTTCACCATCTCGTATGCGGAATGCAGCGCCGACGCGCCCCACTACGATATGCCCTGCCGTCCGAACCAGGTGGGCAGCTTCCCTGTGGGAGCAAGCGGATTGAATCCCACGGGGCATTACTCAACCTACTTCACGCCCGTCGCGCCCCTCGCGTCCAACGGGCAGACCAGCGGCGCATTCGAGCGTCCGGCGGAGTACATCTTCGGCAATGTGCCCTACAACAGCGAGTTTGGGCCGGGACTGTTCACCAGCGACATGACTTTGCAGAAAGCCATACCCATCCACGAAAGCACGCAATTGAACCTCGAGATTATGGCGCAGAACCTCTTCAACCACGCCAACCTGGCCAACCCCGGCTATGATTGTATCGACTGCACCGCCAGCTCGGGCGCGGGCCGGATCACCGACATCTTAGGCGGGACGTTTGCCGGGATGCGGCAGCTTCAATTTGACGCGCGCGTGACCTTCTAAACTGTTCCCAACCGCCGGGCCATTCTCCTTCTCGAGAATGGCCCGGCGTTCATTTTCAGCTAGCTTCCCGATATGCCGCTTCGCCAGGGAAGGGGCTTCACGTGCCCATAACCCGGTACGTGGCCTGAACGCGATGGCGTAGCTTTACGCCCAAATACAAAGGCCCGGCAACCGCCGGGCCTTTCACTTGTTGCACACTGCTCGAAAGGATCGCCTGGACAGCCTGTCCTGAGCGAAGTCGAAGGAGCCGGTCCTACTCGGCCGCCATCTCCTCGGCCTCGCCCTCCTGGCGCATCAGCTCCAGCTCGCGCTCGTGGGCTTCAATCTCGGCCGTCACCTCCTGCTGCACGCGCGCCGCCGCTTCTTCGAGCTCCGGCGAAAGCTGCACATTGCGGTAGTACTCCAGGCCCGTGCCCGCGGGGATCAGCCGTCCCACGATCACGTTCTCCTTCAAGCCGCGCAGGTTGTCCACCGCGCCGTTGATGCTGGCCTCGGTGAGCACGCGCGTGGTCTCCTGGAAGCTGGCCGCGGAGATGAAGCTGTCAGTCGAGAGGGACGCCTTGGTAATGCCCAAGAGCAGCGGCCTGCCGATGGCCGGACGGCCGCCGTTGGCCAGCACGCGCTCGTTCTCCTCGCGGAAGCGGAAGCGATCCACCTGCTGTTCGAGCAGGAAGTTGGTGTCGCCCACTTCGTCGATGCGCACCCAGCGCAGCATCTGGCGCACGATCACCTCGATGTGCTTGTCCGAGATGGCCACTCCCTGCAACCGGTAGACCTCCTGGATTTCGTTGACCAGGTAGGCCTGCAACTCCTTTTCGCCCAGCACGGCCAGAATGTCGTGGGGGTTCAAGGGGCCGTCCATCAGCGGGTCGCCGGCACGCAGCCGCTCGCCCTCCTGCACGTTCACGTGAATGCCGCGCGGCACCGAGTATTCCTTCTCGTCGCCGCTGTCCGCGGTCACGTAAATCTTGCGCTGACCCTTGGAGACCTCGCCAAAGCGCACCACGCCGTCGATCTCGCTGATGATCGCGGTCTCGCGCGGCTTGCGCGCCTCGAAAAGCTCCACCACGCGCGGCAAACCGCCGGTGATGTCCTTGGTGCGCGTGCTCTCCTTGGGAATCTTGGCCAGCACGTCGCCCGGACCGACCTCGTCTCCATCCTGCACCATCAGGTGAGCACCGCGCGGCAGCAGGTACCGCTTGCTCCCCTTGCCGCCCTTGACGGCAACCGCGGGCTGGCGCTTCTCGTCGGGCGAGTCGGCCACCACCCAACGCGACAGCCCCGTCACCTCGTCCACTTCCTCGTTGAGCGTGATGCCTTCCTGGAGGTCCTTGAACTGCACCGCGCCGCCGATCTCGGTGAGGATGGCGTAGGTATACGGATCCCACTCCGCCAGTTGCTCGCCCAGATTCACCGGCCCGCCGTCCTTCACCCGCAGGCGCGCTCCATACACCACCTGGTAGCGCTCCTTTTCGCGGCCGCGCTCGTCCACGATGGCCACCGATCCAGAGCGGTTCATGGCCACCAGCGCGCCGTCCTTGCTCTGCACGGTATTGAGGTTGATAAAGCGCACAAAGCCGTTGTTTTTGGCGTCCAGGCGCGACACTTCGGCCACGCGGCTGGCTGTGCCGCCCACGTGGAAGGTGCGCATGGTCAGCTGCGTGCCCGGTTCGCCGATGGACTGCGCGGCAATCACGCCGCAGGTCTCGCCCAGTTCCACCATGCGGCCGGAACCGAGGTTGCGCCCGTAGCACAGCGCACAAACGCCGCGGCGCGACTCGCAGGTGAGCACGGAGCGAATCTTCACCTTCTCCACGCCCGCGCCCTGGATCGCCGAGGCAATTTCCTCGTCGATGGGCTGGTTCACTTCCACCACCACGTTGCCGTCGTAGTCCTTGATCCGCTCCAGCGACACGCGCCCGATGATGCGGTCGCGCAGCGGCTCGATGATCTCTCCCGACTCCACGATCGATCCCACGTAGATGCCTTCGACCGTGCCGCAGTCGTACTCGGTCACGATCACGTCCTGAGCCACGTCCACCAGGCGGCGGGTCAGGTAGCCGGAGTCGGCCGTCTTGAGCGCCGTGTCGGCCAGCCCCTTGCGCGCGCCGTGCGTGGAGATGAAGTATTCGAGCACCGTCAGCCCTTCGCGGAAGTTGGCCGTGATGGGGGTTTCAATCACCTCGCCCGAAGGCTTGGCCATCAGTCCGCGCATCCCCGAGAGCTGCCGGATCTGCTGCTTCGATCCGCGGGCGCCGGAGTCGGCCATGATGTAAATGGGGTTCATGGCCCCTTCGTCGTCCGCCTTCTTCATGTTCGAGAACATCTCGTCGGCCACCTCGTCAGTGACCGCCGACCACATCTGGATTACCTTGTTGGAGCGTTCGCCGTTGGTGATGGCCCCGTCCATATACTGCTTCTGGACCTCGATCACCTTCTTGTCCGCTTCGTCCACCACCTTGTACTTGCTGGCGGGAATGACCATGTCGTCCAGCCCCACGGAAAGTCCCGACCGCGTGGCGTACTGGAAGCCCAGCGCCTTGATGTGGTCCAGCATTCCCACCGTCGTCTCCAGGCCCAGGTTCTGATTGCAGTAGTTCACCAGTTGCCCGATGCCCTTCTTCTTCAGCAGGCCGTTGATGAACGGCATGCCCGCCGGCAGCGAGTCGTTCAGGATCACGCGGCCCACCGTGGTGTTGAGGTAATTCTTGTCGAAATCCACGGGCTCGGTGTGGGTGAGGTCCTGGTCGTCGTAGGCCGTGGTCATGTCCAGCACCTTGCCCTTGTAGCGCAGCCGGATGGGCGACAGCGTCTCCACCTCCTTGGCTTCCAGAGCCATCAGGACCTCTTCCACGTTGGCGAACACGCGCCCCTCGCCCTTGGCGCCCTTCTTGGCCTTGGTCAGGTAATAGAGCCCCAGCACCATGTCCTGGGTGGGCACAGTGATCGGCTGGCCCGAGGCCGGCGACAGGATGTTGTGCGAGGCCAGCATCAGCACGCTGGCTTCGATCTGCGCCTCCGGCGACAGCGGAATGTGCACCGCCATCTGGTCGCCGTCGAAATCGGCGTTGAACGCCGTGCACACCAGCGGGTGAATCTTGATCGCCTTGCCTTCCACCAGCACCGGCTCGAAGGCCTGAATGCCCAGCCGGTGCAGCGTGGGAGCGCGGTTCAGCAGCACCGGATGGTCCTTGATCACCTCCTCCAGGATGTCCCACACCACCGGGTCCTGCATCTCCACCATCTCCTTGGCCTGCTTGATGGTGGTGCACTGGCCCGTCTGCTCCAGGCGGTGATAGATGAACGGCTTGAACAGCTCCAGCGCCATCTTCTTGGGCAGGCCGCACTGGTGCAGCTTCAGCTCCGGGCCCACCACGATCACCGAACGGCCCGAGTAGTCCACGCGCTTGCCCAGCAGGTTCTGGCGGAAGCGGCCCTGCTTGCCCTTGAGCGTGTCGGAGAGCGACTTGAGCGGCCGGTTGTTGGCCCCGCGCAGCACGCGTCCGCGGCGGCCGTTGTCGAACAGCGCGTCCACCGCCTCCTGCAACATGCGCTTCTCGTTGCGCACGATCACCTCCGGCGCGTGCAGGTCCATCAGCTTCTTCAGCCGGTTGTTGCGGTTGATCACGCGGCGGTAAAGATCGTTCAGGTCCGAGGTGGCGAAACGTCCGCCGTCCAGAGGCACCAGCGGCCGCAGCTCCGGAGGAATCACCGGCAGCACGTCCAGAATCATCCACTGCGGCTTGTTGCTCGACTTGCGGAAGGCCTCCACCACCCTCAGCCGCTTGGCGTACTTGAGCTTCTTCTGCGCCGAGGTTTCGGTCTTCATCCGCTCCCGCAGTTCAATGCCCAGCTCGTCGATCTGCACGCGCTTGAGCAGTTCCTTGATGGCCTCGGCGCCCATCATGGCCTTGAACCCCGAGGGCCGGAACTGCTGGTCGAGCTCCCGGTAGCGGGTCTCATCCTTGATGATCTCCCGCTCGTGCAAGCCGGCGAGTCGCCGGGATCGACCACTACATAGGACTCGAAGTAGAGAATGCTCTCCAGATCGCGCAACGAAATGTCCAGCAGGTGCCCGATGCGCGATGGCAGTCCCTTGAAGAACCACACGTGCGAGCAGGGCGAGGCCAGCTCGATGTGGCCCATGCGCTCGCGCCGCACCTTGCTCACCGTCACTTCCACGCCGCACTTGTCGCAGATCACGCCGCGGTGCTTCATGCGCTTGTACTTGCCGCACAGGCACTCCCAGTCCGTGACCGGACCGAAGATGCGCGCGCAGAACAGCCCGTCGCGCTCCGGCTTGAAGGTGCGGTAGTTGATGGTCTCCGGCTTGGTCACTTCGCCATGCGACCAGCTCCGGATCTTCTCCGGGGAGGCCAACATGATGCGGATGGCGTCGAAATCGGTGATGGGACTGGTCAGCTCAAACGGGTTGGAACGGAACAAGGCGACCCTCCATTTTTCCGGCTACTAGCTTCTAGCCGCTAGCTGTTGGCTTCCCAGATTCGGGAAGCAGTTCATCTTTCCGGCGCAATGTGCGCGTTTGAGAAACGGCCCACACATTCCGCAAATATTTTGAGCTTGCAGCCTGCAGCCAGTAGCTTGTAGCTCGTTCGTGCGATTGCCGAATTCCTTGTTTCTCGGCGGGCGACTCAGAGCTACCGGCTACGGGCTACCAGCTACTGGCTGCTTCTCAATCCGCCACCGCGGCCACTTCCGGCGCCGGCGCCTTGCGCGCGTTTTCAACGTTTTTGATCAACTCCACGTCCAGGCAAAGCGACTGCAACTCGCGGATCAGCACGTTGAACGATTCCGGCACGCCCGGCTCGATGGCCGCCTCGCCCTTCACGATGGCCTCGTAGATCTTGGTGCGGCCATACACGTCGTCGGACTTGGCCGTCAGCAGCTCCTGCAAAATGTAGGCCGCTCCATACGCCTCCAGCGCCCACACCTCCATCTCTCCGAAGCGCTGCCCGCCGAACTGCGCCTTGCCGCCCAGCGGCTGCTGCGTGATCAGCGAGTACGGCCCGATGGAACGCGCGTGAATCTTGTCGTCCACCAGGTGCGACAGCTTGAGCATGTAGATGTAGCCCACCGTCACCGGCTGCTCGAACTGCTCGCCCGTCATGCCGTCGAAGAGCGGCGTTTTGCCCGAGGACGGCAATCCCGCCGACGCCAGCAGCGCCTTGATCTCCTCTTCCTTGCGCGCCGTCGAAGACCGCGGTCCCAAACCAGATGCCGCGCTCCATGCCGGAGACAACTCGCACCAGCATTTCGTCGTCCAGTTCCAGCAGTTGGTTCAGCGTCGCGGTGCCGGCAAACTCCTTCTTCACCAGCTCGCGCACTTGCGCCGCTTGGCTGTTGGCCGCCACCAGCGCCGCCACCTTCGCGCCCAGTTCGTGCGCGGCCCATCCCAGGTGCGTCTCCAGAATCTGCCCCACGTTCATGCGCGAAGGCACGCCCAGCGGGTTGAGCACGATCTCCACCGGCGTTCCGTCGGGCAGATAGGGCATGTCCTCCTCGGGCAGAATGCGGGAGATCACGCCCTTGTTGCCGTGGCGGCCGGCCATCTTGTCGCCCACGCTCAGCTTGCGTTTCATGGCAACGTAGACTTTGACCAGCTTGATCACCCCCGGCGGCAGCTCGTCGCCCTTTTGCAGCTTGAGAACCCGCTCGTTGGTGATCTTGCGCAGCACGTCGATCTGGCGCGAGGTCATTTCCTCGATCTCGTCGATCTGCTCGTTCACCCGCGGGTCCTTGTCGGCGTAGCGGATGCGCTTCAAGTTCTTGGTGGAGATGCGCTCGATGGTCTCCCGGTCCAGAATCGCGCCCTTGGTCAAGCAGGCGCTTGTTGGTGCGTTCGTCGTGCAGGTCGGCGAGCACCTCCTTGCCGCCCAGAATTCCTTCCAGACGCTTCAAACGCTCGTCGGTCAGAATGCGGATTTCGTCGCCCAGGTTCTTTTCGAGCTTGGCCACGTACTCGGCCTCGATCAGCTTGGCGCGCTCGTCCTTCTCCTGTCCCTTGCGGCTGAAGATGCGCACATCAACCACCGTGCCCTCTATCCCCGGAGGGCAGGTGAGGGAAGCGTCGCGCACATCGCCGGCCTTTTCGCCGAAGATGGCGCGCAGCAGCTTCTCTTCCGGCGTCAACTGGGTTTCGCCCTTGGGCGTGACCTTGCCCACCAGAATGTCGCCGTGCCCGATCTGCGCGCCGATGCGGATGACCCCGCTCTCGTCCAGGTCGCGCAGCGCGTGCTCGCTCACGTTGGGAATGTCGCGCGTGATCTCCTCGGGGCCCAGTTTGGTGTCGCGGGCCTCGATCTCGAACTCCTCGATGTGCACGCTGGTGTAGTAGTCCTCCTTGACCAGCTTCTCGCTGATCAGGATGGCGTCCTCGAAGTTGTATCCGCGCCAGGGCATGAACGCCACCAGCACGTTGCGCCCCAGCGCCAGTTCGCCCTGCTCGGTGCACGGCCCGTCGGCGATCACCTGGCCTTTCACCACCCGCTCGCCCTCGAGCACCACCGGCTTCTGGTTGATGCACGTGTTCTGGTTGGAGCGCTTGAACTTGATGAGCTGGTAGATGTCCGAACCCACCTCGCGCGAGAGCTGCGTGGGATGATGCTCGCCCTCCACGCGCACGATGATGCGCTCCGAGTCCACCGAGTCCACAATGCCGTTGCGCTTGGCCAGGATGACCGCGCCCGAGTCGCGCGCCGTCACGCCTTCCATCCCCGTACCCACCAGGGGCGCCTCGGCTACCAGCAGCGGCACGCTCTGGCGCTGCATGTTGGCGCCCATGAGCGCGCGGTTGGCGTCGTCGTGCTCCAGGAACGGCACCAGCGACGCCGCTACTGACACCAACTGCTTGGGGCTGACGTCGATGTAATCTACCTCCGCGCGGTTCACTAACACAAAGTTCCCCTGCCGGCGCGCGTTCACCAGGTCCTCGGTGATCTGGCCCTCCTCATTGAACTCGATGTTGGCCTGGGCGATGGTGTGCCGGTCCTCCTCCCACGCCGAGAGATAGAAACTGTAAGCGATGGAGTCGATGGTGCGCTTGCCCGCCTTCTTCAGTTGCGCGTTGAGCCGCGCCGCCTCTTCCTTCTCGATGTGATCGCCTACGCGCAGGCCGCTCTCGCCGGCGTTTACGATCTCCACGTAGTCCAGAATCCGCGAATCCCTCACCCTACGGTAGGGCGACTCGATAAATCCATATTCATTGATGCGCGCAAAGCAGCTCAGCGAGCTGATCAATCCGATATTCGGGCCCTCCGGCGTCTCGATGGGGCAGATGCGCCCGTAGTGGGTGGGGTGCACGTCGCGCACCTCAAATCCCGCGCGCTCGCGGCTCAGCCCGCCCGGTCCCAGCGCCGAAAGCCGCCGCTTGTGCGTGATCTCCGACAGCGGATTGGTCTGGTCCATGAACTGCGAAAGCTGCGAGGAGCCGAAAAACTCGCGGATGGCCGCCATCACCGGCTTGGCGTTGATGAGGTCGTGGGGCATGGCGGTGTTGAGCTCCTGGTACACGCTCATCTTTTCCTTGATGGCCCGCTCCATGCGCACCAGCCCGATGCGGAACTGGTTTTCCATCAGCTCGCCCACCGCGCGCACGCGGCGATTGCCCAGGTGGTCGATGTCGTCCACCACCCCGATGTTCTTGCGCAGCTTGAGCAGGTAGCGGATGGTGACATAGAAGTCCTCCGGATCAAGCGTCCGGTGGTCAAGCGGCCCCAGGTGCTTGCTTGAATCCCTCTTCTTTTCTTCCTCCGCGCCATGCAACCACGACGCCGACGCATACTCGGGATTCTCGTGAATTTTGATGTTGAACTTGAGCCGGCCCACGCGCGAAAAGTCGTACTTGCGGGGATCGAAGAACATGCCCTCGAACAGCGCCGTGGCCGTGTCCAGGGTGGGCGGATCGCCTGGCCGCAGCTTGCGATAGATCTCGATAAGCGCCTCTTCCGGCTTGTGGATGGAGTCCCGCTTCAGCGTGTTCGCAATCACGTTGCCCACGTCGTCGCGGTCGGGGAAGAACACCTCGAAGCTGGCCGCGCCCGAAGCCATGACCTTGTGCAGCCGGTCCGCCGTCAGTTCCACGTTGGTCTCGGCAATCACCTCGCCGGTGGCCGTGTCCACCACGTCGGACGCGGTCAGCGCGCCGTCCAGCTCCGCCGCCTCCACTTCCACCTTGCCGATGCCCGCCGTGCGCAGGCTTTTGAGTGCGTGGGGCGTGATCTTGCGCCCCGCGTGCGCGATCTCCTCGCTGCCGTGCAGGATGGCGTGCGCAGGCTTGGCCCCCACCAGGTGCGTGCTGGCCGCCGCGTTTTCCGGCACCGCCCAATACAGCTTGCCGTCTTCAATGTGAATCCGGTCCACCGTGTAGAAGGTCTTCAGAATCTCCTCGTCCGCGCGCAGTCCCAGCGCGCGCAGGAAAATCGTCCCCAAAAACTTGCGCTTGCGGTCGATGCGCACATACAGCGTGTTCTTCTGGTCAAACTCGAACTCCACCCATGACCCGCGGTAGGGAATGATCTTGCCCAGAAAGTACGTGCGGTTGTTCGCGGTCTCGAAAAACACTCCCGGCGAGCGGTGCAACTGCGAAACGATCACCCGCTCCGTCCCGTTCACGATGAAGGTGCCGTTGGGCGTCATCAGCGGAACGTCGCCGAAGAACACTTCCTGTTCTTTAATGTCGCGGATGGTCTTGTTGCCGGTCTCGGGGTCCTTGTCGTAGATGGTAAGCCGCACCGTCACCTTCAACGGCGCCGAAAACGTCATGCCCCGCTCCTCGCACTCCTGCTGGTCGTACTTCAATTGCAGGCTCACCGGGTCGCCGCACTTGTTGCAGAAGTCGGGCGTGTTCTTGTTGTAAGTGCCGCACTTCTGGCAGAGCACGTCGCCGGGCAGGAAGGGATCGGTAATCACCATCGCCCCGCAGTGCACGCAGGCTGTCCGCAGGTGGTGCAGCCCCTTCAGGTGGCCGCACTTGCACTCCCAGTTCCCGATCGAGAAGTCCACGAAGTCCAACTGCGAGATGCCGCGGAAATCGGTAATGGGAAAAACCGACACGAACACCGATTGCAGGCCGCTGTCGTCCCGCTCGTTGGGCAGTTTGTCCATCTGCAAAAACCGCTCGTAGGAACGGCGCTGCACTTCGATCAGGTTGGGAATCTGGGTTGCGGTGGGAATCTTTGAAAAATCGAGCCGGCTGCGAATCGCGCGCTTCTCGTTGGCCATGATTGCTCCTGAGCCTCGCCGCTCCGGCGCCGCCACCTCAATCCGTGGCCCTGCCGGCCCGGCGCCCGAGTCTCTTGGCGCCGGCGAATTGCGTTTAGAAATCAAAAAACCGGACGGGCGGACCTCGTAGTTCACTTCCCGTCCATCTATTCCCAGTAGGCTTGAAGGGCTGCTTCAAGCGCTCCAGGTATTACCCGGTCAATCCGGTGCTTCGTGCCGGTGCTTCGTGCCGGTGCTTCGTGCCGGTGCTTCGTGAAATTCTCCTCAAAAAACGCGTGGTGGGATTGCCTCGCATCCGGGCCGTGCGCTACGCTGGGAGCCATCGGAAGAAGCGTGCAGAGCGATTTCTCCCGAAGATACGGGAAAATCGCGTGGGAGTATGTGTGCGCGGAGCAGATGTAGATGAAATTTCTGCCGCCTTGCCCCTCCAGCGGAAAGACACACGAAGCTCGTGAGGACACAATGCCTCACGAGCGCGGCTCACTGCCTGTGCTCCCTCCGAATTCCTTTGCCCTGCCCTCGCCGATCCCAAATCTCGCTTCTGCCGCTCGCTCGCCAGCCGCCCGACCGTGGTCAACGGACTCCAGCACGTACATCGCGCAGTCCATTGATCCCAATGCATTTACCAGCCAACTCGCGCCCATTTTGCCCCAGCCTCGTTCTGCCCAGGGCCACGGACGCTTCCTGGCTACTCCACGATTTCCAAAGCGCGCATACTTACCCGTTCGCTCCCCAGGAATAAGAGGAACGAACCGGAAAAACGCGCAATCTACATTGTAGCGCGCCTAATCCACCCGCGCAAGCCTGTTTCTGCTGCCGGGTAAGGAAGCTGGCCGGTTGAAAGGCCTGAACCTCGGCCTGCCCTTCAACCGGCCTAGATCATTGCGGGCTTTGAGCGCCAAGGCAAGCGCTTCAAAATCACCCGCGCGCCCCTCATTTGATCTCGATGGTCGCCACGCCCTCAAACTTCTTCTTTATGGCCTCGGCTTCGTCCTTGGTCGCGTTCTCCTTCAGCGCTTTAGGCGCCCCGTCCACCAGGTCCTTGGCTTCCTTCAGCCCCAGCGACGTGACCTCGCGTACCGCCTTGATAGTGCTGATCTTATTCGCGCCCATGTCCTTGAGGATCACCTGGAACTCGGTCTTTTCCTCCTCGGCCGGCGCCGCCGCGCCTGCACCGGCGCCGCCCGCCACCATCACCGGAGCTGCCGCGGCCGCTGATACCCCCAGCCGCTCCTCCAGCTTCTTCACCAGAGCCGCCGCTTCCAGCAGGCTCAAGCTCACAATCTGCTCTTCCAACTGCGCTAGATCCGCCATTTCTTCTCCAATCTCCTCAAAACCTTGATGAATTGATCTTTCCCCGGCCGCCCAAGCAAAATTGAAAGTTTCCGATGCGCCAGACCAGCGCCCTTTCAGATTGCTTACGGCCAAACCTTAAAACAGTTGTCAGTTTTCAGTTGTCAGTTATCAGAAAAGCCGCGCATCAGCGCACCACTGAAAACTGATCACTGACAAATGATAACTGGCGGCATTTATGCCGCTGCAAACTTTTCTTTCTCCACGCCCTGCCCGAGCACCACCGCTAAATCCCGTCCCGTGGCGTTGATCACCGTCGCCAGCCGCTGCGCCGGCGCATTGATCAGGAACAGCAGCTTGGAGAAGATCTCATCCCGGCCCGGCATGGTGGCCAGCGCCTTGACCTCATCGGCGTTCAGCAGCTTGCCTTCCACGAGCGCCAGCTTAAATTCAAACTCCGCGTTGTCGCCGGCCCACTTGGCCATCACCTTGGCCAGCGCCACCGGGTCGCCCGCCGTAAACGCCACCGAGTTCACGCCCTTCAGCCCTTTGAGCGCCGCCTCGACCTGCGTACCCGAGGCCGCGATGCCGGCCAGCTTGTTCTTCACTACCCGGTATTTGCCGCCCGCCTCGCGAACCACCTTGCGCAACTCGTAGTCCTTCGCCACGGTCAGCTTGGAAAAGGTTCCGACAATCGCCGTCGTGGAGGTCTCCAACTGCTGGGCCAGCCACTGGACCCTCTCCGTCTTTCTCGCTCTTGAAATCGCCATTGTCTTCGCTCCGCTCCGACAGGTTTCAGGTTTCAGGTGTCAGGTTTCAGGGATCAGTGCCCGGAACGACGCCTATTCCTTATCTCTGTCCTCGCATTCCGTCGCCTCAATCGGGCGCCGAGTGACTAAAAAAACTTTGCTCGCTACCTTTGTTCGCCCAAAATCTCAAGCTGCTTCCGCAATGCCTGCGGGATCACAGGGCCGACTGATCCCTGAAACCTGACACCTGAACCCTATCTTTTTCCCGCCGCCTCAGCCACCGCCGAGTCCAGCGGCACGCCCGGCCCCATCGTCGAGCTCAGCGTCACGCTCTTGATGTACTTGCCCTTGGCCGCCGAAGGCTTGGCGCGCACAATCGACGTAATCACCGTGGTGGCGTTGTCGATCAGCTTTTGCGGCTCGAAGCTGAGCTTGCCCACCGGCACGTGCACCAGGCTGGTCTTGTCGGCGCGGAACTCTACCTTGCCGGCCTTGATCTCCTTCACCGCCGCGGCCACGTCCATGGTCACGGTTCCGGTTTTGGGGTTCGGCATCAGCCCCTTGGGGCCCAGAATCTTGCCCAGCCGCCCCACCACCTTCATCATGTCGGGCGTCGCGATCAGAGCGTCGAAGGCAGTCCAGTTTTCTTTCTGGATCTTCTCCACCATCTCCTCGCCGCCCACAAAGTCCGCGCCCGCCGCCGTGGCTTCCTTCTGGCGGTCGCCGGTGGCGATCACGGCCACGGTCTTCGACTTGCCCAGTCCGTGCGGCAGAACCACGGTGCCGCGCACCATCTGGTCGGCGTGGCGCGTATCCACGCCCAGCCGCATTGTCAGATCGACGGTCTCGTCGAACTTGGCGTACTTCACTTGCTTGAGCAGGGTCACCGCTTCAGGCAGCGGATATGCCGGCTTGGTCACGGCCGCACGCGCCTTCGCTATATTCTTGGCTGTTTTTGCCATGCGTTCCTCGTCTCCCACCGCCCTTGCCAGTCCGCCTGCCGCGGAAAGCCCTCAAACCTCGCGAAGCAGCCTGTCCCAAGCGCCGCCCGTCCGGTAAGGACCCCAAGAACCGTGGTGCTATTGACGGCCCAGGGACTCCTCTGGGCACATCTATGGATCATAGCGAATTGGCAGCCGGATTGCAAACGGCAACTTTCGCCGCGTGGAAGATTTCAACGTCTCGTTCCCTGTTTCTGGTTTAACATTTCTCTATCGTTAGCCGGCGGCAATTAGGGGGGTCAGATGAAGCGAAGAAACTACAGGGGGTTTGTAATCGAGGCCGGAAGATCCGAATTGCGGAACGGTCTCGGATGGAGCGCATTGCTAATTATCGAAAAGCATCACAAGGACGGAGTGACGGCAAAGGAGCTTCTGGTCAAGGGGATTTATGAGACCGCAGACGAGGCGATTGAATCAGCTTTGGCTCATGGCCGCAAAATGATCGACTACGGCCTATCAATCCCAGAACTTCCTATGCCCGCCTAAGCGCGTCACCGGAGACGAACGAATGGAACGGATAGCATGGGGGTTCTGGTGGCTGAACGTTGTACTCAGCGCCGGCAGTGTCATATACCAAGCGAGGGATCGCTACCCAGACGGAACTCCCGGACTCATAATGCCAAGCGGACAAATTTGGGTATGGCAACTGATCTTTTCGTTTGTTGTGCTCGCCACGGGAATCAGTCCGTGGAACTTGCTGTGGTTAGGCATCGTGTCAATCGTCTTGTCGATTGTAATTGCACGCGGTTTTGACCATGTGCGACTGATGCAGCGAATCAGAGTACAGGAGGCCAGTGTCAAGTCAATCTCGAAGCGATCAATCGAGAGCTCGAAGAAAGGGAACTAAGTAAATCTAGCGTCGCATCCGATGCTGACACCCTGATGGATGCCAGCGCAAATCACAAAGCCCTTTATTCATTTCTTGGGCGACGCTCTAAACTCGGCGATGGGCCCAGGTTTCGGGGATGCAAATCTGCCACAACCGGGATGCCCCTTGTCTCGCTTCTGACATCCGGGAGACCACGAACCAACGCCGCCCTCCAAGGCCCGCGACGTAGGCGCAGCGTTCGTTAGCCCCGCGCCTCGGCGTGGGGTGCAAATGGCAATGAATGAACGCGAGTCGCGTAGGGACGGTGCTCATCGCCAAGGACCCGGGCCTTGAGCCGTTTCCGTGTTTGCTGTACGCTCGTAGCCATGGACCTCCTCAACCAGGACGAGCTTTCGCGCCTGACCCCGCCGGAGCGTTTGGCGCTGATCTCGCAGCTCTGGGATAGTCTCGAATCCGGCCAGCTCCCCTTGACCGCTTCGCAGCAGGCCGAACTGGACCGCCGCCTGGAGACGCTTGACCAGGACCGGCGCGAAGGCATGACCTGGGCCGCATTGAAGGCCGAATTAGAGCGTCGTTGCCCCTAGTGCGTACGGTTACCTTCACTCCGCTCGCGCGCCAGGAGATTATCGACGCGCAGGACTGGTACGAAAACGAGGCCCCCGGACTGGGCCGGCGTTTCCGCGCCGCCCTTGACGCCGTGGTCGAGCGCGCCTCCGCCAATCCCGCTCAATTCCCCGTGGTCTACAAGAGCATTCGCCGCGCATTGTTGCGCCGCTTTCCCTATGCGTTGATGTTCGTTGTTGGAGCGGACGATAGCCTGACCGTCATCGCCTGTTTTCACGGCAGCCGCGACCCCGCGCGCTGGCAACGGCGAATGTGAGCCGATTGGGATGAGGAAGAAATCTACCATCGCGCGATATTCCCTTCGCGAGGTCGAGGTTCTCCGCAAACGCGGAGAAGACCCTACACGGCCCGGCGCGCCCGAGGCCCAATCGCTCGGCAAAGATTTCTGGAAGTGCGCGCGCGTCGTCCTGCCCCCTGGAAAGATGTCCGTTCACCTGCGCCTCGATAGCGACGTGGCGGAGTGGTTCAAAGCGCGCGGCAAGGGCCACCTTACGCGCATGAACGCCGCAGGACGAAGCCCTGGGACAGCAGCCCCGCCACGCCCCCTGCGCCCCGCAGGGCCGCGGCAAACGCCTCCCGGCTCGGAATTGCGCGCTCTTTTATGTCATTGCCCGGAATTCCCGGCGTATGATTCCCATACGGCCGATCATTTCGATCTTCCTTACCGCGTCAGCCCGGCCGAATCGAGGCAAGGAATGCGTTACTCCGCAGAGGTTGTGGTCGCAGTTTCGGTCGGGTTGGCTGCCGTGACCCTCCCCATCCTCGTTTCTCTGGAGTTGTCATGGAGGGAAGGGCTGAACAACGAAAGCTCCACCACCCTCAGCTACGCGCACGACGCTCTTCGCCGCACCGATGAGATGGCTGGGCAAATTGCCACCGGAATCAACGAGTTGCAGCGCGCCCATTACCCTCCGTGCTCGCCCGCGGAGATCGATCTCATGCGCCAGATCGACGTGGGATCCAGCTACATCCAGGCTGTAGGCCGTATCGCTGGCAACGACCTAATCTGCACCTCCCTGAACACGAAAAGGCCCATACCGCTGGGGCCGCCAAGTCTCACCACTACCGCCGGCGCAGTGGAGAGACTGGGCGTCAAACTTCCCATCGCGGGAGATCGGCCGCTGGACGTCTTTGCCTTACATGGATTTGCATTCCTTCTCGATCCCCGTCTGCCGCTCGACTTCCCCACCGAGGGGTCCAGCGTCTCCATGGCGATATTTGTTCCCTCGTCCCCCCGGCACGCCATCATCGCATCCAGAAGCGCCGGCCTCCGCCCTGAATGGTTCAAGCAGATTCCCCCGGGGACCAGCCAGACTTTCGTCAGCGCGGGATACGTCGTTGCCGTCACGCGCGCCGCCAACATCGATGTCGCCGTCGTCGCGGCCGCGCCGGTGTCCTACGCCCAACAACGCGTGCGTCAATTCTCATTCATCTTTGTACCCCTGGGATTGCTTTGCGCCCTCGTGCTCGCCTGGGCCGTCACTCACATCTCCCGCGTTCGCATGTCTCTGCCGTCGATCCTGCGCGGCGCCGCCCGGCGCAAGGAGTTCTACGTCGAATACCAGCCCATCGTTGAGCTCGAATCGCGCCGCTGGGTCGGCGCCGAGGCGCTGGTCCGCTGGCGGCGCAGCGGCGGCCGCAGCGTCAGTCCCGAAACCTTCATCCCTTCCGCGGAGGAGAGCGGCGTTATCACCCTCATCACCGCCTGCGTGGCGGAGATTGTTGCCTCCGATCTGCCTTCCCTCCTCAAGCATGATCCCGATTTCACGGTCGCCATCAATCTGTCCGCCTCCGATCTCCGCTCCAGCCGGACCGTCGGCCTTCTCGAGCGCCTGCTCCGCTCCAACGGCGCGCGCCCGGCCAACATCAAGGTCGAAGCCACGGAACGCGGATTCCTTGACGGAGATGAGTCGCGCGACATCATCGCTGCCATTCGCGCGCTGGGGATCGGGGTGGCCATCGACGACTTCGGCACCGGGTACTCCAGCCTGTCCCGTCTGCAGACGTTTGGCATTGACGCGCTCAAGATCGACAAGTCGTTTGTAGAAACCATCGGGACCGACGGCGCCACCAGTCAGGTGGTGCCCCACATCATCGGCATGGCCCATTCCCTCAAGCTGGTCATGATCGCCGAAGGCGTTGAGACTGAGGCCCAGGCCGACTTTCTCAGCGGGCGCGCCGTGCCCTTCGCTCAGGGCTGGCTGTTCGGAAAGCCGATGAGCGTTGCGTCCCTCTGCGCGGCGCTGGAGGAGCAACGGCGACAGCCCTAGCCAGCCATGGCCTGAACAAATCTGCGCGCAGCCCCAGGCTCAGGGATACTCTCGTGGGGCGCGCAGAAGGATGCCATCCCCACCGCAAGAAACCGCGCCCGGCGCTTGATCTCGCAAGCACCGGGCGCATGGTGGCAAAGTCCGGCTCCTGAAGGCGGGAGCGGTTACTGATTGGTCGCCGTCGCAATCGCGCCCGGCCGGGCATTGAAGTGCAGCGTGGCCGCGGGGTCCGGCGTCAAGGTCGTGCCGTCGAACTTGTACACTTCGATGTCGCGCTCGGTGGCGCACTGTAGCAGGATCACGTGGTCGTCCTTGCTCCACGTGGCGCCCTGGCACCAGTGCCCGGTGTCGGTTTTTGCAATCTCCGTGAGCTTGCCGCCGTCCACCCCGAAAACCCACATAAGGCCGTGCGTGGTGCTGTAGTTGGGCGCCGTCATCGAGGATGCCGCGCCGTTGGCCACCGTCACCTCGGCGTACTTGCCGTCCGGCGACAGGTCCACGTGCTCCGGCGTGGGTCCCACTACCGCCGAATCCACCACCTGGTTGGTCGCGAGGTCAACCAGCGTAATCGTGCCGGGCGTGGGCGTGAACCTGGGTCTGCCGCCCGCTGCGCCGGGTCTGGGGCGTCTTGGCGGTGCGCCGGCGCCGCCGGCGCCGCCCTGGGCCCGCCGGCGAGCCATCATCTGCCTCATCTCCTCCATCCGCTGCAAAGCCTCCGGGGTGGCCGGGCCCATAAGATTGGTGTTGACCGCATACTTGCCGTCCGGCGTGATGCTTGTGCCATACGGCTGAATCCCGGTGGTGATGGTTTGGCCGCTAAAGGTCACGTTCGTGCCGTTCACATCCAGGATGGCCAGCTTGGTGCTCCCGCGCTCCGCCACATAGGCGTGCTTGCCGTCCGGCGTGAAGGTGGCATCGGTCGGACCCGCCTCCGCACCCAGATCCACCGTGCCCACCTTAGTCAGCTTCTTGTGGGAGATGGTGAACACCGAAACCGACCCGCTGGTGTTGGCCACCAGCGCCATGGTCCCCGCCTTGTTGATGGATACGCCGCCGGCCCCGGCGCCCGCGGCGGCCGTCTGGATCACTTTGGGTTTTCTGGGATTGGACAGGTTGATCACGGAAACAGTGTCGGCCAAAACCAGCTTGGTAGGATCGCTGGGATCGGGCTTTTGCGAGCACGTCACGATCGCATAGCTGGAGTTGGGCGCCACCGCGACCGCTTTCGGAGGCCCGATCATGCTGGCTGGAGCGTCGATGGTCGCCAGCACCTTGGGTGGATATACGTTGAGGTCGATCACCGATACCGTGTCCGGCCTCATGCCTGGGGGATCGTCGCCCGGACGCATTTGTTTGCCGTCATTCGCTGAAACTGCGATCTGCGCCCAGGCGCTGACCGTAATCGCGGCCAGCGCAAACCCTGCCGCGAACGCGTTGCGTATTTTCATTTTGGACCTCCCGTTGTACTGCCGCTCGTTGAAAAGGGGCAGGATCGTACTTGTAGTTCGAGTGACTCCCCATACGGCCCTGCAATCGGCGCGGCCGCGTCCAAAACATCGCCGCGGCTTGCAATCATGTTAAACCGGCATCTTGCGCTTCGTATATTCGCGGCCGATAATCGCCGCTGCCTCCGGCCCCTCCAGCACCATCGAACCCTGCTTGATGGCCGTGATCACATAGGCCGGGCTGTTGGGGTCCGGACTGCCCCCGTTGAGAAACATTACATGGTTCTTCTTGCAAAGGTCGCGTACATTCGCTTGCACCTTGAGCATCTCCGGCCTTACCAGAGTCTCGTCGAACGGGATGGCGCGGTCCTCGGGCATGATGGACAGCCCGAAGAGCCAATAGCTGTGATCGCCCGGGCCCCACTCCGCCATGGAGACGCCCGGCAGGGCGATGGTCTGCGCCGAATCCCGGTCGGCAAAGGTGTCCTCGATCTTGACGCCGCAGATCACCTCGCCCTGGGGATTGAGCGGCCACAGGTCGGCGATATGGCAGTACTTGTTGATGTCCACGCCCCAGATGCCTGCCGCGTAGCCTGCGCTCGATCCGCGCAGACCGCGGTAGGCCAGCGTGGAACCGCTGCTCGGGGACCCAGTGGTTGAAAGTGCATCGGTGTCCGGCACGTTGATGCCCGCGCGCGGGAACGGGTAGCGCATCGCCATCTGCGACGATACCTGGATGGCCTCCCAACTGCGCGCGTGGCAGAAGTGAATGCCATGCACGCCGGCATCCAGAAATTGCTCCAGCAGCCAGGTATTGGCCCGCGCGTAGGGTGCGTCCAGGCCGATGATGCCGGTCTCCACAAACACCGCCGGGGTGCGGTGTCCGCTGGCCGTCGGCCCCCCGGCCGCCAGCCCGCGCATAAACTCGCGCAACCCCACCAGGTCCAGACACCCGTGCTCCATCTCCACGTTGATGGCGTCCATGTAGGTCTGGGACATCCGGATGCCCTGCGCGTAGCTGTCCACCCCCGGCCCCAGCCCGGAGCCGTCGTAATAGATCGGCTGCCCGTCTTCCCACAGCTCGATAGCCTTGTTGACGCGCTTCGGCTTGTAGTTCAAGTCCACCGACGACGGTTGCGTGTGAGAGTTGACGGGGGGCTCGAAGCCCCTGCCAAAAAAGCCGCCCATCGGCCGTTGCGGACGCGCGCCGGAACGTGCGCTGCCCGCCGCTTCTTGCCCTAGCACGCCCTTGGCCGCCATGCCCACGCCAAGCGTCGCGCCCAGGCCCAGCAGTTCTCTTCTCTTGATCTCCATCGTGCCCTCCCTTGCAGAATCCAATCATTCTACCGGCTGGTGATACTGATCGTGGATGATTTTCCTTCTCGCCCGCGGTGAAAATGCGCAAAGATCCTGAATTTGTCCCTTAGCGAACGCTGATCGACGCCGATCCTCGGCCCATTTGGAATGGATGTAAAAGGCATAATCATACTTCCCGGCGCCCCGCCTGGTCGAATAGGGCGAAATGTGGCTTCCCCAAACTTCCCTGAACAACCACGGCGGCACTTGTTTCAATGCGCCGCTGCCGTGGCGGCGCAACTGCGTTAAACCGGCATCTTGCGCTTGGTGTATTCGCGGCCGATGATCGCCGTCGCCTCGTTGGCCTCGAGCACCTTTGCTCCATCCTTGATCTGGGTGATGACGTAGGCTGGGCTGTTGGGGTCCGGGCTGCCGGCGTTCATGAAGATGACATGATTCTTCTTGCAGTTATCCAGAAGCACCTGCCGTACCTTGCGCATCTCCGGCCGGCCGATGGTATCGAGAGGACCGGAGCGATCCTCGGGCATGATGGAAAGACCGTAGACCCAATAGGCGTGGTCGCCGTGTCCCCATTCCGCCATGGAGACGCCGGGCAGCGCGATGGTTTGCGCCACGTCCTGATCGGCAAAGGTGTCTTCGATCTTGGCGCCGCAGAGGACCTCGCCCTGGGGATTGAGCGGCCAGAGGTCGGCGATATGGCAGTACTTATTGATGCTGACGCCCCAGATGCCCGCCGCGTAGCCTGCGCTCGAGCCGCGCAGCCCGCGGTATGCCAGCGTGGAACCGCTGCCCGGGGTCCCAGTGGTTGAAGGTGCATCGGTGTCCGGCACGTTGATGCCCGCGCGCGGGAAGGGATAGCGCATCGCCATCTGGTTGGCCACCTGGATGGCCTCCCACCTGCGCGCGTGGCAGAAGTGAATGCCATGCACGCCCGCATCCAGAAACTGCTCCAGCAGCCAGGTGTTGGCCCGCATATACGGCGCGTCCAGACCGATGATGCCGGTCTCCACAAACACCGCCGGGGTGCGATGGCCGCTGGGCGTCGGCCCTCCGGCTACCAGCCCGCGCATGAACTCGCGCAACCCTACCAGGTCCAGACACCCATGCTCAAAGTCCACGCTGATGGCGTCCATGTAGGTCTGCGACATCCGGATGCCCTGTGCGTAGCTGTCCACACCCGGCCCCAGCCCGGAGCCTTCGTAGTAGATCGGCTGGCCGTCTTCCCACAGCTCGATCATCTTGTTCACCCGCTTCGGCTTATAGTTCCAATCCACCGACGACGGTTGGGTGTGGGAGTTGACCGGGGGCTCGAAGCCCCTGCCAAAATTGCCGCCCGTCGGCCGTTGCGGACGCGCGCCGGAACGTGCACCGCCTGCGGCCACTTGGCCCAGCACGCCATTGGCCGGCATGCCCACACCAAGCGCCGCGCCCATACCAAGTAGGTCTCTTCTTTTGATCTCCATCGGGCCCTCCGTAGCAATTTCAATTATTCTGGCGACTGATCTTACTGATCGTGGATTATCTTCTTTCACGCCCACGGTGACAATACGCGAAGACTCTGAATTTATCCCTTAGAGAACGCCGATCAACGCTGATCCCTGGCCCGGTTGGAATGGATATAAAGGCACAATCATACTTCCCGGCGGCGTGCCCGGTCGAATCGGGCGAATATGGCTATATTTGTTGACGTTCACGCCCCAGACCTCCAGCAGCACGAACGCAACGAGCAGCGCTCTCACATTCACCCGTTCCCATGCATCCTCCCCTTGACTGGGATAATCGGCAGGGTGGCCGATCATCGCGCCGAACACGATGTTCGTTCCATGGAAGAGGGGTTGTAAAGAGAGCGCCAGGTCCGTTCCGCCGGCTGGACGGTACCATAGAGTTTCGGGTGCGTTTCTTATGACATCCAATGCTCCGCCTGCCCGGCTTGCCATCGTGCTCGCTTTCGGCAGCGTGTACCTGTGCTGGGGCGCCACCTATACGGCGATGAGCATCGGAGTGCACCTGCTGCCGGCCACGATTCTGGCCGGAACGCGCATGCTGATCGGCGCCTTCATCATGCTCGCCTTCTGCGCCCTGCGCGGGAAGCAGCTTTTCTATAGCCGCGGCGTGATGGCCCGGCTCGCCTTGCTCGGCGTTCTGATGCTGTTCACTGGGAACATCGCCGTTGTCTGGAGCGAGAAATATCTGGCCAGCGGCCTGGCCGCTCTGCTGGTTGCCATCGTGCCCGTGTACGTTGCGGTGATCGAATCGCGGCTTCCGGGGGGCGAACAACTTCGTCCACGCGGAATGGTGGGAGTCGCGCTCGGCTTTCTAGCCCTGATGGCGCTGCTCTGGCCCAGCTTTCGCGCCGCGCTGAGCACTCATAGCCGCCCCATGCAGATGGTTGCCGCCCTGGTCATTCTTCTGGGCGCCCTAAGCTGGTCTATCGGGTCGGTGCTGTTCCGCCGGATGCAGTTACCGGTGGACCCGCTGGTGGCCGCCGGATGGGAGATGCTGGCGGCCGCACTTTGCGATCTGCTCTTTGCCACCGTTACGTGGCAATGGCCCCACGCCGTGTGGAACGCGGAGAGCGTCAGCGCCATCGGCTACCTGGTACTTTTCGGTTCGCTGCTGGGCTTCTCGTGCTACATCTGGCTGATTCACCACGTGCCGGTGGCGAAGGTGGCCACGTATGCGTACGTGAATCCCGTCGTGGCCGTGATCCTGGGCTCGGTGGTGCTCGGCGAACATTTGCAAAAGACGGAATACGCCGGCATGGTGGCCGTCCTCTGCGCTGTGGTTCTGGTCACCTCGTCGCAGATGAAGAGCGGCCGATCGGCCGCGGAGATCGAAGTTGGCCCCATCGAACACGAAGCGTAAGCGTGGCGCCGGCGGCAGCGTGGAATGCGGCCTACCCTATTCAATGCGGGATCACTCGTTGACGGCGGAGATCTCGTGCAGCCAGCCGGGTGCCTTGAGCAGCTCGCGGGGGCGCGAGCCGTCGGCGGGACCGACCAGGCCGTCGCGCTCCATCAGGTCGATCAAGTGGGCGGCGCGGCCGTAGCCGATGCGCAGGCGCCGCTGCAAGAGCGACGTGGAGGCCTTGCCGAACTCGAAGACCAGGCGCACGGCATCGTCGAACATGGGATCGTTCTCGCCGGGATCGTCGTTGGAGCCCTCAACGCTTTGGCCTTCATCCTTGGGCGACTCAAGGAAGTCATGGACGTATTCGGCCGCGCCTTGCGCTTTCCAGAACTCGACCACCGCCGCGGTTTCCTTTTCGCTGACAAAGGGAGCATGCAGGCGCATGAGGCGGCTGGTACCGGGGGGTAGAAAGAGCATATCGCCACGGCCCAGCAAGGCCTCGGCGCCATTGGTGTCGAGGATGGTGCGCGAATCGACCTTGGTGGCCAGGCGGAAACTGATGCGGGTGGGAATGTTGGCTTTGATGAGGCCGGTAATCACGTCCACGCTGGGCCGCTGCGTGGCCAGGATAAGGTGAATGCCCACGGCGCGGGCCATCTGCGCCAGGCGGGTGATGGATTCCTCGACGTTGGCGCGGTCGAGCATCATCAGGTCGGCGAGCTCGTCGATGATGATGAGGATATATGGCAGCGGCTCTTCTTCGTTCGCCCCGGGCTCCGGTCCAAAGAGTGAAGGGGTGGAACCCCCCTCGAAGAGCCGGTTGTACTGATCGATGTTGCGGACGCTGCGGCCGGCCAGCAGTCTTAGGCGCCGCTCCATCTCCCGCACCGCGTTGCGCAAGGCGTTGGCGGCCAGCTTGGGCTCGGTGATGATGGGCGTGAAGAGGTGGGGAATGCCCTCGTACATGCCCAGCTCCACGCGCTTGGGATCCACCAGGATGAGCCGCACCTGGCTGGGCGTGGTGCGGTAGAGCAGGCTCATAATCATGGCGTTGATGGCCACGGATTTGCCGGAGCCCGTGGAGCCGGCGATGAGAATGTGGGGCATGGCAGCCAGATCGGCAGTGACGATGCGGCCATTTATGTCCTTGCCCATGGCCAGGGTTAGCCGCGAGCGGGCGCGGGCGAAGGTCTCGCTCTCCAGCACGTCGCGCAGTTGGATGGTTTCGCGCTCGTAGTTGGGCACCTGAATGCCCACCGTGCTCTTGCCGGGCATTCTTTCGATGAGGATGCTTTCCGCGCGCATGGCCAGGCACAGGTCGTCGGCCAAGCCGGTGACGCGCGAATATTTCACGCCCGCCTCTGGCTTGAACTCGTAGGTGGTCACCATGGGGCCGGGGTTGATTTGGACGACCTGGCCGCGCACGTCGAACTCGGCGCATTTCTCCACCAGCACCTTGGCTTCCTCGCGCAGCGCCTCCTCGCGCACGGTTTGCGGGCCTTCGCCGGCGTTGAGCAGGGTGCTGGGCGGCAGCTTGTAGCCGCTCACATTCTTCGGAGCCACCGTGGCCGTGCGCACCGCCGCGTCGGCGCGGTCGTGGATCGCGATCTGGTCCGCAGGCCGGCTGGTGGTCACGGGGGATGGATCGAAACGGGCAGCCGCCGGTTGCGCGCCGAGCCGCGCTTCGACGGCGGTCGGCTCGGCGAACCGGACCTGCGCTGGTTGGGAACGAAGAGCAGGCGCAGTTTGCTGGACGGGGACGGACGCCGGCTGCGGCTGCCCCCCCGCGCGCTCCCAGATGCTGGTCTTCCGCGCTTGCGGCGCAATGGGAATCGCTTCTTCCGTCCGCGGCGCATCCGCGCGCTGAAATGCCACCACCGCGCCGAAGCGCGCGACGCGGCCGCCGGAGTTCCTCTCGTCCGCAGCCCCGGCCGCAAATAGTTGGGCCTCGGCCGCCGGGTTCCCGTCCTCGCGTTGGGCTTCGCGTTGCGCGCGCCGTTCCGCGCACTCCTCGCGCCAGTTGCGCCAGCGTTCATGCCACGCGGAGATGCGGAGCCAGCGGTCCTCGATGCCTTCCTTGATGGCCCGGAGGCGGATGGCGAAGGCAAAATAGAGTCCCGCGGCGGCCAGCGCGGCGGCGACGATCCAGGCGCCCTGGATGTTGAGATAACCCGCCAGCAGGCCGGCCATAAGGCGGCCCATCACGCCCTCGGCGGGCAGCAGATGGATCCAGCGCCAGCGCCAAGGCGCCAGTGCGAAGACGGCAGGCACAAAGAGAACCACCAGCAGGGCGCCCACCCAGCGCAGGATCGCGGGCGAGCTGGAACGCGAACGCAACCAGCGCCATGCGATTCCGCCCATCCACAAGGGAAGGAAAAAGGCCGTTACGCCCAATAATTGCAACAGCATGTCGCTCAAATAAGCGCCGAATATCCCGATCCAGTTGTGAACCGCGTGGACCGCGGCCGCGCCGGCGGCTGTATTCAACGAGGGATCGCTGGGGTGATAAGTGGCCAGCGCCAAAAAAAGGAGGACGGACGCCAGCAGCAAAACCAGCCCCAGAAACACGTTCACAGGGCGGCTGCGCGTGGGCGCGAGAGTAATGCGGATGGGCTTCATCACGGGGCAATTCCGCTCCCTGGCCGCCGCAGTCCATCTGCGGGCGGGCCGGCGAGCGGCGAATAATCCCAGAGCAATTCCTATTATCCGCGCCAGCCCGCCGCAGGCCGGGCAAAACAAGGCGGGAGGAACCACGGTGTCCACCCCCGCCACGGAACAGGTATTACTTCATGAGTCCCTCGGCCCGCAATATTTCGGTGCAGCGGAGCAGGCCTTGATCGTAGGTCAATATGGCGCATCGCATTTTAGCCGCGACCGCACACATTAGAATGTCCGTTGATCCGCACTCGACGCCGTGGCTTCGGCAAAGATTGAACATCCGCGCCGCTTCCTCGTAATGGGCTGTTTTAAGCTCTTCGTCCCGGAAAGCCTCAAGCGCGGCTCGCAATTTATCAAATTGAGCCAACTCCTGAATGCCGGAAAGAACTTCCTGCCGGATGGGGCCAATGATGACCACCCGGCCATCCTGAATCGCATCAGTAAGCGACTTGAGCATGACTTGCTCGTTGCCGCTCAGCCCAGTTCTATCCTTCCGCCGGAACAAAAGCGACCAAGCGCAGGTATCGACGAGGACCTTCACGGCTCGATCTCGATCCGGTCAAGTTGCCGTATTCTCTTGTAATCGTAGGTGGGATCGTAATCGATAGCCCCAGCCAGTTCCAAAATCTCGATCTGCTTTCGCCGGTCGACGTATTCCTTCAATGCCGCGGTAACAGCTTCCTTCTTCGTGGTGTGATGCCCGATCCGCCGCGCCTCATCGATCAGCTTGTCGTCAATGGCCAAATTTGTGGGCATATTCTGTTTACCCCGATGATGTGTAGTATATCACACATCATAATGTGTAGCAGACTGATGCACCGCTTGGCCGTCCGGCAGTTAGAAGCTGGGGTAGACAGCGTCCCGCCTGCTATCGCAAAACCAGAGATGCTGTATCTCGAAGGCGCAACACCCGAGTCGCCGCGATCCCGCTCACTCCAGATCGACGCCAAACACAGGAACGCCCTGATCCAGCTTGTAGATCAAGGCCCCGGCGCGCCAGGCGTAATCCGAACCGGCAAAATGCGCCTTCAGTTGCGCGGCCAGCTTGCGGGCTTGCTCGCTGGCGTCGTTGCTCTTCTTATCGTCTCCGCTGGCGGTGTACATATTTGTGAGCACCGCCATGCGGTAGACAGCCTCGTAGAGAGCCTGGGCCGTGCGCGGTCCATCGGGAAACTCATCGGCATATTTCTCGTAGATGCCGGCTTCTTTTTCCGGGCACTTCGCCGAGTTCTGCCAGTCTCCGCAGAGCTGGTTGTCGATGAGGTCGTAAGCCGCCAGGGCGGCCCAGCGGGTGCGGGGATAGAGCTTGACGACCTTTTTCAGAGCGCTTTCGTTCATCTGCTGGCGGAAGAAGGTGTCTTGCGATGCAGACGCGGGCAGCGAGGCGTTGTCGGCCTTGTCAATCTGCCACTGAATGTCCGCGGATCGCCACCGGGCCTCGGGAGCGAGCGGGGAGTTGGGAAACATCTCATAGAGCCGGCGGTAGAGCAGGAGGGCGGCCCGTGCGGCATTGGCCGGGCCGCGGGGGTTCGCGGCCAAGACTTCCTCGTTAGCTGCCGCGCCCATCAGGATCTGATCGCCGTCCGGCGTGGTTTCCTCGATGATGCCCTTGGCCTGCATCCAGCCGGAGAGAGGCTGCGGATTGTTGTCGCTGCCGACCATGGGAGTGTCCTGGTCGTTGCTGACCTCCTGGACGTCGGTGTTGGCTTCCACGTTGAACCAGGGACCGCTCTTTTCCAGCACCACCATCTCGCGGCCGATCTGGATCTGGGAGATTTTTTGCGAGCCGGTATCGGGCTGGATGTAAAGCCAGGTGATGCGCAGGGGCGTAGCGCGGGGGCCAGCCTGGGGTGTACCTGCCTGCTGCGGTTGCCCTTGGCCGCGAAGGGGCAGAATGGCGCACGCCAGCGCCAAGCCGCACCCCAAGGCCATGACCATGACGGCGGAGATTCGGGGCTTCATCACAGCAAAGATCATAGCCGAACGACGCTAATCCGGGCCTTCGGTAAGCACGCCGGCCAGCAGGGCAGGATCCACGTTGCCGCCGCTCACCACGGCCGCGGCCTTCCGGTAGGGCGGCAGCTCCGAAGCATGGAAGAGCAGGGCCGCCGTGGTCACCGCGCCGCTGGGTTCGGGAACCAGGCGCGTCGTGGCCACAATGGCCCGCATGGCGGCGCGAATTTCAGCCTCGGTGACGGTGACGATGCCATCCACAAAGGCCTGAATATGGGCAAAGTTGCGCACTCCCACGCTCTGCGTGCGCAGCCCGTCGGCCATGGTCCGGTTGGTCAGCTCCGCCGGCCAGGTGACAATCGCGCCGGTGCGAAAGCTCTCCGCCGTATCAGCGGCCAGCTCCGGCTCAACGCCGATGACCTTGATCTTGCGGGCGTCCGCCGCGGCGGACTTGACGGCCGTGGCGACGCCGCTAAGCAAGCCGCCGCCCGAGACTGGCGAAAGCACCAGATCCACATCGGGCAACGCTTCGATGATCTCCAGGCCGCATGTGGCCTGGCCGGCGATAATCTGTTCGTCGTCGTAGGGGGGAATAACGACGTAGCCGTGCTCGCGCACCAACTCTTCCGCCTTGGCCAGCCGCTCGCTCGAGGCCACGCCCACATCCACGATCTCCGCGCCCAGCGCCAGAGTGGCTGCGCGTTTGATGGAGGGCGCGTTGGAGGGCATCACGATGACGGCCTTGGCGCCCACGTGGCGCGCCGCATAGGCCACGGCCTGGGCATGGTTGCCGCTCGAATAGGTAATGACGCCGCGCCTGATCTCCTCTGGCGTCAGTTGCAGAATCTTGTTGGCCGCGCCGCGTTGTTTGAAGGCGCCAACGGGCTGCAAGCTCTCCGCCTTCAGCCAGATTTCCCTGGGAAGACCGTAGCCGGAAACGCCTGGAAAGGCCGCGCGCACCAGCGGCGTCTTCATGGCGATAGGTGCGATGCGCGCCGCCGCAGCGCGGATGGCGTCTAAATCAACCAGATCCATTGCGATCGTCATGCGGAGCAATCCCAGGTTCAGGGTACTATAGCGCAACCATCCGGAAGGCCAACCGGACGCCCTGACAATTTGCGAATCCGGCGTTAGAATGGGCCAGAAGCATCGCGTGACCGGCAGAGTGCCCCAGCCCGCGCATCTGGAGCGACTGGGGCGCGCACGGCGTTCGCCTGGACATAAATCACACATAGACATTCTCAGGGTCTGTTCAAAACGGCATCAAACGTCACTTTGATTGGAGAATTCCATGTCTGCACAATCTATGGATCAGTTGAAGAGCTCCTTCCGGGGGGACCTGGTCGGGCCTGAGGATGCAGCCTACGAGTTCGCGCGCAAAGTCTACAACGGCATGATCGACAAACGCCCGCGACTCATAGCCCGCTGCGCGGATGTTGCCGACGTGATTGCGGCAGTGAACTACGGCCGGGAGGACAACCTGCTCACCGCTATTCGCGGCGGCGGCCACAACGGCGCGGGCCTCGGAACCTGCGACGACGGGCTGGTGATCGACCTATCGCGCATGAAGGGCGTGCGCGTGAATCCTGCAGCCAGAACAGTCCGCGTCGAGGGCGGCTGCGTGTGGGGCGACGTGGACCATGCCACGCACGCATTTGGCATGGCCACGCCTTGCGGCTTCATCTCCACCACGGGAGTGGCCGGCCTGACCCTGGGCGGCGGGATCGGTTACCTGACGCGCAAGTACGGCCTCACCATCGACAATCTGCTCGCCGTGGACATGGTTTTGGCCGACGGGAGCTTCGTGACTGCGAGCGCCGGGGAGAATCCCGACCTGTTCTGGGCGGTGCGCGGCGGCGGCGGAAACTTTGGCGTCGTCACCTCCTTCGAATTCCGTCTCCATCCTGTCGACATGGTCCACTTCGGCCCCACATTCTGGCCCATTGAAGACGCGGCGGCGGTCCTGCGCGCCTTTCGAGAATTCATCAAGAAAGCTCCCGAGAACATCAGCTGCTTCTTCGCCTATCTGGTGGTGCCGCCGGCGCCGATGTTTCCCGCCCATCTCCACATGAAGAAAGTGTGCGCCCTCGTCTGGTGCTGCACCGGCTCAGCGGAAGAGGTGGAAGCGGCTCGCAAGCCTCTGCTGCAACTGGGCCAGCCGCTCCTGGACCACGTGGGTCCTGTGCCGCTCCCCGCCGCCCAAAGCGCCTTTGACGCACTCTTTGTCAAAGGTCTGTACCAGTATTGGCGGGGTGACAATTTCACTGACCTGAGCGACGAGGCGATTGCCAAGCACGCGCAGCTCGGACCCACCATCCCCACCTTGCTCTCTACCATGCACCTCTATCCGGTTAACGGCGCGGCGCAGCGCGTGGGCAAAAGCGACACCGCGTATAGTTACCGCGAGGCGCTCTTAGCTGAGATCATCGTGGGCGTGGACCCCGACCCCGCCAACGCCGAGAAGATCACCACATGGTGCAAATCCTACTGGGAGGCATTGCACCCGTACTCAGCGGGCGGCGCGTATGTGAACTTCATGATGGAGGAGGGCCAGGAGCGCGTCCAGGCCAGCTACCGCGACAACTACGATCGCCTGGCTGCCATAAAGAAGAAGTACGACCCCAATAACTTCTTCCGCGTAAATCAAAACATTCGGCCGGCGGTTTAACCTGGGCGATCGCTATTCCTTTCGGGGAAGGGAATTTGCACGGGTTGGCCGCGCCGATGTGAAGAAAAAATTTGTCGCGGCCTCCCAAAATGGAAAAGTCCCGGGGATTTTGAGCCTGTGTTTCACCGCTCCCGGCGCCGCGCTATTCGTAGGCCAAGGCGTCGATGACGTCTTTGCGGGCGGCCGCCCAGGAGGGATAAAGAGCGCCGCAGATCGCCCCCACAAAGGCAATCGCCGCTCCCTTGAGAATCCAGTCCGCCGTCAACAGAAAGCTGAAGGACGGAAACCGCACTGCGAGCAGAGTCCGGACGCCATAGGTAGACGCAATGCCCACCAGCACCCCGGCCGCAGCCAGCACCGCGCACTCGCGCAGCACTACGCCCACGATCATGGGTTTTGAGGCGCCCATCGACTTCAAAATCCCGATCTCCTGGGTCCGCTCCAGCACCGCCGTATACATGGTCTGAAAGATCACCAGGAAGCCCACGATGACGGCAATGGAGATAACAACATCCAGAGACAAATTGAAGCCGGGAAAACGCGCGGGCGTGTAGAGGGAGATGAGGTCCGCCATGGTCATCACCTGATAGCCTTGGAGGCCAGGGGTGGCCGCGATCTCCTGCCGGATGGCGTCATCGTTGGCGGGATTGTCGCTCTTGATGTAAATGACCGAGGCTCTTCCCACCGCGCCAATCAAGTTCGCCATGGTCTCGATGGGGATCAGCTTGCGCCCGCCCTTGCCGCTCTCCACGATGCCGCAGATGCGGAACTTGTGGTTGAGGATGGTGATCGAATCTCCCACATGATAGCCATGGCCGGTGCGCGCAAAAATGTCATCGACGATCACGTCGTACGGGCCCTGAAAGGGAGCGCCGGACAGAAAGACGAAGGGCCGGAGAGCGTTGTAACTCTTATAGTCGATGCCGAATAGAATCTCCACGTCGTCGGACATATTGAATTCGGTGATCGCGGGCGAGGCGACGGCTACGTGGGGCAGGCGGCTGAAGTAGCCGGCCAAACTGGCGGGCATGGGCGCGCCGCTTACGCCGTTTATAAAGCTGGTATTGGAGGGGCGCACCACCAGATCGGCGCCGATACCGTTATTGCTGTTCCTGGTGTTGTTCAGCATGCCCATGAAGACGCCCACGATGGACAGAATCATGACCACTTCAATGGCCACTGCGCACACACTGATGACCGAGCGCAGGGGGCGGTGAAGCAGATTGGCAAAGATGAGCTTATTCATTCTTGAGCCTGGTTCCGGGGGCAAGACCGCACGGTGACCCCTCCCCTTCAGGGTAACAGTCTGGAGCGGTACCAGAGTTCATGCGCCGCGTTGAGGATGGTGAAATGTGGCATTCGCCGCGGCGAATGCCACTCGGCCCGCCGCGGCGGGCTTTCTGGGTACAGCAACTTTGGAACCGGTGTAGGCGGCTCGATGAGGCGGCGGGCGAGTTCCAGAATGGCACTGAAGGCCGGCTGACGTTAGCTGCCCGTTGAACCCAGTACCTTTATGGGCAACAAAATAAAGAGAAATTGAGTCAATTTCTTTGACGGAGATTAAAACCGGGTTTATTGTGATCATAAATTTGTATCGGGTTTTTTACCCGTTTTCGGTCGCAGATGGGTACTTTCGGAGAAGACTTGCGCATGGAGCGGATCTCCCGCGGGATTGCGCTGGAAGACATCACGGAGGTTACTAAAGTCAGCCAACGGCATCTCGTTGCGCTGGAGCAGGGGAGCTTTCGCTCGCTGCCCGGCGGCATTTTGAGCAAGGGCATCGTCCGCAGTTATGCAGCGGCTCTGGGCCTGGACGAGCAGGATTGGACCGAGCGCTTTCTCAAAGCCTATCTGGCGTCCGGACAGGTGATCGACGACGACCGCAGTTGGATGGCGTTCGCGTCCAACGTGGGAAAGGCCCGCATCCTGCGCCACGACGCCGCGGCGATGCGGCTGCGCTGGTTCGGCGCCATACTGCTGTTGCTCGTGGTGGGCGCCGCCGCCTTCTTCTTTGTGCGCTATTACGGTCTCCATGCGGGGTGGTGGACCACCCTGCTGCCCACGCAGGCAGTCTTCGCGGCGCTTCACTCCGCGTGGTCCCCGGTCCACGCCCTCGTCTCCCGAATTCTTGTCCGGTTCGGGATCTGACTCGAATCCGGCCGCCGATTCACGGCCAACCTTATTCCTTGGCCGCGCCGGCGCCGGGGCCTGGCATTTGCGCCGCGGGAGGAAACGCACTTCAGATGGTCCAGGATACAGTTGGACCGGGACCGCTCGCCGTCCACTGCGTTTCTTTGCGCGTTTCCGCCCGCCGCGATTAGGATGAATAGGTGCGCCACTGGCAGTATGCAGCGGCGTAGGTGTGTTTGCGGCGTTTCTCCACGTTCCCTGGCGCTTCCGAGATTGTGCGTGGCGCTTTTTGGGGAAGACCGCCGGGCTGTTGACCTCCGCTCCACGGGGTCTGAAGAAGCGTTAAGCTGACGGCGGCGGGGGAGTTAGAAGAGCAATCTTCGGTACTCCACGGCAGCCGATGCGGAATCCCAAGCGGCGTCATGGAAACCCCCAGGGTCAACGCGGCAAGCCACCAAATTCAATCCCTGCAAGGGGAGGAGTGCGAAGTTGAGCGACCGTTTCTTGTTTACCTCCGAATCAGTCACCGAGGGCCATCCGGATAAGATGGCCGACCAGGTTTCCGACGCCATTCTGGATGCGTGTCTGGAGCAGGACTCCTACAGCCGCGTCGCCGCCGAGACGCTTACGGCTACCGGGCTGGTGGTTATCGCCGGCGAGATTACCACCAATGCTTACGTCGATTTCCAAAGCCTGGTGCGGGGGGTGGTGGCCTCGATAGGCTACGACAACGCGCTGTATGGTTTTGACTCCAACACCTGCGCGGTAATATCCAGCATCAACAAGCAATCGGGCGACATCGCCATGGGCGTGGACACGGGCGGCGCCGGCGATCAGGGCATGATGTTCGGCTATGCAGCGAACGAGACGCCGGAGCTGATGCCGGCGCCCATCTCGCTGGCGCACAAGCTCTGCCGCCAGTTAAGCGCGGTGCGCAAGAGCGGCAAGCTGCCCTACCTGCGCCCCGACGGCAAAAGCCAGGTCACCGTCGAGTACGACGAAAACCGCAAGCCGGCGCGCATCGACGCCGTGGTCGTCAGTACCCAGCACGCCGAAAACGTCACCAATGAGGAGCTGCACGCCGACATCCTCAAGTATGTGATCCAGGCCGTGCTGCCGGCCAAGTGGCTGGACGAGCACACCAAGTACCACATCAACCCTACGGGGCGGTTCGTGATCGGCGGGCCCATGGGCGACACCGGCCTGACCGGGCGCAAGATCATCGTGGACACCTACGGCGGGATGGGCCGCCACGGCGGCGGAGCGTTCTCAGGCAAAGACCCGACCAAGGTGGACCGCTCGGCGGCCTACATGGCGCGGCACATCGCCAAAAACATTGTGGCCGCGGGGCTGGCCGAACGCATCGAGGTGCAACTGGCTTACGCCATCGGCGTGGCCGAGCCGGTCAGCGTGCTGGTTGATTCCTTCGGTACGGGAAAGCTAAGCCCGGCCAGACTGACCGAGCTGATCCGCAAAAACTTTCCCCTCACGCCCAAGGGCATCATCGAATACCTGGACCTGCGCCGGCCGATTTACAGGAAGACGGCCGCCTACGGTCATTTTGGGCGCAACGAACCGGAGTTCACCTGGGAGGCCACGGACAAAGCCGCCAAGCTGGCCGAGCAGGCAGGGGCGACGGCGGCGAAAGCGTAGTGGAACGGCGGCGGCGCTTGCTGGAGAATTCATCGTCGATTCACCGGCGAGCGCGCCGCCGGCCTTTCGCTACTTGCCTCTGAGGGAGTAGGCTGAACTTCCATAAGGCCAAAATAGGAGGTTTTCCCCATGCCTACAGTCAAGCCTATTCCTGACGGATACCACTCGATTACACCCTACCTGATCATCGGCAATGGCCGGGCAAGCGATGCGCTCGATTTCTATGCCCGCGCTTTCAACGCGAAAGAAACGCTGCGCATGCCGCGGCCGGATGGCGGCATCGCCCATGCGGAAATGCAACTTGGCGATTCCATCGTCATGCTGGCCGACGAGGCGCCAAAGATGGAAGCCTACGGTCCCAACCATTACGGAGGCTCGCCCATAACCCTGCATGTCTACGTGCCCGATGTAGACGCAACCACAAAACAGGCTGAGGCTTCCGGCGCCAAGGTGATTCGACCGGTGGCCGACCAGTTCTACGGCGACCGCACGGCCGGCCTTCAGGATCCCTTCGGGCATCGCTGGTTTCTGGCCACGCACGTCCGCGATGTTTCGATGGAAGAGATGCAGCAGCAGATGAATGCCATGGCCTCGGCTTGAGCCCTGGCCGGGGATCGATCGGGCGCACCGGCGCGCCAGCAGCCCGATCGTGAACTCGAACAACGGGATCCGCCGCCGAGGCTGATCCCGTTGTTTTTCTCCCACCGCGCCAATGACTTAAAATTCTCCGGGACGCCCGTGCGTCTTGATCTTGATTCAGCGGAGAAACCCATGCGTCTTTCCTCACTCGCCGTTCTTGCCTTTGGCTTGGCCGCCGTGGCCGCCGCACAGAGCGCCGCCCCTTGGAGTTACCAGGGCCGCACCGGCCCGCTGAACTGGGGCAGGCTCGATCCGTCCTACGTACCTTGCTCGAAGGGACAGGAGCAGTCGCCCATCGACATCCGCCGTCCCCATCTGGACACGGCCCTGAAGCCAATCGAGTTTCACTTCCTCGCCGGCCCGGTGACCCTTGAAAACAACGGCCATACCGTACTGATCCACGTGGTTCCCGGCAGCTATATCGTGGCCGGAGGAGTGCGCTACGACCTGCTGCAGTTCGACTTCCACCATCCCAGCGAAGCAGCCGTGAAGGGCATTCTCTCGGACATGGACGTCCACTTCGTGCTCAAGAGCGCGAGCGGCAAGCTGGCCGTGATTGCGGTGCGGTTGAACGCCGCTCAGGACTTCCCCAACGCCACGCTGGAGACCCTTTGGACGCACCTGCCCACCACTGACGGCGCGACGGAGGAGATTACCGACATGGTGGACCCTGCCGGGCTGCTGCCCACCGACCGCAGCTATTGGACGTATATGGGGTCGCTGACCCGCCCGCCCTGCACCGAGGGCGTGCTTTGGTTCGTCCTCCAGCAGGAACTGAGCATCAGCCGTGCTTCGTTGAACGCGTTTACCAGCCTCTTTCCCATGAATGCGCGCCCCTTGCAGGACCCGCACGGACGGCGCGTCGAGGCCAACGAGTAGGGCCTATCCCGCCAGCGGCGTGAAACGAAGGACCAGCCCGCTGCCAGCAAGGCTGGCGACGCTCACGCCGGTAACATCGGCGATGAAATAGTGGGCTGCGTTCAGGGTCTCCAGCGGGGATCTACTTCGCAAAGCCTGATACTACCGCAGGCGGAAGATGCGCCGATAACGGTTGCATCGCCGGGGCCGACGCCACCATCACGCCGTCGCAGTACAGGCGCAGGCCTGCCCCGCGATGGTAGTGCTGCCCCGTCTTGTCGTACACGAGCGTAAGCAGGTGCCCGTGGTAGGGCACATCCTGGAGCGCAAAGTAGCTCCAGGTATTGGCAGGCAGCAGCGGGTTGATCTTCAACTCATCGCCCGCCGAGGGCCGTATGCCCAGCAATCCCGTAATGATCAGGTCCGCGAACCCGGAGTGGTTGTAATACCGTCCCCGGTTCGCCGGCAGTTGATGCCGGCTTTCCAGGATGCCGCGCGCAATCCATTCGCCGGTGTCCGCGTTCAGGTTCTCGTCGATCCACGGAATGGTCTTACCTTTTTCATCCTTGATGTGCTGCGACAGCACGTACTGCTGAAGCACCTCAAAATACTGCTTTGCGCCGATAACGCTCTGCGCGGGCCCGTTGAGCAGGTTTGCCAGCCCCACCAGCGTCTGGGTGGTCGCAAACGGCCACGAAGGGCCATTCCACAGGGACTCATGCGGGTCATGAAACATAAATCTTGGGTTGCGCCGCTCCGCCGTGGTCGGCCCGTACTGGCCAAGAAAACCTTGCGGGTCCATCAATTGCTTCCACGCCACCGCATGATCCAGCGGCGGCAGGCCGTAGTACCACGGAACATATCCAATCTCTTCGCGAACCCCTACCCACGTCGCGCCAGGCTGGCGCGGCACGGTCTCATAAAACCGATCCTTTGGGTTCCAGAGATGGTCCTCAACCAGGGCGCGGATCCTGGCAGCCTTGGCGAAATAGGTCTTGGCAAGCTGCTCGTCCCCGGCCAGCTCCGCGATATGCCCGATGGCCATGGCATCGCCGAACATATAACTGTTGATCGTCGGCCGGTACCCGCTCCCGCCGATGCTCTTCTCCATCCCATCCCGATCATCGATCGACCAATACAGCCCATTCGCGTCGCGGTGATCGTCCCAGGCGTTGAAGTTGCGGATCAGCGCCGGCAGCAGCGCGACCACCTCGGCCTTATCGCCGGTGGCCAGATACACGGAATACACGGCCGGCGCAATCGCGGAGCTATAGCTCCGGTTCCCATCCGGAGAAAGCCAGAAACGTCCGTCCTGGTTCGCGTACACCGCATCGCGCAGCCAGCGCGCCTCCCTCAAATGATGTTCGGCGGCGGCGTCTATGCCATTGAACTTCCCCGCCCACGGCACATTGTCAAGAAACTCGTCGATAATGTACCCATCCGGCGTCTTCCTGATGTGCTTCTGGAACGAATACCAGCGAAAGTAATAAATCTCCTCCATCTGCTTATCCGGTATATCCAACCACGGCAGATTGCGCTTGAACCAGTCCCAGGGAACCGGCGGCGCTTCTCCCAGAAACTCCGTCTCCTCCGCCGCAAACCGGTCGAAGTAGTGATGGAAGCTCTGCGGTTGAAGCAGCGGAGCAACCGGAGGGGCAGCGTTGCCAATCGGAGCCGCGGCATTTCCGGCGATGGGAAGGGCCATCGCCAGCATAGACAGACGCGCCATGAATTTCATCGAAAAGCTCACCTCATCGCCCCGCTCGCCGGGCAGCGCCGGATAGAACGATCAATCCTCGCCCGGTTGCGCCTCGCCCGGTTGCGGCCGGCGGAATGCCCTCGCAGGCGCCGGCCCTGGCCACTCAACTCCACAGATCGTATCCCTTGTGCAGCACCAGGCCGATCTGCTCCAGATTCGCGCGCCGCCCATTGAACCACAACATCCACTGCCCCTTGAAGAAGACGGCATAGGGTTTGTAACTGGCGTCGGCGTTGAACCCCGTTCCGCCGGAACGAACGATCGGATTGCCGCGGTAGCGCTGCCAGTCCGTAATCCCATCCTTCGACCGCGCCAGCCCGATCTGTGCATGGTCGATGTCGCGATAACCGATGTAGAACGCATAATGCCATCCATCCACCTTGATCACCTGAATGCCGGCCACGCGTGCGTGCTCCCATGCTGCGGCGGGGTCGGGCCGGAAGGCCGGGTTGCTCCCATACTTCTTCCACGCCAGACCATCGCTGCTGGTTGCATAGCCGATGGCGTTAGGTTCGTACTGTTCCCCGCCCGAATACCACATACGCCACAGGTGCATATCGTCATCCCAGATCACGTCCGGGCTCATCAACGCGGCGCCTTCCCACTCAGTCTCCGGCTTCAGCACTGGTTTTTCCGATGCGCGAGTCCACACCCGTCCGTCGGCCGAAGTGGCATATCCGATCGCGGAGTGGCCGGCCGTATGGCCTCCGACCGTCTGCCCCGGCAGCCAGTTCTGGCCCGTATACCACATGTGATACCTGCCCTCGCGAAGCACCACGACGGGACGGTTGATGTCATCCTCCCAGCCGGTAGTGAGCAGCGGGCCGAGCACAATTTCAGGGGCCGACCAATGTATGCCGTCCGCGCTCTCAGAGATCGCGATGGACTTCTTCGGCCGCCACGACAGCCACATGCGAAACCTGCCCCGCTCGCGCAGCACGCAGACATCGAAGCAAGTACCGTACTCTCCGCCCAGCACGGGATTGCCTGCATACGGTTTCCACGCAGATTCGCCGGGAACACCGGCAAATAGCGCGTGACGCTCAAAACAACTCAGTCCGGCAAGAGCGGCGGTACCCAGGAGCAACGACCTTCGATTGACCATGGACTCCTCCCCGGCAAATAGCCGTCTGTTTGGTAACCCTATCCAGGATCTCGTTTTTGGGATCGACTGCCTGGAATTGTACCGCTCATGGGGCTATGAGGAAATCATAGAGCCAATGAAACGGCGCGCAGTTCAGCGCTTTTCCGCCTTCGTCTTCCTGGGCACGGCAAAGCTGAGCTTGGGCGGATCGCCGAGAGTCAGCGTGGCTTCGACCGTGCGCGTGCCGCCTGCCGCGAGCACCTGGCTGCGCCTGAGCGTGATGACGCCGCCGGCGATCGTGGCTTCGCCGGTCCAGCGGCCGAAACGGCCCAGCGCGGCGGGAATGGCCTCGGTTTTCGACGCGGCAGAAGGCTGATAGCCTACGGCCCCGCGCCGCCAGTCGAACTGAAGCGTGCCCTTGGCTGAAGTTGCCAGCTCCTTCGCCGTGAAGCCGGACAGATCGATCTTGCCGTCCGCGTCGAAGGCGCCGCCAGCCCAACGCATTCCGAGAAGGCTGCCGACGGCCGGCGCCTTGAGCTTGGAGAAGCTCGCCTGCAAGGCATAGTCCGGGCGGCCGCCGCCGGCATCCGGCTGGGTGAAGGTTCCGCTGGCGTCTACATGACCGCCCAGCAAGCCGGCTGTCAGACTCGTGATTTCGGTTCCGCTGGGAAGTATGCGCAGCGTTGCCGCCGGCTGTTGGAGCGTTACCGGCCCCAGGAGGAGCGAGTTGGCGTCCACCGTGCCCTCTAGTGGCGGCCAGGTGGGCGGAGACGAGAGATGCAGGCGCTCAATCAAGGTGGCGAGCAGAGCGCCGCGCTCATGGGCTCCCAGGAGCGCGGCCTCCAGGGCGCGCGCTTCCAGATCGCCGAAATGCGCTTGAAAGCTGACCGGACAGGGCTCTGGTCCATTGCAGCCCGTGGGCAGAGTGAGGCTGGCTGTTCCCTTCAGCGGGCCGTAGGAAAATAGCACCGGGTCCCAGCGGAGCTCGCCGTAGGCCAGATGGAGAGTGGCCTCGGAAATGAGCACATGGTTGGCCAGATAGCCGGCCCTCCAGTTGGCATTGCGCAGGGTTACCGTTCCAGTCAGAGCGTCCGTGGACGGCCTGGCTTCCGCGGCCAGGTCAGAAGGTTCGGGAGCCGGCTTTTGGCCAGGGGCGGCGGGCGGATTATTGCGGAAGAGAATCTCCTGGGCCGGCAGCCAGGGGCCTTCAGCGGCCAGATCCACGGTGGCGGGTTCTCCGGCCAGCGAATCCAGAGCGGCAGCCTCCGGCCCGGCGGCGAGGTGCGCCAGCTCCTTGACCCGTGCAAGACCGGCCTGGCCGTGCGCCGTCACGTGATAACCGTAGAGCCACAGTTGGAAGCCGAGCGTGAGCGGCTCTGTTCCGCCCGCGCGAATGGCCACGTTGCCGGCCAGCAACGGCAGTTGGCTATGAGGAATTGCCATCGGCTCCAGTAATATCTTGGGCGCCCGGATGGGCTCGCTGAGACTGCCACCGCTCAGTTCAAAGTTCCGCACGGTCAAACTGCCCGTCAGCGCGCTTTGAGGCGCCGAATCCGTTCCGGCCGGCTTGGCCCTGGTTGATCTCACTCGCCCTGGCGGCGCGTTGCTCTCCGCATAGACGATTTTTCCCCTCACCATCCCGCTTGCCTCCAGGTCAGGATTGAGGCCGCTGCGCAGGGTGCGGAGCAAATCGAGGCCGGCAGCCACGGGAATGTTCTGGAACTCGACCGAGAAGTTTGGCGGCCCGCCCCTGCCGGGCAGATCTCCGCCCAGTTGGATATAGCCATCGCCGAGCGGCGAGTCGCACTGCAGATCGTCGAGGGCGCGCCGCGAATAGCGGTAGAGGAAGGCGCAATTGGCGTCGAAATCCAGGGGTTGGGCAGGAGCAAATTCGATGCGGTGGACGCCCGTGGCGCGGAGCCGCGCGCTGACGTGAGCCGCATCGGCTGTACCGTCCAGATGCAGGTCGGCGGTCAGATTGCCTCGCCAGCCGAGGTCCGAGCCTGTGAGCAGCCTGGCAAGCTGGCCAAGCTGCGCCTCCCGCCACTCCAGGTCGAGATGCACAGGCATCCGCCGCAACGCGGGTGCGCTGCGCACGCTTGCATCCAACTGCACAATGCCGGTGTCCTCCAGGTCCAGGCTCACGTCCGTACGGGCCGGTTGGCCGCGCAGCCGGATGTGCCATTCGCCGGGCTCCTCCTGCCAAAACGAAAGGTCGGTGTTGACCAGCGAAAACGGCAGCTTCTCCGCGCCGTTTTTGAAGTTGATGCGCGAGTCGGTGGCCTCAAGGTAGGGAAGAAGCACGGCGCGCCGCGGCCGGACGCCTGCGCGGCCCGCCTTCGCCGCAGCCGTGCGGAAGAGCGGGTCCAGATTCCAGCGGCCTGGGGCGCTGCGTACGATGTTCAGGCTGGCTTCGTCCACGCTGATGCGGCCGATTTCCAACCGTCCTCGCCACAGCGGGAACAGGCGGATGGAAGCCGTGACCGTGTTGGCGTGAAGCACCGGTTCGGCGCCATAGGCCGGGTCCTCCGCCACGCTCAGATCGTTGAGGACAAAGCCCGGCCAAGGCAGGAGGCGAAACCCGACTGAAGAAAGGCGGACCGGCCGGCCTAGCGAAGTTGCGATGAGCTCGGTGATGCGGCCCTTGTAGCGGCCAATGCTCACCAGCGGAGGCACGATCAGCCCCACCAGGATTATGGCGAGAACAGCCAGCGCCAAGCGAAGCCGCCTGCGTTTTGGTTGCCGGCTTTGCGCCTTTTCCGTCATCGTCTTCCAGGATCGTACCGATCAGCGTATCAAGTGGAAGGTCCGCTTCCAGCGAGTGTCGGTAAAGAAATGGAGCCCCACGTGGGCCATCCAGGCCAGCCGATTGCCGGCTCCGGTCTGTTCGTAGTCCGCCTCCTGGCTTTTGAACGACCAATAGTTGAACAGCGGCCGGCCGACGATGTCGGCCCTGGGGACGAAGCCCCAGTAGCGGGAGTCGAGACTGTCATGGCGGTTGTCGCCCATCATGAAGTACATGCCTGGAGGAACCACCAGATTGCCGTTCACGATGTACTTGGGAGCCTCGACCGCCCAGCTTTCGGTCTCGCTGGCGCTGGGGTCCATGGCCGGAGGAATGGAAGGAAAATCATCAAGGTATTCCGCCTCCATGGGAGAGCTGGAAAAGCTCGCGCCGTCTTTGGGCGGGGATTGCGCCACTCCGTTGATGATGACTATGCCATCGCGCAGGTGGATGTGATCGCCCGGCACGCCAATCAGCCGTTTGACGAGGAAAAGGTACTGAGGCTTGCCGCCGGCATCTAGAGGATCGACGCCGGGCTGGAAAACCGGCTTGATAAACACCACCACATCGCCGCGCCGGGGCTCGCGGTAGTAAACCAACGGCTCGATCCATTTGGCGGGCGGCGACAGCGTGATGCGGTCCACAACCAGGTGATCGCCCACCAGCAGGGTCCTTTCCATCGATCCCGACGGAATGACGAAGTTTTCGCACAAAAACGTAAGGATGAACAAGCCCACCACCAGCACAGCACAGATGCTGGCCAGCGCCTCGTAAGGCGTCTCTTCCACATCTTTTTGAGCGGAGGTGGAAACGGGCGCCGGCTGGGCCGCAGACGCCGATTTGGAAGGCTGCGCTTTTTTCTTCGTCATCCTGTCGCTCTTTGCGGGAATGTTTGAACCTTCCCCAGATGGATCCAAGGTCAATCAGTGAACCACGTGAAAAATCCGGCTCCAGCGCGCGAAGCCGGTAAACCTTGACGAAATTTTCTTACCGTGTCCGAGTCTATCATCCGCGGTCTGCGGCGGAGCGGCGCTGTCGGGCCGCCGGAGAGAGAAGTAAATGAACAGGGGCTTGGCCAAGATGGCCTGGCGGGGAACAAATCCCCAGAAACGGGAATCGTCGCTGCGATTGCGGTTATCGCCGAGCACGAAATATTCGTCCTGGGGGACCAGCAACGCGCCGTGGCTCGTAAGGCTCCGCATTTCGCGCCACCAGGCGGGATCGACCTGCGGATCGGTGTACACCCGCGGAGGAAAGTTGTCCTGGAACGAATAGCCCGGCGCGGGTTCGAAGACCGCATAGGGCTCCTGGAGGGTAATGCCGTTCACGATAAGCTGGCCGTTCACGATGCGCAGCCGGTCTCCGGGAATCCCGACCACGCGCTTGACCAGCAAAGGCGGGCGAGGATGATGGAAGACGATAATAGCGCCGCGCTCAACCTGGCGATAGGGCATGAGCCACCGGCCCAAGCGGTCAGACGGCGCATACACCTGCTTGTTGAAGAGCAGAAAATCTCCCGCCATCAGGGTGCGCTCCATGCTTCCGGAGGGGATGAGGAAGGGCTGCGCCACGAAGGTGAGCACAAACAGCGCCGCTACCACCGTGCGCAACAGGGAAGCCACAACCTCCGCTAGGTCAGACAGACGGAGGTGCAACGGCGACGGACCGCGAGCCACGGAGCTCTGCCCTTGGACAAGAACGTTCATGGCGTTGGGGGCTCCCCATTTTGCACGGCGGGCAGAAGAAGTTCCGTGGCGGCGGGGCCGCTGGGGCCGGCCGCGAGCTGGCTCAGCGCGCGCCGCGCGGCGTCTTGCTCCGCATCCTTCTTGGAGCGGCCCGTGCCGCGAGCCAGCGGCTTGCCCGGCTCATCGGCATCCTTCTTGACGAGAACCTCCACTAAAAAGCGCTTGCTGTGATCGGGACCGCTTTGGCGCCTTAAGCGATAAACGGGCATCCCTGCCCGCGACGCCTGCAAACGCTCCTGCAGGGCCGATTTGTAGTTGCCCAGCGCAGCGCCGGAACGCAGCTCCTGGGCTAGCTGTTCCGCGGCCTCGCCCATGACCTGGCGGCGGACAAAGGCCCTGACCGGTTCCAGGCCGCCGTCGAGAAACATCGCTCCCATCACTGCTTCCATCGCATTTGAGAGCACGGTGCTTTTGCGCCGGAGGCCGCTACGATCCTCACCGGGGCTCAGGCGCAGGTATTTGCCCAGCTCCATCGCCGCAGCCACCCGCGCCAAATGCTGCCGGCTCACCAACCGGGCACGGACCCGGGTCAACTCGCCCTCCTGCCACTCCGGGTGGGACCCGAACAGGACTTCAGCCACAACCAGGTTCAGCACGGCATCGCCCAAAAACTCCAGGCGTTCATTGTCCCCAGCGGCCGCCGCCTCCTTATGCTCATGCCCGAATTGCTTGGCCAGCGATCGGTGGGTGAGCGCACACACCAGCAGCTCAGGGCGGGCAAACTCATGCCCGAGCGAGGCTTCGAGTTCCGCCCATGCTGGCTCCACGCGCACCTTGTCCGGTTCCAGCCTTTCTGAAACCTTTGAGGATAGAAGATCGAGCGCGGCATCCTCCTCCGCGACCCATTTTGAGGGCTGGCTCGACCCTGTTCCATCAGGAAGTTGCTTGCTTGGCGCTATTGCGGCGTCTCCGTCTGGTCCCGGCCGGAAACTTGCGGCCCTGGCTTGGCTGGTGCGGGTTCAGGCGAGTCGTCATTGGCGTCTTCAGCGCAACTGTGACCCTTGACTGCAAACGCCGTCTTCAGGCCCCGTTCGGCGGCCAAGCGGGTGTCCTGCTGCCAATCGCGCACCGCCATGGCCTCGTTGTACTCCGCCAGGGCAGCAGGGCGATTGCATTCGAGGTCCAATATCCGGCCCAGATAGATGTGCGACCAGGCCAACACCCGGGTTTCCTTGCTGGCGGCCAGCGTTTCCTGGAAGTCCTCAACGGCCTGCTGCGGACGGCCGTTCAGCAGAGCAACCCTGGCCAGAATAAAGTCAGCGCGGGCGCGCTTCGCGATGGATGCGGGGGCATCAGCATGGTCCGCCAGCACTTTTTCCGCCATGGAGCTGGCATCACCCACGTCGCCGTCCGCCAGGCGCGCCTCGGCTAGATCCAATCCCGTGAGCTCGCGTGGCTGGCTAGTTTGCAAGACCTCCTCTTCGTCGGCTTCCCTGTCGAACTGGATTTGGCGGGCGCGGTGCACCTCCGCGTCCACGTCCATGCTGTACACCATTTCGCCGATCGTGTCCTGGAGGCTGGCCGGACCTTTTTCGAAGTAGATCATTTGGTCATAGAAGTATTGCGTGAGCGCAAATCCCTGGGCCATGTCGTGAGCCACGGCGGCCTGGCGCACCGCGTCCACCTTCTCCTGATAGAGGTGCAGCTGATGCTCGTAGCGCGGCAACTGCGAGCGGTCCACACCGGGGGGAATCTTATACACCGGAACGCCGGTATCCATGGTGCGCGCCTCGATAGCCTTGATCAGGCACTCGATGGCGAACGCAGCGGAGCTGGACCGGTAACGATACGGGAGGGGCGAATCCTGAATCGCCTTGAGAACAGGATCCAACTGCTTAATGTCGTTGGACTGCGAAAGCAGCAAGGGATCGATAACATAATGCAGATAGGTGTCGCGCACGCCGTCCATGGGGATCTTCCCGTTCGCCGGCGACACCACCACCACGTAGTCGCTTCCGTAGATGCGGGCATTTACCAAGCTCGGCGAAAGCATGGGCTCGACCACCACGATGAAGCGCCGCTCAAGATAGGTAGCAGCCGGCATCTTCAGGTAGAGGTCGGTGGAGACGATCATCCGCGTAAGCGGATCGTGCAACTCTACGGCTTCCTGGTTGTAGATGTCGTGCACCGTGAGCCAAATTCCAGGCAGATCGACGGCCGTGGAAAAGGCTTTGAGAAGCGGCAGGACGTTCACCACCTGGGTCGCGTCAGGCGGCATTTCGTTCAGGTTCGCGGTTAACTCCATGCGCGGCGGCGGCGTAAGGTAGAGCGCCAGGGAGATGTACTGCGAAATGTCGCGCTCCGTGCCGGTCATTTGGTGCTGGGTGATGAAGAGGCAAAGCGCATCGCGCTTGGTGCGGGCCTCCGCGCTCTTGGCCAGCGCCTGGTTGATTTGGGCACGCACCTCATTGCGCACTGGCGCGCTTTGCTCCAGCCCCTCGTTGTAACCGCAGGCATTCATCGCCGAGGTCACGATGAACAGAGACTCCGAACTGATCAGGGAGATGGTTGGACCGGCAGGATCGACCAGCGAGGGCGTCGTCTCCTGGACGTAGACAGGCGGGGCGGGTTGGGAGGACGAGCTCTCGTTTTGAGACGAACTGCTCGAGGAGGATTGGGCGCGGGCCGGCAGGGGCGCAAAAGCGGCCGGCAGACACAAGAGCGCCGCCGCAAGAAAGGCGAACGCGCGATCATAGCACAAGATCATGGAAAAACCCTGCCTGCAAGTCTAGTTAGACGCACGGGCGGGGTCAAATGGGAGGATTCTCCGGCGCCGCGGCGGGCCGGCGGGCCATCAAGTTAGCCGCGCACAGAAATATCCGAAAAGGAGAGCACGGCCAGACCGCGAACCGGCTGGCCCAGGAACCGGGCCGGGGCGAAGACACTGAACAGCAGCATGTTCTCGATTTGCGAACGGGTGGCCGCGTCGGTGGGGCCGGAGACGATGCGATAGTCGTAGACCTCGCCTTCGTCGTTGACATAGGCTTCCACCACCACCGGACCGGAAGCGTCCTTAATGTTATCGCTCCCGGCGCCGCTGGAAAGGTAGAGCAGATGCGGTGCGGTAGCCACTCCCAGAGGCGCGTCCTGCTTGGTAACCTGGGCCATCTCCGGTTGCGTGAACATGGTGGCCAGCACCACGACCGTACCCAGCAGGAGCACGGCGCTGGCAAATCCCGCGGTGGCTTTGAGCAGGAATGGCCCCAGGGTGTTCTGCCAGGCCAGACCCCAGCCGTAAAAGGGGCCACGGCGGCTGCGCGCGCGCTCCTGGCTGAGCGCTACGCGAATGCGCAGGAGCAGGTCCTCAGGTTCCGGAACCGGGCCCAGGCCGGCAAGCGACAACTGCGCCTGGCGCAGCGATTCCCACTCGCGCACACACCCCCGGCAGGCGTCGAGGTGGGCGGCGATCCGCTGCATTTCGCGTCCGTTCAACCGGCCGTCCAAATACTCAGAAAAGCTAGCCCGCACTTCCTTGCAGCCATTCACCGCGCCTCCTCTCCGAGGGGCAATTCAAGGGCCGTAAGCGCGGTAGAATGCGCATTTGGCCCGGTCGCCGTCAGCAGCGACTTCAAACAGGCGCGTCCCCGGACCAGCCGCGACTTGACCGTGCCCAGGTTTACGCCCTGCATTTCCGCCACTTCCTCGTAAACAAATCCTTCAATGTCGCGCAAAATCAGGGTAGTGCGAAACGGTTCCGGGACCCGCCTCAGCGCCGACTCCACGCGCGCCCGGTTCTCAGCTCGCAGCGCGGAATCGAACGGCGATTCTCCCGGATCGGCCAGTATGTCTTGGAGCCGCACGGGCGGCGCGGAGTGGTCCTCCGTCATCTCCTGCTCCATGGAAATCTCCTGCTGCTTGTGGCGCATCCACCAGCGCCGCTGGTTGGCGGCCTCGCGCAAAGCGATGCGATAGATCCAAGTGCGCAGGGACGAGCGGCCGTGAAAGCCGCGTACTCCCCTGAAGACCTTCACAAAGACCTCCTGGGTCAGGTCGGCGGCATCGGCGCGGTTATGCACGATGCGCGCCAGGAGAGAATAGATGGGTTGATGGTAGCGCGCGATCAGCCAGGAAAACGCCTCCTCCGACCCGGCTCGAAGTTCTTCGATGAGCTCCGCTTCTTCCGAGCGAAGTGCTAACGCGCTGGCAAGATTGCCCATGGTAAGGTCCGCCTGCAATTCTACGTCCTCCCCACCCTACCGCAAAAGATGCACGTTTGGCATCTCCGGATTCCAGGCCCGAGATTTCTCTACCGCCAAGACCATGCGCCGCGCCGGCCAACCATCCGGCGCCCGCCCGAAGCCCACGGCAAACACCGCGTCCGCGACCTCGTCGCGCACGCCATCTACTCCTGTTAGTTAGACACCGGACCGGCCCCAAGTGTTCCCAGCCGGGTAAGCCATGAAATCTGCCGCGCCGAGGTTTCCGGCCAGCGGCTAAACCGATTTCTGGGCGGGGCTGGGATTTGGGAGTTGGGCGGGATTTGCTACAGGTTTTGCCATTGGTTGGGATTGCGGCGCAGATGCCAGCAGGGATCGTGACCGCTGTGGGGAAACAGGGATTCGGAGCAGGGGACCTGGACCGTGCCTAGATAGTCGTACTCCTCCTTGTTGCCCTTGAGCGGAATGCCCAGGAAGCGGCTGACGGCGACCGTGGAGCTGGGCGAACCGCGCAGCAGGTAGACAGCCGAATCCCCCACGTAAGCCACCAAGGTGACCGCGGCCAGTCCCAGAAAGACGCGCAAGAAAAACCGGCCCAAAAGCGTGTACACGTTTCACCCTTCCTCGGTCGTTTTAGCTTTCTCGAGCGAGCGCGCCTCGGTTTTGAGCGCCACGCCGGTGAGCCGGCGGCGGCGCGCTGCGGCCATGATAGTTCCGAACTGAGCGGCGGCCTGGGTATAACTGAGGCCTTCGGCGCGAATGTTGGAGATGCAGTTGCGCTCGGCGTCGGCACGGCCGGGACGAGGCTCCCAAGTGATATAGACGCCGAGCGAGTCGGGCGAGCTGAGGCCGGGACGCTCGCCGATGAGGACGGCGGCGATTTGCGCGCCCAGAGCGGCGCCAATGGGGTCGCCGATAGCCACGCGGCCCTGCTCAACCACTGCGACGGGGGCCAGGCGCCAGCCTTCGAGCAAGGGCAGCAGTGCGGCCACCAGCGGCGGGGCGTGGCGCTCGACGGCCAGGGCGGAGAGTCCGTCGGCGACGATCAGAGCCAGATCGTAGGGGCCGGCCGGCGCGCGCCGGGCAAGCAGGTTGCGGCTGGGCTCGTCGAGGGCGCGGCCCAGATCGGGGCGCTGGAGGTAGGTGGCGCGATCGGGGGCGGCGGAGTGGAGGCGCAGAACCTCAGAGCCGGTGAGATCGGCCAGAGTTGCCGCCAGCGCGGCGGGTTCGAGGCGGGCATGCACGGCGTCGCGGGCCTGTGCGTGGCAGCGCTGAAAATCGAGCAGATCGCGGGTGGCGAGGCTGACGCCGGTGCGGCCCAGAGCCACGCGGGCGGGGGTGAGAGCGCGCAGCGCGGCGGCCAGGCCGGCAGCCGGTGCCGGTGCGGGATCAGGCGCGGGAGGGGCAAGTTCGCTCATGCCGTCAGCAGCCTTTCCGGATGATGGGCCTGGGCGGCCAGGCGGTGAAAATTCTCGCCCGCGAGCCAGGCCTCGAACTCCGGCGCGGGCCGGAGGCCGAGCACGCGGCGCAGATAGAGCGCGTCGTGAAAGCTGGTGCTCTGGTAGTTGAGCATCACGTCGTCGGCGCCGGGCACGCCCATGATGTAGTTGACGCCGGCCGCGCCCAGGAGGGTGAGGAGGGCGTCCATGTCGTCCTGATCGGCCTCGGCGTGGTTGGTGTAGCAGACGTCGCAACCCATGGGCAGGCCGAGGAGCTTGCCGCAGAAGTGGTCTTCAAGGCCGGCGCGGAGTATCTGCTTGCCGTCATATAAATACTCCGGCCCGATGAAGCCGACCACCGTATTCACGAGCATGGGCTGGAAATGGCGGGCCACGGCGTAGGCGCGGGCCTCCAGCGTTTGCTGATCGACTCCAAGACCACCGGCGCCGTGATGAGCGTCAGCGGAGAGCGCCGAGCCCTGGCCGGTTTCAAAGTACATGACGTTGGAGCCGGTGAGGCCATCGGCGCAAACGGCGCCGCGACGGAGCGACTGGCCGGCCTGCTGGGCCTCAGCGAGCAGCGAAAGACTGACGCCGAAGGCGCGGTTGGCCGCCTCCGTGCCGGCGATGGACTGGAAGATCAGGTCCACGGGCGCACCCCGCTCCAGCGCGGCCAACTGCGTGGTGATGTGCGCCAGCACGCAGCTCTGCATGGGAATGCGGAAGCGCAGGCGGAGCGCGTCCAGCATCTGCAAGAGCTGGGTGGTGACGGCCACGCTGTCGCCGGCGGGATTGATGCCCACGACCGCGTCGCCGGAGCCCAGCAGCAGGCCGTCGAGGATAGAGGCCGCGATGCCGGCGGGGGAGTCGGCGGGGTGGTTGGGCTGGAGGCGCGCGCTGAGCCGGCCGGCTAGCCCCACGGTGGTGCGGAAGCGCGTGACCACGCGGATTTTGGAAGCCGCGGCGATCAGGTCCTGGACACGCATCAGTTTGCTCACCGCCGCCGCCATCTCCGGCGTGAGGCCGGAGGCAAGCGCGGTGAGACGGTCCGGCGTGGCGTCGTCAGAGAGCAGCCAGTCGCGCAGCTCGCCTACGGTGAAGGAGCGGATGGGCGCAAAGGCGGCGGCATCGTGCGTGTCCAAGATGAGGCGCGTGACCTCGTCGGACTCGTAGGGAACGACCTGCTCTTCGAGAAAGCGCGTAAGAGGAACGCCGGCGAGAGCAAACTGCGCTGCTACGCGCTCTTCGGCAGACGCGGCTGCCAGGCCGGCGAGCACGTCACCGCTGCGCAGGGGCGTGGCCTTGGCCAGCAGCTCGCGCAGGCTGCCAAAGGTGTAACGCCGATTGCCGATGGAATGGGCGAAGGCCATGCGGATGGCTCTAGCCTATCTGAATTTCAGCGGGGTTGGCGCTCGCGGCCGTTACAGCGGTTCCAGGATTGCTGCACCCAGGAAGTAGAGCCCTCAAGTCGACCCGACCCCAGGGCCGGGGTCCCCACGGACAGGTCTTCGTCCGTGGGGTGGAAGGCCGGGGTCCCCACGGACAGGTCTTCGTCCGTGGGGTGGAAGGCCGGGGTCCCCACGGACAGGTCTTCGTCCGTGGGGTGGAAGGCCGGGGTCCCTACGGACAGGTCTTCGTCCGTGGAGTGGAAGCAGGGGCGACCTGGCGCAAATGCTGGCTGGGGCATACCTATCCTGGAACCGCTCTAAGATTCGCGCAGCGGATCCAGCAGCGCCGGGCGCGGCGCGCCTTGGGGCACAGGCAGCTTGCGCGGGAGGCAGCAGGCGCGGTCGAGTTTGGCGCGGTCGGCCAACACGCGCTTGTCGGCGGCCAGGGAGGCGAGCGCGGCGTCGAGGATGGATGCGGCAGCCTCTTCGGCGGGGCGGACGATGCGGTAGTGCATCCACTTGCCCTCGCGGCGCGCGGCTACGATGCCTGCCCTGCGCAGATAGGCCAGATGGCGCGAGATCTTGGGCTGGCTCTGGCCCAGAATCTCCACAAAGTAGCAGACGCAGACCTCGCGCCCGGCCATCAGATTAAGGAGGCGCAGGCGGGTGGGGTCGGCCAGGGCGGCAAACAGTCCGGCCAGGCGGGCGGAATGGGAGACGTGCCTCATGGGGCCATTATATACGGTTTGACAAATATGATGGCGGCCAATTGATTTGAATAAGCGAATGTGAAGAGTTAAGAAATGGATGCGAAGACGCTGGTGCAGGAGAAATATAGGTCGGCGCATCGCTGTGGAATCTGCCCAGCAACGGGGAGCGAGTGAGCGTCAAGCGTGCTAACAGGCCGATCATTCACCAAGGGTGAAGAGCACCATTATCGTTGTTTGAACTTCCATCGGAGCGTTGTTGATCATGTACGGTTTATAGCGCCAGGTCCGGACGGCATCGACGGCGGCCTGCCGCAACATGATTGGTCCATTCACGACCTGCAAATCCTTAACCGTTCCGGTCTTGGAAACAGTGACACGCAACACCACCGTGCCGGAGACGCGGGCTTCTTTAGCGAGAGGCGGATAAACGGGCATCGTCTTATGAATCAGCATTCCATTCGCGATGACAGATGAAATGACAATCGGCTTGGGAGGTGCAGCTGAAATGGCGGCCGGCTTGGGAGGTGCAGCCACTATGACGGGCGGTGCGTGTCTACCGAAGACGCTGGCATTCGCGTTGCTGCTGCCCAGACCGTTAGCACCGGGTATGCCCATGGTCATAGGGGGAGGCGCATGTTCCGCGGCTTGCTTCTCAAAGTTTTGCGAAATCCGTGCTGGCGCAGTGAGTTGCTGATACATCATCTGCGTCTGCGTTTTCGTCGGCACTTGTGCCGAGTTCACTGTGGCCGCTTCGTTGGCCGGTGGTTGTCCGTTGCCGGCGGCTCTCCCGGAGTTAGCGGTTCACGAGCCGGCGCCTTCGGCTGGAGCGGCTCCATCGCAGTATTGACTGCTTCCGGAAGTGGCTGTGCAAATTGTTTCTCCACGAAACGAAATCCGTTATGAAACAGCGGAATCATAAGGATGAGCGCAAGCAGAGTCAAACAGACGGTAAGGGCAGCCACCATCACGAACTTCCTTTTCCCTCTCCTCTCCTCTTCATCAAGTTCGAGATCCTCACAAGTTTCTTCCTCTTCGGGCTGCTCAGGTTCGGGCTGCTCAGGCGGCTTGACAGTCTCGCTGGAGTGATGGGCGGATTTCCATGCTTCCCACCATTCAGGAGATTCCCACAATACATGAAGGTTGTCAGGCTTAGCCGTAGGCGATGCTTCGCTATTCCCACCACTGGATTCTTTTTGCTCCTTAACGATGACTGGTGTGGCTGAGGCTGAGCCCGTAACATCCAGATCGTCCACTGACGATGCCAGGGTTGCACCGCGGCCAACGGATTGCCCCAGCGGCTTTGTAGTCTCGCTGAAGGGACGGTCGGCTTCCGATGCTTTCGACCATTCACGAAGATTGTCAGGCTTGGCCGTAGGCAATGCTTCGCTATCCCCACCACTGGATTCTTTTTGCTGCTTAACGAAGTCTGGTGCGGCCGAGGCTGATCCCGTAACATCCAGATCGCCCACTGAGGATGCCAGGGTTGCACCGCGGTCAAAGGACTGCCCCAGCGGCTGGGGGGTCTCGCTGAAGGGACGAGTGGCTTCCCATGCGTCCCACAATTCACGAAGGTTGTCAGGCTTAGCCTTAGGCGATGCTTCGCTATCCCCATCCCTGAATTCTTTTGGCTGCTTAACGAAGACTCGTGCGAACGAGGCTGAACCCGAAACACCTTGCTTGTCCGCCGAAGATGCTGGGGTTGTACCGCGGTCAAAGGACTGCCCAAGCGGCTGTGGAGTCTCGCTGAAGGGACGAGTGGATTCCCATGTTTCCCACAATTCACGAAGGTTGTCAGGCTTAGCCGGGGAAGGTGCTTCGCCATCCCATTCGTTGAAATCCTCAGGAAGCGTATCAGGTAGCAACTCGGCTATTTTTTCTGGAGATGCCATTGGCTGTCCTCACCTTTCTCGTAGACGGCACCTTTGTACGTGCGCGTTTCGCGCGGATTTGTCTCGGTGGCAGCGCGCTCGCCTGTCACCGCCGCGGGTACCGAATCTGCGTGGGCAAAGTTGGTTGCAGTGGGGGGCCGCATCGACGGCGTCGTAGTGGCTGCCGTTGACGCCGAAGCAATGTCAGGCAATCCTTCCACCTGAAGCGCGACCGCGGCTTGCGCCGTCGCGTACTTTTCGGTGTCCGATGGAGTGAACGATGCAGAGAGGGTATACCTCCCGGGCGCAAGTACGTGGCCCGCGGAAGGGGTGTAGACAAATGTTCCCGGAACCGACGCAGTGGCGTTCAACTGAGTGGTGCTCAGCGCCGCACCGTAGGAAATGTCAGAGGGGACCGGCCAAGTGATGAGGGGCAGCGACTTTTCAGTAAAAATAGTGAGCTGCACGACGGCACGTACCGTTGTGAAATTCAGATGGTCCATCGGGGTAAAGGTTACTGAGAGCTCATGTACTCCCGGCTCGAGCGCCTCGCCCGCAGCAGGTGCGTAGGCAAATGATCCCGGAACCGGCGCCGAGGCGCAGAGCTGGGTAGTGCTGAGCAGGGTTCCGTTTGCAATCGGATCGGGCGCCGGCCACTGGATGGCCGGCGTTGCCTTGGTCACAGTGAGCGACACGGTGGTTTGCGCTGTACAGAAGCCCAAGGTATCTGCCGGGGTGAAAGCCACCGACAGTTTGTGCTCTCCAGCTGCAAGCAGCGCTCCTGGGCCAGGGTTGTATTCGAAGGATCCCGGAACCGGCGCCGAGGCATTGAGTTGAGCACCGTCCAATGCGGCGCCGTAGGTTAATTCTGCGGGCGCCTGCCACTGGATGGCCGGCGTCGCCTTGGTCACAGTGAGCGACACGGCGGCCTGCACTGTGGAATAGTTCGCGCTGTCTTCGGGAGTAAAGGTTACCGAGAGCGTATGCATTCCCGAAGGGAGCACCTCGCCCGGCGCGGGAGAGTAGTCGAATCTTCCCGGAACCGGCGCGTAGGCATTGAGTTGAGCACCGTTCAATGCGGCGCCGTAGGCAATTCCGGCGGGCGTTGGCCACTGGATGGCCGGCGTTGCCTTGGTCACAGTAAGCGACACGGTGGCCCGCGCAGTGGCGTAGTTCGCGCTGTCCGCGGGAGTGAAGGTTACCGAGAGCGTGTGCATTCCCGAAGGGAGCACTTTGCCCAGCGCGGGAGAGTAGTCGAATGTTCCCGGAACCGGCGCCGAGGCATTGAGTTGAGCACGGTCCAATGCGGCGCCGTAGGTTAATTCGGCAGGCGTTGGCCACTGGATGGCCGGCATTGCCTTGGTCACAGTGAGCGACACGGTGGCCTGCGCAGTGTCGTAGTTCGCGCTGTCCGCGGGGGTGAAGGTTACCGAGATCGTATGCATTCCCGCAGGGAGCACCTTGCCCTGCACGTGAGAATAGTCGAATGTTCCCGGAACCGACGCCGAGGCATTGAGTTGAGCACGGTCCAATGCGGCGCCGTAGGTTATTTCGGCAGGCGTTGGCCACTGGATGGCCGGCATTGCCTTGGTCACAGTGAGCGACCCGGCGGCCTGCACTGTGGAATAGTTCGCGCTGTCTTCGGGAGTAAAGGTAACCGAGAGCGTATGTACTCCCGATGGAAGCACCTTGCCCGGCGCAGGAGAGTAATCGAATCTTCCAGCTACCGGCGCCGAGGCACAGAGCTGGGTAGCGCTGAGCAGGGTTCCGTATGTAATCGGATCGGGCGCCGGCCACTGGACGGGCGGCGTTGCTGTGGTCACGGTGAGCGACACGGTGGCCTGCACTGTGGCGTAGCTCGCGCTGTCCGCGGGAGTGAAGGTAACCGAGAGCGTATGCATTCCCGATGGGAGCACCTTGTCCGGCGCGGGAGAGTAGTCGAATCTTCCAGCTACCGACGCCGAGGCACAGAGCTGGGTAGCGCTGAGCAGGGTTCCGTATGTAATCGGATCGGGCGCCGGCCACTGGATGGCCGGCATTGCCTTGGTCACAGTGAGCGGCACGGTGGCCTGCGCAGTGGCGTAGTTCGCACTGTCCTCGGGAGTGAAGGTAACCGAGAGCGTGTGCATTCCCGCAGGAAGCACCTCGCCCGGCGCGGGAGAGTAGTCGAATCTTCCAGCTACCGGCGCGGAGGCATTGAGTTGAATAGCGTCCAATGCGGCGCCGCAGGTTATTTCGGCAGGCGTTGGCCACTGGATGGCCGGCGTTGCCGTGGTCACAGTGAGCGACACGGTGGCCTGCGCTGTGGCGTAGTTCGCGCGGTCCTCGGGGGTGAAGGTTACCGAGAGCGTATGCATTCCCGAAGGGAGCACGTCGCCCGGCGCGGGAGAGTAGTCGAACCTTCCAGCTGCCGGCGCCGAGGCACAGAGCTGGGTAGCGCTGAGCAGGGTTCCGTATGTAATCGGATCGGGCGCCTGCCAATGGATGGCCGGCGTTGCCGTGGTCACAGTGAGCGACACGGTGGCCTGCACTGTGGCGTAGTTCGCGCGGTCCTCGGGGGTGAAGGTCACCGAGAGCGTGTGCATTCCCGCAGGAAGCACCTCGCCCGGCGCGGGAGAGTAGTCGAATCTTCCCGGAACCGGCGCCGAGGCATTGAGCTGAGCACCGTCCAATGCGGCGCCGTAGGTTAATTCTGCGGGCGCCTGCCACTGGATGGCCGGCGTTGCGGTGGTCACAGTGAGCGACACGGTGGCCTGCGCAGTGGCGTAGCTCGCACTGTCCTCGGGGGTGAAGGTAACCGAGAGCGTATGCATTCCCGCAGGAAGCACCTCGCCTGGCGCGGGAGAGTAGTCGAATCTTCCAGCTACCGGCGCCGAGGCATTGAGTTGAGCACCGTCCAATGCGGCGCCGTAGGTTATTTCTGCGGGCGCCTGCCACTGGATGGCCGGCGTTGCCGTGGTCACAGTGAGGGACACGGTGGCTTGCGCAGTGGCGTAGTTCGCGCTGTCCTCGGGGGTGAAGGTTACCGAGAGCGTATGCATTCCCGCAGGGAGCACCTCGCCCCGCGCGGGAGAGTAGTCGAATCTTCCCGGAACCGGCGCCGAGGCATTGAGTTGAGCACCGTCCAATGCGGCGCCGTAGGTTATTTCGGCAGGCGTTGGCCACTGGATGGCCTGCGTTGCCGTGGTCACAGTGAGCGATACGGTGGCCTGCGCTGTGGCGTAGTTCGCGCGGTCCTCGGGAGTGAAGGTTACCGAGAGCGAATGCGTTCCCGAAGGGAGCACCTCGCCCTCCGCGGGAGAGTAGTCGAATGTTCCCGGAACCGGCGCGGAGGCATTGAGTTGAATAGCGTCCAATGCGGCGCCGTAGGTTATTTCTGCGGGCGTTGGCCACTGGATAGCCGGCATTGCCTTGGTCACAATAAGCGTCACGGTGGCCTGCGCTGTGGCGTAGTTCGCGCGGTCCGCAGGAGT
>CAWEGL010000011.1:0-640717 GCA_963808795.1 uncultured Acidobacteriota bacterium
CTTTCTGAGGCATGCCGCAGGCAGATGGCGGGCCTGCGCGCCGCGTTCACGCGGCCGCTGCCGCAAAGAGATGCGGCAGCCCAACTTCAACGCTTACGAAGGCGGACTGATTGCCAGCTTCCGTCGACAGCCCAGCCTCCATCGACGGAGAGCGCGACCCCGTTGACGAAAGCGCTTTCCTCCGGGTCGGCCAGGAAAGCGATGGCGCGGGCCACGTCATCGGGGCTGGCGAAACGGGCCATGGGAATGCGGCCCGTGATGTCAGCGTCGGTGTAGCTTCCGCCCGCCTGGTCAGCCACGTCCATCTCAGTTTTCACCCAGCCTGGGCAGACCGCGTTCACGCGCACGCCGCGGCCACCCCACTCCGCCGCCAGGGTGCGGGTGAGGCCGATCAATCCGTGCTTGGAGGCGTTGTACGCGGCGCGGTCCGCAACGGCGACCAGGCCGGCCACCGAGGCGACATTGACGATTGAGCCGTTGCGGGCTTCCAGCATTTTTCCGCCGAAGGCCTTCGACAAGAGAAACGGCGCCACCAGATTGACTTCGATCACGCGCCGGAAATCCGCCGCGGTGGTGTTTTCGGCGGGAGAGATGAGACTGATTCCGGCGTTGTTGACCAGAACATCGGCGCGGCCGAAGCGGGCCAGGACCTGACGGAGGAAATCCTCGACCACCGCTTCGTCCGCCAGGTCGCCGAGGTAACTCATGGCCACGCCGCCATGAGCCTCGATGGCCTGGAGGGTTTCTTGCGGCTCATAGAGATCGATGATGGCGATTTTGTAGCCTCGCCCGGCGAGCAGCTCCGCCGTGCGCCGTCCGATTCCCTGACTTCCGCCCGTAACCGCGGCAACCCGCCCGTTTCCGTTCATCGCGCGCCTCCACCTCTATGTTCGCAAACGAGGGCAGAGCGCTACGCAATGGCGCTCCGAATCCATGAACCCTGGCGGCGGGGAAGAGAATCTATATAGACGAACACATAGTCTGAGGAACGCCTGAGCGCAGCGCCCTCAGTTCCCCATTCAGACGCCATCGGTTGTAGGACTTTATGGAGCGTTAGCCGGAAACTCACCGAAATCAAACTGGCAAGGTTCACGAATCCGAACTCTGGATGTATGGGAAATCCATTTGACATCAGCAGATTTTAGGGAGAAAAAATGACAAATGCATCCAACCTTGGCGGCACATTCCGCTTTCCTAACACTTCCGTCGAGGTGAACCGCATCGGTTACGGAGCCATGCAACTCGCCGGCAGGGACGGCGAAAAACTCGTGTGGGGACCTCCGCGCGACGTTTCCGCCGCTCTCGCCGTTCTGCGCGAGGCGGTTGCCTGCGGAGTCAACCACATCGACACGAGCGACTACTACGGTCCGCACGTAACCAATCAGCTCATCAGGCAGGCCCTCCATCCGTATCCGGACAATCTAGTCATTATCACCAAGGTGGGCGCGCGCCGCGGCGCCGATGGCTCATGGCCGCACGCTCGCTCACGCCAGGAAATCATCGATGCCGTGCACGACAATCTGCGCAATCTCGGCCTCGATGTGCTCGATGTGGTTAATCTTCGCCTCGGCGGCTTTAGCGGCCCGGAGGACACGCCCTTTGAAGAGCCGCTGACCGCTCTTGCCGAACTGAAGGAGCAGGGCTTGATCCGGCATATCGGCCTCAGCACCGTCTCACCCCGTCAACTGATCGAGGCGCAGGCCATAACGGAGATTGTCTGCATCCAGAATTTCTATAACGCAGCCCAGCGCACCGACGACGCGTTTGTCGATGCTCTCGCCGCGCAGGGCATAGCTTATGTGCCCTACTTTCCCCTCGGCGGGTTCTCCCCACTACAGTCATCCGGGCTCAATGACGTGGCCGCGTCGCTCGATGCCACTCCCATGCAGGTAGCGCTGGCGTGGCTGCTCCACCGGTCTTCCAACATACTGTTGATCCCCGGGACCTCGTCGGTCCAACATCTGCGCGAGAATCTCAGGGCCGCAACGCTCGAGCTCTCGGACGAAGCTCTCGCTACCCTCGACAGCATCGGCACCGTCACGGTTTAGGGATTTACCGCGGACTCACAGACGTAAGTGCAGCGAATGAAAGACGGACACACCTAGCTCTGTCGAAGCCAGAGGAGAAGATTTTTTGTCGGCAGTTGAAGGCACATTGCCGGTTCCGGGAGGCGCTGACGGCCGCACCGCCGCGGACGTAGTGGATACAGTTGTGGACGAGCACGCGCATTGGAAGCCGCGCGTGAACCCGTGGCTGATCGCGATGACGGTGGCGCTGGCAGCTTTCATGGAAGTGCTGGACACCTCGATCGCCAACGTGGCGCTGCCGCACATCGCGGGCAATCTGGGGGCCAGCGAGAACGAGAGCACCTGGGTGTTGACCAGCTATCTGGTCTCGAACGCCATTGTGCTGCCGCTGGGGGGCTGGATCTCGAATGTGATGGGGCGGCGCAACTTCTTCGTTCTCTGCATCACCATCTTCACCGTCTCCAGCTTTCTGTGCGGCGCCGCGCCCACGCTGCCTTTGCTGCTTTTTTTTCGCGTGCTGCAGGGTGCAGGCGGGGGCGGCCTGCAACCGATGGCGCAGGCCATCATGGCCGACTCGTTCGAGCCGGATAAGCGCGGCCAGGCCTTCGCGCTTTACGGCCTGGTAGCCGTGCTCGCGCCCTCCATCGGCCCCACGCTGGGCGGCTGGATCACCGACAATTTCTCCTGGCGCTGGATCTTCTTCATCAACATTCCCGTGGGTATCCTGGCCTTCATTCTGGTTACGCGCATGGTGGACGATCCGCCGTGGATCAAGCCCGACCGCGGCCTGCTGCGCAACATCGACTACGTGGGCTTGAGCTTTCTGACCATCGCCATGGGCGGCATGCAGATCATGCTCGACAAGGGCGAGGAAATGGACTGGTTCTCCTCAGACCTGATCCGTCTATTCGCGGTGCTGTTCATCGGCGGCATGGTGGGCCTCATTGCGTGGGAGTGGAACCGCAAGCAGCCGTTGATGAACCTGAAGCTCTTCCGCTTTAGAAACTTCGCAATCTGCTGTTTTCTCATGTTGCTGGTGGGCGGCGTGCTCAACGCCAACACCGTTTTGCAGCCGCAGTTCATGCAGCTCTTGTTGGGATACACGGCCATGACCGCGGGGCTGGCGCTTACCGCAGGCGGTCTTACGCTGGTGGTGATGATGCCACTGGCAGGCATCGCCACTGGCAAGTTTTCAGCGCGCACACTGGCCGTGGGTGGATTCATACTGTTCGTCATCACGTTTCGTTACGCGGCCAACGTGACGAACCTGCAGATGAGTTTTGCCGAGTGCTCCTGGCTGCGCGTGGTGCAGATGCTGCCCTTGCCGTTCTGCTTTATCTCCATTACCAACGCGGCTTACATCGGCATGCCGAAGAAGGAGAGCAATCAGGTGTCGGGGCTGATCAATTTCGTACGCAACATCGGCGGCAGCATTCTGATTGCCGTAACCAACGCGCAGGTGACGAGCCGGGCCATGTGGCATGAGCAGCACCTCCAGGGCGCGATGCAATCGGCCAACCAGGTCTTCCAGCAGCGCACGCAAGCATTAGGCGGTTTTCTGGGCAGCGCCTTCGGCCCCGCCAACGGCCATAGCCTGGCGCTGGCGACCATTTATGACCAGCTCAACCGGCAGGCGCAGATGCAGGGTTATCAGGATGTATATATGGAGCTGTCATGGATGTCGGTGGTGCTCATTCTGCTGGCTTTCCAGCTCAGCAAAAGCCGCCCCGGCGCGGGGCCGGGAGCCTCGGCAATGCACTAACATAGCGGAGCACGGGGCGCGCCAGTAGGGCAGTTGGCGGCCGGGTTTGACCTCCCTGCCGGGGCCGCCTATACTCCACCTAGCTACTGCCCGCGTATTGTTTGTGTCTTAGTCCGCCATCGCTCCTCTAGAAAGGCGGGGTCTGGCCCGAAAAGATCGCCGGGGGTTGGTCAGGCACGGCCCTGTGTTCGCGCCGCGCGGTTCGAGAGCCGCACGGAATCCCAAAGGAGCTTTCCATTCGCATGAAGCGTTTGCTCGCAATCGTACTTACGTTGGCCTCAGGCATGGCCCTGAGCGCCGCAGCCCAATCCCCCGCGGCTCCGGCCGCTGCCCCCCGCGCACCCGCTAAGGTCGCCGTCATTGCTTTCCAGACGGCCGTTGTCCAGACCAACGAATTTCAACGCAACTTGGCCGAATTGCAGAAGAAGTACGATCCTCAGCGCCAGCAGCTCAAGGCGCTGAGCGACCAGATCGATACTATAACCAAGCAGTTACAGGCGCAGGAGGCCACCTTGAGCGAGGCCGAGCGCGCCTCCCGTTCCAGCCTCATCGACGGCAAGAAAAAGCAACTGGACCGCGACGCCCAAGACGCGCAGAGCGCCTTCCAGCAGGAGATGCAGGATATGTTCTCGGCCGTGGCCGCGAAGGTCTACGACGTGATGTCGGGCTACGTAAAGCAGCGGGGATACACGCTGGTGCTGGATGCTTCCCAGCAGCAAACGCCGATACTTTATGCCGAGGATTCGACCGACATTACCAAGGCGGTCCTGGACGCTTACAACCTCAAGTCGGGTGTGCCGGCTCCGGCGGCTGGACAGGCGGTTCCAGCACCCCAACCGACCCGGACCGTAAGGCCCGCCGTGCAGCACTGATACGGAACGGAAAGCGAGCGTAGGCCGGCGGGGCAGGAGATCTGGATTTCCGCGAGAGACGCGGCGCGCGCTCCCGCGGCTGGGCAAGCCAGATGGAGCGCCTGGCCGGATTGACGCGCTTTCCTTGCCCCCCCTATAATCGCCATTAGCTTATGTTGGCGTCACCGTGCGCGTCTTTTCTTGCCTCTGTTCCAGCCGGCGCAGAGTTTCACAAAAAAGGACGGTGAGGTTTGTAGGAAGGTTGGGCGCGTTGGTGCGCAACCGGGCTGACGTAACCGGCGAGCCGGTTCCGTGTAGGGACAAAGAGGGCGTCGCGCCGTCAAAATTGACGCGTACGCTCTAGAAAGCGCCCTGAAAGGCGGGACGTCCGCACGGGATTTACGAAGGAGTTTTGGATTCACATGAAGCGCTCGCTTGCAATCAGTCTGTTGTTAGCCTCAGGCTTGGTCCTGAATGCCGCAGCTCAATCCTCGGCCGCTCCGGCGGCGTCAGTTCCGGGAGCTAAGATCGCCGTCATTACCTTTCAAGCGGCTGTGGCTCAAACCAACGAAGGCCAGCGGGACCTCGCGGACCTAGAGAAAAAGTTCGAGCCGCAACAGGCGCAGCTCAAGGCCCTCAGCGATGAGATCGACACCGAGACCAAGCAATTACAGGCGCAGGCCAATACCCTGAGCGACGTGGAACGCGACAATCGCTCCCGGGATATCCAAAACAAGCAGACGGAGTTGAACCGCTCTGTCCAGGACGCTCGGAGCGACTTCCAGACGGCCATGCAGAACCTCTACACCAGCTTGGCGGCCAAGGTCTTCGAGGTAGTGGAAGCGTATGCCAAGCAGCACGGCTACACGCTGGTGCTGGACGCCTCACAGCAGCAATCGCCCGTACTCTATTGGATGCCAGCCACGGACATCACCAAGCCGGTGATCGATGCTTACAACTTGAAGTCGGAAGTCCCCGCGCCGCCACCGCAGCCAGTGTCTGATATGCCTCCGCCTGCGCCCCAACCCCAACCTACGGCGCACTAAAGACCGGCGCGGCGCGGAACCAGCCCCGGAAAGCGAGGGCGTCCGCACGGGATTTACGAAGGAGTTTTGGATTCATATGAAGCGCTCGCTTGCAATCAGTCTGTTGTTGGCCTCAGGCTTGGTCCTGAATGCCGCAGCCCAATCCTCGGCCGCTCCGGCGGCGTCAGTTCCGGGAGCTAAGATCGCCGTCATTGCCTTTCAAGCGGCCGTGGCTCAAACCAACGAAGGCCAGCGGGACTTCGGCGACCTGGAGAAGAAGTTCGAGCCGCGACAGGCGCAGCTCAAGACCCTCAGCGATGATATCGACACCGAGACCAAGCAATTACAGGCGCAAGCCAATACCCTGAGCGACGTGGAACGCGCCAATCGCTCCCGGGATATCCAAAACAAGCAGACGGAGCTGGACCGCTCCACCCAAGACGCTCGGAGCGACTTCCAGACGGCCATGCAGAACCTCTACACCAGCCTGGCGGCCAAGGTCTACGACGTGATGGAAGCGTATGCCAAGCAGCACGGCTACACGCTGGTGCTGGACATCTCGCAGCAGCAATCGCCAGTGCTCTATGCCACAGACGCCACGAATATCAGCAAGGAGGTGATCGACGCCTACAATGCGCAGTCAAAAATCCCTCCCCCGCCGCCTGAGCCGGTATCCGACACGCCTCCGCCGGCGCCCCAGCCTCAACCTACCGCGCACTAATTCCGGGCGCGATGCCGACAAGCCCCGCTCTGCGGGGCTTGTGAGTTAGCCGCCGCTCGCGGCAGTGGCAGGAAGAATTGCCGGCCATGGTCTGAAAAGTCCCGGTTTTTCTGCCGCCCCTGTGGAAAAATTTGTGGATTACTTTCGGAAGCGGCGGGTCAACAGTCCATTTTTTTCTCTTGCCAGCCGTTACTCCTTTCTGTTATGGAATGCAAGTCTTTATTTATCAAAGGCAAGCCGCTGAAGCGGTGGGAATGGTGCAGAACTTCGGACGGCCGGCGCTTTGGCCGCCCACTTGCCGAGGTTTCCACAGCCGCAGATGAATATGAGGTGACTGAAGTGCCAATCGGTCCGCTGCCTATCGATCCGCTGCCTTGCGGTTACTTCTGATCTTCTCCCACCCGCAACACGGCCAGGAAGGCCTCCTGAGGAATATCGACTTTGCCGATCCGCTTCATGCGCTTTTTGCCTTCTTTTTGCTTTTCCAGGAGCTTGCGTTTGCGGGTGATGTCGCCGCCGTAGCATTTCGCCAGCACGTTCTTGCGCAACGGGCTGACGGTTTCTCGGGCAATGACTTTGGCGCCGATGGCGGCCTGGATGGCTACTTCGAACTGCTGGCGCGGGATCAGTTCGCGCATCTTGGAGACCAGCGCGCGTCCGCGCTCGTAGGCGTGGTCGCGGTGGACGATGATGCAGAGTGCATCGACCGGCTCGCCGGAGACGAGAACATCGAGCTTGACCATGGGCGATTCCCACTCGCCGGCGAGTTGATAGTCGAGCGAGGCGTAGCCGCGTGAGATGGACTTGAGGCGGTCGTAGAAGTCGAGGACGATCTCATTGAGCGGCAGTTCGTAGGTGAGCATCACGCGCGTTGGGGTCACGTACTCGAAGTTGATTTGCTTGCCGCGCTTTTCTTCCACCAGCTTGAAGATGCCGCCGACGTACTCCTCGTTGGTGAGAATTTTGGCGGTGATGACGGGCTCGTGGATGGACTGGATGTGGCCGGGCTCGGGCCAGCGGGAGGGATTGTCGACTTTAGCCTCCGAGCCGTCGGTGAGCGTGATGCGATAGCGGACGCCGGGGGCGGTGGTGATGAGGTCCAGCTCATACTCGCGCTCCAGACGCTCCTGGATGATCTCCATGTGGAGCAGGCCCAGGAATCCGCAGCGGAAGCCGAAACCCAGGGCCACCGAGCTCTCCGGCTCAAAAAAGAAGGAGGAGTCGTTGAGGCGGAGTTTCTCGAGAGCGTCGCGCAGCAGCGTGTGCTCGTGGGAATCCACGGTATAGAGCCCGGCGAAGACCATGGGCTTGATGTCTTCAAATCCGGGCAGGGGTGCGGCGGCGGGGTGGGCGTCATCGGTGACGGTGTCGCCGATGCGGGTGTCGTTTACGTTCTTGATGGTGGCTGCAAAGAAGCCGACTTCGCCGGCGGAGAGGTCGCCGATCTCCACGGGCTTGGGGCAAAGGACGCCCATGGACTCGATCTCGTAGGATTTGGCGTTGGCCATGAACCGGATGCGCTGGCCTTTGCGCATGGTTCCCTGCATCACGCGGACGAGCACGATGACGCCGCGATAGGCGTCGAACCAGGAGTCGAAGACCAATGCCTGGAGCGGAGCTTCCGGATTGCCGGTGGGGGCGGGAAGGCGGTGCACGATGGCCTCCAGCACCTCGGGCACGCCCTGGCCGGTCTTGGCGCTGACGGGGATGGCGTCGGTGGCGTCGAGCCCCACGGCCTTCTCGATGGCTTCCTGGGTGCCCAGGATGTCGGCCGAGGGGAGATCGATCTTGTTGATCACGGGAATGATTTCGAGGCCGTGGTTGATGGCGAGATAGGCGTTGGCGAGCGTCTGCGCCTCGACGCCCTGGCTGGCGTCGACCACCAGCAGCGCGCCCTCGCAGGAGGCCAGCGAGCGCGAGACCTCGTAGCTGAAATCGACGTGGCCGGGCGTGTCGATGAGATTGAGCTGGTAGGTTTCGCCGTCGCGGGCCTTGTACATCATGCGCACGGCGTGGGCCTTGATGGTGATGCCTCGCTCCCGCTCCAGATCCATGTCGTCGAGGATCTGGGCTTGCATGTCGCGGCCGGTGACGGAGCCGGTCAGCTCCAGCAGGCGGTCGCTGAGCGTCGACTTGCCGTGGTCGATGTGGGCGATGATGGCGAAGTTGCGAAGGAAGCGGGCATCCATGGGAGCGGCGCAAATAAAGGGCTTAGCGCCGCGGGCGCGCAAAGCCCTCTCGGGTCTAGCTTATCACCGGCACTCGTACTAGCATCACGGTGTCAACCTGTGGCGCAGTCGAGTGATTCGCGGTTGCCTTTGGGGCGCTTCAACGCGGTAAGATCCGAGTTGCTTCCGCATTGCCGACAACACAGCCGGAGCCCTGTCAAGGAGTATTGGTTCTGTTATCGACAACTATTGCGTCAGCGACCGAAAATAACAGAGATGAATGTGCTGACGGACAAGGAAGCGTGTGAGTTTGAAGCGCGGAACGCATGGGCTTCGGGGATTCAGGTCGATGAATCTAATGAAATCTTCTTCGACTCTGACGATGTTTCTTGCATTCGGCTCAATTATCCCGAAACGCCATTGCGTGTTACCTACGCAGCCCGGCTACTTTCGCTGGTCGGCGTTTCCGGTGATGAATCATCGTTTAACGGGGAGCTCCTATGGCTGCGTCTCTGGGATATCGGAAGCTCACAACTCGAAAAGAGCGGGTGGAAGATCGTGGAGCGAATGCGTATGGGCTACGGCGATTTGCGCCCACTCGGTGCGGCTAACGCTCATTGGTTCCGATCAGATGAGGTTACTGACCTAGCCGCATTCATTGTGCCGTGTTTTGTCTACGGCTGGGATGCATACATCCTTCCCGCCGGCGGAGACTGTTTTGGCTTCATCAGCCACGACGAGTTTTGGTGCGTGATTGCCCGCAACCAAAAAGCCAGTGATCAGCTTCTGTTGGATTTTGCAGACTTTAAGCCGCAAATTGACCATCTTCTCGCAGCGCGCTTCTGCCGGAAGAAGGACTAGTTGCGCAGGTTTCATCGCGCTTGGGTGGGAAGGCCCGGTGGCCCGCGCTCCGTCTCTGCGTAGGGAAGCTGAGCTAGAAGACCTCGATCGCGGCCGCATGGCCGGGGGCGGCGGCAAGTTTTTGGTCGCGCGTGATCAAGGGAGCCCTCAACTCTTCGGCGAGCGCCACATAGGCCGCATCGTAAGCACTCAGGTTCTGTCGCAGCCGCCAGATCCGTTTGAGCAGCAGCATGGGAGCATAGCGCGCCATGCGCAGGGCGGCCAGATCCTCAATTGCCTCCTCGGCCCGCCTGGGCGCCAATGTGCCCTCGCGCACCAGACGCCGCAGAACCTGAGCGAATTCCACATCGAGCAGATGTACGGTGTGCAGGGTTTCGTTACGCGCATAGATGCGTTGCTCGATGCGCTGTCCGGCTGGGGTCTCGAGCAGCCAGTCTACGGCCGCCGAAGCATCGAGCACGATCATCGCGCAGCGCGTTCTTCGCGCAGGAGACCAGCGGTGTCGAGAGCGGCGGAAACCGGTCTGCGCGCATGCAGGCGCGCGCGGAACTCCGCAAGCGTTGGGCGCTCCGCGATCTCCCGGAGTTCCCCTAGCAAATAGTCGGAAAGCGACATGCCCGCCATCGCGGCCCTGGCCTTCAGGCTGCGATGAAGAGCATCCGGGACATTTCGAACCTGGATCATGCGGTCCATGCGATGAACATACTTGCATGTTATGCACATGTCAAGCTACGGTCAGGGTGCGGTCCTTCGCGCGGTCAGGCGCTTGCGCTTGAGGCTTTATCGGCCCGACTGAACAGGTTGCGGAAAAAGACCTGATTCTGGTCGAAATTCCCGGAAAGCACGGCTCAGGGCCCAGTTCTTTTTCCGCAACCTGTAAAGGCCCCGCTGATTCTGTGGCCGTTATGCCGGGACTAAAGTCCCGGCCTACCAGTCCCGGCCTACCGCCCGTGCGAGTTTTTCCGCAGCCTGTGAAGTCGTGCCTTTGTTGCAAGACCCGAAAGAAAGAAACAACGTATTGAAACTTCACAGACTGAAGGGCCTTGAGCGGTGCAGGCGGCCAAAAGATACCCCATCCGCGCGCGGCTCCCGCTCATCGCTTATCATCGGACCTAGTGCTTTCCGCGGTCTTACCTACGCGGGGGTGGATGCGTCTGTTGAATTGTATGCATTGGAAATCGGTTCTCATGCCCGGCTGGCTTTTGTTGGCGCTGGCTGTGGCGGGCTGTGGGCCTTCGCAGTCCAAGAGCGCCGCAGCCAATGTGAAGCCGCAAGCCATCGCGCCGGCCGTCGAGAAGCCGTCAGCTCCGCAAGCCGCGGCGGCGAAGCCGGAACTCTCGGCCGCCAAACAGCAGCGCGTCCACGAGTTGATCGAGCAGGTGAACGCGGCCTATGCGGCCGGGGACGCCGACTATCGCCAAGGGCTGTTGCCGGAAGCCAAGACCCAGTTCGACCGCGCCGTGGACCTGATGCTTACCTCGGGCGTCGACATCAAGGGCACGCCCGAGCTGGAGGCGGAGTTCGAACGGATCGTGGACGAGGTGAGCAACCTGGAGATGGAGGCGTTGAAGCAGGGCAACGGCTTTGTGGCCAACGTGGAGCCCACGCCGGCTGAGGCAGCCAGCGAAGTGACCTTCAAGGTGGATCCCAATCTGGTGGCCAAGGCGCAGGCCGAACTGGCCACCACCAAATCCGATCTGCCCCTGATGGTGAACGAATACGTGGCCAGCTACATCAACTTTTTCGCCTACACCGAAAAGGGCCACAACACGCTGCTGCACGCCTTCGAGCGCGCGGGGATGTACAAGGGGATGATTGAGCGCATTCTGGCTGAAGAGGGCGTGCCGCAGGATCTGATCTACCAGGCGGTAGCCGAATCGGCCTTCAATCCGCGGGCCATCGGTCCCAGGACCAGGTCCGGCGGCAGGGCCGGCGGCATGTGGCAGTTTATGCCCCACGGCAACTACGGGCTGACGCGCAACCGCTACACGGACGAGCGCTTCGATCCCGAGGAATCCACGCTGGCCTACGCCCGCTACATGAAGTTTCTCTACGACCAGTTGGGAGACTGGTACCTGGCGATGGCGGCCTACGACTGGGGCGCGGGCAACGTGCAACGCGCGGTGGCGAAGACCGGCTACGCCGACTTCTGGCAGCTTTACCAGCGCAACGAACTGCCTGCCGAAACCAGGAACTACGTGCCCGAGATTCTGGCGGCGATCATCATTGCCAACCACCCCAAGCAGTACGGCTTTGACGACATCACGCTTGATCCTCCGGTACTCACCGACACGGTAACCGTTGACTACTCAGTCAATTTGGGCCTGGTCTCGGACCTGGTGGGCGCGCCGGCGAGTGAGCTGGAGGCGCTAAACCCCAGCCTGCTGCGCATGGTCACGCCGCCGGACACCCCGTTCGATCTTCACCTGCCGGCAGGCATGGCCACGCTCTACGATCAACGCATTGCTCTGATTCCCGAAGACAAACGGGGCTCGTGGCGCTATCACGAGGTCAAGGCGGACGACACGATGGCTTCGGTGGCGCGCGAGTACCGTATATCGGAAGCTGCTCTGGCGAGCGCCAACCAAATGCGCGCATCTGACAGCCTAGTGGATGTGACGGGCCTGGTGGTTCCGGTTCGCTACGAGGACGAGGCCCTGGCGGGAGCGCGGGTGTACACCGTGCGCCGGGGCGATACGCTGATCACCATCGCGGACCGCTTTGGCGTTCCGCTGAACGATCTGCGGCGCTGGAACGGAATCTATTATGGGTCGATGATCCGGGCGGGACGGCGGCTGTACGTAGCCGAGCCGGTGCAGGAGCTGCGCCGCTCCTCCAGCCACCGCCGGAGCACCGCTGCAACGCAGCGCCATGAAACGGCCCGCAGCAGAGAAGCGGGGGCCAGGTCCGGCAATCCGGCATCGGCAGGGCGAAAGGCCGCGGCCGTCCCCAGGAAGGGCGATGCGGCCCATACCGGGACGGCTTCCCGCGCGCGAGGCCGGCGGACGAGCAACTCCTCCGCAAGCGCCCAGACCTCCCCGCAGAAGTAAAAAGTGCGGGGATCGCATTCAAGACTTGTATTTTGCAGGTGATTGTGTGCAAGCTATAGCTACGAATTTCCTTACGCAAGCGGAAAGAAAAGGTCCGCTGCGCGAAGCCACAAACAGAATGAAGGCAGCGGCATGCCGCCGGAGGCAATGGGATGGACGAAGTAATGAAGATGTACGCGATGAGTGACGGCAACCCGACGGGGGAGCTAGATGATATGGACCCCGACCGGATGGAAGACTTAGGAGACGAGGAAGATGAAGCCGGAGGCGCCAGTATATTGACCTCCTCGGATGACGACGATGAGGTGCTGGCCGAGGAGGTAGTGGTTGCCATTGTGGAAGAACCCGCAGTAAAGCCGCCGGTGAAAAAGGTTGCCAAGAAGAAGCCAGCCGCGAAAAAAGCGGCTGCGAAGAAAGCGGCCAAGGCTCCGGCAAAGAAAGCAGCCGCGAAAAAGGCGGCCGGCAAGAAGGTTGCGGCCAAAAAGGCGGCGAAGAAGGCCGCTAAAAAGCCAGCGAAGAAAGCCGCCAAGAAGGTTGCGGCCAAGAAGAGCACCGGCAAGGCGGTGAAACGAGGCAAGTCATTGCCGGCGAAGAAGGCCGCCAAAAAGCCAGCGAAGAAGGCCGCCAAGAAGGTTGCGGCCAAAAAGCCAGGGAAGAAAGCCGTAGCCAAAAAGGCGCCGAGGAAGGCGGCCAGAAGGAAGAAGTAGCAAAGAGCAGCAAGCGGGAACACACGGTAAGGGAAAGAGCCCGGCAACGAGCCGGGCTCTTTTGCGCTTGGAGCCAGCGGTCGAAAGCCGCTACAGCCGTTTCCTCGCCGCGCAGAAGATCCTCCTGCCGTCAGCATGCGCGCGGGGCGGCCACAATGGCAATCCCTACCCGCCCGGCGTGTTCGAGCAAGGTGTCGCGGTCGAATAAGAGGGTACGTCCGGCCTCGATGGAGAGGCAACTGGCGCCGGCGCGGATCATGGTTTCCACCGTCGGGACGCCGACGACCGGCACGTCGAAGCGCATATCCTGGTTGGGCTTGGCCACCTTGACCACGGTCAGGCGGCGTTCCAGCGTCGATGCGCCGCCCTCGAGGGATTGCATTAGCCGGCCGGCGCGCTCGATGGTTGCGTCGGTGCCCTCCATGGCCTCGACGGCCACGCAGGCCTGGGCGGCCACCACCACGGTCTGCCCAATGTCGAACCCGGCGAGCGCGCGCGCGACTTGCAGGCCGTACTCGATGTTTTTGCGCTCTTCCTCGTCCGGCTCGCGTTCGGTGAGCACGCCCGCCGGGGCCAGCAGCGGCTCAAGAAAGGCCGTCGAGCTGACCAGTTCGATCCCTTCATCGGCCAGCACGCTGGCTACCGCGCCCAGGAGCGCGTCGGTGGAGCGGGTGCCCAGGTTGAGGAGCAGCTTGGCCAGCCGCCAGTCGGGCCGGATGCTCGAGAAAATTTGCTTATGCTTGACCTGCCCGGCCATCACGGCCTTCTCGACGCCTTCCCGGTGAAAGGTCTCGACCAGCTTGGAGAGTTCGCCGAGAGAGAGCCAATGAACGGTGACGCCGGGATCAACCTGGGCGCGCAGGTCGATCTCCGGGTCGGTCTCCTCGCGGAGGGCGGCCACCACGACGGAGAGCCCCTGCGCCCGCGCCGCGTCGAGGAGCAGGAACGGGAAGCGGCCGTTGCCGGCGATGAGGCCGAGGGTCATGATGTCCGCCCGGTTGAAACGCAACGCGCCATTGGATTCTTGTTCAACTTAGTACCAGCTCACCTTAGCTTTGGCCGACCTCGGATCAGTCGTCGTCAAGCACCTCACCGTGGCCTGCCTAAAGATACCGCCTTACTCGCGCCGAATATTCTGAATATTGCTGGCCGTAATGGCTTCTCAGGTATTCTTCTTCACGCAATACCTGACGTTGAAACAGCCCTGTCCCGGCAACCATATAGACCAGGAGAATCCAACTTGGGAACACCAAGAACTGGCCCAGCAAGACAAATCCAAACGCCACATAAATCGGATTGCGACTAAAGGCAAAAATACCCGCGGTTACAAGTTTGTCCGGCTGGTCTGTGTCAATGCCGACACGGAAACTATTCCCCAAAGAGATAAGGCTCAGCAGCACCAGCACCAATCCCGCCAGGCAAAAAAGCACTCCTACCCAGGAGACCATTCCAGAGTGAAAGAGTTCTTGACCGCTAACAGTCGGAAGGTTAAAGGCAGCGGCAAACACGATATAAAAGTAGAAAAAAGCAAATGGCGGAATCAAGAAATCCTTTTTGTCTGTAGTGCCGAAATGCATTGCTTTTATTCCGTTTATTCTCATCAGCAAGGTACGGGTCAATACCATTCCAACCAGCAGTACAAGTGTTAGGGCGCCGAGGTATTTTTGCATAGACCTCCTCCGATCAGAAGCCGTCCAACTGTCGCTGCCACACCAAGACGGCCCTCTATTTAATCACCCCGCGCTGGCTGCGCTCGATGAAGTCGACGAGCAGGGCCACGTCATCGCCTTCCAGCTCGCGCAGCCTTTCGAGGGCCTGGGTGGTGTTCAGCTTGGACGAAAGCAGGAGCCGGAAGGCCTTTTGCAGGGCCTTGAGGCGTGGCGCAGAGAATCCCCGCCGCTCCAGGCCTATCTTGTTGATTCCGAAGGTTTTGTTCTCCCGCCGCGAGGAGGTGAGCGAAAACGGGAGCACGTCCTGGGTGACGATGGTGCCGCCGCCCACAAAGGCATAACGGCCCACGGTGCAGTGCTGGTGCACGGGGCAAAACGCGCCCAGCGTGGCATGATCCTCGATGATCACGTGCCCGGCGAGTGTGGCGGCGTTGGCGAGGATGCAGTGACTGCCCACCAGGCTGTCGTGGCCGATGTGAGCGCAGGTCATCAGCAGGCAGTTGGAACCGATGCGCGTCAGGCCGCCGCCACCCACCGTGCCGCGGCTGATGGTGACGCACTCGCGGATGACATTTTCATCGCCGATCTCCGTTTCGGTGGGCTCGCCCTTGTACTTCAGGTCCTGGGGCGGCACGCCGATGGAGCTGAAAGGATAAAACACGTTGCGCGCGCCGATGCGGGTGCGACCGACGAGGACCACATGGGAGATGAGGGTGCAATCCTCGCCCAGCACCACTTCAGGTCCGATCGTGCAGAACGGGCCGACGGTGCAGGAGGCGGGCACGCGCGCTCCGTGAGCGATGACCGCGCTGGGATGGACACTCACTCCTGCGTCTCCGTCCCGGAAGCCACGGCGCGTTCAGCGGCCGGCTTATTCCCGTGCGCGCGCTGTTCGCGCTCCCGCGTCACCACCTGGCAGGTGAGCGTGGCTTCGCAAGCCAGTTTGCCGTCCACGTAGGCCCGGCCCGCGATGCGTCCGGCGCGGGGCCGGAAGGCGAGCACATCCACCTCGATGCGCAACTGGTCCCCGGGTGTGACGGGACGGCGGAACTTGGCCCGCTCGATGCCGGTGAAGACCACCAGCTTGTTATGGCGGTCGGCCAGATCGGCCAACATGATCATGCCGCCGGCCTGGGCCATGGCTTCCACCACCAGCACGCCGGGCATGATGGGATATCCGGGAAAATGGCCCTGGAAGAACGGCTCGTTGACGGTCACGTTTTTGAGGGCGACCAGCCGCTTGGCGGGCTCGTACTCCACCACCCGGTCGATGAGCAGAAACGGATAGCGGTGAGGCAGGAAATCCAGGATCTCCTGGATGGAAAAGGTCATGCTCTGGCTCCAGACAAGCGCGCGTGTGACCGCTTCGCGCTTCACTGGATTATAAATTCAGGGCAAGGCGGGAACTTCTTGGCAGCGGGCCCGGCAGCACCCCGGTGGAAGAGAGCGGCAGCGGCCGAGGTCTAGTTGCTGCTTTCCCGCCTCTCAAGCGATGGGCGCAAGAACGCGCTAGCTGCCCGGCCGGTGTGGAAGCCAGCGAAAAGCCGGCTCTGGGGAGTTGCGCGGCGAGCGGGTATAGAGATTTTTCAAGAAAAAAATGGGCGGCAAGGTTCGTGACCCTGCCGCCGCCCGTCCCTGGGTTGTCTTGAAGGTACTTCAGTATTGCGAAAAACTCTCTTAGCTTACTGCATCAGCTTGAGCACTTCCTGCTGCACGCTGTTGGCTTGTGCGAGCGCGGCGATGCCGGTTTGGCTGAGGATCTCGTACTTTGACATATTGGAGGTCGCGGCGGCGTAGTCGGTGGCCTGGATGGCGTTTTGCGCCGAGACCACGTTCTCCTGCTGCGTGCTCATGACCTGGCTGATGGAGTTGAGGGTATTGATCTGCGCGCCGATGTAGCCGTCCTGCGCGGCCGCGTAGGTGATGGCGTCATTGATCACGGCCAGGGCGCTCTGCGCATCGCCGGCGGTGGTCAGACTGGTATTGGAGAGGTCCGCGGTCTGGTCGCCGCCGGTGGCCGTCACGTAAGAGAGGGTCGCGGTTGCGGCGGTAGAGGCGGCGTTGGATGTAGTTGCACCGGAGGTGGTGTCGGAAACGTTGGCATTGGCAGCGGTGATGACGACTGCCGAATTGGTATTGGTGAGCAGGATGCCGGTGTCGCCGCCAGCCACGCCCCCGTCGCCTACGGCGGCCGCGGTGGTAAAGGTGGCGGTTACGCCGGGAATGCCATCCTTGTTGATCTCCGAAATCAGGTTGCTGACCGTAGTGGCGGTGGTGGTAACGGTGCTCTGGGTGCCGTCCGGGTTGGTGATCGTAAAGACGATGCCGGTCCCGCCCAGTGCGTCGTTCTCCGTGGCCGCCTTGCTCAGCACCGGCCCGGCCGCATCCGCCGACAGGTCCACGAAGATGCCCGCATTGCTTTGCTGCAAAGAGCCGCCCGCATCGCCCACGCTGGACGATGTCAGCTTGGCGAAGAAGAGGTTGTCGATCGAGGAGCCGGTGGAAGACGAGTCACCGGTATAAATCGACACCCCCGCCTGCGCGCCATTGAATACCTGGTTCTGGTTGTAGGTGGTCGTCGATCCGATATTGTTGATCTCGGAAAGGATCGACTGGTATTCCTGGTTGGCGGCGGCGTCTTGAGAACTATTGAGCGTGCCGTTGGAGGCTTCGGTAGCCAGGGTGATGGCGCGGGTGAGCAGGTTAGTCACCTGCGAGAGCGCGCCGTCGGCCACCTGGAGCAAGCCGACGCCTTCGGTGGCGTTGGTTTCAGATTGCGTCAGCGCCGCCGAGTTGGCCGCCAGGCCGTTCACCAGTGAGAGGCCCGCGGCATCGTCCGCGCCCGAGTTGATGCGCGAACCCGAGGACAACTGCTGCAGAACCGTCTGCAAGCTGTTGTTCGTGTTGTTCAGATTGTTCTCCGCGTAGATTGCCGAGAGGTTGTTCAAAACACCGAGGGCCATGGGACTGAACTCCTTCTTGGATGCCTTGGTCAGCGCCTTTTCCTTACTGCATCTGCCACTCCGCCGGGAACCGCTGCTATCGGATGGGCTTCTTTGCATCCACCCCTTTCATCGGTGCGGGCGGAAATAACTTTAGTCATATTTTTTTCGGGCTGCGCAGCCTTTATCTGTTGCGGCCCGATTCAAGCTGTCCCGCTTCCGTTCAATCACTGTCCCAATGCGCTCCAATGACCGTCGCGATGCGCTTCACCCATTTGTTCCGTTTTGAGCCAGGGGCCAGCCGCCTGGCGCCATGCGTCGGCCAAAAAATGGCGGCAGAGGGATTACTTCCCCTTGCCGCCCATGATCCCACTTGATCTTTCTTGTGCTTGAAAAACCTTGAACCTTTCTTGGGCCCGAACCGGCGTCGGGCCGTAAAGGCCTATCGCCCCCTTTTCTGCTATTGCGGGGTTCCGGTTGCCGGCGTTTGCGACCCCTGCGCTGGGGCCGAAGACGGCGGCGGTGGGGGAGGGCCTGGCATCTGGAATCGGCCACCCGACCGCTGTCTCCACTGCCGTTGCGGCATGGGTCCGCGCCGCATCATGGCGCGGCGGGCGCGGAGGTCCTGCACCTGCTTCCACTGCTCCGGAGTGAGCTTCATGCGCAGGGCGAGCAGAAAGCGCGCATCGGCGCGTTCGAGATCGGCCCGCGCCTGGACCACTTTGTCGATCTGCGCGTCGATCGCCGCTTCATTGGGCGTATCGGCATTCATCAGCGGCTGCATCCCCAGATTCGCCCTCTCCAGATTGGCCTGCAAATCGATCAGATGCTCGCGGTGCTGGAACAGAGTCTGGTCCATCGCCTTGCGCTGATCGTCGGTCAGCTTCAACTCGGCTACAACTCTGGGGTTGTTCCACCAGCGGCCGTGGGTGCCCTGGAACCGGAAGGCCCGCGCGAAGGGCGGCTGATGCGGGGCGATCACGACAGAGCCCGTTCCCATGCCTGCGCCAGGGCCTTGCGCTCCGGCCAGGCCGCCGGCTATCAAAACTCCCACCGTCGCCAAAGCAACAACATGACGTAGAAACCTAACTTTCATCAAAGATCCCCCTCTCTTTCCGGCCGTTCTCCTATCTCGGGAGCCCGTTTGTTATTGGTCCGCATCGCCATCCATCAATTCGGCCAGGGGTTCCATCGCTTGCGGAACCGCGCTCGACACCTCGTTGTCGACGGTGGCCAGCAGATTGCGATCCTCTTGGGCGCGCTCCTCGGCCGCAAGCTGCCGTTGCCGCGCCGCCTGCGCCGCAGCGATTCTGGCCAGCTCCTGGCGGTGATGGCGTTCGTACAGCCCTCCCGTCAGGCTCCCCGCCGCCAGCACGCAGCCCAGGGCCCACCCCACCGCCAGCCGCCAACTCCTGTGGCGCGCCACACGCGCCTCCACCCGCGGCCGGCTGTACGCCGCCTCGCTCCAGGCATGAACGCACTGCCGGAAGTTTCCGATCGCCTGCTTCAGTTCCGCATCCAAAGCCTCACCCGCTACTTTCCCGCTTGAATTCATCTCTTGCCTCCCACTTGCGCGCGCACCTTTCCCAGCGCGCGCGAAAGATGCGCCTTCACCGTGCCTTCGCTCAAGCCGGTAGCTTGCGCAATCTCATCCAACTCCCGCTCCTCCACGTAGCGCAGCAAGAAAACCGTGCGCTGCCGTTGGCTCAATCCCGTCACCGCCTTCCAAACTTGCTTCACCTGCTCCCGTGCCAGCAACTGTTGCTCCGCGTTGCGCTCGCCACTGGGCAGCCAGTCACTGGCCTCGTCCATATCCACCGCATTGTTCTGCGTATGCCGCCAGAACTGCATGCGCCGGTTGCGCCAGTGGTCCTTCTGCAGGTTGATGGCAATCCGCATCAGCCAAGTCATGGCGCTCGACTCGCCGCGGAAATGCTTCCAATTCCGGTGCGCTTTCAGGAAGCACTCCTGGGTGAGCGTCTCGGCCAAGTCCACGTCGCGCGTAGAGGCGAGCAAAAACCGGAAGATCTGCGGCCGGTGGCTGGCGACGACAGACGAGAACTCTTGGGCGGCAATCTCCTCGGCCGCTTCAACGTTCATCGGCTTAACAACCGTTCCGGCTGCCATCACTTTGGTAGACGCCCCCCTTGCGCGCAAGTTTACAGACCCTCTCTTCCTTTATTGCCCATTATTCGGTCAGTATACGAGGCGGGAAAGCGCAATGGGCACCGTTGCACCTTGTTGGCAGGAGCCGGGGATCGCAATCGGCGGCGCCTCTGCTTTCCCGCCGGCGCAAAAGGCGGGGTTAGGCGGGGATATAATTTGAAGCGGCGCGGAGGGGCGCCCTGGAGGCTCCGTCAACCCGCCGGCCTGCCCGCAAGCAGCGCCTGCCGGCGATTGGTTCGAGCCTACCGTCTTGGGGAGGGCCGGTGGCGCGCTGCTTAACAACTTTCTCTCTGCCGCAGTTGGCGAAGGACGCCGGCACGGGCTGGCGGCGAAACGAGCATAGTTTTGAAGTACGAAACCAGACAAGAGACAGGAAAGGGTGAGCCAATGCCATCTGGAACCGCAACCTTGCCGGCAGCCCAGGCGGGAACGATTACGCTGGGCGGGGATTTGACAGTCAATCGCATGGGATATGGGGCCATGCGGATTACGGGCAAGGGAATCTGGGGCCCTCCGGCGGACCGCGGGGCCGCTGTGGCCACCTTGCGCCGCGCCGTCGAGCTGGGCGTCAACTTTATCGACACCGCCGATTCCTACGGTCCCGGCATTTCGGAGGAGCTCATCGCCGAAGCTCTCTGGCCTTATCCCGCCGGCCTGGTCATCACCACCAAGGCCGGCTGGGTGCGGCACGGACCGGGCGTCTGGCAGCACAACGCCAGCCCCGCGCACCTGGAAGAGGCGCTGGCCGGCAGCCTGAAGCGGCTGCACCTGGAGCGCATCGATGTGTATCAGCTTCACGTCCCCGACCCCGCCGCTTCCTTCGACGCCTCCATGGAGACGCTGGCGCGGCTGCGCGAGCAGGGCAAGATCCGCCATGTCGCGCTCTCCAACGTGACCCTCGAGCACGTAGAGCGGGCGCGCAAGATCGTGCCCATCGTGAGTGTCCAGAATCGATACAGTTTCTCCGACCGCGAGTGGGATTACCTGGTCGATTATTGCGAGGCCAACGGCATCGCCTTTTTGCCCTGGGGCCCGATGGCCCAGAGCCGGAAGGCGCACGAGGCCATTGAAAAGATCGCTGCCGCGCGCCAGGTTTCCACCGCGGTCGTCTCGCTGGCGTGGCTGCTGCGCCGTTCGCCGGTGATGCTGCCCATTCCGGGAACCGGTTCCGTAAAGCACTTGGAAGAGAACGTGAGCGCGGCGGCGTTCCACCTCACCGACGCGGAGATCGCGGAGCTGGGCGCGGTGATGCCGCGGCCGTACTGGCTGCGCTGACGGCAAACAGTTGACGGCAAACCGCTGACGGCAACATTGGAGCGGCAGTCTGGCCTGTGGGCTCCATACATAGCGGGCGTCTGACGGGAGCGCCATAGCTTCGTCATGCGCCGATTTAGGTGCTAAAATGGGTCCTCTTCCATATTCCAAGGAAAGATGGGCCCATGAAAACATCCTTTGCCGCTTCTCTTCTCTTCATACTTTTCCTTGGCGGCTGTGGAAGCGGCAGTTCAACCGCCTCGGCTTCTCCGCCCCCTTCTTCAGGGCCACCTGGGCTTACGGGATCCGTTACCTCAATTGCCTTTCCCAACGCCATCGTAGGCCAGAAGAGCGCCTCCCAGACGGTTACGGTCACCAATAGCGGCAACGCCACACTGAATCTATCGAACATCGCGCTCGCAGGCGCGGGCGCGGCTGCATTCAGTGATTCGACCACCTGCGCCGCCACGCTGGCCGCGGGCGCGAACTGCACTATCTCGGTGGCCTTCACGCCTCCCGCCGCCTCCATCTACAGCGCGGCCATCGCGATCACCGATAACGCATCCGGCTCGCCCCAGAGCATTGTTCTTAGCGGCTGGGTTGCGGCGGCAGGCACCGAGCACACGCTTTACGTCTTTCCGGAGCCGGACCTGAGCGTTACGCCGATCTACGCGTTGATCAATAACGCGCAAAGCACCATCGACATGACCATGTACGCGCTCGAGGACACCACCTTCCTGAACGATCTTGTCGCGGCTTGCAATCGCGGCGTAAAGGTCCGCGTCATCCTCGATCAGAACCTCGAGAGGAACGGCAACACTGCGGCGTTCAACCAACTCAATTCCGTTGCCAACTGCAGCGCGGTATGGGCCGACCGGGATTTCCAGGCCACGCACCAGAAAAGCTTCATCGTCGACGGCACGCAGGTCGCGATCATGTCGCTGAACCTGCAAAGCCAGTACTACAGCACCACGCGCGACTTTGCCCTGGTGGAGAATGACCCCGCTGACATCGCCGCCATCGAGGCCACTTTCAACGCCGATTATGCGGCCGGCACCACCTCCGCCGGCACATCTGGGGCAAGCGACTTTAACTATACGCCGGGAGGCGGTGACGACTCGTTGATCGCAAGTGGCGACCTCATCTGGAGTCCCACTACCGCGCAGGCGGATATGCTGGCGATCATCAACAACGCCACCAAGACGCTGCTGATCGAAAACGAAGAGATGGGCGCCGCCAATATCGTCAGCGCGCTCGAGGCCGCGTGCCAGCACGGCGTCACCGTGCACATCGCCATGATCAACGACAATAACGAGTACGGCTCGGAGTTCTCCGCGCTGGAAGCCGCCGGGTGCGGAGTCCATGTTTATCCCGACACATCCACCGGATTTTACGTCCACGCCAAGGCGGTGGGCGCCGATTACGGCCTGGGCACGCAAAAAATCTACATGGGGTCGATCAACTACTCCACCGCCTCCATGACGGAAAATCGCGAACTCGGCCTATACATCAGCGACGCGGGCAGCGCTCTGGCGCTGTACAACACCATGACCTCCGACTATGCGGACGGCGCCGCTTACTGATCTGGAGGGGCGCGCCGAAAGTCAATTAGAATAGTCCGCAGCCGCCGCGCGTCAGGTTTCCATCTGAGGATCGCCCCATGCTGCTCGAATCCCTCCGCGAACAAGTTCTCCGGGCGAACCAGGAGATCGCCCGGCGCGGCTTGGCGCCGCACACCTTTGGCAACGTGAGCGGCATCGACCGTTCTGGCTCCAAGCCGCTGGTGGTCATCAAGCCCAGCGGCGTCGATTACGCCGCGCTGACCGCAGCCGATCTGGTGGTCACCGATCTCGACGGCAACATTGTCGACGGCTCGCTGCGGCCTTCCAGCGACCTCGACACGCACACCCTGCTCTATCGCGAGTTCCCCCAAATCGGCGGGATTGTGCATACGCACTCGGAGTTCGCCACGGCCTGGGCGCAGGCCGGCCGCGCCATCCCGTGCCTCGGCACCACCCACGCCGACTACTTCCACGGTCCCGTTCCGGTCACCGAGCCGCTCACCGCCGGGGAGGTCGCCGAGGCGTATGTTCGCAATACCGGGGCGGTCATCGTGCGGCGTTTCCGTTCGGGCGGCCTTGACCCCGTCGCCGTGCCCGGCGTGCTGGTGGCCGGCCACGCGCCGTTCGCGTGGGGCAAAACCGCGGCCGAGGCCGTCGAACACGCGGATGTGCTCGAGTACATCGCGCGACTGGCCTTCCGCAGCGTGCTTCTTGGAGCGCCGGAATCGGGAATTCCGTTCTACATTGCCGAGCACCACTACTTGCGCAAGCACGGCCCCAAGGCTACCTACGGCCAGCGTTAAATCGCCACCGCAGGCAGGCATGGAATGGCCCTCTGGCCAGCCTGAATCGCAAAATACCGCTGCCGCCCTCGATTTTCCTGCGGCTGGAAGATGATCTACCTTTCTTCATAGCCTTCCAACTTTCATAGGTATATCCTTTTCCTTGTAAAGCGGTTTTCGCTTTCTAGGCTCTCTAGGGAAATTCAGCCTGCGCCGCAGTTGACGTTTTCTCCGGCCGGAGGTCTGTATGTTGCGTATCCTCTATGAATTGCCGTGTCCTGACGAGGAGTGACGGGCGTTTCTCCTGCATGGCAATTGACGTGCTAAGAAACAGAAGGATGTAGAGTTCGCCCTCATGGAGACCAGCCTCTTCAACCGGATGCAGGCCACGCTGCTGGCTCTAGCCACGGCTGCGCTCTTTCTGTTGGCGGTAATGAACCTGGCTCAGGAGCGCCACTTCCAGCAGCCTTACACCGGGGTTTGGTGGCGCGAGGCGGCCGGAGGACTCCGCGCCGACAAGGTGCTTCCGAATACGCCTGGCGAGCGTGCTGGGATTCAGACGAACGATCTGCTGACTGCGGTGGACGGTGCTCCGGTGACCCGGCTTGCCGACCTTGAGCGCGCCCTCTACCACGCCGGCCCCTACGGCCAGGTTCTGTACACGATCACCCGTGACGGCATTCCCCTGGATACGCCGGTCAAAGTCATTCCCGTGCCCTCGGACCGCAGCCTACAGACTGGCTTGCGCATCATTGGCCTCATCTACCTGATCATCGGTTTCTACGTTCTGTTCAGGCGCTGGGGCGCCCCGCGTGCCACGCACTTCTATCTCTTCTGTCTGGTCTCCTTTGCGCTCTACGCCCTCCATTACACGGGCAAGCTCGACGTGCTCGACCAGATTGTGTTTTGGGCAAACGTGTCGGCGGAGGCGCTGCAACCGGCCCTTCTCCTGCACTTCGCGCTGAGTTTTCCCGAGGAGCGGCTCAAGAACGTGCGCCGCCGGTGGCTGTTACCGCTGGTTTATGCTCCGGGCGCCGGAGTGCTGGTCCTGTGGGTTTGGGCATTCTATTTTTGGCAGGCGACCGGCCTGCTCCTGCACCGGCTCGATCAGACCACGACCGCCTACGACGCGGTTTTCTACCTGCTGGCTGCGCTGTTCTTCATCCTCGGCTACCGGCAAGCCAGCTCGCCCTTGCTGCGCCAGCAGTTGAAGTGGGTGACCCGCGGAACGCTGCTAGCGGTCCTACCTTTCACGTTCTTTAACGCCGTCCCTTTCCTGCTTGACCTGAGCCCGCCCCGCCTGCTCACCAATCTGGCTGGTTTGTCGCTGGTCTTTTTGCCGCTCACCTTCAGTTGGGCTATCGTCCGCTACCGGCTGATGGACACAGATTTGATCTTCAAGCGCGGAGTAGCCTACACGCTGGCGACCGTCCTGCTGCTGGGGGCTTACTTCGGCATCATCGCGCTGATCGCCCTGGTGGTACACAACGGAATGCCGCAAACGGTGCGCGAGTGGGGCCTGGTGCTGGCCATCGTGGCCACGGCGGCGCTCTTCGAGCCGCTAAAGCGCAAGGTGCAGGGCTGGGTGGACCGGGCCTTCGACCGGCATCGCTACGATTACCGCAAGGCGCTGGTGCAGTTTGGCCGCGGCCTCAGTTCGGAAACCGATCTCAAGACGCTGTTGGAGTCTATCGTCCACCAGCTACCGCGCACGCTGCTGGTGGCCCGCGTGGCCGTTTTCCTTGCTGACGACTCCAGACGGCTGCGTTTGACCGCCTCGCACGGGCTGCCTCCGGAGGTCAGCGCCACGCCAGACCGGCCAAGTCATGGCCGGCCGGGCCAGGACTCGCTCGATCTGGGCTTTCTGGATTTTGACCGCGCCCAGGACCACTCGCACATCTTTTTTGAAAATGCCCAGCAGGTTCTGCACCTGCCCGAAGCGCAGCAGCGCACCGCGGCGCGGCTCGACCTCAACTACTATCTGCCCTGCCGCGTGGCCGTGAACAAGCAAGGAAACGGTCGGCCGGCCAGCCGCACCATCGCCGTGATCGGCCTGGGCCGCACCCTAGGCGGCGACTTTTTGTCGAGCGAAGACGTGGAGCTGCTCGAGTCCCTGGCCAGCTACATCGGCATCGCACTCCAGAACGCCAGCCTCTACGCCCGACTGGAAGAAAAAGTAGGCGAATTCGAGCGCTTGAAGGAGTTCAACGAGAACATCGTCGAATCCATCAACGTAGGCATTCTGGCCGTCGATCTTGAGGGTCGCATCGAGAGCTGGAATACGCAGATGGAGGCCATGTACGCGTTCAGCCGCGCCGAGGCCATCGGCCAGGAGCTGCGCTCGGTCTTTCCTTTGGAGTTCATTGAGGCGCTAGAGGCCTTCCGCAACGAGCAGGGGGTTCACAACCTCTATAAGTTCCGGCTGACGACGCGCGCCGGCGAGGCGCGCACCGTCAACATCGCGGTGGCGCCCCTGCTGTCTCGCGACTTTGTTCCGCTGGGCCGCATCCTCCTGGTGGACGACATCACCGAGCGCGTCACTTTAGAGTCCCAGCTTGCGCAGGCCGACAAGCTCAGCTCCATCGGGCTGCTGGCGGCCGGCGTGGCCCACGAGATCAACACGCCGCTGGCCGTCATTTCCTCTTATGCGCAGATGCTCTCCAAGCAACTGCGCGGCGACGCGCGGCTGGGTCCGGTGCTGGACAAGATCAACCAGCAGAGCTTCCGCGCCGCGGAGATCGCCAACGGCCTGCTCAACTTTTCCCGCACCTCGCCGACCGAGTTCCGATCGACCGACCTCAACCAGGTCATCCGCGACACGCTTTCGCTTCTCGAACATCAGTTCAAGACCGCGAAAATCCTTGTCGATCTCGACCTGGCGGAGGAACTGCCGGCGATCCACGGCAATCCCGGCAAGTTGCAGCAGGTGTTTCTCAACCTGTTGTTGAACGCCAAGGAAGCTATGCCCGGCGGCGGCCGCCTGCGCGTGGCTACCGTGGTCAACGGAGAAAACAGCCACATCACCGCGCTGGTCGCCGACTCCGGGAGCGGCATCGCTCCCGAGCATCTCAAGCGCATCTACGATCCGTTCTTCACCACCAAGATCGCCTCCAGGCCTGGCGACAAACGGGGCAGCGGATTGGGTCTGGCCGTTTCCTACGGGATCATTCAGGAACACGCCGGCAAGATTCACGTGGAGAGCGCCGTCGGCGCCGGCACCACCTTTCATCTCGAATTTCCCCTGCTGAGGAATCCAGTTCATGCCTGAGGTTGAACTGCCGTTGAACTTTTCCGCCTCCGCGCCGGCAAGCAGCGGCAACTGCGATGCCGGCGCCATCCTGGTGATCGACGACGAAGCGGGCATCCGCGAATCGCTAGAGGTGCTGCTTTCACTCGAAGGGTATAAAGTGGCCACGGGCGGCGACGGCGAGGAGGGTCTGCGTCTGCTGGAAGGCGAAAACTTCGATCTGGTTCTGCTCGACCTTGCCCTCCCCGGCCAGAGCGGCCTGGAGTTGCTGCCCCACATCAAGGAGCGCCAGCCCGATCTGCCGGTCATCATGATCACCGCCTACGGCACGGTGGATAACGTCGTGGATTCTATTCGCGCCGGGGCTGAGAACTTCATCCAGAAGCCCTGGGACAACGAAAAGCTGCTGGCCGACATCCGTTCCGCCATCGCCCGCCGCCGCGCCGAGGAGGAGAACCTCCAACTCAAGCGCACCCTCAAACAGCGCTACAACTTCTCCAACATCGTGGGCAAGAGCGAGATCATGCTCAAGGTCTTCGATCTGGTCGCTCAGGTTGCGCCCAGCCGCTCCACCGTTCTCGTCCAGGGCGAGAGCGGCACCGGCAAAGAGCTCATCGCCAAGGCCATCCACGCCAACTCGCCGCGGCGTGACAAGCCCTTCGTGCCCATCAATACCGGCTCCATGCCATCGGAGCTGCTCGAATCCACGCTCTTCGGCCACGTCAAGGGGGCATTCACCTCTGCCATCGCCTCCAAAAAAGGGCTCTTCGAGGTTGCGCACGGGGGCACGCTCTTCCTGGACGAGATCGCCACCATGGGCGTGGAAACGCAGGCCAAGATTCTGCGCGTTCTTCAGGACCGGCGCTTTATGCACCTGGGCGGCATTCAGGAGATTCAGGTGGATGTGCGCATCCTGGCCGCCACCAACATCGATCTGCGCAAGGAGGTCCGCGAGGGCCGCTTCCGCGAAGACCTTTTCTACCGGCTCAACGTGATCGTGGTGGATTTGCCGCCCCTGCGCGCCCGCCGGGAGGACATCCCCCTGCTCGCCCAGCATTTCCTCGACCTTTACGCAAGCGAAAACGGCCTTGCGCCGCGCAAGCTTTCGGCCGACGCCATGCGCGCGCTGATGGATTACGACTGGCCGGGCAACGTGCGCGAGCTTGAGAACGCCATCGAGCGCGGCGTCGTTCTTTCCTCCGGGCCGGTCATCGGCGCTGAACTGCTTCCCGGCCACATCACCGGGCGCAGCTTCCAGGACGCACTGTTGGAGCACAACCCCAACTCCTCGCTCTTCGACATCCTGGAAGTGATCGAGCGGCGGATCATCATGGAGAAGCTGGAGCGTTGCAACTGGAACCAAACCGACGCCGCCGAGCAGTTCCGGATCCCGCTCTCGACGCTGAACCAGAAGATCAAGCGGTTAAACATCGAGATCCGCAAAAGGGGCAGGGAATAGGCGGTAAAGCTGGATCCGGGACGCTGGAAGGTGCGTTTATCCCCCACTGCGCCCATGGCCCCGAACCGCTCCATCATTTTTCCCATGGGCGGCAGGCCAAGCGAGCGCCTTGAGACGATAGAAGAACTGGGCGTAAGTGGCTGATTCTATGGTGGGCGCTGCAGGATTCGAACCTGCGACTTCCACCGTGTGAAGGTGGCACTCTACCGCTGAGTTAAGCGCCCGAAAGAAGGCCGGGAGAGAGACTGATCCAGGACGCGCTGGTGTAGGCATCCCGTGGGTTAGAGTAACACCAGCAGGGCTTTACAACCAAAGCGGGAAACTTGGCCGGGTTCGATCCTTGCTCCGCCAGTTTTGCTGTAGGGCCACGGCCAATTATCTTGAGGTGTATACGCGCCCAGCCGATTATGCACATTCGAGCCAGATCAATCCGCCCCGCAGCCGATTCCCCCGCCGAAGGTGAAAATGCGTTGGGTTCTGTTATGGGTCTAGACGGCCTGGATGCGGCCGCTTCAGGGCCGGCTACGGGGGCGCTGGGCATCAGCGGGCTGGCGCCCGCGGTGGCCAACGCCGCATCAGATTCAGAGGACAGCCGCAGCCCGGCGGAACGAGGAAATTCCGGTCCTGAAACTTACTCAGGACCGCAACCTTCCGCTTCGGATGGGGTTCCAGAGGATATGGCAACCATGGTCCTGGAAAACCCAGCCCTGGGTGCGGCCCCGGTTTCACAACCGAGGGTAAAGCCGGGTCCAGGAACGGGTCTGCGGAGTGGGCCGGACCCCACGAGTGATGCGGCCATGATGTTGCGCGTGGCCGCCGGCGACGAGGCCAGCTTCAATTACCTTGTCGAGAAATACCACCGGCCCATCATTCACTTCCTGTACCGGATGGTGCGCAGCCAGGCGGTTGCCGAAGAGCTGGCGCAGGAGGTGTTTCTGCGCGTCTATCGCGCCAGGATGAGCTACCGGGCGGAGGCCAAGTTCACTACCTGGCTTTACCGGATCGCGACCAACCTGGCGGTGAACTACGCGCGCGACACGCGGCACCAACGGGCTGCGCAGACCGTTTATCTGGATGCGACGGACGAGCAGACCGGCATCAGCCCGGATGTGGCCGACGACAAGCCGTCGGTAGAGCAACGGATGTTGCGTGAGGAGCGCATGGCCGCCATTCGTAGCAACGTGATGGCCCTGCCGGAACGGCAGCGAATGGCGGTGCTCATGCACAAGTACGAGGGGATGGATTACCGGCAGATCGGAGAAGTGCTCAAGTTGAGCGAATCGGCGACCAAGTCGCTGCTCTTCCGCGCCTACCAGACCCTGCGCGACAAATTGAAGGATTTCGTGTGAGTAAAGTTAAGCCGGGATGGACAACGGCGGAGAGCGGGGTGGCAGAAATGGAACAGGTGAAGGTAAATTGCACCGGGATGGAATCGAAGCTGGCGGACCTGCTGCTCGATCCTGTCTCGGCTTCGGCCAAGGTTCACGCGCATGTTGGGGAGTGCGACCGCTGCCAGGAGGAGTTGGCGGAGTTGAAGGCGTCCATGGACGCTCTTGACGCATGGCAGGCTCCGGAGCCGAGCCCTTACTTTCTTACCCGGCTCAACGCCCGGATGAGGGAAGAGCGCGAGGCGGAGCCGGCCGGCTGGTTGGGAAACAGGATTATCCAGCTGCGCGCCGGATTCGCCTACGGGCCGCGGACTCATGTGCGCCCGCTGGCGGCTATGGCGCTTACCATCATGCTGCTGGTGGGCGGCGGAACCTACCTGGACATCACCGAGTGGAACCAGCCCACACAGCCGGCAGGCCAAGCCGCCGTAGTGCACGATCTGCAGACGCTCCAAAACAACGCCCAAGTGCTGAACCAGTTGGAAGCATTGTCCAGCAACGACAGCGGGAACTACTAGAGCGGTTTCACGGTTTGCGTTTGTAGGGGCGCGGTGCGAATCGACTTTGCCGGGCCGAGGGTCCAGCGCGCGGCCTTGGTCCGGGAAGAAAACGAGGCGGGAAGAAAACGAGGGTTGAACCGCTGGAACGGATCGCATTTGGGCGAGAGGCGGGAGAAAGTGGTGACCTGGGTATCAAGGGCGGAACGGATGCGTGCGGCGGCTTTGGCCGTGGCCATCCTGGGGGTGTTTTTGCCCGCGGCCTGGGCGCGGGGGCAGCGCGGAGGCGGAGGGCGCGGCGAGCAACATTTTTCCGGGCAGCGCTCCCGTGCTGAGTATGTCGCCCAGAATGGGGCCCAGAATCGGAGCCGGCCCGAGCGGCAGTTCAGGTCCGGGGGGGCATTTCGAGGCAAGGGTCGGGGGATTCAAGGCAACGGGCGGGGAAATGCCGGGCCACGGCCGTTCCGTCCGGCCCCCGGCGCACCGCCCGGCTTTCCTGCGAGCGGGTTCCGGCCCGCCTATCCCGGCCCCGCCAATGGCCGTTCTCCTTTTCCCGGCCCTCCCGCTCCTCCTTATTACAATCCCCGCTATGCGCCTCCGGGGCATCTGGAAGACTGGCTGAACCAGCATCACGATCTGCCTTTGCGCGACCAGGAGCAGCTTTTGCGCAGCGATCCCAGCTTCAGCCGCCTGCCGGCCGCCAACCAGCAGCAACTGATCCGGCAGCTGCGGGAGGTGAACCAGATGCCGCGTCAGGAGCGGGAATGGCGTCTGGCGCGAGCTGAAGCCATCGAGCACATGTCGCCCCAGGCGCGCCAACGGCTCGACCTGTCGAGCCGCAATTTCGCCACCCTGCCGCCCCAGCGCCGGGTGCTGGTAAAGCGCGCGTTCCAGGAGCTGCGTTCGGTTCCTCTCGACGAGCGGCAGACGGTGCTCAACTCGGCGCGTTACCAGGGAGTGTTCACCCCGGAGGAACGGCAAATTCTCTCCAATTTTTTGAGCGTCGAGCCCTACTTGCCGCCTCGCTAAGCCGGCAGCCTGGATGAGGGTGGGGCAAGCCCCGCATTGGCGTCTTTTCGCTCCTGTGCCGCCGGGCCCGCGGCCTTGAGAGCGCCCTGTGGTACATTGGCGCCATGATCTTGAGAGGCTTGGCCATGCTTGCAGTGCTGGTGGCCGCCGTGCAGGCGCCTGCGCCCACGACCGGCAGCGCCGGCAGGCCCTCCAGCGCACACGCTCAGAATGCGCCGGCTACTGCTGCCCCAGCGGTTCCTTCAACCGCCGCGCCTCCATCAGCTTCCGCGCCTGCCGGCGGAACTACCGCAGTCAGCCCGGCCGCCCAGACGGGTTGCTACGGCGGCAACTGCGATTTTCCAACGCCCCACATTTCCATTGCCACTCCGGCGCCGGCACCCGCGCCATGGCCCTTGCAGGACCGGATTGCATGGGGCGCGACTGTTCTCCTGGCCATCCTGGGCTATGTGGGCATTATGCTGGCGATCTCAACGCTGCGCAAAATCGAACGCCAGACCGGTTACGGGGAAGCAGCAGCGCAGGCCGCGGCCGAAAGCGCACAGGCCGCCCTGTTGCACGCGCGAGCCATCGCACGTTCGGAGCGGCCGTGGGTTCTGGTCACTGCCGAGCCGTCGCGGACGGTGGAAAACGGCTTTGTGGTGGTGGCTACGAATCGGGGCCGCAGCCCGGCCAGGATTGAGTTCATCGAGGACGCGATCACGAGCGCGGCCGATGAGGAACATTTGCCGGGCGTTCCGGAGTACGCTGAGGCGGAGCTTTCGGCTCCGGCGAGCTCTATCATTCTGCTGCCGGGAGAATCCACGCGAATCAAGTTCTTCCGCCGGGAGGATGTGAAGGAGTTTTGCGGGACGGAGGAGAAGCTCAAGCGGGTGGAGAACTGGGAAGAGAAGATATTCCTCTACGGAAGGATTCTCTATGTGGATTTCCTGGCTCCAGCCGAAGTGCACGCGCACGAAACCTCGTGGTGCTGCTGGTACATTCACGGCCGGCAGAAGAGCGGAATGGAGATGGCTGGTACACCTGCATATAACAAGCACACCTGATGCGGCCCAATGGGCGAAGGGGAAGACACGATCGCGTGCGGGCCGCCGCACGGGAAGGGCAACGCCAACTCAGGCGATGACCGACTCGCGCAGACGCTCTTCGCCAATGAGCGCTTCGGGCTCGGCGAGGCGGATGAGGCGATGGAGATAGGCCCGGGAGATGCACAGGCTGCGCGCGGCCAGGGTTTTGTTGCCGTTATTCTCGCGAACGGCTTTGACGGCCAGTCTGACCTTGTAGTCGCGCAACTGGCGCTCGAAGGAGTTGGCGGGCTGGTAATCACCGATATCGACTACATCGTCAAAGCCGGCATCCTCCTCCTCCTGGATCTCGACGCTGAGGCTGAGGTCTTCGGCGCGCACGGTTGAGCCGGGGGTGAGGATAATGGCACGCTGCAGGACGTTCTCCAGCTCGCGCACGTTGCCGGGCCAGGAGTATCCCTGCAGCATTTCCATGGCCTTGGGCTCGATGCTGTCCATGGGTTTTTGGAAGACCTGCGCATAGTGGCGCAAGAAGTGCTGGGCAATCAAAGGAATGTCTTCGGGACGGTCCTGGAGCGCCGGCGACTCGATGCACATGACGTTGATGCGGTAATAGAGGTCCTGACGGAATTTGCCTTCGGCCACGAGCTTGGCCAGGTTCTGGTGAGTGGCGAAAATGAGACGCGCGCGCAGGGGGATGAGGCGATTGCTGCCCAGGCGGCTGAACTCCATCTGCTGCAGGACGCGGAGCAGCTTGACTTGGGTGAAGAAGCTGAGGTCGCCGATCTCGTCGAGGAAGAGCGTTCCGTCGGCGGCTTGCTCGAAGTAGCCTTCGCGGGCGCCCACGGTGCCGGTGAAGGCGCCTTTTTCATGGCCGAAGAGCTCGGCCTCGATCAGGGTTTCAGGAATGGCGCCGCAGGAGACGGCTACGAAGGGCTTGTCGGCGCGGGAACCCAGATTATGGATGGCGCGGGCAATCAGTTCTTTGCCGGTCCCGCTTTCCCCGGTCACCAGCACCGCGGCGTTGAGATTGGTCACGCTGCGCACTAGCTGATAGACGCGCTGCATTTGGAGGCTGGAGCCGATGAGGCGGTCGCAATGGCTGGGATCCTCCATGCGCAGTTGGGCGGTGTGGAGTTGCTGCTTCAGCGAGGAATTCTCGTAGGCCCGGCTGAGCATGGTCTTGAGATCGCGAATGGAAGGCGGGCGGCGGCAATAGCCAAAGGCCCCGGAGCGGACCAGTTCGAACGCCGTAGAGCGCAGGCTGTCGTCGGCCATCAGGATGGCGGGGACATTCGATGCGATCAGGCGCCTGGAGCCGGCAATGCGTTCCTGAAGGGCATCGCGATGGGAGGCCAGATCCAGGATCATGACGTCGCATTCCCCGGCCGCAATCAGGGTGTCCATGCCATCCCCATCCGATTCGAGCAGAACTTTAAAGTCTTTTCCAAGGGCCGACGACAACAGAGGGTGCAAGGTACGATCTTCCGAGTAAAGTCCGATCTTGATCATAAGCTTGTGCGCTTCCTCTCGCCGCTGTAATCAGCCATGCCGTTCCGGGGAATGTTGGGCCACGTAACCTCATCATTCTGAATTGCCTGCGGCCCCGCCAATGCCTGTTTTGTGGTAGGGGAGTACGACGTTGGTAGTACACAGCCGGGACAGACAGGCGCCAAGGTCTCGATGGGGGCGAACGCGGGCCGTCTCCCTGCCGAGCACCGCCTCGCGCTCCGATACGTAGGAGCAGGCACGGGTGGGAGAGCGGAGCCGGCTACCGCCCCTGTGCAAAGATGGAAATCAACGTCCATAAGGATTTCCTTTTCAACGACTTATCCAAAACCTTTGAGCAGGAGGGACACCCTCATCCCTGCACCTCAATAACTCATCTATCGACGGGATTCTACACCGCTGTAACTTTTGCGACAGTCGTTGGCATTGAATTTTAATGTAAAAAAAAATCCTAGAGAACGTTACCTTTGGCACCTTCCCATGGTAACGTGCAGATTTTTTATTTTCGAGGGACGGCAGCGGGGGCGACTTCAGCGTATTAGGAAATACTGCAAGGCGAAGCCAAGAAACCAAGTGGGCGCGAACTACAGGGAGCAACGATTTGCACTCAAGCAAGAACTTCACGCTATTTACTGAAACGCTGTAGTTGCAGTGCGGCCACCGGATATGAGGCGTGGTCCTGGATGGATGCGGCGCTGTTGACGGACGGGGAGGGGGAGCTCTGTTCCCGCCGGATTCTTTCTGTCTATCTTTATGATTTCAAACAAATAATCTGACAAACCGCGGACCAAGGCAGGTTCGCCCCCAGAGAGCAGTTGGGAGCAAGAGCGGGAGCAGAAAACGATGGAGCCTGCAGAGTCCGGCACCGCCCGCATCGTGTAAACAGGCTGTTGCACCAGCACTGGCCAAACTGTAAACAGGAGTGTACACTTACCGGCGCTCTGCAGGTAGCTATCTGAATTCAAAACACCTAGGTACGCGCGGATTTGGTTGGACAATTGCACGGCGCAGGGTGTCCCCTAGACGCTAAGGGGGAAAGGAACATGGGGATGCATGCGTTTGCCTGGTGGCCGACCTTGATCGTAGTCGTTGTGGCGGCGTTCACGGACTTGCGCAGCCGGCGCATCCCCAACTGGCTGGTGCTTCCTTTTCTGGCGGCCGGAGTCGCGGCCCTCACCTGGCGCCACGGCTGGCACGGGCTGGAGCAGAGCCTGGCTGGGGCGGGGCTAGGGTTGCTGCTCTTTGGAGTTTTTTTCTGGATGGGAGGGATGGGTGCAGGGGACGTAAAGCTATGCGCCGCCATTGGCGCCTGGATCGGGCCCAGCCAGTTGTTGATCGCCTTGGTGCTGACCGGCCTGGCGGGAGGAGTGATGGTGCTCGGCTGGGCGGTCTGGGGCGGATTTCTGAAGGACCTGTTCGCGGGCACGGGTGACTTAATCTTTGGCGGAAAGAAGCGGGAGGGAATAACATTAAGCAATCCCTTGCGACGCAGGCTCCCCTACGCCCCGGCCATCGCTATCGGTACGCTGATTTCATTTTTTGCTCGTTGAGGGACGAAGAAAAAGGGATGTCAAGTTTGCAGGCTGACTACGAAGGCGAAATTTCGATGCAGGCAAAGCACGGACAGAGCGCGGCTAAGAACGATTCATTGACCGCCAGCGATTCCCCTTATTTGGTAAGCTCCTGCCCCGACTCGATCGGCGCCGAGGCGCTGTCCATCGCGGTGATCGGCCCCAACGAGAAGCGGCGCGCGGCGGTGGTTGCGGCTCTGGCCGAGTGCGCATGCAACGAGGTGCAGGTGTTCTCCTCTTATCCGGCGGGGTTGGACGAAGTGTCCGGAATACTGGAGCAGCAATACGACGTGGTCATCATCGATCTGGACAGCGATCCGGAGTGCGCGCTGGAGCTGGTGGAGAGACTTTGCGCCAACGAGCAGGCGACGGTAATGGTTTATTCGGACGGGGTCGATTGGGAGCTGCTGGTGCGCTGCATGCGCGCCGGGGCGCGCGAGTTTTTGACGTTGCCTTTTGAGCGGGAGGTGGTGGCCAAGTCCCTGGTGCGGGCGGCGGCGCGGCGGCCGCTTGCAAAGAACACGAAGAAGGCGGCCGGCCAGCTACTGGCGTTCATGGGCGCCAAGGGCGGCGCGGGAGTGACCATGCTGGCCACCAATTTCGCGGTGGCGCTGGCCCAGGAATCTGGCCAGAGCACGTTGCTAATCGATCTCGATCTACCCCTGGGCGACGCGGCGCTGAACCTGGGAATCGTGCCGGAGTTTTCCACCATCGACGCGCTCAAGGCGGATGGACGGCTGGACAGCAAGCTTCTCTCGGAGCTGCTGGTCAAGCACACATCAGGGCTGTCCGTGCTGGCGGCGCCAGGAAAGCTTTTGCAATTCGAGGCCAGCAACGAGGCCATCGACCGGCTGCTGAACGTGGCCCGCCAGGAGTTCGACAATGTGGTGGTGGATTTAGGCGCGCGGTTTGATTGGTCAGGATCGATGCTGTTCAAGGAGGCGGCGTCGATCTTCCTGGTGACGCAGGCGGGGATTCCGGAGCTGCGCAACTCCAATCGTCTTATTTCGCAGTTTTCCGCGGACGGCGGACCGAGGGTGGAGATCGTGCTCAACCGCTACGAGGCGGAGGCCATGGGGATCACCGAAGGGCATATCAACAAGGCGCTCACGAGGCCCCCGCGGTGGAAGGTTCCCAACGACTATCCCGCGGTGCGCAAGATGCAGGTGGACGCCACGCCTCTGGCGCTCTTCGATTCGCCGATCTCGCGGCTGATCCGGCAGATGGCACGCGCGGCGACCGGCAAGCCTGCCGCGGCGGGCAAGGCCGGGACGCAGGTGAAGAAGAAGGGTTTCAGCATATTCAAATGAAAGCGCGCAGCCGGCATTTAATTTTTGGAATGGAAGGGACGACGTGGAACTGCTGAGCCTGGAGAAGTACAAAGCGGAGATACACCGTAGCCTGATCTCGAAGCTGGATCTGGAGAAATTGTCGCGAGTCAATTCCAGCCAGGCGCGGCAGGCGGTTTCGGTCATCGTGAGGGAGATCCTAGCCGACCAGCGGGTGCCACTGAACTACGACGAGCAGGAAAAGATCCAGGCCGATCTGCTGGACGAGGTATTTGGCCTCGGTCCGCTGGAGCCGCTGCTACGCGACCCCAAGATCTCCGACATCCTGGTGAACGACAAGGATCATGTATTTATAGAGAAGGGGGGGCTGCTGCAGAGGGTAGACACCAGCTTTCGGGACGACCGCCATCTGCTGCAGATCATTGACCGCATCGTGTCGCGGGTGGGGCGGAGGGTGGACGAGTCGTCGCCCATGGTGGATGCGCGGCTGCCGGACGGCTCACGCGTGAACGCCATCATTCCTCCGCTGGCGCTGGACGGGCCCTCGCTGTCGATCCGGCGCTTCGGAACCGGCCCTCTGGGGGCCAACCAACTGGTGCAGTTAAAGAGCATCTCGTCGGAGATGATGGAGGTGCTGGCAGCGGCGGTGAAGGCGCGCATCAGCATTCTGATTTCGGGCGGCACCGGCGCGGGCAAGACCACGTTGCTGAACATCCTGTCGCAGCACATTCCCAACAGCGAACGGCTGGTGACGATTGAGGATGCGGCCGAGCTGAGGCTGGCTCAGGAGAACATCGTGCGCCTGGAGACACGGCCGCCCAACATCGAGGGCCAGGGCGCAATCCGCCAGCGGCAACTGCTGATCAACGCCCTGCGCATGCGCCCCGACCGGATCATCATCGGCGAGGTGCGCGGCGAAGAGGCCTTCGACATGCTGCAGGCTATGAATACCGGCCACGAAGGTTCGATGACCACCATTCACGCCAACACGCCGCGCGATGCGCTGACCCGTCTGGAATCGATGGTGGCCATGACCAGCATGAATCTGCCCGAAAGATCCGTGCGCCAGCAGATCGCCTCGGCGCTCACCATCGTGGTGCAGTCCAACCGTATGAGCGACGGCACGCGCAAGATTACCAGCGTCTCCGAGATTACGGGCATGGAAGAGAACGTGATCAGCATGCAGGAGATCTTTGCCTTCGACAAGCGAGGGATCGGACCCAACGGCAAAGTAATTGGCGTATTCCAGCCCAGCCGCATTCGTCCCCGGTTCCTGGAGCGGCTGCGCGTTTCCGGCGTAGTGCTGCCGCCCACGCTATTTGAACGCGAGACACTCGTGGCCTAAGCAGAAAGGGGAAGAGATGGGATTGATCGTGGTTCTGGTGTTCGTAGGCGTGTTCTCGACGGCCGCTCTGCTGATGGTCGCTACCGGATCCTCAGCGAAGAGCAAGCGTGCGCTGGCCTCGCTAGACTCGGCCCTGGCTACCGAAAGCCAGCAGGCACGGAAACAGGTCATCAATCTGCGCAAGGACGCGCGCCTGAGCAGTATTCCTTGGCTCAATAGCAAGCTCTTGAAGTTGGAAGTTGGGCCCTACCTGCACAATCTGCTGAGCCAGGCGGATCTGAAGTGGAACACGGGCAAACTGCTGCTGTTCAGTGCGGTCTGCTTCGCCATCCCCGGCTATGCGATCTACAAGTACTTTGGCATGGTTCTTCCGGGGCTCGCGGGCGGAATCCTGGTGGGCAGCCTCCCGTTGAACTGGGCGTTCTTTAAGCGCGGCAAGCGATTCGCAAAGTTTGAAGAAGGGTTGCCAGAGGCGCTGGACCTGATGGTGGCGGCGCTGCGCGCGGGCCACAGCCTGATCGCGGCCATGGGCCTGGTGTCGAGGGAATGCCAGGAACCGGTGGGCGGGGAGTTCAAGTTGTGCTTCGACGAGCAGAACTACGGTTTGGAGATGAAGGCTGCGCTCGAAAACATGATTCACCGCATTCCCGTCCAGGACCTGAAAATCATGGCCACGGCCATTCTGATCCAAAAGGAGAGCGGGGGCAATTTGGCCGAGGTGCTGGACAAGACGGCGCACGTGATCCGGGAGCGTTTCCGGCTGAGGCGGCAAGTGCGGGTGCATACCGCGCAGGGGCGGATAACGGGCTGGATTCTGAGCTTCCTGCCTGTGGTGCTGGGCATCGCCATATACTTTATCAATCCGAAGATGATGAGCCTACTGTGGCAACGCGCCATCGGCATCAAGCTGATGTGGGCGGCCGGGTGCATGACGGTGGTAGGGGGATTGATAATCCGCAAGATCGTCAATCTGGATATGTGAAGGAGGAATATGGAATTCGCGATTTTGACATTCGGCGCCGTCTTTCTGCTGATTGGCAGCGGCGGGCTTCTGCTGTTTTATCGCGAAGCCATGCTCAAGCGCATCTCCGAAGTCATCAATCCGGAGACTAAGCAGGACCGGAGCCTGAAAGGCACGATTCAGCAGACAGGATCATTGCTGAGCGGCGTTATGGAACGCTTGGAGCACATGCTGCCGAAGAGCAAGCAAGAGGTTTCGGTGGTGTCGCAACGGATGATCCGCGCCGGCTACCGCAACGAGTCCGCGGTCAAGATCTTCTATGGCTCCAAGGTGCTGATGCCCCTATTGCTGTGCGTGGTGGTAGCGGCCACCCGGTTGACGGGCTCGAACCCCTTCATCATGTACACCGCGGCCCTGGGCATCGGCTTCCTGCTGCCGGATTTCTGGCTGGGCAAACAGATCAAGAAAAGGCAGAAGCGCATAACGCGGGGGTTGCCCGACGTGCTCGACCTGCTGGTGATTTGCGTCGAGGCGGGGCTCAGCCTGGACCAAGCCACGGCGCGCACGTCCCGCGAACTGCATAAGGCGCATCCCGACCTGTGCGATGAGCTGGGGGTGGTGGTGCTGGAGCAGCACGCCGGACGGCCCCGCGCGGATGCCTGGAAAAACATGTCCGATCGCGTCGGCGTGGACGGCTTGCGCAATCTGGTTTCCATGCTCGTGCAGTCGGAACAACTGGGCACCAGCATCGCAAGGGCACTGCGCGTGCACGCCGATACAATGCGCACGCAGCGCGTACAGGCCATCGAGGAGCTGGCATCCAAGACCTCAGTCAAGCTGGTTTTTCCGCTGGTGTTTTTCATCTTTCCCGCCCTTTTCCTGGTGCTCTTGGGCCCGGCGGTGATTGTGATGGTGGAATCGTTCTCAAAGGTGATGGGCCGCTGAAGGAAGGGAAGGAAGGGGGGCAATTTTATGGACAGCACCACGATTATCCGGATTGTTTCCGGGGCTTTGTTTGTCATTTTCCTTGTGATTTTGATCCAGCGCCGCCGCACGCAGGTAAAGTAGCGGGCGGGCGCGGAGATTGCCGCGGCGTCCGGCTGGCCAAAGAGAATCGGTGAGCCCGCTTCGTAACCCGGCGGTTCGGGGAGTTGGCTCCATCGAACACCAGGCTCAGGTTCCGGTTGGGGGCTGAAGCAAGACAATATTGGCAGAAAGGGAGATGCGATGGGCAGTACCACGATCGTCCGGATTGTCGCGGGGATTCTGTTTGTCATTGTGCTGGTGATTTTGATCCAGCGCCGCCGCACGCGGGTGAAATAGCGCAAAGTGGTTCTTGGCACCGGTAGCGGGTTTGGGGGAAGTGGCGCTGCCGGACAGGACAAAACATCCTAGTGGCCAGAGGCCGCGCCGCTGAGGCGATGTCCGAAGCGGGAGACTTCTGGAGCGGGACAGGAGAATTGTAGGCTTTCCTACTCAGGACCGAGAGATGAAAGGGACCGGCGTCAATGCTTAGGGCGGAAGAGATGGGGAAAACCTCAGGAATCCCGGGAAGCCGGGTGGCGGCCAGAAACACGCCGCGCGCTGGAGGGACGATGGAATCGCGTACACATTGCGCGTATAACCTGACGCGGGAGTGCTTTCTTGGCCTCGAGGTTAAGGCGGTGGATCTTCCCTTCGCGCGCATTGTGGAATTGCTGGGAACGCTGGCGCTGAAGTCGGGCGAGGGGCTGTGGGTAGCGCCATTTCGCGGCCTACCCACGGAGGGGATGGCGATCCCGATAGATTTGATTTACCTGGACGAGAATTGCCGCGTAATCGAGACGGTGGAATCGTATCCTACTTTCCGCGCCAGCCCCTCCAGCCCGCGGGCAGCCAGCGTTCTGGCGCTGCCCGTGCACTCCGTGTATTCGTCGCAGACCCAGCCCGACGATCAGTTGCTGCTGTGCGTGGCCGAGGAGATGGAACGGCGTCTGGAGCGGATGACGGGTGAAGGGAACAATAGCCCCGCGCCCCGTAAAACGGGCACGGTAGTGGAAGGCGTAGCCCTGTTGCGCGAAATGCCGCTCTGGAGCGGCGGTCCGGGAGTGGTGGAGTTGGGAGCCCGCAGCCGGGAAGAGCAGATCAAGCCCGCGCACATGCATGAAATGGAACTCGCGGAACCGGGCGGGAAGTCGGTGTGGCCGCCGCGCAACTGGTTGGACCGCTGGTGGTCGCCAGATCCGCGGCAAGCTCCTCGCGATCCGGCGCCCCGGCTGGCCGCCTACTACTGGGATGGCGCCGCTCCGAAGGCTCATGACATTCGCGACATCAGTTCGTTGGGATTGTATGTCATTACGGAGGAGCGCTGGTATCCGGGGACTCTGGTCCTGATGACCTTGCAGTGGACGGACGGCGGGAAAGAAACCCAGGAACGCTCGATGGCCGTGCAATCGCGGGCGGTGCGGTGGGGCAGCGATGGCGTGGGCTTGCAGTTTGTGCTGCCCGACGCAGAGGCACTGCAACGCGGCCACAATCCGCAGTTGGACGGAGCGGACAGAAAAGCGCTGGGCCGGTTTCTGCGGCAACTCAGAAAGAGCAAGTGAGGGCTCCTGGCGCACCGGGCACATCTGGGAAGCAGCACGGCGGCTTGCCTTTCGGCGTCATGCCCGGGGGGCAAAGAGATGAGATGTCTCAAGGACGAAGGGGGAAGCAACCTAATGCGCACCGCATTATCCCTGAAGTGTCCCCTGGGTTTTCTGGCATTGGCAACCGACGTGGGAGTGCTTCTAGTGGCCAGGAGAAATGCGCAGGCGGCGGCAAATTGCGCGGCCGTAGCAGCAGTGAAGGAACTCAACTGGGCATTGTATGACGACACCACGGTAACTGCTACGGCCCGCGCTGCGGCAGCGCAGAACGGTTTTACGAATGGCTCCGACGGCACGGTCACAACCTGCGCCCGCGCCGCGGCGACGTGCGTCAGCCCCACCCCCGAGCTCCAATATGTTCAGGTGAGTACCCAATCTTCGGTGGATCCGCTGTTCCACCTTCCGGCGCTTCCGAAGAGATATACGGTGAACGGCTACGCCATCATGAGGGTAGGGTAACCATGAACGATGGAGCCAAACCGGGAAACGACGCCGGTCGGGTGTTGGGGAATTCTGTCTTTCCCTTTTGCTTCCGGCTGCGGAAGGCCACGGGCGAGGAGGGCGCCAGCCCGGTAGAGTATGCACTGTCGGCGACGATCTTTTTCACCTTCGTGCCCGGCATCATGGGTTCCAGCATTGTGGCGTACTCCTACCTCTTTGTCCCCAACGCCGCACGGGAGGCCTCCCGCTACGCGATCGTCAGGGGCGATAATTTTGGCACCGACTGCTCATCCGTCGGTCCTGCCAAGTGCGTCGTCCAGCCGTCTGACATCGGGTCCTACGTGAAAGGCCTGGCGTTTCCGGGGATCAATATCAACAATCTGAACATATCCTCAAACTGGTTGACGAGCACGGGCGTTAGTTGCGGATCCGGCGATAGCTGTAAAGTTCCAAGCAACCAGAAATGGGTACAGGTAAGTTACACTTATGGGCTCAAAATGCCCCTGATCCCCAAACAGAAATTCACTCTCGCCAGCAGCTCACAAATGGTGATTGCGCAATGAGTCCGCATCGAGAAAGCGAAAGAGCAAGGCGCGGCGATCTAATCAAGCTCTTCAGGGATGATGAGGAGCACTTCCACTCTGGCCGCCTGCCCGTCCTGGCTGGCGGGCCGGAACTGCCAGCGCTGGAGGGCTTCGAGGACGAACTGGGCTTGGGGAAAGGCCAGCGGGAAGACGATGCTGAGCTGGTCGAAGCGGCCCTGGCGATTGACGAAGCCGTGGATCATGAGGGCATCGGCGTCGATGGATCCGGGCGCAAGGCTGGGGCGGACGATGTCATACGGCCAGGGCGCCTCGAGGTGAGCAACGTTTCCGGCGGCATCAGCGTCGGCGGTGCGCGGAAGTGCGTACTGGAGGATCCAACTCCGGTCCAGTCCCACGTGCAGGTAGACGGTATAGGCCATCCTGCCGCTCCATACGCCGGACATCTCGGGGAACTCGTCTTGCAGCGAGGCACCCACCACGACTGCGCCGAACTGGCCGTTTTTGGGCAGCGTGATTTTGGTGTTGGCGCCCTGATTGCCCTGGCCCGCACCGGCAGCTCTTTCCTGGGCCGGCGCGGCGTCCGCGCCTCGGGGATTGCCGGCGGTCGCGGCGGAGCCGGTGGAATTGCCGTTGCCTGCAGGCGCGGAGCCGGTTGCCTTGCCCGGCGCCGAACTGCCATCAGCGCTCGGGGCGGCGGTTTCACTGACCGGCGGCAGAATCACGGTTCCAACGGGCATGTGAATGTCGGAGAGCGACAGGAGGGCGGTGGGCGTGGGCTTCTCGGAGAGCTGCGAAACCGTGGTGGGGGCCATCTGCGCCAACTGCGGTCCCTCAACCACGACCGGCGAGGTGGTGCTGGGAAGAGCCAATTGATTCAGCGCGGGCTGTTCGCTGGAGGACATCTCCACATCGGCGAGGTTCACCTCCTGATTGGGCGCGTTGAGCGAGGGGGTGACGTTGGCCGCGGTAGGCGGGGCGGGCAACGGCGCGACGATGTTTTTAACCGGCAAGGTGCGTGCCGTCCAGATCATCGCTTCGGGAACGGGGATTTTCTCGGTGAGGGTGATTTGCTTGAGCAGATCGGGCTGTACCAAGGTCTGCGGGGCGGGCTTGGCGTTGGCCGTGAGTCGCAGCGCGGGCGGACGCGCCGCCGGTTTGCCGCTGCGCGGGAGCGGGCGGACATGGGGAAGTGGGCTGGGATAGTAGATCGCGCTACGCGCAGAGCGCGGCTCATATTCGGGCGGCATGTTCAGGTCGAGACTGCGTACGGTCAGGCGTTCGGCGGCGGCCCTGGTGTCAATGCGGGGCGTGTACAGGACGCCGAAGGAGACAAGGCCGATTACCACGACATGAATCAGAATCGAAGCCACGAAGGAAGTTGGCGGCTGGCGGAAATCGGCAGCTTGGGTAAAGAGCGTCACTGTGGGGGAAGAGCTCATGAACGAATAAAATCCCTCTCACCGGCATTACCTGATTTATCGTCAGGTGCAGGCGAAAATCCACACCACATATGTGGATTTTCCCCGCGCAGATTCGGGAAATGCACTCGCGGCGCCAGATTTCTGCTGAAAAAGCCGGCTGCAACGCGGCCGCTCACGGACCGGACGAACGCTCGAAGAGGCCGTTTCGCCCTTCCCCAGAAATCCATCTTAGCCTCTTTTAGCATGACGCATTACGCAACCTTGCCCCATAGCTTTCTTGATACCCCATGTGCGCGCGAGGAAGATTCGGGCGGCGCGCGCAAGGCTTCAAGGGAATACACTGTAATGGCGTCAAACCCATTCCGGCTCAATGCCAGCGTGTTTTCCGCCAGCAGACGGCGGATGGGATCGTCCTCTTGCCAGCCACGGCGGCTGCAAAGTGAGACAGAAAGGCGGAACCGGCCGGTTCCGGCGGGCTAAGAAATGAATCGCAGACTGCTTACGATTCTTTTGATCGCATTTGTGATCGCGGGCGTGTGCACCTTTCTGGTCTATCGCATCGTAGGGAAACGAATGATGACGGGGCGGCCGGAGACGACCACGCGCGTGGTGGCGGCGTCGTCGGACATCAAGATCGGGACGGTGCTGACGGCTTCAAATCTGAGCACCGTGTCGATCGTGGGCGCGCTTCCTCAGGGCGCAATTCTCAAGCCGCAGGATGCCATTGGCCGCGGCGTGATCGCGGAAATCTATCAGGGCGAGCCCATCCTAGATAGCCGCCTGGCCGCACCCGGCATGGGCGGCGGATTAGCGCCTACCATTCCGGCGGGCATGAGGGCCATCGCGGTCAAGGTGGACCAGGTGGTGGGGGTGGCGGGATTCGTGCTTCCCGGCATGCGCGTGGATGTTCTGGCCTCAGGCGTGCCGCCGGGCGCGCCCCCTACAGAAGGGCCGGTGACGAAAACCATTCTCCAGAACATCAAGGTTCTATCGGCTGGCACCGACATACAAAGAGACGCGCAGGGCAAACCCCAGCAGGTGCAGGTGGTGAACCTGCTGGTCACGCCGGAAGAGGCCCAGACGATGAGCCTGGCCGGCAACCAGTTGAAGATTCAACTGGTGCTGCGCAACCCGCTGGACAACAAGACCGCGCCGGTTCCCATCACCGCCGAGGGGAGCTTGTTGGCGGGAGCGCAGAGCGCCCGTCCGCCGGTAAGAGCCACTCGCAGGCCCGCGCCCCCGCCCCAGTACGATTCGATCCAGGTCATTAACGGTTCGAGCACCAGTGAAACAAGATTTCGCGCTCCCGGAGGGCAACAGTGAGAAAGAAGACGGGGTTCACTATTGCATGTTGCGGCGTATTGTGGCTCGGCCTCTGCATGGGGCGGGTTCTGCGGGCGCAGGCTGCGGCGGCGTCATCGCCTTCCGCGAAGGCTGTTTTCCAGGACTCCACGAATGAGCTTGACGTCACGGTGGGCAAAGCCGTGCTGATCGACTGCGCGCAGCAGGTCTCGCGCGTGGCCGTGGGCATGGGCGGAATCGCGGAAGCCACGGCGGTGAGCCCCACCGAGATCATGGTGGATGGCAAAGCCGTGGGACAGACCAGCCTGATCATCTGGGACAACCGCGGCGGCCGCCAGTTTTACAACGTGACGGTGCGGCCCAGCACGGAAGTGGCCGACGAAGGCATCGACTCAGTCAGTCGCGAACTGCGCTTGCAGTTGCCCGACCAGGCCGTGAAGGTGAGCTACGCCAATGGCAATATCTTTCTGCGCGGCACGGTGAAGGATCTGGTCAGCTCGCAGCGCGCGGTAGAAATCGCTTCCACAGCGGGCAAGGTGGTGAACCTGCTCAACGTGGATGTGCCCGCCACGAAGCCGCAGATCCTGCTCAAGGTGCGTTTTTGCAGCGTGGACCGCAGCCTGGAGAAACAACTGGGCATCAACCTGTTCAACCTGGGGGAGGGCAACGCGCTGGGCGGAATTACGACCGGGCAATATAGCCCGCCGTCCATTTCCGGAAGCAGCGGCACGACGTCTACTTCGTCATCAGGGGTTGCGGGCTCGGGCGGCAAGGCGTTGATTTCGCAGGAGCTGAACATCTTCGCCTTTTTCCCCGGCCTGAACGTAGGTGCGACGATTCAGGCGCTCCAGACCCAAGGACTGGTGCAGGTGCTGGCCGAGCCCAACCTAATAGCGGCGGACGGCAAAGAGGCCAGTTTCCTGGCCGGCGGCGAGTACCCGTACCCGGTGGTGCAGGGAACCTCGGCCGGCGGCCAGACGGCGGTCACCATCGAGTTCAAGCAGTACGGGATCATGCTGAACTTCGTCCCCACGGTGACTCCGCAGGGAACCATTCACCTGCAGGTGGCGCCAGAGGTCAGCGCGTTGGACTATACGAATGAGGTGGACATTTCGGGTTTCGTGGTGCCGGGCATCACCACGCGGGAGGTGAACACCGAGGTGGATCTGCACGACGGCCAGAGCTTTGTGATTGGCGGCCTGCTCGACAACGAGGAGACGCAGAGCTTCGAGAAGGTTCCCTTTCTCGGCGACATCCCCATTTTGGGCAAGCTCTTTCAGTCGATGACCCGGACCAGAAACAATACCGAGTTGGTGGTGATCGTGACGCCGGAGATTGTGGCGCCGATTCCGGCGGGCCAGCCGGTACCGCAGTTGAAGTACCCGACCCCGTTTTTGCCGTCCAATTCCAACATTCCCATGCAGAATCCCGACGCCAAGACGGCAGCCAACACGCTGGCGCCGCCTCCGGATGTGATCCCGGTGGAGACGCTGATCGAGAGCATGAAACCGGAGAAACCGCTGACCGTCCAAAGCTCGACAGGCGGCGGTGGCGGTGGCATGGGGACTTCGATGATGGGTTCAGGGGGCGGTTCTTCTGGGGCGCCGTAATGAGGCGCGCGGCCGCGCAAGGGCGAGCCAGCCTGAGACAAGCGCATGAATCCCTGGCAATGGACGGGCAGGCTGCTGCGGGAACGCGTTGCCCGGCGGACGGCCGCGCCGCAGTTTCTGCGCGCCCTCAACCGCACACGCGGCACGCAGCTGGCCACGCGGCTTGAAGTAGCGAGCTCAGGGCCGGCGCGCCGAAAGGGCCTGCTGGGACGCGAGGGGCTTGCAGAAGGCGAGGGATTGTGGATCATTCCTTGCGAGTCCGTACACACGTTCTTCATGCGCTTCCCCATCGACCTTGTCTATCTGGACCGCAAAAACCGGGTCAGGAAGGTGCGCAGCGGTGTAGGGCCGTGGCGGCTCTCGGCGTGCTTTTCCGCGCACTCCGTGCTTGAACTGCCTGGGGAGACCATTCACAATACGCGGACGGAGCGCGGAGATACGCTGGAGTTCGAGCCCGCCGCCGCGGCCGGCAATCCCTGATCGGCTGGAAAAGCCCCGCACAGATTCAGCGGCCTTCCGGCTGTCCGGCGCGCGGCCCGGACGCGGCACGCGCCGGAAGATACCACGCCAGCCATGCGGGCGCCGTCCAAAGCCACAGAGGCGAGGTAACCTGGACGAGGCAGAGTTGGAAGAAAGCCACAAGAATCAGGAGCGAAAGCACGGTCAGCAGCTTGCGGGAGCGGGTGACATACGCGCCATGCATCACCGCGGGAATGGCTAGGCACTGATCGTAAAACCAGCAGTAGGGTGCGGCCAGAAGCGAAATCAGCATTAAAGGGCTAGAGTTGGTAATCCAGTCCCACTGCGCCCGGCGGCGCCAGAAGTAGATGACTGCCCACACACAACACAACGCGGCGGGCAGGTACTGAAGCGCGATCGCCTGGGGAGCGAGCCAATGGCGGATGGCGTCGGCCAGGCAGGGGATGAACTGATTTTCGACGGAGGGCGAGCGCATCATGCGGGCGTAATCGAACCAGGCGCGTGGGTCGATGAAGAAAGCGGCGGCGGTGCTGACGGCCAATGCGGCTAGCGCGCCGGCCAGAATCTTGTAGCTCCGCGTAGTCACCATCCACGCCGCCAGCGCCGCGGCAAAGGGCAGGAAGAGGTGGGGCTTCAACAAACAAAGCCACAGCGATGCTCCGGCCACGAAGGGGCGATGGCGATGGTAGCGCAAAAACAACACCAGGCCGAGGAGCGCGAATAGCGTAGTCTGGCCCATGATCAGGCAGATCAAAGCCGGCGTAAACGAAAGCCCGAGCCAGTGCAGGCTATTCGGAGGGGAGCCGTGCATCTGCCGTATCAGGCGCACCGAAAGCAACAGACAGGCGAGCAGGATGAAGGACCAGAGAATGGCCGCGATGCGCGGGCCGAGAAAGCCGAGCGGATAAGCGAGAGGAAGCGCCCAGGGCGGGTTGCGCATGAGCAGAACGGCTTTTATTGCCAGTCCCGCGGAGTGCTCGATCCGCGTCATGGCCTCCTGGTCGTAGGGATTGGCGTGGTGCACAAGCTGATTTCCGGTGGCCCAGTAGCAGATGAAATCGCGCGTGCCTGTCAAGTGGCCCGAAAGCGGCATGGCGCACAGAAACAAGACGGCCCATGCCAGCGCCAGGCCAGCGACAACCGCGATCGACAGATCGGCAATATCATAGGCCTGTTGGGCCGGGGGACGATCCAAGCTGCTTGCCATGCAGGCAATTGTACTTGCCGCCGGAAACGGTCCGGGTTGTCTTTGCGGGTACTGCGTACGCGTTTCCGCTTGCGGGCCATTCGCCCGCGAACTATTTATATGTAGACAAAGCCATTCGATACGGCAAGCCTAGTATACGGGCGAATACGCGGTGCGCGAAGGCCAAAGGAGCCCTGGTTTGCAAGTTGTTGATTCCGAGGGACAACAGCTTCTGCGCGTGATTGGCACGCCAGGTGCTGCGTCAGAGATACCCCGGCAGAGGCTGGGAGAATCCAACACTCGGAGAAAACACTCATGAATAACCTGCTTCTGAGGCAGTATGTGAAGTTCCAGAACCTGAGGGATAGCGAGGAAGGTCAGGATCTGGTTGAGTATGCGCTGCTCGTGACCCTGATCGCCCTGGCCTCGATCACGGCCATTGGGTACGTGGCATCAGCCGTCAACGTAGTGTTCACCAGCGTCAGCAACACGCTTACCTAGTCTCTGGCGGAATACGCGAGAAATGCGCACCCCCAGAATCTCAGCTCCTTAGCGGCAGAGATACGCGCCGGGTTAACGAAGGGCACGATCCCTCCTGCAAAGGTCAACCACAAATGCCGTAATCGCTTTTTCAAAGTTGTCGACGGATTGCACGACGCCGCAGAGGCGCAAAATAAGCAGCTTCCGGTCACGTTGTGTTCCGGATTTCCGCCCGATCGCATCCGCCACGGCCTCCGGCCTGAAAACAAAGGCCGCCCGGCGCGGAGCCAGGAGCATTTACTCCCCGGGAAATCAGCCGGGGGCAGCGAACTTCAAATCGTTTTGTACCCGCGCGGGAGATATGCGCTGCCCCTTCAATTCCGAACGGAAGGCAAGTTTCTGAATCCTGAGATTATCAATGGTCTTGTAACTGTTGGGGCGTCCATCGCGCGGAATCGCCAGCGCCGCGATCTTGTTCCGTACGTCTTGCGCTTTTGTAATCATGGCGAGTGAAATACGAAAGGTACCACTATCCGAATACGCTACAAATGAGTTCATTTAGGCGATTTACTTCCTAACTTTCTACCCTGCGGAACCGCTTTCGTACTCATGTTCAGTTCATCTCCACGCTAAAGCCCCGCTTCCCGCTTTTCCGCTTGCGGGCCATTCGCCCGCGAACTATCTATATGTATACAAAGCCATTCGATACTGCAAGCCTAGTATACGGGTGTATACGCGGTGCACGAAGGCCAAAGGGGCCATGGCTTGCAAGTTATTGATTTCGAAAGGCAACAGTTTCTGCGCCTGATTGGCACGCCAGGTGCTGCATCAGAGATACCCCGGCTGAGGCTGGGAGAATTCAACACTCGGAGAAAACACTCATGAATAACCTGCTTCTGAGGCAGTATGTGAAGTTCCAGAACCTGAGGGACAGCGAGGAAGGTCAGGATCTGGTTGAGTATGCGCTGCTCGTGACCCTTATCGCCCTGGCCTCGATCACGGCCATTGGGTACGTGGCATCAGCCATCAACGTGGTGTTCACCAGCGTCAGCAACACGCTTACCTAGTCTCTGGCGGAATACGCTAGAAAGACGCACCCCAGAACCTCAGCTCCTTGGCGGGAGAGATACGCGCCGGGTTAACGCCGGGCACGACCCCTCCCGCAAAGGTCAACCGCAAATGCCGTAACCGCATCTTCAAAGTTGTCGACGGATTGCACGACCCCGCAGAGGCGCAAAACAAGCAGCTTCCGGTCACGTCGTGTTCCGGTTTTCCGCCCGATCGCATCCGCCGCGGCCACCGGCCTGAAGACAAAGGCCGCCCGGCGCGGAGCCAGGAGCACTTACTCCCCGGAAAACCGGCCGGGGGAAACGAACTTCAAATCGTTTTGTTCCCGCGCGGGAGAGATGCGCTGCCCCTTACTACCGGCAGACACTCTCCCGTCGTTTTTCACTCCATCACGAGCGGTCCTGCTTGGAGATCCACCGCCGGTCAAATGTCAAAACCTGGAACTCGCAAGGTCCGGCATCACTGCCAAATGCAATGGCAAATCAATGTTTCCATCAGGCCGCCAGGGAAGACAGACGCAATGCGATTCAATGTTTGCAGATCATTTCCGCCTGTTGCTGCACAATCGAATCACCGGTCCCGAGCATCGGCTCGATTCCGAAATGCTCCGGGCCGTGGCATACGCGACCGGTTCCTTCGCCTGGGCTGTAAACGGTCGTTTACGCAGAGCTCCGGGGCCGGTATGGTTACCTTTTTGCAAGTTGCTGACCCATATGGATATAGATGGTTAGTGACAAAGTGGCATGTTACGTGCTGAAAGGAATAAGCATCCCGGTCGAGCTGGAAAGATTGGGATTTGGAGCGCACAATGAACAACCTGTTGATGAAGATGTATGTGACGTTTCAAGGCCTAAAGAACAGTGATGAAGGCCAGGATCTGGTTGAGTATGCCTTGCTCATGACCCTGATCAGCCTGGCGCTCATTACTTCCATAGGCGGCATTGCCGTCACCATCGACAAGGTGTTCGCCAGCGCCAGCAGTGCGCTGACCTGATGGGGGGATTCGCAGGGTGTCGGATCGGACCCAGGCAGATTTTTCAGGTTAGCTTTTTAGATGTGATCGACGGATTGCAGGGCCACGAAGGTGGAAGACGTCCTGCTCCCTCCTGCAAAGCGCTGCGGATACTTCTGCTGATCAGAGTGTTTGCGGCACCGGCATAAAAAACCAGTGATCACCGGCGCGGCGCGTCGTGACGATTATCCCGTCCCCGGGGAAATGGCTGGGCGCACACTCCACACTCTTCTGCTGCGCAGCACATGTTCAGGATCAAAGCGGCTGTGGCTCGTGTCTCGGGCATTAACCAAGATGGAACATCGTCTCAAATGCCCGGCTAGTTCTGCATAAACTAAGCAAGGACACTGAATCCCCCTTATGCTGTTGCCCTCCGCCAACGCTGCCAATCCCTCGCTGCTGATTCTTGAATGTGGCTCGGCGGCGATTGCAACGGCGGTGGCGTTTGCCTGGCCGCGTCTCGCCGCGGGCTGGTTCGCGCGCATGGAGCGGACCTTGGCGCGGCTGGCGCACCGGCGGGCACTGGCGGTGGCGACCGTTGGCTTGAGCGTGCTGGCGCTGCGCCTGGCCGTGCTTCCTCTTCTTCCCATTCCGCTGCCCTTCATGCCCGACGATTTCAGCTTTCTTTTGGGGGCGGACACCTTTGCCCATGGCCGGCTCACCAACCCCACGCCCGCCATGTGGATGCATTTCGAGACCATCCACGAAACCATGAGGCCGACGTACCAGTCGATGTACTTTCCGGGGCAGGGATTACTACTGGTCGCGGGCAAGGTTCTGTTCGGGCAGCCGTGGTTCGCCGTTCTCATCACCAGCGCCCTGATGTGCGCGGCCCTCACCTGGATGCTACAGGCCTGGCTGCCGGCGAACTGGGCGCTGCTGGGAGGCTTTCTGGCGGTTCTGCGCCTGGGCTTGTTCAGTTACTGGACAGACACCTACTCCGGCACCGGTTCGCTGGCTGCTTTAGGAGGCGCGCTGGTGTTGGGCGGCCTGCCGCGCTTGAAGAAGACCGCGCGCTTCCGCTACGCTTTGCTGATGGGCGTGGGCATGGTGATTCTCGCGCTCACGCGCCCTTATGAGGGCATTTTGCTCTGCATTCCGGTCACGATTGTGGTGGTCCGCTGGCTGTGGAAAGGCGAAAACCGGCCCTCGGTCGCGGTGTGCGCGCGGCTTATTGCGGCGCCGCTCCTGCTGGTCATCGCTACCGGGGCGTGGATGGGCTATTACGATTACCGCGCCTTTGGCAACCCGCTCACGCTGCCATACACCGTGGATCGGAAGACCTACGCCATCGCGCCCTATTTCGTGTGGCAGCAGGCGCGCCCGGAACCGCACTACAGGCACCCCGCGATGCGCAGGTTCTACCAGTGGGGCGAGATGGAGTCCTTCAACAGAATCCATTCGGTCAAAGGATTTGTGCCCTATTCGCTGGCCAAAGTAGGATTCATGTTCTTGTTTTACTCCGGCTTCCTACTGGCTGTTCCACTCATTATGATGCGGCGTGTGTTTCTGGATCGGCGCATCCGTTTCCTGGTGGTCGGTGTACTGATTTTGGCAGCCGGAATGGCGATCGAAATCTATCTTTTACCTCACTACGTGGCTCCATTTACGGCAGCGTTCTACGCCATCGGTTTGCAGGCCATGCGCCACCTGCGGCTGTGGAAACCGGAGCACAAGCCAGTGGGCCTGGCGCTGGTGCGATTGACGGTGACCGCCTGTGTTGTGCTGGCAGGGTTGCGCGTCTTCGCGGAGCCTCTTCATATCGCCCCTCCGGAATGGCCGCCCAGCGATTGGAACTTCGTGTGGTGGGGTCCGCAGCATTACGGCGTGGAGCGGGCGGCGATCAAAGCCCGGCTGGACCGGCTTCCGGGTGGGCAACTGGTTATCGTCCATTATTCAGCCAAGCACTATCCGCTCGACGAATGGGTTTACAACTCAGCGGACATCAATGATTCTAAAGTCATTTGGGCAAGGGACATGGGTGCTGCCGATAATTTGAAGTTGATATGTTACTACCACAACCGGAGGGTGTGGCTGGCGGAGCCGGATGCGATTCCGGCGCGAATATCACCGTATCCTATGCAAGAATCAAAGTGATTCCGAGCAGTACGCGAGAGCATAGATTGGACCGCAACCCGGCGTACGGGGAGGTAACCAGTTCGGTATGAATATTTCTTCCGGACCGCATCAATCTGTCTCGATCACAACAATTGAGTCCGGTGTGACCTTAATTGCGGTTGCGTTAGCATTTGCCTGGCCGCGGCTCGGTGCTCCCGCCTTCTCAGGCATCGAGCGCATGTTCGGGGGGCTGGTGCGTCGCAAAGGGCTGGCGGTCGCCACTGTCGGCCTGAGCGTCATTATGCTCCGCCTGGCAATTCTCCCTATCTTTCCAATCCCGCTGCCCTTTGTTCCCGACGATTTCAGCTTTCTGCTGGCGGCGGATACGTTTGCCCACGGGCGGCTGACCAACCCCACGCCTGCGATGTGGACGCACTTCGAGACCCTCCACGTCACCATGGTGCCGACCTATCAGTCGATGTACTTACCGGGACAGGGATTGCTGCTGGCGGCGGGAACGGTGCTGTTCGGGCACCCATGGTTTGCGCTGCTGGCGATGGACGCGCTGATGTGCGCGGGGCTGACATGGATGTTGCAGGCATGGTTGCCACCTCAATGGGCGCTCCTCGGTGGGTTCATCGCGGTGATACGGCTGGGGTTGTTCAGCGACTGGATCAACGCGTATCACACGGCAGGATCGCTGTCGGCTCTGGGTGGCGCGCTGGTGCTGGGGGCGCTGCCGCGGCTGAAGAAGACGGCGCGGTTCCGCTATGGGCTGCTGATGGGTGTGGGTATCGCAATGCTAATCCTGACGCGGCCATACGAAGGCATGCTGCTGTGCCTGCCGGTGGCAGTGGTGCTGGGGCGGTGGGCGTGGAAGGGCGAGAACCGGCCGCCAGCCGCGGTGCTGATGCGGCGGGCGGCAATCCCGCTGGGAATCGTGGTGGCCACGCTGGCGTGGCTGGGCTACTACGACCTGAAGAACTTCGGGAAGGCGACAACGCTGCCTTATACGATGGACCGAGCAGAGTATGCGATGGCTCCCTATTTTGTGTGGCAGCATGCGAGGCCTGAACCGCATTACCGGCATCCGGCGATGCGGGACTTCTATGAGAAAACGGAGATGAGCGCCTTTAATAGAACCCAATCTCTCAAGAGGTTTTTGCCTTACACCCTTCTTAAAGCCTTGATAACCTTGTTGTTCTATGCTGGGCCCGCTCTGTTTCTTCCGTTGATCATGATGCGCCGCGTGCTTCTGGACCGCCGAATTCGGTTTCTCGTTCTTTGCACTCTGGTGTTGATGCTTGGCTTAACCATCGAGATATTCCTGATGTCGTATTATGAAGCCCCATACACTGCGGTCTTTTACGGCATTGGACTCGAGGCCATGCGTCATCTGCGGGTTTGGAAACCGGAAGGAAGGCCGGTGGGCATTGCGTCGGCGCGCCTGATCGTATTCCTCTGTGTTGCGCTGGCCGGCATGCGGCTATTCGCGGAGCCCCTTCATCTTGCCCCTCCGGAATGGCCACCGAGTAACTGGGATATGACGTGGTTCGGGCCAGAGCACTATGGAATGGCGCGAGCGCAGATCGAGGCCCGGCTGGACGGGCTTCCGGGCCGGCAACTGGTTATCGTCCATTATTCAGCCCAGCACTATTCGCTGGACGAATGGGTTTACAACTCGGCGGACATCAATGATTCTAAAGTTATTTGGGCAGGGGACATGGGCGCTGCCGATAATTTGAAGTTGATCGATTACTACCGCAACCGGAGGGTGTGGCTGGTAGAGCCAGACGCAATTCCGGTGCGGATTGTGGCCTATGAAGAAAGCGGCGTTAGCGGAGTTAGCGTGGTTAGCGGAGCTAGGCAGACCGCGAATTCGCGCGAGGAGTTGGAACCATGATCAACGGAAAGCGGATTGCGGTGGTGATGCCGGCGTACAACGCCGAGAAGACGCTGGAAAAGACCGTGCGTGAACTGTCGGACGTTGTGGACATCAAGATTCTCGTCGACGACTCCAGCAACGACGGTACCGCAGAGCTCTCGCGGCGGCTGGGCGTGCAGACCTTTATCCACGACGCCAACTATGGCTACGGGCGCAACCAGCAAACCTGCTACCGCGAGGCTCTGGCCGCGGGCGCCGACATCGTGGTGATGGTGCACCCCGACTACCAGTACACGCCCGCGCTGGTTCCGGCCATGGCGGGTATGGTGGCCAGCGGCGTCTACGACATGGTTCTGGGCTCGCGCATATTGGGTGCGGGCGCGCTCAAGGGCGGAATGCCGACTTTACAAATACGTCTCAAACCGGCTGTTGACCGCGTTCCAAAACCTCTTTCTGGGCGTGAAGCTCTCCGAATATCACACCGGCTTCCGCGCTTTCTCGCGCGAACTGCTGCAGACGCTGCCGCTGCTTGAAAACTCCGACGACTTCGTCTTCGACAACCAGATGATCGCCCAGGCCGTGATGTTCGGATTCCGCATCGGCGAGATTTCCTGCCCCACGAAGTACTTTGAGGAAGCCTCCTCCATCAATTTCAAGCGCAGTGTGCTGTATGGATTGGGCGTTCTGGCGACGACGGCGAGCTTTGTCGCGCACAAGCTAGGCATTCGCCGCGTGCCGCGCTTTGGTCCGCGTGGGAAGAAACTGCCGAACCGGTACTATTCCGAGTCCGAACATGGTTCCTGAGCTCTTGCCGGTACTTTGAAGTTCAAAAAGGTGCATGAACGGCATGTGAGCGAGACGTGAGGTACAAAGGCAGACAGCTAGGTTCAGGGTCTGCCGATCGCATATTGGCTGGGTGAGAAAAGTGCAACAGGCTGGGGAGAAAGCCGCCGAACCGCGCACGCCGCTGCAGGGAGAAGCGGATTCCCAACCGAATAGCGTCGCGAAACCCAAAGAACAGGCAACCGGAAAACGCAGCCGGTGGCCCGAATGGTGCGCGCTTTCTTTGTATGCAGGGCTGGTTGCCTTTGCCATTCCGTATCATGAGCCGGGGGTGGATGAAGCGCAGGCCTGGCAGTTGGCGCGAAGCCTTCCGCTTGGCTCGCTGTTTAAAACGTATATCCGCTACGAGGGCTCTCCCGGTCTATGGCATTTTCTGCTGTGGATCATGACCCGCGCTCATGTCAGCTACAGCGGCCTGCACTGGATTTGCGGAGCAATCGCAACCGCAGGAGTATCTCTCCTTATCTTCAAATCTCCTCTTCCGCGTTATCTGAAGCTCTCGTTTCCGTTCACCTATTTTCTCCTGTTTCAATACGCGGTTGTGGCGCGCAACTACTTGCTCGTTCCTATATTCTTTTTCGCCCTCGCCATCTGCTGGAAAAAGAAGCCGCTGATGGTAGCGCTTATGCTTGGCCTGTTAGCAAATACCGCGCTTCACGCGGCAGTGCTGTCCGGCGGATTGGCGATCGTCTATGCGTTTGAGCAGGTGCGGAGCGGAACTCTCCGTGAACCCAGGCGCCGGCGCCGGCTTTTGCTCTGCGCGCTGCTCCTCGTTGCCTTTTACGCGTTTGCGATCTGGACGGCCTGGCCGCCGAAGGATCTCTCGACCCACCTATCATTGGTTCGCGGACAGTCTCGCCCCTTTTTCTCGAACGCCATTGCCTCCCTGGCGTGGGCCATTTGCGAGCCGTCGATTCTCTCCGTGCTGTTTTGGGGCGTCATCGCTTTGTGGTTCGCCGCCCGGCGCAAACTGCAATACCTTCTGCCTCTCTTATTCTTTGCCGCCTTATCCGGCGCGGTTTTCTTCAATTGGTGGCATGCCGGGCTCCTGGTTCCTTTCCTTATTTTTGTTCTGTGGGTTACCTGGCCCGCACCCGCGTCCGGCGCATTTGAGTTCGATAAAGCTGCTCGACTGGCGTTGATCGTGATGATTGCGACCCAGCTCGGCTGGTCAGGCTACGCGCTTTTCTACGATCATTACTTTGCCTATTCTCCGGATCGCGCCGCCGCCGGGTTTCTCAAACCATACGTCCAGCAAAATGCCACCATCGCCGTCACCTACTTGCCAGATGAGCCATCGAAGCAGATCCACGCCTACCCGTCCGTGGGGATACAGCCCTACTTTGACCACAATATTTTTGCCAATACTCCGTATCCTTTCTGGTGGTGGAGCAATAAGGATCCAAGCGAGGAGCGGTTCCAGGCGCTGCTCCCGACCCACCCGCGAATTGTGCTTGTCGAGGTCGCAAGCCAAGGCGCCGTGCCGGACGGCGATTTTCGCAATGAGAAGTTTTCCGCCCTAGTGCGCGAGGGTTATCAGTATCGCCGCACATTTTGCGGAAGCTCGCCGATCCGGTTTGATATCGGGCTGACGATCTGCCATGTGTTTTTCGAATACCCGCAAAAGGCCGCTGCCTCCGGAAAGTAGGCGCGAAAGCCGGCAGGACGTGAAAGAATCGCCCGGCGGTATACTGACGCGGAGGCGGGAAATTCAGTTCCCTTTTTTCTCCATGCCGCGTTCTGACAGGGCGAAGCGAGCCGCCGCAAGCCTCGTTTTCCTCCTCTGCGCGCTACCGGCCAGCGCGCAACTGAAAGCCGCCAACGCGCAAGTGCAGATTACGGCTGTGGACGAGAATGGTCTGGCGGTCTCCGGTGCTGAAGTGACGATTCTTGAGCCCGGACTCGCAACTCTGCACCTGTGGACGGACTATGCCGGCCAGTGCACCTTCATTCCCCAGCAGAATGAGCCTTACCAGATTAGCGTTCAGAAGCCCGGCTTCTATCAAGCGACTCAGACCGGCATCGAACCCAGCCAAGCCAGCGTGCGCGTCGCTCTTGCCCACGAACAGATGGTGAAGGAGCAGGTGAACGTCACCGCTTCGCAGCCCGGCATTGACACCCAGCGGGCCTCGAACGCACAAATCATGAACACGCCGGAGATCGTCAACATTCCTTATCCGACCTCCCGCGACATCCGCAACCTTTTGCCGTTCAACCCCGGCGTCGTGGAAGGCGCGGCGCAACAGGTTCACGTGGACGGCTCGGAGAGCTGGCAGACTCTCTACACGCTCGACGGGTTCGACATTCGTTCCCCCGACAACGGCACGCTGGACATGCGCGTCAGCGCCGACGCAGTGCGCTCCATCGACATCGAGTCAACGCGCTACCCAGTGCAGTATGGCCGTTCCACGGGCGGGGTGGTAGCGCTCTATACCGGCATGGGCGACAACAAAATCCGCTTCAACGCCACTAACTTTATCCCCTCGTATCACGAGGTCAACGGACTGCGCTTTGACAAGTTCGTACCCCGCTTCACTTTTTCCGGCCCCCTGGTCCGCAACCGCGCATGGTTTTTCGATGGCTTGGAGACCGAGTACGACAACATCTATGTCTCCGGGCTTCCTTCCAATGCCGCCACCAACCCGCTGATCCGCGGCAGCAACCTCTTCAAGGCACAAGCCAACCTCACCCCTGCCAGCATCCTCACCGCCGGCCTGCTCTTTAACGATTACCATTCGCCCTACGAAGGGCTCTCCGCGCTGATGCCGCGCGTAAGCACCACCAAACGCGACATCATCGCCTGGCTCCCCTACCTGCGCGAGCAGTTGAGCTTCCATAACGGCGCACTGCTCGACATGGGCATCGCCGATATGCGCTTCCGCGACGGCCATGAGCCGCACGGCAACACACCCTACGAAATTACGCCCGAGCAATCCCAGGGCAGTTACTTTGAAAATCTTACCGGGCGCGCGCAGCGGATAGAGGCCAACGCCACGCTGTATCTTCCCACGCGCCATTGGGCAGGCGGCCACGACGTGCAGGCCGGCATCGACCTGGATCGCATCCGCTACAACGAGGATGTAACGCGCACGCCGGTGAGTTATCTGCGCGAGGACGGAACGCTACTGCGGCATAGCGTTTTTGCTTCAGTAGCCCCTTTCAGTCTGCATAATACGGAGGCGGGCGCGTACATTCAGGATCGTTGGAAGATGGGGAACGGGCTGCTCATCGAGCCGGGGTTGCGTTTCGACTGGGACGAGGTCGTCCGCCGCCCGCTCTTTTCGCCGCGGATCGCCGTGGTCTACTCGCCGCCGGGATTGGAAGGCTCGACCAAGCTTTCGGCCGGCGTGGGACTCTACTACGGACACACACAGCTCGAGTACCTAACGCGCGCGTTCGCCGGCGTGCGTTTCGACACTTATTACGGCGCCGATGGCGTAACTCCCGCCGGCCCGGCGCAACAGACAATCTTCACTGCCGACGATAGCTTGCTCCATGACCCTCGCGCCCTGAACTGGAGCGTGGCGATCGAGCAAAAGCTTCCCTGGTCGATCTATGCTGGAGCAAGCTTTATCCAAAAGCGCACAACCGATGTCTTCACCTATGTGAATCAGAACGGCCCCGGAGCGCTCTCCGGCAATTATCAACTGACGAACGCGAGGCAGGACCACTACAACTCGGTGGAGATTCACGCGCGGCGGACATTTGCCAACGGGTATACGCTGTTTGGCGCTTACACGCACTCCTCGACGCGGACCAACGCCGCGCTCGACTACCTGCCCACGCCGTCGCCGATCGGCCCTGAGCAGAGCGCTCCGCTGGCCTGGGATACGCCCAACCGCGTGCTCTCCTGGGGTTGGTTGCCGTTCGATCTGCCCTGGTTTAAAAAGAACTGGGACTTCGTTTACACGTTCGAGTGGCACACGGGCTTTCCGATCACCTCGGTCAATGCGGCCCAGGAGGTGGTGGGGGCGGTGGGCTCCCAGCGCTTTCCCAACTATGTCAACTTCAGTCCCGGCCTGGAATGGCGATTTCACTTTCGCGGCCAGTATTGGGGCCTGCGCGGGGTGATGGAGAATGCCACAGACAGCAACAATCCCTTCGTCGTCAACAATGTAGTTGATTCGCCGCAGTACCTGACCTTCAGCGATTTTTTGGGCCGCGCCCTTACCGCGCGTCTCCGGCTGATCGGATCAAAATGAACCGGAGCGGAAAGGCAAAGCGCCTGCTCAATTGGGCGGCGGGCGACCGCCGTTGCCGTATGCAGGGTGTAGGGTTAAAGGCCGATTCCCGGCGGAAGCGGGCATAAGCCGTCCCCGATTGCCGGGTGTGGCGGGCAAGTACTCCGCGCGCCACGGGTTTATATTGGATGTATGGCGGCTACAACGGAGCGCGACCATTATCTTTTTGGCGCGTTGGCAAGCAGCGCAAAGAACCGCATCAAGCTTAACGAAGTCAACTACGGCTTCGAAGAGATGGAGGGCGTTCTGCTCACCTCGCTGGATTTGGCGGTGAACTGGATTCGCAAGAACTCCGTCTGGCCCATGACCTTCGGATTGGCCTGCTGCGCCATCGAGATGATGTCGATGGGCGCTTCCCGGTTCGACGTGGCGCGCTTCGGCGCAGAGGTGTTCCGCCCCTCGCCCCGTCAGTCGGACCTGATGGTGGTGGCCGGCCGGGTTTCGCAGAAGATGGCCCCGGTCATACGGCGCCTTTACGACCAGATGCCGGAGCCCAAGTGGGTGATCTCCATGGGCGCCTGCGCGACCTCGGGCGGAGTCTTCAACAACTATGCGCTGGTGCAGGGCGTCAACCAAGTGATTCCTGTCGACGTATATGTTCCTGGGTGTCCGCCGCGGCCGGAGCAACTCTTATACGCAATTACGCTTCTACAAGAGAAGATTCAGCGCGAGCCACGCAGCCTGTTGAAGACCTTGAATGCTGGATGATCGTGGGTAGGAACGCGGGAATGGCCGGCACGATTGTTACCTAGGTAAGAAAAGGGGAAGAAAGACTCGGGGGGGACACGTAGTCAATCAAGCAACTTGTTGAAAAATTGTGTTCTGAGGGGGAAACTTCCTATGGTACGTTTAATACTGCTGTAGGAGAGACGGCAAGCTGCAACTGTGCGGCGCCGGGCAAGTATGAGCCGGAGTTTGTGGGCGCAATCAAGCTTCTCAATCCTTCTGATTTAGCTCGATTGCCGAGGAAAAACGCATGTATACTCGTGTTTTGAGATCTGTAAGCCGGGTGCTCGCTTTGGCCTTTGTGGCAGCAGTGCCTGTTGCCTTGGCCGCCCAGGTCGCTGCGGCCTCGAACGGAACGCGGGGAGACCCCTCCCCTTCCAAGTGGGATATCTTCATGGGGTACAGCTATTTGGCTCCCAAGGGAACCGTGCAGGTTCCACAACCTGACGGCGGCGCCGCGGAGCCATTTTCCTACGATGCGGTAAACCTCGGCGGGCTCTTCAGCGGCGCGTACTACTTCAACAACCATATAGGCATCCAGGCGGAATTTGCCGAGCATGAATGGGGCACGCGGAACACCAATGGTAGCAACATCGGCACGGAAGGCAACGACGACGGCTTCCTGACGCTTGCGGGCGGTATCATCGCACGCTTCCCCACGGAGAATATCACGCCGTTTGTTCACGCTTTGGTGGGCACGGCGCAGGTGAACGGGCCCGACTTCAATCCCGCCACGTGGGGACCGGCTCTGACGGTGGGCGGCGGCATGGATTATGAGACGCCGCTTCTCAACCATCATCTGGCCATCCGGGTCTTCCAGGCGGACTACGAGTATATGCACGCCAACTTCGGCCAGAATGCGAATGGAGGCCGCGCCAACATCAACGCCGCCCGCTTGAGCGCGGGCGTTGTCTTCCACGTCGGTTCGATCGCTCCGCCGCCGGCGGTGACGTTGACCTGCTCGGCCAATCCGGAGTCGGTCTTTCCGGGTACGCCGGTTACGATCACTGCCACGGCTGGAAACCTCGATCCTAAGCTGAATGCGGTTTACAGCTGGTCGGGGCAGGGTGTGACGGGCAATGGAACCACGGCCACGGTGGCCACGGATTCGCTGGCGCCGGGCACCTACACGGTTCAGGGCACGGTGAAGGAAGGCAAGAAGGGCCACGAAGGCGAGAAGCCGTGGGAGACGGCCAATTGCTCAGCCAGCTACACGGTCACGGCATTCGAGCCGCCGACGATCAGTTGCTCGGCCGACCCCAGCACCATCCAGCCGGGTGAAACCAGCACCATCACCTCAGTGGGCACGAGCCCGCAGAACCTGCCGCTGACGTATAGCTACTCAGCCACCGCAGGGACGGTGACGGGCAGCGGGACCACGGCGGAGTACTCTTCAGCGGGGGCGCCCACGGGGATGGTAGAGGTGACCTGCGGCGTATCCGACGATAAGGGCCACACGGCGAGCGCCAACGCCGAGGTGACGATCGTGGCGCCGCCACCCCCTCCCGCTCCGGCCCCTTCGCCAGAGCAAAGGCGACTCGAAGCCCGCTTGGCACTGCACAGCGTTTTCTTCCCGACTGCTCAGCCCACGGCGGTGCACCCTGAGGGCGGTCTGGTGGCCAGCCAGCAGGCGACGCTAATCACCCTTGCGACGGACTTCAAGAGCTATCTCGCAATGAAGCCGGATGCCCGCCTTACGCTCACTGGACACACGGATGTTCGGGGATCGGTGGAATACAATCAGGCGCTTTCTGATCGACGCGTGAATCGCGTGAAGCAGTTCCTGGTCGATCAGGGCGTGCCTGCATCCAGCATCGATACGCGTGCCGTTGGGAAAGGGCAAGAGCTTTCGGTCGACCAGGTAAGAGCTCTGATCCAGGAGAACCCTGAATTGAGCGACGCGGACAAGACGAAGGTTTTACGCAGACTGAACGTCATCGTTCTGGCGCAAAACCGTCGTGTAGACATATCGTTGAGCACGACGGGTCAACAATCCGTGCAACTCTACCCGTTCAACGCTGCCGATGCAGCGACGCTTCTGAACGAAAAGGCTGGAGCGCCCAGGAAGAATGCTGCACCCAAGAAGCCGTAGGCGGAGGAAATCGCCGGCGGAGAGAAGGTTGAAGTGAATGTGGGAGGGGAACGTAGGTTGTCCTCCTTTCGCCGAGGGGAGAAAAACTATGCGGATCATCTATGATCGCGAAGGAGAAAGACATGAATTCACCAAATCTTAAGTCTGTTTGTCTAATTCTTGCTGCGGCCTGTTTGGCTGTCGTGCCAATAGGGTGTAAGAAGCCTCCGATCACGCTGGCGGCGCAGGCCAGCCCGCCCGCCGTATTCCCTGGCGAACCGGTTACGGTAACTGCTACGCCTGGTTCGGTGTCTACAAAGAAACACTTCCATGAGATTTACAGCTGGTCGGGGCAGGGTGTGACGGGTAATGGAACCACGGCCACGGTGGCCACGGAATCGTTGGCGCCGGGCGACTACACGGTCAACAGCACGGTGAAGGAAGGCAAGCCGGGCAAGGAAGGGCAGAAGCCGTGGGAGACGGCAACCGCCTCGGCCAGCTTTACGGTCAAGGCGTTCGAGCCGCCGACGATCAGTTGCTCGGCCGACCCCAGCACCATCAAGCCGGGCGACACCAGCACCATCACCTCGGTCGCCGTGAGCCCTCAGAGCCGTCCGCTGACCTATAGCTATTCGACTACGGCCGGCACGGTCACAGGCAGCGGCACGACGGCAGAATACTCTTCGGCGGGGGCGCCGACGGGGGCGGTGGGAATCACCTGCAACGTCTCCGACGACAAGGGGCACAGCGTCTCCGCAGACACAAGCCTGACCATTACGGCGCCTCCGCCTCCGCCTCCACAACCGCACACGCAGGCCCTGTGCTCGATCAGCTTCACGACCGACACGCGGCGGCCGACGCGCGTGGACAACGAAGCCAAGGCCTGCCTGGATCAGGTCGCACTTGACCTGAAACAGCAGGCGGATGCTACGGCCGTGGTCGTGGGCGAGTCGACTTCTGCAGAAAGGGCCATAACAGACAAGGAGGAAGCGCGCGCGGCAAGGTATCCGCGGCGGCATATCACGGTTGAGCAATTTGCCGCGCAACGCGCCGTCAACGCTAAGGATTACCTGGTGACGGAACAGGGAATCGACGCCTCGCGCATCAGCGTGGCCACCAGTCCGATGGAAGGGCAAGAGGCGCAAAATTACCTGGTGCCCGCCGGCGCGAACTTCTCCTCCGATGTTCCGGGAACTACGCCCGTGAGCGAGAGCGAGGTGAAGCCGGAGGTGCGTAAGCCCCTGCCCATGCGGCATCGCGCCAGAAGGTCTGCCACCCAGTAGAGGCCAGCCTTCAGCCGGTTATGCAATCGTTCCTCGAACCCTCCATACATCAGAGATGGAGGGTTCGGCGAACGCATGAGAAAATCCACTCCTCCTGCAATGTTTTTGAGGCTGGACCGGCAAAGCCGCCAGCCTCTTGGTTTTTTGGGCTACAGTTTTTGTCTATTCTGGATACATTAGAGGGAGTTCCTGGTGGGGGATCGTTTGCGAATTTTTCCTATTTTCTGGTTTTGGCGTTGGTTTCTGACGCCGGCGTTACTGGCGTTTCTGTGCAGTGCCGGCGCGCCTGGCCTGAAGGCCCAGCCGGCATGGAAGATTGTGGGGCCGGACGGGGGAGATGCGCGCTCTCTGACTGCGGTTCCAGGGCGCCCGGATCATCTTTATTTGGGCACCACCAACAATTGGGTTTATGAATCGCTGAACGGGGGCTTATCGTGGCGTCGCTGGGCCAGGCTGGGCAGTAGCGACGGGTTAATTCTGGACCACATCCTCGTGGATCACGCCGATCCGTCCACGATTTACGTGGCCGGATGGTGGGCCGGCGCGCCGGACGGCGGGTTGTGGGTGACCCACGATGGCGGCCGCACGTGGACCGAGCCCGCGGGCCTGCGCGGACGTGAGATTCACGCCTTTGCCCAGGCGCCCTTAGACCCCAAGGTTTTGTTTGCAGGAACCCTTCAAGGCGTTTTCAGGAGCGTGGACGGCGGAGTCACCTGGAAGCAGATCAGCCCGCTGGGCAGCCGCGAGATTCACGAGATCGAGTCGCTGGCGGTGGACCCGGAAGCTCCGGACACCCTCTACGTAGGCACCTGGCACCTGCCCTGGAAGACGACCGACGGCGGCCGGACATGGCACAGCATCAAGCGCGGGCTGATCGTGGACTCCGACATCTTTTCGATCATCGTGGATCCCATCCACCCGCGCATTGTTTACCTGAGCGCGTGCAGCGGCATTTATAAGAGCGACACTGCGGGCGCACGGTTCTATAAAATCCAGGGCATCCCCTCGGCGGCGCGGCGGACGCGGGCCATCTCCCAGGACCCCGAAAACCGGGAGATAGTGTACGCGGGAACCACCGAGGGCCTATATAAGACCATGAACGGCGGCAGAACCTTCCGGCGCATGACCGCGCAGGACGTGATCGTGAACGATGTGTTTGTCGACCCGCGGGACTCCAATCATGTGCTGCTGGCCACCGATCGCGGCGGCGTACTTGAGAGCAACGACGGCGGGGCCACCTTTACCGAGTCAAATAACGGCATCTCCGAGCGGAAGGTGGAAGCCCTGCTGGTGGACCGCCGCGATCCCCAGCGCCTTTACGCCGGAGTGGTGAACGACAAGACCTTTGGCGGCGTGTTCGTCTCCAACGATGGCGGGGCCGGTTGGGAACACATCGGGGAGGGACTGGACGGAAGCGACGTTTATGCGCTGGCGCAAACCAAGGATGGCATGGTGGTTGCGGGTACTAATGAGGGCATATTTGTGCTGGATCCTCCCAGCGGCGGGAACCTATCCGGCGGCGCGCTGGGCTCAGGTTTGACCTGGGAACGGCGCGACACGATCGCCAACACGGTCATGAAGACGGCGGTCGAAACTCACTACGGCACCCGCGTCAATGTGCAACGGACGGTGAAAGAGCCGCCCTTCCCGTTGCAAAGCCGCGTGAACTCGCTCGACGTCTCGGGCGATGTGTGGGTAGCGGGCACCACAAATGGCCTGCTTACCAGCGGCGACCAGGGCCTCAGTTGGCATGGTGGCCCGGTGATGGGCGAAGACGATTTCATTTCCGTGAGCGCGCACGGAGAAATCATGGCCGCAGCCTGGCCCAATGGAATCGTGCTGACGCAGGATGTCGGGCAAACGTGGTGGCCGATGGGAATGCCCAAGATGCTCACGCGCATCCATTGCATCGCTTTTTCGCCGGATGGGACGCTTTGGGTGGGCGCGCGCGAGGGCGTCTACTTCACGCGCAACCTGGGCAAGAGCTGGCTTTGGTTCGAGCGCCTTCCCTTCCGTGATGTGGACGACGTCTACTACGACCCCGCGTCGCACCGCGTTCTGGTGAGTTCGCGCGAGAGCGATCAGGTGTTCGCCATCGATCCGAAGACCATGACATGGAAGTGGTGGCAGACCGGGTACGATGTCGCCCTGATTCGGCCCGCGGGCAACGGGCTGGTAGCGGCCTCGATGGGCGATGGAGTGCTGGTTGAGCCTGACGCCTCGGGACCAGAGCCCGCCAAAAAGTGATGCGTGCAGAGGGATTTCTGTATCATCGGGATATGCAGACTTTGGCAGCGAATACGGAGCGAATGAGCGCCTTGCGGACCTACGATTCGCGCTTGGAGACGGTGGCCGCGAAGGTGATGGCAGAAGAGCGGCTGAGCGCGGATGACGGCCTGGCGCTCTACCGCTCACCCGACGTGCTGGCCGTGGGCTGGCTGGCCAACCACGTGCGCGAACGGATGCACGGCGACGTCACCTACTTCAACGTGAATCGCCACATCAACCCGACCAACGTATGCGTGGCGGCCTGCAAGCTGTGCGCCTTCGGGCGCAAGAAGGGCGATCCGGCGGGCTACACCATGGCCCTCGAAGAGGCTTGGGCTACGGCGGCCTCGGGCTACTCGGAGGCGGTGACGGAGTTTCACATCGTCGGCGGCCTGCACCCTGACCTGCCTCTCGAATTCTTCCTTGACCTGATCCGCGGGCTCAAAGAACGCTTTCCCAAGGTGCACATCAAGGCCTTCACCATGGTGGAGATCGCGTTTCTGGCGCGGAGGGCCAAGCTTTCAGTGGAAGAGACGCTCCTCAAGCTGCGCAAGGCGGGCGTGGACTCGATGCCGGGCGGCGGCGCGGAGATTTTCGCGCCGCGCGTGCGGTCGATCATCTGCGACCACAAGATCGACGGCGAGGAGTGGCTTGAGACGGCGCGGACGGCGCACAGGCTGGGCTTCAAGACCAACGCAACCATGCTCTACGGCCACATCGAGAATGACGCTGACCGCGTGGATCACTTGCTGAAGCTGCGCGCCCTTCAGGAGGAGACCGGCGGCTTCCAGACCTTCATCCCTTTGGCCTTTCACCCCGAAAACACGGCCCTGGACCATCTGCCGGTGACCACGGGACTGACCGACATACGCCAGATCGCCGTCAGCCGGCTGCTGCTCGACAACTTTCCCCACATCAAGGCCTACTGGCAGATGATGACGCCCAAGATCGCTCAGATCGCGCTGCGCTTCGGCGCCGACGACCTGGACGGCACAGTGATTGAGGAGAAGATCTATCACGACGCCGGAGCTAAGACCCCTCAGGGTTTGACGCGCAAGGAGTTGTGCCGGCTGATCACCGAAGCCGGGCGGGTTCCGGTGGAGCGGGACACGCTTTACCACGCCGTCACCCGCACCGAGGAGAGCTTTACGGTTGCGGTATAAGTACCGCGTGTGGGAGCCGGGCTGTGAAGACTGATCCAGCCCGGTCGAGACGCGCACGAAACTGACAGCACGCTTGAGCGCCGCTATGGCAACTCGCTCACCCAGATGTTGCGGAAGCTGATGGGCTGGCTCTTGTCACCGTGAGCCTGCAGCTTGATGGGCGCTCTATCGTATGCCTTGTAGAATGGCTTGCCGATGTAGAGCGTCTGTCCTTTCAGCTCAAAGTGATTCTCAACGAGCACACCATTGAAGAAGACAGTCGCGTAGGCGGGCGAGGCGAGCGATCCGTCAGCATGAAACTCGGGTGCGGTCCAGACGACATCATAGGTTTGCCACTCGCCGGGCTTGCGGGCGGCGTTGGCCAGCGGAATGGCCTGCTTATAAAGACTCCCCACCATGCCGTTCACGTAGGTGGCGTTGTTGTAGTTGTCGAGTATCTGCAGCTCGTAGCCGTCATCTCCGGGGCCGGTGGAGGCGAGAAAGACGCCGCTGTTGCCGCGCGCCTGGCCGCTACCGGAGATGCCGGCCGGGATGCGGAACTCAATATGGAGCTGATAGTCCTTGAAGCGGCGCTTGGTCTCGATGTTGCCTGCCTTCTTGTTCACCGTGAGAATGCCGTCGTGCACGATCCATTGCGCCGGCGTGTGGTCCTGAGCCGAGACCCACTGGTCTTCGTTTTTGCCGCCGAAGAGCACGATCGCGTCAGACGGTGCAGCTCCGCATGTGGCGCCGGGAGTGACAACAGGGGGAACGGGCGTCCAAACTTCGGTCTCTTCGGGCTTTGGCCTCGCAGAGGATTGCTGCGCTAGAGAAACGGTGGATGCGGCAACAAAAACGGCGACAGCGAGGGAAACAGCAATTTTCATGCTAGCAAGTGTATTCGGCGCAGCAAGAAGGGGGCAATAGGGAAAATCAGGGCCCCGTACCGCGATGCCCAGGCTCAGGCCGGGTGTCCCATCGGCGTCAGTTCGCGGGCAGCGGGCGAAGCCGCATCTTTCTGCCTGGTGGTTCGCATCAAGTGGGACGATCTGGACGCCGTTCTTCACAGCCGTGACGCTGCCGGTGGGTGCGCTTGCAATTACAGAGATTATGACGAACCGGGGAGTGCTCAGACGCGCTCACCATGAGCGGTTTGGCGAGCCTCCGGCGAAAGAAACTCCGGGTCAGGGCGATAAGCAGAGCATCTTCGGGCGCGACTAATACGCCCCGATCCCGGTAAGGCTCTGACCCAGGATCAGCGTGTGGATGTCGTGCGTGCCCTCATACGTCTTCACTGACTCCAGGTTCATCATATGGCGCATGATGGGATAGTCTTCGGTGATGCCGTTGGCGCCCAGAATATCGCGGGCCATGCGCGCGCATTCGAGAGCCATCCACACGTTGTTGCGCTTGGCCATGGAGATGTGCTCGTGGCCCACGGTTCCCGCGTCTTTCAGCCGGCCCACGTGCAGCGAGAGCAACTGCGCTTTGGAGATCTCGCTGGCCATCCACACCAGCTTTTCCTGGACGAGTTGATGGCTGGCGATGGGCTGGTCGTGGAATTGTTTTCTCGTTTTGGAATACTGCAGTGCTGTGTTGTAGCAATCCATGGCCGCACCGATGGCGCCCCAACTGATGCCGTAACGGGCCTGATTGAGGCACATGAGCGGGCCTTTGAGGCCGCCCGTGCCGGGCAGCAGATTGGCGGCCGGTATGCGCACGTCCTGGAGCGTGAGGCCGCTTGTCGAGGAGGCGCGCAAGCTCCACTTGCCGTGGACCTCCTGAGCGGAGAAGCCCGGCCGGCCGGTCTCAACCAGGAAGCCGCGCACGAGGTTGTCCTCGTCCTCCACCTTGGCCCAGATGACGGCCACGTCGGCGATGGTTCCGGAAGTGATCCACATCTTTTCGCCGTTGAGAATGTACTCATCGCCGGATTTCCGCGCACGGGTGGTCATGCCGCCAGGGTTGGAGCCGAAGCCAGGCTCGGTAAGCCCGAAGCAGCCGATCTTTTCGCCCGTGGCCAGGGCCGGCAGCCATGCGTTCTTCTGTTCATCGGAGCCGAAAGTGTAGATGGGGTACATTACCAGCGCCGATTGCACGCTGACAAAGCTGCGCAGCCCGGAGTCGCCGCGCTCCAGCTCCTGCATCACCAGGCCGTACTCGACGTTGGACATGCCGGCGCAGCCGTAGCCTTCAAGGTTGGCGCCGAAGAATCCCAGCTCGCCCATCGAGTGAACCAGCTCGCGCGGGAAACGGCCCTCGCGGAAGCAGTCTTCGATGATGGGGATGACATGGTCCTCGACAAAGTCGCGGGCCGTGCGGCGGACGAGCAGTTCGTCCTCGGAAAAGCTCGGATCGAGATGGAGAAAATCAAAGCCAGGGAATTTAAAGGCCATTGCGCACCTGCCTGCACCTGTCTGGAGCGGCTCTTCAGTATAAAGCCTGTCATTAACTTTCGCGCCGGCGGGTGGTGGTGCGGTTTCCGGTTTGCCGGTCAACTCCTCGGAGCGCGCAGCGTGGGCGTGGGCCGGGCGAACTCCTTGGGAGCAAGTCCCGCCTTGCGGTATAATCGCCACCCCAGGAGGACTAGCGATGAAATCGCTACTTCGTGTTGGGCTAGGTTTCGGCTTCATTGTTTATGCCGGATTTTTGCTTGCAGCCCCTGGCGGCGATCGGGGATTTTACAAGCGATTATCCGAGACGGGCCTAGCCTATTCCGTGCCGTCCGGCTTCGTTGATGATGGACCCAACATCGCCCTCGAAAAGGAGTTGAGCGAGACACTGGACTCGACTAGTCCGTTTGTTGTGCGCCGAATTCGCTCTATAGATGGAAAGATAACCGCCTACTTGGATATTCGAGTGCTCGGGATGGATATGAAGGATCCGGCAATTGCAGTTGCTCACCCATTTGTTTTTGAAGGTAATGGGGAGGAATATTGCGCATTGGTCTCGGGCAGCACATGTAGCGTATCTACCAAGCTGCCGGCCAGCGTTGTTCAAGCGGACTTTGGCGCTGACCTTGGGATAGTTCTCAAAGCCGATCACCCTGACCCTAGCCGCATAGGAGGACACAAAAAGGTGAGCGTGATTGCAATTTCAAAGCCGAGCAGAGGACTCTTTTACGCACCGATCGCTTATGACTCCGACGGCGAATTCGAGAGGGGCTATCAAGCCGTGAGGCATATGCTGAAATTCAAATAGTTTAGGAACGCAGCGGGCCTCAGTCCAGACGCCTTCCGTCCGCCTTTCGCCAGGATTGTCGGCAAACTGGAAACTGGACCGCCGCCGGCCTTTCCTCACCCCATTCCCACACCCTACAATGAAGACGGAACATCCACACGCGAGGGAAAAACATGCCGCTTTCCGGAGAAGCTATCCGCCTCATGAACTACATTGACGATGTAGCCGTAACTCTGCGCCGCGTGCTGGCCACCATCCCGGTGCTCACTCCCGAGGAACGCGCCCGCGTCGCCGAGCACCTTGAGCAGACCCATCCCAGCGCCGCGGATGTGGCGCAGGCGCTCGCTGCCAAGTAATCGACTCGTGACCACTGTCGCCATCATTGGAGCCGGGCCACTCGGCCGCCGGCTGGCCCTGAGCGCGGGCCGTTCCGGCTTTTGTGTTTTTCTGGAGGACGTGATGCCGGGGATGCTGCGCCATGCCCGCGAGTACATTCGCGAGCAGCTCAATGCGGAGACCCTGGGCCACGAGCCGGGGGCGGACATCCGCTTCGTCGCGACCATCGAAGACGCCGTGCGCTCGGCCGACCTGGTCATCGATTGCGTCCCCGACGAACTGGAATCGAAGCTCGAAATCCTCTGGCTTCTGGATCGCATGGCACCGCCGCGGACGGTCTTCGCCACCCCCACCACGCGCCTCTCCATCGCCGACCTGGCCGCTTGCACCTACCGCCCGGAAAAGTGCATCGCCATCGCCGCCGAGCCCTCCGCGCTCGCCCATCCCGGCGCCAGCTCGGGCCCCGTGGTTCTTCGCCCCGCGCCCGCCACCGCCGGTGAAACCGTCGCACTGGTCAGCGATTTCTGGCTCCGGCTCGGCTTTACCCCTTGTGTCGAATTTTGTGTCGAACCGGCGCCCGGCGCCGGTCCCGGAGCGCGGACTATGCTGTAACCAAGGGGGCGCTGATCAGTCTCACCAAAAGCCTGCCGGGCGAGCCGGCGGCCGAGTGGTTTGGCGTGAACTGCGTGGCGCCGGGATTGGTGGCGAGGTAAAGGAAGGCGATGAAGATGCGCGGAGGATTGCCTGCGGCCTTGCTGGCGCTGGCGCTGACGGCGCCGGGTTGGGCGCGGGCGCAGAGCGGCGAGCAGGACGCCGCGAAGAACACCGAGCAGGCGCGCGCCGCGCTCAATGCCATGGTGCAGGCGCTGGGCGGCCAAGCTTGGCTCAACATGAAGAACAAGATGCTGGAGGGGCACGTCGCCGCCTTTTTCCAAGGGCGGCCCGACCTGGGCACCATGCTGACCTGGGAGTACCACCAATGGCCGGAACACGACCGCATCGAGGAGACCAAGCACCGCGACGCGGATGAGATTTATATCGGGAACCAAGGGTGGGAGGTGACCTACAGAGGCAAGCAGCAGTTGCCTGAGAAGCAGGTGCAAGACTACCTGCGCTGGCGCGACCACTCCATTGAAACGGCGGTCAAGGTGTGGATGAAGGACCCGAAGACGCTCTTGATTTACGAGGGGCCGCATCTGGTCGAGAACCGCCTGGGCGTGCAGGTGACGCTCATCTCGCCTGAAAACCAGACCATCACCATCGTGATGGACGCGGATACCTATCTACCGCTGCGGCGGGAGTTCCAGTGGCGCGACCCTGTCTACCACGACCTGAACACAGACGCCGAGGAGTACGACGACTACCACACCATCCAGGGTTTTCCCACGCCCTTCACGATCACGCGCTTTCACAATGGCCAGATGACCCAGCAGTACTTTGTGGTGCGCGCCGCGTATAACCAGACGCTGCCCCCTGATTTCTGGAACGTGAACGCGATCGCCCGGCACGTGGAAAAGTAGCGCTGCAGGGCGCGGTTTGGGGGGCGGAGGAGATGCGACAGCGGCCGAACCGCAGTGGTGCTCTAGCTGACAACCGGCCGTGCCGCGATGCACAATGAAGGGTTTGTTATCTGCCGCTCGGGCTGGCGGATGAATAAGACAAGGGGGAAGAATCGATGAACGGAACGGGGACCAAGGTTATTGCTTTGAACGGCAGCGCGCGCAAGGGCGGAAACACCGCTATCTTACTTCGGTACGTGCTGAAGGAACTCGAGAATGAGGGCATCGAAACCGAGCTGATCGAGCTGGCCGGGAGCAAAATCCACGGCTGCCTGTCCTGCCGCAAGTGCTCAGTCCGCAAGGACCGCCGTTGTTCGCAGCGCAACGACATGGGCAACGCGCTCATCGAAAAGATGGAGCAGGCCGACGGCATCCTGCTCGGCTCGCCTACCTATGTCGCCGATATTTCGCCTGAGATCAAGGCCCTGATTGATCGCGCCTGCCTGGTGGGCAGGGCCAATGGCGGCATGTTCCGCCGCAAAGTAGGCGCCGCGGTAGTGGCCGTGCGCCGCGCCGGCGCTATCCACGCTTTCGACGCCTTGAACCATTTCTTCCTCATCAACGAGATGGTTGTGCCCGGCTCCTCCTATTGGAACATCGGCATAGGCCGCGAGATTGGCGACGTGGAAAAAGACGAAGAGGGCATTCAAACCATGAAAACCCTGGGGCAAAACATGGCTTGGCTGCTCAAGAAGGTAGCGGCCTGAGGGTTTTTCCGGCTGCGGGTACAGCGGTTCCCGAGTTGCTATAACCCGAAAGCACTGCTGCCACGTGGCATTTTCCTCAAGAAAATGCCATCTTGCACGATACTCAAAAGGGCACGGAAACTCTGGAACCGCTCTAAACTCCGGCTTTCAAACCGGGGAAGTCCTGCTAGCGCGTCCCCGCATTTCGTAGGTGGTTTAGAGCGTTTCCGCTTCACTTGTTGCCATCGCAGCATGGTATAAGGTGGCTTTTACTTCCACCCCAGCGACGAAGACCTGTCGCTGGGGCCCCGGAGCGGAAAAAGCCGCTCGACTGCACGATTTCTGTAAAGAGCAGAATCGAAAACGCTGTATCCGCGGCGGCTCCGCTTAATCCTGTTCGTCGGCCTGCGTGGAAAGGTAGCGCTCGTAGCCCATCTCCGCGATCTGGTGGAGCTGCGCTTCCAGCCAATCCACGTGTTCCTCTTCGTCCTTCAATAACTTCACGAAAAGGTCGCGCGAGCCGTTGTCCTTGTTTTCCACGGCAATCTGTACGGCATCGTTGTAGCTGGCCACGGCGCCGATCTCCAGCTTCAGGTCGGATTGGATGGCATCCTTGACGGTGGCGCCGATGGAAAGCGCCAGAGTTTCCATGGCCGGCGTTCCGTCCAGAAACAGGATGCGCTCCAAAAGCTCCTCGGCGTGCTTCATCTCGCCGATCGACTGCTTCTTGAGATACTTCGACAGCCTCCCGTAGCCCCAGTTTTCGCACATTTCAGCGTGCACAAAGTACTGGTTGATGGCTGTCAACTCTTCGCGCAGCGCGCGATTCAGTTGTTCGATAACCTTCGCATTGCCCTTCATGGCGCTCATTATTGCATAAGCGTAAACGGCCGGACAAGAAAAACCGTCCCGCGGGCTCTGCCGTACTATGCTGCGGTTGGACTGGAAAAACTGCTCTTGTACCAGTCGTCGCGCGTCAGTGGAAGATAACTGTTGCCGCGATCGGGGCGGCTGAGCAGAGCCTGGTAGATGGCGATGTCTCCGCGGTGAAAGGCGGCGGCGGAGCCGGCCATGTACAAAAGCCAGATGCGGTATGTGGCTCTGGGCACGAATTCGAGCAGCGCGCCGGCGTTGCGCTGGAGCCCTTCGACCCAGCGCCGCAAGGTCAGATCGTAGTGCTCGCGGAGGTTCTCCACGTCGCGCACTTCCAGGCCCTGGGATTCGGCGGCGCTGAGCGCATGGGAGAGTGTGACCAGCTGCCCATCGGGAAAAACATATCTGCCGATGAAGGAGTTCTGGCGGATGGGAGACAGGCAAGCGCGGGCGATGCCGTGATTCAGAAAGAGCCCGCCCGGTCTGAGCAGCCGGCGTGCAATCCCAAAGTAAAGCGGGAGATTTTTGTGGCCCACGTGCTCGAACATGCCGATGCTGGCGATCTTGTCGAACGGCTGACCGACCCCTTCCAGGTCGCGGTAGTCGCGCAACGCGACCGAGCAGCAGTGTTCCAGTCCCGCCGCTTCGATGCGGCGCTTTGCGGTTTCGGCCTGTTCGCGGCTCAGCGTGATTCCGTGGGCCTCAGCGCGTTGCTTGCCGCCGGCGTGGAGAACAAGGCTTCCCCAGCCGCATCCAATGTCCAGGAAGCGCTCGGACGGTTGCAGCCGCAGCTTTCTGCACACCAGCGCCAGCTTCTGCTCCTGGGCTTGATCGAGCGAGTTCGCCGGGGATTGAAAGTACGCGCAGGAGTAAACCAGCGACCTGCCCAGCCAGGGCTCGAAGAACGCCACCGGTTGATCGTAGTGATACGCAATCGAGGCGCTGTCTCTGCGCCGGGAATTGAGCGCGCCATGCTTGATGCGCTGGCCCAGGCCGAAGGACGCGCCAGCCAGCTTCTCCGCGATTCGCCGTTTCAGGCCGCGGGGACGGTTGAAGAGATGTTCGGAAATCGAAAAGGCGGAGAAGATGTCTCCTTCGATGTCCAGCTCGCCGTGGATGAATGCTTCTCCGAGGGTGAGCTCGTTGGGCGCGACCAGCAGCGATCCGAGAACCTTTGGATTCTCCAAAACAATGGTGCAGAGGGGCTTCTCATTCGCCGAGGAACTCCAATACCTTCCGTCCCATAGCCGAACTGCGAAGGCCGGTCCCTCATAGCCTTCAAAGACCACGTCAAATGCGGTGTTTCGGCTCTCCTCGGTGGAATTGGTCATGGCCCTGGGATCCTTTCTCCAGGTAAAGACAACATACAACATTTTCCATGGAATGAGCCCTCTGGTCTCGCGTCCCGCAGATCGGAGGGTTCTTGCTGCACGCATTCATTCTTCCGGCAGGTGGAGATCCGAGGGGTTCGTATCCCCGATTTCTGCTCCGCGCACTCACTTTTTTCGTCGCGCCAAGCTATTGTCTGGCGCGCCCGGCCGCCCCTTTTCAATCCGCGCCTGTCCGCGGCGGCCCAGCGTCAAAATCGTCAGCCCGAAGACCAGCAGCACCAATCCCCACCAGAGATTCACATCGATGCCCAGGCTCCTGGTGTAGAGCTCCGGTTTGTTTCTGGTGGCCACGCCGAACGCCAGCAGGACCGTCCCCACCATCGAAAACATCATTCCCATGGGGATGCGTAAATCCAGATTCATCATTGTTCCTTCTCCTCAAGCAACGAGTACACTCACCACTACGGCCGCCAGCAGAATGCCGGCAGCCAGCGCCTCCGGCCGCTTCCACCAAACCCGGTCCGCAGGCAGCCGCGGAGTGAGCGAATGCACCAACCCCACCAGTTCCGCCTCCGGCCTGGGCGGCGTGCCCATGCTGATGACCACGGTGACGATGAGGCTGACGACGAAGGCAAAGATGGCCGTCCAAAAACCCTGTGCCAGGCCGCCCGGATAGCTGTGGAGCACCTTAATCCATCCGCCGCGCCAGCCTGGTTGCGCCGCGGCGGGCAGGGTGAGGCCGTAGTGCAGGACGGCCACCGCAGTGCCCGCGGCCAACCCCGCAAAAGCTCCGTGGCCGGTAGCCCGCTTCCAGAACATGCCGAGCAGGAAGGTGGCCAACTGCGGCGCATCCAGGAGCGCAAAGACGAGCACCAGTGCATCCAGGATGCTGTTGAAGCGGATGGCCGCGCAGGCTACGCCCAGCGCCAGCAGAATCGCGCCCACCGCCGCCCACTGGCCCACTGCGAGAAAATGGCGGTCGTCGCCATCCTTGCGGATGTTGGCCTGGTAAAGATCGCACGTGAAAACGGTGCTGAAGGCCATGATGCTGGCGGCCAGGCCGCTCATCAGGCAAGCCAGCAGCGCCGTCAATCCCAGTCCGAGCAGCCCTGTGGGCAAGAAATGCGCAAGAACGGCGGGCATCGCCATCTCATAGTCGAGCACGGCGTGGCCGCTTGCATCCCTGATCGGCTTGCCGGTTACCGGATCGGCCTTGGCCGGCGCCAGCCCCTGGCCCTCTGCAACCGCCTGCGGCACGACGGTGATCTGGTGGTAGATCGAGCCGTTTGCCTCGCTGACGACGATGGTGGTTCGGGGCGCGGGCAATACGGCGGCGATCGCTCCTGGAAGAATCAGCACAAGGGGCAGCAGGATCATCGCGGACGCAGCGATCAAAGGCGCGCGCCGCGCGGCGTTCATATCCTTCGCGGCCATGGCAGTCTGCAGGACCCTGAAGTCCGTGCACCAGTATCCGGCTCCGAAGACCATGCCCAATCCGGCGGCCAGGCCTATGGCGCCGATACCCATGAAATGCGCCCCGCGCGCGGCGCCGCTCCACGCGTGGAGATACGTCGCCGTGGGCGCCATGGCCTTCAGCCCGCTCCAGCCGCCGATTTTCTTAAGCCCCAGGAACACCATGGGCAGAAAGCCGGCCGTCAGGAGGCAAAATTGCATCGCCTGGTTGTACATGGCGCCCGCAAGCCCGCTGAGCAGGATGTACAAAAGCACCACCGCCGCGGGCAGCGCCATGGTCACGATCAAGCTGGCATCTGGCCCCAGGTGCAGCTTGTTGAAAACTGCGTCGAACACGTGCAGCGCCCGGATCAGCCGCGCCATTGCGTAGAGCGAGATCCCCGCGGCGAAGACCGTCACCGCCGCAAACAGGCAGGCGTTCAGCGCGCGCGTTTTCTCGTCGAAGCGCAGGCGCAGGAACTCCGGCGCCGACCGGGCCTTCGAGCCGTAGCAAAGCGGCATCATGAACAGACCCGTGAACAGCAACGCGGGCACGGCTCCGAGGCAATAAAACGGTATGCTTGCGAGGCCGTATTTGGCTCCCGCCGCGCCCATCGCGATCACCTGCTCGGAGCCCACGCCCGCGCCCAGAAAGGCCAGCCCGCAGAGCCAGGCCGGCATCGTGCGCCCCGCCTGCACGAAATCCTTACCGGTGGCCGTAGAGGGACGAAGGGCATAGCCGATGCTGATCGCAAAGAAGAGATAAAGCGTGGACATCAGCCAATCAACGGCGGTCGGGTTGGCCACGAGCGGCTCCTTCCGAGGTTACGCGCTTGAAACCACTCTAAGCAGCGCGGCGAAGATAAGTCCAGAAACTCGCCGGGATGCGCATTGAATGTTCGCGCGGTGCGGAGGAAATGTGCCGGGAGCGCCCGGTCCTGCGACGCACGCCGCAGGGGCCGTTGAAACGGCGGAGAAGCAGTCTTGGTTAGGCCGTCGCGGCGGCAGGGCGGTCGGGCTTGCAACCTGACAATCCGTAGTATGAAACGAACAAGTAACAGAGGATGGGTACGGAGAAGGCGTATTGAATGCCCACTTTGTCGGCCAGCGCGCCCATGAGGAACGGGATGACGGCGCCGCCGAAGTTGCCCATGGTGATGATGCCCGAGCCTTCGCTCGTCTTGGGCCCCAGTTCCGCGATGCCCAGCGCGAAGATGGTCGGATACATGATGGAGTTGGCCGCGCCGCACAGCACCAGTGTCCAGGCGGCGGCCGCTCCATGAGAAAACATGGAAACCAGCAGCAGCGCCATGCCCAAGAAGCCCAGGAAGGCCAGCAGCGTCTGCGCCTTGATCCACTTCATGAGGACGGTGCCCACGAAGCGGCCCGCCCCGATCAGTAGATAGTAGAGCAAGGCCATAAAGGCAATCGTGCCGCCGCTGGTGATGCCCTGGCTGCGGAAGTAATCGATAGCGATGGCGGCCAGCGCAATCTCGATGCCGACATAGAAGAAGATGCCCACCATTCCCAGCACCGTGTGGCGATAACTCCAGATGCTGCGCCGTGCTCCCGCAGCGTCCATCTTGGCCTCACTTGCGGACCGGGGCGGGACGACGGCCGGCAGATTCATGAACAGAATCGCCACGCCCAGCGCCAGCAGCACGCCGGCAATTACGATGTAGGGTCCCTGCACGGTCTCCGCAGTGCTCGCCTGGCTGACCGTTTTGCTGGGGTTAGTCAGGATAAAGTGGACCACCACCAGAGGCGCCAAGGCCGCGCCCAGGGAGTTGAAGGCCTGCGACAACGTCAGCCGCGCCGGGGCACTCTGCTCCGGCCCCAGAATCGAGACATAAGGATTGGCTGAGGTCTGCAGCCCGGTCACTCCGGCGGCGAGCACGAAGATGGCTGTCATAAACAGCGGAAAGCTCACCAACCGAGCCGCAGGCACGAACACGAGCGCCCCTACCATCATCACGAATAGCGAAATTACCATGGTGCGCTTGTAGCCCACGGCGTCGATCAGCTTGGCGCTGGGAACCGAGAAAACCAGGTAAGCGAAGAACCAAGCTACCGTAACCGCCATCGCCGGTCCGTAACTGAGATGGAAGATCGACTTGACCTGCGGCATCAGATTGCTGTTCAGGTTGGTCAGAAACCCGAAGAAGCCGAAGAGGATGGTGACCGTGATGAACGGTACAAGATAGCTGGGCGCGCTGGCCGCCGGTGGTATGGATCGCGTTGCCATAAGAAGTGTTCCTCCGCTACCCCAGGAAAAACCTGTGTGGACTTTCGCTGCCTGTCAACCTCTACCCACCATCTGCCGCCAGGCGCGAGAACCACGGCACGAGCTGAGGAGTGGAGCAACCGCCTGAAACAGCGCCCGAACCACTCTAAGCATTGGAGCGAGGGCAAGTCCAGCAAATATATAGAAATGTTCTTAGATCCGCCCTTTTTCCCCGTTTCACTTGGCGGTTTACACTGGAGTGGCATGATTCCTACCCTCACCTGGACCGCGCAAGGCGTTCGCTTTATCGACCAGACCAAGCTCCCGTTGGAGGAGAGCTACGTGCTCGCCACGACTTACGAACAAGTGGCCGAAGTCATCGCCACCATGGTGGTGCGCGGCGCGCCCGCCATCGGCGTCTCCGCGGCCTACGGGATCGCGCTGGGCGCCAAAAACACTCAGGCCAAAACCGCCTCTGAATTCGCGCCGGAATTCGAGAGGATCTGCGCCTGCCTGGCCGCGACCCGCCCCACCGCCGTTAATCTCTTCTGGGCCATCGCGCGCATGAAGGCTGTCTTCGCCAGCTTGCGGGCCTCCGGCGCAAGCCTCGCCCAAATCCAGGAAAAGCTGCTTGTCGAGGCCCACGCCATGTACCAGGAAGACATCGCCGCCTGCAAAACCATGGGCGCGTTCGGCGGCGCGCTGCTGCCCGAGGAGGGCGGCGTGCTCACTCATTGCAACGCCGGCGCTCTGGCCACGTGCGGTTACGGAACCGCGCTCGGCGTCATCCGCTCGGCCGTCGAACAAGGCAAGCGCATTCACGTTTACGCCGACGAGACGCGGCCGTTTTTGCAAGGGGCGCGGCTGACCGCCTGGGAGCTGATGGCCGACGGCATTCCCACTACCGTTATCTGCGACAACATGGCCGCCAGCCTCATGCGCAAGGGCCAAATCCAGGCCGTGGTCGTCGGCGCCGACCGCATCGCCGCCAACGGCGACGTGGCCAACAAGATCGGCACCTACAATGTGGCCATCCTCGCCAAAGAACACGGCATCCCCTTCTACGTCGCCGCCCCTTGGTCCACCATCGACCTCGCCACGCCCTCCGGCGACGCCATCCCCATCGAGGAGCGCCCGCAGCGTGAAGTGACCCATCACGCCGGCAAGCAGCTCACGCCGAACGGCGTCGGCATCCGCAACCCGGCCTTTGACGTGACCCCTGCCCGCTACATTACCGCCATTGTCACCGAGCGCGGCGTCCTGCGCGCGCCGTATGCCGAGTCGCTGCGCGAGAAGGAATTGGTGGCTCGATAGGCCGGCCCAACCGGCTACAGTAAGAGTCGTGTTTCCCCGCTTCTCCATCTTCCGCTTCCGGCAAAAGTCACTGGCTCGGGGCGTGGCCCTGTCGCTGGGCTCCTTCGCCGCCGGTTTGCGCTTGGCCGGCTTCCCTAATATTGAGAACCTGCACGGCTCACGGTGGCAAATACTGGTTTTGCTGGCCGCTGCCTGGGGAATGGGCGAAACCGCCCGCTGCCTGCAGCGAAGATGGAGCTTTTATCACGCCGGCGTACTCATTCTGCTGTACGCCGACCTGATGATCCTGGTTGCAATCGTGGTTCTGATCATCCTTCCCTGAGCTGCCGGGCCTGTTCCCGGCGTCTGGTCCATGCGTGTAGCATGAACAGAGCGCACGCCCGCCGGCGCTTTGGCGGCTGGAAATCCCATCTCCAGTTCGCCCCTCCCGGCCTCATTGGACGTGCCGGAGGTGGCCATGCTCAAAGGCTTTCGGGACTTTATTCTGCGCGGAAACGTAGTGGATCTGGCGGTAGCCGTCATCCTCGGCGCCGCCTTCAACACCATCGTCAACTCTCTGGTCCGCGATGTGCTCAACCCGCTGATCGCCGCCACCGTAGGCAAGCCCGACTTCAGCGGCGTCATCCTGCATGTGGCCGGCGGCCAAATCAAAGTGGGCAACTTCCTCAACGCCGCAGTCTCGTTCCTTATCGTCGCCGCGGTCGTCTATTTTGCGATCGTAGCGCCGATGAACGCCGTGCAGGCGCGGTTCAAAAAGCCTGCCGAGGCGCCGCCTGCCCCCGCCACAAAATCGTGCCCTGAATGTCTGAGCGAGATTCCGCTCGCCGCACGCCGCTGCGCGCATTGCGCCCAGCCTGTGGCTTAGGGCCTGTTAACACTACTGGAATGGCGGCTCCGTCACAAGGTGAGAATTTCCGCGCTTTCTCCCTCGTGCAGCCGCTAACGGTGCTGCAAGGAGCAGCCATACCCGCGCGCGCGTGCAGAACGCCAGCCGTGATTCGTGGAGCGCCCGGGATTATCCCTCGATTACCAAGGGGCCATATTCCTCCCACTCTGGAGCTATTCCGTCCCGTGCGCTGTGGCGCTAACGTTGGGTTGTTGTCGCCGATGGCAGAGATTCCGGGCTGCGGAAGGCCGTTATCCCCGAGGGACAAAATATGACTGACTTCCTGATGGGTTTCGCCTTTGTGGCAATGATCCATTTGCCTGTCATTGTCACTCTGCTCCATCGCGCCCGATCCGGTAACGGCCACTACGATTAAGGTATCCAGGCAATCTGACTGCATTCCCGGCCTGGATCCGGTTGCGCCCGGGCCACAAACCGGCTCGCGGCGCCCCATTCCCCGTGCATCGAATCACTTGGCCGCCATTGGCCCTGCTTGGATCCGCGATCACACACGCTTTTGCGTCTTCATTTCAAATTGAATAATTGTTGACCAGAGGCGCCGATCCTCGTATCGTTAGAATGGGCTATGAAAAATACTAAAACCACGCTTCGCATCGGAATTGCGGCCGCCATTATTCTTGGCACCACCGGTTGGCTCGCCTACACCGGCTACGGGTCCAGCAAAAGCTACTACGTCACCATCCCCGAGCTCGGCCACATGGGGCAGAAGGCCTATCACAGCCAGTTGCGCGTGGAGGGATTCGTCAAGCCCGGCTCGATCGTTGAGGATGGCACCCACGTTACATTCGTGTTGAGCCAATTTGAGAGCCACACATCCAAAGCTGCAACAAGCAGCCTGCTCAAGGTATCCTACAACGGCTCCGAGCCCCCTCCGGACACCTTTAAGGACAATGCCCAGGCCCTGGCCGAAGGGACCTACGGACGCGATGGCGTCTTCCACGCTACGCTCCTGCAAGCCAAGTGCGCCAGCAAGTACGCTCCCGCGCAGCCTTTGCACCCTGGCGGAGCAACCGCGGGGGCGCCTGTTCCCACTCCCAAGCCGGCCGCTTAGCCATGAACGGTTCAGCCCCTGCCGCGGGCGAGGGCTCGCTGCCATGCGCGCGCTTAGAGGGCATCTCAAAGCTCTTTGGCGCCTTTGCCGCTCTTCGCCAAGTCTCCGTTGACCTTGAAACCGGCCGCTGTTACGTCCTGATCGGAGAGAATGGCGCCGGCAAGTCTACTCTGCTGCGCATTCTGGCCGGCTTGCTGCGTCCCAGCTTTGGTACGGTCACGGTCTTTGGCGGTTCCGAGCCCCAGGAAGCCCGCGCCCGCATCGGCTACATGAGTCACGCGGCCATGCTCTACGACGAACTCACCGCCCAGGAAAACCTGCGCTACTTTCGCAGCCTCTATCCCGGCCGCAAGTGCCTGACTCCGGCCGAAGCGCTTCGCCAGGTAGGCCTGGACCCCGAGCTAGACCGCCCCGTTGGCCAGTACTCGCAAGGCATGAGGCAGCGCACCTCGCTGGCTCGCGTTTTGCTCTCCGTTCCCGAGCTGCTCCTGCTCGACGAGCCCTTCTCCAACATGGACGTCGAATCGGCCCGCCAGATGGTCGAGTTGCTGGCCGGCTTCAGGCAAAGTAACCGCACCATCGTCATCACCACTCACCAGCACGACATGGCCGCGCCGATTGCCGATTGGGTGCTGGCCCTCCATGCCGGCCGCGTGGCATCGTTCGAGCCGGGAAGGCCAACGCGATGAAGACCAACGGCGCGCGCTTTCTCGAATCCCTCGGCATGGCCTTCGAACTCCGCGAGTACGAGGTCGATCCCACCGATCTCACCGCCCTGACCGTAGCCAAGAAGATTGGAATGCCCGCCGCACAGGTCTTCAAGACGCTGTTAACCACGGGAGGGCAGGGCCTTTATCTGTTCGCCGTCATTCCAGGCGACGCCGAGCTGGACTTCAAGAAACTGGCCCGCGCGGCCTCTGCGGTTCCCATCGACAGGTCTTCGTCGATGGGGTGGTTGGCCGGCCTACGTAAAGTCGAGATGGCTCCGCTCAAGGACGTGCAGCCGCTCACCGGCTATGTCCGCGGCGGCGTGACCGTCTTCGGCGCGAAGAAGGCGTATCCCATTTTCGTGGATGAAACCGCGATTCTCTTCGACCGCATCAGCGTCTCGGCCGGAACGCGCGGAACGCAGTTGATCCTGAGCCCGCGCGACTATCTCCGCGCTGCCGCGGCCCTCGATGTTCCCGTCCATACCGCCGATCTGACAAAAAACTACGGCGTCGCGATTGCGCCTCCTGGTTTCGGAGCGGGGATGGGAGAGCGCACTCCCGATGATCCGGTCCCTGCTGCGCCGGAGGGCCAATGACGCGCGCCCTTTGGACCCATCTCGTCAAAGACCTGCGCATTGAGTGGCGTTCGCGCGAGGCCATCAACTCCATGCTTTTCTTTGCGTTGCTGGTGGTGGTGCTCTTCTCGCTGGCCTTTGATCCGCGCGCCGCATTTTCGCGCGAAATTGCCGGTGGCGTGCTCTGCGTGGCGACCATGTTCGCCTCCGTCAGCGCTCTCAACCAGGCTTGGGCGCGCGAAATCCGGCATCAGGTCCTGGACGCCCAGCGCATGGCGCCCACTCCCGGCGCGGAGATGTTTCTGGCCAAAGTACTGGCCAACTTTCTCTTCGTGACCATCGTGCAGGTGATCCTGGCTCCCGTCTTCCTGGTCTTCTATAACCTTCAGATCTTGGGCCAAGGCTGGAAGCTGGCTCTGGTTTTGCCCCTCGGCACCTGGGCGCTGGTGGCCAACGGAACCTTCTTCGCCGCACTCTCCATCCGCAGCCGCAACCGCGAGTTGCTGCTGCCCCTGATCCTGTTTCCCATCTTCATCCCCGCCCTGCTCGCCATGGTGCAGGCCACCGGCGCCATCCTCACCGGCGAAAGCGATCCCACATTATGGATCAAGCTGCTCATCGGCTACGACATTATCTTCACCACCACCAGCCTGCTGTTGTTTGACGTTGTCCTGCACGCGGAGTGATTTAGATCACATCTCACGGCTGTTCGCGTCGTACACTAAGGGCACCAGGGTTTCCCCAATGAAAAAAACCGCCATCAGTCTCTATGCCGCGGCCACCGTTGCCCTGTTGATCTGGGGCTACTTTCAGGCCATCTACGTGGCGCCCAATGATGCCCAACAGGGAGAGATCTTTCGCATCTTCTACTACCATGTGCCGTCGGCTTCGGTTGCCTTTGCGTTCTTCGCTGTCAATCTGGTGGGCTGCATCGGCTTTCTCGCCTCCCGGCGTAATCACTATGAGCGTGCGCAGAAGTTCGACGCTTGGGCGCTGGCGGGGGCCGAAGTTGGCGTGGTCTTTTGTTCCGTAGTTCTGACCACGGGGCCCATGTGGGGCCGGCGCGCCTGGGGCATCTGGTGGACCTGGGACGCGCGTCTGACCACCACTCTGGTTTTGTGGCTTATCTACGTTAGTTATCTGCTCCTGCGCCGTTTCGCGGCCGGCCCCCAGGTGCAGACGTTGGCCGCCGTTCTGGGCATCTTCGGCGCCCTCGATGTGCCCATCGTCTACATGTCCAACCGATGGTGGCGCACGCAGCATCCTGCGCCGGTCTTCTTTGGCGGACCCGGCGCCGGCATGGCTCATTCCATGTTGATACCGTTTTTGTGGAACATGCTGGCGTGGTTCGCGTGGGGAGTGTTGATTCTGGGGCTGCGCTTCCAGGTAGAGCGCCAGCACCAAAAGATCGCCGCCAGAGAAGCCGCGGCGGCACTCGCCGAACCATGAAACTCGATCACCCTTCGAAGATCGACTCCGCAATGAGGAAAAGATGAAAAAACTCGCCATCGGACTCTTCGCCGCCGCAGTTGCCGCCCTGTACGGGTGGGCCTACTATTGGGCGTTCGATCTCTTCCACGGCACTTCTCGAAATGCCATGATCGACCACCACTTCCTCGTTGGCGCCTACACCGTCACCTGGACGATACAGCTTGGCTATCTGATCTGGCTGGGCCTCAAATGGCGCTCCCAGCAGCGCGAAGCCGCCCGCACAACCCGCCAACTGCGCTAGTCTCGCGTCTGGCGGCCAAACGCGAGTTCGGGCGGGCTTTGATATCCCCGGAACCACTCAAAATATTACCTTTGTGGGAGAATGCCATAGCACTCCCCGCTCAGCCAGCAAAGTTTTAGTGGTATTTCCATTTTCTCCTATCTCGGCGACGATACAGGTGTGAACAGGTTCCAATGAGCCACAGAAGGAGAAAAGGATGATACATGACCTTTTGATCGCGCTGGCCTTCATCGGCATGGTCATCGCGCCGGCCGTCGCCGCCGCCAAAGTCAACGTGGAAGTCGCCGACGAATTCGAGTGAGCGCGGCTGTTTTTGCCTAGCGGTCCTTTCCCTCGATCTGCGATGTTAGGACCTTCATCGGTCCAAGACCCGTGCGGCATGAAAGCCCTGGGAAACTCGATCCATCCGTAGAAATTGCCCTTCGCCCTCCCAGCCGTTAGACTGAGGGTTCGAGGGGCATTCATGTTGGTCGTCATGAAAGCGCAGGCCACGGCGGAGGAGATCCAGGCCGTCTGCGCGCACATCGAGCAGTTGGGCTACCGCGCCCATCCCCTTCCAGGAGCCCAGCGCACCGCCATCGGCATTACCGGAAACAAGGGTGAGGCCGACCGCGGCAATCTTGAGTCGCTTCCCGGGGTGGCGGAAGTCATCCGGGTTTCCAAAGCCTACAAACTGGCCAGCCGCGACGTGAAGGAAGAGGACACCGTCGTTCGCTTCCCCGGCTCCGAAGCCACCATCGGTGGGTGCGACCTGGCTATTGTCGCCGGTCCCTGCTCCATCGAAAGCCGTGAGCAGGCCTTTGCCATTGCCGAGCAGGTAGCCGCGGCGGGCGCGCGTTTCTTTCGCGGTGGCGCCTACAAGCCGCGCACCTCCCCCTACGCCTTTCAAGGCCTTGGCCTTGAGGCGCTTCGCATCATGGCTGAAATCCGGCAGACGTTCGGCCTGCGCATCGTTACGGAGGCGCTCGACACCGAAACCCTCGATCTGGTGGCCGAATGGGCCGACGTGATCCAGATTGGCGCCCGCAACATGCAGAATTTTTCATTGCTCAAGCAGGCCGGCCGCCTGCGCAAGCCGGTGCTCGTCAAGCGGGGAATGAGCGCCACCCTCGAGGAGTTTCTGATGGCCGCCGAATACGTGATGAGCGAGGGCAATTACGAGGTGATTTTGTGCGAGCGCGGCGTGCGCACCTTTTCCGACCACGCCCGCAACACCCTCGACCTGAGTATTATTCCGGCTCTGCGGCGGGCCAGCCATCTGCCCATTTTGGTCGATCCCAGTCACGGCACCGGCCGCCGCGACAGCGTGCTGCCCATGGCCAGGGCCGCCGTCGCCGCGGGCGCCGACGGAGTGATGGTCGAGGTGCACAACCACCCGGAAAGCGCGCTCTCCGACGGCCCCCAGTCGATCTATCCCGCCCAGTTTGCCGTCATGATGGACGAAATCGAGCGCATCGCCCCCGTTGTCGACCGCCATCTGCCCCGTGACGTTCACACCGCCGCCGGAGCCAAATGAATGCTCTCACCCATCGATCTTTCATCCGCGAGGCCGGTCGCGCATTTCGCAACCTGCGAAGCCAAAGAATTTGCCGGCAGCCTGAACTGCTATTTTTAGAGCGGTTCCAGAGTTCACGTGCCCTTTTCAGGTTCGTGAAAGGCGGCATTTACTTCCACCTCAGCGGGCAAAAAATCGCTCGCTGGGGACCCCGGTTGAGGAAAATGCCACTCGGCAGCGTGTTTTCTGGGTACAGCAACTCTGGAGTCGCTGAACGGCGCGCGATAACTCCATTTCTGACCCGCCTGTTCCCGCTCGCTCCGCTGTTGCTCACGGTCTCCGCGTGCCGCTCCCCAGGCTTTCCTCAATACCCCGCCAACTATCGCGAGTATGCTTACGTGACCAATGGCGGCAGCGGCACGGTAACGGTGCTCGATGTGGTGGATGTCCGCGTGGACGGCGAACTGCGCGTGGGCCTTGATCCGGTGGCCGTCGCCGCCAGCCCCACGCGTAACGAGATCTATGTGGTCAACGCCGGGGCGCCGGGTGGCGTGGGTTCACTCTCGGTCATCGATGCCGAGCACAATACCGTCGTGGCCACGATTCCCCTTCACCGCCGCCCGCTTTCCATCGATGTCGATGCGGCCGGGAAGTTGGCTTACGTGGCCAACTCCGGCTCCAACACCGTCTCTATCATCGATCTCGAGGCCCGGCGCGAAATCGCTCAAATCGGCGCCGGGGTTCAGCCTGTCGTAGCACGCCTTGCTCCAGACGGCAAAGCCCTGATCGTCGCCGACAAGCGCGGAAACTCCGTCACCATCATCGATCCCGTCACGCGCCGCATCCGCGCCGTCATTTCCGGTTGCCCCGGCGCGCTCGATCCGGTCATCCTTGCCGATTCCTCCAAGGCCTTTGTGCCCTGTTCGGCCGGTCACCAGGTCATGGTCATCGCCCTGGCGCCTGCCGGCCAACCCGATCAGATGCAGACCCTCATGGACGTGGGCAGCGGTCCCGTAGCCTTGGCCCTCAAGCCCGACGGCGGCGAATTGTTTGCCGTCAACTCGCTCTCCGACTCCATCTCCGAAGTTGTCACCAATTCCAACGATGTGAGCGGCGCGCACATGATGGGCGACGATCCCGTCTGCGGCCTGGTTTCCCGCGACAATTCTCTACTCTACATCAGCAATTTCCTCTCTCAGAATCTGATCGTCTACTCCATCAACGACGGCAAGCGCGCCGACTCCATCCACGTGGGCGACGGTCCCTCGGCGCTGGCTTTTTCTGCCTCCGGCTATCTGTTATTTGCCGTGGATTTCACCTCTGACGACGTGGCTGTGATTCGCACGCCCTCGCAGGCGCTGTTCACCCTGCTTCCCACCGGCCGCGATCCCAACGCCATCGTCGATAAAACATTCAAGCTGCCCTGACGTACTTTTTCTGGAAACGGTTCCGGAGCTGGAGCGGTGGGCCGCGGCGGATGGCGATTTTTCGCGTTCCATTTTGCTATTCGCTATTTTCCCTTTGCCGCCTTGTGCAACCGGTCGCGGATGGCCGCGCCGATCCCTTCGGCCGGAGGCAGAGGACAGAGAATCACGCCGCAACCGTCGGCGTCGAGGGCCCGCAACCCGGTGTAGAGCCGCTGCGCCAGCTCTCTGGGAGCCTCCCAGCGGCCCCACGCCAAGACGCGCACATCCGCAAGCCCGCCGGGCGCGGCGACCTCAGCCGGAAGCATGACGCCCAGCCGCTCGCCGGGCCAGTCACGCGCCGCCTCCGCCAGCCGCGCGCCCAACTCGGCCAAAGGCGCCTCCACCAGCACCAGCCGCGCTCTGGGCGCATAATGACGCAGCCCCACGCCCGGCGAGGGCAGCCCACGCTTGGGCTTGTTCACCGGCTCCTGGCCGGCCTGGAAGAACTCCACTGGCCCAGCCACATCCCGAATTTGCTCCGCCGTCACCGCTCCGGGACGGAAGATCACCATGGGATTCCGGCAGGGATCAATCACCGTGGATTCCAAACCATGTTCCGTTGGTCCAGCGTCCAGCACGGCATCGATGCGGCCATCCAGATCGTCGAGCGCGTGCGCGGCCGTGGTGGGACTGATGTGCCCAAAGAGATTGGCACTGGGCGCGGCGATGGGAACCGCTGCGCGCCGGATCAGCGCGAGGGCCACCGGATGTGCCGGCATTCGGACCCCCACCTGCGGCCGTCCTGCGGTCACTACATCCGGGACGGCGGGGGTCCGAGGCAGCAGGAGCGTGAGCGGCCCTGGCCAAAACTCTTTGATCAGCCGCCGCGCTGGCTCGGGGACCTCCTTGGCCAGCTCTTCGAGCATGGATTCCGCGGCCACGTGCACAATCACCGGGTCCCAAGCTGGCCGCCGCTTGGCCCGGAAGATCCGCCTGACCGCTTCCTTGTCCAGCGCATTCGCTCCCAGCCCGTAGACGGTCTCCGTAGGCAGGGCTACCAGACCGCCCTTGCGCAGGATTGCCGCCGCGCGGTCCAGCGCCTCGTTGGCTTCAGCCGTTTCCAGGCGCCCTGGATCCACCGTCAATCGCAGTGTCTTCACGCTCTTATTTTCGCCGCTCGCGGCGGCATGCCAAAGGTGGGATGGACGCGCCACGGAATCAAGAACTCGTGTCCAGGCCAACTGCTTCAGCCAGACGGGCCTGGCGCTCGTCGAAGCTCCAGAAGCGATCCGCATTCAACTCCAATGCGCAGGCTACGTGCAGGGAGTCGAGGGTACGTCCACCGAGGGTAGGACCGTAACGGCGCGCGAGATCGATGCTGCGCACGAAGGCCTTGCCAGGAAAATCAACAGAATCCCAAAGGCCAGCAGCGCAGTCCCGGCTGAATACGGAAATCGCGCTTTCGGCTTCAAGCGAAGTGGCTTTCTTCCAGAAGACATGGAGAAATGCCGCATGGACGAATTCCGTCTGATGAAGAGGCGTTAGCCAAATGGCGGGCCGCGACACCATCCGGCGCCACACCTCCTGGGAATGCTTATCGACGAGATGAAGCGAGACAAAAAAGCTGCTGTCGGCGTAGATCGTCAATAGCGGCTCCGATCTCTTTCCTCGATCAGCAGATCCGCTCCGGGAAGAATTCGATCTCCGAAAATCGCCTTCGCGCGCGCCTCAAAATCCGGCCACTCGGCGGGTTTCGCCACGGGCTTTTCAGGAACAATCTTGCCCAGGACGCGGTTGCGCTCGCGGAGTTCGACGGTTTCTCCGGCTTTGAGCCAGGTTTTCAATTGGCGCGTATTGCGCAGTTCGCGGAGGTTTACGCTAGGCATGGAATCAATGTGACACAAAATGTGTCACATTGTCAAGCGGCGCTACTCAGGATACCTACTCATACCGCAGCGCCTCTGCGGGCAGAATGCGGGCGGCCGAAGAAGACGGATACAGCGTGGCCAGAAGCGAGATGCCGAGGGAGACGGCCGAGACGATGATTCCCATCCAGGCCTGCGGCGCAAAGGGTAGGGTATCGATGGAGTAGACCTGGGCGGAGAGATGGATAAAGTGATAGTGTCCGCCGGCCCACGAAGCGATATAGCCAAGCACCAGCCCCAGTGCCGTGCCGATCACACTGATCAGGAAGCCTTGCAGCATAAAGATGCGCCTCACCTGGTCCGGCCGGACGCCAAAGCTCATCATCACGGCGATGTCGCGGGTCTTCTCCATCACCATCATGGTGAGGGCGATGAGGATGTTAAGCGCGGCCACCATGACGATGAGGGCGATGATGATGAAGGTTACCACCTGCTCGAGCTTGAGCGCCCGGAAGAGCTCGCGGTTCTGTTCCATCCAGTTGGTGGTCATGAAGCCCTTGCCGGCGGCGCGCTCGACCTCGGCGCCGATCTGCGGAGCGCGGTACATGTCGTCTATCTTGAAGCTGATGACCGAGATCAGGTCGGGCTCGCTGAAGAGTTGCTGTGCGTCACGCAGACGGATGAAGCCGTAAGCCGCGTCGTACTCATAGAAGCCGGAGTGAAAGATGCCGGCTACGCGAAATTGCTCGTACTTGGGGGCAAGGCCGAAGGGGGTCAGCTCGCCCTGGGGGCTGGTGACGAGCACGCTGTCGCCTACCAAGGCGCCAATCTGCTCGGCGAGATCGCTGCCCAAGACTATCGGCGGATAGGGCGTAGTGGCCGTGCTTTGGTCGGGAACGGGGATGGTGCTTTGGTTGACCGCGCCGGGATTGAGATCCTTGGTCGATCCGGAGGTGATTGTCTCCAGCAGGTCGCTGACGTTGTGCTCCTCGGCAGGGATGATTCCCTTGATCTCCGCGAAGCCGGCGCGCGGGCCGCGCGAAACCAGCACCTCCTCGTAAATTCCGGGCGCGTCAGCAACCACGTGAGGCAGCTCGCGCAGCCGCTTGAGCAACGGCCGCCAGTCGCGGATGCCATCCGCCTTAACCCGCATCAGATCGACCTGAGACGAGGCGCCCAGCAGCTTGTCTTGCAGATCGCGCCTCATGCCCGTGGTGATAGACAGAGCGATGATGAGCGCGGCGACCCCGGCGGCCACGCCGGCGACGGAGATGGCGGTAACCACCCCCACCACGGCTTGCCGCCGTTTCGCTCTCAGATAGCGCGCCGCCAGAAAGAGTTCGAATCGCATGGCGCTACTCTTTCTGCGCGGGAATGACCGTTTTGGCCCGGCCGACATTGCCATACCGGTCGTAGGCGCGCACAGTGATCAAATTTTCGCTGATCTTGCCCGCCTCGACGTCAAGCCAGACGCGAAACTCGTAGTGCTCGGCTTTGGAGTCGGAGATCTTGCCAACCGGCTCGATGTACTGCCACGGTCCCAGATTCAGTGAATAGCCGGCGTTAGCGATGGACGAAGTGGCGTCCACGGCATCAAAGGAGATGAGGAACGGCTTGCGGCAAAGGCCGTTTTGGCAATGGACGGGCTCTCCGGTGGCCTTGAATCCGGTGATCGCCGGGGGCGTAGTATCGGCCACAAAGCGGTTGCTGATCTTTTCTCCCGTCAGCGCTTCGCCCGGTGTGTGCGACGGCGAGTCGGAGGCCACGACCTTGATCCGGTAACCGCCGTCCGGGATCATGGTGGCGTCAAAGGTGTAGGCTTCGGCGGTGATCCTGTCTTTAATCAGCCGCCACACGGTCTCGCCGTCTCCGCGCAGATAGAGCGAATAGATGAGCTTGTCGCCGTCGGGGTCGTGAGCCGACCAGCGAACGGTGATGGCGGCCGGGTCCTTGGTGGCCTGCAGCGGCGTGCTGGAGCTGGAGTCGTCGCTGGAACTGTCGCCGGAGGAGCCAAAGGAGATGTTCACGGTTTGCGAGGGGCTGGGCAGGCTCTGCTCATTGAGGCGCGCTCCCGGAACCACTACCAGGTTGTCCACCACGGGCGCCGAATTCACGGGAAGGTAGTTGACGCCCACGCTGCCCACGACTCCACTGGTTTGCAAGACCGCTTTCCATTGCAGGAAGCGCCCCGGCGGCGAGGCCACAATGCCATCCTTGAGCGGCTGCCAGTCGGTCCAGCCGCGCACCGGCTGCTCCACGTTGCCGGTGCGGGTAAAAATCTCATAGCCGGAAGAGCCCGGCTCGAGCTCGACACGGCCAAATTGGGCCATCACTGAGGCATCAAGAACGTCGCTCGCGTATTCGTGTTTATCGGTGGCGCCCAGCCGGAACAATTTGCCTGTATTGCCAGTGCCGACAAGAACCCCGCCGTTCTTGACCAGTTCGGCAGCCATGCTCAATCCTTGTTGCGCGTCCAAGTGGCCGACATCCGCGTAGCTGCCGTCCTCATGGATAAGGAAGATGCGGCCCTGGTTTCCGGTCAGCGCCAGCAGGCCATCGGGGCGGCTGGCGAGGGCGTAAATGATTGCATCCGTGTTGGACCACAACTTGCGCGGCGCCTGGCCTGGGACAAGCGCGTAGATTTCGCTTCCCTCGGGCACCGAGGTGCTGGAATTGACGGCTTGCATCGATTCCGGCTGCACAATGGTCACGGTCACCGCGCCGGCTCCCTGCACGGGCAGTGGGGGCAGCGGATTCTGGTTCTTCGCGCCCACGCAGGCCGCGTAGATGGCGCCGTCTTTGCCCACAGCAAGCGAGGTGATCTCCCGCCGCGGAGCCTCAAAGAGCACGTAGCCTTTGCCCTGCGGGTTGATGCGGTAGACCAGGCCCGATCCGTCAGAGCCAGCGATCAGGTTTCCATTGGCGTCCCAGGCCAGCGAACGGATGTGCGCGTCATCGATCTTGAAGAACAGCTCGGGCTTTGCGCCCGGCCCAGCGGGATTGACGCGGTAGATGGCTCCCGGATCGCCGGTAGCGATGTAGAGGCGGCCGGCGGAGTCGAAGGTCAAGGCCCAAATATAGTGAGGCTTGCTACCGGCTTTCTCCGGGCTTGAATTGGAAACGCCTGCATCGGCCTCCGCCACCTTTGCGGCGTCAAAGACCACTGTGGCGCTGGAGTCGTCCTGCGTCGTCGCCGCGTCCGCCTTGAGCCTGTAGACCCGTCCGCTGGGCAGCGTAGCCGCGTAGATCCAGCCATCCGGCCCAACCCGCACCACCTGCGCGCTAATGTCCTTGGTCTTGAAGAGGGTAAAGGGCATGCTGCCGGACCCCGGCGGCAAGCGCAGCACCGTGCCCGGCGAGCCTGTGCCAAGATAGGCCACGCCGTTCTTATCCACGGCGACCGACCAGACGAAGGTCGAAGGAGTGGTAAGCAGATGCGCCAGGCCGGGCCCGGCGCGCAGATAACCATCGCTGGTGATGGCGACCCCCTGCGGCGTGCCCTTCTCAAATTCGTCCATGTGCGACTGGGTCCAGAGGTGCGTGCCCTGGCCAAGAATGGGGAGCGCAGCGGCAGCCAGAAGAGCCGCCAGCGTGAAATGAGTGAACGCGGAACGGAAACGGCAGATGGAGCGGAAGAAAGCAGACATGCTGCCGTTGAGTCTACTAGAGATGGCCGAATGCCATCCACCTGGCGGTAATGGCAGTTTACGGCAAAACCAGGGTTACTGTGTCCTGGTTTTGCCGTAGCCGTTCCGGTGGACGAATTCAGAGGTGATGGTTTCTCAGGAGGGGGATGGCGCTCACGGGAAGGGAAAGACGCGCTCGACGGTCTTGGAAAGGATCCAGCTCTTGTCTTCCTCGTTGAGGAACTCCATGTCGTCGCGGACCACGCTCAGCGTTCTCGCGTAGGTTGTAAACGCCATGTCCATGGACCAATCCGATCCCCACATAAGCCGATGCGGGCCGAAGGCGGCGTAGAGCCGACGCACGTGTTCCTGCGCGTCCAGCCAGGGGTAGGGCTGGCGGGAGAGCGACCAGGTGTGGGAGATTTTCACGAAGACCCGCGGATAGCGGGCCAGGGCGATGAGCTTGTTCAGTTGCTGGGGCTGGTCGACTGGACATTCGGCCATGTGGTCGATCACCACGTCGAGCTCTGGGCACTGCTCAATCAAATGCACCAGGTCCGGCATGCGCGTGATGGGCGCGTAGACCTGCATCGGCACATTAAGGGCCTCGGCCCGCTTCCACAGCGGCGGCATAAGGGGGCCGTTAATCCAATCGTAGGCCGGGCCCGCGTAAGGACTGATGCGCACGCCGTGAAATCCCTGTGCGGTGAGAGCGGAAAGCTGGTCGGGGGCTGCAGGGTCGGCGGGGTTCACGCGGCAAACGGCCATGAAATAGGGCGCGTACTTCTTCAAGGAGTCGAGGGTGTAGCTGTTGTCCCAGAGGTAGCCGATGTACTGCACAAGCACGGTTCGCTGCACGCCGTTGGCGCGCATGTCATTGAGTAGCATGGCGGGCGTGCGGTTGGTCTTGGGAGCATTGTGGGCTGCCGGAGCCCAAGGATAATGCAAATCGTTGATCCAGATATGCACGTGAGGATCGATGATGCGGTAGGTAGGCGCCGTTCCGGGCACTGCCATGGCAACGGATGCGAAGGCGAATTCCCGGCGATTCATTGTCACAGATAAATGGGCTGCAGTTTGTTGACGATGTAAGCGTCTTGCCGCTTGTAGTCGGCAAGCGGACCCAAGCGGGATGTGTCGAGATCGACGCAGATCCACCCGCGGAAGCTCACACTCTTCAGAACCCGGTGGCAGCCGGGGAAATCGACCTGGCCGTCGCCCAGGTCGTAGATGCTGTTCTGGAAGAGCGCCCCGGATGAATCCTGCGGAAACACCCTGCCGTTCGGCTCCGTCCAGTCTTTCGCGGGCCTGGTCCACTTGGAGTCTTTGTAGTCGAGGAACTTTATGCGGTGCCTGTAGCGGTTGAGGGTTCCAACCACGTCGCAACCGGCCAGATTCAGATGGGCGGTGTCCGGAGAGAGGCCAAAGAGCTTGGGATCGGTCATGGCCATAAACCGGTCCACTTCGTCCTGGGTCTGAACCATTTGGTCCATATGATTGTGGAGTCCGGCCGTGAATCCCATTCCGAAGGCCATCTCGCCGATATCGTTGCAGCGGTTACACAGCTCTTGAAAGCCGGCGGGCGTGTTGGCTCCCGGCGCGTTGCGGGATGGCGAGAAAACCACCAGGTGATTGGCGCCAAAGTCGGCCAGAAACTGCATGGCGGTCTTCGCGCTCTCCAAATCCTGCTGGCGTGCGGTCGGGTCTTGCAGATGGCCGTTCCAGGAGATGGTGACCACGTGGAGACCGCGCTTGGACATCTCGGTCTGCATCTGCGCTTGCGTCAATCCGTACCTTTGGAGGCTGCGCGGGAAGCCGGTGACGCGCATACCGATAAAGCCCGTTTCCTTCATCACATCGAGAATGTCGGTGAAAGGAACTGGAGCAAGGTGGCCCCACAGCGCCTCAGAAACCGCCCACTTGACATTGCGATTCGCGGGTATATCGCCTTTGGGGTCCGCCATAGCGGCAGGGAGCAGTGAAAGGGAGGCGGCAGTGGCGGAAAGAGAAGCGATGAAATCGCGGCGGCTAATCATCGCATCAGAGTACTGAATGCGCCCATGCCAGTCAACCGGCATTTGCAACCCCAAATCAGGACACGGCCCAGGAGCATAGGCGATTCGAAACGCTTGCAAAACTTGGCAGCGAACCGCCTGGAAAGCCGCTATAGCTCCGGCGCGTTGTCTTCAATGGCCAGACGCACGTTGCCATCGGAGCGTGCGAGGCGGCGCACAGCTTCCTGCTTATCGACGCCGGCCTTCAGCATTACCAGGGCCACGGGCACGCTGCGGCCAGCGCTTTTGATGGTTTCCACGGCGGTTGCGCGATCGATGCCGCAGGCGTTCATGAGGATGCGGATGCCGCGCTCGACCAGCTTGGAGTTATGCATGTGCACGTTAACCATGAGGTTTCCATAGACATAGCCGAGCCGGGTCATGGCGCCGGTGGTGATCATGTTGAGGATGATCTTCTGCGCGGTGCCGGCCTTCATGCGCGTGGAACCGGAGATGACTTCGGGACCCACGTCGGCAACGATAGCGATATCGGCGGCTTCGGCCAACGGCGTGTCATGATTGCAGGTGACGGCGGCGGTGCGCGCTCCGCGGGCGCGTGCATAGGCAACGGCAGCAACGACATACGGGGTGCGGCCGGAGGCGGAGACACCGACGATTACATCTTTGCGGGTGGGACGGCGGCGGGCGATGTCGCGCTGGCCGAGTTCTTCGGAGTCCTCATTGACCTCGACGGCGGAGGCCAGGGCCTTGGGCCCGCCGGCCATGATGTACTGCACCTGTCCGGGGGCGGTGGAGTAGGTGGGCGGACACTCGGAGGCGTCGAGGGCGGCAATGCGGCCGCTGGAGCCGGCGCCGACATAGATGAGGCGGCCTCCGTCGCGGAGGCTGCGGGCCACGTACTCGATGACCTCGGCGATCTCCGGAATGGCCTTTTTAACTGCTGCCCGCAACCTTTGCGTCCTCGTGATTGATGATGCGGGCGATCTCGATAACGGATTTGGTATCAAGGCCTTGCGATGCTTCATTCTGACTCTCGGTGGTCAGTGATTGAAGCAGCGAAGCCGGATCACTTCCATTACCATTTGCATGATTGCCGGAGCCGTTTCCTTGTACTGCGGCCGGTTCCGGCGTCATCGAACTGGTTAACATTGCGTCAATCCCCAAATTATTGCATTGAGCCCCATGTTTTCATTGTATCTGGAAACCGCGCAACCCCCAATAGAAGATTTTGGCGGGGCGGGGAAATCGATGGCGGCCCGGGAGACGCCTGGGGGCGATTGCGGAGGGAAGAGGGGGGTGAGCGGCGACGGAGCGGACGCCGCAGAGCGATGGGAAGGTGCGAAAGGTTCGTTTAGGAGGGCGCGGAAGGGCGCTTAATGTTGGCTTAGAAGTTCAGGCCGGAGCGCGAAATGTTGGCCCGGTGCTTCGCGAAGCGCAGAGGGATATTACCGGCAATTTCCTGCGCGGGAAAATTTATTTACCGACAATTGCGCGGATTAAACAAATCTATTTATAGGCAATTGCGCACTATTTTGCAATGTGCGGGCGGCAAAATGCTTCAATGCGGTGCCTTGGCGGTGTTCTGCGAGGCGCGGGGGCGGCGTGGGGGTGGTTTTTCGCGGGGGAAGTTGACTGTGGAAGTGCAGCGGAGTTAGCGGAGTTGGCGGAGTTGGCGGGGCTAGCGGGGCTAGCGAGCCAGCGAGTCAGCCAGTCGGCGGGTGAGGCGGGGATTGGGGGCAATTCGGCACCGGGGAGAGTGGGAATGGGGGGTCTGGAATGCTGGGCTGAGGCGGCTGCGCAGGGTGCAAAAGGGGGCGTTGGGCGGGAACCGATCCGGATCGCTGCCCGGCGGCGCCGGGCCTCGAGGAGTGATTTGGGCTGTTGTCGCCGTCCGAGAGCCATCCGTTACCGATTGCTTCCGAGAAGCCGACTTCCCGTTCGACAAGGAATTCGAGGGGCTTCTCAGTAGCGCGCCAAGATTGGCGCATTCAGGCTTGTATGGCCGGATGGATTCCGTTCCTAGCTATAGAGACAGGCGGACCAAAGAAACACAGCCGGTCACTCGCTTCCGCCAGTTTCGTCAGTTGAATGCGGGCTCGCACAGTGCCGGCAGGGAATTCCTGTCCCCGGAATGCGGGCACTCTTTATGCCGGCAGACTTGCCTCGGCTGTGTTCCTATAATTGCCAGTTGACTTGCACACTGACGTGGTGTACCGTCTCATCGTCTGCTTCCCTGCACCACACAACCCTGGATCGGCGCAAAGGGCCCTTGCATTCGTAAGATCGTTGGACACCCGTCGGTACGTCCCTGTCTCCCATCTCGTATCAACGCATCGGCATGGCGCGCCAGCTCGCGATAGTCAATCATCAGCACCTGACCATGCGGCGTTCAGATTTCAATCCATCATCTGCGTTTGGAGGAACCCATGCAGATTCCGTATCCGTGGACTCCGTTCCCCGCGCTTCCTCAGTCGACTCTGGGGCAGTACATTGCAGTCCTGAACCCCGCACTGGGCGGCCTTCAGGTGGTGGCGCTCAGCGCCGATGCCAGTCTTTACATGAGCTGGCAGGATCCCGGGAGCCCGGGCGGGTGGGCGCCGTGGCAGGCGCTGCCCGGTCCGCCTGCGGGTATTTCCAATTTTCCGACCCTGGCCGCAGGAGACACGGGAGGCCAAATTACGGTGTTCGTGCTGGGAACCGACGGCCAGGTTTGGACGGCATCGCCGGCGGTGGCGGACCCGTGCTGGTCCGGTCCCTGGACTGCGATCGGGGCGCCATCTACAGAGGTGTCGTATCTTGTCTTTGCCGCCAGTGCAGGAACGAACTTGAGTGTGGTCAGCCTCTTTACGATCGGGTACAACGATGGGGCGGTGTGGACGACCTGGCCGGATGCCACGGTGGTAAGCGGCTGGGCTCCGTGGGTCTCTCTCGGCTATCCAGGCACGCGGATCTACTCGCTGAGCAGCTACTGCGTTGGGAGCAACGCCGACGGGCGGCTGGAGGTCTTCGCGCTTGCCGTCGACGGATCGCTTTGGCACATGTGGCTGCAGCCGACGTGGACAAACCCCAGCACATGGCAAGCGATTCGGACCGGCGGCGGCCCTGACAGCGGCTGGAGCATGTGGGTGCAACTGGTACCCGCTTCGCCCACCGGACCCGTTTTCGGTGCATCGCTCACCTACCCCATGATCACGAACGTCGACGGTAATGGGAACCTGGAAGTCTACCTGGTCGACGATTCGCAAGACCCCTGGGGTATCGGGCAAACTGCGGTCGTGGCCGCGCCGGCGCTTCCCTCGTGGAGCGGCTGGATCCCGTTTGAGGTGGATGCCAATATAACGCCGGCATTGCAGGCCCTGGCCGCGGGCCGCAACTTGGACGGACTGGAGGAGTTGTTCGCGATCGACTTCAGCGGTGTGGTCTGGCATGCCCATAACCCTACCGGTGTGACGAGCGGGGCAACGGAAAACATCGGTGTGATGGCCACGTGGACTCCTACGCATTTTGTGCAGGTGGGAACCGGGGTACTCGCGAAGATTCAAGTCGTTTCCAATCCCGACGGACGCCTGGAGCTCTTTGGAGTAGGGACCAATTCCGGCCGGCTCTGCCATGTCTGGGAGAACCAGCCGAACAGCGATGTCTTCACAGGGGCTCCCACGGGTATTGTCCTGGGAGGCGGCGGAACGGCGTGCGATTTCCAGGTCGGAGCCCTGCGCTTTCTTCACGACGACGTGGGCATCCAGTCCGGAATCCTTTGCGGAACTTCGCTGGGCGCCTTAAATGCGGCCAAGTTCGCCGAGGGCAACCTCGATCAGCTTCAGGAGTTCTGGCTGAGTCTCACGTTTCCCGACGATCTGTTCCAGGAGGAGCCATGGTTTCAGCCGACAGCAGGCGGCGGTGCCCATGGCAACGCCTGGCTTGTTGACTCGATTGAACTAGAGCATTTCGAGCCAGTGAGTGTCCCCAGCGCCGCTAGCGCTCTGTTGAACCCTGCAACTATGGCGGGCAATGTCGGCAAAGGGATCGGATTGTTTGCGAAGCTCTTTGGAGCCGCCAGCAGCGGGACCCTGACTGCGATCGGCAGCGGATTGGGCTTTGTGAGCTTTGTGCTGGGGCTGGTCTCGTTCGTGATGCAGCTCCAGAGCGACCTGCTGCCCGGTGACAACAAAGTGAACGACATTGTCAATTTCTACAATAGCCTGCTGGCCAACAGCTCCGTCTATAACCTGACGCCGTTTCTCCAAAAGATTGGAGGGGGCGGCGCGCTGGGAGGGATCAACGGAAATGCCATTACGGGGAACAATAGCCAGTTGATGATCGGGCTGACAGGCGTAGACGACGGCGGACAATACTTTGTGACGCAATCGGGCGCGACCGGCAATCTCGTGCCCTTCGGGCTCGGGGCCAGTTTTTCCGGGCCGGTCGATCTTGTCGGAGCCTGCGTTGCTTCTGCGGCGCTGCCCCCGTTCTCGCCCCCACTGGGCCTGGGTTTGGGGGCGCCGACCGAAGAATTCTTCGACGGGAGCATCTGCGATTCTGTGCCGCTTGACGCTGCCTTGTCGCAGGGAGCGGGCCGCATTTTCACCATCGTACCGTGCGCTCCGGCGCCGAGCCAGTTGCCGGCGGATTTCTTCGCCACCACAGATCCCACCCAATACAGCGGAGTGATCGGGATTCAGTCGCGCACCAACGATATCTGCAGCCACGTGATCCAGGACTTATCGGGCAGCCTCGACCCGGCTCTGGTGACAATGATCCAGCCGACCTTCTCTCCCCATAACCACTGGGCTGTGGATCCCGGCTTCATTTCCATCGCCATGGCCTATGGTTTTATGAGAGCGGGCGAGGTCATGAACGGAAATACCGCGTTGGGCACGATTTCCGATCAAATCGTGGTGATGCGGTTTCAGATTTGGGGTCTTGAAAATTCCATAAACGCCCAAAACATGGACGATGCCCAGCAGGGACATATGGGCTTTCGAGCGCAGGTAGTTCCCGGAAATCCGGTGGCCGTGAATGATGGAAGCAACCTTTCCAAGATTCGCGACCTGAAGAACCAATTGCGCGGACTCGTGTGCCAATACCAGCAGGGCGGCGGGATCCTGCCAACGGTCGATTTCCGCTCGGCAAGTGAACTTAGCACATTAGGGGCGCAAACGCCGCCTTTCAACGCAACCGATTTTAAGGCGTGGTGGGTGCAATGGGAACGCCATGTCTACGCTCCGCAGCCCGGATCGCCAACTCCGTGGCACCAGTTCATCGACGGATCGGGGCTCCCTTGGCCTGCCATGCCGGTATCCATTGTGACGGCAATGGCGAATCCATGCACTCCTGTGACTCTGCCGCCACTGCCGACTCCTTTGTAGCCGCTGAATCAGAAACTTCCTAGCCGTAAGTCGAACTGTCGATCGTCCTTGCAAGGGCAAGAATTGATGCAGCAGCGATGCAAATCAGCTGCTGCCGCGATCTTAACGATTTGAGCTGATCGCTGTTTGTTTACCCGCGAAAGGTCGGATCGCGCTCATCGGGCATCGAAATACGCTCAATATGCCGATTACTCCCCTGAAACGCCATTCTCGTCAGTGAACCGCTAAGACTTCAGCCGGCGTGTTCTCAATTGCCGCGAAATCGCAAATGCGCTCGGCGGCGCCGATCGGTTTTGATAAGCGGGCCAGGGTTTGGGAATCCGTCCGCTCCCGAGGCTCGCGCGGGCTGCGGGTGGGCGGGTGCGAATGAGAAGGGCGGGGGAGAGAAACTCGCGAAGAGCATCCCTCCGGGCCTGAAGGCCACGGCCGTTGTGGCGGCCTATGCCGTGGTTGAAACCCCCTTCTTCCACCCCAGCGGCGAAGGACCCGCCGCTACCACCCCAAGAAGCAAAGACCGCTTCTTGGGGACCCCGGTCGCTGGGGACCCCCGCCGTGTCCGGATATAAGGCGGATTTTTGAAACACGCTCTAACCGATTCAAATTCCCAAAGTCCAACGCGCAAAGGAAGCCTCATCCGGTCAATAGGTTCTAGCGCGGTGAGTCAGAGGTTCGCAAGAAGAACAACCGCAGGTCCTGCGACTCATCCGCCGCAGCGGATTCGCTCAGGGTAACAGCTTATTTGTGATGCGAACTTGAGGCTCAGGACGCTACCGGAGAATCTGGAAGTTCAAGGAGAATCTGGAATGCATTCGAATACGGGGTGTCCCGCAGGTCGAGGGGCAGTTTTTGTGCTTGCTCTCGTGGCGGCAATGGTTCCGGGCTTGCTGGCGGCGCAGAGCGGCTCCGCGGCGCTTTCGGGGGTGGTCAGGGATGGTTCAGGGAAGGCCATTGCCGGAGCCACGGTGGCGGCCGAAAGCACGGTGAGCGGGCAGGCCGCGAAGACGGAGACGGACGCCAAGGGCGACTACAGTTTGGCCGGGCTGACGCCGGGAAGCTACTCAGTGCGGGTGACTGCCGACGGTTTCGCGAGCAAGGAAGCGAAGGCGGCGGTGACGGCGAGCGGGGAGCAGACGTTGAACTTCAGCCTGGCGGCGGCGACGAAAGAGGAGGAACTGCCGAACGCTCCGGGGGCGGAGCAGGCGGGACAGACGGGGCAGGCTGGGCAGGCGGGTCCGTCGCTGGAGTCGCTGGGATTTACGCCGCAACAGATGCAATCGAACCCGCAGTTGCAGGCGCGGCTGAACCGGCGCACGGAGATGCTGAAGATTCACCAGCGGCTGGGGCTGATTACGGTGGCGCCGTTGGTCGCGGACCTTATCACGGGGCCGATGGCCAAGGCCAAAGGCAAGAACGGGCAGCCGATCACGGAGCCGACGCAGACGAATCTGGATCTTCACGCTGCGCTGGGCAGCACGACGGCGGCGCTCTACTTCACTTCAGCGTACTACGCCATCTTCGCGCCCAAGATTCCGGGAACGCACAAGCACGGGGCCATACGCGTACACGAGGCGCTGATGTGGGTTCACCTGCCGGGGATGATTCTGACGCCGATCTTGGGGGCGATGGCGTTCCAGCAGGAACAGAACGGGGAAAAGGTACACGGCATCGCGTCAGCTCACGGCGCCGTGGCGTACACGACCGCGATCGCCTACGGCACGGCCATCATCGCCGTGGCGTGGCCGATCCATCTGAAGTTCTGGGAGAAAAAATAAGGGATGAAGAGGAAAACATTGGCCGGATTTCTGAGGGCTGCGCTGCCCGCCTTCTTTTTGATAGCCGCGCTGCCGGCGTTTGCGCAAGCGGGGAAGCAGCAGGCGGAGACGCAGTGGGTGCTGGAGCAATCGACACTCACGTATCACGTGTCGTCTCCGGTGCACCAGGTGGATGGCGCTAGCCACGCGGCCAAAGGCAAGGGGGAGTGCAGTGGGGGGTGGTGTAATTTTCTGATCGCTGCGCCGGTGAAGTCGTTCAACACCGGGGACACCAACCGGGACCTGCACATGCTGGAGGCAACGCGCGGGGCGGAGTTTCCTTTGGTGGTGGTGCGGGCGTATTTTCGCGAGAGCGAACTTGATTCCGCGACGATCCACGTGGACGTGGACGTGCAGTTCGCCGGGCAGAGCGCGCACTACGCGCAGGTGCCGTTCGAGCGCACGGAGAAGGGCGACGAGGTGCAGATTACGGGGACGGTGCCGTCCACTTGCTCCGATTTCAAATTTGAACGGCCGTCGTTTCTGGGCATGGCCATCAACAACGAAATTCCGGTTCACGTAGACACCGTGTGGCGTTCCATGTAGCCAGAGGGCAAAGGCGATGCGAGCAGGACGAATCTTCCCCATGAGTCCTTCGCGGAAGCGCCGAATCGCGGTGCTTCTGGTCTCCGCCGCTGTGGGCGCAGCGGCAGCGGCGGGCGCACAGACGCTTGAACGCAGGCCCGCGCCGGCGCAGAAGCCGCGGGCCGGGATCACCGCGCCAGGCAAGCCCGCCACGGTGGGCAAGCAGTCCGCGGTGGGCGAGCGCGAGCTCGTCCTGCCGCGGGGCACAAGTTTACAGGTGGAGATCACGCGGGCTTACCCGATGAAGGAAGAGGCAATCGAGGGGCAGTTGATGCACCCGCTCTATGCGCAGGGAAAGCTGGCCGTGCCGGAGGGGACGCAAGTTGTGGGCAAAGTGGTGGCTTTGGAGGCGGACGAGCAGGTCCGCCGGCGGGGCCGGCTGGTGGGGGATTTCACGCCGTTCCACAGGGCCAGAGTACAGTTTGACGAAATCATGGTCCGGGGCGGTCCGCTGCCCATCTTCGCGGCGGTGGCGTCGGCGGGCGCGCCGATTGTGCAACTGACGGCGCCAGGAGCAGCGCCGAGGAAGTCGCTCATTTCCCGCGAGTGGACGCAGGCCAAGACCCAGGCGCGCGGCCGGGTGGAATGGTTTACGGCCCCGGGGCTCGGAGAACGGGCCTTGCAAGTGCTCTATCATCAGCTTCCCTACCATCCGCAAAGGATCGAGGCACAGACGGCGTGGTCGTTTGAGCTTGCGGCTCCGTTGACCTTGCCCGGTCCGCCGCCGGCAGCAGAGGAGAAGCGCCCACCGTCGACGCCGCGACCGGGGCAAAGCGAGATATGGGACGTGAATGCGCTGCTCACGCGGCGGCTGAGTTCAGGGCGCGCAAGAGCCGGCGATGCGGTGCAGGCGCTGGTCGTGGAGCCCGTTTATGACAAGGAGAAAAAGTTGGTGGTTCCCGAGGGGTCGATGTTGGTGGGCAAAGTGACCGCGGCCAAGGCGGCGCGCTCGTTTGGGCGCAATGGGAAGCTGCGCTTCAGCTTTCAGGAGGTGCGGTTTCCGGAGGGGTTTGGCAAGCCGGTTGAAGGGACGGTGGCGCACGCGGCCGCTGAGCAGACGGAGAACCTGCAAATGGACGCCGAGGGGACCATCACTCCGCGCAGCCGGTCGCGCGTGGTTGCGCCCTTGGTGCTGACGATGCTGGCCGGGCGGGCGCTGGACGAGGACGGGAATATGACCGCGGATACGGGCGTGGCTTCCAACGGATTTGGCCTGGTGGGACGGGTGGTGGGGATGGCGGCGGGCAATCGCAGCCTGGCCGCGGGCATCGGCTTTTATGCGGCGGCGCTTTCGGTCTACGAGAACTTTCTGCACCGCGGCCAGAATGTGATCTTCCCCAAAGATACCCGCATTGAGATCGAAACTACGCCGCTGCGGGCGCCCGTGCTGAGAGCGGCCAGCCGGTAGAAGCCTGTGGCAAAAGTCGAAATTTGGGAAAAACCATCCCTCAGCGGCTAAAGCCGCACTCATTTTGCGGCTACTTACGGCACGGCTGAAGCCGTGCCCTTTCAAAATCGGAGTTTCACCGCAGGCTCCTAGGGTTGCTTACTGCTGGCGAATCGCAGCTACCGGATCCACGCGCACCGCGCGATGCGCCGGAAGGTAGCAGGCCAGCAGCGAAACCGCCCCCAGAAGGACGAAGACGGCCAGCACGGTCAGGGGATCGTCGGCGCCGATGCCGTAGAGCAAGTTGGCGATGAAACGCGTGAGAGCGAAGGAGAGCGCCAGGCCCAGGACCAGACCGGTGACGGTGAGCCACAATCCCTGGCGGAGGACGAGCCGGAGCACATCGGCGCGGGAAGCGCCCAGAGCCACGCGGATGCCGATCTCATGGGTGCGCATCTGGGTGCGGTAGGCCACCACGCCGTAGATGCCGGTGGCCGCCAGTATCAGCGCGATCACGGCGAACATGCCCGCAAAGGTGCTCTCGATGACGACAAAGATCCTTGCCAACTGTGTCGTCTGCCGCAGCGGCCGCACATCGAAAACAGGAATCTGCCCGTCAATGCTGTGGATCGCGTCCTGCACGGCGGGGGCCAGATCTACGGGGTTGCCGCGCGTCCGGACCTGAACAATGGTCTCGTTGTCCGCGGCCTGGAAGTAGCTCATGTAGATCATGGGCCCGGGCCGCTCATTCACGAACAGGTGCTTGGAGTCCTTGGCTACGCCGACCACGGTGAAGAGGCGGCCCCAAATGGAGAGTTTCTTTCCCAAGGGATCCTGCTCCGGCCAGTAGCGGTGCGCGGCGGTCTGGTCCACGATCAAAACGGGCGGAGCCTGTTGGTTGTCATCCTGCGTAAAGCTGCGTCCTTCGAGGATGGGAATGCCCAGGGTGTCGAAGTACCGCGGGGACACATCGGCTCTTTGCACCTCGAGCGACTCGTGGGGCTGGGGCACATACCCTTGGGGATACGCATCGGCTGTTTTCCGGGTGAGGCCCAGGGGAAGCCAATCGGTGAGGGAGGCAACGGTTACGCCCGGCAATGCGGCCACGCGATCGAGAACCTTGTGACGGATCAGTTGGGCCTGGTCATTGCTGTAGCCGGCGATATTCAGGCCTACGGAGGCGGTGAGAATATGATCCTGCTGGAAGCCGGGGTAGGCGTTGGCGATATTCCTGAGAGTGCGCAGAAACAGCCCGGAGGTGACCAGCAAGGCAAGCGACAGGGCAATCTGCGCCACCACCAGCGCACTGAGGAGGCGCCGGTTGTGGGAGCCGGCGGCGAGGCCAGTTGACTCCTCCTTCAATACTTCGGCCGCAGGCACGTGCGACGACCGCCAAGCCGGAAACGCGGCGCAGAGCACGCTAGCCAGGAGCGCCAGAACCACGATCGCCAGCACCACGTTACGATCTGCAGTTCCGTTCAGAACGGTGGGAATCGCGTTGGGGGGGATGAAGCGCGCGAATGTCTTTGCTGTCCACGAGGTCATGAGCAAGGCCGCGGCTGCGGCGCAGACGGAGACCACCACGCCCTCCAAGACCATCTGCCTCACCATGCGGAGGCGTCCCGCGCCGAGGGCCTGGCAGATCGCAATCTCGCGCCGCCGCGAGACAAAGCGCACCAGGGTCAGGGTGGCAACATTGGCGGAGGTCAGCAGCAGCACGACTCCTGCAATGGCGAACAGGATGGGCAGCGTGGAGGCCAAGTAGACGTTGGCGCCGAAGGGGGAACGCCACATGGGGTCGAGGGTGATGGTGTTCACGCCCAGATGATCGTCGGGATACGCCGCTACGATGCGCCCCATGATGGTCTGAAGATCCTGGGCCGCCTTTTCGCGGCTCACTCCCAGCCGCAGTCGCCCGAGGACGTTCAACCAGTTGGCGTTGCGGTGCGTCATCTGCCAGGCACTCGTTCCCAGGGGATTAAGCGTCACCCACACATCCTCCCGCAGGCCTGGCATGGCTCCGATGAACCCCTCCGGGGCCACACCGATCACGGTGACAGGGTGACGGGCGATCTCAAGCGACCTGCCCACAATGGCCGGGTCTCCCGCAAAGCGGTTCTTCCATAGCGAGTAACTCAGGACGACATAAGGAACGGCGTCCGGGCGCGTCTCTTCTTCGGGCAGGAAGAACCGGCCCAGCACCGGCTTGATGCCGAGTACGTCGAAGTAGTTCGACGAGACGTTGGCGAGATAGATCCGCTGCGGCGCCGCACCGCCGGTGATGGAGATCCAATCGTGGTGATAGGCGAGGAGTCCGACGAAGCTGCGATTCCGATCGCGGAGATCGCGGTAATCGGGATAGGAGAAGGGCGGAGCCGGCGAGATGTTCCACTGGCCGCGCATCACGCTGACCAGACTGCCAGTGTCCCGCGCTCCGGGAATGGGGTGGAGCATGGTGCCGTCAATCCAACTGAAGATGGTGCTGTTGGCGCAGATGGCGACCGCTAGCATGGCCGTCGCGGTGATCGTAAACCCGAGGTCCTTGCGCAGTTGGCGCAAGGCAAAGCGAACATCCAGGAGCAGTCCTGCCATGACCGCCTCCGATCCAAATTTCGCTCCCAGGGGAATGAGAGTATTGCCTTTGTTGAGTGCACGCAGTGCGCCGAATCACTTTTGCATGTAAGGTTAAGGTCCTCAGCAACATAGCCTAAGGTTGGTCTCCGGCGGCGATGCGCCCGGTGTCCGTTTGCGCGTCTGCATGTCCGTTTCCGAACAGATTTAGAGCGGTTCCAAAGTTTCCCTGCCCTTTGCAGAGTCAAGCGACGTGGCATTTACTTCCACCCCAGCGGCGAAGACCTGCCGCTGGGGACCCCGGTTAAGGAAAATGCCACTTGGCAGCCCGCCGCGGCGGGCTTTCTGGATACAGCAACTCTGGAACCGCTGTAGGCGCGGCAGCACGGCGTTTTCAGACCATCCTCCCGAGGCGCTTCCTGGCCGGATTAGCGGTGAGGAACCGGCCTGCATGCGCCGGTTTGCCGGAGGGCCTTAGCGGTGGGCAAGGGCGGAGGAGGAGGAGCGGGTGTGGCAAGGGCGGGGGTGAGGATATATCCTCAGCCCATGCAGGAGAAGGCTTCAGAAGAGGCGGGGACGAACTTACTGGAACAGGCGGCGTCGGCGTATCTGCGCTCGGCGCGGCACCAGCCGGTGATGTGGCATCCGTGGGGGGAAGCGGCGTTTGCGCGGGCGCAGGCCGAGGACAAGCCGATTTTGCTGGACATCGGGGCGGTGTGGTGCCACTGGTGCCACGTGATGGACCGGGAGTCGTATGAGGACGCGGAGATTGCGGCGCTGATCAACGAACATTTTGTGGCCGTAAAGGTGGACCGGGACGAGCGGCCGGACGTGGACGCGCGGTACCAGTCGGCGGTGTCGGCGATCAGCGGACAGGGGGGATGGCCGCTGACCGCGATTTTGACGCCGGATGGGCGGCCTTACTTTGGGGGCACGTATCTGCCGCGCGAGGACCGGTACGGGCGGCCGGGGTTGGGACGGGTCCTGGCGACGATGGCGCAGGTGTGGCGGGAGCGGCGCGATGAGGCGCTGGAGACGGCGGGCGGCGTGATGGCCGCTATCGAGCAGAACGAGAGCTTCTCAGGGCGGGGGGAGATTTCAGCGGCGCTGGTGGAGAAGATCGCGGGAGCGATGCTGAGCCGGTTCGACGCGCGGCACGGAGGGTTCGGGTCGCAGCCCAAGTTTCCGCATCCGGCGGCGCTGGACCTGCTGCTGGAGATGGCCGTGAGCCGGGACAACGAAGCGGCGCGCGAGGCCTTTCAAACCACGCTCGAAAAGATGGCGCGGGGCGGAGTGTACGACCAGCTTGCGGGCGGGTTTCACCGCTATTCGGTGGACGAGCGGTGGATCGTGCCGCACTTCGAGAAGATGATCTACGACAACACAGAGCTGCTGCGCAATTACGTACACGGGTTCCAGAGCCCCGTCCCCAACATTGCCCGCGAGGATTTTCAGAAGACGGCGCGGGAGATCGTGGGGTGGCTGGACGGGACGATGACGGACCGGGAGCGGGGCGGGTTTTACGCCTCGCAGGACGCCGACGTGGGGCTGGACGACGACGGGGACTACTTTACGTGGACGCTCGAAGAGGCGCGGGCGGAGCTGGACGGCGAAGAGCTGGAGCTGGCGGCGGCGTATTGGGACATTGGAGAGCTGGGGGATATGCACCACAACCCGGCCAAGAACGTGTTGCACGTGGAACAGACGCTGGCGGAGTTGGCAGCGGAGCGGGGCAAGACGGCGGAGGAGCTGGGGGCGACGATCGAGCGGGCGCGAGGGAAGCTGCTGGCGGCGCGGGAGCGGCGGCCGGCGCCGTTTATCGACCGCACGCTCTATACAGGCTGGAACGCGATGGGAGTGACCGCGTACCTGGAGACGGCGCGGGTGCTGCGAATGGAGGGGGCGCGGGAGTTCGCGCTGCGCACGCTGAACCGGCTGCTGAACGAGGCCTGGGACGGGGCCGCGACGCTCCATCACGTGATTGCTTACGGGGACGGGGCTTCGCCGGCGGAAAGGACGCCGGGAACGCTGGACGATTACGCTTTTACGATTCATGCGGCCATCGACGCCTGGCTGGCGAGCGGGGACATGAATTTTTACCGCGTGGGGGTGAAGCTGGCGGACGCGATGATCGCGCGGTTTTACGACCAGACTGCCGGGGCGTTCTTCGACGCCGCGACGCCGGGCGACGGCGCGGCGCCGCTGGGCGCGCTGGCGGCGCGGCGCAAACCGCTGCAGGACGCGCCCGCGCCGGCAGGGAATCCTACGGCGGCGGCGGCGCTGCTGCGGCTGGAGGCGCTGAGCGGGCGCGCGGAGTACCGCGACATCGCCGAAGACACGCTGGCCAGCTTTGCGGGGATCGTGGAGCACTTTGGGTTGTACGCGGGCAGCTACGGGCTGGCGCTGGAGCGGCTGGTGCAGGATCCGGTGCAGGTGATGGTGGTGGGCTCGGGGCCGGCGGCGGCGCGGCTGGAGGCTACGGCAGTGGCGCGGTTCGCGGTGAACAAGACGGTGATGCGCATCGCGCCCTTCCGGCTGGTAGCGGGCGGGGTTCCGGAGGCGCTGGAGGAGACGCTGCTTCAGGTTCCGCAGCCGGCGGGCGCGGAGGTATGGGCGCTGGTGTGCCGGGGACGGACGTGCCTGCCGCCGGTAACGGACGCCGAGGCGCTGCTTCAGGCGCTGGAACCCTCCGCCTAGGTCCCCGCTTAAATCTTCGACCGCTTGCAGTCGTATCCATGTGGGCGCCCATGTGAGCACCCCATCGTTGCGGCGGATTTGTTTTTGCCGCAAGGGTGGGAAGAACGAAATCCTGCGCTCAGAGACCCACATCGGAAGGGGCACTCAGTGGGAACTTCCGGATCGGCGGTGAACCGCCCGGAAGAATGCCGGCAGGAGAAAACCTAGCCACATGCCGACTTTCGGGTAGTAATCAGGTTTGGAAAGTGCATAACGAATCCGTTCGCGTTATGGAGTGAACGGGGTTGGCTGCTCCGTACAGCTAATCGGGGTGTACCAAAGCCCGTGTAGGAATCCGGGATGCAGCCCATAGCAGACGGGATCGCCCACGCGCGTCGTGTTGTAGGTACGCATCGGAACATCCACGTCTTCGGAATAATTGATTGGTCCCCACGGAGCAACACGGAGGAAATAGCGTGTCCCCTTACTGGAATGGCTCTCACTTTTCTTCAGCACCCAAGTCTCGTAAGGACTGGGGGCCGAATGGTCCAGCAAGGTGTCGACTGAATTCACGAGGCCTATGCTGTACATACCGCCGGTAATTATGAGAAAGAAGAGCACAGCCCAACGAGAAGGGCTCTTCCAAGCCGACGGGAAAACGGCCCCCAGAAGCAATACGAGGACAGCCAGCACCCAATAAATCAATTGGAAAAAATCTACGAGGTGCGTCGGATCGTTGGAGCTTTGATAGGAGAAGATCACTCCGAGTCCCGGCCAGATAAGAAGAAAGCCGAGATCGGCGCGCGGATCGGGCTTTCTCTTGAAGATGGCGAATAGAAGCGGGGAGCGGTGAAGGAGCAGGATTCCTACGATGGGGCAAGCGAGCAACACAATGAGCGAAGTTCTGTAGAGCGGCGCGTAACTTACAAACATCACCGGGATACTGGCCGCTCCGGCGAGGACACTCAGTCCAATTGCCCACGCCTTCGCCAGACCAAACGCCTTTGAGGTGCCAGTCTCCTGTTGCACTTGCGGTTCCTGAAGGTTCACCTCTTTGGTTATCTCGTCGGCATCGCGCCCGTCTAGATCGGGCAAACTTTTGAACCACTCCTTCAAATCTTCGTTTCCTGTGAAGAAGTCGGAGACGCTGAAACTGCCGAGATCCTGCTTCAGGTAAACGCGCGTCCAGCGGCCGTATTGATTTTCTATCTTTCTCAATCCCTCGATTTCAGCGCGGGTGGCGCTATGGGTACGAAACGCCGAACGCACCTCGATCCGGTCTCCGTCGAGGATCAGGCGTGAAGTCCATGCCTGCGCGACCAGCATGAGTCCGAGGATTAGGGAGATCCCGCCAATCGCCAGGACAAAGTCTCGGCCGATCGGGTTGACCGCCGACTTAAGAAAGAAGCCTGCCCCGACAAAAAAGACTCCGGCGAACACACTTTGGCTGATCTTTCGGCCGGCGGTGAGCGGGCACTCGCGACGAGTGGTACTCGTCTGATCGAGGGAATGCATGGGATTAATTCTCTGTGTCTTTATACCACGGAATGAGCTGAGGCACACCCAAGACAAAAATGATTTGGCGCGGAGTTTGGCGCTCGCCCTTTGTTAATCTCACCCTTCCCTTTCTCGTCGTAAGGGTTTGCTTGCGGGTTCAGGATAGGCTCTTGGGACTGGGAAGCCACTACCCAATCCGGGTCGTTCTGGGGCGTTCCCAGAGAAAGATCCCGATAAGCGCCTAAGGGTCTGGGAACGGGGTTATTCTCAGTTGGTTGCCAGGCGGTCCGTTCGATTCGTCCCACACGGTCAGGCTCCGGACGGCAAATCTCCGGGCGCAATGCTCCGCCCTAGTACTCAATCCACGTGATTTCGTAATCGCTTCGGGACAGGTGCGGGCCGGGAGGCCCGCACTACAGCCGGTCAGGAGACCGGCGCTACACCCGGTCAATTACGCAATCACATAGTCGCGGTACTAGCTGGTGAAGGGATTGCCGCCATCGGCGGGGGGCGAGGCCGGATCGCGCGGCGGGGCGGCTTCGTGGGTTGGAGGGGGAGCGGCAGCGGCGCCCTGGGCGGCTCCGGGCGCAACCTGACTGGCGGAGGGGTTGAAGACGCGGTAGGGGTCGCCGGGCAGGAGATGATGCTCGTCGAGGGCGATGCTCACGCGGCGGCGGAACTCGCGGATGGGCCCGTATTGCTGGTTGGCGAGGGTTTTGAAGACCACGGGATAGATGGTCTCAGAGCCTTTGACGGCATCCACACCCAAAACCTGGGGATCGGCGATGAAGAGATTTTTGAACTCGTCGCTGTTGCGGACTTCCATGGCGACGCTTTTGAGCAGATCGAGGACCTGGTCGGGGTGGGCGGAGATGTCCACGCTGACGTTGACGGTGGCCGATGTGTAGCCGGCGCTGAGGTTGGCGACGGTGGTGATCTGGGAGTTGGGGATGACGTAGAGCGTGCCGTCGTTGTCGCGGACGGTGGTTTTGCGCAGGGTCATGGTTTCCACCGTGCCGGAGAAGCCGGCGAGCTTGACCATATCGCCGACGCTGAATTGGCCCTCGATGAGGATAAGCACGCCGTTGAGGACGTCGCGGACGATGTTCTGGGCGGCGAGGCCGATGGCGATGCCGGCCACACCGGCGGAGGCCAGGAGGGGGCCGAGGTCGAGGCCCACGGCGTCGAGAACCTGCAAGCCGACGATCAAGCCAATGATGGCCAAGCCCGTGGTGCGGATGACTCCGGCCAGCGTCCTCACCTCGGCCAGGCGTCCGGGTCCGGCCCCGTGGCGCTCGGCCACGCGGATCATGCGGTGAGAGACCACGTGGAGCAATTTGTTGAGGAGATAGGCGATGACGGCGATCACCAGAAGGTGGGGCAGCCTGGTGTAGAGAAATTCCTGGCTGCCGGCGATCCAGCCGTTGATGACCTTGCTCATATAGGGGTTTTCCGCGAGCCAAATCCCGTTGGCGGCCAACAAGAGCGTAAACATGCCAAAACTCCTGAATCTAGACTAGACTGTGAGCGGGAAAGCCGGAATACGGCGTTTTCACAATTACTGTGAACTTTCCGGCATAGTGTAAGGTGGCGTTTACTTCCGCCCCAGCGATGAAGACCTATCGCTGGGGGCCCCGGTTGAGGAAAGCGCCGCTTGACCTATTCGGCTTCGGTTTATACCGATTGTGAAAACGCTGTAGCGGCTGGTTCCCGGCGCGAGAGCATTTTCGGAAATGGTGTAGACCAAAACCACGACTGCCGAGTGGATTTTTCGCCAAGAAAAATCCACATCCACGGTTCTCAATAGTCCACAGTATTTCCGAAAATGCCGTGGAGCGGAGGCCAACCATGAAGGCAGACCGCATCGAGACGATACAACGACCAGCTTTATTGCCGAGGCGAAAGGCGTGGTGGTGCGTTGCCGCTCTGGTTGCCGCGATGGGGGCAGCGGGCGCGGGAGGGATTCAGGGCCATGCGCAGCCGCCGGCGACGGCTGCCGCCAGCGCCACTCCCGGCCATCCCGCGCAGGCCGTCGCAGCCGGGCAGCCGGCAAAACTGGGAAAGACCAGCGGGATCATGGAACAACGCAGGGAGCAGATCGACGACGAATGCGCGGACCTGCTCAAGATGGCCACCACGCTGAAGGCCGAGGTGGACAAGACCACCAAGGACGAGCTTTCGTTGGCCGTGGTGCGCCAGGCGGACCGGATCGAGAAACTGGCGCGCACGGTCAAGGACACGATGCAGCCGGTGGTGAAAAAGCATTGAGGCAAGCTGTGGAAGCAAGAAGAAGAGAAGATCCGCGAGGCTGGTTTCTCCGGAAGGAACTGTTGCCCGGCTCGACGGGCCTGAAGATCGGCCTGACTTTGCTGGCGGGGGTGGTGTGGGTTCTGCCGTGGGCAGCGCGGCAACCCCGGCGCGCGGAGGACGAACTGCTGGCCCAGGACCTCGGTAACCCTTCGTCTCCTTTAAACAACCGGCCCATGCCGCCCCCACAGTATCCCAATTTGGCCGGGATGCCCACCGTCAACAACACGAACCCTCCCTTCACCGCAGCGCAACTGGAACTGATGAACGAAGTGCGCCAGAAGTCGATGGTGGCCGACGCCGACAAGCTTCTGAAGCTGGCCAAGGAATTGAATGCGGAGGTGAGCGGCACCCATGCCGGAGCACTTACGGAGGACCAGCTTCTCGAAGTGAAGGAGATAGAAAAGCTGGCGCACAAGGTAAGAGACGAGATGAGCTTTGTGGTGGGAAGAGAGCCGAACATGGGGCCATCGCTGGTGGGTCCGCGATTTCCATGAACGGACGCGGCCATTTTCGCAGAGGAGCGCAGCGCCTGGCGGGCCTGACGATGGGCGTGGCGCTGCTGGCGGGGGCGGTGTGCGTGCTGCCGTGCGCGGCGCAGCAAAGCCAGCGTCCGGAGGTCAGCCTAATGGCCCAGAACAATGCGCAGGTCTCCCCTTCGGATCCACGCAATGGGGTTGGTGTGGCCGCCTTTGGCGAGAATCCCCTTTGGGCCGAAAAGCGGGTGGAGGTGATGAACGCGGACCGGCAGAAGTCGATGGTGGCCAACGCCAACAAGCTGCTGGAGTTGACCAAGAAACTGAACGCGGAGGTCAACGGCGCGCACGCCGGCGCGCTGACGGAGGACCAGCTTTTCGAAGTGAAGGAGATAGAAAAGCTGGCGCACAAGGTGCGGGAAGAAATGTCGTACGCCGTGCCAGCAAGGCCGAATATGGGGCCGTCGTTGATTCTTCCGCTGGTTCCGTGAGCGGAGGCAAATGGAGGTATATTGTTTTGCAGACGAAGGGCAAAACGGAAATTCCGATTTAGGCGAGGAATCTTAAATGGGCAGACACGTAGCTGTCGTGCTTTACGTGGTGGCGATGGCAGCCGTCATAGTCGGTGTAGATTTCGCGTTCTTCAGACACCGATTCTGGGAACGGCTGACAGGGAATATCGGCATTGTCCTGGTGATCGCAGCTTTCTACTTTAGATTCCTCAGGCGTCCATGAACAAGGCGCAATAGCGCTTAGAGGGAAATACCACATTCAAATTGAATGCCGTTCAATGAGGCCGCGCCCTTTGAAAGCCGGCCCGGCGGCGATACGAGCGGGCGGTTGGGGGCGTTGGATTGTTACAATCAGGCGTGGTTAGAATCGTGATGGGGGTCAAGGAATGGAAGCGGCAGTTTCGAGCGCTCGCGTTCCCCAGCGGGCTGCCACCGTGGACGGCCTGAGCGCACAACAGATGATCGAGATCTACCGGCTCATGGTTCTTTCCCGCCGCGTGGACGACCGCGAAATCCTGCTCAAACGCCAGCAAAAGATTTTTTTCCAGGTGTCGGGCGCGGGTCACGAAGCAGTGCAGGTGAGCGCGGGGCTGGCGCTGCGGCCCGGCTACGACTGGTTCTTTCCCTACTACCGCGACCGGGCGCTGTGCCTGGCTTTGGGGGTTACGCCCTACGAGATGTTTTTGCAGGGGGTGGGGTCGTCGGCGGACGAGGCCAGCGGGGGACGGCAAATGCCTTCGCACTGGAGCAGCCGCCGGCTGCACATTGTTAGCACCTCCTCTTGTACCGGGAGCCAGGTGCTACACGCAGTGGGTTGCGCGGAGGCGGGGCGCTACTTCAGCCGGCATCCGGAGGCGGCGGTCCAACCCGAGCCGGAGATCGCAGGCGGGGATTACCGGGCTTTGCGGGAGGTGAGTTTTCACGGCGACGAGGTAGTTCTGACCTGCCTGGGCGAAGGCGCGACTTCAGAGGGCGAGTTCTGGGAGGCGATCAACACGGCTGCCAATGAGAAGCTGCCGGTGATCTTTTGCGTGGAGGACAACGGCTACGCAATCAGCGTGCCGGTGGAGGTGAACACGCCGGGGGGAAACATCACGCGGCTGGTGGCCAACTTCCCCAATTTTTACTTTGCGGAGGTGGACGGGAGCGATGCGGCGGGGTGCCTGGCGGCCTTTCAGGCGGCGGCGGCGCACTGCCGCAGCGGGCGGGGGCCGGCGCTTGTTCACGGGCGCTGCGTGCGGCTTCATCCGCACTCTTTTTCAGACGACGACAAGGCATACCGTACGGCGGCGGACCGCGCGGCGGACGCGCTGCGCGATCCCATTGCCCGCACGCGGAAGCTGCTTTTGCGAGAGGGAATGCTGAGCGAGGGGGAGATCGAGGAGCTGGAGCAAGGGCTGGAACGCGAAGCGGCTGAAGCGGCGGAGCGGGCGCTTGGCGCGCCGCCGCCCGATGTGGCGACCATCACCGCGCACGTCTACTCCGAAGAGCTGGACCCCACGGGACCGGCCTTTGAGAGCGGGCGGGTTTCAGAGAGCGGGGACGGCGAGAAGGAGGGCACGGAGCAGAGCGGGGAAGCGCGTACCATGGCCGACCTGATTAACGCCTGCCTGCGGGACGAGATGCGCAGGGACCCGCGCGTCGTGGTTTATGGCGAGGACGTGGCCGACGCCAGCCGCGAAGAAATCCTGGCCGAGGTGAAGGGCAAAGGCGGCGTCTTCAAACTGACGGCGGGGTTGCAAACGGAGTTCGGCTCGGAGCGCGTGTTCAACTCGCCGCTGGCGGAGGCCAACATCGTGGGACGGGCGGTGGGCTACGGGGTGCGCGGCATGAAGCCGGTGGTGGAGATACAGTTCTTCGACTACATCTGGCCGGCGATGCACCAGATCCGCAACGAGTTGGCGCTGATGCGGTGGCGCTCGAACGGGGCATGGGCCGCGCCGGCCGTGATCCGCGTGCCCATAGGCGGCTATCTGAAGGGCGGCTCCATCTACCACTCGCAGTGCGGGGAGAGCATGTTTACGCACACACCCGGCCTGCGCGTGGTGTTTCCGTCAAACGCGCTGGACGCCAACGGACTGCTGCGCACGGCCATCCGCTCGGACGATCCGGTGCTGTTTTTCGAGCACAAGCGGCTGTACCGCGAGACGTATGGGCGAGCCGCCTATCCGGGGCCCGATTTCGCCATTCCGTTCGGGAAGGCCGCGACGGTGCGGGCCGGCACGGACATGACACTGATCACTTACGGGGCGATCGTGCCGCGCGCATTACATGCCGCCGAACAGGCGCGGCGCGAGCACGGCATCGAGGTGGAGATCCTGGATCTGCGCACGCTGAATCCGTACGACTGGGAGGCCATCGCCGCGTCCGTGCGCAAGACCAGCCGCGCGATAGTGGCATACGAAGACATGCTGAGCTGGGGATACGGAGCGGAGATCGCGGCGCGCATCGGCGACGAGCTGTTTGAGGAGCTGGACGCGCCGGTGCGGCGCGTGGCCGCCATGGATACGTTCGTGGCCTATCAGCCGGCGCTCGAGGACGCGATTTTGCCGCAGCCGGAGGGCATTCTCAAAGCGATCATGAGTTTGAAGAGTTATTAGAATCTGTCCAAAAACTACGTGTGAAATTGATCGGGGTCCGTGCTATCCCGCCCTTTCGCCAGAAAAAAGGCGAAAGGACGGGGCACGGGGCGTTGGTAGCGTTTTGAAAAAACCAGAAGAGTAGAGTTTTTGAACAGATTCTTAGAGCCGTTCCCAACGACGCGCCGCATGGGGGCTGGGATTGCCCTCTACGGAGGATGGGGTAACGCGGCCCGCAGGCTACTCGACGGTGCCGGAGGCGGCGGCAAAGCCAGCGGCCTCAGCGGGAGGAATGGCGGGGCGTGGAGGCGGAGAATCGAAGCTGGCGCTTTCGGCGTTGAGGGCGCCGGAGTAGTCGGGGCCGAGGCCGAGCTTTTCCAGGGCGCGCGCGTCGGGCATGATTTTGGTTTGCCAGCCGTTATCGGCCTGATATTTCTGCATGGCGGCGACGGTGGCTTGGTCCCAGTCGCCGTTGGCCGGGCTGGAGAGGTAATGCGCGCGGATGAGCGCCTGCTGAATCTGCGTGACGCGCTGGGGCTGAATGGCCTGCTGGCCGCGCGGGCGGCGTCTCCTGTACCTACTATGCCTTCGATGCGCCACATGCCGGGCATGGTGAGCTTGGCTTACGGTGGAGCGCCGGTGGACGGTGGAGGCAAATGCGGGGGTGGCGATAAGGGGCGCAGATAAGGCGAGTGTAATTAAGAATGCTATAGCTAGACGGAAGAGAGACACGCCGCAATCCCTCGATGGAAACAGAGATTATTCAGCTCGTTCCTGTGCAGTGTAACGAAAGGGTGGGGGCGGCGCAAGGGGGGAATTGAATGCCAAAACGCGATGGTAACCGGAAATGGAACCAGCGCCAGCCGCGGGAAGAACCGCGGCCGGCGCGCGGCGCGTTACTGCAAGGTGCCACCCACGTAATTGATGCCGCTTTCGGGATTGCGCGGATGCATGACTTCGAAGACCACGGGATCGCCGGTTTTTAGCTTGCCGGCAATGGCGTTGAACTGGTCGCGGTTGGGAGTGGGCTGGCGGTTGAGGCGAGTGATGACCAGGCCAGGCTCGAGGCCCTGGAGATCGGCAAAGGAGCCGGGGCGGACATGCTCGATCTCAACGCCAGGGGTGTGCAACTTGGCGGCAACGGCAGGGGATACGTCCTGGACCACGAGGCCCAGTTTGGTTTCGCCGGGGCCGGCGGCGGCGGCGCTGGGAGGCGGAGCGGGCGGCTGAGGATTGTTGAGCTGGGCAAAGACCTTATCGCGGTCGCCAATGGTGACCGTGGTCTGGCTTTCGGCACCGTTGCGGAGGTAGCCGAGAGTGGCGGTGGCTCCGGGGCGGAGAGCGGCAATCTCGTTGACGAGGTCGTCGCCGTTCTTGACGGTGTGGCCGTTGACGGAGTTGACGACGTCACCCTGCTTGATGCCGGCCTCATCCGCCGGTCCGCCGGGCTGAACGCCCTGCACGAGCACGCCATATTTGAAGCCGTAGACCTGGTTGACGGCGTCAGAGAGTCCTTCGGAGAAACTGATGCCGATGGAGCCGCGGGTGACCTTGTGGCTGGGGCTGATGAGGTCGTTGTAGACCGCGACCACGGTGTTGGAGGGCAGAGCGAAACCGATTCCCGCATAGCTGTCTGTCTGCGTGTAGATGGCGGTGTTGACGCCGATTACGTTACCGTTCATGTCCAGGAGCGGCCCGCCGGAGTTGCCGGGATTGATGGCGGCGTCGGTCTGGAGGAAGTGCTGGAACTGGCCTTTGACGCCGGGCTCGATGGTGCGATTTTTGGCGGAGATGATGCCGGCGGTAACGGTCTGGGCGAGGGCGAAGGGGCTGCCGATGGCCTCGACCCAATCGCCGACCTGCACATTGTCAGAGTTGCCCAGCTTGACGGTCGGCAAGGGCTTGCCGGTATCGATCTTGATGACCGCCAGGTCGGTGTCCTTATCGACGCCGATGATGCGCGCGGGGCGGCCGGGATCGGTGGTGTCGGGATCAGAGGAGAGCTTGACGTAAATCTTGTCAGCGCCGTCGATGACGTGATCGTTGGTGATGATGTAGCCGTTGGGATCGACGATGAAACCGGAGCCCAGGGATTCCTGCACGCCGCCGCCATTATCGCCCTGGTCGGGGAAGGGAATCTGGCCGCCGAAGAAGTGGTTGAAGAAGTCCTGGAGGCCGTTGTCGCCCTGGCCGGGCTGGCCGGGCTGCTGGCCGTCTCCGTTGCCGCCGTTGCCGCCGCTGCCGCCACCGGGGCTCTGCATAAAGGGAACCACGCCCCCGTGACCAAAGCCCTGGTGGCCCTGATTGCCGGTCTGTTTGGGCAGGGTCTCAGTATTGATGTTGACGACCGCCGGACCCACCGCGTGGGCGATGCGCACAAAGGCATTGGGGGTGATGGGGGACTGGACGACCTGGAGGGGGGCGGCGTCGGCGCTGGAGTCCTGCGCTTGCTGCTGTCCATGGACTCCGTGGGCGACAAATGAACCGGCCACAATGGCGACCGAGAGGACGGCAAGCAGGACGAATGCCGAAGCGAGACGGCGTGACCGCAGCCGTGCGAGAAGCGGTTTCATGGTAGAGGTAACCTCGCCGGACGACCAACCTTGCGGCTGGGGATTGAATGTGCTAACCACCAGTATAGCTTGTAAAGAGTAAACCCGCTGAGAGCATTTTCGATTCAAGTCTCGCCATCGAGGTATCGAACAAGGTGGCGTTTACTTGACCCCAGCGGCGAGGACCCGCCGTTTCACCCCAGCGAACAAAAATCGCTCGCCGGGGACCCCGAGCCGCTGGGGACCCCGGTTAAGGAAAACGCCACTTAGCCCCTTACCTTCTGTAAAGAGCGGAATCGAAAATGCTGTAGGCGGCAAAGTTGCGGCGCTGGGCGGGGGTAAGAGGAGAGCGGGGCAAATGGGGCGCGGGGATCGGGGGAGCTAGAGCGGTTCCAGAGTTCATGTGCCATTTTGAGGTTCGTGAAATGCGGCATTTTCGTAAGAACTTATCCGTAGATTGCGCATTCAAGTAGTGCCTCTCTCCAGAGCGGCTGTACTGGAGGCGTCCACGCCGCCAACAGCGACGTGCGGGCCAGGAGGCCCACACGACAGCCGACCAGGAGGTCGGCGCTACCCGTTGGCGCTACCTATTTGCTCTACCTATAGGCGCTACCTATTTACGGATAGGTTCTAAGGAAAATGCCACTCGGCAGTGTGCTTTCTGGGTAGAGCAACTCTGGAACCGCATTACTGTTCCGCGGCCCATTCCAGCGTGGCGAGGGTGAGCAGGAGAACGCGCCTGAGGCCGGTTTCGCGGTCCTTGGCGGAGTACCACTCGGCCAGGGTGTGGGCGGCGCCGCCCAGGCCGCCAGCGCCCATGGATAAGGCGGGAATGCCCAGCGAGAGGGGGATATTGGCGTCGGTCGAGCCGAGGCGGAGATCGGTGCGCAGGCCGAGATGACGGTCCACGGCGCGGAGGATTTGGAGCAGGGGCGAATCGGGGGGGAGGCAGGCGGCGGGACGGTCGCCGATCTTGGTGATGGTGAAGGCAAGCGGCCCGACGGAACCCGCGGCGCCAGCCTTGGCCTGCGCATTGCAGTGGGCCACAGCGTCCTGGGCGGCGCGATGCAGTGCGGTCTCCAGGCGCAGGAGCTGGGCGGGATCGGTGGAGCGGAAGTCGATGGAGGCGTGGGCGCTTTCAGGGATGGAATTGACGCTGATGCCGCCGCGGATGGTTCCCAGGTTCAGGGTGGTGCGGGGATCGGCGGGGAGCGGGGTTTCAGCCAGCGCGGCCAGGGCGATGGCGAGGGCAGCGATGGGATTGGGAGTGCCGGCGTCAGTGAAGCTGTGTCCGCCGGGGCCGGTGATGGTGATGAGGTAACGTCTGCTGCCGAGGGCCTGGGTCACGGCGGCGTCGGCGCCCGCGCCGTCGAGCACGATGTGGGCGGCAATGCGGCCGGCGAGCGAGCCTGGCGACGAAGGGCCGCCGCTGGGGACCTCAGGGACGGTGCTTTGGATGTAGATGTGGCGGACGCCGCGGAGATTGCCTTCGCCTTCCTCGCCCACGTTGCCGAGGAAGATGAGGGGGACGGGCAGCTCGACGCCGGATTCGACGAGGGCGTGAACGATGGCCAGGAGGCCTGCCACTCCGGCCGCGTTGTCGCAGGCGCCGGGAGCCGTGAGGCGGTCGCCGTCGAGGAGGGGATGGAGGGGCGTGCTGGCGGGAAAGACGGTGTCAAGGTGCGCAGAGAGGACGACCACAGGGCCGGTGCTCTCAGGCGGGAGGGTGGCTGCGGGGAGGGCGGCGAGGACATTGCCGGCGGCGTCGAATTCCACCTGGCTGAGGCCGGCCCCGGCAAAGCGGGCCGCGAGCCACTGGGCGCGCGCCTGCTCGCCGTAGGGAGGCGCGGGAATGGCCACCAGCTCCGCCTGCCAGTCCATAATGGTCTTGGGATTGCCATGGAGCCAGGCAAAGGCCGCGTGGACGGGCCGTTGGGCGGCAAGGGCCGTGACGCGGGAGAAGGCCGAATTGCGGAAGAGAAGCGACATCGGCACGAAATCAGGGTAGCAGGAAGGCGGGCATCGATCTCGCACAATCCTGAAATCGTCAAGAAATTCGGGAGGCGTTGCACGCGCTTCAAAATCCACTTCAGGATCGGGCCAATCGCCTTGTCAGCAACGAAAACATATCCCGCCGCCCGTCGGCAATGACGACAACGAATACCGCATTGGCGCGAATGCGGTACACGATGCGGTACGGTTTGAAAAAGATCTGACGGTAGGAGCGGTTTCCGTGCGCCAGTAGTTCGGGTGGATGCGCTCCGCGATCCGGAAAGTCGCGAAGCGTAAGGGCAGCGCGAACGATCTCGCGCGCTACATAGTCTGCGCTCTCTGTCGAGTCGTTCTTGGCAATATAGGTGTGGATGGCGCGCAGATCGTTCTGTGCGCTCACGGCGAACTGAACGCTAAAGGGCATCAGGCCTTGGGGGTCTCTACGCCGAATTCAGCCATAACCTTTTCGATGGGGACTGTCTCGCCAGCTTCGATCTCCTTTTCCGTCAGCTCCAGGATTTTGAGCAAAGCTTGGGTTTCATTCATCATATCCTCGTAACTGGCTACATCCACCAGCACCGCGCGCGCCTCGCCGTGCTGGGTGATGATGATCGGCTCGCGCTCCCGCTCGATCCGGTCCAGAAGTTCGGCGGCGTGGGCCTTGACGTAGCTGATGGGCTTGATTTGAGTGGAAAAGCGCATGAGACCTCCGAAAGTATGTTGATAGTCTAAATATAGTCCATTTATAGGTCTAAATACGGATTAAATTTAGTCTTTATGGAATCATTCTTCACCGTACTCCACCGCAACCAGGAAGAGGCCGCGCGCGGGAGCGGTGGGACCGGCGGCGGGGCGGGAGCGGGCGGCGAGGATGGAGGGAATCTGATCTGCCCGGAGATGGCCGCGGGCCACATCGAGCATGGTTCCCACCAGATTGCGAACCATGTGGTGGAGGAAGCCGTCGCCGCGGACGCGGTAGACGAGAAGCTCGCCGGCCTCGGATTGGCGCAGCTCCCAGGCGGAGGAAAAGACCGTGCGGACAGAGCCCTTCGGTCCATCCGACTCCTGGTCCGTGCCTGCCGGCGACGGAGCGTTGCGCTGCGCCAGATCCAGGTCAGTGGCGGCAAAGCTCTGGAAGTCGTGCTCGCCCACAAAGAGGCGGGCAGAGGCTTGGAGCGCGGCGAAATCGAGCGGCCAAGGGCAGGCGTAGACATAGCGGGCCAGAAACGGCGGGCAGATGGAAGCGCGGAGGATGCGGTACTCGTAGGTTTTGGCCAGGGCCGAGCGGCGGGCGTGAAAGGTGCTGCGCACGGCTCTGGCTTCGGAGATGCGAATCGAGGGGGGAAGGACGCGATTGAGGGCGCGCAAGAGGTTTTCCGGGGGGATGGGCGCGCGGAGGGTGAAGCTGGCGACTTGAGCGAGGGCGTGGACGCCGGCGTCGGTGCGGCCGGAGCCCTGGGGCAAAGGCGTTTCGCCGGTGATGCGGCCGAGGGCGGCCTGGAGCTCGCCCTGGATGGTGGGCTGGCCGGGCTGGACTTGCCAGCCGCGGAAGTCCGTTCCGTCGTAGGCGAGGGTGAGCTTCCAGGTTTGCGGAGCAGGGGCGGGTTGGGCGAGATCGGCCACAGGGTTCCTGGTTGACAGGGTAATCGAGGGGCGGGCTTCAGGGAGGTGTTCGAGAGCAGATTCAGAGTTCCCGTATTGCGGCCAAGATCGTGCAAGGTGGCTTTTTCTTGAGGAAAAAGCCACGCGGCCACATTGGGTTCCCTAACATCGGCTCTGAATCTGCTGTGGGCGCGGCGGGCGGACGAGGGAAGATTTGGGGCTGCATTTTGCACGAGAGAGCGAGGGGAGGGGTTTGCGCGGGAAAGGGAGGAGGAGTATTTTACTAACTGGTTAGTTAATTAAGCTCGGGAGGATGCCGGAAGCCGCATTGCCAGGCGGGTGAGCATCGACTTAGGGCCGATTGGTTTGGGCCGATTGGCGAGCAGTGGAATCACAGACCGGCGCGGGAACAGATGAGGATGATACGGTTGCACAAGGACAAAGGAGCGCGCGGGAGGCCCGGATGAAGGGGTCAATTCCAGGCAGGCGGGTCCGGGCCGTGCGAGATGTTTTTCGTATGGTTCTGAACGGCGGGGCTGCCGGCAAAAGCGAAAGTCCGGGGCAGGGAACGGAGCGAGCGCGGATAGCGTTATCGCCTAGGAGGCTCGGAAGCCGGATGGCAAGCTGGAATTGGCTGTGGAGAAGCGCAAGTTTGCACGAGGAGAGGCGCTAGCGTGGTGAATCCGAAGTTCGTCGCAAGACAATCGCAGGTCCTTCGACTCCGTTTGCCGCCCAACCACCCCAAGAAGCAAAGATCGCCTCTTGGGGGCCCCGGTCAACCACCCCAAGAAGCAAAGATCGCCTCTTGGGGGCCCCGGTCAACCACCCCAAGAAGCAAAGATCGCTTCTTGGGGGCCCCGGTCAACCACCCCAAGAAGCAAAGATCGCTTCTTGGGGGCCCCGGTCAACCACCCCAAGAAGCAAAGATCGCTTCTTGGGGGCCCCGGTCAACCACCCCAAGAAGCAAAGATCGCTTCTTGGGGGCCCCGGTCACGCGGCAAACTCCGCTCAGGATGACAGCAGGGTTTATGTGCGAACTTCGGGCTCAGGACGCTACGGCGGCCTCAAAGAAGGGCGTCCCAGACGCAACAACAATTCGTGGAGTGAAATCATGCATTGGCTGAGTACAAGTGGGTTCGATGGCGAGAAGCAGGACGTAGGCCGGATAGTGAAGCGGAGCGGGCGCGGACGGAGCGGGAGCCGTCTGCGGGCCGCGGCGGCGGTGATGCTGACGGCGCTGGCAACGATGCCACAGGGGTTCGGACAGCAGTTGGGAGCGGGGGCGAAGAAGCCTGAGAAGGCGGCCTCGAACTTGCCCGCGGCTCCAGCTCCAGTCCCCACGCAGCCTTTTCTGTTGCGGCCAGCGGGACGGGATTTTTCCAAGCCTTTTGCGGGGTGGAAGGGCAACCCCATCAACATTTACCGGCCCACGACCATCGGCAAGTTGAACTTTACGAATTCGGTGCGGCTCAGCGACCTGGTGAAGAACGGCAAGATTTATCTGAGCCTTTCCGACGCGCTGGCGCTGGCGATCGAGAACAATTACGACATCGCCATCGCGCGCTACGACCTGGACATCGCGGATTCGGACATTCTGAGGACGAAGACGGGCGCGGCGCCGCTGGGGGCTCCTTCGGGGCTGGTGATGGGCACGCTGGGCGGCTCGACCTCGATTTTGACCACGGGCGGAGGTCCGGGCGGAACGACGGTGGGCTCGGGCGGCGCGGGTTCGGGCTCCGAGGGCCTGACGCTCACCACCCAGGGCGCGGGACCCGCACCGGAGGCGCTCGATCCTTCGCTGACGGGAACCGTTCAACTGGATCGGAACCGCACCCAGGAAACCAGCATCTTCAGCCCTGCGGCCAGCGCCAACACCAACTCATATAACTTCACCTACAACCAAGGTTTCGTCACGGGAACCGCTCTCGCTGTCTCGTGGACCAACAGCCGCATAACCAGCAGCAGCCCGCTGACTTTCTATTTGCCAGATTACACCTCGTCATTTAAGGCATCGGTGACGCAGCACCTGTTGCAAGGAGCGGGGACCTGGGTGAACAAGCGCTACATGTACCAGGCGCTGAACGACCGGCGGATTACGGACTCGTCGTTCCGGCAGCAGATTCTTTACACCGTGGATCAGGTGGAGAACATTTACTGGGGGCTGGTGCAGGCTTACGAGGACGTGCAGGCCAAGCAGCAGGCGCTGGACCAGAGCACGCAACTGCTGGGCGACGACCAGAAGCAGTTACAGATCGGGACCATGGCGCCGCTGGACGTGGTGAACGCGGAATCGGGCGTGGCCAGCGACCGGCAGGCGCTGATCAGCGCGGAGAACACGCTGAATTACCAGCAACAGATCATGAAGCAGGCCATTGCGCGGAACCTGAACGATCCGGTGCTTTCGGCGGCGCCTGTGATCCCCACGGACCGCGTGGACCTGGGGCCGATTCCGGAGGAGAGCCAGCCGGTGGAGACGCTGGTGCAGGAGGCATTCCGGCAGCGGCCGGAGCTGGAGCAGGCGATGCTGACGCTGCGCAACGACGAGATCACGCTGAAAGGCGCGCGCAATGCGCTGCTGCCCACGCTGGATGTCAACGGGTATTACGGCTCCAACATAGCCGGCGGTCCTCTGAATCCCAATTGCAACTTCTTTGGGGAATCCTGCTTTGGTTCCGGCTTCGTAAGCACGGTGCCCGGAAGCTACGGCGGTGTACTCGCCGATCTTGTCAACAGCACGGCGCCGGACAAGGGCGTGGAATTCACCTTAAACATTCCCATCCGCAACCGCGAGGCGCAGTCGGTGCAGGAGCGGTCGCTGATGGAGTACCGGCAGGCGGAGTTGCGGCTGGAGCAACTGTACACGCAGATACGGATGCAGGTGGTGAACGTGAAGTACGCGCTGACCAACGACCGGGCGGCGGTGCAGGCGGCGGTGGCGGCGCGCAACTACGACCAGCAGAGCCTGGACGACGAGGTGAAGAAGCTGCACCTGGGGGCTTCCACCACGGCCAATGTGCTTTTGCAGGAGCGCAACCTGGCGACGGCGGAAAGCAACCTGATCGACGCCGACGCGCAGTATGCCAAGGACCGGGCGAGCCTATACCAGATTCTGGCCTCGACTCTCGAGCACTATGACATCGATATGGGGCAGGCCGCGTCAGGGAATTTAGAGAGCGCGCCGGTGGTGCCGGGGGTGCAGCAGGCCAAGCCGGGGAACGAGCCGGCGATGACGGTGCCGGCGAGCCAATAAGGCGCGGGGCGCGCCGATCAAGCGGAAGAGGCCCGGCCATGCGCCGGGCCTTCCGGTTGGCGGGTGAGGGCGAAAAATCCGTACAGGTGTTGCATAAAAAGCATCACCTGAGTTAAAGACTCTCCGTGGGCAGCGCGAAACGCCCGCGCAAAGTAACGGATTACGAGACCGTGTTTGCATGTGCCGGGGGCGCAGGCATTTTGCGTGAAGAAGTTTGGAAGGACACGATGGGCCGGGTCGTTCGTTATAACCTGGCTTTCATCGTTCCTCACCTGACTGGAGTCGACAATGGCAGGATACTCGGATTCGACAATGCGCACGGCCACCATGAGCGGCACTTTATGGGTGAGGTAGAGGTTGTCGGATACCAGGGGTTCCCGTCCACGGCCAAGCGCATCTACCGGGAAGTGGAGGCGATCAGGAGAAGTTATGAAGGTAAAAGTATTCACTGACGGAGTTGAGGGCCATATGCGCCGTTCACTTGAGCGTGCCGCAAAAATGGGCCGGGGCGAGCGGCTGGAGCCGGAAAAGGTCATCACCTTCGGCGACCCGATGATGATGTTCGAGCTGATGACCGCGCAACGGGTCCGCCTCTTCCAAACGGCGCGCAAGAAGCGCCTTAGCATCTCCGCCCTGGCCGAGGAGTTGGGCCGGAATCGCGGCGCAGTGACGCGCGATGTGAATAAGCTCAAGCAGTTTGGCCTGATCCGCCTGCGCGAGCAGGTCAATCCAGGCCACGGCGTGGTGCAAATTGTCGAGCCTATCGCCCAAAAAATCGAGATGCGGACTGAGCTGTAAAACACCCGCCTGGCCTGTGAGTCCAACTTTCGCAAACGGGCTCGGCGAGCGAAACGGGTTCGGGGGTCGAACCCGGCCCTATCTTTCCGCTACCAGATCCAGCAGGTTGAAGAATTCCGGGAAGCTGATGGCTGCGGACTCCGCGCCCTGGACGAGCGTGTCGCCTTGGGCGCGCAGGGCCGCGACGGCGAAGGCCATGGCGATGCGATGGTCGCCGCCGGAGTCGATGGCGGCGCCGTGGAGGGACTGGGCGCCGGGCACATCGAGGCCGTCGTCGAACTCTGCGACGTCAGCGCCCATGGCGCGGAGGTTTTTGGCCATCAGGGCGATGCGGTCGGACTCCTTGACGCGCAGCTCGTGGGCGCCGCGGATGCGAATGCCGCCGCGCGTGAAGGGGGCGATGGCGGCGAGGACGGGCAGCTCGTCGATGAGCTGGGCGGAGAGTGCGCCGCCGACTTCGATCGCGCCCAGTCCCTCGGGCGGCGCGGAGATCTGCACCGTACCGACCAGCTCGCTGTGCTTTTCCTCGACATTCAGGACGGCGATGCGCGCGCCAAGAACGGTGAGCACGTCGAGGAGGACGGCGCGGGTGGGGTTGAGGCCGAGGAAATCGACGACGAGGTTGGAGCCGGGAAAGAGCGCGGCGGCGCAGAGAAAGAAGGCGGCGGACGAGATATCGCCGGGGACGTCGGCGTCAATGGCGCGGAGGGATTGCGGGCCGGAGATGGAAACGGAATCGACGGTTCGGGTGAGAGTGGCGCCGAAGGCGCGGAGGGCGAGCTCGCTGTGGTCGCGAGTGCGGACGGACTCGCGGACGGTGGTGGTTCCGGGGGTTTGCAGGCCGGCGAGCAGGATGCAGGTCTTGACCTGGGCGCTGGGAACGGGGGTGGTGTAGTCGATGGAGTGGAGCTGGGCGCCCTCGATGGTGAGCGGGGCGTGGCCTTCAGCGAGCGTGAGGCGCGCGCCCATGGCTTCAAGCGGCTTGCGGATGCGCTCCATGGGACGGCGGGAGAGCGAGGCGTCGCCGGTGAGGGTAAAGCGGCCCTGCTGCGGGGCCAGCAGGCCGGAGATCATGCGCATGGTGGAGCCGGAGTTGCCGCAGTCGAGAGGGTGGGCGGCGGGCGTGACGCGGCCGGAGACGCCGGTGATTTCAACGGAGCTGCCGCCGGAGCGGGTGACTTTGGCGCCCAGGGCTTGCATGCATGCGAGGGTCGAGGCACAGTCAGCGCCGGTGGAGAAGTTGGTGAAGCGCGATGTGCCCGCGGCGAAGGCGGCGAGCATGGCGTAGCGATGGCTGATGGACTTGTCGCCGGGCAGGCGCAGGCTTCCGTAGACGTTGCGCGCGGGGCGGATGAGGCGTTCCTGGGCGGCTTGGACCAAGTGTGCTCCAGTGCGATGCGCGGCAGCGGGCCGAACGGACGAACACGGCCGGCGGCGCGCAAGCAAGTTCGATCCAGCGCGCGGTGCGCGGCTGATTTCGAGTTTAACGGACGGGATGGGGCTCGGCGGAGTGTGCAGCGGCTGGGCGGCCTTGTGGATAGAGGCCGCGGGCAGCCGTTGAGAGTGCATGTCATAGCTTGCGCAGGCCGCATTTTACATTTCGTCGGCGGAGGGGCCGTAGGGGCCGGGGATCTTGGCGCCGAGCAGACGGAGGTAGACGCCCAACTGCGCGCGGTGGTGGACCATGTGGCTGATGACCATCTCACGGAAGACCTGGTGGCGCGGGGAGTCAACGAATGTCTGGCCGCCGAAGATGAACTGCCAGTGCTGGTCCCACTTTTCCGGCGAGACGGCGGCCAGCGCCGCGCGGGCCGTGGGCAGCTCGCGGTCGAATTTTTCCAGCAGGGCGGCTTTGCCGGCGGGCACGTAAGGATCCCATTTGTGATCGGCGGCGAACTCCAGCTTGTTTTTGTTGAGGACGGTGAGGGCGAAGTCGCCGGTCATGTCGCTGAGGTGACCGGCAAGGCGGCCGAGGCTCATGGACTTGGGGTGGGGTTTGAAGTTGAGATCGGCGTCGGCGGGAATGGCTTCAAGCATCTTGCGGGTTTTGGCGGCTTCGCGGTCGTATTCGGAGATCAAATCTTTGTGAAAGTCCATGGAGCAACCTCCTGGGGTGCAAAGCCAGCATAGCCGATTGGGGTGCAGAAAGCGAAGAAAAAGCGATGAATTTGCGGCCCCGAAGAGCGGCTCGGAGGATGGAGGGAAGTGGGCGCATCCCGCAAAGGCATTTCTCCTTCAGATATAGGCATTTTTTGCTTTCGTGCATGGTGGCGATTTCTTCCACTCCAGCGACGAAGGCCTGCCGCTACCACCCCACGAAGCAAAGTCCGCTTCGTGGGGACCCCAGTGGCTGGGGACCCCGGTTAAGGAAATCGCCACCTCAGCGCATTGGTTTCGGCGTACAGCAGAAGGAGAGATGCTTTATGCCGCCGCAATCTGGCGAATGCTTACCAGACTTTGACGAGACTGGCCAGACTTTGACGGTAATCTGCCTGATCGATCTTGCTCCGCACTCCGAATTCCCCAAGCAGGGTCATCATCTGCCCGACGGGCAGGCCGGCAACCTCCGCGGCTTTACCCAGCGAGGCTTCGCCTTTCTTGTATTTCTCCACGGCCAGAAGGATTCTGCCCCGCGTCACCAAATCGCGCACAGCCTTCGACAAATCGCTCGCCTCTTCTTTCGTGATCCGGGTAAGGAACTCGTAATTGTCCCTGTCCATGCGGATGCTCATGGTTTTGGTCATGGCTGTACCTCCAGTCGCCGTTTGGCGTCTTCGAGAATGGAGCTTCGATAACGGCCGTACTTGGCAAGCGCCGCAAGTCTGTTCAGTCCGTCGCTACGCGCGATCAGACCTTTCTCGCAGCTGCGCAGCAAAATCGCTACCGCGTTAGTAAAAGAAATCCCCAGCAGCTTGCAGGCGTTGATTCCTTGCCGATCGTCGATGCCCACCAGCAGGGCTTTCTCCTGAAGAGCGAGGGCTATGGCCTCCGACTCGCCCCTGGCCATGCTGAAATCCTCTTCGAGCTTAGTGACCAGCTTTCGGTTCTTTACGGTGTGGACCTCGATTCTCGACTCGTCCACGGCCTTTTGGATCATCAGCGCATCGAGCGTCTTCTTACCGCCGCAGCATTCCTCTTCAACGGCTTTGGGAATCGCGACCTCCATTCCGATCTCTTTGAGAAACAAATCCAGCAATTCAACCTTGGCGATGAGGATCAGCGTGGATGCGTCGAAGATGAACATTATGACAACTTATTACAGCTGTAATCATACAGCATCTTGCCGGTTCTGAAAAGCCGCGCGGCTTCCAGCGCGGCGGGCGTATAATTCCGGGCATGTTAAATCGAAGGTCTGTGCTCAAGAGTCTTGCAGCCGCTCCACTGACCGCCTCCGTAGTGCGGGCGGCGGCGGCGCCACCGGGAAAAGTCAAGATCACCGGCTTCGACATCCACAAAGTCTCCGTGCGCTGGCGCGACCTGATGTTTGTAGAGGTACACACGGACGCGGGCATCACGGGGCTGGGCGAAGCCACGCTGGAGAGCCGCACCGACGTCGCCGAAGCCGTATTGCGCTGGCTGGAGCCGGAGTATGTGGGGCGCGACCCGGCCGGGCCGGAGGGGCATTGGGACCGCGTGTATTACGTGGCCACGCGCTGGCGCAAGGGCGCCGCGCTGATGACGGGGCTCTCGGCTATCGACATCGCGCTCTGGGACATTGAAGCGAAGCGTCTGGGAGTGCCTTTATATAAGCTGCTGGGCGGACCGATCCGGGACGATATACGCGTGTACTTCACGCACTGGGATGCAATGCTTCCCGGCCAGAAACTCGACGCCGGCGCGCATCCCACCTATGGCGTGGGGATAAGCGCAGGGCAGAGACGCGACATAGGCGCGTTCAAGGAGCTGGCTGCGCAGACGCGGGAGCAGGGCTGGACGGCGGTGAAGTACACCCTGCCGCTGGCCGCGACAGAACTGGAGCGCATACAAAGAGACGCCGCCGAACTGGCCGCGATCCGGGGGTTCTTCGGGACACAGGCGGATATTGGGCTGGAATGCTCGGAGACGTTTACGGTGCGCTCGGCGATTCAGATGGCCCAGGCGCTGGCGCCGTACCGTCCGCTGTTCATGGAGGAGCCGACGTTGCGGGAGAACGCGCTGGGGCTGGCGGAAGTGGCGGCCAAAAGCCCGGTTCCCATCGCCACCGGGGAAGGACATTTCTCGCGCTTCGAGTTTAAGCAGTTGCTGGATGTGAAAGGCGCGGCGATTATTCAGCCGGATGTGATGCACGTGGGCGGGGTGACGGAGTTGCGCAAGATCGCGAACATGGCGGAGGCGTATGGGGCGGAGGTAGCGCCGCACTCGTGCAGCGGACCGATAGCGCACATGGCGTCAATGGCTACGATGTCGGTTTGCCGGAACTTCCTGATCCACGAATGCGAAGGCGAGGATAACGACTTGTTTGTGGAGATGACGGAGGGCACGTACCCGACGCAGAAGGATGGACGGGTGCGGTTGCCGGATGCTCCGGGGCTGGGGATCAAGGTAAATTTCGCCGAATTCGAGCGCAGGTATCCGTACAAGGCGATTCGATCACGGGCTCTGCTGACGGTTTAGGAGCCTGCGGCAAAAGTCGAGATGCGAAAGAATCAATCCCTCAGGGGTTAAAACCCCTTGTTTACCGGCCTTTTTTCGGCACGGCTGAAGCCGTTCCCTGATACAAAGCGGATTTTTGAAAAAAGCTATAGCGATTCGTGGCGCGGCGCATTCCGGGAGGCCTGCAGTTACTTCGGCAGGGCAAAGGCGAGGTATTCGCCGCCGACGGGACCCCTGGGGTCGCGGCCCCCGCTGGCGGCGATGACGACGAATTGGCGGCCATCGACCATGTAGGTGGAGGGGGTGGCGATGCCGGCGAAGGGCAGTTGCGTTTGCCAGAGGAGCTTGCCGGTGTGGCTGTCGAAGGCGTGGAATTTGCGGTCGTAGACGGTGGCGCCGATGAAGAGCAGGCCGCCGGCGGTGACGATGGGACCGCCGTAGACCTCGGAGCCGGTGTTTTTGATTCCCTGGCTGACGAGGGAGGGATACTCGCCGAGAGGAATCTTCCATAGGTAGTTGCCGGTCTTGAGATCGATGGCGTTGAGCGTGCCCCACGGCGTCGAGATGGCGGGATAGCCGTCGGGATCGAGAAATTTGCGGTAGCCGGTGAAGACGTACTCCGTGGGTTGGGCTGCGGCCGAGGAGGGTTGCGGGGCGGCGGCGGGGCCGGCTTCAAGATAGTGCAGCAGGGCATCGAGCTCATGGTCGCGGATGCCGGGCATGGCGGGCATGCGACCGCTGCCCTGGTGAATGGTGGCGGCGATCTGGACGGGCGTGAGGCGCTGGCCAATGCCGATGAGCGAGGGGAATGTGGGCGGCGAGCCGGCGCGGTTGGCCCCGTGGCAGACGGCGCACTGCTGCTGATAGATGCGCTCGCCGAGGCCGGCGCCGGGGGTGACGGCGACCAGGCCGCCGGTCCAGGCCATCTGGGTGGAATCGACGTAGAGGGTATTGGTGGTGGGGTCGATGGCCGGACCGCCCCACTCGCCGCCGCCGTCAAAGCCGGGAAAGATTATGGTCTGCTTGTTCAGGGCAAAGGGATAAAACTGGCCGCCGTTACGAAAAGTGTGGAACTGGCGGAGAGCCCAGGCGTGCGCGGCGGGCGTGCGGGTGGTGAGCGTGGCGGCGGTGAGGCTCTGGCGGGCGAAGGGCAAAGGCCAGTCAGGCTTGGGCTGGGTGGGCGAGGTGACTTCGCCGGGAACGGTGCTGGGCGGGTAAGGGAGCTCGTGGACGGGAAAGAGCGGCTGGCCCGTGAGGCGATTGAAGAGGTAGAGATAGCCCTGCTTGGTGGTCTGCGCGAAGGCGGCGATGGTCTTGCCGTTGCGGTGGACGGTGAAGAGGGCGGGCGGGGAGGGGAAATCGCGGTCCCATATGTCGTGATGGACGCCCTGAAAGTACCAGAGGAGCTTGCCGGTGGTGGCGTCGAGGGCGAGGAGGCAGTTGGCATAGAGGTCGTTGCCGATGCGGTCGCCGCCGTAGAAGTCCATGACCGCGGAGCCGGTGGGGGCATAGACGATGCCGTCGGTCGGCGTCGACCGCCATGCCGGCCCAGTTGTTGGCGGCGCCGGCGTTCTTCCAGGCGTCCGGAGGCCAGGTATCGTAGCCGGGCTCGCCGGGACGGGGGATGGTGTGAAAGGTCCAGCGAGCTTGCCGGTGCGCACGTCGAAGGCGCGAATGTCGCCGGGAGGCGCGGGATGGGTTTCAGGGTCGCGGCCGCCGACGATGATGAGGTCTTTGTAAACGATGCCGGGGGTGGTGAGGGCGATGGACTGCTGCAGGTAGGGTCTCGCGGCAGGCCCTTGCGCAGGTCGATGCGGCCGTGCTCGCCGAAGGCGGGGATGGGCTTGCCGGTAGCGGCGTCGAGGCAGTAGAGGAAGTTCATGACGCCGGCAAAGATGCGGGCCTCGTGGCCGTCGGTCCAGTAGGCGACTCCGCGGGTGGGCTGCGTGGCGGGAATGCCGGAGTCGAACTTCCAGAGGAGCTTGCCGGTGGCGGCGTCGAGGGCGATGACCTTCTGGTGGGGCGTGTAGGCGTAGAGGGTGCTGCCGACGATGAGCGGGTTGGTCTGGATGTCGCCTTTTTCGCCGGTGTCGAAGGTCCAGGCGAGCTTAAGGCTGTGGACGTTGGCGCGGTCGATCTGGGTGAGCGGGGAGTAGTGATCGCCGTCGGGGCCGCCGTTGTAGGCGGGCCAGCTCATGGTCTGCGCGGCAAGGGCGGCACAGGCGAGGACGGCGAAGAGAGGGAGGGTGATGAGGTTGCGGCGGAATGGGATCAGCAATTGAGTCAGGAATGGGATCAAGGTAACGCCCCCGGAGAACATCAACCATGGTAAACGGGCGGGAGGGCCAACAGAAGTGCTGGATAAGAATTCGTGCTGCCGTCTCCCGGGTTCGGGCGTCAGGTGTCCGTCCGACTATTTCTGGGCGCGCTGGGCGAGGAAGCGTTCGAGGAAGCCGGTGTCGAACTGGCCGGCGCGGAACTCGTCGTCCTGGAAGATGGCCTGGTGGAGGGGGATGGAGGTGTGGATGCCCTGCGATGATGAACTGGCTTGAGGGCGCGCTGCATCTTGGCGATGGCCTCGTCGCGGTCGGCGCCGTGGACGATGAGCTTGGCGATGAGCGAGTCGTAGTAGGGCGGGACGACGCCCTCGGCGTAGTGAGCGGTATCGACGCGGACGCCGTTGCCGCCGGGGACGTGGAAGGCGGTGATGGGCCGGCGGAGGGGGTGAACTTTTCGGGGTGCTCGGCGTTGATGCGGCACTCGATGGCGTGGCCGCGTGATGTTGAAGCTGGGGCGGAAGGATGGCGTCGAGGCGCTCGCCGGCGGCGATGCGGAGCTGGGCCTTGACGAGGTCGACGCCGGTGACCGTCTCGGTGACCGGATGCTCGACCTGGATGCGGGTGTTCATCTCGATGAAGTAGAGCTTGCCGTCCTCGTCCATGAGGAACTCGACGGTGCCGGCGTTCTGAGTAGCCGATCGTCCGTCATGCAGCGGCAGAGGGTGCGGCCGATCTCGGCGCGCAGCTTGGGAGAGACCATGAGAGCTGAGGGAGCTTCTTCGATGAGCTTCTGGTGGCGGCGCTGGATGGAGCACTCGCGCTCGCCAAGAGCTGAGGCGACGTTGCCGTGCTCGTCGGCGAGGATCTGGAACTCGATGTGGCGGGGATGCTCGATGAACTTCTCCATGTAGAGCTCGCCGTTGCCGAAGGCGCCGGCGGCCTCGGCGTTGGCGGCGTGGAAGAGCGTTGGGCAGCTCCTCGGCGGCGCGCACGATGCGCATGCCGCGGCCGCCGCCGCCGGACTTGGCCTTGAGGATGACGGGGTAGCCGATGCTTCTGCGCCCAGGCGAGCGCTTCCTCGGCGGTGGCCAGAATGCCGTCGGAGCCGGGGAGGATGGGCACTGGCCTTCTTCATGGCCTGGCGGGCTTTTTCCTTTTCGCCCATGAGGCGGGTGACCTCGGGCGGAGGGCCGATGAACTTGATGTTGGAGGCGCGGCAGACCTCGGCGAAGTTGGCGTTCTCACTGAGCAGGCCGTAGCCGGGATGGATGGCGTCGACGTCGGCGATCTCGGCGGCGGAGATGACGGCGGGAATGTTGAGGTAGCTGTCGGCGGGGCGGGGCGGGCCGATGCAGATGGCTTCGTCGGCGAAGCGGACGTGGAGGGCGTTGCGGTCGGCCTCGCTGTAGACGGCGACCGTGCGAATGCCGAGCTCGCGGCAGGCGTTGATGACGCGGAGCGCGATTTCACCACGATTGGCGATGAGGACTTTACGAAGCATGGCTCTTAGCGGAGTTCGCGGGGCTAGCGGGGTTAGCGGAGTTAGAAGCGGCGGCGACAGAGCTTGTACTGTGGCTCAATGACGTCAGCAGTCCGTTGATTAGGCGTGCTACCTCCCAACTTTGTTCCATCAGTTGGTGCGTGTTTTCTTGGTCCCAATAGGCCAATTCCATAGCCAGTTCAAGTTGAGTTTGCATCTCGTAGAGCGAGCCGCGCGCGTTACCGAGAGAGTGCCGGAATTGCAGGTCCGTTAGCCGTCCATAACCCTCGGCAATGTTGCTGACGACGGAAACGGCGGCGCGCCGGATCTGATTCACCAGTCCATAGGCTTCACGCTTCGGCAGCTCCGCGGTAATCAAATACACCTGCCGCGCCAGCGCCTTGGCCTTTTGCCATGCAATCAATTCCCGATAGCTTTTCGGTCGCGCCATATTCCCCTTTTGCGGCAGAACTAACTCGTCTAACTTTGCTAACCCCGCTAACCCCGCTAACTACGCTAACTCCGCTCGTATCGCGAACAATGGCTGGCCGTACTCGATGGCCTGGCCGTCGGAAACGAGACACTTGACGATTTCGCCGGCGGCGTCGGACTCGATTTCGTTCATGAGCTTCATGGCCTCGACGATGCAGAGGACCTGGCCTTTCTCGACGCGGTCGCCAGTGGCGACGAAGGGGGCGGCTCCAGGCGAAGGGGAACCATAGAAGGTGCCGACGATGGGCGATTTGACCAAGTGCAGGCCGGCTTGCTCGTCAGCGTCCGGAGAATTCGCGAGCGAAGATTGCGCGGCTGAAGCAGCGGCTTGGGCGACAGAGGGCGGCGCTGAGGCCAGCAGACGGGCGAGATCGGCAAGGCCGGCCGGGGCGCTCTCGTGGGGGTGAAACTTGAGGCGGATCTTCAGGTCGCCGCGGTCCAGGTCAAATTCGGCGACCTGATGGGCCTTAAGAAAGTTGATCAGTTGTGTCAGATCCTCGATGTCTTCTGGTTTCATTCGTTCCTTAGCTTTCCACGGTGCTAGCGGTGCTAGCGGCGTTAGCAGTGCTGCGGCGTTACCGGCGCAAAGCTCACAATTCGATGAGGGCTTTGGAAGCCGGGGTCAACACCTGGCCTCCATTGCGCGTTACGGCCACCATATCCTCGATGCGGACGCCGAACTGGCCGGCCAGATAAATTCCGGGCTCAATGGTGACCACCATGCCGGGCAGCAGCCTGGTTGACTGCCCGGCGCCGATGCGCGGCGGCTCGTGAATCTCCAGACCGAGGCCATGGCCGGTGGAGTGGCAGAATGCTTCCGCAAATCCCTCCCGCCGCAGAACACTGCGTGCAGCCTCGTCCACGTCGCCGCAGCGGACGCCCGAGCCTACGGCGGCCACCGCGGCCTCCTGGGCCTCCAGCACGGCGTGATAGGCGCTGCGCTGGGCGGGCCGGGGCTTTCCCAGGAAGACGGTGCGGGTCATGTCAGAGCAATAACCCTTGTGGATTATACCGAAGTCGAGGGTGAGGAAGCCCCTGCGGGGCAGGCGGGCACTGGTGGCGCGGCCGTGAGGAAAGGCGGAGCGCACGCCCGAGGCCACGATGGTTTCAAAGGACATGCCTTCAGCGCCGAGGAGGCGGGCTTGATGCTCCAGCTCGGCGGCGACCTCGATTTCGCGCAGGCCGGGGTGGAGAAAGCCGAGGATGTGGTCGAAGAGCTTGGAGCCCATGAACGCGGCTTCAATCATAGCCGCGAGCTCGTCTTCATCCTTGACCGCGCGCAGGGGCTCGACGAGCGAGGCGGCCAGCGGCGCGAGCAAGCTACGGCGAAGACGGGAGGGCAGAGCAGCCTTCCAGCGGGCCAGGTCGGCAACGGTGGTCCAGGCAGGATCGAAACCTACGGCGCTGACGCCGGGCTGCGCGGCGAGCCACTCGGCGGCGGCTACGGAGGGGGAAGAGGTGACGGTTTCGACGGCGGCGGCGCGGACCTCTTCGCCGGCCTGGGCGGTGTAGCGGCCATCGGTAAAGAGGCGCGCCTTCCAGCGGGTGAGGGCGAGGGCGGCGCTGGAGCCGGTGAACGCGCAGAGATAGCGGAGGTCGGGAAGATGCGTGACAAGGAGCCCAGAGAGGCCGGCGCGCGTAAGCTTGCGACGCAACGCGCCCATGCGGCGGAAGTGGTCCACTGGGAAAGGATAACAGGGGCTAGGGGCATTTCTCCTCTTTCCGTAGAGTCGCCGAGTGGAGTGCAAGATGGATTTTTCTTTAGCAAAAATCCACTTGGCTGCAGTGGCCTCCTTTATAGCAAGAGGAGAAATGCTTTAGCAGCCTGTGGCGAAAGTCGGAATGACCGCAAAACCATCCCTCAGCGGCTAAAGCCGCGATGATGCTCAAGCTTTTACGGCACGACTGAAGTCGTGCCCTTTCAAAACCCGACTTACACCACGGGCTGTTAGGGGCGATCCAGCCGACAATGACTGGAGAAGCGCGATGAACGGAAGAGAGCACTTCGGGGGATAAGGGGCGCGGGCGGCTGGCGGCGTGGCGCGGCGCTCTCAGTATTCGATTTTGTTGGGCGAGGCGATCCAGGCGGCGAAGCTGGCCCAGGCTTCCTCGGCGAGCAATTGGGTTGCGGGGAGGGTGCGCTGGGCGCTGCTATTGCGCAGTTCGCTGTAGATCGAGGCGTCGTCGAAGCCGGCGCGGGCAGCGTCGGCGGCGCTGGCGCCGAAGTAGATGGCGTCAAGGCGCGCCCAATAGGCAGCCGCGAGGCACATGGGACAGGGCTCGCAACTGGTGTAGAGTTCGCAGCCGGCGAGCGAAAAGGTTCCCAGGGCCTTGGCCGCGGCGCGGATGGCGTTCACCTCGGCGTGGGCGGTGGGATCGTGGGAGGCGGTCACGGTGTTCGCGCCTTCGCCCACGATGCGACCATCGCGCGCCACAACAGCGCCAAACGGGCCGCCCGCGCCCTTGAGGACGTTCTCAGTGGCTAATTGGATGGCGCGGCGCAAGAGTTCCGGATTGGCGTTGCGGGACATGCAAGCCTGCTCTGACGATTTTCAAATCGCAGCGACAGATTCAGTATGGCACACGGCTTGCGGCGGGCATGCGGGTGAATTTCAGGCCACGCGCGCCTCCTGCGGGGCCAGGTGGCCTTCGAGCACGTCAAGAAAGCGCGCCAGCCAGACCGGATGAGCGGGCCAGGCCGGGCCGGTGACTAGATTGCCGTCGACGACTGCGTCAGTAAAGGCTACGGGGACGAAGGTTGCTCCGGCCAGTTTTACTTCCGGCGCGCAGGCGGGATAGCAATTGACCCTGCGGCCTTTGAGCACGCCCGCGGCGGCCAGCAGTTGCGCGCCGTGGCAGAGCGCGGCGATGGGCTTGCCGGCCTGGGCGAAGTGGCGCACAAGGTCGAGCACCTTGTCGTTGGTGCGCAGATACTCGGGCGCGCGGCCGCCGGGAATGAGCAAGCCGTCGTATTGCGCGGGGTCGATCTCGTCAAAGGCGGCGTTGAGCATGAAGTTGTGGCCGGGCTTCTCGGTGTAGGTCTGATCGCCCTCGAAGTCGTGAATGGCGGTGCGGACGGTTTCGCCCGCTTTCTTGCCGGGGCAGACCGCATGGACGGTGTGGCCCACCATCTGCAAGGCCTGGAAGGGAACCATGACCTCGTAGTCCTCAACAAAATCGCCGGCTATCATTAATAGCTTTGCGGATTTCATCAGAAATTCCTCCGTTCCCAAGTTTGCCACAGGGCGCTGGGGTGCGCGTCTTACGGGCAAGGTTTGCTATCAATCGCGAATTTGAGCTTCTCATCGAAACTGAAATGCTCATCGTGGAAGCTCAAATGCTCGTGGTGGCAGCGATCCCCCTCTGAGCCCCTTCTTCTTCTGTCTACCTTCAAAAGACTTTAGTCCGGTGTCTTTATCTCCGGTAGAGGGTGAGGCTTCAGAAGGGGATTGGCCTTCAGACAAAGATCCGGGTTGGATTTGCCTGCGCCCAGCTCTTGGCTTCCGGCGAGGCCGCCCACTTGATGGAATTCAGCAACAGGGTTCGAAAATACCTGTTCGCCCAAGCGATGTTGTCGTGCCCGTGCTGGAAGTAGACGACAGGAGATCGTTCGGCGGTCTTCACCCAAGCCGTCATATTGCTGCCGGGAGGATGGCCGGCGCCGCAGTGATGGCCGGAGGGTCCATGCAAGAACTTATCCGCGGTGGGCATAAAGCTCGATCTGAGCAGGCAATGCACAGAGTCTTCGAACATGGGACAGAGATAGGTTTCATCGACAATGTCAAAGCCGCCGCTACCGTCGTCCAATCCCGCGGTGACGGGATGCTGCTTGTCAACGATGGTGATATGCTGCTCGGTCTGCTGGCGATAGCCGGAGACGGGATAATCTTTTCCGCGGATATTGGCCAGAGGAGTGCCCCAATCGGCGGCTCCGCCCATCATCTCCAGGTATGCGTTATTGCCGTTTACGCCGGCGGGCCAACTATGCGTCCACGCCGCCAGGGCGTGATGCATGAAGACGAAGCCCTTCTCACCGCTTTGGGTCATGCGCTTCAGGCCTTCCTGCATCTCGGGTGTGGGAGGCTCCCAGTGGGGCGTACTCATTGACCCTGGCGGTGCGCCCATGAATGCGTCGTAGAACAGAAACACGTCGAAAAACGCTGCAACCTTGGGATCGTAGAAGGCCTCTGCGGCAGGATGTTTGCAGTTGACCCACGTAATGTCCTCACCCAACGAATCGAAGGTCGCGTACAAGTTCTCGCGATCGTAGGGATGGTAGCCGGAGAGGAACAAAACCTTGATGGGGCCGCGGCCTCCCTCCGGCATGTAGCGTGGCCTCATGGCGGCAGGAGTTGCCGCCCGGTTAGGTGGTGCGGATTGCGCTCCGGCTGCCAGGGGTGCGGCTGCGGCCGCCAGAGCCGCCTGACCAAGAAACGACCGTCGGCTCAGGTCTCCGGTGATTTCACTTCCACGCTTGCCCATTTCATCCTCCCATCAATCCGGTTGTGCTAAAACCGGAATCTCCTCTTTGAATTCGAGAACGGCCCAATTGTACGCCCCCCTCGCCTGTTCCTGGCAATGGGAGACTCTTTGATCCCGCGCCCCCTAACGGTGCGGTGATCCGCACCGGCATGACCGGAATTGCTCCCTTTTGCCCCTTGTTTCTGCAACGCCTCGTCGTTCCGCCTCTGCCAAGATCAATTCCCGCTGCCGACCGAACGCGCGCGCGGCCGGCGAGTCAGGGCGTATACTGCGTGAAAAATCAGCGGGGGAGCCGGGAAATGAGCATGGGCGTCTTGTGGGCGGTTCTGATTTACACGTGGATTGCGGGGGAGATCGTGATCACAGTGGTGACGCGCACCCGCCGCGGCCAGGGAGATGTGCGAGACCGAGGAACCATGATCATTAACTGGGTGGTGATCGTACTTTCGTTCGTAGCCGGCGGCTGGATCAGCAATTATCACGCTACCCCTATGCCCTTCAGGACGCATGGGCTGCAGCTGACGGGCCTGGTTTTATTCATCGCGGGGCTGACGGTGCGCGGCGCCGCGATTTTTACGCTGGGCAGATCATTCAGCGCCAACGTAGCCATCCACTCGACGCAGACGATCCAGCGCAAGGGGCTGTACAGAGCGATACGGCATCCTTCGTACCTGGGGATGGAAATCATCTTTCTCGCGGCCGGACTGCATGGGCACAGCTGGGCGGGTCTGGCGGCATACTTCATTCCTCCCACACTCGCGGTGCTTTATCGCATTCATGTCGAGGAGACTGCGCTGCTGAGCGCATTTGGCGGCGAGTACGCCGACTACATGAAAACGACCAAGCGCCTGGTTCCGGGAGTGTACTGAGGGCTTCGACCATAGCTCTTGAGGCGGAGATTGCGCGGGCCTCGGGTCCCATGGCGTAGGAAAGTCCGCACCGTAAAATCTCCTTATGGCGCACGAGCAGTCACTCGAAGCCCTGAACGCACGGATCGTGGCGTGCGACGAGTGCCCGCGGCTGCGCGCACATTGCGCCGAAGTGGCTCGGGTGAGGCGGCGCGCTTACGCGGATTGGGAGTACTGGGGCAGGCCGGTGCCGTCGTTTGGCGACGCGCGGGCGCGGGTGCTGGCGCTGGGGTTAGCGCCGGGCGCACACGGCTCCAACCGGACGGGACGGCCATTTACGGGCGACGGCTCGGGGAATTTTCTTTATCCCGTGCTGCACGCGGCGGGGTTTGCCTCGCAGGCCAGAGCGGTTTCGCGCGACGACGGGATGAAGCTGAGCGGGCTGTGGATCAGCGCGGTGGTGCGCTGCGCACCGCCGGGCAACAAGCCTAGCTTAGAGGAATTGCGCAACTGCGCCCATTGGCTTGATCGCGAGATGAGCCTGCTCGGCGAGCTGCGGGTGGTGGTTTGCCTGGGGCGAATCGCCTTCGACGGACTGCTGGCGCACGCGCGGCGCGCGGGCAGGCTCGATGAGGGCGGGAAGGGGTTGCGCCCGCGCTTGGCGTTCGCGCACGGGGCCGAGTACACGCTGCCCGGCGGGCTCAAAGTGATCGCCAGCTATCATCCCTCGCTGCAAAACACGAATACAGGCAAACTGACGCGGGCCATGCTGCTCGACGTGTTCACGCGCGCGCGCAAGCTGGCGGAGCTGCCGGCAGGCGCGGCAGTCGGCAGGGCTGTGGAGGCCGGCAAGACGAAGAGGAGAAGGAATGGATGAATTTGCGGCGGAGATTCTGAAGCGCGCGGCGGGCGAGGAAGTTGTACCGAAGAAGCCGCGGCGAAATCCCGTGGATCATTGGCCGCAGGCGGTGCTGCTGGAACGGGGAGCGTATCTGCGCAAGATGGCGAAACTCGGCAATGGGGAAGCCAGCGAGACGCTTCGCTCGTATCCTCAGCACGCGGCCATGCTTTCGTTCCGCAGCCGCAGCGGCGAGGTCCAGGTGCACGAAAAGTTCGCCAATCTCATATATGTGCTGGCGGGAGGGGCAACGCTGGCGACCGGCGGGACGGTGGCCGGCGCGCGGAGCATGGCTCCCGGCGAGACACGCGGGGACGCGATCGAAGGCGGCGAGAGGCAGGAGCTGCGCGCGGGCGACGTGATTCACGTTCCGGCAAACACGCCTCACCAGATTTTGGTGGCCGGGGACAAGACGATTACCTGTCTGGTGGTGAAGGTTCAGGAGGCGGATTAGAGGATCGGGATCGCGCGGGCAATGTGGCAAGACGATGGCGCGTTGCCTCAAGGACGCGCTGCGAAGAAGTCGCTTAGGCCGGCGCGCTGGGCGTGGGCGGCCATCGTAGCCTGAATGGCGAGGGCCAGCTCGAGGGCGGCGCATCCCTGGAGAGCGGTGACGCGCGGGGGACGGCGGGTGCGCACCGATTCGAGGAAGGACTCAATCTCAAGGCGCAGCGGCTCGCCGGGCGCGACGGGCGGTTTGTCAAAGACGAGCCCCGGAGCGGGACCGGCCGCGCCGGGAGCGGGACCGGCGGCGCTGGGGGCAAGCTGAGCCAAGAGCGTTTTGTCCACGCCGCCGGCGGTGATGGCCGCGGCCAGTTCGGGCGAGAGGCCGCCGGCGCCGGCATCCATGCGGATGACGAGCAGATCGCGGCGCGCGTAGTCGATGGAGACGTACTGGTGCGGCTCAAAGAAACGGAGCTTGCGCACGCGCTCGGTGGAGACGCGCGAGGCGGTGAAGTTGGCCACGCAGCCGGAGTCGAACTCGACGCGCACGTTGGCGATGTCCACCTTGGGCGAGACGATGGGCAGGCCGACGGCGCGGACCTCGCGCACCGGCGAGGCGGCGAAGGCGAGGACAATGTCCAGATCGTGGATCATGAGGTCGAGGACCACGTCCACGTCGAGGGCGCGGGGCGTGAAGACGCTGAGGCGATGGGCCTCAAAGAACATGGGACGGCGCAGGCGCGGCTCGATGGCCATGACGGCGGGATTGAAGCGCTCCAGATGGCCGGGCTGAAGGATGCGCCCGGCCTTTTCAGCCTGGGAGGCCAGGTCTTCGGCTTCGGCGAGGGTGGCGGCCAGCGGCTTTTCGACGAGGAGATCGAGGCCGGCATCGAGCAACGCCGAGGCCACGGTGTGATGGTGCACGGTGGGCACGGCCACGCTGGCCGCGTCCAGATGCAGATCGGCGGCGAGCAGCTCTGTGACCGATGGAAAGACGGGAATGGCGTAGTTGGCCGCGGCTTCAGCGGCGCGGGCGGGATCCGGCTCGACGGCGGCGGCGAGCGTCACGCCGCGGCCCTCCACGTCCTGTCCGGCCGCCTCAAGCTCGCGATAGACGCGCAGATGGTTGCGGCCAAAGGCGCCGGCTCCGGCCACGGCCACGCACACCATGGATGGGCCTGCTATTGCGCGGCCTCTTTCTGCGCAGGCTCCTTCTTTTCGGCCTGGCGGGGCGCTGAACCTTCGACGGCCTTGAGGCAGCGGGTGTAGAGCTCCAGCAACTGGTTCACGTGCTCGTCGGGCTTGGCGGTCCCGGCTCCGCTGAAGCCGGTGGAGGGAGCGGCGGGGCGGTCCACGCCGGTGGCGGCGGCGACAAACTTGAGCAGGTCGAGGGCGATGTCCTCATTGCGGCGTGCGCCGAGGCTGGCGGTGTTCAGTGCGTCCATTCTAAAAGGTCTCCAAGGGGATGCTAGCAGAAACGGCGGCACGGAGAGGTCGGGCACTCCCGGATGAAGTGGAGTTATAAATCCAGAGCCGCGGTGAGGCGGGTGCCCGCGCCCAAACGCTTGGTGAAAGAACCAAGATCGCGGCCGGTCCTCTGAGTAGCAGGCCCCTACATTTCATCGCTGCTGTAAATAGCGGTGGGCGTTTTGCCTAAAGTCGGCCTGTGCCGCGCGCATAGGTTTGAGGGTGGTCAACGCCATGATGGCGGCCACTGCGTTCATGGCGGCGCCGGCCCAGAATACGGCTTGCCAGCCGCCGGTCCTGCCGACCACGACATTCGCCAGCGGCACGAGAAGCGCCGCGCTGCCCTTGGCTGTATACAGGAGCCCGGCGTTGGCGGTGGCATATTTCACCCCATAGGCATCGGTACAGGTGGCCGGAAACAGGCTGTAAATCTCGCCCCACGTGAAATAGATGAGCCCGCTGGTGACGACGAACATCACGGGATGGTGACCAAAGAGGCCGAGCGCGCCGATGGCGAATGCATCGGCGAGAAAGGCGATGAACATGGTGGTCTCGCGCCCAATGCGGTCGGAGATCCAGCCAAAGAACGGCCTGGCCAGACCGTTCAAGACATTGTCGACCAGCAGCGCGAAGGTCAGTACGGTGCCCATGATGCCGAACATGGATATGCGGGTGTTGGCAATGCCGAAGTCACTGGCGATGGAAGCCAACTGCGCGGTGACAATAAGGCCGCCGGTGGCGGCCAGGACGAACATGGCATACAAGACCCAGAACAACGGGGTGCGCAGCACTTCGCGCGGCGTGTAGTTGCAGGCCGTCTGGGGGTTGGGCAGTACGGGGATCTCCCGGGGCGGCAAGGGCGCGGGCGCTCTCAGGAATTGAGAAGCGATCAGGATCACACAGCCCTGGAAAAGCCCAAACCAGAGAAACGCCGAATGGTAACCATGGATGGCAATGACTTCGCGGATGGGGATCACGGTGGCGGCGGCGCCGGCGCCGAATCCTGCTGCTGTGATTCCGGCGGCCAGGCCGCGCCTGCCCGCAAACCATTTCAGCGCATTGCCCACGCATGTCCCATAGACGGCGCCGGCGCCGGCGCCCCCCAGAATGGCGGCGAAGTAAAGGATAGGCAACGAACTCGCTTTGGAGTCGATTCCCCAGGCCAGGGCGACCAGCACGCCACCCGTCATGACGATGATGCGCGGTCCGAAGCGGTCGACGAGCCAGCCCTCGAACGGGACCAGCCAGGTTTCCATCAGGACGAACAGACTGAAGGCCACCTGAATGGCGGCGCGGCCCCAATGATATTGCTTGTTGATAGGATTGACGAACAGATTCCAACCATACTGGAGATTGGCGATCATCACCATGCAAACCAGACCGATGATGAGCTGGAAGACGCTACCTTTGCGTCCATAACCGCCGCGGGGAAGATCGATGGACATCGGCACCTCGAATTAAAGCGGTTCCAGAGTTTACGTACCCTTTTCAGGTTCGTGAAGGGTGGCATTTTCTTGAGGAAAATGCCACTCGGCAGCGTGCTTTCTGGATACAGCAACTCTGGAACCGCTGTAGGATCGTCTGTGCGAACTGCAATGCCGGCTGATGCAGTGGCGCCGGCTTATCTGGAAATTGCGTTTACGTGCTGGATCGCCTTTGCGCCGCCGCTAGAGTTGGTCGTCCTCGAAGCCGAATGGCGAGCATAGAATACTATTGGATGGCGAACCTGTGATACGTTTGGGAGTCAGGCGATGCCAAGCATTTATCGTAGCAGCACCATTTGCGAGCTGCTGGGCGCGGGGCGCGATGGAGCGCCGGCGATCGGCGCACCGGGCCGCGGGTCCCTAACCTACCAGGGATTGCGCGATCTGGCGCAGCGGAGCGTGCGCACGCTGAATGCGATGGGCATCGGGCGTAACGATCGCGTTGGCATGGTGCTGCCGAACGGCCCCGAAATGGCGGCAGCATTCGTGGCGATTGCCTGCGGGGCCACTACCGCGCCGCTCAATCCCGCCTACCGGACGGAGGAGTTCGAGTTTTATCTGCCGGATTTGAACGCCAAGGCGCTGGTCATCCTTGACGGCATGGAAAGCCCGGCGCTGGCGGTTGCCAAGGCGCGCAGGATTCCTATTGTTAAGCTCGTTCCCAAGCCGGACGGCGGCGCCGGCGATTTCACGCTGCTGCCGGATGAGGCGATGACCGGGGCGACAACTGGGGCGATAACCGGTCAGGGCCAGCGCGGCGGCTTTGCCGAAGAGTCGGATGTGGCCCTGGTCTTGCATACCTCCGGCACCACGTCGCGCCCCAAGATCGTGCCGCTCAGCCACGCCAACGTGACTGCATCGGCTTACCATATCGGGCGCACACTTTCCTTGACGCCGGAAGATGTGGCGCTCAACATCATGCCGCTGTTTCATATTCATGGGCTGATCGCCGCCACGCTTTCCAGCCTCGCGGCCGGCGGCGCGGTGGTGTGCACGCCCGGCTTCAACGCTCTCAAATTTTTCAGCTGGTTTGAGGAGGCAAAGCCGACCTGGTACACGGCGGTACCCACAATGCACCAAGCGATCCTGGCCCGCGCCGAACGCAATATGGACGTGATCCGCAAGGGCCGGCTGCGCTTTATCCGCTCGTCGTCTTCGTCTCTGCCGCCGCAGGTGATGGAGGCGCTCGAGGAGACCTTCAAGGTTGCCGTGGTCGAGGCCTATAGCATGACCGAAGCCGCCCATCAGATGACGTCCAATCCGCTGCCGCCGGCGGCGCGATATTCGGGATCGGTGGGCCTGGCCGCGGGTCCGGAGGTCGGGATCATGGACGAGAGCGGCGCTTTACTTCCCGCCGGCGCGCTCGGCGAGGTCGTCATCCGGGGCCGCAACGTAACGCAGGGTTATGAGGCGAATCCGGAAGCCAACGCCAAGGCATTCACAAACGGCTGGTTCCGTACCGGCGACCAGGGCGTGATCGATGACGCGGGCTATTTGCGGCTGACCGGAAGGCTGAAAGAACTGATCATTCGCGGCGGCGAGAACATCAGCCCGCTCGAAATCGATACGGTCATCATGGACCATCCGGCAGTGGCGCAGGTGGTCACCTTCGCTGTGCCCCACAGCAAGCTGGGAGAGGACGTCGCCGCGGCTGTTGTGCTGCGGGAGGGTGCAAATTGCGATGAGCGGGAGTTGCGCTCCTTTGTCGGCTCACGTGTTGCTGACTTCAAGGTGCCCCGCAAGATTGTCTTTCTCGCGGAAATTCCCAAGGGAGCAACAGGCAAGATACAGCGCATCGGGCTTGCAGAAAAGCTGGGATTGACGGGGTGAAGATCGCGGTATTCGGAGCCGGCGCCATCGGCGGCTATCTGGCCGTCAAGCTGCACCAGGCGGGTGCGGAAGTAAGCGTGATCGCGCGCGGTCCGCATCTTGCCGCGATCCAGGAAAACGGCCTGACGCTGGAGAGCGAAGGTAGAACCACGACCGTCCATCCGCCCGCGACCGGCAAAGCCGCAACGGCGGGAATCCAGGACTACGTTTTGGTCACGTTGAAGGCGACCGGGCTGGCGTCCGCGGCCAGCGAGATCGCCTCCTTGATGGGCCCCGACACCGCTCTGGTGACGGCCATGAACGGTGTTCCTTATTGGTATTTCTATGGCATCGACTCTCCCTGGCGCGACCGCCGGATCGAAAGCGTGGATCCCGGCGGCAAGCTTTGGGAGCTGCTGCCGCCGCGCCAAGTGATCGGAGCCATCGTCTACCCGGCCGCCGAAGTGGTGCGGCCCGGCTATATCAAACATACTTATGGCAATCGTGTCACGCTAGGCGAGCCGGATGGTTCCCAGAGCGCGCGCGTCGAGGCTCTGTCGCAGATGCTGTTCCGGGCCGGCGTGAAGGCGCCGGTGCGCAAAGATATCCGCGGCGAAATCTGGATCAAGCTATGGGGAAACCTGGCCTTCAATCCCATGTCGGCGCTCACCGGCTCTACGCTCGACCGGCTCGTCTTCACCCCCGAGCTTCGGGCCACGGCACGGGCCATGATGGAGGAAGCAGCCCAGGTGGCCGAAGCGCTCGGCATTCGATTCCCGATCGATATCGAGAGGCGCATCGATGGCGCCGGTGAAGTGGGCGCGCACAAAACGTCCATGCTTCAGGACCTGGAACGCGGGCGGCCTATCGAAATAGACGCTCTGCTCGGCGCGGTGGTGGAGTTGGCGGATCTGGCAGGGTGCAAGACGCCGTTGTGCAGGGCTGTCCTGGCTCTGGTGCACGAGCGGGCGCGCCAGGCAGGATGCTACGGCGGCGATTGACCTCCGGCGGCGCTCGTCCCGCCTCTGTCGTGTGCTCTGTTGCCGGTTCGCCTCCTGGGGGAATGGGGTTAGAGGAAGCGCATTTTGCGGACGGAAGCGGAGATGCGTCAGGAATCTGAGCGAGGCGCGGGGGCGCGGCGGCCCACCTGCCAACTGAGCGCAAGCATGGCCACCGCCGAAAAGGCCATCATGGCGGCGGACGCGTCCAGCCCACCTGTGTAGCTACCCCACTTGCTCTTCGTCCAGCCAATCAGGAACACGCCTAGGAACCCGCCCAGGTTTCCAATGGAGTTGATCCAGGCGATTCCGGCGGCCATGTCGGGTCCGGCAAGAAAGATGGCAGGCATGGCCCACAGCGATGGCTTGCAGGCGTTGGCGCCGAAGTTGGCGAGGCTCAGGGCCAGGACGACGGGCACGACGGTGGCGGCGCCGCCGGCCCATAGCAACCCCAGGAAGCCGGCGGCGCAGGGAATCACCACGTGCCAAGTGCGCTCCAGCGTGAGATCGGAGTGGCGCGCCCATACGATCATGGACACGATGGCCACGATGCCGGGAATGGCGTTGAGCCAGCCAACGGTGAGCGGGGAATAGCCGAACTGTTTGATGATCAGCGGCGCCCAAAGCCCCACCGCGTAGAGGCCTGCCGAAGTGCCCGCATAGACGAGCGACAGGACCACCACGCGGGGATTGCGGAGCGCCGCCCAGGCGGCGCCTCCACCCCACGGACGAAGACCTGTCCGTGGGGGACCCCACGCACTGCGTGGGGTCCCCGGTCCGGAAGGCTTGAGGGGCTTAGAGCGGTTCCAGAGTTCACGTGCCCTATTCAGGTTCGTAAATGGTGGCATTTTCTTAAGGAAAATGCCGCTCGGCAGCGTGCTTTCTGGGTACGGCAACTCTGGAACCGCTGTGGGGTCTTCGGCCTGCTCGGCGCGCAGGGCGGCCGCGAGCCAGGCGCGCTCCTGGGGCTCCAGCCAAGCCGCGTGTTCCGGGCGGTCGGCCAGAAATCTCAGAACCAGGAGGCCCAGCAGCACCGCGGGCAGTCCTTCAAGAATAAAGAGCCATTGCCAGTTGGCTAGGCCGGCGATGACAGGCAGCTCCATGATGGCGCCGGAGACGGGCGAACCGGCCGCCGTGGAAAGCGGCGCGGCGGCCATGAAGACGGCGACGGCCCAAGCCTTGTGACGGGCCGGAAACCAGAGGGTGAGGTAAAGAATGATGCCGGGGAAGAAGCCGCCCTCGGCGGCTCCGAGCAGAAAGCGCAGAATGCAAAAGCTGATGGGACCTGCGGCAAGGGCGCAGGAGGCGGCAACGACTCCCCAGACCACCACCACCCAGGCGATCCAGCGGCGCGCGCCGACGCGGTAGAGGATGAGGTTGGAGGGGACCTGGAAGAGCACATAGCCGACAAAGAAGATGCCGCCGCCGAAGCCAAAGACGGCGGGCGAGAGGCCGATGGCCTTGTTCATAGTGAAGGCGGCAAAGCCGGCATTGACGCGGTCAAGAAAGCTGACGAAGTAGAGCAGTATCACGAGAGGAAGGATGCGCGCGTTCAGCTTGCGGACGATGCGGGTTTCGAGGTCTGAAGTCATGGGCAGCGGGCTCAGGCAGTGGCGGAAGAGCTGTTGACCGTGGCCGCGATGCGGGCGCAGACGGCTTCAGTCACTTGGGCGGTGGTCGCCGAGCCGCCGAGGTCGCGGGTGTGCAACGCGGGGTTGGCCGTGACGCGCTCAATGGCCTGCATCAAGCAGCGCGCGGCTTCCGGTTCGCCCAGATGATCGAGCATCATGGCCGCCGACCAGAAGGCGCCCAGGGGGTTGGCGACGCCTTTGCCCATGATGTCAAAGGCCGACCCGTGAATGGGCTCGAACATGGAGGGGTTGACGCGTTCGGGGTTGATGTTGGCGGTGGGGCCGATGCCCAGGCTGCCGGCCAGCGCGGCGGCCAGGTCGCTGAGGATGTCGGCGTGGAGGTTGGTGGCCACGATGGTGTCCAGTGAGGCGGGGCGGCTGACCATGCGCGCCGTCGTGGCGTCCACGAGTTCCTTGTCCCAGGCCACATCGGGGAACTCTTGCGCCACTTCGCGGGCGACCTCATCCCACATGACCATGGCGTGGCGCTGGGCATTGCTCTTGGTGACCACGGTGAGGTGCTTGCGGGGCCGGGACTGGGCGAGACGGAAGGCGTAGCGCTGGATGCGCTCGACGCCGGCGCGGGTCATGAGGGAGACGTCTGTGGCGGCTTCGATGGGAAGGCCCTGGTGGACGCGGCCGCCGGCGCCGGAGTATTCGCCCTCAGTGTTCTCGCGGACGATCACCCAGTCGAGGTCCTGCGGACGGCAGCGCTTAAGGGGCGCGTCGATGCCGGGAAGAATGCGCGCGGGGCGGACGTTGGCGTATTGATCGAGGCCCTGGCAGATCTTAATGCGCAGGCCCCAGAGCGTGATGTGGTCGGGAATGTGTGGGTCGCCGGCGGAGCCGAAGAGAATGGCGTCTTTGGCGCGGAGGGTTTCGAGGCCATCGGGCGGCATCATGACGCCGTGGGCGCGGTAGTAATCGCCGCCCCAGGGGAGGGTTTCAAAGTCGAAGGCGAGGCCGCTGCGCGCGCCAGTGAGCGCCTCCAGCACGTGCCGGGCCGCGGGAACAACTTCCTTGCCGATGCCATCGCCCGGCACCAGGGCGATGCTATATGTCGTCATGGCTTGGACCTCGCAGAACAGGATGATTCTATCCGTTGAAGCGCCGTGCGGGCGTAAAGAGCCGTGCGGGTCCGGCGCGAGTGAACCTTTTGGCGTTTCGGCGCGTAGTAATTCTTGCAGCGCCTTTTTCCATGCAGGCGCGAGGCGATTCCAGCGGGAAGCCGGACAGGGAGAGAAGCACGATGGCGTTTACGAACAACGCTTTTGGGGCGTCGCTGGCGCAAGCGCTGCGCAGGCTGGCCAAAGCGCCGCTATTCACCACCATCACGCTGCTTACGCTGACCATCGCCATCGGGGCCAACACCGCGATCTTCAGCGTGGTGGACGGCATCCTGCTCAAGCCGCTGCCCTATCCTCAATCGGATCGATTGATCGGCCTGTGGGAGAATGCGCCCGGGGTGAATCTGCCCGAGCTGAACATGGCCGAGTTTCTGTATTTCACCTACCGCGAGCAGAACTACACCTTCGTGGATGTGGGCGCGTACAACGGCGACGGGCTGAGCGTGACCGGCGCGGGGCTGCCCGAGCATGTGCAGGGGTTGGACGTGAGCGACGGCACGCTGCCGCTGTTGGGAGCCAAGCCCGTGCTGGGGCGGCTGTTCACCCGCCATGACGACTCGCCCGGCGCGGCGAAGACCGTCGTGCTTTCGTATGGATATTGGCAGGGGCGCTACGGCGGAAGCCGGTCGGCGCTGGGCCGGAACATCACCATCAACGGCACGCCGCGGGAGATTATCGGCGTGCTGCCGCGGGGATTTCAGTTTCTCGACGACCGCAAAGCGGACCTCTTTTTGCCCTACCAGTGGGACCGCAGCAAGGTGCAGCTCGGGGACTTCAATTTCGAGACCCTGGCCCGGCTGAAGCCGGGAGTGACCATGAGCCAGGCCAGTGCCGACGTGGCGCGCATGATCCCCATCGCCATCCGCAGCTTTCCTGCTCCGCAGGGGTTCAGCAGGGAAATCTTCGAGAATGCGCATTTCCAGCCCGACCTGCGCACACTCAAGAAAGACGTGATCGGCGACGTGGGGAACGCGCTATGGGTGCTGATGGGATCGATCCTGGTGGTGCTGCTGGTGGCCTGCGCCAACGTGGCCAACCTGCTGCTGGTGCGGGCGGAGGGGCGACGGCAAGAGCTGGCGATCCGCTCCGCGCTGGGCGCCAGCCGCACCGACATCGCTCTCGAACTGCTGCTGGAATGCGTGGCGCTAAGCGTGGTTGGGGGTCTGGCCGGGCTCGGGTTGGCATACGGGGCGCTGCGGGCGCTGGTGGCCATTGCGCCCACCGGGCTGCCGCGCCTGCACGAGATAGGCATCGATGTGCCCGTGCTACTGTTCACGCTGGGGTTGGTGCTGTTTGTCAGCCTTGTGATCGGCATGATTCCGGTGCTCAAGTACTCCGGGTTGCGGGCGCACACGGGCCTGCGCGAAGGCGGGCGCGCGATGAGCCAGAGCCGCGAGCGGCATCGCGCGCGCAAGGCGCTGGTGGTGGTGCAGGTGGCGCTGGCGCTGGTGCTCACGATCTGCTCGGGGCTGATGATTCGCACCTTCCACGCGCTGGTGCGGGTAGAGCCCGGCTTCGCCGATCCGGCCGCGCTGGAAACCTTCAACATCTACATTCCTCCCACGCAGGTTCCGGCAACCGAGAACGAGCGCGTTTTGCGCATAGAGCAGGAGATAACCAGAAAGCTGGCGGGCCTTCCCGGCGTAAGCTCGGTGGGCATTACGACGACGGTTCCCATGAGCGGAAGCCGGAGCTTTAACCCGGTGGCCGCGGAGGACCACACCTACCGCGAGGGCCAGCTTCCTCCGCTGCGGCGGTTCAACTATATCTCGCCCGGATTCTTCGCCACGCTGGGCACGCCGCTAGTGGCGGGCCGGGACTTCACGTGGGACGAGGAGTTCGAGAAGCAGCCGGTGGCCATCGTGAGCGAGAACTTCGCGCGCGAGTACTGGGGCAGCGCAGCCAACGCGCTGGGCAAGCACATTCGCGAAGCCGCGCCCGAAGACTGGCGCGAGATCGTGGGCGTGGCGGGCGACATCTACGACGACGGGGTAGACAAACCGGCGCCTACTGCCGTGTACTGGCCGCTCTTTCAGGCCCACTTCAACGAGGATAAGGAGATGATCCGGCGGGACGTAGACTTCGTGGTACGCTCGCCGCGGGCCGGCTCCTCGGCCTTTGCAAAGGAGGTGCAGCAGGCGGTGTGGTCGGTGGATCCCGAGCTTCCGCTGGCGATGACGACGACGCTGGGCACGCTGTATACGAAGTCGATGGCCCGCACCTCTTTCACGCTGGTGCTGCTGAGCGTGGCGGGAGGGATGGCGCTGCTGCTGGGCGTCATCGGCATCTACGGCGTGATCTCCTATGCGGTGTCGCAGCGCACGCACGAGATAGGGATTCGCATGGCGCTGGGGGCGCAGCGCGAGGACCTGACGGGGCTGTTTGTGCGCCAGGGGCTGGGGCTTGCGGGTCTGGGCGTGGCGTGCGGGCTGGTGATCGCGTCCGCCAGCCTGCGGCTGATGTCGTCGCTGCTATTCGGGGTCAAACCGTTCGATCCGTTCACCTACGGGATGGCCAGCGTGGGTATCGCCGCCATCGCCTGGCTGGCCTGTTACTTGCCGGCGCGGCGGGCCGCCGTGGTGAACCCGGTGGATGCGTTGCGGGCCGAGTAGGGGACGGCGGGCTTTCCCGCAATGAAGGACGGCAGCGCAGACTGTGACCGAAGGCACACACGGAGGGTTCGCGCTGCGGGACAATAGTTGAGTGAGGCGCTCCGACTCTTTGCCGCGCGCCCAGGAGAAGAAACCCATGAGCGATCTGGCTCAACTTGCCGAAGCCGTTGCCGTCGATCCGCTGGTCGACCACCCGGCCGACTACCATGTTTTTCACAAGTTCATCGCGCGCTGCAAGAATCTGCCGGCGATCACCACGGCGGTGGTGTGGCCGATGACGGACGTGGCGCTGCGTGGCACGGTGGAAGCAGCCAACGAAGGGCTGATCGAACCGACGCTGATCGGACCCGAAGCGGAGATGAAGGCGCTGGCCTTGAAGATTGGCGTGGAGATAGGCGGGTTTGCCATTCTGCATGCGGAGACCGAAGCCAAGGCCGCCGAGCTGGGTGTGTCGATCTGCCGGTCGGGCGCGGCGCAGGCGATGATGAAGGGCAGCCTGCACACCGACGAGATGATGAAGGCGGCCATGCAGCGCGACACGGGGCTGCGCACGGCGCGGCGCATCACGCACGTGTTCATCATGGATACGCCGGCCTACGCGCGCACGCTGCTGATTACCGACGCGGCCATCAACATTACGCCGGAACTGGAAGACAAAGTTGACATTGTGCAGAACGCCATCGACCTGGCGCACGCGCTGGGCATCGCGGAGCCGAAGGTGGCGCTGCTGTCGGCGGTCGAAACGGTGAACCCCAAGATCAAGTCGACGCTGGACGCGGCGGCGCTATGCAAGATGGCGGAGCGGGGACAGATTACGGGCGGAATTCTGGACGGGCCATTGGCCTTCGACACCGCGGTGAGCACCAAGGCCGCGGCCATCAAGAAGCTGGTTTCGCCGGTAACGGGACAGGCCGACATCCTGGTGGTGCCCGACCTGGAGAGCGGCAACATGCTCGCCAAGCAGCTCGAATACCTGGGCGGGGCGCAGTTAGCGGGCATCGTGCTGGGCGCGCGCGTGCCCGCGATCCTGACCAGCCGAGCCGACTCGGCGGAGACGCGGCTGACGAGTTGCGCGGTCGCCGTGCTGCTGCACTACGCGGCACATCCAATGGTGAAGGTGTAGAAGCGAGGACGGACAAGAGCTTCCGGCATTGCCCCAAAAAACCTGCTGGTTCGGCTCAAGAAGCCCCAGGCTTCCGTTTGAGACAGGGCGGGGCGAAAATGGCAAGGGCTGAGCCGCGGAGTTTCATGAGGCTTCCCCGGCGCGAGGACAATTTTGCGCAAGGGGCGGCGCGAATCGTCTATGGTAAAAGTATGACGGAAACCGTTGCGCACGCTCTTCGCACCCTCGGCAACTCAGACCTGAAACTGACTCCCGTCGGCTTTGGCGCGTGGGCCATCGGCGGCGGTGATTGGCCCTTTGCCTGGGGCTCACAGGACGATAAGGAGTCGATTGCCGCCATCCATCGCGCGCTCGACCTGGGGATCAACTGGATCGATACGGCAGCGGTGTATGGACTGGGCCACTCGGAAGAAGTGGTGGCGCAGGCGCTGAAGGGCGTGAGCCGCAGGCCTTATGTCTTCACCAAGTGCTCGCGCCGCTGGCATCCCGACAGAACCCTTTACGGCTCGCTGAAGCCAGCCTCGCTGGCCGAAGAGCTGGAGGGCTCGCTGCGGCGGCTGGGAGTGGAGACGATCGACCTTTACCAGGTGCACTGGCCGGATCCGGAAGGGGAGATTGAGGCGGCCTGGGAGGCGCTGGAGCGATTCCGCGAGCAGGGTAAGATCCGCTGGATCGGAGTCTCAAACTTCAATGTGGAACAGATGAAGCGCGCGCAGAAGATCGCGCCCATTACCAGCCTGCAACCGCCCTACTCGATGCTGCGGCGGGCCATCGAAGCGGAGATTCTTCCTTTTGCGCGGGAAAACGGAATCGGGGTGATCAATTATTCGCCCATGGTTTCAGGGTTGCTGACCGGAAAGATGACGGCGGCGCGCGTGGCGGCGATGCCGGCCGACGACTGGCGCAGGCGGGCGGTGGAGTTCAACGAGCCGCGGCTGAGCCGGAATCTGCGCCTGGTGGAGCTGCTCGGCGAGATCGGCCAAGGGCACAACGTGAGTCCTGGGGTGGTGGCCGTAGCGTGGACGCTGCACCATCCCGCCATTACCGCGGCGATCGTCGGCGGGCGCAGCGGGCGGCAGGTGGAGGAGCTGGCGCGGGCGCTCAATTTCAGGCTCAGCGAAGAGGAGTACGAACGCATCAACGCCTACCTGGCGGCGGATGCAGCTTAAAGAGGGGCCGCGCGCGGCAACGAAAAACCCCGACCGGGGCCGGGGTTTTTGTTTCAGCAGAGGAAGCCGGTCTACATAGCGGCCACGAAATCGGGAACTCTGACGGCGTCATACTCCTGGAGCAACTGGGTCATGCGGGCGGCCATACCGGCGTACATGGAGGCGGCGCGGAAGGCGTTGATGCGGACCCCCTCGCTGGCCTGTGTGAAGGCATACTGCGCCAAAGCCATCAACACGCAAACACGAATCTGAATGGCATCGCTGTGCAGCGTCTCGACGAGGGAGCGGTCCACGCCTTCGCAGTGCTTGGCGGCAAAGTTAGCCATTTCCAGCATGACCTGGGCGTTTTTGAAGATGGCCCAGAGCCCCTTCGGACCTTGCATGCGATCCCAGGTATTCTCCGGGGTCGTGTTCAGGCCCTCTCCCCAAAGGAAATCATCGCTCAGGTCACGGCCGCTCCAATCAGGGCACAACCGAGCCAGCAATGCCTCCCACGACTGATGGTTGCGGCGGCGCACCGCCAACCGCCATCGGGCGAGATACAAGGCAACAGCCGTCAAGGCCAGAATTTGAAGGAACGATGCGATCATATCCGATCCTTACACCGCGATTCAGTAACCGGGAACCCTGGCTTCTAAACCCGGTACTTCTTACGCCATGGCCTACAATAGCAGAAAACCAAGTTGCCATGTACAAGAAAAAGCGCGACTATCACACTTTCGTGCTATAAGCGGGTAATCGAAGGGCTATTACACCAAAGTAACGAATTGGGTCATAAAGCGACATTTGGGCCGTACTGCGGCTATTTTTGCTTTCGCGTTTTGGGCGGCGCGGAGTCCTCCAGCGCAAGCCGTGTGGTATGGGCAGATCCGGCGACGGCTAACAGGAAGCTCCGCATCTGCGGGGTGAATTCGCGCCGCTCCGCTTCCTTCCGTGCGAAGCTTACCACCCAGTAGCACAGGGAGCAGAGATAGCTGGCCACTACGAAATGATTCAGGTTCCGGTACTGCGTCCAGGTAGTTTGGTGGGAGTGGAGTACAGCGACCACGAAGCTAACAAGTGAATAAAATCCCAGTCCGGTGGCGATTTGGAGCTCCCGGTCACGCCATCCGATGGACAGCAACTGGCTACCGCCGGCCAGCACCAGGAAGACCAGGACGCTGAGGATGGAGAAGGTTTGTTGCAGGTGTTCCAGGATGTCCACCTCGTGAGGAAGATCGGCCGTCGCATGAATGCCTGCGAATGGCCAGATTGCTGCTCCGAGAACCAGGATCAGACCTGCGACTGCCGGCAAAACAGTGCGCGGCAGAGAAGCGCGCAGCGGACGAAGTATGGACCATCCCAGTTCAACTAAGACGCCGAACATCAGGACGGAATCCACGATCATTTCTACGATGTAGTCCGTTACGTAGGCAGCGGCAAAGTGGTGCAAGATCACATAAGCGGCAATGCTATCCACAAGTACCGAGATGCTATAGAGGAGAAAAACCGGGAAGGTCCGCCAGAAACGCCTGTAGAGAAGCAGCGCAATCACCGCTGCTTCGCCCACGCTTCCTGCAATCCAGAATATAGTATCTAAGCTCACAGCCTGAGCCACCCCCTAAGCCCACCGCCGTCTTGCCAAGATTAGCAGCGACCTCAGGAAATGAGCTACTACTACAAAACTGTCACATGCATCTTAGCTGACGGCTGGAGGCAAAGGCCAAATGGGCCCTTTGGCGGCGATCTTTACGACCGGAGGCAAGGGCCAGAAGGGCGCCTTGGCGGCGATTTTCACGACCGGAGGCAAAGGCCAGAAGGGTGCCCCGGCGGCGATCTTTACGACCGGAGGCGGGGGCCAGATGGGCCCTTTGGCGGCGATCTTTACGACCGGAGGCGGGGGCCAGATAGGCCCTTTGGCAGCGATCTTTACGACTGGAGGCAAAGGCCAAAAAGGCGCCTGGGCGGCGGTGGTTTGATGGAAACTAGCGGCGGTTAGCGCGGGAGAGGTGGTTGAAGCAAGAGCGTAACTGGTCCCCAATGCGAAGAGGGCACCGATAACAAGAGCGAGAGACTTGACCCAACGAACGATCATGAGAGTCGACCTTTCTAACCAAAACCAAATCAAGCGCGATCTTGCGCGCAGCAAGCTTCCACGGATAAATAATGCATGGTCAGACTAACCCAAAATGTGTAGAAAAGCTACAACGAAAGTAACATTTTGATGACTTTTTGGTTTGCACTAAAGATTTTTTTGCAAGAAGGAGTTCTGGCACGATGGTTAGGGCCGTGTTTATTCGCTATATGTTCGCCTGTATTTGGTTAGCGGGTTTTGACTCGCTGTAAGCCGCGAAAGCATTGATTTACAAATGTTTCTACGATTTCTCCAGGATCGATCATCGAGGAATCATGCCAAATTCTGTGTGCTTGCATCTCGCAAGTTGATGATTCCGTTACCAGAAGGTAGGCTGAACCAATACTTTCGCCTTTTGACGCTGTCGATGGGACGAAAAGTGTCAGCGGGCCGGGCAAGGGACTCACGGACGGGAATTTTGGTTGGCGGTCTCATGGAACCTTGCAGACTCTTCACGGCCAAGGTAAGAGTGGGTGTGGGAATTCTGGAGCGAAGGGCGACGGATCGATTTCCGGACCTCGAATCGCGCTCCGATGACAAGCCCACCGGAAGGGCATCTGGTGGGCCTGGAACAGCGCGGCGCGAAGATGGCGTTTGGACGGCGAGTTAAGCCAGAACCATGGAAGTTATTAGCAATCCAGGCAGGGGGCTCGGCAATCCCGCACAGCCGGCGCGGCGGCCTCGCTCTTGCGGTGGTCTTGAAACCTTCATTGTATGTTCAGTACCGGGCAGCGGCTACGCCGGGGCCGGGGATGGGGAGATGAGTGGGGAGCCGAAGAAGGACGATCACCTGATTGCTCGGGCGGCGGGCAGGCGGGAAAATTGAAAGCACGTTGAGGCGCCATCGCGCAGGTAGGAAGAATGGGTGGATTTTTGGGTTAGGTCCCGGCGCCCCGCCACGGCCACCGCATGGCGCAGGCGGGAGATGCTCCGGGCGGCGCGGTTGTTAGTGAAAAATACAGGCCATCGCGGAGCCGGTTACTTGCCAGCAAACTTTGGTGCCGTGGGTGGAAGAGGAAAAGTTCGGTAAAGTGAGGAAAGGAAAGGTTTGGGTTTGAGCGCCACTATGAATTTCTTGAGACCGGGTTTGTCGCTCCATGTTGCGGCCCCGGAGGCCGTTCACCCGCAGCGGGAGCTGCGTTGCGCGGTGCGGTTTCCGTTGTCGTTGCCGATGATGCTCAGTTCCTCGCGGAGGGAAACGGCTGGCCTTACCCGGAACATCTCGGCCAACGGGGTGTTGTTTGAACTGGGCCGGAGGCTGCGCAAAGGCTCGGTTATCCGTTTTTCGCTGCGAATGCCGCACGCGGTGCTGGGCACTCCTGAAGATGTGCTGGTTCAGTGCGCCGGACGTGTGGTACGCTGCTCCATGAGCCACAATCAGTGTCTAGCCGCCGCTACGATTGACGAGTATCAGTTTGTCGGGTAATGAAGGCGGCCGGGATTGGCGGCAGTGAACCATGGATCCTGTTGAAGATTCTCCCAATGGCGAAGTTACCGACGTACCGGTCAAGGCGGGGACGATTCGCATTATCCTTGCGGATTCCCAGGCCATCTACCGTGTAGGCATTCGCAAGGTCTTTGCGCTTGAAGACGATCTGCGCGTGGTGGCCCAGGCCGATTCGCTGGAAAATCTACGCGCGGCCATCAAGCGCTATCCCACCGACATCGTGCTGCTGGAGGGCAGTTTGCTGGCGGGCACGGCCAACGTCATTCCCGAGCTGTTGAGCAGCGCGCCGGATGTGAGGCTGATTGTGCAGGCAACGGCGGCGGACGAAAACCATACCGTGGAACTCTACCAGCGGGGCGTAAGAGGGATCATTACGCGTACCATCTCACCGGATCTGCTGGTGCGCTGCGTGCGGCGGATCGCGGCCGGGGAGACCTGGATCGACAACCAGTCAGTGAATTGGGTGATCGAGGCGTATCGCGCCCAGGCCGCGACGCTGGTGAGTCCGCGCAACCAGCCGCGGCTTTCGCCCAAGGAGATGGCCATCATCACCTGCATTACGCAGGGCAAGCGGAACAAGGAGATCGCCTTTCAACTGGGCACGACCGAGCAGGTCATCAAGAACTATCTGCGCAAGATTTACGACAAGCTGGGGGTGAGCGACCGGCTGGAGCTGGCTCTCTATTGCCTACACAACAAGATCATTCAAAGCGACGTGGATGAAGTGGTGCTGGCGCAAAAGGCGATGGGGGAGTAAAGCGGGGCAGAGAGCATTTCTCTCGTCCCTCCTTAGAGCATTTTCGATTCACTTGTTGACATTTGTAGGTCGTGCAAGGGGGCTTTTTCTTGAGGAAAAGGCCACTTGGCCTCCAGCTTTCTGTAAAGAGCAGAATCGAAAATGCTGTAAGCGCCGATACCCCCTAAATTCTGTAAGCGAACATTCTGTTTTCGGCGGCCTGCGCGATGCGGGAATACGATAGCCCGCAGGGCGGCAGTTTGAGAGCTGCGAGCAGATGGCCGCCAGGTAAGACCCGACCTGAGATGGGTCACGTTGGTTCGCACTGGCCGGTCATTCGGCGTGGATGGACCGCGGCTCGATTGGGTGGCGTCCGGTCATTGCGCCGGCAGCGCGAGCTTGTCATACAGCCCGCCGACAATGGCCCCCACGGTTAACGTAGCCAGAACGGCGTAACCCGCTTCAATCATGAGCAAGTCATGGGGCATGCTTGCGACGGCATACCAACTGGCTGCGGCCACAGCCCCCGAAAGCAGCACGGACATCAGGACTCCCTGAAGCACGCCTTTGCGATGACACAGAGCAAGGAGCCACGCGACTCCGTAGGCAAAGAGGAGACAGACCGCTGCGGTAAGCAGGTGCGGCGAGACCCACCACACCATCTCCTTGATTTCGGCATGAGTGAGTCCGGTGGCGGCCATCCACTGGGTGCGGAACAAATAATGCGAATGCCAAAAGGCTCCCAGGCACCAGGCGGCAAACGCCGCCAGAACAATGGGGAGGTGGTAGATCTGTTTTCTTCTCACCTTCACTTCCCCTGGAGTGTAAGGTTCCGCTTGAACCGCCTGGGACAGGCACGCCCGGTCACACTTGGAGCGCTCAGGCCAACACGTACATTCGGACAAACGCAATTCCGGAAATCCATCGATTCCTGTCGCCGCTGCATGGCGGGCATCAATGTTGACGGCGGCTGGCCGCTGATCCGCGGGGCATGCAACGAGCCGGCTGCCGGAAAATCGCTGGTAAATCTCGCGTAGCGAGAGTCCGACAGGAAGCAAGAGCAAGGCACCAGCAGCAAGGCAAAACACGAGCCAGATAAGTAAGAGCATGGCCCACCTCTTCTTGCCTGGAGTCTGCCCCCTCGTCGAAGTTCCTTCAGTGATCTGCGTCACAATTGGCGGAGGATGAACTGTCACCCACCCGCGAAATTCCTGCACCGCTGTTTTTCCCGCCGGGCTGCCAAGTCGGCGGAACCGGGCCGAAAAGCAGGAGTTGCGCAGCGCGCCGGATGTGAAGCTGATTTTGCAGGTTACGGCGGCGGACGAGAACCATACCGTGGAACTCTACCGGCGGAGCGTCAGGGACATCCTCTCGCACTTCATCTCGCCCGATCTGCGGGCGCGCCAGGTGCGGCAGATCGCGGCGGGCGAGACCCAGCCAAGTGGAGACATTGCGTAGAAAATCAAGAAGAACTTGAGAGTATCACTCTGTGCGCAGCACGCGCATAGGTTCGACGGAAGCGGCTCGCCGGGCGGGCAGAAAGCAGGCCAAAACCGCGGCCGCCAGCAGAACCACGGCCACTGGGACAAATGCAGAAAGGTCCAACGCGCCCACGCCGTAGAGAAGGCTCTGCATTGCCCGCCCAACAAAAAAAGCGCCGGCGAGGCCTATTCCCAGCCCGATCGTGGCAAGCAATAGTCCGTCGCGGACAATCAGCGCCACCACATGGTTTCGGTTTGCGCCCAGCGCCATGCGCAGGGCAATCTCGTGCGCACGCTGCGCCACGGAAAACGACATGACGCCGTAGATGCCCAGCGCGGCCAGGAACAATGCGATGGCAGCGAAGCAACTGAAGAGGATGAGCGTGAAGCGCTCGCTGGCCACGGTTGTGTCGCGCACTTCGTTCATGGTCAGGGGATTCGCCAGGGCCACTGCGGGATCGACCGCATGCACCGCCGCGGCAATGCTCGCCAGCATGGACGCCGGGTCCTCGGCAGTGCGCACTCCGAACTCCGCCTGCGGCCAGGGAGACTGCATGAAGGGAACCAGCATCTCCGGTCTCACCTTCCGCTGATCGGCTGCATGCACGTCGTGGTAGGCGCCGACGATCTGCCATGCGACGGGCGGCCCAAGCTTGGTGACGCCGGGAATTAGCTGTTCCACGAGCACGCGCTGAAGCAGCGGGTTCTTTCCTCTGAGATACTCCTTCACGAACTCCTGGTTGACCATGGCCACCGGGACGCTGCCGGCAGAGTCCTGGTCCGTGAATGCGCGTCCCGATTCGATCTGAATGCCGAAAGTCCTGAAATAATCCGGCGTCACCATACCGAAGGCGGTGTTCGGCCGCTTGGAGCGATCGGCGTAGGTGGGCCCTGCCTCAAGCGTGAACGGCATGCCGAAGCCGGGCCCGTAGAGCGGCAGGCCGGTCATGGCCGCGGCATGGCGGACGCCGGGAACGGGGTCGATGTGGGCCAGGATCTCGCGGTAATACGCGGTGATTGTCTTCAGATCCGTGGGGCGCGATTCCGGCACGGGCAGATAGTAGGTGAGCACATGATCGGTCTCCACGCCAAGATCGACGTGGGCCAGATTCCAGGAGCTGTGGATGGTGAGGGCGGCTCCCGCAAGCAGCGCCAGGGACAGCGCAAACTCCCCGATGACTAACACGCGTTGCAGACGATGCTTGCCGGCGCCGGCGCCGGTCCGGACGCTCTCCTTCAGAGTCTCGCCGGGATCGATGCGCGATGCATACCAGGCGGGAAGGGAGCCGGCCAATAGACCCGCCAACGTTGTGGCCGCGAAGGTAAAGAGGAGGATCGGGACATTGAGGCGCAGATCGGCCTCCCAGGGCAGCTCGCCGGCTGGCATGGCGGCGACGAGCCCTCGCAGCATGGCATAACCGAAACCCACGCCCAGAGCGCCGCCCGCAACGGCCAGCAACAAACTCTCGGTGAGCAGTTGGCCAATGATCGTCCTGCGGCTGGCGCCCAGCGCGCTGCGCACCGCCATCTCTTTCTGGCGTACGATGCCGCGCGCCAGCAGAAGATTGGCGACGTTCACGCACGCGATCAAAAGCACGAACCCGACGGCGCCCAGCAACAGCCAAAGCATCTCGATCCGGTCTTTAGGCATGAAATCGTTCTTGTATGGGTCGACGTATGCGCCCCAGCCCTCATCGCTCTTCGGATACATCTGCGCAATGTGGGCGGTGACCGCGTCCATGTTCTGCTGCGCCTGCTGGATGGTGATGCCGGGCTTGAGGCGGCCCACGACCGTGAGCCAATGAAAGTCGTGATTGATCTGGTCCGGCGTGAAGACCAGAGGAACTATAAGCTGCCACGGCTGGCGATCGTCGAGGCCTGGCTGCTGCACGCCCACCACGGTGTATGGCTCCTCATTTAAGCGCAGAGTGGTCCCGATGATGTGGCGATTGGCGCCCAGCCTCACCCACATTTTGTGGGTAATGATCACCACGTGGTCGCGGCCGGCCACGCCTTCCTCGGGGAGGAAGTAGCGGCCCAGGAAGAGCTGCTGGCCGATCATTCGGAGCATGCCGGGGGTCACTCTTCTAGCCTGCACGAATTCCGGCCGGTCTTTGGTGGCCATGTTAAAGGCCTCACCGGACCGCGCACAAAGATCCTGAAAAACGGTGTTCTGCCGCTTCCAGTCGAGGTAGTCTCCCGCGGCAACCCCATTGTGAAAGTTCTGGATCTTTGACCAGACCACCACCAGCTGGTTCGGATGGGGAAAGGGAAGCGGGGCCAGGAGCGTCGCATAGACCATGGTGAAGATGGCCGTGTTCGCGCCAATGCCAAGCGCCAGAGTCAGCAAGACGGTGACGGTCATGCCGGGATTCCGGACCAACATGCGCAAGCTGACCCGTGCGTTCTGAAGCAGCGTCTCCATCTATGTCTTCCCCGTGCAGCGTGCTGCACGGCCCGCAATGGGCCCGTGCAAATAGAAACGGATCGGAGCGGCGTTCGGTTCCGTAAGAGCCTACCCGGTGGCGCACATTCCGCAGGCTGGTACCGGCATGTGCTTCGCCCAGTGTAGGGCATCCGGTGTCATTTTGCGGTTGGAAAGGCGGCCAACAGCGGCAAGGCGCTCGGTTGGACCGCGACGCCCGGTTGGAAGCGGCAATCTCTACTTCATGCCGCGGGTTGAATGCAGGAGCGAGTTCAGGAAATGGCCTGGGAAATAGCGGTTATAGAGGATGAAGAGGAGCGCGGAAAAGGAGATTAAGTAGCTAAGGTGGAGGCCGGCGAGTCAGCGAGCCGGCAAGTGAGCGGATTGGCTGGGCGGCAGGGGGAGGGACAAGGGACGGGACGGGGTCGCTGATCGCCTGCGGACTTGACAGCCGTGATCCCGGGTTTGCCAGTGGTGCTGCGGGTGGCCCAAGCACCCCGCCGCCAACCGAGCGCGTGCTCTTACGCATGCACCGAAGGCGCCGCCGGCGTCAGCCCGTGCCGGAGCATGATCTCCATCATCTTGGCGCGGTCCGGAGGCCCGCCCGCCGCCGCATTCACGGCCTCCGCCGCCTCGCGGAAATACTGCGGCCCGATGGCCGCCGGCGTCACCATGCACAGCACCTTCGCATCCTGGCTGGTGTTGTTGTCAAAGCGGTGCACCGCGCCGCGCGGAATGCACAACGCCTGCCCCGGCCCCACGTCAATCTGCTTTCCGTCCACGGTCCAGGTCAGCACGCCTTCGATGCCGTAGATCGTCTCCTCGTAGTGGCGATGGCTATGCGCCGGCGCCGTCAGCCGCTGCGCCGCCGGCACCACCACTTCAAACACGGCAACGGCGCCACCCGACTCCTCGCCTGTCAGCAGAAATCGCACCTCCAGCGGACCCAGCCGTATCGCCTCTTCGGCAGGATTCACCCGCAGATCAACCGCTTGCTGTGTCATCTCGATCTCCTGGTTTGCACTTCGATTCAGAGCCCGCTCTATCAGAACCCGACACACCGAGTCCGCTACGCCGGGGGAAGGAGCTCAAGCCCATACTTCGGCCCCGCCGCCATCGCCCGTCCAATCAGCTCCTTGGTAACAGGCGGGGGCGCCGCCGTGCGATCCACGGCCGGTTCAAACACCTCGGTAAAGAAGCCTTCCAGGCCAGCCGGCGTCGTCAGCACCAGGGCCTTCGCACTCCCCTTGCCGGTGTTCATGAATGAGTGCGCAATGCCGCGGGGAAGAAAGGCAAAGTCGCCGGCCTGTGCAGTGATTGTATCCCCGCCAACCTGAATCGTCAGCGTCCCTTCAAGCATGCGAAACGACTCGTCCTCGCGGTGATGAATATGCGGCGGCGTGCCACCGCCCGGCGCCACGCAAACCTCCGCCAGAAAATAGGCGCCGCCGGTCTCCTGGCCCGTGGCCAGAAACGTCATCAGCTCTCCAGGCCCCCAGTAAGCCGCGCCGCTTCCAGCTTGGACATGCTTGACTTCGGTTTGCCGCTGGCCTTGCGCCGCCGTCTGGCGAGGGGAATTAGCGGGAACTGCCAAACTCTCTATGGTCACGATCAACCTCCTTTGTGGTAAACTTTGTTTACCATGCAGTGATAGTAAACATTGTTTACCGAGGATGTCAATGGGTTTTTTTGAAGAAAATCCACAGGTCAAAACCAAGGACATGCTCATCGGCGCGCTGCTTCGTGTTCCGGCCGAGGCCATTCATCGCCGCCTCATCCACGAGCTCGACCAGGCGGGTTTTGAGGATCTGGCCATGCCGCACATGGCCATCTTCCGTTTTCCAGGCCCGGACGGCGTGCGACCCAGCGCCCTGGCCGAGCGCGCCGGCATGAGCAAGCAAGCCATGAACCGGATATTGGGGAGCCTTGAAGAGCTGGGCTACCTGGTCCGCTCCGACGACCCAGACGAAGGCCGCGCGCGCATCATCAAATTCACGAAGCGCGGCCACGCAGCGTATGGCAAGGCCATCGAAATCCTGTACCAAATCGAAGAAGAATGGCGCGCCGAACTAGGCGCAAAAGATTTCGCGCAACTTAAGAAGTTACTTTTTCGAATCTGGGAAAGCCCCCTCGTGCGCCAGGGACCAGGCAGTGTTTGACGGATCGAAGGCATCCGCCCGCAAACACGCGAAGGGGGGAATCCGGGGCTGAAGCCCTCCTCCCGTGTGCCCCCTTTTCAGGGGCTGAAGGCCCCTGCTCCTTCCGGATTTCAGGCCCGCGAGATTCCTCAAACACTGCCTAGGCCTATGACCGCATGAATTCAGAGTTGTGCATCTCAATTTCCCAGGTCGCAAAATCGAGACGTGGCGCTCCTTGGAGGTGAAGGATCAAGCGGTCAGAGACCTGGAAGACGATGCAACCCGAGCTACAGCGTGACCAGGGTCCCGGAGTGCTCGGGCAGGCGGAAGGCCTCAGCGTGGCTTTCCAGCTCGGGGTCCCAGTTTTTGGGCTGGTAGATGCAGCAGGGCTCCTGGGCGAGCGGATCGCCGGTGACGGCGTAGGCGCGGGCGCGGCTGCCGCCGCAGATCTCCTTGAACTCGCAGGCGCCGCATTTGCCTTCAAGGCGGGAGGTGTCGCGGAGGACCTTGAAGATGGGGGCGTGGCGGTAGATTTCGGCGAGCGGGGTCTGGCGGATGTTGCCGGCATGGATGGGCAGGAATCCGCTGGGGTAGACATTGCCGGTGTGGGAGATGAAGAGAAAGCCTTTGCCGTCGTTGACGCGGCGGGTGGCCCAGGCGCGGTTGCGGGCAGAGGCGTCGGCGGTAGGGGCGCCGGGCTCATATATTTCCTCGGGGGCTGAAGCCCCTTCATTATTATTGGCGCTAATGTAGGGGCTAAAGCGCGTACCCTTCATTCCCGCAGCCGCAGGGTGGGCGCTGGGGTGGCCGTGGGTTGCGCCCGGATGTCCGCCGCCGTGAGCGAATTTGCGTTCTTCGAGGTTGTGCTGGAGGAGGTAGCGGCGGTAGTGCATGGCCTCGGTGGTTTTGATCTGGAAGTTGGCGCGGCGGGAGAGCTCGTAGATTTTGGCGAAGACCTGCTCGAACTCTTCGCCGGAGAGCAGGTCGGCGAGCTGGCCGCGGCCCACGGGGACGAGGAAGAAGACGTTCCACATGACGATGGCGAGGCGCTCGAAGAGGTTGCAGAGGTTGTCGAGGTCCTGGGCGTTGTGGCGGCTGATGGTGGTATGGACCTGGATGGGAATGCCAGCCTCGTTGGCCCACTCGATGGCCTGGATGGTGCGCGCCCAGGTGCCGGGAACGCCGCGAAAGGCGTCGTGAATCTCTGGGGTTGAGCCGTCGAGGGAGATGCCGAGGCGAACGAGGCCAGCCTCTTTTAACTTTTGGATCGCCTCCCGGGTTAGGAGCGGAGTGGCACTGGGGGTGAGCGCGACGTGGACGCCCTTGTCGGCGGCGTAACGGATGAGATCGAAGACGTCGGGGCGCTTGAGCGGATCGCCGCCGGTAAAGACGAAGATGGGGATGTGGAGATCGGCGATCTGGTCAATGAGAGCCAGTCCTTCTTCGTGGGTGAGCTCGTCGGGGTGGGGAAGGGGCTGGGCGGCGGCGCGGCAATGCTTGCAGGCCAGGTCGCAGGACTGGGTGACCTCCCAGATAGCAAGAAAGGGCGATTCGTCGTAGTCGATCCCGCCGCGGGCGGGGATGCTGGTCATGGGCTGCATAAGGCCTCCTTTAGAGTCGCGGCGGCCGGACGGGGAAACAGATTCTCAGGCCGGGGATCGGGCGGGTGCGTTCCTCAACGAAAGCCGGGGGTGGCCACGCCGATCCGGCCACGCCACGAAGAGGTAAACCGCGCCCGCGAGCCACGATTCAACCTAAGAAGAACAGGAATTTTGGGGGAAGGCTGTGATTGAGATCACTTTAGCGGGCTGGGAGTTGTGCCGATTAGATTTAGCTGGACAAAATCCGGGAAAGAGAGTTGAATTTTTTCAACAGCCCACGGATTTTTTGGAGGCCTGCGTCTATGCTGGTATTGACAGCGCATGACGCGCCGGGACGCGGGGCTGGAGTTGTAGCCGTGAGGGCGTGAGCTTACTCGCCTAGAAGTATGACTTACGGCACTGCACGGCGAGGGTCTGTCTGAAATCGTACATCCGTACGACGAGGAGGTTGCCATGGCAGCCACGCTCAGGCCGGGTTGGATCAAACCCTCCACGATCCTGTTTGCCACAGAGATTCCGCCCAACGAAAAAGCCTTCGAGTTCGCGCTGGCGCAGGCGAGGGAGTTTGGGGCGACTCTCATATTGCTGCACGCCTACGACACGCTGGTGGTGGCGGCGGCAGAGACGTCCGGGGTCCGCTACTACGACTACGCGGCGGCGGCGCGCGCCGAGCGGCGCCATCTGGAGCCGCTGACGGAGCGGGTACGGCAGGCGGGGATGTCCTGCGAGGTGGTGGTGCGGGCGGGATTGGCCGCCGACCAGATTCTGGCTTATACGCGGGAGCGGGAGATCGACCGCATCGTGATGGGCACGCACTCGCCGGGGCCTATCGGCAAGCTGCTGGTGGGTTCGGTGGCGGAGGCGGTGCTGCGCACGGCCGGAGCGCCGGTTTACATCATCGGGCCGGGGGTGGTGAGCGGCGCTTACCGGGCCTACGCCACGCGCACGATTCTGTGCGCGGTGAGCCGGCAGGAGGCGAACAGCGTGGTGGTAAGTTTTGCCGCAGAGCTGGCCGCGCAACACGGCGCGCGGCTGATTCTGGAGCATGTGATCCGGCCGCAGGATCGTGCGGAGATTCTGGCCGGGCGGACGCTGGAGCAACTGGAGGCGGAGGTATTCGAGCTGGTTCCGGCGGAGCTGCGCGAGAAGATCGCGGTGCAGACGATCGTGGTGCCGGGCGATCCGACCGAGGAGCTGCTCTACCAGAGCCGGGCGCAGCAGGCGGACCTGATCGTGCTGGGCGCGCAGGGGGCGTCAACGTTCGCGGCCATTACGCGGCAGGGGGTGGTGTATAAGACGCTGGCGCATTCAATGTGCCCGGTGATCACGCTGTCGCCGGGGGTGTTGGCCGAGTGCGGGGCGAAGGAGGGAAAGGCGCGGCCCGCGGAAGAGTATATGGCGGGAGTTTTTTAAGAGCATAGGCCGGGCGCGCGGCGCAGAGGAGTTGCGGCGGGAATTCTCAGGGTATTGTGCTTTTTTCTTGATTCCTTTTGTGCATGAACAAGATTCCACACCCAGGCTGGGGTGATTGCCTGGGATGGCGCGGCGAAATGAGATTATACTGAGGGGCAGGACAGCGCAGTCTGGAGCGAAAGGCTGCGCGGCGCGAGGTGTGTCTTCAGCAGGGATGCCGGCTTAGCGACGGTTGACCTTCCTCCATCAGGTGCTTCGCGGTGGCGAGCGGTGGCTCATGTGCTGCGAAGTCCCATGGACGCTGTGAGTTGCGCTCTTCTTCCCTCTGCCTGTGTTCTGTGCGGCTCTCCTCTGCCGCGGTTCTCTTCCGTGCCAATTTGTGATGTTTGCTGGATGGAATTTCCCCGCCAGAGCGGGCGGGTGTGCGCTTGCTGCGGGGATGGGCTAGCTGAGAATGCGGGGGTTTCGAGTTCAAGGCTGTGCCGGGCCTGCCGCGTGGTGCCGCCGCCGTTTGTGCGGGCGGTAGCCTACGGGGCTTACGCAGGACGGATGAAGGAGGCCATCCACGCACTGAAGTACGACCGGATGGAAGGAGCGGTGCGGGGGCTGGGGCGGATGCTGGCCGAGGCGATTGGGCAACTGGCCGGCGAAGCGCCGGGAGAGATGCTGGTGGTTCCGGTGCCTCTGCACCGGAGCAAATATGCGCAGCGGGGGTTCAACCAGGCGCGATCGCTGGCGGCGGAAGCGATCGGGTTTCTGAAGAAGAGCCATCCGGAGTGGCGGCTGACGTTGGCGTCGAGAACGCTGATGCGACTGCGGGCCACGGCGAGCCAGGCTGGACTGAGCCCGCGGCAGCGGCGTTTGAATGTGCGCGGCGCGTTTTCGGTTTCCGACCCGGCGGCGGTCGCGGAGCGGAATATTATGCTGGTGGACGACATCCTGACCACGGGGGCAACGGCGCGGGAGGCGGCGCGGGCGCTGATCCAGGCGGGCGCGGCAACGGTATGGGTGGCGACGCTGGCCAGGGCGCGGGGGACGGGCGGCGTTGGCTTGGGCGCCGCGCGAGAGGATGGGCTGGATGCCGCTCGAGGGAATGGCGAGGCGCCGCCGAAGGCGCCGCCGGCAAGAGTTACGTGGGCGGATTCGGATGCAGCGCGGGAAAGAGCATCTTTTTGACGGGAGAGAGAGATGTCGCTGGGAAAAGCCATGATTCACGCGCGCAAGCAAAAAGCGATGGCCAAAGCCGTGGCGATGAGCGCGGAACACGCGACCGGCCAGTACACCGTGCAGGCCACCCACATCTTGCAGTTGCCGGTGCTGGTGCTGAACGCGTCGTATGAGCCCATTAATATATGCGGGGCGCGGCGGGCGCTGGTGCTGGTGCTGAAGGGGATTGCGCGCACCGAGGAGGAGCACGGGCTGACGCTGCACGCGCAGCGCACGCTGATCGCCATGCCCTCGGTGATCCGGCTGCTGGAGTACCGGCGGATTCCCCACCAGACGCGGGCGCTGTCGAGGAAGAACATTCTGCTGAGGGACCGCAACACGTGCCAATATTGCGGCGAGGCCATGCCTCCCAGCGAGCTGACGCTGGACCACGTGGTGCCGCGCTCGCGGGGCGGCAACTCGACGTGGGAAAACCTGGTGGCGTGCTGCCACGAATGCAACCGGCACAAGGGCAACCGGCTGCTGGGCGAGATCGACGACATGATCCTGCTGCGCGAGCCGCGGCCGTTTTCGCTGCACACCAGCCGGCAGATCATGCGCATGCTGGGGCGGGCGGACGACCGGTGGCGGAAGTACTTGTTCTATTGAGGCGTTTTCCGTACAGATTGAGCCGTTGGTGAAGGCGAGAGGCGGCAATTCCTGGAAGGGAATTGCCGCCTTCGTGCGTTCGCTACGGAAACAGCGGGAAGAGAAGTGCCTCAGCGGTAGTTCTTGTTGTCCAAGCGGGTGAAGGCGGCCTCGTTCGCCGCTCCTGTTTCGTTCATCACTCCAATTGTGACAATGACGAAGGTGAAGACCTGGGTGCCGGGTTCGAGGTGGCCGGCGATGGCGCGGTCCGGCAAGGCCAGGGTCAAGTGGGCGTGGATGAGGCCGCTGGTGATGTAGCCGTTCATGCTGACTAGGTCTGCGGGCTGGGTGGGGTTTTCTTCATAGGTATCCTGGGTGGGGAAGGTGCGGTTGCTGACCTGATGAATGTGATAGCCGCGCACCGAACCGATGCCGGCGAGAATGACGCCGTCGCGGATGTTCTCCTTTTTGACCATCTGCACAAGGCCGGCGAGGAGGTCCGTTTTGTATTTCAAGCGCAGGATGACGATGCGGTCGAAGTGGCCGGTGATGGCATAGACATCGGGGACTGCGCTGGAGTTAGGCTTGGCGTCGGCGGGGGTGGCGGGATGATGGACGACGGTGCGTGATTCCTGGGCGAAGAGCAGTGCGGACGCAGCCATGGACAAGACAAGGATTGCCAGAACGGGGCGGATTCTTTTGGGCGTCATGGATTGGCGTGAAATCTCCTTTGATAGTTGGTGAGCGGAAACAGGATAACACCGCATTCAAGCAAGACCTGGGTTAGGGAGTGGGTCAGTTTGAAAGGGACTTGCTCTCAGATTCTATTGACTACTCGAAACGAGTGTCCCGCTTGCGAAAGAAAAGCAACCGCAGATCCTTCGACTGCGCTCCGCTATGCGGCGCTGCGCTCAGGATGACACACGACATTTTATGCAGCGATCGATGAGGCCCACGTTCATTTCGCTCGATTGGCGTACGAGCTGAGGCCCGTGCCCTTCAGGAAGGCCGCGTTAGTGCTTGGGCGGCTGCTGCGGGGTCTGGCCGGGGTTGTTGAGGACCTGGCCGTTATAGAGGATGGTGGAGGAAGAACCGAAGCGTTTGTAGTCGGTGTAGGTAACGACGTCGCGGACGTGCACGTCCTCGCCCATGTAGCCGTTGCCGCCGGTGAAGTGGAGAATGCCGTCGCCGACGGTGTAGACGGGGAACCAATATTGGCCGTCGATCTGCTGACGCCAGGTCATGAAGGGAGCATGGAGATCCTGCTGGCCCCTTTTGATGTCGTCGGGAACCATGCGGCCGTCGGTGACAACGATCTGGAGGTCCTTGTCGTCAACCCAGATGCGGCCGTCGAGATAGCGTTTGCCTTTTTCAATGACCTTGGGGGAGACGTTGAAGGCATAGCAGTCGATCTGGTCGATGCGCTGGCGTCCGACGTAGGCGATGTTGTACTCGGGCAGGTCGGCGGTGGTGAGGACGAACGGGTAACCGTGAGCGATGTCATAGAGATCGGTTTGCGACATCATGATGCGGGTGAGGGTGCTGGGGGGGGCATAAACCACCTTTTCAGTGCGGCCGCCGCCGGGGTTGAAGGTAACGTCGTCCACCTCGTACCACTGGCCGTCGACTTTGCTGTCGTCGTTGACGGTTTGGACGCGGGCCGCGCGGCGATAGGTGTAGTGGCTGCGGGCCTCTTTGAAGAGGGTTTCCTTGGCGGCAAGCTCTTGGATGATTTGGGTGGCGGGAATGGAGGGCGGGACGTTTTCGAGGGGCCCGAAGCCGGAATCGAGAGGCATAGGAGTGAAGGTGTCGACGTCATTGATCTGCGCCGCAGCGGGCAGGGCGCAGGCCGCAGCCAGAAGGATGGCGAACCAGCATCTCATACGCATCTAAGTTCCGCTCCTTTCGCGGCCGGCAGGAACTCGAGCGGTTGCAGGGTTCATGAGCCGTTTTGAGGTTCGTGAAATGTGACATTTACCTACGACCCAGCGAGAAAAAATTGCTGGCCGGGAACCCCGGCTAAGGAAAATGCCACTCAGCGATGTGCTTTCAGGGTACAGCAACTCTGGAACGGCTGTAAGCGAGGCCGAAGAGGCGGCTGGGCGCATCCGGGCCCTTTCTGCAACTTTAGACGCATATACACGATCTCCGGTTGGTCTGAAAATTCAGTGTCGGGAGACCGCGCCTGAAAAGGGGCCGGCGGATGAGCGGCGGGCGCGCCGCACGGCAACCCCATGTCTTCCGGCGGCGCAGATCGAGCCAGCGAGATTCCCCGCCGATGAAGGCGGAAGGAGATTGACGGCGTCCATGCCCGGTGCTTATTACGAACCAGCGCTGATATTGACCGAGCTTCTGCTGCCGGCGTTCGGGTACTTGTATCTGCGTTTCCGAAGCGCGCGCACGCTGCTGTGGTTTTTGGCCTTTATTTTCGCGCTGGCCTCGATGGTGTTGCTTTTCGTCATCCACCCAGGGGAGTTCTCCCCGGCTGTTTCCCAGTGGCTGGCGGCCGCCGGACAAACGTCGATTCAGATCAGCACCGCCCTGTTTTTGGGGTCGCTCTCGCCGCTGCGCTTCCGCGTGGGGCGGTTTCCGGTGCTTTTCGTCATTCCGTACACGATTCCGCTGGTGGCGGCATCAATCCTGCTGTTTGGAGTTTTTCACGGGGCGGCGCCGGAGGGAGCAGCGGCGCTGATTTTTCCCGCACTGATCGCGATGAGCTTCGCGGTGGGGGTTTTCTGGGGGGCGTCGAAAGGAGCGGTGCCCAGGTGGCTGGGGATGTCGTTCTCTTCCGTGCTGGGATTGCTGGTGGTGTGGATGTGCATGGCGCGGGGACCGGAGCAGGCATTGATCCTGGCCGAGTTCGTCAACCTGCAGATGACCGCGGTGCTGGTGATCTACGTCTTCCGGCGCTTTTCACCGGGCGTGGCGCTGAGCGTGCTGGGATTCAGCGCATGGTCGTTTTACGTGGTGGAGGTATTTCCTCTGACGGCGCAGCACCCGGCGGTGAACCTGAACCTGATCCAGGTGATCTCGATGGGCAAGGTAGTGGCGGCGATGGGGATGATTGTGCTGGCGCTCGAAGACGAGCTGAACATCAACAAGGCCGCCCAGCAACGGGAACGACGAGCGCGCCGGGAGATGGAGGCGTATACCCAACTGATCCTTTCGCGGCGGCGGACAGAGGACTTTGACCGCCAAGGGAACGATATTTGCCAAGTGGTGGTGACGTGCAGCCGGTTTGCGCAGGCGGCGCTTTTGTTGGAGGAGGGGGGGCGGTACCAGCTGGCGGGGTCGGCGGGATTGGACGCGGCCACCGCCAAGGCACTGGCCGAACTGGCGGCGCGGATTCCGAGCGCGAGTTTTTTGCTTCCGGGGACGGTTCCGCCGGCCATTGAGAACGGCATCACGCGCCAACTGGATTTGAGGCCATGGCTGGCGCCCGGCGATGACCTGGAGCGGGTAAGGTTCACCAGGGTGCTGGCCGTGCCCATGAGCGGCCGCTCGGGAGTGGAGGGTGCGATGTTGCTGGCGGGGATGCGCGCGGCCGCGGTCGGGCTCCGGGGGGATTCGCGCTATGAACTGCGCGCCGAAGATCTTTTGGGCATCGAAATGCTGGCGGCGCGGCTGCAGGCGACGCGCAGCCAGACGATGTTGATGGAAAAACTGATCGACGCGGAGAAGTTTGCGGGGCTGGGCCAGTTGGCCGGCACCGTGACCCAGCAGATGAACAATCCCCTGACGGTGATCCTGGGTTACGCCTCGCTGCTGGAGGATACGGAGTTGGAAGAGCAGGCACGCAAGGGCGTGGAATCGATTTTGGCCGAGGCGCGGCGGATGCGGTCCACGCTGGAGAGTCTGTCGCGCATCGCGTGGCCGCACGGCGACCAACTGTCGGCGGTTTCAGTGGCGGAGCTGCTGGCCGATCTGGAACAACTGCACCGGCCGGAGTTTCTGCAACGCTCGATTGAGTTCCAACTGAACGTGACTCCCGGACTGCCCAGGGCCCTGTGCAGCGCTCACGAGCTTCGGCAGGCAGTACTGCACTGCCTGCAATTTGCCATAGCCTCAGTGGAGCGGCCGGGTACGGCGCAGGTTGAACAGGGAGCGAAGGCCATACGCCTGGAGGCCAGCAGCGAAGGAAACCTGGTGCAGATCATGGTGGCTCACTCCGGGCCTGGGTTTCTAAACCCGGAGCGGGCCTTCGATCCGTTCGTTCCCGCGCAGCCGGGCGATGAGACGGCCAGACTGGGGCTGAGTCTGTGCGCCACCATTCTGCGCGACAACAACGGGCGCGCGGCGGCGGTGAACATGGAACCGCGCGGGGCGGCGATCATCCTGGAGCTGCAAGCGGCGTGAAGCCATCGGCTACCGGCTGCCTTCCTCGAGAGCGGTTCCAGAGTTCACGTGCTCTTTTCAGGTTCATGAAGGGCGGCATTTACTTCCACCCCAGCGAGCAAAAAATCGCTCGCTGGGGACCCCGGTTGAGGAAAATGCCACTCGCCGGCGTGCTTTCTGGGTACAGCAACTCCGGAACCGCTGTAGCGGAATGCGCCCAGGTTTACGGCCAGGCGGCAGAGAACGCGGGGCGATCGGCGTCCGGTGCGGCGGTCAGCGATTCCGGGCAAATCTATCTCATCCGAGGGTGCGCAAAGCCGCATGTGTTCGACGGCGGCGCCGTTTCCATTTCTACAGTTTTAGAGTGCAACCTTTCAGCAGGCACGCAGGTTGCGCATCCTCGATGGCAGGCTCAGCCTGGGGATGGCGGATAATCTGTGGGAAGAGAGGCAAAGATGGTGCGGCGGAGGGGCGAACGAGTGGTTTGGGTGCTTGTGCTGGCAGCCTGCGGGGCGTGGGCGGCGGGCGGGCAGGCTTTGCGCAAGAGCGGCGGGGGGCGGGACGAGGCGGCTCCGGCGGGACTGCGTACGCCGATTCTGATCTACGAGGAGTGGCCGGCGGACAGCGAGCGCGCCGGTAGGATGCGGATCGACGAAAAGGAGGCCATGCGGGAACTGAACGAGGTGGCGCGGCTGAAAAGGGCCGGCGTGCGCTTCAATTACGACGTGATGGACGGGGCTGGGTTGGGGCCCGGCGGTTCCCGCGGCCGGGGCACTGAGGGCTGGCCTGATGGAGCCGCCAAGTGGATGAGGAGCTGCCGTGCTCACGGCGTCCGGCCAGGCCTGAGGTTTGGCGCCGACACGCTGGCGAAGACGGAGGCTGCGCCGGGGAGAAGGGATGCGGCGGGCAAAGACGGCACGGCGATACCCCGGGCCGAGGATGGATTTCCGGCGGAGTTCATCAGCGTTTTGCAGCGCTGGTACGACAGCGGCATCCGGCTGTTCGAGCTCGATTTCGCGGGGTTGACGGCGGCAACACCGGCAGATGGAGCGCGGCTGAGCAGCGAAGAGCTCGAGGGACCTGACGCGGAGGCGATTCAAAAGCAGCTAGCGGCCTTCCAGAAAAGGAATCCGGGGGCGGTGGTGCTGATCGAGGATGAATCCGGCGAAATGAATGCGGGCGGCGCGGCGGCAGCGGCGAGTGATGGGGTCAATTCGCGCCAGATGGGGATCTTCGAGGTGGAGACAGCGGGTACGGCGCGGCCCTCCGGCGTGCCGGAGGAAGATTTTTGGCGGTCAGTGGACATCGAGAGCGACGCAAGGGTGAGGCGCCTGGAACAGGAGGGGGTTCCGCTGGAGCGGATGGAGGCAGACTTTACGGCAGGGGAAGTGGAAGGCGGCGACGCGCGGGGGATGCACGGATGGAAGGGCGCGTTTTTGCTGGCGATGGCGCGCGGAGGATGGGTGAACACGGTGCACGGCGACCTGACGGCAATCCGCAAAGAGGATGGGCGTTGGATGGCGCGCGCGCAAGGGCTTTTTCTGGCCGTGGAGACGCGGGGCTTGCAAGCACGGGGATCGATGCGCAGCTTTGGCGGCGCTCCGGGCGCCGGGGAGCCGTATGGGTACGGAGGGACGACGGCGCGGGGATCGGTGTATGTGGCCGTGAATCCGGGCCAAGCCGCGGCCACGCTGTCGCTGCCGCAGTTTGCGCCTCAGCAGACGACCCTGAGAGTGGGGCGCGTGCAGTTCCGCGACGCCGGATTCGAGGCGCGGCTGAACGGGAACAAGCTGACGCTGGGTCCCGGGCAGATGGCCGTGGTAGGCTACGGAGCCTATGCCGGGCGTTTCTACAGCCTGGGAGTGCAGGAGGACGTGGCGATTCCCACGTTTATCGAGCCGGTGGCGGCGGATTTTCACGCGGTTGCACCGGGCATGATCGAGGCCGGGATCGATCCGCCCATTCACGGGGTTCTGCGCGTGGTGGTGCGCCAGCGCGAGCTGGAGGACGGAAGCGGCCCAGTTGCGGCCGGCGCAGCGTTCGCGGGGCGGCAGGCAAGTCCCGTCTTTACAGTGGACGCCACGCAGTCAGGCAGGCCGATTCCCATCCGCGTGGATGAAAAGGCGCTGGCGTGGCGAGGCGTTTCATGGGCCGTGGGCGAGATGGACGTGAACGACCTGACGCCGGGGTTTCCAGTGATCGTGCGCTTCCGTTGCAACCAGGGAGATGCGGGCGAGCTGGAAGGAAGCGCGTACCGGGTGGAGTATTAGAGCATTTTCGATTCTGCTCTTTACAGAAACCGTGAAGTCGAGTGGCCCGCCGCGGCGGGCCATCCGCCGTGGCGGACACCATGCTGCGATGGCAACAAATGAAGCGAAAACGCTCTGGCTCAGAGGATAAGGAACGAGTTCATGAACTGGTCGAGCTGGGTTGCGGTAAAGCCCTTCGAGGTGGTCACGATCAACTGGTAGAGGCGGGTTCCGGCCAGGAATTCGCGAACGCTGTAATTGTTTCCATCGGCATCGGTGACCGTGTAGGCGCGTCCGGGGACGCCGCGCAGGTCGATGACCTGGTCACTGAGGAGGGTTTTGCCGGCGACAGCGCCGCTCTCAGTCCTTTGGAGGAAGACCTGCGGTCCGACAGCGACGACATCGGGCGCGTAATCGTTGTAGATGACGATGTAGCTGGCGCTGTTATTGCCGGTGTTGGCGGAAAACTCGTAGAGCGTAGTCGTTTCGCCGTTGTTCAAATGAATCAACTGAGAAGACTGTGCGGGGGCTCCGGGAAAGAAGGCGCTGAAACGGCCATCCATGGAGGTAAAGGGCTGCATGGGCGTTTGAGCAGGCTGGGCGGCGGGCGGCGGAGGCGCGGCCTGCTGCGCTGCGGACGGCGATTGAGCCGGGTTTGCCAGGGCGGCGCCGGCAAACAGCAGCGGGACAACCAGGATCGGGGTGCAGAGCTTGCGCATGTTCTTTCTCTTGCCGTTCTCCTCTCGAAGCGGCAACCGCGGGCCTTCCCGGCGGGAATCTGCGGGATGATGGAGCAAGTTCATTGCAACGGAGAAGCAGAGCAGTGTCAAGGGGATTTTGCGGCGGCGGGCGATGGCGCAGCCGGAAGCGGAGCGTGGAGTAATTGCGCGGGACCGGTGTGCGGCAGGGGCGGCTGGCGCGGGCTCATTGAATGCGGAAGGAACTCATGAACTGGCCGGTGAGGGTAGCAGGGTGGTCTTTGCCGAAGACGACGATGAGCTGATAAAGGCGCTTGCCGTCGAAAAACTGGTGGACGGCGTAGTTCCAGCCATCGTTGTCGGTGATGGTGAAAGCGCGGCCGGGAACGCCGTTGAGATTTATGGCCACATCGCTGGTGAGGGTTTTGCCATTAGCGGCGCCGTCGCGGGTGCGGGCAAGCACGTTGGCCGCCCCGTCATTGGCGTAGTTGGACGGGTAATCGTTGTACATCACCATGTAGGTTACGCTTCCGTCCTCGAGATCGACCCAGAACTGATAAAGGGTGGACGAGGCGCCACCCCGCAAAGCGATCTGCTGGGACTGCTGCTTGGGAGTTCCCGGGAGCAACACGCTAAAGCGGCCGTCAGCGGAGGTGAAGGTCTGCATGGCGGCGGTAGCCTGCGTGGCCTCAGGCGGGGCGCTGGGCTGGGTTGGGGCCTGAGAGGCAGAACCGGATTGGGGTTGGGCGGCGGAGGGTGGGGCCGCTGGGGCGGAGTTTTGCGGGGATGTGGCGGCCCAGGCGGCACTGGCCATGAGCAGCAGGACAGCCGCGAACCATATCGAGAGCCTGGTCGAGAGTTGGGTCGATAACTTGCGCATGCAGTTCCTTTTTCCTCTTAAATTCCAGTGACGGGGACGATCCGCCGTGCGAGACGCGGTGTGCGCTAAAGTACGACCATTGCACCGAATGCGAAGGGGCTTGTCAAGGAAAATCCAGGTTGCGCGCGAGCGTGCGCAGGGCGCGTAGAGCGGAATGGAAGGCCATTCCTTAAAATGGAATTGAGATGGCGTTTACGGAACAATACGACGTGGCGGTGGTGGGTGCGGGACACGCGGGCTGCGAGGCGGCGATGGCGGCGGCGCGGATGGGATTGAAGACCGCGCTGATCACCATGAACCTGGACCTGATTGCGCAGATGAGCTGCAACCCGGCGGTTGGGGGCGTAGCCAAGGGGCACCTGGTGCGCGAGGTGGACGCGCTGGGCGGGATCATGGGCGAGGTGGCCGACGCGGTGGGGATCCAGTTCCGGCTGCTGAACACGTCGCGGGGACCGGCGGTGTGGAGTCCGCGGGCGCAATGCGACAAGCAGAAGTACCGGCTGAAGATGCGCGAAGTGCTGGAGTCGCAGGCGGGATTGCACATCCGGCAGGCGGAGGTCGTCGATCTGGTGATCGAAGACAGGGATCAGGGGTCAGAGATCAGGGGTCAGGCACGGGAAGTTGACGAGCTGGGCGAGATTCCGCGGCCGGAGCGGGCGCGGAGGCGGGTTCTGGGATTGAAGCTGCGGGACGGGCGGCAGCTGATGGCCGGGGCCACGATCATCACGACGGGAACGTTTCTGAACGGGCTGATCCACTGCGGGGAGGAGCGGTATCCGGCGGGTCGCTCCGGCGAGCCGGCGAGCGTGCTTCTGGGCGAGGCGCTTCGGGCGCTGGGCTTGAGGACGTGCCGGCTTAAGACTGGCACGCCGCCGCGGCTGGACGGGCGGACGATCCGGTGGGAGATGTTCGAGGAACAGCCGGGCGACAAAGAGCCGACGCCGTTCAGCTTCAGGACCAAAAAGATCGTGCAACCGCAAGTGAGCTGCCACATCGCGTTTACGACGCCGGAGACGATGCGGCTGATCCGCGAGAATGTGCACCGGTCGGCGATGTACTCGGGGCGCATTCAGGGCGTGGGGCCGCGCTATTGCCCGTCGATCGAAGACAAGATAGTGAAATTTCCTGACAAGACGCAGCACCAGTTCTTCCTGGAGCCGGAGGGACTGAACACGCACGAGGTCTACATCAACGGAATGTCCACATCGCTGCCCATGGAGGTGCAGTGGCGGATGGTGCACTCGATTCCGGGGCTGGACGAGGCGGAGATGCTGCGGCCGGGATACGCGATCGAGTACGACAGCGTGGACGCGACGGAGCTGGACCGGACGCTGCGGGTGAAGGCCTTCACAGGCCTTTACCTGGCGGGACAGATCAATGGGACGAGCGGGTACGAAGAGGCGGCGTGCCAGGGGATCATGGCGGGGATCAATGCGGCGCTGTGGCTGAAGGGGGAAACGCCGTTCACCATGGATCGGAGCGAGGGGTACACGGGGATTTTGATCGACGACCTGATCTCGCGGGGAATCACGGAACCCTACCGGATGTTCACGTCGCGGGCGGAGTTCCGGCTGCACCTGCGCATCGACAACGCGGACCGGCGGCTGACGCCCTATGGGCGCCGGCTGGGGCTGATCGGCGACGCGGCGTGGGCGGAGTATGAGCGCAAGCAGGCGCGCATGGCCGCGCTGGAGCGGCTGCTGACGGCGGGCAAGGCGGACGGCGAAAAGCTGCGGAGCGTGGGTCTGGGCGAGTTGACGGCGACGGCGGGGCTGACCTGGGCACAACTGCTCAAGCGGCCCGAGGTCAGCATCGAATCCGTGCTGGGCGCTCTGCGGGAAGATCTGTTGCGCGAGCCATCGCTGGCCAAGTTTAGCGCGGTGCAGGAGGAAGAGGCGCCCGCGCTCGAACGTAGCGCCATGCGCAACGAAGCCCGCGCCGTCGAAACCGAAATCAAATTCGCCGGCTATCTGGATCAGCAGAAGAGGGCGATCGAGAAGCTGAAAGCCGCCGAGACCATGGCTATTCCCGAGTGGCTGGAGTACGGCGCCATCAGCGGGCTGTCGCGGGAGATGCGGGAGACGCTGGAGCGGGTGCGACCGGCGACGATCGGACAGGCGAGCCGGATCCCGGGCGTGACGCCGGCGGCGCTGGGCCTGGTGCACGTGTCCATCAAGCTGCAGGGAGCGCGCAAGGTGCAGGGAGCGCGGCGCACCGCGTGAGCGCGGATTTAGACGAGCAGTTACGAAGAGAACGGGACATGAGGCTATCACGGCGCGTGGAGATTGGGCATAATCATCAGATGATGCAAAGCCTTCGCCCCGCGATCATTCTCGCCGGTCTTTTCGGCCTGGTCCTTTCCGCCAGCGCGCAAAGCATTTCCAAGCTGGACGCCAGGCCGCGCATCGGGATCCTGGTTCCCCTCTTTCCGCCGGACTACAAACTGCTGCTAGACGCGCTGCAAGACGCGAGGCTGGTTACGGACGGTCCGTTCACCTACCGCACGGGGACGATCAGCCAGGTTCCTGTGGTTCTTATCATCCAGACGAGCGATGGCGATCTCGTCCGCAGCCTGGGCGCGCAGGAGATGATCCGCGATTTCAACATCCGGGCGCTCATTTATCCCGGTACGTCGGGCGGCCACCTGCCCAAAGGGGAGATGGGATTGGGCGACATTGTGCTGGGCGCGAAGAACGTAAACGAGAGCAACTATTATCTGTCACCCACGGGGGAGATAATGCCGGGCGCCTACACTACCGAGCAGCCGGGGATGAAGCACTACGGCGCGCTCTACGCCGACCCGAAGCTGCTGGCGATGCTGGCCTGCTCAGCCCGGCGCATGGCTTCCGCCACGGTGCTGCCCGGCTGGCTGGAGCCCGTGAAGAAGTCCGCACACCCGCAAATCTTCTACTTCGGCATTCAGGGCGCGTCTACGATCTGGTCGGACAATCAGGCTTACACGGAAACCACGATGAAAATCTTCCACGCGATCGACGAGGACGGCGACTGGGACTCGGCCTTCGTGGCAACAATCCATGGCGTGCCGTTCCTGGAAGTTTCAGTGATTTCAAATAGCATCTTCACGTTTCCGAACAGGAGCCATGGCACGCCGGCCACCCCCGCGGGCGGGGTCAACTCTCATGTTCTAGCGCAGCGGCTTAGCAACCGGATCACACTCGACCTAATTGCAGAGCATGGCAAACAGATTCTTGGGGGCATCTATTCTGAGCCGGTGGAAAGCCCGTTTCCCGCCGCATACTTCGAGACGCCAACTAATCCGCGGAGCTTGTTGAGCGGGTGCCGCTGAGCGGTCTCCGGCCAAAGGCGGCTCATCTGCCCGGCCACCAGCGCTTCTTGTTTCGGCGAGCCTTCACGAATACGGCCCGCTGCCGCGTGTCGTTGCCGCTAGAGCGGTTCCAGAGTTCATGTGCCATTTTGAGGTTCGTGAAGTGTGGCATTTTCTTAAGGAAAATGCCACTCGACGGTGCGCTTTCTGGGTGCAGCAACTCTGGAACCGCTTTAATGGCCGAAGAAGGGGACATGGAAGGCTGAGCCGGCTGCGGATTCGCGCTTGGGTCTGGGAGCGGACTCCGGTTGGACGGCCGTGCGCTGGGAGTCGATGCAAAGCCAGTTGCCGTGCACGCGTTCGTAGACATGGGTGAAGATGCCCGTATCCTTGGCTTCGCGGGAGCCGGCCCGGTGCTGGAGCGTATACGTACCGCTCACCACGGCGGTGTCGCCCAACATGCGCACGGCGACGACTTTTTGGGTAAGAGAGTAGGTTTTGTCGTCGTTGGAGATGACCTGGGCGACCTGCTGGTTGAGGGTGGAAATGTCGCCGTTGTCCGAGACGTTGACAAACAGAGGCGATAGCACGTTTTCCAGCCCGAACTGGTCGCGCCCATTGACGGCAGTGGACCAGGCATCCTCAAGTTTTTGGAACTGAAGGATTTCAGGGCCTTTCGCGGTGGTGACGCCGGGTTGGGCAAGAGCCGTGGAGGGATCGGAAGGATGGCTCTGAGCGGTTACAACGCAGCAGGAGAGAAGAACAACAGTGAAGCAAACGCAGAGACGGCTCATATATGGCATGAACTCCCATCTGAACAGTATATAACTCCAAAGAACATAATAATTGGACTGAGAAAGCGGGACGGAAGGTAGCGGAAAAATCAGCCGCGGCAACAGCGTTTTCGATTCTGCTCTTTCGAGAAACCGTGCAGTCGGGTGGCTCGTCGCGGCGGGCCATCCGCGGCGGCGGACACCATGCTGCGATGGCAACAAAGGAAGCGAAAACGCTCTAGAACTGGTTGCACAAATGCCGCAGCGCGCGCGAGGAACATCCCTCAGGGGCTAAAGCCCGCGTCTTATGCGGTCTATGCGGCACGGATAAATCCGTGCCCTTTCAAAACCCCGTTTATGCAACCAGCTCTAGCGCTCTATCCACGTGATTTCGTATTCGCTTCGGGACAGGCGCGGGCCGGGAGGCCCGCACTACAGCCGGTCAGGAGACCGGCGCTACACCCGGTCAATTACGCAATCACATGGTCGCGGTACTAGAGGAGCATTTGCAGGCGGTCAGGCTGATGGACAGTGAGGATGGAGTCCTCGATAGTTATCCAGCCGTCCTTGCGGAATTGGCCGAGGGTGCGGGTGACGGTTTCGCGGGTGGTGCAGGTCATGGAGGCCATCTCCTCGTGGGTGAGCAGGAGGGGGAAGCGGTACTCGCCGCCCACGATATGTTCGCCGATCTGATGGGCGAGCTCGAGGAGCAAGCGCGCCAGGCGGGCGGCCACGGTTTCAGAAAGCGCGATGCGGCAAGCGTCCTGGAGGGCGAAGCGATACTCCTGGCAGATGCACTGAACGGCGCGCATCTGCGCCTCTTTATGGTTGCGCAGGAAGATGAGGAAGCGCTCCCGCTCGACCGGGCGCAACTGGGCAGAGGTGAGCGATTCCGCGGAGACCTCGTAGACGCCATGAGAGAGAACCGCGTAGAGACCGAGCATGGAACCGGGCCCGGCCACGCGGACGATCATCTGGCGGTCGTCGGCAGGGCCGGCGGTGAGCTTGAGGTAACCGGTGCAGATGAGATAGAGGCAGCGGGCGTCTTCGCCCTGGGTAAAGAGGGAAGCCTGAGCAGGCAAAGAAATGGTGCTGGTGGCCAGCTCCAGATCGGCCAGGACGGCGCTGCCGAGGGAACAAAACCAGCCGGGCCGCCGGTTGGAACAGGCAGCGCAGCCGGTGGGAAGCTGCCGGGTCATCGGTCTGTGCGGCGTCTGCGATTCTACCGAAAACTCTGTGTCCGCCATCGTCTTACCTTGTCGAATGCCGATGCGGCACCTCCGCGCTTGCAGAACCCTGCCCACCTCCGTCTGGGCCGCAATCGAAGCGGAGATGCCACGGCTTTCCCAGAATAGAGGCCTTGTTTCATCTTGAGTCTGCGGCAGGCGGCTGGACTTTGGATGTGACGGTCCTCACATCAATGAAGGGAGAAGGCGGAAGCCCTCCGGAAATGTGCCAGCCAGCGCCGTTTCGCGCGGTTGGGCGCATTTTGGCGGTTTGGTAGCGGGCGGGAGTGAAACGGCGGAGGAGGGCAGGAGGCGCCGAAAGGGCAGGCGTTTCGTGGTGGCGGGGGTGCAGGGAAGAAGGGAGATTGAGAAGGCATTGACTCCCTTTGCATGTGTGATGAACATCACCGTTCGCAACAGTCAAAGAAACGTAATCTCATGGGCATAAGGTGATGCTTCGCACAGCGTGAAGCATCGTCGAAGGTACGATCCAGCGAAGTCAATGCCGTTGCGCCGCTCCCAGAAGGGAAACGTCCCAATCCGGCGGCAGAAGCGTTGGGTCAATTTTGAGGGGAAGACGCAAAGAGAGCAGCGAAGGCGGAGATTTTGATGCATAGAGATGGGCCTGTAACGCGAATGCCAATGAGTGCGGATCCGGGAGTCCGGCCGGGACTGCGAGCTTTTTGGATGTTGATGGTGGGGGCGTGCATGGTATGGGCGACGGCGCTGGGGGCAGCAGCGCAGTCGGCCGCAACCTCCCCGCAAATTCCCACCTCTCCGCAAATTCCAGGGGCCACGTTTGTGGGCGCCCAAACCTGCACCATGTGCCATGCGGATGTGGTGAACGGATTCGAGGACAATCCGCACACGAAGATGGTGGATTTGCACGGCGACAACGGCATAACCTGCGAAAACTGCCACGGACCGGGCAGCCTGCACGTGGCGGGAGGCGGAGACGTAACCAAGATCTTCGATTCCGCGAAGGCTTCGCCCCGGGAAGTGACGGCCATGTGCCTGCGCTGCCACGCGACCGTGCACCCGGACTTCCTGCGCTCGCCGCACGCCAAGGCGGGCTTGAGCTGCGTCAGCTGCCACAACATCCACTCGGCCGCGGTTCAAGAAGACCTGCTCAATTCGGCGCAGCCGACGCTCTGCTTCCAGTGCCACACGGATGTGAAGGCGGCGTTCAATATGCCCTTCCACCATCCGGTGCCCGAAGGCGCAGTGAAGTGCACGGATTGCCATGACGTTCACGGTACGTTCCAGGAGAACAACCTGAGGAACACGGCCGATGAGAACATGATCTGCGCCAAGTGCCACACCGATGTGCGCGGACCTTTCGTGTTTGAGCACATGCCGGTGAAGGCCCAAGGATGCCTGGGGTGCCATACGCCGCACGGCTCCCAGGATCCGCGGCTCCTCAACATGCCGAACGTCAACGAGTTGTGCCTCCAGTGCCACGGCCAGGTGGCCGCGGATACGGTGCACGGGATAAGCAACGCATCGGCGGATAGCGTGCCGTGCACGAGCTGCCACACCTACATTCATGGTTCGAATATAGATGCGGCATTTCTCCGGTAATGGTTTGGGATCCGCGCCGCCCCTTTCCGTCACCTGGGAGGGCGCGGCCCGGGCCCCGTACCAACTTCGCACGCGGTTGAAAGGTTTGGAAGTGAGCGGCATTTTTTTAAGCGAGGCTTCATTATGAAGAAGGTGGGCTGGCTTTTCGGGCTGTCCAATGAAGAGATTGCTCCGGCAAAAATCAAGCGCATCGCGGGGAGCATTGGAGTAGCCATTTTAATGATGACGACGGGCATGGCCATGGCGCAGAACCAGAATCCGTCGCCGAGCAACCCGATCCCGGCGCCGGCGGTGCAGATGAGCGTCCCCCCCGGATACGCGATGCACGGCAGCGTCGAGGTGGGCGGACGCATGGCCAGCATCAGGGGCGGCGTGGCCATGTACGACACGCTGGTCAATTTGGAGTCGGGGCCGCGCGTACAGGGCGAGACTTTCCAGATGCATGCACTGCCGGGCAACACGCATCCCTTGTTTGACGACCTCTCGGCCTTCAGCAACGGGTTCGGCGGCGATCCCGACAACTTCTCTTCGCTGGAGTTCTCCAAGGGCAAGTATTACGAGTTTTCGGGAACGTTCAACCGCGACCGCCAGTACTTCGACTACGATGAGCTGGCCAACCCGAATATCGCCAGCGGAAATTCGATACCCATCAGCGGCTCGTCGACTCCGTATGTATGGCCGCAGATAAAGGATACGCCGTTCCTGTACAACACGGTGCGGCGCAGGACGGACACCAACCTGACCCTGCTTCCCATGTCCAGGGTGACGTACCGGTTTGGGTACGCGCAAAATATCTTTCAGGGTCCGAGCCTGACTCCGAGCGGCAATGCGGTGGCCGGGCAAGAGGTTCTGCTCCAGGAATTCCAGCGCAACAGCACCGACGATTTCACGGGAGAGATCGACTGGAAGCCGGTGCGGGATACGCAGCTTACCTTTGAAGAGGAGATCGACCACTTCAAGGGCGACTCATACTTCACCATGGATCCGGCGTACCTTACCGTGCAGGAGGCGGACGGAACCAAGGTCGCCCTGCTGGACAGCTACCAGAACTCTTTGCCGTATGGCTACAGCAGCGCCACCGGTGCATTTTCCCCCAGTGCCAGTAAAAACTGCAACGCCAGCAGCATGATTAGTCCGTCCACCATTCTTAGTGCAAATCCCAGCGGCGGCCTACCGATCATCGATCCGGCGTGCAACGTCATCAGCAGCTACTTCCGCTCCCAGCCCACGCGCGAGATCTTTCCCACCGAGATATTCCGCTTCCAAAGCGCGAGCATCAAGAACGTGGAGATGAACGGCGATGTCCGCTACACCAATGCGAACATGAACCTTCCCAATTACTACGAAGACTTCCAGGGCTTGGACGGGGCGAACCGCGAGCTCTCCGAAGCGGGCTTCGCGAACGCCAGGCGGCAGGTGATGGCCGCTGATTACGGCATCGTCTGGCAGGCGAGCCAGACCGTGAGCCTCTCCGATCAGGTGACCTTCTCGAACGTTCACCAGCCGGGAACCTCCGAGTTCACGAGCGGGACCACCGTGACTGTGCCCACGACGGCGGGCGCGGAAACCATCAATAACACGAATCTGACCTCGACCCCGGCGGCCAGCGGCGCGGGGCCGCCCGATGGGCCCTCTGAGGGCGACTCCAAGATTGGCGCTGCGGTGTTCGGCTACTTCGGCCAGCGGATGGTGACCAACAACGCAACGGTGAGCTGGGACGCCACGCCGCGCTCCACGTTCTCGCTTACCTATCGCACCAGCAGCGATGTCATCACCGAGGGCGCCAATATCAGCGCTGCGATCCCGACCGGCGTATGTTCAACCGCGAACCTTCAGGCCTTCTGCGGAACGGTGACCATCAACGAGAACGGCGGAATCGTTTACGCCTCCCTGCGGCCCACCAACGAGTGGGACATCGACGGCAGCGTGGAGGTGCTCTACGACGACAACGTCCTCACCCCCGTTATGCCGCGGCAGACACAGCGATACAGGGTACACACCATGTACAAGCCCAAGCCATGGGCGACGATTACGGGCGCCTATAACGACCAGGAGCGGCACAATAACACGAACAACGCAGGCGTGTCCGGTCCCTATCCCTCTGCTACCTATGACGGCCCGCTCGGTCACGTCGATCACACCCGGGCGGTAGCCGTGGGCGCGGCGCTGCAGCCTCCCAACGCGCACTACGGCTTGGATTTGAATTACGGCTTTACCAGCGTGTACGCGTCCACCAACACCTGCTTTCAAGGCGGGGCTATCCTCCTGCCGGGCGGCGCCGTCGATCCTGGCGCCGCAACCCAGAGCGGCCAGCTTTGTAGCCCCATTTCCAGCTCCCACTCATCGATTGCCGCCCTCTTCGGGCCTACACCGGACTATCATGGACGCGCCGACGCAGTACGGATCGGCGGCGTTGACCTTGACCGAGGGAAAATCGACTTAGCTCCAATATCGGCTACAACATCAGCTCTGTGAACAGCAGCGAGTTCTACGTCGATGCACGCGACGTCGCCGGGTCTCTGGTGTCCACCTATCAGTCTCCCTTTGTGGAGGTTGCATGGACGATGCACCCGGGATTGACTTGGAACGCCAAATACAATTTCTACGGCTACGGCGAGGGCGGTCCTAACGGTGCGCAGTATTGCAACGACAACCCCGCTCCTGTAGTAGGCGACGCCGGTCCCGTGCCGACCGTCCTTTGCAGTTCGGTGCCGAATACCGAGATGAGCGGGCCAGCTTCCGGGTACACCGCGCCCAGGAACTTTCACGCCAATAACGTGACCCTGGGGATGCATTACTCATTTTGATCGCAACCGCCGTCTCCGGGCAGATTGTTGGGGTGGATCGAATTCGAGGTTTTACCGGTCCCCCCTTCTTTTGAAGGGGAGAATTGCCGGAAGATATGAGAATGTCCGGCCGGCACAACCGGGGTAAAATTTTCATCTAGGAGAAACCGTATACGGCCGCTGGCGGGTGTGCGAAAGGGGCCGCGGAGATCATTCAGGAGTTTTACCATGAGCAAGAGGATTCGATTTGTAGTGGCGCTGGCCGCAGTGGTCTTTTTTACCGGCGCCGTGGGCTTGGCCCAATCTTCAGGGCAGGCGACGTACAAGGCTAATTGCCAGAGCTGCCATGGGACCAGCGGCGTGCCCCTTCCGATGATCGCCAACATGATGGGCGTGAAGTCGATCACGGATCCGGCGATGAAGAAGCTGACCGAGGCAGAGATGATCGCGTCCACGGAAAGCGGCAAGGGCAAGATGCCGGCGTTCAAGGGCAAACTGACGGACGCGCAGATCAAGGCCGTGGTGGTCTATTTCCGCACGTTCATTAAGAAGTAAGAACAAAAGCGGCGCAGCGAAGAACCGGCGTGGAGCACAGACAGAAACCGGAGAGGGGCTTGCGCGCGATGGCGGAAGCCTCGCGAAAGCGGAGAACTGCCGCCGCAAGGTTGATTGCGGCGCGGACGGCAAGGTAAGGCAAGCGCAGAACAGACACAAGAAAGAAATCAGCCGGCAGGGGCGGAATGAGACGCTCAGACTGGCGCCAGCGGTTCAAGGATGGCCGTGGGTGAGATGCTCTGCAAGCGGGCAGGATGAGCGCGTGCAGAGAGGAATGGCTCTAAAAACTCAAGGAGTGTGACCATGAAAAAAATGATTCGAACGCTGCTGGTGCTGGCTGCGGGAGCGTGTCTGGCCGGCGCCATGGGCTTTGCGCAATCCTCAGGCGAAGCGGTCTTCCAGGCTCACTGCCAAATGTGCCATGGCGCCAAGGGCATCCCCAGCCCCGGCATGGCCAAGATGATGGGCGTCCCGGTGGCCACCGATCCGGCGGTAAAGAAGCTAACTGAGGCGGAGATGTTCGCCGCGGTGAAGAACGGCAAGGGCAAGATGATGGCGTTCAAAACCTCGCTGACGGACGCGCAGATCACGGCGGCGGTGGGCTACTTCCGCACCTTGACAAAGTAAGGATAAAAGCGGGGCAAGAAAGAACCGGCGAGGAACTTGAAGGAAAGCCGGGACGCCGGTGTGTGCGAGGAGCGGCTGGAGCGGTTTTTTCCAGCCTCTCGCAGGCGGAGGCGCGCCAGCGGCAGGGTTATCTGCGAGATGAAGCCGCCTTGCTGAATGCCGCAGCGTGGGAAACAGGGTGATCGCCACGTTGATGAGGGCGCGGACGGCAAGGTAAGGTAGCCGTAGGACGGGACACGAAGATGAACACAGGCGGCAGGCGCTCGACGGCGTGTTCTGTCCGGCAACGGCGGCTCTATAATTCATGGCTATTTTCCCGCATCCACTCTGACAGCCGCAGAGAGCGCGTGGATGATGGAAGGTTATGGGATCGCTCAAAAAACTCAAGGAGTCTCGCAATGAAATCTATGATTCGAACCCTGCTGGTGTTGGCAGCGGGGGCGTGTTTGGCCGGTTCGTTGGGCTTTGCCCAATCTTCAGGCGCAGCAATCTTCAGCGCCAACTGCCAGGTTTGCCACGGCCCTAACGGCATCCCCAACCCTACCATGGAGAAGCTGCTGGGCGTCATGTCAGTCACCAATCCGGAGATGAAGAAGTTGACGCCCCAGGAGATGGTGACGGTAGTGACGAACGGCAAGGGCAAGATGCCGGCGTGGAAGGGCAAGCTGACGGATGCGCAGATCAGAGCAGTGGTAGCTTACCTCCGCACCCTCATCAAGAAGTAAGCGGCACAATGGAGATGGAAGATTTGAGGAGGCCCGCCGTCCGCGGCGGGCCGTCCACTTAAGAGTGGAGGCGGGATGTCATTTCTTCAAAAGTTTCGGGAGAACTGGGCGCGGCCGGCGCTTTTCTTCGGCAACAATCCAATTAGCCTGGCCGGCGGCGCCATCACCACCGCATCGGGCGTAACCGTCACCAGCTATTGGGTCATCGAAATGTTCGGAAGGGGAATCGGCAACCCCTACCTGAACATCATCTTTTCCTTTCTGCTGCCGGCGCTGTTCGTGCTGGGGCTGATCCTGATACCCATCGGGATGCTGGAGCGGCACAGGAGGTTGCAAAAGGCCGGGCAGATTCCGGCGGTGTTCCCCAAGATCGATTTCAACGACCGGATGTTTCGCCACGGCGTGGATATCGTTCTGGTGGCTACGATAGCGAATCTGCTGGTGGTGTCGATCGCCAGTTATCGCGGGGCGGCATACATGGATTCGCCGCAGTTCTGCGGTCAGGCGTGCCACGTGATGAAGCCGGAGTTCACGGCTTATCAAATCTCGCCGCACTCGCACGTGCCGTGCGTGGAATGCCACATCGGGCCGGGTTTGGAGTCGTTCTTCGCGGCCAAGGTGGACGGGACCAGGCAGGTTTTAGAAGTGACGACGGACAGCTACCCCAGGCCGATACCGGCGCCGGTGACGAACTTGCGCCCGGCGCGGTATACCTGCGAAAACTGCCATACGCCCGACCAGTTTCAAGGAGACCTGCTGAAGGTGTTTTCGCACTTCGGCGACGACGAGAAGAACACGGAGACGCAGACGGTGCTGATTCTGCACCTGGGCGGGGTGGATTCGTTTTCGCACTACACCGGGATCCACGGCGCGCACCTGGGGCGCATCGAGTACATAGCCACCGACCAGAGCCGGGCAACGATTCCCTGGGTGGAAAGGGAAAACCCGGACGGTTCGGAGACTGTGTACAGATCCCTGCCGCCGGGCAGTCCCGCGCCTACGGGGGAACGGCGGCTAATGGATTGCATCGACTGCCACAACAGCGCGGCGCACACGTTTGTGACCGCTGAACAGGCGATCGACCGGGCGATGAGCGAAGGCGCGATCAGCACCAACCTGCCATGGGTGCACAAGGAGGGATTGAAGCTGCTGAACGCGACCTACACGAGCCAGGAGCAGGCGCAGGTGGAGATTCCCGAGCAGCTTGCAGGCTTCTACCGCAGCGGATTTCCACAGGTGATGGCCTCGCAAGGCGCAGAAGTAAGCGCGGCGGGCAAGGCGCTGGCGACGCTTTACTCTCAAAATGTATTCCCATTCATGGACGTGAAATGGGGAACGTATCCGAACCACATCGGGCATATGAACTATCCGGGGTGCTTCCGCTGCCACGACGGCAGCCACGTGGCCAAAAATGGATCGACGATTCCGCAGGACTGCTCAGTGTGCCACAATCTGCTGGCCGTGGACACGCCGAAGCCGCAGGTTCTGTCGGTTTTGGGCATTCAATAGAGGGTAAGGCGGCGGCCCGACAGTGCGCCGGCTTAGGGCGGTTCTCCGATTCCCGTGGAGTACTGAAAGGCGTGTCCGCCGCGGCGGATGGCGCATTCTTCCACCCCAGCGACGAAGACCAGTCGTTTCACCCCAGCGAGCAAAAATCGATCGCTGGGGGCCCTGGCTTCCACCCCAGCGACGAAGGCCTGTCGCTGGGGACCCTGGTTGAGGAATACGCCACGCAAAGGTTGCGTTCCGCTTTACACCCATCCGAGAACCGCTATAGCCCCGCGGCCCGCTGTTTTTGCTGCGGAGCTTCGGACCCGGAGGTGATAGGCTGGCCTTTCGCGCGGAAGGAACGCGAGGGTTCATGCATCCCAATCATGCTGTGCGATTCAATCTGGCGGCCGCAGCACACGCGGCCATGATCGAGCGCGGCTTCAAGCCGGATTTTCCGGCTGGAACCGACCAACAACTTGCCGAGATTCAGGCCCAGCCGGCGCTGCCTGCGGGCGAGGTGCTCGCCGACCTGCGTGGGTTGCTGTGGTCGTCGATCGACAACGACACCTCGAAGGATTTGGATCAGATCGAGTGGGCGGAGCAGTTGGCTGACGGGCGGATTCGCGTGCGGGTAGGCGTGGCCGACGTGGACGCGCGCGTGCGCCAGGGCACGGTGATCGACAATTACGCGCAGATTGAAACCACCTCGGTGTACACGGGGGTGAAGGTCTTTCCCATGCTGCCTAGCGAGCTCTCAGAAGGCGCGACCTCGCTCAACGAGAACGAGGACCGCGCGGCTATGGTGATTGAGTTCTGCGTGGACGCCGCCGGCGCGGTCAACGACGGCAAGGCGTACCGGGGGCTGGTGCGCAACCGCGCGCAACTGGCCTACAACAGCGTGGGGGCATGGCTGGAGGGCAAAGGCGCGGCGCCGGCCAAGGTGGCCGCGAGCGCCGATCTGGCGGCGCAGCTCAAACTCCAGGACGCAGCGGCGCAGCGGATGCTGGGCGGGCGTTTCCAGCACGGCGCGCTGGATCTGGAAACCATCGAGACGCGGCCGGTGATGCTGGCCGAGGAGGCGGTGGAGATTGCGCAACTCGAAAAGAACCGCGCTACGTCGCTGATCGAGGAGTTTATGGTGGCTGCTAACGGCGTGGTTGCGCGGATGCTGGAGACGGCGGGGGTAGCGTCAATCCGCCGGGTGGTGCGCACGCCCAAGCGCTGGGAGCGCATTGTGGAGCTCGCGGCCAGGCTGGGCGCGGCGTTGCCCGCCGAGCCGGATTCCAAGGCGCTCAACGATTTTTTGCTGGCGCAAAAGCGGAAGGATCCCGACCACTTCGCCGATCTCTCGCTGGCGGTGGTCAAGTTGATGGGGCCGGGCGAGTACGTGCTGGTGAAACCCAACGAGATTTCTCCGGGACATTTCGGGTTGGCCGTCGCAGGACTATACACATTCGACGGCGCCCAACCGGCGCTTCCCCGACATGGTGACGCAGCGGCTGGTGAAAGCGTGGCTGGGGCACTCGCCGCAGCCCTACTCAGAGAGCCAACTCGAGACCATCGCAGCGCACAGCACAGAGATGGAGGACGCGGCGCGCAAGGTGGAGCGGGAGATGCAAAAGCGCATTGCAGCGGTGGTGCTGGCCAAGCACATCGGGCAGAGCTACGCGGCAATTGTGACGGGCGTGAACAATTACGGGAGGTTTGTGCGCACGCTGGAGCCGCACGTGGAGGGGATGCTGGTGCGGGGCGGAAAAGGGCTGGACGTGGGCGACCGGGTGACGGTGAAGCTGGTCTCCACCGATCCCGAGCGGGGGTTCATCGACTTTGCGGCATGAGCGGAGGGAATCGAAGAATCCCAGTAGAAAGGGATGGAATGCGCGCGTACCGGGCCGGGATGCGGCCGGCAGGCGGCGCGGGGAAGCCGTGTGTCCCGAGGGCGCGATCCCGCGTCTAACAAGTAGGAATTACGTCCGCGTAACGAACCGTGCCCGTGGAGCGCTCTCCGCGAAGGAAGGCGCTATGAGGGGGAATGTACGTGATCGGCAGCCCCAGCCCGGATTTGCGATTTCGGGGGATCGATGGACAAACGCCGGCTTCGCTACTGGTGAATGGATGCGCTTAAATTCCGGCCTCATTGTTGCCACGCTCCTCGCCGGCATGGTCCTGCTGGGGGCGTCGGCTCACGCTGTTTCACAGACACCGGGCTCCGGCTTGGCTATGATAGCGTCCACAGCGCTGCCGAATGCTCCGCGGCCGCAGACCGGGGCGGCGGCAGCCGATGAGGCCCAGGCCGGAGAAGTGCAGAGCGCCCAGCAGCCGGCTCAAAACGCCGCCGGCGGCTCCGGACAAAACAGCGCCGGAGGAAACGGCGCGGCTCAAGACGGTTCGGGCTCGCAAACAGCGGCACAGCAGCCGGGCGCGGAAGAGAGCCAGCACGGGAAAGCCGAACAGCAGGTCAAAGAAGAGGAACATCAGCGGGTGCTGGGGATTGTTCCCGCCTTCAACACGAGCTACGTTTGGAACGCCGCCAGCCTGACGGCTGGCCAGAAGTTGGGCCTCGCTTTCCGCGCTGCTACCGACCCGTTCCAATTTGCCGCCGCGTTCATGGTGGCGGGATACCACGAGGCGCTGGATGAAGATACCGGCTTTGGCTGGGGAACGGAAGGCTATTTCAAGCGCTCGGGCGCGGCCTATCTCGACGCCTTTGACGGCGATATGATTGGCAACGGCATTCTGCCGGGGCTCCTGCACCAGGATCCGCGCTACTTCCGGATGGGCCACGGCACCTTCAAGCACCGCATGCTCTACGCGGTGGCGACCAACTTCGTTGCCAGGCACGACAACACCCACAGATGGGGGCCGAATTACTCCAACGTCGGCGGCAACATCATCGCCGGCGCCATCTCCAACCTCTACTACCCCTCGCAAAACTCCGGCTGGGGCCAGACCATCAGCAATGGAATGATCGTCACCGCCGAGGGCGGCCTGGGCTCACTCTTCCAGGAGTTTTGGCCCGACGTTTCGCGAAAGTTTCTGCACAGAGACGTGACGCACGGCCTGGGCGCGCAGGCCGCGGCGGAGGACAAGGCAGCCACGCAGAACCCTGGAGCAGCGGCGAAATAAGAAGAGGCAAGAGCCAGATTTACACGGAATCGTACGGCGGCGTTTGACGGCTTTGCGCAACCCATTTCTACGTTTCGGCGAGGGCGGGGTTGGGCGGGAACGGCCTGCGAGCCTTGTAATAGACGGCCATGGCGGGGACGGAGACGGTTTCGCGCTCGGGATAGCGGAGGGCGGAGAGATGGCCTCCGTAGACGCAGCCGGTATCGATGTTGAGGGTGTTGTTGAGCCAGAGCGGCTCGGCGACCGGCGTGTGGCCATGGACTACCAGCGCCTTGCCACGGTAGGCGGCAGCCCAGTTGGAGCGCACCGGCAAGCCAAAGGCGTCTACTTTGCCGGTGATTTGGCCGCGCAGAGCGAAGGCGCGGGCTTCAGGCGAGGCGCGGCCCTGGAGCGCCTCCTTAAGGCCGGCGTGAGCGACGACCAGCCTGCCTTCGTCGAGGATGCAATGACTGGGTAGGCCGTCGAGGAAGCGGAGGGCTTTGGCGCGAAAGCCATCCGGCTCGGCCTCCAATTGCTCCAGGGTTCGCGCCATGCCGCGGGTCACCTGCACCAAGCGGCCTTTCAGGGCCCGGACCAGTTCCAAGTCGCGGTTGCCGCAGACGCAGAGGGCTTGGCCCGCGCGCGCCATGGCCATGGCCAGGCGCAAAACGCCGGGCGAGGCAGGACCGCGATCAACGAGGTCGCCGACGAAGGCCAGCGTTCTTCCCTGGGGCGGCGTGATCTGAAAATCTCCTGCCCGAGAGTGGACGCGGTAGCCGAGCGCGGCCAGCAGCGCCAGCAACTCATCCAGGCAGCCATGGACGTCGCCCACAATGTCGAAAGGGCCATGGGCGGCGGGCGGTCTCAACACCTCGTGGCGGCTGCGGGCGGAGCGATGGGGCTGCGAAGCAGCGGAGCCGGCGGCGAGGGTGCGCGGGTTCGGCGTGGAGGGCCGCATTGCTTTCCAGTGTAGGGCATCGCCCTGCGCCTGGCAGGCCGGCTCGCGGCGTCGAATCGCCTGCTTCCTGTATGATTTACGCTTACTTTGGAGGGCAACGGAAGCGTCATCATGTCGCATTTCGCAGTCAAGTTTGGCACCGATGGCTGGCGCGGCATCATCGCCGACGATTTTACCTTTGCCAACGTGCGGCTGGCGGCCGAAACGATTGCCGCGTACGTTCACGCCCAGGAGGATCCCGCCAAGGGGATTTGCATCGGCTACGATACGCGCTTCGGGTCGGACGCGTTCGCGCGGGCGTGCGCGGAGGTGGCGGCGGCGACAGGAATTCCGGTGATGCTGGCCAACGCCGTGACGCCTACGCCGGCGCTGAGCTACGGGGTGCGCGAGCGGGGCGCGGCGGGCGGCATCATGATCACCTCGTCGCACAATCCGGCGGAGTGGAACGGGGTGAAGTACAAGGCGTGGTACGGAGGGTCGGGCAAGCCGTCGATCATGGCCGCGATCGAGTCGTACCTGGGCAAGCCAGCGCCCAGAGCGGAGCAGCCGGCGCCCATCCGCGAGGTGGATTTCCTGCCCACGTACTTGAAGGCCATCGAGAGCTTCGCGGACCTGGACCTAATCGCGCGTTCGGGGATGAAGTTCTGCATCGACTCAATGTACGGCGCGGGGGGCACGATCCTGTCGGACATCTTCACACGCATCGGGGTCGAGCACGTGCAGATTCGCGCTAATCCAGATCCGCTGTTTGGGGGCGTCAATCCCGAGCCCATCGAGCCGCACATCCGGGCACTGGGCGAGGCGGTGGTGGCCAACGGCTGCCAGGCGGGGCTGTGCACGGACGGGGACGCGGACCGCATTGGGGCCACCGACGAGCACGGCGAGTTCGTCGATCCGCACAAGATTTATTCGGTGCTGCTGAGCTGGGTGCTCAAGCGCAAGGGCTGGCCGGGGGCAGTCACGCGGGCGGTGAACACGACCAAGATGCTGGACCGGATCGCAAAGAAGTACGGACGCGAGCTGATCGAGCACGGCATCGGCTTCAAATATGTGTGCGACCTGATGCTGGAGCGGGAGATCGTGATGGGCGGCGAGGAGTCGGGCGGGATCGGCTTCCAGCGGCACCTACCGGAGCGCGACGGCCTCTTGAACGCGCTTCTCCTGGCTAACGTGATGGCGGAAGAGGGCAAGACGCTGGGCCAGTTGGTGGCGGACTTGCAGGCCGAATATGGCAAGCACCAGTATGGGCGGATCGACTTGGCACTACCCGAAGAAACCAAGATCGGGGCGGTTGCGCGCGCCCGGGCGCTGAAGCCGGGAGACGCGGTGTTTGCCGGAATGCCGATTCTGAGCGTGGTGACGCTGGACGGCGTGAAGTTCTATCTCGATAATCCTGAGGCGAAAACCAAGCCCAACGCCGCCGAGACGTGGCTGCTGCTGCGAGCCAGCGGGACGGAGCCGCTGCTGCGGATTTATTCCGAATCGTGCTCGAAGGAGTCGGTGGCGAAGCTGCTGGAGTCGGCGCGCAGATTTGCGCTTGAACTCCCGTAGGAGATAGCTTATTGGGGGGCCGGATCGGGGAGTTGAGCTGTCGCCGGCAATCGAGTTGCTTACTGGGAGGATAGGATGATTTGCAACATCAAGTTTCTCAAGCGGCTGTGTTTCAAACATTGGGCGCGGATTCTGTGGGCTGCGGTTCTTGCCGGGGCGGCGCTTTTTTCGTATAGCGCGAAACTCGCGGCGAGCGCAGTGCCCGCCACGCAAGACTATTTCGTCTATGTGGGAACTTATACCCGCGGCGAGAGCAAGGGCATTTATCTCTATCGCTTCGATGAGAGCACGGGCCGGCTGAGTTCATTGGGCCTGGTGGCGGAGATGGCGAGTCCGTCGTTTGTCGTCACCAGTCCCAACCACCATTATCTCTATGCGCTTTCAGAAATGCCCGACCGCAGCGCGAATGCTCCTCGCTCCCATGGTCCCGTTCTCGGCTCCATCAGCAGCTTCGCGATCAACCCTAAGACAGGGGCGCTCAAGTTCCTCGATAGCGCGTCGTCGGGCGGCGTTGGGCCGGCCCATGTGGGGCTGGATCAGACGGGAAAGATTCTGTTCGTCGCCAACTACGGAAGTGGAAGTGTTGCCTCGTACGCCATTCGCCCGGATGGCAGCATCGGCGCCATGACCGGCTTCGATCAGCACCACGGCCACAGCGTCAATCCACAGCGTCAGAGTTGGCCCCACGCCCATGAGGCCGTGGTTTCCCCTGATAATCGCTTTCTGTACACGCCCGATCTCGGACTCGATCGCGTCCTCATCTACCGGATCAACGAAGCGAAGCGCACGATTACGCCCAACAATCCCGCCTACGGGGCGGTGAATCCGGGCCTGGGACCGCGCCATATCGCCTTTGCCCCCAACGGGAAGTTCGCCTACGTGGTATGCGAAATGGGCTCCGCCGTGGTCGCGTTCTCCTACGATAGCAAGACCGGCGCGCTGACTCCGATTCAAACCATCTCCACGCTGCCGGCGGGATTTTCCGGGCAAAGCGCTGCGGCGGAGGTACAAATTGACAAGACCGGACGGTTTCTTTATGCCTCCAATCGCGGCCAGAACACCATTACTGAATTCGACATCGACAAGAGCACGGGCAAGCTGACGCCGGTTCAAAATATCTCGATCCAGGGAGAGATTCCGCGCAACTTCGTGATCGATCCGACCGGCAGATACCTCTTAGTCGCCAACCAGGATTCCAATAACATGGTTGTCTTTAAGATCGATGCGGCCAACGGGCATCTGGCGCCCGCGGGCCAGAACTTGCCGATAGGGGCTCCGGTCTGCCTGCAATTTGTTCCGGAGTAAGGGTCCGGAACCGGGTCCCACGGGATGAAGTGACGGCGGCCGGCGCTTATTTTGGGCGGAGATATGAATGGGCGCAGGCCCGGCCAGATAGCCGAGCGAGAATGGGCACGAGATCACTTTGAGGATTCGAGACCATGAAACTTCCAGGCACAAAGCTGACACGACGGACATTGGTGAGGAACGCCGGGTTGCTGGCAACCGCAGGCGCATTGGGCTTCACGGCGCATGAATCCGCCGGCTCCCAGGCAGCATCTCCGGCCGGCAATAGCTCCGGACCGCGCGCGCTGGCCTTGATCGGCGACCGCTACCACAACCCCGACTACATCCGGGTGGCCTTGGATAAGGTGTTCCGGGAGCTGAACATCCCTTGGGAATACACCACCCACTACGACCGCCTTTCCGCGGACCTGCTCAAGGATTATCAGTTACTAGTGGTGCTGCGCGACGGCATGATCTGGCCCGATGGCTATCTGGGGCCGGATGCTTATACGGACTACGAGGGGAACCTGGAGAATCGCACGCCCCGCAACCAGGAACCCAAGCCGGTGATGTGGATAACCGAGGAGCAGGGCGCGGCGGTCAAGGATTTTGTGCAATCGGGCAAGGGCTTCTACGCCCTTCATAACTCGAGCCATATCTCGCTTTCGTCGAAGAACTACCGGGACGTGATGGGGGGCGCATACATTGGCCATCCGCCGCTGCGGCCGTTTCACGTTCGCGCTTCGCAAAACCCGCATCCGATCACCCAGGGAATGGCGGAATTTATCGTCAACGACGAACAGCACTACGTGGCCTACGACAAGGACAGGAAATATATTCTGCTGGAGGCCGAGAACGTCGACGGTCTGACCTATCAGAATCTCGGCACTAAGTCCATCTCCGGATGGGCGTATGAGTTTGGCGAGGGACGCGTGGTGTTTACCGCGGTGGGCCACACGATTGACGCCATGTGGAACCCGCAGTATGTGGAGATTCAGAAGCGGTCGATCCGCTGGCTGCTCAAACAGCTATAAGGCGGGTGGGAGTTGGCGAGCCTGCGCTGGCGCGCAGGATATCGGTTGGTGCTCGAAGGAACCGGTGGCCAAGATGCTGGAGCTGGCACGGGGGGTTAGAGCGGTTCCAGAGTTTATGTGCCATTTTGAGGTTCGTGAAGTGGGGCATTTACTTCCACTCCACAGACGAAGACCCGTCTGTGGGGACCCCGGTTAAGGAAAATGCCACTCGGCAGTGTACTCTCTGGGTACAGCAACTCTGGAACCGCTGTACGCAGGGCGGTTGAGAGCCACCGGAAGCCGGGCTCTCATAGCGCTTCTCCTCCTGCTTTATATCGGAGCCGGGAACCCAAGTGACATTGGCGGCGGCGAACGCCGCCATCTGCCGCGATCGGATGCGCTACTCCAGGTTCTGGATGGTGGTCCCTTCGGGCACCTTGAGCACGAACTGGTCGTTGTCCAGGGTCATGTTCTCTGTGACCTTTAGGACGGTGATGACGATCTGATACCCCTCCACCCGGCGCTCGATAACAATGACGGTAGGATACTCGCCGAAGCCGAAGTCCTTGTAGTCCATATAGGCGACGTGGGTCTCCAGGACGCCCTCGCTGTTGTAGAGATCCTGTTCGGAGGGCAGGAGATCGTCGCGATGGAAGGTGATGACGCGCACCGGCGTCAACTCGCGGGAGCCCGGCTTGGGGCGCATGATGCTGAGAACGTATTCGGGGGTTAGGAGGAGGTGCTTTTTTGAGGGGTCCTCGATCGTCTCCGAGTCCGCCGCCACCGAGTAAACGTCGCCGGGCTCGAGGCCGCACACAACCATGGCGTTCAAAAAGAAGGCCGGCCGGAGATTTTCAAGCGCATTCGGAGTCTTCTTTGTCAGCGAGTCAGAGCCCTCGACGGCCTTGTTTTGGGAGGGAATGTAGAGGGTGAAATTTTTGCCGTTGCTGGCCATATCGAAAAGGGTCGTGCCGATGACGGGAACACGGGCATATACGCGCAGCATACTCGGCTTGCGGATGAGAATGATGGCGGGAATGGAAGTGTAATCCTTGGCTATGCCTTGTGTGGATTTGAGCACGCTGGTCTGAATTTCGACGTTGGCGTTCAAAGTCTGGAGCTGGTCCCAGCGGCGGTCGAGCCCGTCGACCAACTGCTGCGGCGTGGCAGTTTGCACCACGGATGGGGCTTCGGGAATGGGCAGCTTGCGCTTGGTGAAGAGGAGGAAGCAGCCGGAGAGCAAGAGAGGCAGAGCCAGGGCGGCGAGGAAGGCGAGGCGGCGGATGGATCTCATCGTCCACCATCTGTCTGCAGGGCGCGCCGGTAGCCGACGACGTTGCGGCTTTGCTGGCCAAGAGTAGCGGAAAAGAGCGAGTGGCCCTGGGGATTGTCGCCGGCGGCCACAAAATAGAGGTAATCCGTGTGAGCCGGATGCATGGCGGCGCGCAAGGAAGAGATACCGGGATTCGCCACCGGCCCTGGCGGCAATCCAGTATGGAGGTAGGTGTTGTAGGCGGTATTGAAGGCCAGATCGCTCTGGTAGATGGCGCCCCGCCAACGGCCTTCCAGTTCCAGGCCATAGATCACGGAGGGGTCGCACATAAGCGGCATCTTCTTTGCCAGGCGGTTTTCAAAGACGCTGGCTACCAGGGGTCTTTCCGCATTCACAGCCGTTTCACGCACCACCAGGGAAGCGAGCGTCACCACGCGGTGGACATGGTTGTTGAGCCCCAGCTGACTTGCCACGGCGCGAAAGCGGCGCACCATGGCGGCGACGATCTGCGCCGGGGTCGCGCCATGGGCAAAATGGTAGGTATCCGGAAACAAGTAGCCCTCCAAACTTTGGGCGCCGGGGTCAAGATCGGCAATCAGGCCCACCTGCTCGACCACCGCCTGAAGGAACTGGCGGCGCGTGGCGAGGCCCTCCTGCTCGACGCGCGCGGCGATATCGAATATGTTCGCGCCCTCGGGAACGGTGAGGGCGATGCTATAAACGTCTCCCCGCGCGATACGCCGGTAGACCTCGACGGCCGCGAGCGGGTGGTCGAAACGGTACTCGCCGGCCTTGAGGCTGGCGCGTTCCCAGAGGCGCAGCAGATCGAAGGCGAAGGCACTGCGCACCACGCCGGCTTGTTGCAGTTGGCGTCCGACCTTGGCTGTGGAAGAACCGGGCGCGAGATCCACGAAGGTCTCAGTTTCCGGCCCGTAGGGGACGAGGACCAGCCAAACCGCGAATCCGGCTGCAACGAGCGCAACCAGAAGAAATCCCAGCAGGAATCCCGCCGCCCCAGAGCTCTTCTTCTTCCTGCTCTTCCTTGTGCGGCTTACCATGATGTTGCTATTGACCCTTCTCTCATTAAGACGCGGTAAATTCCCCCAAGACTCTACTCTTTTCGATTGTACCGGGCAGGAGGCGCGAGGGGCGGCATACTCTGTTGGAATAAGGTCCTTAAGCTGGTGGAAAGGGGAAAAGACTGGAGCCGGGCATGCATCCGCGTTATTTGGGCCTGGATGTCGGCATGCGCCGCATCGGCGTAGCGGTGTCGGACGAGCTGGGGCTGACGGCCCAGCCAGTGCTGACGATGGAGAGGCGGAGCGGCCGGGGCCGGGGCAGGAAGGACGATTTGCGGTCGTTGGCGCGGCTGGCGCGGCGGCTGGGCGTGGCGGGGATTGTGGTGGGCAACCCCATGCACCTTTCCGGCGGGCCGAGCGCGCAGGCCGCGAAGATTCAAGTATTTGCCGCGGAACTGGGCGCGCTGACCAACCTGCCTATTCACTTGTGGGACGAACGGCTGACCACGCGCGAGGCGCACCAGATTCTGTACGCGGCGGGGCGGGCGCGGCAGGAACATCGCGGGGCGGTGGATCAAGTGGCGGCAACGATGATATTGCAGGGATTTCTTGATGGGAAGGACAGGGAACAGGGAATAGGGAACAGGGAGTAGGGCAGATGCGCATAGAGCAGGGTTTCGTCATCATTCTCGTAATGTTGGCGATTGCCATCTCGATCATCAAGATCGAGGCCCGGCTCTAGAGGAACGCAAGGCGCCGGGCCCTTAATGGATATGAATCAATTGAGAAGGACGAGGAACAGCCCAGCGACTCGGCGCGGGTTGCGTATAATAGCTACTTAGGTTCTACTATTTCTCGCCGAGCGAGACAGCCCGCTTGCTCGCCATGGGATCGAATGCCCGAACACATCAAAAAACAGCTTCTCAGTGAGATCAAGCAACTTGAGCGCGAGCTTGCCCATGAGCTGCCGGCCGAGATCAAGAAGGCCAGAGCCATGGGGGATCTGTCGGAGAACGCCGAGTATCACATGGCCAAGCAGCGGCAGGAGTTCGTAAACGCGCGGCTGGGCCAGCTCAAGAAGCGGATGGGCGAGCTGTCGCTGGTGAATTTGTCCAACATTCCAAGGGACAAGGCCGGATTTGGCTCGACGGTGGTGGTATACGACGCGACCAAGGACGAGGAGATTGTCTACCGGCTGGTGACCAGCGAAGAGGCGGATGTGACCAAGGGTCTGATCTCGACCACTTCGCCAATCGGGCGGGGGCTGGTGGGCACGCGTGTGGGCGACGTGGCCACGGTGGTGACGCCCAACGGGAAGCGCGAACTGGAGGTTCTGAAGCTGACCACCATTCACGACGAGGCCGGCGAAGGCGATGACCACGAAGGTGCGGCCGGCACGGCGCAGTAGCAAGGAAGGAACTAGCTGCTAGCTTCTGGCCTCTAGCCTCTAGTTCTCGCGCCGTAGGGCGGTGAAGCAGGTTTCAGCGGGGATGGGCTAAGGGTAGTGAATCTGAAGTTCGTCGAAAGACACCCGCAGGTCCTTCGGCTCCGTTTGCCGCAACAAACGCCGCAAACTCCGCTCAGGATGGCAGCAGGATTTATGTGCGAACTTCGGACTAGGGACACTAGTAGCTAGGAGCTAGAAGGTTTCATGACCTGGACCAGCGCATTCGGGCGCGCCTGCGGGTGGCTTCTCGACCGCATCGTATATGGGCTGGCGCTCACCCGCATCAATCCCAACGTGCTCACCTTTCTGGGGCTGGTGATCAACATCGGCGCCGCGTTTCTGTTTGGCCACGCCAACGCCTTGAACAACGGACGCATGTTCTTCTATGCGGGGCTGGTGATCATCGGAGCGGGCATCTTCGACATGGTGGACGGGCGCGTGGCGCGGCGCACCAACCAGGTGACGGTGTTCGGCTCCTACTTCGATTCGGTGATCGACCGCTATTCGGACGTTGTGCTGTTTTTCGGATTGCTGGTCTACTACGGGCGCATCAACCGTTTCCGCTACGTAGTGCTGGTTGCGTTCGTGATGGTTACGTCGCTGATGGTGAGCTACACGCGGGCCCGCGCCGAGGCGCTGATCGGGCAGTGCAAGGTGGGCTTTATGGAGCGGCCGGAGCGGATCGTGCTCATCCTGCTGGGCGCGCTGTTCAACCACTGGGGAGTAATGGCTCCGGTGCTGTGGGTGCTGGCCGTGCTTTCGACCGTCACCGTGATCCATCGCATCACTTACACCTACCGGCACACCAAGCATCTGGCGCCGCTGGGGTGAGGGCGGGACTGCGCGAGCGGATTCTTTAAGCTTCTACCGCCGACCCTTTTTCCACTCTTCGTATGAAATTCGCGGAATGGTTACGAAGGCGTCACGGGTTTTCGCGTAGTTGCTCAGGCCGTTCATGCGGCCGATGGCGTGCAGTTTCTCAGCCTTGATGTAGGGACCGTCAGGATCGACGAAACGGTCTTCGACGTAGACGGCGACTACGCGGCCGAGGATGATGCGCGAACGGCCGATCTCCATAGTCGTGTACTCCCGGCACTCCAGCGCCGCGTGGGCTTCGGCGATGCGCGGCACCCTCACTTTCTGCGAGGGGGTGGTGGTAAAGCCGGCCATCTCCAGTTCGTTCATCTCCTCCGGAAAGTCGGTGGCGCAGATGTTCATCTTCTGGGCGATGTCTTCGGTGACCACGTTGACCACGAACTCGCCGGTGCGGCGGATGTTGCGGGCCGTGTCCTTGGGCACAAAGGGTTCGGCGGGGCGGTTGGTGACGCCCACGCCGACGATGGGCGGATCGGTGCATAGATAGTTGTAGGCGCTGAAGGGAGCCGCATTAAGCCGCCCGGTATCGTCCATGCTGGTGATCAGCGCGATAGGCCGCGGGGCCACCAGGCCTACCAGGAGCTTGTAAGGGACGCTGGCGGGAAGTGCTTCGATGTCGAAGTTCATTGCTGATCTCCGTGCTTTCGCCGCCCTGTGTCGAGCGCCGGCTTTTGGAAGGGGTTAGCAGTTGACCGTCACCACCGAACAGCCGGCGCGGTCGGGCCGCCATCGCATCAGGAAGGCGGTGACAGACGAGGACTCCATGCGGCTCATGGCTTCGAACTGGCCATTCCGCTGGCTATAAAGCAGCTGGCCGCGGTCGCTGAGGACGGCCAGGGCGGGCACGCCCTTTTTGAGCGGGACGCCATACTTCGCGGCCAAGTCGAGGTTGGCGTCAAAGCGGCCGACATTCACATGGACCAGGACGAAGTTGGCGGCGAGGAGAGGACGGTTTGCGGCGTTGTGGAAGTAAATATCCAGAACTTGGCAGTCGGGGCACCAGTTTCCGCCGAAGTCGAGAAGGATGCGCTTGTGGGTAGCCGCGGCGGTTGTGAGAGCGGCGGCGATATCGGCATTGGCCTGTGCTGGAGGCGGATAAATGTCGCGGCCGGCGGAGAAGGCCGAGCCGGCGGCAAGGCCGAGCAAAGCGCCGAAGAAGAAGAGCTTGAGGGCCGTTTTCACGCGTGAACCTCCGCAACTGATCTCAGTCTGCCATAAACGCCCGTCAGGACACCATTTTCATGGCGCCGATCCGGCGCGGAAGCATTTAGAGCGGTTCCAGAGTTCATTTGCCGTTTTGAGGTTCGTGAAATGGGGTATTTGCTTAAGAACTTATCCGTAAATTGCGCATTCAAGTGGCGCCGCTCTCCAGAGCGGCTGTACTGGAGGCGTCCACGCCGCCAACAGCGACGTGTGGGCCAAGAGGCCCACACGACAGCCGACCAGGAGGTCGGCGCTACGTATTTGCGCTACCTGTTTGCGCTACCTATTTACGGATAAGTTCTAGTTTACGGATAAGTTCTAAGGTAAATGCCACCCGGCAGTGTACTTTCCGGGTGCGGTAACTCTGGAACCGCTGTAGGCTGTTACTTGGATGCGAGAATTCATTGAAATGCGCAAACGCCTGGAGTCGGCGGACTATCCAAGCTTGGAAGCGATGATGGAGGGGTATGCGCAGTCGGCGGCAGAGGCGGGGCGCAGCCGCTACCAGCGTAAGCTGGACTTCAGCGCGGAATCCGTTGACGCCCTGGACGAGATTCTGGTCCTGGTGGGCGAGAGCCCGGAGCTCGATGTGGAGTTCGAAGCGCGGCTTTGGGGCAGCTATCTGGGCGAGGTGCTGCGGCGGCGCTACGCAGGAAACTGGGAGATGACGACGTATCCCGGCGGCGTGGCGGCGGTTCCGGCGGTGCAAGTGCGCGGTTCGCTCTTGTTTCCGGTAATGAAGGTCTATCGCCGGCTGACGATAGGCGAGGAGGGCGATCTACAGTCTTTTTTTGCCATAGCGGCCGAGCGGCTGGGCAAACCGGCGCGCGTGAACTGATGGTCGGCGCGGCAAAACAAGCGCCGACTTCCCGCAGGGTCCCGTAGAGGAGGAAAGCACAAGGAATATAGAGGCTTGACTCGCATTTCACCTCCGTTTCCAGGAACGCGCTGACTGCCGGAGCATAGCGAGCGTTTGGCCGCCAGGAGGGTAGTTTCAGCAATTAGGGAGGCCAAAGACCGTCCAGCCCTGTGAGGAGAGCTGGTTCTGTGCGACAATAGGGCTTGATAGTGTGCGCCGGTAAAGAGCGGCGCGCGGAGGAATGACAATGGGCGATTTTCTTCAGCCATGGCATCTGATCGTACTGGCGATCGTGGGATTTTTATTGTTTGGCGCCAAGCGGCTGCCGGAGTTGGGCAAAGGTCTGGGTGAGGGATTGAAGGGGTTCCGCGAAGGGATTCGCGGCATTACCGATCCGCCGCCGCCGGCGCCGAACACGCAGCAGAACACGGCTTCCGCGCCGCCGAGCTCCACGCCCGCGGAGCAAAACAAGACGTAACCAAGGCGCTGCGGGCGGCAGGCTGGGTTTTCCGGGACCAGGCTGTGGGGTTCGCGACGCTACACGGCAGTGTGCGCGACCGCCCGGCACGTTGAGCGTTGAGCTAGGATCGAGGGCCTGTGCTTGAGCACAGGCCTTTGTGCGTTCAGGACGCTCTCCTTCCCATGAGAGGTTGCGTTCCGCACTACACCCATCGGAGAACCGCAGTAGGCCGGTTGGAGGCGGCTATCAACGGACCAACGGACCGGACGCAGCGAGCCCACGGGATGGGTCCATGCGGGGAAGGGAGAGCTGCTAGCGGTAATCCTGCGCGGAGGGGTAATAGCCGGGCTTGGCGATGACTTCGAGGCTGGGGCGATCGACGCGCACATCGATCTTGCGGTACTTGCCGTCGTAGATCGGCTCGTGGCTGAGGTAGCCCAGCGTGTACTGGTTGCGGGCCTCGTCGGCAATCAAGGCGTAGCTCTTCTCGATGCCATTGATGCCGCGGACGGTGTCCAGGTCGCCGCCGGTGACGGCCGTGTACTTATAGAGAATATCGTCGTACATGGTGAAGGGCAGGTGGAAGCGATCGACCCAACCCTCACCCCATATGGCGGAGTCGCCCACCAGGGTGCCGTAGACGGCGATCTTATTCGTCAGCAGGTACTGCACCACTTCCTTGTAGCTGGCTTTGCTGCCGTACTCCTTGCCGTCGGAGATGACGTAGATGACACGGCGGCGGCCCTTGGGGCGCGTAGAAAGCTCCTTGGCGGCGGCCAGGATCGCGTCGTTGAGGGTGTGAATCTGCCTGGGGATGGTGATAAAGGAATCGTTGCCGGCGGAGCGGCCGGGCTGAATGTTGGGATCGACGCAGTTGCCGTTCTGGCGGATAGGACAGCCGGCGAGCGGGCCGGAGTTGATGGGCACCATGGGGTCGGTGCCGACCGCCTGGGCAAGAGACAGCACGGCCGGCAAACGGGGACTTTGCGCGCCGGTGAAACCGGTCCACTCCTTGGCGCCGTTGCCGTAGGTAAAGACCGCGGCTTCGTCATAGGGGGCCAGAGCGCCCTGGATGGCGCCCAGTGAATCGTTCACTTCGGCCATGATGTTCGAGGGCAGGCTCTGGTCGATCACGAAGGCGATAGAAAGCGGAGCGGGATCGACGCTAAAGACCCGCAACGGTTCGAGAGTGTTGTTTTCGTAGACCCTAAAATCCCGCCAGGTGAGGCCGGCAACCGGGTTTCCGTGCGAGTCCTTGACGGTGACTGGTACTTCGACGAAGTTCACGTTGACAACAAAGCGGGTGACCGCTCCGGAGCCTTCTTCAGGAGGTTCGGCCTGCACCGTGCTGGTGGGCTGTGTGGAGGACGGAGCAGGGCTGGCGGCGGGGGGAGGCGCGGGCTGCGGCGATGAGGCCGAGGAAGAGGAAGAGGAACCAGCCGGCGGGGCGGCAGCACCCTGGCCGGGGGTGATGGGGCCGGCTACGTCAGCCAGCGGCGGAGCGGCGCGGGGCGTAGGGGCGTTGGGCACGGGGGATTGCTGCTGTTGAGCATCAATCACCCCGGTTCCATACAGGCTCGCACCAAGGAGCGCAGCCAGCGCCATTGCCGTCAGTCCGTGCTTCACGAGAAACCCTTCCTCCCAGCGTCCCGCGTCCCAGCCCTGAACCGCCGGCGAGCGCATTGCGCTTGGGCTAGAGCCAGAGCGGGAACGCACCTTTCAGAGTATCAGACGCGACAGGATCATGTAGGTTGCCCGCACGCATGGGAGGAGTTCGATTATGCTTTCAAAGGGGCAACGAAATCGTCTAACTGACCAGAATGCGCATTGGATTTGGAATCGCCGCACTTTTGCTGGGCCTGCCGGGGCTGTCAGCGGGGGCATGGGCGCAGCTTGCACCCTCGCCAGACGCACCTCCGGTGAGCACTGCTCCGGCGCCGCCCCCAGAACAGCCGATAGCGACCTTAAAGCTGAATGTGAACCTGGTCGATCTGTTTTTCACGGTGAAGGACAAGCACGGCGAGCTGGCGCCGCACCTGACCAAAAGCGATTGCACTGTCTCTGAAGACGGCGCGCCGCAAACGCTGAAGAGCTTTGTGGCGGAAACCGACCTGCCTCTGACGTTGGGAATTTTGCTGGACACCTCGGGCAGCCAGGATCGGGTGCTGCCGCTGGAACAGCAGGCAGGAAGCGAGTTTCTGGAGCGCGTGTTGCGGCCCAAGGACGAGGCCTTTCTGCTGTCGTTCGATGTGAACGTGAATTTGTTGCAGGACTACACGAACGACGCGCGGGAGCTGGCGCGGGCCATGGACAGCGCACAGATCAACACCGCGGGCGGGGGCGGCTCCGCAGGCATCCCGGGCCTGGGCGGAGGGCCCGTTCCCACCATCGGCGCGCCCAAAGGCACCCTGCTCTACGACGCGATCTACCAGGCCGCGTTCGACAAGATGAGCGAACAGAGCGGACGCAAGGCCATGATCATCCTGACCGACGGGGAGGACGAAGGCAGCGACCACAAGATTAACGATGCGATCACGGCGGCGCTCAAGAACAACGTGATAATCTACGTGATTCTGATCGCCGACCGGGGCTTTTACGGCGGCTTCGGGATGGGTTACTACGGCTATTCCGCCGCGAAGAAGCTGGCGGACGATACCGGAGGGCGGCTGATCGACGTGGGCAACAACGGGGAAAAACTGCGCGCGGCCTTCGCGGAGATCGAAGACGAACTGCGCACCCAGTACCTGGCCAGTTACACACCTGCGGACGCTAAGATGGACGGCACGTTCCGGCGCATTTCGGTCAATTGCGGGCAGGGAATGAAGGTGCAAGTGAAAAAGGGCTATTACGCCCTGGCGGCGCCGCTTCAATAGTGTGACCGGACGCATGGGGCTGGAAGACCCAGCCTGAATAGATTTGTCACTGCCCGCAGTTGCGGGGAAGCGGTGAGCCGTCCAGCAGGGAAGAAATTACACATAAATCCGAGTAGAAATTTCCTGACGTACGGATTGGGGCGTAATCCGGCTGGGGAAATCGCTGGAGCGTTTGATCTATCCTGTTTTGAATCTATGTTTTATTGGAGTCGATCTGGAGTGACCCCGGTGAGCACGGCATTTGCGCCGCTGGTCGCAGCGAGCAAGTTTTTCCCGTTGCAGCAAGCGCGGGCACGGCGTAAACTGGCTGGCACTTGGAGGATACAACGATGAAAGCCGTCAAATTGTTCGCGGTGGCCATTGTCACTCTTGCGAGCCTTTCCCTCATGGCGCAACAGGTGGGCGCCAGCGCTCAACAGAGCGGCTCAGCTTCTGCCGCGGGCGCAAACGCCAACGATTCGGCCAACGGCGCCGCAAACTTGAGTGCGCAGATGCGGCCAGTCAGCGGTGAACTGGTTCGCGCGCTGGACTCGAAATCGGCGCGGGTGGGCGAGTCAGTCGAGCTCAAGACGACAGAAGAAGCACGGACCGCCGGCGGCATGGTCATCCCCAAAGGATCGCGGCTGCAGGGCCACGTGACCGAGGTGCAGGCGCACAAAAAGGAGCATGAAAACTCCCAGATAGGCATCGAGTTCGACCACGTGGTGCTGAAGGACGGACAGAGCATCGCGATCCATTCCGTGATTGAGTCGGTGTTGGAGTCTGAGAGCGCTATAGCAGCGGAGGCGAACGCGCGCCAAAACGCCGCAGACGCCTTTAACGGTCCTGGGCCGAACGGTCCTGCCTATGGTGGCAAGGACATGAGCGGCACGGCGACGTCTGGCAGCAACGTGGCCGGAACCGGACTGGTGGGCGATGCCGTGTTCAACGCGAACGCGGCCGGAGAGGCGCTCCACCCCAGCACGGCCGCAAGCAGCACGGGGATTGCGGGCGTGATGCTGAGTGGCGATGCCACTGGTTCCGCTTCCGGAGTGCTCTCGGCGGCGAAGAAGAACGTCCACCTGGATTATGGAACGCGGATGGTGGTCGGCATCGCCGCTGCGGGGAATTAGCTTCTCACCTCGAGGTTCGCGGTTCGCAGCCGCAGGACGGAGCCGGCCCTTGACTGCGCACCGTGAGCAGGGGATGATGCGATGCGGGATTTTCCCTCTTTCTTGTCCTATTTTCGGACAGTCCATTACCTAGGGAGGTTGACTCGGTAATCTGGCGTCATTAAGGTGTCTTCGCTAATATCGGCACAGATGGGAAAAACTTGAGGGGGCTGGAGAAAAAATCCTCCGCCTCGAGGCTCCCGGCCGCGAGGTACATACTGTGACCATCGACTGCGCCACCTACGAACGCTACGAGATCAGCCCCCGGTTCCGGCGCAGCATCGAAGAGCGGATCGCGCGCCTGGAACGAGACGCCGCAAGCGACGAGGCGCAGGTGACCGCTCTCGAAGACATCGACCACATACGGCGGCAGATGGGGCTGGTGGCCGCGGAGCGTACTGAAGCGCTTCGTCTGCGGCTGTTTCTGGACCGTGCGCAGACGCGCCTGCCGCAGCCGCAGATTCCGCTCTAGGTTCTCCTTTGCTCCGATCACCCAGATTCACAGCAAAGTCCGCGTCTCAAGTTACGAGCCGCGGCCAATTCTTTGCCTTGGAGATTGGAGCACCGGGCGGGGATCGAACCCGCGTATACAGGTTTTGCAGACCTGCGCGTTAGCCACTTCGCCACCGGTGCGGGAGAAGCCGGGAATCGGGGCTCGGGCAGCGGTAAAAAAGCCGCTCCCGTTACGGTTTGCTCCGCGATGTCCGATCTCCGGTCTTTTGAAGGCTGTTGGCTTGAAGAAGAATCCGCCGCGAGCAATCGTAGAGTAGAATGCCGCAAGTTTTGTGTCAAGGAGCGGCGGGACGGCGATGGAACGGAAGAATGGAACGCTCAAGCCGGGTTCTCCGCGGCGTGATCGCGCCGTGAAAAGCCCCGCCGCAAGCCATGGTGCGCTACTGGCTCCCGGGGTACTATGGCTGCGCGGCCCGTTTGCGGCTGGATGGGCGGAAGGGACGATAGAGAAGCAGGAACAAGGCGAGGGCGACGGCTTCGGAGGTCAAGATGTACCACGGCCATGGACCTAGAACATTGAGGAGGGAGAGATTCTCAGGCTTGGCGCGGAGGTACATGTAGTTGGTCTTGAAGATGGAATCGAATGTGAAGTCGAAAGCGGCGAAGAGGTTCAGGGCCAGCATCGCCCTGGCGACCGATCCCGGCCGCGGCCGCGCCTGCCCAGACCACACCAGATAGAGGACGGCGGTGACAGCCAAGCTGTGGGCGGCGAAGAACTGGACCGTGGACAAAGAGGGAAAAGACTCCCATAGGTCGGGTGTGAGCAGCGCCATGGAAGTGCCGGCCAATGCGCCATAATAAGCCAGATCGAAGATGGCCGGATGGAGATTGAAGAGCACGATGATGACGAGGAAGAGCGTGATGTCGCAGAGATCGAGGGGCAGCGCGCCGGGAAAGGTAAGCTGGCCGATGGCGGCCAAGTACCCGTACCACAGAACCGAGTCCAGGAGCAGGACGGCGGCGAAGCCGAGGCGCAGGCGGCTGGTTCCGAGAGAGAGACGGCGCTGGATGGCCGCAAGAACGGCGGCAAGAAGAGGGATAGCGGCGAGGATGAGGAGGTGCTCCGGCCCGAGAAGATTGAGATTGGCTGTTGCGGCGAGAACCAAACTGGCGCACGATCGAATTGGAGCGCAGGCCGGCATTGACGCTGGTGAGAATCGTATCCAGCTTCAGCCTACTCCCGGCCCGCGCCGAGATGTTTGATTGCGGGATGCGCGAGGGTGGCGAATGTGCGCGCCGGAAGCCGCACTGTTCTTGCAGCAGCGGAACCGCTTTTCCTGCCGCGATGCACATGCTTTCAACACAACTTCAACATGACAAGTGGCTGCGCTTGTTCAGGGTAGCGATTTAGCAGTTATTTCAGATGGATTTTCAGAGCATCTTTCGCTTGTTTTTCTCTCTTCCCATAAAGCTCCGGGGCTCGTAGTGTTGCCATTCGTAACCGCAACATCACCCTCCGCTGGGGTTTTTCATTGGAGCGGCAAAAACAGTGACCTCTTGGCCACGAATGAGGACTGGCCTGCTGTAGTTCGCACGCCGGTTGCCGTGGTGCGTAAGGGCCGCGCGAGATGGGATTGCGCGCGCCGCGCCCAGGCGACTGGCCCCCACGAATCTACACAGGAAATGCCCCCTCTCATTCCCGGCTGCCGGTCCCGGACACACCACGAAGAAACTCGCCGAGAGCGCGGGCGCACAATGGATTGCCATGCGCAAAGCGAGAAAAAACCGAAATAAGGAGCGGCCTCACATATCATGCGCCCTAAGAAAGTAATTCTTTGTGTAGACGACAACGAACAGGAGCTTTCAGTACTCAGGTTCATGCTGACGACGAACGGATACCAGGTGGTTTCGGCATTAAGCGGGCAGGAGGCGATCGGCGTATTCGCCGGTCAGCCGGTGGACCTGGTGCTGGCCGACTTTACCATGCCGCAGATGAATGGGAAGCAACTGGTGGAGCGGCTGAAGCATATAGCGAACCATGTACCGATGATCCTGCTGGGCGATCCGCCGGCGATGAGCGGCGAGATCCACGTGGCCGATGCGATGTTGGCCAAAAAAGGCTGCACGGCCCAGGAGCTGCTGGAGCGCATCAAAGTGATGAGCGCGCGCAAGCGGGGACCGCGCAAGGGTCAGCGGATGGCGAGGGTCGAGGAGCTGGCGGCGGCGTCCTGACGCATTTCTCCTTCTGCTGTATACCGGAGGCGACGACCTCAAGTTGCGATTTCCTCAAGAAATCGCAACCTTGTACATCGTCAACCAGGGCTATATCTGAAGGAGAAATGCCGTAAATAATCTGGAGCGCCGCTATCTGCGCAGGAAGTCCCTGACCTTCTGCAGAATCACGTCGCGGCCCACGTCGGAGATGGCATTGGTGAGCGGAAGCTGCTTGGGGCAGGCCTCGACGCAGTTCTGCGCGTAGCCGCACTCCTGGATGCCGCCGTCGCCGGCCAGCGCGCGCAGACGCTCCTCCTTAAAGAACTTGCCGGTGGGGTGATTGTTGAACAGCTTCACCTGAGCGATGGTGGCCGCGCCCACAAAGCCTGTCTCCTCGTTGAACTGCGGGCAAACCTCCATGCAGCAGGTGCAACTGATGCACCGGGAGAGCGGATAGCTGGCTTCCTGCTCCTGGGGCAGGATGCGCGGACCGGAGCCGAGGTCGTAGGTGCCGTCGATGGGCACCCAGGCCTTGACGGCCTTGAGGTTCTCGAACAGCACCGAGCGGTCCACTTGCAGGTCCCGGACCAGGGGAAACTTAGAGAGCGGCTCCAGGCGGATGGGCTGCTCCAGATCGTCGATCAACGCAGAGCAGGCCATGCGCGCCTTGCCGTTGATGCGCATGGCGCAGGAGCCGCAGATCTCCTCCAGGCAATTCGATTCGTAGGTGATGGGGGTGGTCTGGCGGCCTTCGGCGGTGACGGGATGGGCGGCAATGTCCATCAAAGCCGTGGTTACGTTCATGCCCAGGCGCCACTCCAGTTCGAACGTCTCCCACACCGCGGGGGCATCGGGATTGGCTTGACGCTTAATTTCAAATTGCACGGTTTTGGTTGCCATCGCTCGGTCTCTCTCGTCTATTTGGCCACGTCATAACGGCGCAGGCGCGGTTTGATGTACTGGGTATCGACTGCCTCATACTCGAAGCGCGGGCCATCGGGCTCGCCCGTGAAGCTCGCCTTCGTAGTCTTCAAGAATTTCTCGTCGTTGCGCTCCGGAAAGTCGGGCTTGAAGTGCGCGCCGCGCGATTCGTCGCGCAGGATGGCGCCCTGCACGATGACGCGGGCGAGTTCCAGCATGTTGTAGAGCTGGCGGGCAAAAGCGAAGCTGGTGTTGGCCCACTGGCTCTTGTCGCTCAGGTTCACCTTCCGGTAGCGGTCCAGCAGCTCCACGATCTTCTCGTCGGTCTTCTTCAGGTCCTTGTTATAGCGAATCACGGTTACGTGCTCGGTCATGGTCTGGCCCAGCTCGCGCCACAGCTTGAAGGGGTTTTCCGTGCCCTCGTTCTCGATCAGCTTCTTGTTGATCCCGGCCTGTCGCGCCAGCTCCGCTGCGTGGCCGCCGTCGCTCCCGGCCGCCGCCAGGCTGCCCGCGTACTTCAGGGCGTGCGGTCCGGCGCGGAAACCGGCAAAGATGCAACTGAGCAGCGAGTTCGCACCCAGGCGGTTGGCGCCGTGGTACTGGTAGTCGCATTCGCCCACCGCATAGATGCCGGGAATGTTGGTCATCTGGTCGTTGTCCACCCACAGACCGCCCATGGTGTAGTGCATGCCGGGAAAGATCTTCATGGGCTCGACGTGGGGATCGACGCCGACGAATTTCTCGTAGATTTCCAGGATGCCGCCGAGCTTGCGGTCCAGGGTGGCGCGATCGATGTGCGTCACATCGAGATAGACCATAGGTTGGCCGTCCAGTCCCAGACCCTCCTCGTAGACCACCTTGTGAATGGCGCGTGTGGCGATGTCGCGCGGCACCAGGTTGCCGTACTTGGGGTACCACTCTTCGAGGAAGTAGAAGCGCTCGGTCTCGGGAATCTGCTTGCCGGGGCGCTTGTCGCCGGCGGTGCGCGGCACCCACACGCGGCCGCCCTCACCGCGCGCCGACTCCGACATCAGCCGCAGCTTGTCTTCGCCGGGAATGCAGGTAGGGTGCACCTGGATGAATTCGCCGTTGGCGTAATAGACGCCCTGCTGGAAGACCGCCGACTGCGCCGAGCCCGTGCACACCACGGAGTTGGTGCTCTTGCCGAAGATGGCTCCGTTACCGCCGGTGGCCAGAATGATCGCGTCCGCGGCAAACGCCTGCAGCTCCATGGTGCGCAGGTTGAGGGCCACGATGCCGCGCGCCTGGCCCTTGGAATCGAGCACCGCGGAGAGAAACTCCCAGCCTTCGAACTTGCGCACGTTGCCGTCCGACTCGTGGCGGCGCACCTGTTCGTCGAGCGCGTACAGCAACTGCTGGCCGGTGGTGGCGCCGGCGAAGGCCGTGCGGTTGTAAAGCGTGCCGCCGAAGCGCCGGAAATCGAGCAATCCCTCCGGAGTGCGGTTGAAGGGCACGCCCATGCGGTCGAGCAGGTCGATAATGGCCGGCGCCGCTTCGCACATCTCCTTCACCAGCGTCTGATTGGCCAGGAAGTCGCCGCCATACACGCTGTCGTCGAAGTGTTGCCAGGTGGTGTCGCCTTCGCCTTTCAGATTCTTGGCGGCGTTGATGCCGCCCTGGGCGCAGACCGAGTGCGAGCGCTTGACGGGAACGATGGAAAATAAATCGACGTTGCCTCCCGCCTCGGCGATCTTAATGACCGCCGACAATCCGGCCAGCCCGCCGCCAACCACGATGATTCTGGGTGCTGCCATGTCTTTCCTCTAGAGGTTTCAGGTGTCAGGTTTCAGGGTTCAGGAGATAGTGCTGGTGCGAACATCAGACTCGCCAGCCAAGACAACCAGATATCGTTTCTGCAGCTTCAGGACTGATCCCTGATCCCTGAAACCTGACACCTGATAACTGAGAGGCGGATTCTCAGGAGCGTTGGGGTACTTGCCGCCCACGAAGGCCCAAATGCTGGCCAGGCCCATAGCCGCCAGCAGCACGCCGAAAGCTATGCACACATAGCCGAAGCGTTGGCGCGACCTTTCGCCCGGCGTGATGCCCCATTTGGCCGCGAACAGCCATACGCCGTAGGCGAAGTGCCAGCAGACGGCAATCATGGCAATGATGTACACGGCCAGCAACCAGGGATTAGCCAGCTCGTGCTGCACCTTCCAGAACGCCGCTGCCGGATGATTGGGAAGATCGACGCCCATGAAGCGTTGCCGGATGACGTGCTGAATAATGTAGGCGAAGGCAAGCAACCCGGTATACCGCTGCGCCACATAGAGCCAGTTGCCCGACCAGGGATAGTAAACTACGTTCGCTTTCCCGCGCAGCCAGATGTAAACTCCATAGACGCCGTGATAGAGGATGGGCAGAAAGATAAACACCCATTCCAGCACGCGCACCAAAGGCAAATGATTCAGGAACCTCACCTGCTCGCCGTAGGCGGCAGGGCCTTTGAGCGCCTCGTAGTTGGAGATCAGGTGCTCGAGAAGAAACGCTCCGATGGGAATGATGCCGAGCAAAGAGTGGAGTTTGTGCCAGAGGAAGGAGTTTCCTTGACCGGGGCGCAGAGGTTCGACACCGCGCCGGACTGTGGGCGCGATTGGTGATTGAGCGGTTGCCATGACGTTCTCGGCTCCTGAAGGTTCCGGATGCAGCTAGCGCCCAGAAGGCGGCATGCCCGCCGATGGGCAGTATCAAATTAAGAGACGAAGCTTTCTTACTTGATTGCACTTGCATTATTGGAGCTTGGCGTAGCCGCCGTCAAGCCGCCGCTCCGCGGAGTGATCCTTTGGACGAGAGCTGTGGATGAATCAGAACAGCATCGGCAGCAGGGCCGCGAAGGCGCGCCCACGATGGCTGAGCGAGAGTTTGGTCTCCAGGTCGAGTTCGGCCATGGTCTTGCCCAGCTCGGGCAGATAGAAGAGGGGATCGTATCCGAATCCTCCCATGCCGCGTGGAGCATCCAGGATCATCCCCTCCACGGCGCCTTCGGCGGTATGCTGCAACAGGCCGTCGCGGGCCGCAGCCAGAACGCAGTGGTAGCGCGCGGTCCGTTTGGCCGCGGGAACGCCGCTCAACCGCTGCAGCAGGAGCATATTGTTCCAGACGTCGGTGTTGTCGTTGGCGTCGGGCGAGTCCACCAGGCCGGAGTCGGCCGCAAAGCGCGCCGAACGCACGCCGGGGGCTCCGCCGAGGGCGTCCACTTCCAAGCCTGAGTCGTCGGCGATGACCAGCTCGCGGGGAGAGAACCGCGAGTAGTAGAGGGCCTTGAGCGTGGCGTTGGCCGCGAAAGTAGGGCCGTCTTCCTCCGGCGTGGGGATGGCGTCGAGCCCGGGAAGCGGATCGATGGTCAAAGCGTAGGTTTGAGCGGCGGTGCGGAAGTCGCGCAGCTTGCCCGCGCTGGTGGTGGCGGCGTAGAGGCGAAGGGCCATGAAAAAAGTTTACCGGGCACGAGCGTGTTCATGGTTTCCGCAGCCGCTGCGAGCGCGCAGGCGGGTCACAATCGCTTCCGGCGGACGATCCTGACGGCTGTACAGAGAGAGCGCTGAACGGGTAGTCTTTCAACTTGGCCGCGGGCGATGCGCGAGGTATGCCGGCAGCTTGGAGAGAGCGGAGGCGAAATGCCGGTCATACTCGCTGGCATCGGATGGCACATGGTCGGAGCCGCGTGCGCCGCGTCCTTCTACGCGCCCATCGAGAAGGTCCGGAAGTGGTCCTGGGAAACCACCTGGGCCCTGGCCGGCTTCTTCTCCTGGATTCTGTTGCCCATCGGCGTGAGCCTCTGTTTGCTCCCGCATTTTTATGCCTTCTACGCCGCGCTCAGTCCCAGCCTGATGTGGAAGGTAGCGCTGTTCGGCGCCATGTGGGGAGTGGGCAACGTCAGCTACGGCCTGACCATGCGCTATCTGGGCATGTCGCTGGGCATCGGCGTGGCGATCGGCGTCACGCTGGTGGTGGGCACGCTGGTGCCGCCCATGACTCACGGCCAGTTCCTCGCGTTATTTGCCAGCCGCGGCGGCCTATGGACGATGTCGGGCATTGTGGTCGCGTTGATTGGGGTGGCCACTGTCTCTTATGCCGGCCATCAGAAAGAGGTCGAGCTGGGCGCCGGGGTCCAGGAGTTCAACGTGAAGCTGGGCCTGATGCTGGCGGTGCTGTGCGGCATCTTCTCCTCGGGGATGTCGTTCGCCATCGATGCGGCCGGGCCGATGGCGGCGGCCGCGCTGCGCGTGCACGTAAACACGATGTACGCAGCTCTGCCCAGCTACGTGCTCATCATGGGCGGCGGCGGGGTGGTCAATTTTGCCTATTGCTTTACGCGCCTGGGCTTCAAGAAGGAGCTTTCGCTGCGCGCCGATCTGGCCCAACCGCGCGGCACGCTAATCAAGAACGGCTCAATGGCCGCCGCCGGGGGGATCATGTGGTACCTGCAGTTCTTTTTTTATGCCTGGGGCGCGGCCAGTATTCCCGCGCGGCTCTCCTATGTGAACTGGATGCTGCACATGAGCGGCTATGTGCTGTGGGGCGGCCTGGTGGGACTGGCGCTGGGCGAGTGGAAGGGCGTGGGCTCACGCCCGTTGCGCCTGCTCTGGGCCGGGATCCTGATCATCATCGCCGCCGCTAACCTGGTGGGGCTGGGAATGGCCTCGTAATGCGCCCGGCTGCGCGCGAGGCGCGGTCTTAGCGGGGCTGTTTTGTCAGATGGGAAGCGGAAGCTGGCCGTCGAAACCCTGCGCCAGCAGATCGGAGCGCAGTTGCTCGACGGAGGAGAAGAGCAGGCCCTTCATGCCCATGGCGGAGGCAGCATCAACGTTCACCGGCCGGTCGTCGAGGAAGAGCGTTTGCTGCGGCTCGGTGCCCAACCGGTCGAGCAGGTAGCGGTAGATGGCCGGATCGGGCTTGGCCATGCCCAGCTCGTAGCTCCACACCAGCACGTCGAAGCGCCCCAGCCACTCGAACTCGCGCTGCATCCTTGCGTGCACGTTGTCGCCCATGTTGGAGAGGATGGCAGTGAGCAGGCCGCGGCGCTTGAGCGCAAGCTGCCAGGCCACCATGGCGTGGTTTTCGTTGGTCCACATGCGCGCGTCCCAGCGGTTCAGCTCCTCGATGGCGGCTAGGGGAAGTTCGACTCCGGCGTCGCGCACCAGCTTTTGCCAGAAGGCGAGCCCGGTGAGCTTGCCTTCGTCGTAGGCGTGCCGATCAGTCCAATACAAGCTCTCGAAGCGCTCTTCGCTCAGGCCAGTGATGCGCAGTATGGCGGCGCGAGCCCCGGGGTCAGGCGGACCGGTGAGCACCTTTCCATAGTCGAAGACCACGGCGCGTAAAGCCATTCTTCCTCCGGGTGGACGCCCGCAAGTGGTCGAGGCGTCTGCCATCCTTTCTTATAGCGATTCAGGGGAACTTGCATCCAGCCGGCGGTTGGCGCAAGCCGCCACAGCGGACAAGAGTCCAGGAGGGGCATTGCGTCTCTGGAATCATCATAAAGGGGATGGATGCAAGCTGTTCTAGGACTCCTGGCCTTCGCAGCCTGGGACCTGGCCGGGAGTCTCTTCGCTGTGCTGGCGGGCCAATTCCACGAGACGGATCAGCTCCGCCAGATCCGCGGCGCTCATGTGCCCGAGCAGCTCGCCGGGAAGCTGGCGGATCAACGGATCGAGAGCCTGCAACAGTTCCAGGCCAGCCGGCGAAATATAGGTGCGGACCACGCGGCGGTCGCGGCGGCCGCGCCGCTGGCGGATGAGCTTGAGCCTCTTCATCCTGGCCAGCAGGCGCGTAATGTCGGGGTCGGCGGCGATCATGCGCTCACCAATGGCGGCGCAGGTGAGGCCGCTGGGGTGCGCGCCGCGCAGAATGCGCAGGACGTTGTATTGCGTGGAAGTGACGCCCCAGGCGCGCGTCCTGCGCGCGAAGGCGCGGTTCAGGCGGTCGGCGGTGCGTAAAAGATTGAGGACCGCCTCTTCCTCGAGGCTGGCGAAGGGCTGCCGCTGCGCGATTTCGAGTTTGAGGCTGGACACAGGCGATCTCCCTGACCGTTCGCGGCGCGGATCTTTTGCGGGCGGCCGACGGCGCGCGGCCACGGTAATACCATGCGTTTCTCTTGAGTTCATCGCCTGTTGGTAGGATGGCGCAGGCGGGGTATTTGTTGCAACAAACATTCGCTTGCGGCCCGCGCATGCCGGGGGAGCCGTTTGGCGGCCGGACTCCGCGTGGGGGCGCATTCATCAGCGGACTGCGCGGAGAAGCACCGGCCCGAGCGCCAACGAGAAAAGGCCGCGCTTGCCGTCTGCTATCCTCCGGTTCATGTCTGTCTGGAACGACTTGCAGCAACTGACCCGCCCGCAGCGCCATGCCTTTCTGGCCACCTTCCTGGGGTGGACGCTCGACAGCCTGGACTTTTTTCTTCTGATCTTTTGCGTTAAGGCGATTGCCGGAGAGTTCCACACCGAGCCCTCGGCGGTGATGGGCGCGGTGTTTTTGACCCAGGCGTTCCGGCCCGTAGGGGCGCTGCTCTTTGGCATGCTGGCGGACCGCTACGGACGCCGGCCGGTGCTGATGTTCAACATTCTCAGTTTCTCGGTGATCGAGCTGGGCTGCGCCTTTGCGCCCTCGCTGAACGTGCTGCTGGTGCTGCGGGCACTGTTCGGGATTGCCATGGGCGGCGAGTGGGGCGTGGGCGCGGCGCTGGCCTTCGAGACGCTGCCCAGGGAGGGGCGCGGCGCATTTTCGGGGATCCTGCAAGAGGGTTACGCGATGGGGTCGATTCTGGCCTCGGCGGCCTTCGCGCTGCTCTTCGAGACAATCGGTTGGCGGGGACTGTTCATTGTGGGCGCCACGCCGGCGCTGCTGGCGTTTTATGTGCAGGCCAGCGTGCCGGAATCGCCGGCTTGGCTGGCCGGGGCGAAGAAGCGGGTGGCGCGGGAGCGGTTGCATTCCCGGCCTCTGTTGCCGCCGCACCTGCTGGAGTTTCTGCCCACGTTTCTTTTTCTGGTTCTGCTGATGACGGCGTTCATGAGTTTTTCCCATGGCACGCAGGACCTGTATCCGACGTTTCTGGCGGTATCTGCAAAGCTGAAGCCGGAGACGATCGGTCTGATCGGAGTGCTGTATGGCTTGGGCTCCATCGCCGGCGGCATTGTTTTTGGCGCGCTTTCAGAGAGATGGGGCCGCAAACCGGCGATTGTGACCGCGGCGCTCTTGTCCATTCCCGTGATCCCGCTTTATGCCTATGGACATTCAGCCCTCACGCTGGGCGTGGGGGCGGTGCTGATGCAATTCATGGTGCAGGGAGCGTGGGGAGTGGTTCCGGCCTACCTTACCGAGCTTTCGCCGGGGCCGGTGCGGGCCACGGCTCCGGGCCTGGCGTACACGCTGGGCGCGCTCGTCACCTCGTGGAACGGCAAGGGGCAGGCGCTGGCGGCCGAACACTGGCGCAATTACCCGGCGGTGCTGGCGATTACGGTAGTGGTGGTGGCGCTGGCGCTGGCCGGGCTGGCGATGGTGGGGCGGGAGGCGAAAGGCGCGGAGATGACGGCGACGTGAACCCCGGCGCGATGGGAGCTGCTGCGTTTGCTGAGCGCAGCGGGCTGCCGGGTGGTGGAGCTCGATGCGGCGCGGCCGTTCTCCGCGGCGCGGGCGGGTGAAAGGCCGATAGAGGCGCCGGGGAGGGGCGAGGTACCTATTCTGGCACTAAAACGAAGGAAATCAGACGAAAGTAAGGGAGTCTGGCTGATATCGGTTGCATTTCTTCTCTTCTCCATGTTATATCAAGGTATCATTCTGCATTCAACTGGGAGGCTGAGATGCTGGGCAAAAGGTTTGCGCTGCTGTGCGTAGGGATATGTGTGTCTTTCTGGCTGGCCGGTTGCGGCGGCAGCGCTCCGTCGATCAGCGTAGCGGTAACGGTCGCAGCATCTACCGTGGACGGGAATGATACGACGACGCTCACTGCCACTGTGACGAACGACGTGGCGAGCGCGGGCGTCAGCTGGACTACGAGCGGCGGAACCCTGTCGAATACTTCAACGACCGGCGCCACGATTACGCTGCCTGCGCCCGGCGCTACTGCGCAGACAGTAACTGTTACAGCGACGTCAGTGCACGACACGACGGAGAAGGGCACGGTGACGATCACGATCCCGGCGGAGACATCGACGGCGGGTATTACCAACGCGGGTCTTGTGGGCTCGGAAGGCGTGATCTACTCCATCAACTTAAACTCACTTATTACAGGCGGCATTGCTCCCTATACATGGTCGGCTACCGGGCTTCCCGCCTGCCTGACGCTAAGCCCCTCGGGCACGCTCAGCACTACCTCAGGCCTGGCGCCGAACGCCGCCTGCGCGGGAACCTACAACGACATCTCCATCACCGCGACTGACTCGGGCAAACCGACGCCTGAGACATCCACAGTCTCGGGGCTGAGCCTGACCATCACGGCGGCCCAGCCGCTGGCCATTGCGGGGACGGTTACACCCGCTACCGCGACTGCTGGAGTTGCTTACGCCGGCTCGGTTGCAGCGGGTACACCGGGCGGCGTGGCGCCGCTAATCTACACGGTTACGGGTGGCGCATTGCCTGCCTGGGCGACGCTGAATGCGGCGACAGGCGCGATTACGGGCATGCCTACGACGCAATTGGGAACATCGAACTTCACGATCCAGGTTGCAGATAGCTTTGGCGATACGCCGGCTTCCCAGGCTTACACGCTTACGGTGAACCCGGGCGCGGCGACTCACTTTGCGGTTGCGGCGACCTCCTCGACTACGGTGACTGCGGGTGGGACCGTGGGCTACAAGGTCACGGCGCTGGACGTGGACGGCAATACGGCCACGGGCTATGCGGGGATGGTGAAGTTTACCAGTTCGGATAGCCAGGCGACGGTGCCTGCGAATTCGACGCTGACCAATGGCGTGGGTAACTTCACGGCCACGCTGAAGACTGCGGGCACGCAGAGCATTACTGCGACCGACACGGTGACAGCGACGATTACCGGAACGCTGAGCGGGATCACGGTGAGTGCAGCCGCGGTGGCGAAGCTTCAGGTCACTGCGACCTCTCCGCAGACTGCCGGAACGGCGTTTAACGCGACGGTGACGGCGCAGGATCAATACGGCAACACAGCGACCAGCGATACGGAACTGGTTCAAATTACGAGTTCGGATAGCGCGGCGGTGTTGCCCGCGAATGCGGCACTGGTGGCCGGAGTACAGACCGTTTCAGTGACTCTGAAGACTGCCGGAAGCCAGACCGTGAGCGCGAAGGGGCTGACGTCTTTGGTTACCGGAACCTCGAACGCGATTACTGTGAATGCGGCGGCGGCGGCGAGCTTTACTGTGACGAGTCCGGGAACGGCGGCGGCAGGGCAGCAGATCACCGTTGTGGTTACGGCGAAGGATACCTACGGCAATACGGCCACGAGTTACGCGGGCACGGTGGCGATCACCAGCTCGGATAGCGCTGCTGTGCTGCCGGCGAATTCGACACTGACCAGCGGCGTGGGCAGCTTCCTGGTGACGCTGAAGACCGCGGGGAGCCAGACGGTGACGGCGAAGGATACAGCGAACGCATCGATCACGGGCTCCACGAGCGTCACGGTGGGCACGTCCGGGCTGGCGAAGATTGTTGTCACGGGACAACCCGCTTCGATCGGCGCCGGAACTGCGTTTAACGTAACGGTGACGGCGGAAGACTTCTACGGCAACGTTATTACCACCAATACGGACACGATTGCGATTACGAGCTCGGATGGATCGGCGGTGTTGCCGGCGAATGCGGCGCTTGTGGCCGGGACGAAAACCTTCCCTGTCACGCTGAAGACCGCCGGAAGCCAGACGGTGACGGCGACGGATCAGACCACGGTTCTAAGTCCGGCGCCTGTCACCATTACGGTGAATCCGGCGGCGGCTACGACTCTTGCTGTAACGGCGCCGGGGTCGGCTACGGCGGGAACGGCGATCAATGTCTCGGTGACTGCGAAGGATCAGTACGGCAATACGGCGACGGGCTATACGGGCACGGTACAGTTCTCGAGTTCGGATAGTGCGGCGGCATTGCCGGCGAATTCTACGCTGAGCGGCGGCGTGGGAACCTTTCCCGTAACGCTGAAGACGGTTGGCAGCCAGACGGTGACGGCGACGGATACGGTGACTGGGTCGATCACCGGCACGACGGGCACCATCGCGGTGAGCGCGGGCGTGGTCTCCAAGCTTGTTGTCACGGCGCCTGGGACGGCGACCGCCGGAACCGCCATTACCGCGACTGTGACGGCGGAGGACGCTTACAACAACGTGGTAACCAGCGATACGGATACCATTCAGATCACGAGCACGGACTCCGCGGCCTCGCTACCGCCGAATGCGGCTCTCTCCAGCGGCACCCAGTCCTTCCTGTTAACGCTGAAGACAGCCGGCAACCAGACCATCACGGCGAAGGATATAACCACATCGCTCAGCGGAACCTCGAGCGCCATCACCGTCAGCGCGGCCCCGGCCTCGAAGCTGCTGGTGACGGCGCCTGCGAATGCGACTAACGCCGTGCCCTTCAACTTCAACGTGACCGCCGAGGACCAATACAACAACACGGTCACGAGCTTTCCTGACACGGTTACCTTCTCCAGCACCGATGGCTCGGCGGTTCTGCCCGGCAACTCCGGACTCACGAACGGCACCAAACAGTTCTCGGCCACGCTGAAAACGAACGGGACGCAGACGATTACGGCCACCGACCTTTCAAATGGGTCGGTCACGGGAACGTCGGGGAGCATCAATGTTTCGACGGCGCTGATTGTCACCACGTCGAGCCTGAATCCTCTAGACGTGGGCCAGACGCCGACGCAGATGATGACGGCTTCGGGCGGGTCGGGAATCCCTGCCGACTACAGCTGGACCTGGACAGCGCAGAGCGGATCGACGCTGCCTCCAGGGCTGAGCATGAGCGCGAACGGCGCGATCACCGGCTCGCCAACCACTGGCGGCGTCTATAACGTCACGGTCAAAGTGGCTGATTCGGGAACAAGTACGAATGCGACGGCCAACCTGTCGTTCACGATCTACAACGCGCTCTCACTGCCGGCAGCCAATTCGCTGCCCACGGGATATGTTGGGGAGTCCTACACTGGAGCGGTCGCCGGATCGGGAGGCAGCGGCAGCGGCAATCTATCTATCGCGGTCACCACCGCGCTCTCGCCCACCAACGGCACCCTTGCGACGAGTGTGAGCGGCACCACCGTAAACATCACGGGAACGCCGGCCACTGCGGAAGGGGAATCGCTGGGCGTGACGCTGACCGACAACGCCACGAGCAACTCGATCAACGCCAATTACAGCTTCACGATCAGCACGCCGACGTATGCTCTGCCCACATCCAATCCGCCGGCGGCGACCGTGAACCAGGCCTATAGCGCGACGATCACCGCCAACGTCACCGGCGGAAGCGGCAACTACACGTGGCTGATCAACGGTAATGCGATCGCCTCGACTGGAAGCACCTCGCCGCTGGGAGCGAGCGGCTTGGCCGCGGAGTTCTACGCCAGCGACACAGGCGGCACAACGCTATCCCTGACCACGGCCTTAGGTACGCCGCCCAGCACATCTGGCAGCTTCCAGTTCACCGCCCAAATCAAGGACAACGTCACCAATCTGACCAGCAGCGCACAGCAATACACCATCCAGGTGAACAGCGCGGGCTCGACGGTGAGCGGAACCATCTCCCTGAACAACAACTGCGGCAGCAGCGGCTCGTTGCCTGTCTTTACGGTCGGCATCTACGACGGGAGCACACTGGTCGCGTCCACGACCTCCGATCCTAGCACTGGAAACTACTCCTTCACGGGCATCGCCAACGGGACTTACACTATCACTCCGTCCCTAACCGGAACGGGAGTAAGTTCGCTGTTTTATCCCACCAGTGAAACCGGAGTAGTGGTCGACAACAGCAATGTAACGGGAGAAAACTTCAACGCGGCGGTGGGCTACACGGTCTCCGGCACGGCGACCTACTCCGGAACCACTACGGCGGGCCAGCTGTACATCGACCTTATCAACAGCAGCTGCGGCAATTCCGGCGGGAACGGCACCAGCATCCTCTATCCATTTGCATCAGGTGGGAATTTCACCATCCGCGGCGTGCCCCCGGGCAGCTACACGCTGCAGGCGACGATGGACCCGACGGCGCCGCTCGACCTTGGTGAAGGCGCGCCGAACGAAGCCGATCCAACCGGCAGCGTCAGCGGTGTAACGGTTACGACGGAAAGTCTGACCGGCCAATCCGTTACGCTGCACGATCCCACGCTATCTCTTCCGACTACAACGCCGAACGTGAAGGCTGTCTCCCCGATCGACCAGGGCGTGGTGATCAGCTTTGGTTCTGTCACCGACAACAACGGGTTCGAGATATATACCTCCTACACCATCCAGTGGGCCACAACCACTTCGGGCTTCAGCAGCTCGAACCAGGCCACCTTCAAAGCCGTAGGAAATAGCAGCAACGTCTGGTTCCTGCACAACGGCAACGCCAACATGACCGGCAGTCTCGTCAATGGCACGGCCTACTACTTCCGCCTCTGGGGCTCGAACCCCATCGGAGCCGGCCCGTCGGTAACCAGCCCGTCGACCTATACCATCGGCCAGCCCACGACCGGCAACAAGGTGACGGGCACCATTACCATCCCCTCGTCGGTCACGATTAAACCGGGCGCGGTGCTCTACGCAGGCGTCTACAATCAAGACACAGAAATGGCTTACGGCCAAGCCTTTACAAGCCCGTCGAACTCGACCGGCAACAGCTTCACGGCTTATGTTCCTACCGGTTCCAATTACCAGGTCTATGGAATTCTCGACGAGAACAACGACGGCCTGATCGATGCCGGGGACGTGGACAATGTCAGAAACAGCAACGGCAGCAACAGCATTATCGTAAGCATATCGGGGACCACGAGCGTACCGGGCGTGACATTGCCCGCAAGCAACGCCACGGCCGTGGCGCAAACTCAGTACAGTCAGAGTACTGGATCGGGCGGCACCGGGAGCGGATACAACCTTACCCTCAATGTAAGCGAGGGCAACGAGCTTCCGGTCGCAATCACGCTCACGTCCGGTCCCAACGTCCTCAGCCCGGTAGACTTCAGCAACTACTGCCAGGGTTGCGGAAGTAACCAGTTCCAGTACAACGTTAATCTCAACGGCGCCACGCCGGCCGTTGGAGACACCTACACCTTCAGCGTCACCTACAGCGGCAGCTCAACCCCCGAAACCGTGACCGCCGCGGTAACAGCGTTCGGTTCGACGGGCGCGATTGTGGGCGCGGGCGACCTGGCCACCAGCCTTTCTCCCGCTGTGAGCGGCACCAGCACGCCCACGTTTACCTGGACCGACCCGTCCAGCGCCAGCAATTACACCTACCAGTTCCAGCTCGGATACGGCAACGGAGGCACGATCTGGCAGATACCGGGCCAGAACTCCAACTCCAATGGATTTGACAGTTCCATCACATCCATCACCTGGGGCACCGATCCGACCGGAGGAGGTAGCACGCCCTCGCTGAGCCCCCTGACCCCCGGAACGTACAACTGGCAGATAAGTGTGCAGGACAGCAAAGGTAACCAGGCGAACAAACAGACATACTTTGTTGTCCCGTAAGTCTCGCGCCTAGGCTCGATCAACAAGGGGCGGCCAGCCATCCGGTTGGCCGCCCTTCACTTTTTGGCGGGCCGGGGCTCTAGCGGCGCCGGCGTTGCGTGCGAGGGACAGCCTGCGGCGCGATTACCTATAATCGCAGAGGCGCGCCGGGAGAGAGTGCGGTCGCGGGGGCGCCGGTTTCTGCTTGCTATGAGCAGCGGCTACTGCTTGCCAGGAGCAGGAGGCGCGGAAGCCGCCATGAGGCGCGAAAACTAACCAGAGGAGAGATACCCGGATGATGCGAAGGAATATGCGGGCCGTGATGTTGCCGGCCGTTCTATTGGTGTGGATGCTGGTTCCAGGGGTGGTGAGGGGTCAGGCGGGAGGCAACGCGGCGGCAGCCCAGGGGCCGGCTGCGCTGACCATGCCTTCGTGGCAGACCAACAATGCCTTTTGGCGGGAGTTCGATTACAAATTGATGACGGACTTCGGCGATCTGGCGCACTTTCACGACGCCGACCTCCAGGTGGGACCGCCTGCTCCTGGCGTGAACCGCGTGGTCTTCATGGGCGACTCGATTACGGAGGGGTGGCATCTTGACGTCTCCTTTCCCGGCAAGCCTTACATCAACCGCGGCATCAGCGCGCAGAGCTCGCCGCAGATGCTGCTGCGCTTTCGCCAGGACGTGATCGATCTTGACCCGAAGGTGGTCGTCATTCTGGCCGGCACCAACGACATCGCCGAAAACACCGGCCCCATGACCATGCAGCAGTCCGAAAACAACATCATGTCGATGGCAGATCTGGCCACAGCCAACGGCATCAAGCCGGTGTTGTGCTCGGTGATGCCGTCCACCGGTTTCTGGTGGCATCGCGGTATCGACCCCTCGGCCGAGATCGCGGCGCTGAACAAGTGGATGAAGGCTTACGCGGCGCGCAAGGGCTACGTCTACCTGGACTACTACTCGGCCATGGTGGACGCGCAAGGCGGTCTGCCGAAGAATCTGAGCCCCGACGGCGTGCACCCCAATGCGGCGGGCCGCGCCATCATGGCGCCGCTTACCGAGGCGGGAATCGAGAAAGCGCTGCAAGGTGAGGAGTAGATAGGAGTGGGCAGGCGAACCCCTGTGAATTGCTAAACCAGCCCAATCCCCCTAAAATGGAAGAGAACGATTGCCGGAAAGGTCTGTCTTCAAGCGATGCCCAAGGAAAAGATTCATCCCCATTACGCCGCCGTGCGGGTGATGTGCGCCTGCGGAAACAACTTTGAGACCCGTTCGACCCACAAGGGCGACATTCACGTGGAAATCTGCTCGGCATGCCACCCGTTCTTTACGGGCAAGCAGCGGCTGGTGGACACGGCGGGGCGCGTGGAGCGCTTCCGGCGGAAGTACGCGAAGAGCGACGCGGCGAAGGCAGCGAAGTAGGCCGAAGCGAGAGATGGACGAGCGGGCCTCCGCCGCGGCGGGGGCCTACGTTCGTTCAGGGAAAAAATAGCGATCAGCTTTTAGCTCTTGGTTGTTCGCTGTTCTTGCTGGAGTGGGCTACCTTATCACCAGTCTGGGCTCGGCACGGACGAGCAGGAGGCTAGGAGCTAGGAGCTGATTTTTCATGGCCGGCAAAGGCTTTACCGTGAAGAAGGACTGGGACAATCCGCTGGAGCACGCCATGCCCGCGGAGGCGCGGGTTCCGGCGGAGGTGCGGCTGGGCGGGGTGGTGGTGCGGCCGGCGACAGTACTGGCGCCCATGGCGGGCGTGACGGACACGGTCTTCCGGCGGTTTATCCGCCACGCGAGCTTGTTTTCGAGAGAACAGAGAACAGAGATCAGCGATCAGGGAACGGCAGCGGAGGGGGTTGAGAGCACAATCACCAATGTGCAGTCGGGGTGCGGGCTGCTGATGACGGAGTTCACGTCGGCGGACGGGCTTGCCCGTATGCGCGAATCCAAGCGGCGGCGCTATTTGACCTTCTACGAAGACGAGCATCCCATCGGGGCGCAGTTGTTCGGGTCGAATCCCGAGACTCTGGCCGAGGCCGCGCTGATTGTGGAGGAGACGGGCTTTGACCTGGTGGACCTGAACCTGGGCTGCCCGGCCAAGCGCGTGGTGGGCTGCAACGGCGGCTCCGGCCTGCTGCGCGACCTGCCGAAGATCGGCGAGATTTTTCGCGCCATCCGCAAGGCGGTTGCGATTCCCTTCACCGTAAAGTTCCGAACGGGCTGGAACGAGGGTCAGATTGTGTGCGTGGAACTGGCGCGGATGGCGGAGAGCGAGGGGCTGAACGGCGTGGCGCTGCATGCACGGACGCGCGAGCAGGGCTACAGCGGGCAGGCGCAGTGGGAGTGGATCGCGGCGGTGAAGCAGGCGGTGGGAATCCCGGTGATCGGAAACGGAGACATCCGCACACCGGAGGACGCGGCGGCGATGGTGGCCGAGACCGGCTGCGACGCGGTGATGATCGGGCGGGCGGCGCCGGCCAACCCATGGATCTTCCGGCAGATTGCACAGTATACGGCCACGGGCAGCTACGAGCGTCCCACGGCCGAGGATCGTTACCGAATGATCCGGGCGTACTTTGAGATGCTGCTGGCGGAAGCGGAGGCAACGAAGGAGCTGCCGCAGGGCGCGCGCATGGGCGATCCGGCGGGAAAGATGAAGCAGTTCGCGACGTGGTTTACGCACGGCGTGCCGGGCGGGGCGAAACTGCGCGCGGCCATCTACCGGGCGCGGACCGGGGCCGGGGTGCTGGACGAGGTGGAGAGGTTCTTTGTGGCGCAGGTAGAGGGCGAGCCAACCAGTGAAACGGACGCCGGCGCGCAGCCGGCGGACGAGACGCAAGCCTTCCCGGAGACGGCGCTGATCTGCGATTGAAGCGAGCTGTTTGAGAGCTGCTGGCGAGGTAACGCCGGGCCGAGCCGGCGTGTGAAGATTCCGCGGCCCGAGCCCACCAAGTCCAATATAAGTCAAATAGAGTGAGAAATATAAAGGGAAATGTGCTTACCTTCCACTGCGTTCAATTCCCGGCATCCACAATTCTTGTGATCAGAGTCACTGCGGAGGCGAAGACCCGGCAGGGAGGTTGTAAGGAGGCAGGCAATAAGGCGCGGCGGATTCGGTCCGCCCTTGTTCCCGCAAAACCGTAACTGTATTTCGAGGCAGGGGAACGCATGAACTATCCGGTATGGGACGTCGCTTTTGGCGCCGGACTGCTGATCGCAATGGTTGCAATCGTGCACGTATTCATCTCCCACTTCGCGGTGGGCGGCGGGCTGTTTCTGGTGTTGACGGAGATCAAGGCCCGGCGCAAGCAGGACGCAGCGCTCCTGAATTGGGTGAAGAAGCACAGCAAGTTCTTTGTGCTGGTGACGGTGGTTCTGGGCGTGGTGACCGGGGTGGGCATCTGGTTCACCATAGGGTTGATCGCCCCCACGGCCACCAGCGACCTGATTCATATCTACGTTTGGGGCTGGGCGATCGAGTGGGTCTTCTTCTTCCTCGAGATCACGGCCGCGCTGCTCTACCTGTATGGCTGGGACAAGCTGGATGCGCGGCATCATGAGTGGTACGGATGGGTTTTCTTCGGCGCCGCATACCTGAGCCTGGTGGTCATTAACGGGATCATCACCTTCATGCTGACGTCAGGAAGCTGGATGAAGAACCACTGGTTTTGGGCGGGATTTTTCAATCCCACCTATTTTCCGTCCCTGCTGCTGCGCACGGCCATCGCCTTCGCGCTGGCGGGCATCTACGCGCTGATCACCGCCAGCGTGCAGAAGGACGCAGCGCTGAAGGCGCGCCTGGTGAGATGGAGCGCGCTGTGGATCGCGCCGTCGATGGCGGTGATGCCGCTGTTCGGGTGGTGGTACATCCGCCAGGTTCCCGCCACCGTGTGGACCAGCGCGCGCGGGTCTATGCCCACGGGCACGCACTTCGCCGAGCTGGCGGTCCTTTTTCTGGCCATCACCTTTGCGCTGGCGCTGCTGGCGCTGATAAGGCCCGGGCGCATTCCGCTGGCGTTCAGCGTGGTGGTGATGCTGGCCGCATTCGGCGCCATGGGCTCGTTCGAGTTCGTCCGCGAATCCATTCGTGACCCCTACGTCATCGACAATTATCTCTACGCGAACTCGATCTATGTGAATCCGACGCCGGGCGACGGCGGGTTCGACATGAGCGCGGTGGACAACGCGGGAGTTCTCCAAACCGCGCGATGGATCGATGTCCGTACGGTGAACAAGGACGACCAAGTCGCCGTGGGCCGGGAAATCTTCCGGGTGGACTGCGAGAGCTGCCACACGGCCAATGCATACCGCGGGCTGAAGCATTACATCGAATTGCGGCAGTGGGATGAGAGCGAGATCCAAGCCATGCTGGGCGGCCTGGACCTGATGCACAACGGCGTGATGCCGCCGTTTGCCGGAACCGACGCGGAACGGGGCGCGCTGGCTGCCTATTTGCACGCGATTGCGCCCATTTCTCCCGGTGCGTCCCCGCCCCAGGACGGCAAGATGGTTTTCGAGCGCAACTGCTCCATGTGCCACCAGGACAAACCCACCGATCCGCTCTTCCTGAACCTGCCCAAGGACCCGCAAGCGGCGGCTCAGGCCCTGCAAAGCCTGCCCAGCCTGTTCCCGATCATGCCGGACCTGCAGCTCAATGACCGCGAGCGCGCGACGCTGGTGCAGTGGGTGAACACACAGCGCGGCGCGCAGACCATCGCCGCCCTGCAAGGAGGGAATTGACCATGATGCAGCCCAGCCTGATCCCGACCCCGGACCCGAATCCTCTGCCCGCGCCCTATTGGGTCTTTGCAGTGCTCCTGGTGGTCACCTTCACCCTCCACATTGTGGCCATGAACTTCATGCTCGGCGGAGGCGTGATGGCGCTGGTGGCCAAGTGGCGCTCCAAGAACCCGGAAAATGGCCGGCGGATCTTTATCGATCTCGCCAAGAAGATGCCCGTTCTTCTGCCCGCGACCATCACCCTGGGCATTGCTCCGCTGCTGTTCGTGCAGGTTCTCTACGGGCAGTTCTTTTACACCTCGTCGGTCATCCTGGCCTGGCCCTGGTTCCTGATTCTGGTGTGCCTCGCCGTCGCGTACTATGGCTTTTACTACGTTTCGTTCAAGAGCGGACAACGTCCGGGGCGGGCGGGCGCGGTGATGCTGGGCAGCATCATTCTGGTCTTCATGATCGGCTTCATGCTCTCGAACAACATCACCTTGAGCCAGACGCCGCAGAGGTGGGGCCAGAAGTACTTCGGTGACCCCTCGGGATGGAATCTGAACCTCTCGGATCCTTCCCTGTTCCCGCGCTATTTGCACTTTATGGTGTCGGCGGTGGCGTTGGGCGGGCTGTTGCTGGTGTTCATGGCGCTGGCCAATTGGAAACGGGACAACGCCTATGCGCGCCAACTGTTGCAGTTCGGCGGCAAGGGGTTCATGTACGCCACCATGGCGCAAGTGGTGGTGGGCGTGTTGTACCTGGTCAGCTTGCCGCGCAGCCTGCGCCTGTTATTTATGGGCGGCGATCCCGCGGCAACCATTCTTTTCCTGGTCGGCATCGTGGGCACTATTGCGTCGATCTTCCTCATGTCCGAAGCCTTGCGGAAGGAAGATATCCGGATGGCCGCCTACCGCGTGCCGGCCATCATTGCCGTGGTGATGATTTGCATGTCCACGATGAGATACATGCTGCGCGACGCTTATCTCAAGCCCTATTTCCGTGCGAGCGAATTGGCCGTGAAAACTCAATGGACGGTGTTTCCGGTCTTTCTGGCCGTCTTCGTGGCCGGGGCCATTTTCTGGTTTGTGATGATGATGCGATACAGGAAACTTGCGGCTCATCACAAGGAGCTTGTCGCGTCCAGATCGAGTGGGCAGCCGGTTGAAACTTCACGTCTGGCGTCGTGAATGGCCAGGACAGCGCCGGCCCTGGTTGGGAAAAACTTCCGCTTTACAACGGCGCGGGGGGACGGGTAGAATCAAGCGATTCGCGGCTATCCCCTGTCTATACGCGAAAATTTCCCCTCCAGTGTGATTCCTGATGGGTTGGCAAAAGTGGTTGCTGGTGGTCGTGGCAGGCATCTGCGCGAGTGCGCTGGTGGAGATTGCCCTACCCGGTCACGCAGCGAGCCAATCCGAGACCTCCAGTTACGTCACCAGCGGCATTTTCACCACGGCGCATCCCACTGTGTTCCAGGCCGTAAAGGATTACCTGGACTTTCATCCCGAACATCCGGTGCAGCCGATCGCCTTCACGCACAAGGTTCATCTTGCCAGCGGAATGCAGTGTACGGACTGCCACGTAGGCGTAGATCAAGGGCCCGATGCGCGGATTCCCAACGTGACCTACTGCATGACGTGTCATATGGCGATCGACATCGATAACCCTCAGATCAAGAAGATTGCGGCCTACCAGGCGGGCGACGAAGAGATTCCCTGGGTACGCGTCTACAACTACAGCCCATCGGCGCACGTAAAGTTCAATCACGCGCCGCACATCCGCGCGGGAGTGCAGTGCTCTACTTGCCACGGGGATATGACTAAGCAGACCACGGCTGAGCGCAAAGTGGATATGACCATGGGCTTTTGCGTGGAGTGCCACAAACAAAAGCAGGTATCGATCGATTGCGAGACGTGTCATTTCTGACGGATAGGAAACTGGCTCACTATGGAACGGCGTAACTTTATCAAGATCTCGGCTCTCACAGGCGTCGTGGCCACGCTCGATGCCTGCGGCCATCCGGACAAGCAGCTCATCCGTTTCATTCCGGAAGAAAATCTGATTCCCGGCATTGCCACCTGGAAGCCGAGCGTTTGCACGCTGTGCTCCGCGGGGTGCGGACTGCAGGTGCGCGTGATGCAAGGCGACGCCGAAGTGGTGCGCAACGGCCAGCATGGCCTGATGAAGATGGGCCTGGCGAAAAAGCTCGAAGGCAATGCTAAGAATCCAATCAATCAGGGAAAGCTGTGCGCGCGCGGCCAGGCGGGGCTTCAGGTGCTCTACCATCCCGACCGCATCACGCACCCGATCAAGCGTACCGGCCCGCGCGGCTCGGGCGAATTCAAGGAGATCGCCTGGGACGATGCGCTGAAGGAATTGGCTTCTCACCTGACCACGCTGCAATCATCAAAGGCAGCCAACACGCTGGCATTCTTTGCACGGCCCTTGACCGGCCAGCGCCACGAATTGATTGAGCGGTTTTTGAAGGCATTCGGTGCGCCGCCGGCGGTTTGGTACGAGCCATTCGACGAGGCCGTTTTGCGACAAGCCAATTTGCTGAGCTTCGGCCATGCGGCGCTGCCGACATTCGAGCTCGGCCGCGCCGATTATGCGATGTCGTTTGGCGCCGATTTTCTGGGCGCCTGGAACTCCACGGTTGCGCAATCGGTGGGTTACGGCGAGATGCGCCGCGGCCGGCCGGGACGCAGAGGAAAGTTTGTGCAGGTTGAATCACGCATGTCGCAGACCGGCGCAAGCGCGGACGAGTGGATTCCGTGCCACCCCGGAACGGAAGGGGTGCTGGCGCTGGGCATTGCGCATGTGATTCTGAGCGAAAAGCTGGCGTCGCAGGGTACGGGAACGCGGGCCGGATCGCTGATCGCGGGCTGGTCCGCGGGCTTGCCGGAGTTCACGCCGGATGCGGTAGAAAAGCAAACCGGAGTGAGAGCCGCTGTGATTGCGCGGCTGGCGCATGAGATCGTTGGCAGCGGATCGGCGTCCGCGATTATCGGTGGCGCGCCGCTGGCGCAGACAAACGGCCTGTTCAACGCACTGGCTGTGAATGCTCTGGAATCGCTGGTTGACGCGGGCCGGGATCAGGGACCGGTGTCTGGGCTTTACGCCGGAGGCTCCGCTCGGTGGTGCGGCAGAGTCCGCGGCGCCGGCGCAGGCAAGCTTTGCGAGGCTCAATGTGCTCGCGCAATCGGTGTTGCGCGGCCAGCCCGGCGCGCCGCAGATGCTGATGCTCTACGAGGCCAATCCGATTTTTGCAGCGCCTCCGGAAACGCGAATCCGCGAAGCCATCGCCAGGATTCCATACATCGTCAGCTTCGGCAGCTTCATTGACGAAACCAGCGCCCAGGCGGACTTGATCCTGCCGGATCACGCACTGCTCGAGTCGTGGGTAGACAGCATACCTGAATCCGGTTCCTTGCAGACTGTAATCAGCCTGGCGCCGCCGGCTGTTTCTCCGCTGCACGACACCCGGCCGATGCCGGACGTGCTGCTTGGCCTGGCGCACCAGCTTGGCGGGGACGTGGCCAAGGCTCTTCCCTTTGCGACTTTCGACGCCATGCTGCGCGCCGCGATTGTTCCTCTGCGCAGCCACGGCGCAAAGACCGGTAATGCGGCGATCGACAACGCCAAGACGGACGACGATTTCTGGCAGGCTGTGCAGGCGCAGGGCGGCTGGTGGAGCGGCGCGCGAGGCGAGTCCCAAGGCTGGATCGAAGGGTGCGGCACGAACATCGGCTGCCATGGCTGGGAGCAAGCAGGCGCCCATGGCAGCAGCCGCTCCGGAGTTTGCCGGCAGCGCTGCGGATTTTCCTTTCTATTTCCAGCCCTATGTTTCGCAGGCGTTTGGCGATGGCTCGTATCGCGAATCTGCCTTGGATGCAGGAGTTGCCCGACGTGCTGACCACTGCGATGTGGTCGAGCTGGGTGGAGATCAATCCCGAGAACCGGCGAGCGGCTGGGCATTGGGCAAGGGCGACCTGGTGGAGATCGCCTCGCAGGCAGGGAAGCCTGCGTGCTCCGGCGATTCTTTCGCCTGGAATCGCGCCCGATATGCTGGCCATGCCGGTCGGTCAGGGACATGAGAATTTCGGCCGGTTCGCGAGCGGCCGCGGCGCGAATCCGCTCTCAATTCTCGCGCCGCGTTACCGAACGCAATACCGGATCGCTGGCCTGGGCCGCGACCACGCGTGAAGCTCGCGCGAGTGGGCGGACCCGAGCAGGCCAAGCTCGATATTGTTCGCGGGAGGAATGAGCGGCTTCCCCCACGAGGAAGAACCACGCTAGTTTTATTGACATGGCAATGCTCCGCACGGCGCGGAGGAAAGGAACGAGAATTTATGTCTCACAAGTGGGCGATGGTGGTGGATCTGGACCGCTGCACGGGATGCGAAGCGTGCGTGGTCGCATGCCACGCCGAAAATAATATTCCCACGGTGGGCGAGGACCAGGCCGCGCGCGGCCGCGCCATGCACTGGATTCGCGTGGAGCGCTACTGGGAGGGCGATTTCCCCAATCCGCGCGTCCGCTTTCAGCCGGTCCTCTGCCAGCAATGCGATGACGCGCCCTGCGAGCCTGTCTGCCCCACCTACGCCAGCTATCACACGCCTGAGGGGCTGAACGGCGCAGGTCTACAACCGCTGCATCGGCACACGTTTTTGCGCCAATGCCTGCCCGTACACCGTGCGTTACTTCAATTTCTACAATCCGCAATGGGACAAGCCGCTGAACCTGCAGCTCAATCCCGACGTCTCCGTGCGCAGCGTTGGCGTGATGGAGAAGTGCACCTTCTGCGTGCAGCGCATCAAGTCGGCCGAGATTCAGGCGGAAGCGGAGAAGCGGGAACTGAAGGATGGCGAATTTACCACCGCGTGCGCGCAGTCCTGCGCGTCCAAGGCCCTGGTCTTCGGCGATCTGAACGATCCCAATAGCGAAGTTTCGAAGCTGTCGAGCTCGAATCGCAGGCGCCAAACTATTAGGCGAACTCGGCACCAAGCCCAACGTCACTTATCTCGAACGAGGCACCTGGCAGGATGCAAAGAACGGCTGAACAAATCGAGAAGGATCTGCTGCGGCCGATCTTCCAGAGCAGCACGAAGTATCGGGTTGCCGTAGCGATTGCGTCCGGCCTGGTGCTTGCAGGCGTGGCTGCGTTCGGCTACCAGCTCTATACCGGGATCGGCGTGTGGGGCATTAATTCGCCGGTGTTCTGGGCCTTCGATATCACCAATTTTGTTTTCTGGATCGGCATCAGCCACGCCGGCACGCTGATCTCCGCGATTCTTCGCCTGTGCAATGCCACATGGCGCCGCCCGGTCACTCGCTGCGCGGAGGCGATCACCGTCTTCTCGCTCATGATTGGCGGCCTCGTTCCGCTTTGCCACATTGGGCGTCCGTGGCTCGGCTACTGGATGATCCCCTATCCCAGCGAGCGCGGAATATGGCCGAATTTCCGCTCGCCGCTGGCCTGGGACTTCTTCGCCATCGCTACATATCTCACCGGCAGCACCACCTTTCTGTTATCTGCCGGCCATCCCGGATTTCGCCGCGATTCGCGACGCCTCGACCGGCTTGCGCAAGAGGATCTACCGCATGCTGGCGCTGGGATGGCAGGGTACGCCGCGCCAATGGCAGCGCCTTGAAATTGCCATGCATATCATGGCCATCGCCATTGTTCCGGTCGCCGTCTCGGTGCACACCATCGTCTCCTGGGATTTCGCGATGACGCTGGTGCCGATGTGGCACTCAACGATCTTCGGACCGTACTTCGTCGTTGGCGCAATCTTCAGCGGCATCGGCGCATTGATTCTGGCCATGGCGCTGCTGCGGCATTTCCTGCACCTGGAGGAATATCTCAAGCCCATTCCACTTCAACAATCTCGGCAAGCTGCTGCTGACCATGAGCCTGCTCTGGTTCTACTTCATCTTCGCCGAGCGGCTGACCACCTGGTATGGCAATACTCCCTCGGAGATGGCTGTTTTCTGGGAGACCATTCGCCAGCATTTTGCGCCGCTGTTTTGGACCATGGTGGTCTGCAACTTCGTCATTCCCGTGCCGATTCTGGCCATCAAGCGTTTCCGTACCATCGCCGGGACCGCGATCGCCTCCTGCGCCATCATCGTGGGCATGTGGATCGAGCGATTTCTCATCATCGTGCCCGCGCTGGATCGCAAGTTCCTGTCGCTACTCCTGGGGCAGCTACCGGCCCACCTGGGTGGAAGACACGCTCATGGCCTCGAGCTTTGGCATGATGGCGCTGCTCTACCTGCTATTCACGAAATTTGTGCCCATGATTTCCGTCTGGGAGATGAAGGTTGGACTCCAGCCGCATGGCGGCGGAATTGTGACGACGCGCTGTGCCAGGGGAGAAGCTTCATGGCTTGGTGCTGGAAGGGCCACTGCCCACGGATGTGCCGGAATGAGAGTCCTCTATGCACTCTACGCCGACCCGGAGACTGCGCAGCGCGCCGTCGATCCCTTGGCGCCGCCAGCCCCGAACTCAAGTTCGACCCGAAGCAAATCGTCATAGTCTCCGGCGAGCCTCACGAGGGCTATGATTTTGCCGACTCCCATCTTACCAACCTTCCCTACCGGTGGGCGGTGCTGGGGGCCGCTATCGGCGGAATATCCGGCTATCTGCTGACCACGCTGACGCAGAAGGCCTATCCGATTGTCACCGGCGGCATGCCGATTACGTCCGGGGTGGACCAACGGGATCATCATCTACGAAATGACGATGCTTGGGGCCATGCTGACGACGCTGATCGTCTTGCTCCGCGGCGCGCGCCTGCCGAATTTCAAGGGAGTGATTACAGACCCTGAAATCTGGACGGGAAAGATCCTGGTAGGCGTTTCCGATCCGCCTGAAGGCTGCCAGCCGGAGCTAGAGAGGCGCCTGCTCGAAGCCGGCGCCGCGGAAGTAAAGCAAACTTCCGAGGCTTCGGGCTAGCTCGCTATGATCCCTTCCGGGAGCGTTGCGTTCTGATCGGCAAACCCTGATACGAACTTGGTTACGAAACAGCTTGTAGGAAGTGCTTCCGGTCTGCTTTAATTCCGGAAAATACTATACGCTTCACATGGGGAGGGTATGTGGCGGACCGGGAGCTGTATGAGCGGATGTTGGCCGTGGCTCTCGAAGAGGCGCGCATGGGGCTGACCGAGGGCGGCATTCCGATCGGGGCGGCGCTGTTTACGCGGACCGGGAAGCTGGTGAGCCGGGGCCATAACCGCAGGGTGCAGCAGGGCGACCCCAGCATGCACGGGGAGACCGATGCCTTCCGCCGCGCGGGCCGCCAGCGCAGCTACCGCAACCTGGTGATGGTGACCACGCTGGCGCCGTGCTGGTATTGCAGCGGGCTGGTGCGGCAGTTCCGCATCGGCACGGTGGTGGTGGGGGAGAGCCGCACGTTTGCCGGAGGGATGGAGTGGCTGCGCGAGAACGGCGTGGAGGTGATCGACCTGGACAGCCGCGAGTGCCGCGAGCTGCTGGAGGGGTTTATCGCGGCGCATGCGGAGATTTGGAACGAGGACATTGGGGAAGAGTGACGAGAAACAGGGACGTAGGGAATAGGGAATAGGGACTAAGAGCTAATCGTCAGGAGCAGTGTTCGCTGCTTTACGGCGGGCGCCGAGTTGGGCGGCGAGTGCGAGAAGTGATTCGTCGGAGGCGCGCGGGGCGGCCAGTTGCACGCCGCCGGCGGCGCAGGGGATGGCGACGCACGGCACGCCCGCCAGGCTGAAGGGTGTGGTGTAGCGCAGCAGGCGGGTGCGGGTCTGGCCGTGATCGGCGCCGGCGGCGAGGCGGGCGACCGGAGTGGCCGGCATGAGAAGCAGTTGATGCGCGGCGAACAGCTCGTCCATGCGCGCGTTGAAATCGGCGTGGCGGCGGCGCAGGGCGGCGAGTTCGTCCGGGGTGATGCGCGCTCCCCATTCCAGGCGCTCGCGGATAGCGGGCTCGATCTGGCCGAAGTGGCCGGCGTGCACACGCGCGGCTTCCCACGCCTGGATGGGTGCGAAGATCTCAAAGGAGTCAGCCCACCAGCCGGGATCGATGGAGCGGGCTTCGAGGCCCAGAGCCTCCAGCTCGCGGATGGCGGCGCGGAAGCCGGCGGCGACCTCGGGCTCGCAGTCGTGGAGAAAGCTATCGGCCACAAAGGCGAAGCGGGTAAACGCGGACGCCGGGGCGGTTTTAGCGGGCGCATAGAGGCCGGCCAGCAAAGGTGCGTCTTCAAGGTCGCGAAAGAGCCAACCCATGGTGTCAAAGGACTCGCCCAGGTGCGCGCCGCCGCGCCAATCGCCGCGGCCAAGCGTGGCGCGGTAACCGGCCAGCCCGCAGAGGGCCGCGGGCGCGCGCACGGAGCCTCCGGTGTCAGTGCCGATAGCGGCTACGGCCGAACCTTCAAGGACGCTGGCTGCCGCGCCGCTCGATGAGCCGCCCGTGAGCGCGCCGGAGTCTCCCGGCTGAACGCAATCGCCGAACTCGGGATTTTCGCCCGTGATGCCGTAGGCCAGCGGATGAAGGTGGGTTTTGCCGGTGATAACGGCTCCCGAGGCGCGAAGCCGCTCGACAAGCCAGGAATCGCGGGCGGCTTTGCCGTTGAGGTCGCGATAGAATCGCACGCCGCAAGTGGTGGGTGCGCCGGCCAGATCGAAGCAGTCCTTCACCGAGACGGGCAAACCCCAGAGGGCGGGACGGCCATCGCCGAACGGGCCGCCTGCGCCGCGCGGCATGGCCGCGGCGCGAGCCGCTTCCGCACGAGTCCAGGCCGCGTCCTGCCAAAGGTAGGTGTTGCGGCCAGCGTTTCCATTCGAGCGCGCGAGGGCCTGATCGGCCAGATCGGCGGGGCTCAAGCTTCCGTTTGCCAGCGCGCGGCGAAGATCGCGGACGGTCCAGGGTACGACAGGCGGCGAGGCGGTCATAGCTAGATTGTAAAAAAGCAGCGTGCGGAGGTGCAGCCGGTCTTGAACAAAAGATGGAGGGACATCAGCGCTCGACGGTGGCCTCGATGACCCCGTGCGGCTCGTCGATGGGCACGAAGATGTGGTTGGGATTGTCGAGGCCGAAGGGGCTCAGGTCGGCGAGCAGATGATGCAGGTTGGGCATGGAGAGGCGGATGCGGGCGATTTCGGGCGCGGCTTCGAGCGCGGCCTTGCCCATGTCGAAGAGCGTGTGTTGCACGCTCATGCTGTTGTGGGCGGCAAATTCCTTGAGCAGCGAGGCCACAACGCGCGCGCGCGTTTGCGCATAGTCCGGCGCGGACGCGGCGTAGTCCCACACGGCCGTAGCGCGCGTGCCGAGGATGCGATCCGTGGCCGGCTTGAGGGTGGTCAGCCTGTCCTGGATGTAGCCGGTGAAGGCCGAGTTGGCGGTCTTGAGGATGATCAGCCCGTCGACGCCGGAGGCGATGCGCCATGTGCCGCCGCGCGCGCACGCCGCGTCTACGGTTTGCAACTCAGGCCCGCCCAGCTTGAAGGTGGTTGCTTCCGGCGCGCCATCGACGATCATGCGCTCCCAGGCTTTTTCTTCGATCTTCACGCCGACCCTCGATAAATGCGAGTGGTTGCCGAGCAGATAATCGCCCAACTCCATGGCGAACTCTTCAATCGTCGCCGCATTTGAGCCGCGGGCCACGAAGTAAACGGTGTTCTTCATGGTGTCAGTGGGCAGAACCTGGCTGTTATCGGCAGCCGTGTAGCTGGCCGCGAAGTCTCCCTCGAGCAGGACGCGGACGGTCCATTCGCCGAACTCGTGACGGTCGCCGCCGTTCGTATCTTTGACGCGCACGATGCGCGAGAGGCGCACGCGCGATTTTCCATAGCGATTTTCGCCCAGTTTGGCCATCTCTCAGCTTCCCTCGTTTAGCTTCCCTCGTTTAACTTCCTCGATAGGTTGTGTAGCCGTTGTCGCTTAGCAGCAGCGGCAGGTGGTAGTGCGCGTCGCGGCCACAGGTGAAGGTGATGGAGATCTCGGGATAGATGCTGCTTCGCCCCAAGCGCCGGAAGTAACTTCCAACGTCGAAGGTCAGCCGGTAATCGCCGGGTTCGGCATTTTTCTCAAGATCGCGGCAGCGGCCGTCGGCATCGGTGACGCCGGCGGCGATCTGGACCCAATCGCCGGGCGCGCTTTCGACGCGTTCGGTCTGTTCGGCGCCTTCGCCGTTGGCGGAAACTTCGACCCAGCCCGCCGCCAGCCTCTCCAGCCGCACGACGACGCCCGCAGCCGGCTTGCCCAGCGTTGTGTCCAGCACGTGGGTGGTAATTTCACTCATTCGATTAGCCACTTTCCCAGACGAATCTGCATGATCTGCCGTTGCTGTTCGGCGGCCTCGCGCAACTCGGTTTCGCGAGTAGCGGCCAGGCGGCGCTCAAGGATTGCCAAAATCTCTTCGGCGCTCTTGCCGGTGGCGCACACGATATACGTGAAGCCGAAGCGCTGCTCATACAGCGCATTTCCTTCGGCCAGCTCCGCCAGCACGGGCTCGCTGGCCGCGCCGGCCTGCGATTGCTCCTGGCGCGACCACGCGGCGGATCGCCCCGTTCCGTGTGTTGCCGCGGGCGCTGAGGCGTGTGCGGCTGCGGGCGCGGCCTGGCGTTCGCCGATGCGCGGATGGCAGGCGAAGGCCTCCAGCCAGTCGGGCTCCTCCATCGTGCTCCATACGCGGTCCGCGGCCGCGCTCAATTCCACCACGCCGGCGATGGGGCGCAGGGCGACCATGGCGGCGGCCCAGCGCCGCGCACCGCAGCAGGCCAGCATCGCGTTCAGGGCCTTGTCCGCGGGGGCCGTATTCCACTGGGCGAGAACGGGATTCATGGCCGCAGGCCCTCCCGGCGCAGTGCGAGCAAAAACTCTTCAAGCAGATTGGCGGTCACGCGACGCCGATACTCGGCGGTGGAGCGAATATCGTCGATGGGCCGCACCTCGGCCAGCAATGCCTCACGCGCCGCCAGCACCGTCTCCCTCGCGATGGAGCGGCCTACCAGCGCGGCCTCGGTCCCATAGAGCCGCGTGGGGACGGGCGCTACGCTGGCTGCGGCAAGGCGAATCTCGCTGATGACGCCGTCTTCATATAGCGCGGTTGCGGCCAGAGCGGTCTTGGCCACGGCCATGGCGCGGCGCGTGCCCACCTTGCGCAGATACTGCTTGTGGCGGGCGAAGCGGCGCGGGAGGTGAACGGCGAAAAGCAGCTCATCGGGCGCCAGGGCGTTGCGTTTGTAGCCGGTGTGAAATTCGGCATAAGGGATGCGGCGCCTGCCGCGCGCGGAAATCATCTCGACTTCCGCGTCGTAGACCAGCAGGGCGGGCGAGGAGTCGGCGGCCGGCGATCCGTTCACCAGATTTCCACCCAGGGTGGCGCGGCTCTGGTTGGCGATGGAGCCGATCCAACTTGCGGCTTTGACAAGCAGGGGCAGCTCCGCCGCCGCCACGGCGTGCGCGCGCAGATCAAGGAAGGTGACGGCGGCGCCGATAACGATGCTCCCTGCACGGGTCTCGATAAAACGCAGATCGGGAATGCCCCACAGGCTGACTAGCTTGGGCGCGCCGAGCCGGCCGGCGGCAAACGCCACCATCAACTCGGTGCCGCCAGCGATGGGCGTCCACGCGCCGGGCTCGCGGGCGAGCAGTTCCAGCACCGCGTCCAGGCGGCCGGGCGCGATGAGCGAGTGCATCTCCGCATTACCGCGCATCGCGCGCCTTCTCCAAGATGGTTTCGCTGACTGGCTCGTTGACCCCTTCGGTGTTCTGCGCCGCCGCGGCCACCGATTCAAAGATGCGCGAGAAGCCCGTGCAGCGGCAAAGATTGCCGGCCAGCGCCTCGCGAATTTCCGCCACGTTGGGATGAGGGTTGAGCTCGACAAGCTGCGCGGCGGCCATCAACATACCCGGCGTGCAGATGCCGCATTGCGCGCCGCCATGGTGGAGGAAGGCCTGCTGCAAGGGATGCAGTTCGCCATCGAGGGCCAGCCCCTCCACGGTTTGAATCTCTGCGCCCTCGGCTTGCAAGACAGGCACAAGACAACTGTTCACCAGCTCGCCATTCATGCGCACGGAGCAGGAGCCGCACTCGCCCTCGCCGCAGCCCTCCTTGGTTCCGGTGAGATGCAGGTCCTCGCGCAGGACATCGAGCAGACGCTTCATGGGCGGCGCCTGAACCGTGCGGCTCACGCCGTTCACGGTGAACCGGATCGCGGGCCAATGAGCGCTCATAGGGCGGCCTCAGCGACGGGCAGGTGAGCGGCGAGCTCGACGAAGAGATCCTCGGGGAGCAGGGGAATGGCGTTGATGGCGACGCCCGTGGCGTCACGGATGGCGTTCACAATGGCGGGCGCGGGGCCATCGTGGGGCAGTTCGCCGATGCCCTTGGCGCCAAACGCCCCATAGGGGTAGGGAATCTCTTCAAAGTAGACGTGGATGGGCGGGACGTCTTCTGCGGTGGGCATGATGTAGTTGGTCATCTGGTTGTTGGCCATGCGGCCATTCTCCAGAACCACCTTTTCGTAGAGCGCGTAGCCGATGCCCTGGGCGATGCCGCCCTCGATCTGCCCGGCGGCCAACACGGGATGGATCACGCGGCCCACTTCCTGAACGGCCCAAAACTCCTCGACCTCAGCGGAGTAAGTGACGGTCTCCACGGCCACCTGGGCCACCTGGATCGCCCACGCATAAGCGGGATAGGCCTCGCCGTGGTACTTTTCGTCGTCCCAGGAGATTCCGGGCGGCGGCTGGTAGCGGCAGAGCGACTTCACTTCGCCGCGCGCGGTGCGATAGCGCTCGCAGGCCGCGAAAAACTCCTCGCGCGTGTAGCCGTTGCCGAGACCCGCGTGCTCGCGAAGCAGAGCCACAAGCTCGAAGCCGGCGCGTTCAATCAGCCGGCCCACTACCATCGAGGTGCGCGAAGCCACGGTAGGCCCGCTGTTGGGAACAAGGCCGGTGTCCGGCGCGGCCATTTGCACGTCTTCGTAATCGATGCCCAGGGCCTCGGCGGCGATCTGGGTGAGAATGGTGTTCGTGCCCTGGCCGAACTCGGTGTTCGAGACCAGCACGCACACTTTTCGATCGGGCGTCACGTCCACGCCGGCGAGGGAGTTCAGATAGACCTCGCCCGAACCGGTAAAACCGGAGCCGTGGTAATAAGCGGCAATACCCATGCCGCGCTTGACGGGGCTGTTCCGGTTCTCGCGAACGAAGCGCGCGCGCTGGGCGTGGTAATTGCTCTCCTTGAGCGCGCGATCGAGCAGTTGATCGAGGATCACCGGCTCGCGCAACAACTGCCCGGTGGCGTTGGTGTCGCCTTGATGGAGGAAATTCCTGCGCCGCAGCTCGACCGGATCAAGTCCGAGTTGGGGGCCGAGGGCCGCGGCAATCTCATCCATGTGGCGCTCCATGGCGAAGATGGCCTGAGGCGCGCCGAAGCCGCGGAAGGCGCCGTAGGGGACGTTGTTGGTGGCCCAGGAGCGGGCGCGGACGCGGACGTTGGGGCAGAGATAGGGCCCGCTTGCGTGCAGCGTGGCGCGCGACAGCACAGTGGACGAGAGCGTGGCGTAAGCGCCTCCGTCGGTGGCGAGGTCGATCTCCATAGCCAACAGCTTGCCGTCGCGGTCGAGGGCGGTGCGGTGACGCACGCGCGAGGGATGGCGCTTGGTGGTGGCGGCCAGATCTTCCATGCGGTCGTAAATCAGCTTGACGGGATGGCCGCACTTCATGGCCAACAGCGCCGCGTGGCAGGCCACCAGGGAGGGATAATCCTCCTTGCCGCCAAACGCGCCGCCGGTCTCGGTCTGAATCACGCGCACCTTGTTCTCGGGCAGCCCGAAGACTCCGCGCAGCGCCTTGGAGACGTAATAGGGACATTGCAACGAGCCCCAGACGGTGACGCCGTTTTCGGCGCTGTATTCGGCGATCATGCCCTGGTTCTCGATGTAGAGGTGCTCCTGCGCGCCGGTGCGGTACTCGCCCTCGACGATGTGCGCGGCGCTTGCCCAGACTGAATCGACGTCGCCCTTTTCGAGCAGAAAGCTCTTGAGCAGGTTGTCGTTGCCCCAAACGATAGTGTCCCCGCGCTCGCTGTCATCGATGGTGAAGACCGGAGGCAGCGGAGCGTACTCGATGTGCACGGCGGCGGCGGCCTCGCGCAGCTTGTGCTTATCGGAGTGGGCCAGGAGCAGAATCGGCTCTTCGCAGTGGTTCACCTGGCCGGCAGCGAGGCACGGCTGATCGGCCACGATAAGCTGGATGCGATTCTCGCCGGGAATATCGGCAGCGGTGACGACGGCGAACTGGCTCCAGTCAATGGCGGGATCGAAGGCGATGGAACGGATGAGCCCGCGGGGGACGGCGCTGCGCACGGTGGTTCCGTGCCACATGCCTTCACGATCGATGTCATCGACATATTGGGCGCGGCCCTGGAGCTTGTTCACGCCCTCCTTGCGCGGGACGGAAGCGCCAACAATGCGGGTTGTCGCATTCGAGCTCATATTTTTAGAAGCCCGAAACTGCCGCACGGGTTAACGCATAGCATACATCTGCGCGGCGGAGATGCAAAGCGCTCATGACGCCAGCATTGCCAGGGTGCGCGCCAGCACGTGCACGCCGCTGCCGATCCACTCCGGCGAGGCGTATTCGTCGGGCCGGTGGCTCACGCCGCCGCGGCAGGGAATAAAGAGCATGGCCACGGGCGCGATGCAAGATACAAAGGAGCTGTCGTGGTAGGCGCGGGCCACCATCTTTTTGTAGCTCTTGCCCGCTTCGATGGCCGAGGCTTCGAGAGCGGCCAGAATCGCTGCGTCACAGGTTGTGGGCGGATCGGCGTTGATCAACTCCGTGGCCATGGTTACGCCGCGGCGGGCGGCGATCTCTTGGGCGGCGGCGCCGAGCGCGGCCAGCACGCGGTCGCGGCGCTCGCGGTCGATGTCGCGCACGTCGGTGGTGAGCCGCACGCGCGAGGGGATGCTGTTGACCGCGCCGGGAAAGACGTCGCAGATTCCCACGGTGGCTACGGTGTCGATCGCGCCGGTAGATTTGGCCGCGGATTCGAGCGCCAGAATCAGCTCCGCCGCTGCGGCCAGCGCATCCTTGCGCCCGGGCATCAATTTGCCGCCGGCGTGTCCGCCCTCGCCCTCGATGACGATGCTTTGGCTGGCGGGTGCGGCGATGTGCGTCACCAGGCCGACGTCGATCCCCTCCTGTTCGAGAAACGGTCCCTGCTCGATGTGCAGCTCTACAAACTGATGAAACCTTCCGGGGGGAAGGCGAACGGAGTCGAGCGCCCCGGTAAAGCCGGCCTGGGAGCGCAACTCCTCCAGTCCGCGACTCTCCTTGTCGCGCAGGGCAAGCGCTTGCTGGGGCGTGAGCGCGCCGGCCATCATGCGGCTGCCCAGGCAGCCGATGCCGAAGCGCGTAGGCTCCTCGGCAGTGAAGATTACCAGCTCGATGGATCGCCGCGGCTTGAACCCCAGGGTTTGCAGGGCGCGAATGGCCTCCAGTCCACCCAGCACACCTACGCATCCGTCATAGAGGCCCGCATTGGGGATGGCGTCAATGTGCGAACCGGTTCCGATGGGCGCGAGCCCGGGATCGCTACCCTGCCAGCGCGCAAAGGTGTTGCCGACGGCGTCTTCGCGCACCGTGAGGCCGGCGTCCGCGCACAGGTTCTTGACATAGGCGCGGGCGCGCAGGTCGGCTTCACCGAAGACCACGCGCGTCACTATCGGCGGCTCGGCCTCGGAGATCGCGGCGAGAGCCGCCAATTCCGACATAAGCCGGTCGATGGAGAGTTGGTGCGAGAGTTGGGGACGAGTGGTTGCCATTTGTCTCACGCTCCCAGCGGATGCCTGCGCCAGTCCTTGTAGATGAGGTATTTTGCCGGGCGCTTGCCCAGCGCGCCGAACCATTGCGGGCAATAGGGGCCCATCCAGATGAAGTCGCCGGCCTGGACGGGGTACCACGCGTCGCCGAGGCGATAGATGCCGCCGCCTTCGAGCATCAGCAGGCCGTGCTCCATGACGTGAATCTCCACCATGCCGAGCGCCGCGCCGGGATCGTAGGTCATGGTGTTGACGGCGAAGTCGTAGGGCGGGCCGTCGGGCATAAGCGAGCGCACACGGACCGCTTCGTCGCCCATGAGCGGCACGGCGGTGACGGACGATTCGTTGCCGACAAAAATTCCAGGAGACGGCGCGCCGGGCAGCGGCTCATAGGGTTTTTCAATTACCGCCGCGCGCGCAGTTGCCTGCGCGCGCACCGTGTGCGGAGCGCCTTGCGGCAAATACGCAAACCCTCCGGGCCCAAGAACGTGTGGTTGCCCGCCGGCGTTCAGTTCCAGTTCGCCGTCGAGGACGTAGAGGAAGCGTTGCGCCGGCGCGGGGCCGAGCGAGCCGCCGGCGGTGAACTCGGCGGTCATCTGCGTAAAACGCGCGCCCAGTTGCGGCGCCGCGTGAATCACGAACTCCACGCCCTCCGCGCCGGGCAGCGGCGTGCGGATGAAGGTGTCTGGTGTTTGCAGCAGGTGATCGGGTTTGTGGCTGCTTCGTGTTGCTCCCAGATGATGCACGCTTGCCTCGTTGGGGGAATGATTTAATGCGTTGCTCGATTTTAGCCGGTCTCCGCCGCCAGCCGCGCCAGAAATCTTTTGCCCACGTGGAGCGCGGCCTCGACATCCTCTTCGCGCACGGTTTCATCGGGATGGTGGCTGAGGCCGCCGGGACTGCGCAGAAAAAGCATGGCCGTGGGCAGGCGGGCAGCCATCACCATGGCGTCGTGGCCGGCACCGCTGGGCATCTGTTTCAATGGGAACCCGGCTGCCTCAATGGAATCCGAAAGAATAGCCGTCAGCCGCTCGTCCATGGGCGCGGCGGACTGATCCGTCTGGCGAATATGGCTGAACGCCAGGCCGCGCCGCGCGGCGATGGCCTCCGCCTGTCCCAGCAAAGTCTCCACAGCGGCGTTGCGCGCGGCGTCATAGGCGTGGCGCACGTCCAGGCTCACGCGCGCGGCTCCGGGAATCACATTGCCGGCGTTCGGCTCCACATTCACTTTGCCCACGGTGGCCGCTAAACCTTCGGTGCGCTGGGCGAGCGTCTCCACGGCGACGATCCACTCCGCCGCTGCGGCCAGGGCGTCGCGGCGCAGGCGCATGGGCGTGGTTCCGGCGTGGTTGGCCTGGCCGGTAAAGTCGAGAGTGAGCCGCGTCTGTCCTACGATAGCGGTGACGGCCGCAACGCTCAGCCCTTCGGACTCCAGCACCGGGCCCTGCTCGATGTGTATCTCGACGAAGCCGAGCGCGCTTCGATCCACAGCAGCTTCATCCACGCGGCCGGGATCGAGCCCGAAGGCGCGAATTGCGGTCTCCAGAGTGACCCCGTCCGCATCTTTCAGTTCCAGCAGAGCGGAGCTGAAGCGGCCCGCCACGGCGCGGCTGCCGATAAACGGAACGCCGAAGCGCACGCCCTCTTCTTCAGAGAATGCGATCACCTCGATAGCGAGCGAAAATTTCAACTCCCGCGCCAGATCGGTCCATTCGAGGGCCAGCGCCACGCCCAGCACGCCGTCGAAGGCGCCGGCGTCGGGCACGGTGTCAATGTGCGAGCCGAGGACAAGCCGTTTGCCGACCACATTGGCCGGCCGCCACAGGCCTCGCAGATTGCCCGCCGCGTCCAAGCTGACCATCATGCCCAGGGCCTCCATGCGGCTCCGCAGGCGCGCATGAACATCGCGCACGGGCGGCGTGAGAAAACGGCGGGTGATGCGCCCCGGCTCCTCGCTCATGGCCGCGATGAGGCGGCACTCGGCGATGGCTCTTGCCGCGCGATCTTTCATGTGCGCACCTGCTCTCTGCCGCGCGGCGGGCCCGAGAATTGGCCGGCGCGGAAGACCGGCTCTCCGCGCAGCCAGGTCTCCAGGACGCGGCCTTGCAACTCGGCGCCGAGATAGGGCGAGAGATTGTGGCGGAAGTGAAGATCGCCGGGCGTCACGGTCCAGGTAGCGCGGGGATCGAAGACCACGAAATCTGCGTCGGCGCCGGGAGCGAGCGTTCCTTTGCGCCCGGCCAGGCCGGCGAGTCGCGCGGGAGCAGCGGCCATCCATTCGGTCAGGCGCTCGGCCCGGCGTTCGGTGGCTACGCCGCGCCGCCGCATTGCGGTCCAAAGACGGGCAGCGCCAAGCCCAGGCTCGCGATGCCCCCCCAGGCAAGGTCCCAGCGGCCTTCGCCTGAGCCTTGATTGCCGCGCTTCATCGCGGGCGGGCAAGGGGAGTGGTCGGTGGTCACCATGTCGATCAGCCCATCTATCCAGAGCGGCCCACAAAGCTTCGCGATTGGCTGCGCCGCGGATGGGCGGCGCGCATTTGAACTCGGTGGCGCCGTCGGGAATCTCTTCGGCGGCGAACCACAGATAGTGGACGCAGGTCTCCACGGTGATGGGCAGGCCGCGCTTGCGCGCCGCGGCGAGCAGCGGCAAGGGCCTGCGCGCTGGCCAGGTGCACGATGTGGATGGGCGCTTTGAACTCTTCGGCCAGCCGGATCAAGAGCGCGATGGCCTCCACTTCAGCCGCGTCCGGACGGGAAGCGAGGTACGTAGAATATGTGCGCCAGTTTTTATGTGCGGCGTTCAGAGCTGCGGTGGCCGCGTTGACCGGGCCGGCTACTTCAGCATGAGCCAGCAGGGGCAGGACGCCGCCGTGAAGCCGCGCGAGCGCCAATCTAAGGTCGGCCTCATCGACCCACGCGAAGCCGTCAATGCCGGAGTGAATGAGGAAGCACTTAAAGCCCGCTACGCCCGCGCGCGCCAGCGGCTGAAGCGCTTCCGCATTGCCGCGCACCACGCCGCCCCAGGCGGCCCAATCCACCCGCGCCTGCCCCCTGGCCGCCGCGCGCTTGACCTCCAGGGCGGTTGTGTCGATGGTTTCGGGGACGCAATTCAGCGGCATGTCCACGAGGGTTGTGACCCCGCCCGCGGCTGCGGCCTGCGTAGCCATCTGGAAGCCCTCCCAATCCGTGCGGCCCGGCTCGTTGATGTGCACGTGCGAGTCCACCAGCCCCGGCATTAGCGTGGCATCGCCAAAGTCGCGGAGCGGGACGCCGGCCGGCGCCGCATCCCAGCCGCAAAGCGCCACGATGCGCTCGCGCTCGACGACCAAAGTCGGCGGGCATGAGGCCCTGGGGCGTGACGACGCGGGTGGAGCGAAAGGCCTGGCTCATAAGTGTTACTTTCGCCTGTCCGGCTGGTGGAGAGCAAGCCGCGGCCGCGGTGGGGAGAAATTTCATTCCCAATCCCTGAAATTGCGCATCCCGCGCCGAAAAAACCGGATATTCTAGGGAGCGGCGCCTTGAGGATGCGTAAAAGGATGCGTTGTTGCCGAAAGTGGGGAACAGCGCGCTTTTCCCTCGCCTCTTGCACGCGCTAAGGTAGTTGTACGAGCCGGCATATGTCCGGCATATCGATAAAGAATGCCGCGGTCGGGGCAGCGAGGATTCGGTTGGCAGATCAAGACCTGGATAGGCAAACACGCCTGCCGCGGCGCCGGTGGCGAATCGCGTGGCTGCTCGGGATCGGCGTCCTGATCAACTACTTCGACCGCGTCAACCTGTCGGTTTCGCACGCCTCGCTGATTGCCGCCTTCGGAGTCTCCGACGTCACCTTCGGCTATCTCTCCAGCGCCTATAACCTGACCTACGCGTCTCTACAGATACCGATCGGCGTGATCCTGGACAAATTCGGCGTGCGGCGCGTGCAACGAGTGGGCACGTTCATCTGGAGCCTGGCGACTTTCTGCGCGTCGGTTACGCCCACGCTGAGCGGTCTGTTCGGGGCCCGGTTTCTGCTGGGCGTGGGCGAAGCGCCGACGTTTCCCGCCGACGCCAAGGCCATCGGGCTATGGTTTCCCGAGCATGAGCGCAGCTTCTCTACGGCGATGTTCGATGCCATGGCCAAGTTCTCCTCGGTCATTGGCGTTCCTCTGGTGGGGATCGTGCTGCTGAAGGCGGGATGGCGCTGGAGTTTCGCGCTGACGGGCTTGCTCAGCCTCATCTACTTTGTGTTTTTCTGGCGCATCTACCGGGAACCGGAGGAAGATCGCGAGCTGAGCGATGTAGAGCGGCGGTATATCGAGGCGAAGGATGAAACCGGCGCTCGCGCGCCAGCGTCTCCTCTGCTCCACCTTCTGGGGCAGCGCAAGGTGCTGGGCCTGGCGCTGGGCTTCGGCGCCTACAATTATGTCTTTTACTTGTTGCTGACCTGGCTGCCGAGTTATCTTTCCTTCGCGCTGCACATCGATCTACTGCACTCGTTTCTCTACACCAGCGTGCCCTGGCTGCTGGCCACGGCGATGGAGCTCTCGGTGGGCGGATGGCTGGTGGATTTCCTGGTTCAGCACAACTGGAACTCCAGCGCGGTCCGCCGCATCGTTTTAATCTGCGGCACCGCACTCGGCCTCGGCATTCTGGGCGCGGCTCACGCGCACGACGCCACGCGAGCCCTGATCTGGATCAGCATTTCCATCGGCGGCCTGTCGGCGGCGGCGCCGGTTGCATGGTCGATTCCGGCGTTCATCGCCGCCCCCAACGACGTGGGCAAAGTGGGCGGGATCATCAATTTCTCCGGCCAGATCTCCGGCATTACCGCGCCCATCATCACCGGGTATCTGGTGGAGGGACTGCATTCCTACGCTTGGGCGTTCGGAGTCTCCGCCATCTACCTGGTGATTGGCATAGCAGGATACATCTTTATGCTGGGCCGGATCGAGCGCGGCCCGGTCAGCGCCTGACCGGGCTGCTTCAGAGTCCGGACGCGGGGCGCGGCTGTGGGCCGCGCCGTTTCTGCCGGGGCGAGCCGGGCGATACCCAAATCGGGACCTTCCCGCCTGGGGTATGACGCATCTGGTGCCGGGTGCGAAATTTGCCTTTCTTTAACACGAACTGATGCACAATATAGGAGGGGAAAAAACGGGCCGTGCCGCGCTTTCATTTTCATCAGCAACTCGCCGAGTTGAAGGACAAGCTTTTGGCCATGGCTGCCCTGGCGCAGCAATCGGTCGAGTCCGCGGTGGACGCGTATTTGCAGCGCGACAAGGGCCTGTGCAAGTACGTCAAGCAGAACGAGGCCGCCATCAACACGGCGCAGCGGGATCTGGACGAGATGGCCTATGAACTGCTGGCCAAGGAGCAGCCTATGGCCGTCGATCTGCGCTTTATTCTCTCCGTCATCAAGATCAACGGCGACCTGGAGCGGGTGGGCGATCAGTCCATGAGCATTGCGCGGCGCACCAAGGAGATTCTGGCCGCCGAGCCGGTCGAGTTGCCGGTGGATTTTGCCGCCATGGGCGAGTTCGCGGCGCGCATGATCCGTACCGCGCTGCAGGCGCTGCTGGATGGGGACGCCCGCCTGGCTGATTCGGTGCGGGAGATGGACGACGAGATCGACCGCATGAACCGGCGCGCCCACGCCGACCTGCTCAAGCTCATCCAGGAGAAGCCGCAGGTCACGCGTCAGGCGATGAACGGCATCCTGGTGGCCAAGAACCTGGAGCGGATCGCCGACCACGCCTCGAACATCGCCACCGACGTCATCTTCTGGGTCCGCGGCGCCGACGTGCGCCACGAATTGAGCCTCGTGGTCGACTGACGAAGACTGTCTCAAGCTTCGACACGGACGCACTCTTCGGTAGGCTCAGGGCGATCCGCACTGAATTCTGCGCGAGAAGTCGTTCGCACGTACGGAGATCCGTGCGTGAAGAGCCCAGCTTCCCCTTAGTCCTTTTTCCGCGGTTTTAGATTCGCATCGTTCTGACTGCAGGTGGGGCCCTTCCAGCGGTATTCCGCCGCAGTCGCCGAGCTGGTGGTTTTTCCGTTCATCGTAATGTCGACTCGTCCTTTTGCGGTCATATGCTCCAATCCATCAAAGATCAGGTCGACTTTACCCTTCATCTGAAAAACCTTCATCTCGCAATCCATCGTGTAACTGCCGCCGCTAGACGTGATCGTGAGCTGCTGAATGGTGCACTGGGGATCCTGGGTGAGTGCTTTCTGCCATAATGCGTCATTCAGGCAGTACAACATCGTCACGGGCGAGCTTTCGGATCCCGGAGCGGAAATCGTGGCCTCCCACTCCCCGGAACGGAGAGGGAACTTGTTCTGCGCCGAACAGACCTGGATCGACACGAGGGCCATCACGCCCAGTGCAACGCATTTGAGTGATGCCATCCCCACCTCTTCATTTCCACTGCGACCGGACTACGAGTCTGCCTTGCAGTGCGCACATTTGTCAATGGAAATCGAAATTAGATGGGCGGGATTGACCCAGCTCAGGAAAGCGATTTCCGCGGATGTGTTCCGGAGTCCCCTAGGGTCGGTGCAAGGGCATTTTTTCGCAGCGTCCAATAGCTGCCAGCTATTCAAATGATTGCGGCGCGCACAGGTCCTAATGTGCGCGCCGCTTTTTCATTTCAGCCCTGTCGTGCTTAAACTCCAATCACGGCGCAAAGCTCCTTCACGGCCGCGGCGCTTTTTTTGAGGGCGGCGTCTTCCTCCGCGGTGAGCTTGATCTCGACGATCTGTTCGATGCCCGCGGCGCCCAGCTTGCAGGGAACGCCGATGAAGTAGCCGTCAATGCCGTACTCGCCTTCGAGGTAAGCCGCGCAGGGCAGAATTTTTTTCTTGTCCTTGAGAATGGCCTCGGCCATCTCCGTGATGGCCGCCGAGGGCGCGTAATAGGCGCTGCCGGTCTTCAGGTGCTTTACGATTTCCGCGCCGCCGTCGCGCGTGCGCTGCACCAGGGCGGCCAGGCGGTTGGGCGCGATCAACTCGGGGATGGGAATGCCGGCGACCGTGGAGTAGCGGGGCAGAGGGACCATGGTGTCGCCATGGCCGCCGAGCACAAAGGCGGTCACGTTCTCCACGCTCACGTTCAGCTCCGCGGCGATGAAGGTGCGGAAGCGCGCCGAGTCCAGCACGCCGGCCATGCCGATGACGCGCTCGCGGTTGAAACCGGATTGGCGGTAAGCGGCCTGGGCCATGGCGTCCAGCGGGTTGGAGACGACGATGAGGATGGACTCGGGCGATTGCGCAACCACCTTGGCGACCACGTCGGACATGATCTTGAAGTTGGTTTGCAGCAGGTCGTCGCGGCTCATGCCGGGCTTGCGGGGAATGCCCGCGGTGACGACCACGATGTCGGAGTTGGCCGTGGCCGCGTAGTCGTTGGAGCCGGCGAGGCTCACGTCGCGCTTTTCGATGGGCATGGCTTCGAGCAGGTCCAGCGCCTTGCCCTGGGGAATGCCTTCGACGACGTCGACCAGAACCACATCGGCCAGCTCTTTAGCCGCAATCCAGTGCGCGCACGTGGCGCCCACGTTGCCGGCGCCGACAATGCTTACTTTTTTGCGCATTTTTGTTCTCTCCTTCGAGGTAAAAAGCGGAGTTAGCGGTGCCAGCCGCGCTTCGCGCGAGTTAGCGGAGTTAGTAAGCGTTGAAGTACGGGCTAGCTCCGCTAACGCCGCTAGCACCGCTGACTCCGCTACATGTTGCCGATCATGCGCGTGGCGAACTCGCTGGTGCCCACCTTGGTGGCGCCCGTGAGCTGCCGCTCGAAATCGTAGGTGACAAACTTCTGCACGATGGTTTTTTCGATAGCCGTCTCGATGAGCTTGGCCGCTTCCTTCCAGCCGATGAATTCGAGCATCATGACGCCCGACAGGATCACCGAGCCGGGGTTGATCATGTCCCTATCGGCATACTTGGGCGCGGTGCCGTGGGTGGCCTCGAAGACCGCGTAGCCGTCCCCGATGTTGGCGCCCGGCGCGATGCCCAGGCCGCCAACCTGCGCCGCCGCGGCGTCGGAGATGTAGTCGCCGTTGAGGTTGGGCGCGGCCAGCACGCTGTACTCCGCAGGCCGGATGATGATCTGCTGAAAGATGGAGTCGGCGATGCGATCGTTGACCAGGACCTTCGACTTCCAGGCGCCGTTGCCGTGCGATTTGCCGATGGAGTCGAGCACGGATTTGACTTCAGCGTAGACCGAATCGCGGAAGCTCTGCGTGCCGAACTCCAGGCCGGGCTCGATGAGCGCGGCGTTCTGTTCGATGGTAATGCTGGGGTTGGCTTCCACATTGCCCAGAATCCAGGTTTCGCGCTCAGTGACGGCCTGCTCGCGGAACTCCTGCGTGGCTACCTCATAGCCCCACTCGCGGAAGGCCCCTTCGGTGAACTTCTGGATGTTGCCCTTGTGCACCAGGGTGACGGTTTTGCGGCCGGTCTCCAATGCATGTTTGATGGCGTAGCGGACCAGGCGCTTGGTGCCGAAAATAGAAATGGGCTTGATGCCCACGCCGGAGTCGGTGCGGATTTTTTTCTTGGATTTGGACAAGAGATCGTCGTTCAGGAAAGAGATGAGCCGCGCCGCGTCCTCAGAGCCTTCTTTGAACTCGATGCCCGCGTACACGTCCTCGGTATTCTCGCGGAAGATCACCACGTCGAGCTTCTCGGGGTGCTTTACCGGGCTGGGCACGCCCTGGTAGTACTTCACCGGACGCACGCAGGCGTAAAGGTCGAGAATCTGCCGCAAGGCCACGTTAAGCGAGCGGAAGCCGCCGCCGATGGGCGTGGTCAGCGGGCCTTTGATGGAGACGCGCAGATCGCGCGCGGCGGCCACCGAGTCGTCGGGCAGCCAGGTTGAGAACTTGCGAAAGGCCTCTTCACCGGCGAAGATCTTAAACCAGCGGATGGCGCGCTTGCCCCCATAGGCCTTTTCGACGGCGGCGTCGAAGACCCGCTGCGAGGCCTTCCAGATGTCGCGGCCGGTGCCATCGCCCTCAATGAATGGAATAATGGGATGGTCCGGGACCTCGAACCGCCCGTTGCGATACTCGATCGGCTGGCCGTTGCCCGGCAATTCCAGGCCGTTATATGTCCTTGGCATGTTTTTGTGTGATTCCTCCCTGCGCATGATCAAACTAGAGGCTAACATCCGCAATTTGGGAGTGGCAACGGCGTCAGCTCGGAGGCTGCTTCATCAACAAGAATGAAGCACGGGTGAGGAGCCACGGCGTTTAAACGTCGAAGGCGGCCTGGGGGGCGAACTTGCGCAGAGCGGCGATGAACGCGGAGCGGTCCTCGGGATGGGCGATGATGCTGCCGCGATCCGACAGCGGCGCGGGACGGGCAAAATCAATGGCCAGGCTATCGGAGGAGGGCTGGCTGGGGCGCCAGCCGCCGACGTGTTGGACCTCGCGCCACGCAACTTCGCGGGTGTTCCAGAGGCGCCGTTCACGCAGGCAGTCGGAAAGCACGTCCCAATAAGTGAAGGCGTGAAGCAGGACTCTTTGCATGGCGAACAGGACGATCAGGACGGCGAAATCTCCAAACCCGCCGGCGCGCAACCCGCTGCACAAGAGCACCACGACGAAGCAGGCCAAGCCGACCCAGCACCAACCGAGCGCCCCGAATTTGGCCCGGAAACGCATGTGTGGAAAAGTATAGCCCAGAAATGTCAATGCTTTCTAAGGGATTGGGCAGGGTGTAGCTCCGCAATTTTGCGCCCGGCGGACGGGAAAAACGTTTATCTTCCGGTTACCCTCTAAAGTCTGTCTCCGTCTCCGTGCTGAATGCCGCAGCGGGGCGGTCGCGGGCGTCTTTGCGCCGCTTCTCGAGGCCCGCTGAAGGCCGGACCGGAACCCGCTTCCACCCCTGTGCGCCGGCCCATGGCGGCAGGACGGAATCAAATCGCTCCAAGCTCTGCTTTTACCCGTCCGAATGCGATAGACTCATGCGGGAACCTTGTCGAGAAATCGAAACCTTCAAAACCCAGGGAGGGCACATAGAAATTGGGAAAGAGCATGGTCCCGAAAAAGCTTTTCTTCACCAAGGGCGTAGGCAAGCACAAGGAGCGGCTGACCTCCTTTGAGTTGGCCCTTCGGGATGCGGGGATCGCCTCGCAGAATCTGGTGCGCGTTTCCTCCATCTTTCCGCCGCGCTGCAAGATCATTCCGCGCAAGGAGGGCCTTAAGTACCTGAGCCACGGCGAGGTAGTTTTCGCCGTCATCGCCGAAAACTCCACGCGCGAGCCGCACCGGCTCATCGCCTCGAGCATTGGCGTGGCTGTTCCCGCCGATCGGGACGCCTACGGCTACCTGAGCGAACACCACAGCTTCGGCGAGACCGAGGAGCAGGCCGGCGAGTACGCCGAAGAGTTGGCCGCCGAGATGCTGGCCACCACGCTGGATGTGGAATTCGATCCGGATACGAGCTGGGACGAGAAGAAGGAGATTTACCGCATCTCCAACAAGATTGTGCGCACCAGCAACTGTACGCAGTCGGCGGTGGGCGACAAGCGCGGATTGTGGACCACTACCATCGCTGCCGCGGTGCTGATTTTGGAGGAGTAACGGCTTCGATTCGCGTCAGGGTGAGGTTTCAACCGCGCCGCAGGTGCGGTGATCGCGGCTGTGGGCTTTAGCAGAAGAGGGAGAGTGCGCCGGATTCGCAAAATAGCCTCCGGGGCGAAGCCTGCGGCCGGACGCCTTGCCCAGGAAGGCGAGCCTTGCGGCATCCGAGCGGGGGACCAGGCGGCCAACAATGGCGAACAAGCGCAAATACACCGTTGGTCTCGTGCAGATGCGCATGGGCCCCGATCCCGAGGCTAACTTCGCCGCGGCGGTGGACCACATCGGCGCGGCGGCGCGCCAAGGCGCCAATATCGTCTGCCTGCCCGAGCTTTTCCGCACTCAGTATTTTTGCCAGCGCGAGGAGCTTACGCTCTTTGGCCTTTCGGAGGAGATTCCTGGCCCTTCCACCGAAAAGCTGGCTGCTGCGGCGCGGGAAAACGGCGTTGTTATTGTGGCCTCGCTCTTTGAGCGTCGCGCGCCGGGGCTCTACCACAACACGGCGGTCACGATCGACGCCAACGGCGAAATCGCCGGCGTCTATCGCAAGATGCACATCCCCGACGATCCGCTTTATTACGAAAAGTATTACTTCGCGCCCGGCGACCTGGGCTTTCAGGCCGTGGATACAGCTTTTGGCCGCGTGGGCACGCTGGTCTGCTGGGACCAGTGGTATCCGGAGGGCGCGCGGCTTACCGCGTTGCAAGGCGCCGAAGTGCTCCTTTATCCGACCGCCATTGGCTGGCACCCGGCCGAAAAAGAGCAGTACGGCATGGCGCAGCACGACGCCTGGCAGACCATCCAGCGCTCCCACGCCATCGCCAACGGCGTCTATGTGGCCGCGGTGAACCGCGTGGGCCACGAGCATGGCGAGGTTAAATTAGCGCAGGGCGAAGTGCTGGGCAATCGCGCGCCGGGGCCCGGCATCGAGTTCTGGGGCGGCAGCTTTGTGGCCGATCCGTTTGGACGGGTGGTGGCGAAGGCTGCGCACGATGCAGAGGAGATTCTGATTGCCGAGGTTGATCTGGGGCTGATCGAGGAGACGCGCCGCAACTGGCCCTTCCTGCGCGACCGCCGCATCGACGCCTACGCACCCATCTCCAAGCGCTTTCTTGATTCCACGCGCAAGCGCGCCAAGGGCGGAGAGCCAAAATAGTGATGCTCCGCCGGCTTCCCTCACAAACTCCGCGCGCACTGGGCTACCGCATGCCCGCCGAGTGGGAGCCCCACGAAGCGACCTGGCTGGTCTGGCCGCACAACGCGAGCGACTGGCCGGGCAAGTTTGCCGCCATCCCGTGGCTCTACGCGGAGATTGTGCGGCTGCTCGCCGGGCGCGAGCGGGTGGAGCTGATCGTCGAGAATGCGGCGGCGGAGCGGCGCGTCAAGAGCATGCTGGCGCGCACCGGCGCGAATCTCGATCAGGTGAGTTTCCACCAGTGGCCCACCGACCGCGGCTGGACGCGCGATTCCGGTCCAATCTTTATCAAGAAAGACGGGACGCGAAACGCGGAGGGCCGAATAGGCCTCACCAACTGGCGGTTCAATGCCTGGGCGAAGTACGACGATTGGCGGCTCGACGACCAACTGCCCGGCCGCGTAGGCAAGCTGCTCGGCATGCCCGAGTGGCAGCCTAAAGTACGGCTGGCAGACGGCCGCACGCGCCGCATGGTGCTCGAAGGCGGCTCTATCGACGTGAACGGCGCGGGCCTGCTGCTTACCACCGAAGAGTGCATGCTGAGCGAGGTACAGCAGCGCAACCCCGGCGTCAGCCGCGCGCAGTTGGAGCAGGTCTTTCACGATTTTCTGGGCGTGGATCAGGTAGTATGGCTGGGGCGGGGCATCGCCGGCGACGATACCCACGGCCACGTGGACGACATCGCCCGCTTTGCCGGGCCGGCAACCATTGTCGCCGCCTCCGAGCCGGACGCCTGCGATCCCAACCACGCGCCGCTGGCCGAAAATCTCCGGCGCCTGAAGGCAGCGCGCACGCAAGGCGGCAAGCAATTTACGCTTGTCGAACTGCCTATGCCAAGGCCGGTCGTTTTCCGCGGCCAGCGCCTGCCGGCCAGTTATGCCAACTTTTACATTGCCAACGGGCTGGTTCTTGTCCCCACCTTCCACGACCCCAACGACCGCGTGGCGCTGAATACGCTGGCCGAAGTTTTTCCTGACCGCGAAGTCATCGGCATCGACAGCGTGGACCTGATCTGGGGCCTGGGCGCGCTGCACTGCATGACCCAGCAACAGCCGGCGGCATTACCATCGAAAGCATGATTGGCGACCGCGAAGCCATGGAAGCTGCTCTTGCCGAGGCCCGCCTGGCCGCGGAGGCCGGCGAGGTGCCCATCGGCGCAGTGGTGGTGTACGAAGGAGAAATCATCGCGCGCGGGCAGAATCGCGTGCTGCGCGACAATGAGCCTACCGCACACGCGGAAATCGTTGCGCTGCGCGCGGCGGCTGTGGCTCTGGGCAACTACCGGCTCACCGGCTGCACGCTCTACGTTACTCTGGAGCCCTGCGCAATGTGCGCCGGAGCCATGATTCATGCGCGGATCGACCGCCTGGTCTTCGCTGCCGCCGATCCCAAGGCCGGCGCCTGCGGGTCGGTGCTCTCGGTGCTCAACCATCCGCAGCTCAACCACCAGATGCAGGTGGAGCAGGGCATCGGGGCAGAGGAGGCGGGGGAATTGTTGCGGGGATTCTTCCGCGAGCGGCGGCAGGAGGCTGGCTAACTTGCGAACAGACGCGAAGCACCGCTAACTCGCTAACACCGCTAATCCGCCGGAATGGGCTAACTCCGCTACCACCGCTATCTCCGCTATTTTCGCGTCAGCCTCCTGATCCGCGCTGCTTCCGCCGGCCACCTTGCGGCTAACTCCACATAACTCCCGCTCTGGTAGTCTGCGTAATCGAAGCCGGGAGTTACCGAGCAGCCGAGCAGAGCCACTTTGCCGCCGCCGATGAGCCGCGTGCCCTGCCATACGCCGGCGGGAACCACGAGCTGCACATGCTGACCGGCCCGCAAATCCGGTCCAAGAGTAAAAACGGCGGAGCCGCCATCGGGGAGCAGTTGCAGCATTTCCACCGGATCGCCGAGATAGAAGTGGAAGATCTCGTCCGACGCCAGCATGTGCATCTCAGAGAAGGTTCCCTCTTCGAGCAGGTAATAGATGGCCGTGCCATAGGGCCTCACGCCGCGAAGCAGGGCAACGCTGACGGATGAGGCGTAGGTTTGCCGATACCATCCGCCCTCCATGGGGTGCGGCTCCAGCTTCAACAGCGCCTTGATCTCAGCGGCGGTCATCATCACGGATCATAACAGCGGGACAGGCAGCGGGGCCGGCAGCGGGACCGCCCTACAATATGCTTATGAACGTGACGGTTTACACGGCGTCGTGGTGCCATGACTGCCAGGCGCTCAAGAAGTTCCTTGGCTCCCACAGAGTCGCATACAGCACGATCGACGTAGAGGCCGATGCGGAAGCCTCCGCCGAGGTGATTCGCCGTGTGGGCAAGCGCGCCATTCCGCAACTGGTGATCGACGGCGAGTGGTTTCAGCCCTATGAGCCGGGGCGCGGGCTGCTGGAGGACGAGTTGCGCCGGCGGCTCGGAATCACTCGCGGATAAGCCCCTATTCCTCGTACAATTTATAGTGGACCTGCGGTGAAAAAGCCTTACGCCAAGGGCGGCTCTTTATAGCTGGTAGGTCTTAGCCAGTAGCTCGTAGCCAGTAGCCAATAGCTAAGGGCTAACGGCTGCCTTTCAAGGAGTTCTCTGTTGATCTCGCGCTATACCCGCGCGGCCATGGGCCGCATCTGGACGGACGAGAACAAGTACCGCTGCTGGCTGGAAGTGGAAGCGGCGGCGAGCCTTGTGCTGGCCGAAGACGGCGTAATTCCGGCCGCGGCTGCCGAGGCCATTGCCAGCTGCGCCACCATCTCCGCCGGGCGCGTCGCCGAAATCGAGGCTGAAGTGAAGCACGACGTGATCGCCTTCACGACAGCAGTGGCAGAGTCTCTCCAGAAACAAGGCCTGGACGGCCAGTCCTCGCGGTGGCTGCACTATGGGCTCACTTCAAACGACGTGGTGGACACAGCGCAGGCCCTGCAAGTGAAAGAGGCCTCGGCGTTGATCCGGGCGGGGATCGAGGCGCTGATGGAGGTGCTAAAGAGACGCGCGATCGAGTTCAAGCACACGCCCACGATCGGGCGGACGCACGGCATGCACGCGGAGCCGACAACCTTCGGATTGAAGCTGCTCAACTGGTACGCCGAGATGGAGCGCAATCTGGCGCGCTTCAACACCGCCGCCGAGGATATGCGCGTGGGCAAGTTTTCGGGTGCGGTGGGCACGTTCGGGCATTTGAAGCCTGAACACGAGGAGCGCATCTGCGCGCGGCTGGGGCTCAAGCCCGCGCTCGTCACCACGCAGGTCATCCAGCGCGACCGGCACGCCGCGTATATCGCTACGCTGGCCATCCTGGGCAGCACGCTCGACAAGATGGCCGTCGAGGTGCGCCACCTGCAGCGGACCGAGGTGCGCGAGGCGCAGGAGTACTTCAGCGAGAAGCAAAAGGGCTCCTCGGCCATGCCGCACAAGAAAAACCCCATCACCAGCGAGCAGATTTCGGGCCTGGCGCGCGTACTGCGCGGCAACGCGCAAGCGGCGTTCGAGAACATTCCTCTGTGGCACGAGCGCGATATCTCGCACTCTTCGGTAGAGCGGGTCATCTTCCCCGACTCGACCATTCTGGCCGATTATCTGCTGGCCAAAACCACAGACCTCATCGACCGGCTGCTGGTTTACCCCGAGCGGATGAAGAAAAACCTGGAATCGACCGGCGGGCTGATCTTTAGCGGGCAGTTGTTGCTGGATCTGGCTGAGGCGGGGATGCTGCGCGAAGACGCCTACCGGCTGGTGCAGGGGCACGCGATGCGGGCGTGGAAGGAAGATTTGAACTTCCGCGATGAAGTGGCGCGCGATCCGGCGATTGCGAAGTTGCTTAGCCTGGAGAAGCTGGCCGCAACGTTCGATTATTCGCGGCAGTTGGGGAATGTGGACGCGATCTTTAAGCGAGTGCTGGGGGGCTAAAAGCTAGTCTTTATGCAATTGACCGTCGCCATCACCGGAGCCTCGGGAGCCATCCTCGGCCGGGAGATGTTGCGCACGCTCGAAGCCGATGAGCGCGTAGCGCGGGTGCATTTTGTAGCGTCGGAAAACTCGTTGCGCGTGATCGCTGAAGAACTGGGAGTGAGTGGCCGCACGCAGTGCCTGGAAAAGCTGCTGGGCGCGAAGCCCGCGAAGACCGTTCAGCACGCCGACGCGGACATCGGCGCGCCGATTGCCAGCGGCAGCCATCCGTCGAACGGCATGATTATTCTGCCTTGCTCAATGGGCACGCTGGCGGCCATCGCGCTGGGCCTGGCCGACTCGCTCATCGCGCGGGCGGCCGACGTCACGCTCAAGGAGCGGCGCCCGCTCATTCTGTGCGTGCGCGAAACGCCCTTCAACCGCATTCACCTGCGCAACATGACGCTGGCGGCGGAGGCCGGAGCCACGATCTTTCCGTGCATTCCGGCCTTCTACCAGCCAGGCGCCGACTGCGCCGCCATGGCCCGCCAGTTCGTCTGCCGGGTGCTGGCGCACGCCGGCCTTCCCCAGCCCGGAGCCTACGTGTGGGCGCCGGAGCGGGAGGGTTGAGGTCTGGAGGGCATCCTGGCGGGGAGGCGATTCCCCTCCATCAGCCTTTGCTTGGCCGCCATATCGCGCGCGATGCCGAAGACCATGAACTCGAGCGGCGTGCTGCCGGTGTTGACGAAGGACTTGTTTTCGCCCAAACGGATGGGGATCGCGTCTCCGGTGTGGATGTCCGCGGTCTCGGAGCCGACGGTGACCGTGCCGTCGCCGCCCAGCACGTAATAGATTTCGCTCATGTCCGGCTGCCGGTTCTCGCCTACCGAGGTCCCGGGCGGCAGCAAGAGATGATCGACATAGGACCAGGTGGTGAAAAAGACGGACGGGTCCAGCACGCGGCGATAGAGGACCGCGCCCTTGCCCCCATACATTTGGTCGACGGGCCGGAGCTGGGAGCGGTCGAGATGCATATTGACGAACTGAGGGATGGGGTCCAGATGAGCGTTGGTCAGCGGATCGTTGAGATTGAAGGTGTCATAGACTCCCTTCATCATACTGACGTTGAAATTGAGCCATTGCACGGGTTTGTCAGTAGGGTTGTAGATGCCGTGGGCGCTGCCCAGGCGGTCCGGCGCGCCCGCCGGCCCTTTGAGCAAGGAGGTGCGTCCGTTGATCGTAAATTCAGCCTCGCCGTCGAGGATGACGAACATTTCTTCGCACTCATTGTGAAAGTGCTCGCCGATGCCGCTATGGGGCAGGAGCACGCCGCGATGCAGGAAATTGAGGTTGGTGGAGAGGGCGTCAGTGCCCAGGATCTGCACGAAGTTCATGGATCCGGCGCCGCCATGGACGGCATCGAAGTGGTGATAGTTGGCCGGATCGGTGTGGCCGATGCGCTGCGCGAGCGGCACTTCCGGGTTAAATTGGGGTCCGAATCGGAATTGTTGGGCCGGCGCCGCCGTGACCGCGAGCAGCGGCAGGGGCAGGGCAAGCATGAGCAGTCGTTTGATCATGGTGATTCTCTCCAGGCTGAGTGAATTTGCCGATCTTCCGGCGAGTACGGCGGAAAAAGATAAAAAATGGCGGTACAGCGATTTTGGCCAGCAGGAAGGCGAAAATTCAGCGCCTGAAGATAGCAAGGCGCTGGCCAGCTATAAAGATACTCTCTGTGACCCATGGCGGCTCAAATTTTATTTGACATAAGCGTGGCCTGCCCTTGATACTGCCTTCTATGCCGAGCTCAGTGAAATTCGGAACCGCGGTCATGGCTATGTGTATGCCAGGCGGACCCGTTCCGTGCGGCTCTTGAGCGGCGCATGCGTTCCACGCAACCGATCTTGAAGTCAGGCGGCCCGGGTCCTGAAGAGGATGCGGGCCGTTTTCATGTTCCGGGCGGCTCGCAGCCGGTCCCGCGCCGTATCCCCAACGCGAGAACACATAGAAGTTCAAGGAGCCTATCATGTCCGAAGCGAATCAGCACCAACTGGCCACGCTGGCCGTGCACGCCGGCCAGGCGCCCGACCCCGCAACCGGCGCGCGCGCCGTGCCCATCTATCAGACCACCTCCTATTTGTTCCAGGACGCGGACCACGCAGCGCGCCTGTTTGCGCTGAAAGAGTTCGGCAACATCTACACGCGCATCATGAACCCCACCACCGACGTTTTCGAGAAGCGGGTGGCGGCTCTGGAAGGCGGAGCGGCGGGTTTGGCCACGGCCTCGGGCCAGGCGGCCGAAACGCTCACCATCATCACGCTGGCCGGGGCCGGCGACGAGATCGTCTCCACGACATCACTCTACGGCGGCACCTACAACCTCTTCCACTACACGCTGCCCAAGCTGGGCATCCAGGTGAGGTTCGTGGATGCGGATGACTTCGACGGCCTGCGCGCGGCCATCAACTCGAAGACCCGCGCCGTTTACACCGAGACGCTGGGCAATCCCAAGCTCGACGTGGTGGACATCGAGAAGCTGGCAGCCATCGCCCACGAGCATAAGCTGCCGCTGGTCATCGACAATACCTCGGCCTCGCCTGCGCTGGTGCGGCCCATCGAGTGGGGCGCTGACATCGTGGTGAACTCGGCCACCAAGTTTCTGGGCGGCCACGGACTGGCCATCGGGGGCGTGATCGTGGACGCCGGCAAATTCGATTGGGCCGCTTCAGGCCGCTTCAAGGACTTCGTCGAGCCCGACCCTTCCTATCACGGTCTCTCGTATACAGGAGCCTTCGGGCCGCTGGCATTCATCCTTAAGGCGCGCGTGCAGGGACTGCGCGACACCGGCGCGGCGCTCTCGCCGTTCAATGCATTCCTGCTGTTGCAGGGCGTGGAGACGCTGCACCTGCGCATGGAACGCCACTCCCGGAACGCGATGGCCGTGGCCGAGCACCTGGAGCAGCATCCCGGGATCGAGTGGGTCAACTATCCCGGCCTGAAATCCAGCCCCTATGCCGCGCGGGCCAAGAAGTACATGCCCACCGGCGCGGGCGCGCTGGTTACCTTCGGCATCAAATCCGGCCCGAAGGGGGGCGGCTACGAGGCGGGAAAGAAGCTCATCAACGAGCTCAAGCTCTTCTCGCTGCTGGCCAACATCGGCGACGCCAAGTCGCTAGTGATCCACCCGGCCTCGACCACGCATGCGCAGCTTTCCGTCGAGGAGCAGGCTTCCACCGGCGTAACCCCCGAACTAGTGAGGCTTTCGGTGGGCATCGAGGACATACGCGACATCCTGGCCGATCTGGATCAGGCGATCGAAGCGGCCAACGGAACTGCCTTCAGCGGCGCAGCCAATGCCGTTGCGGCAAAATAGTGAAGACAGCTTCTAGCCGCTAGCTCCTAGCTTCTAGCTTGCAGGCGCATAGGGACGGGATACGGAAAGAAGGAGAGGAATGGCGCAAGACTACCGGGACTTGATTTTGTTTCCGCTGTTAAGAAGCAGGGATCAGGGGTCAGGGATCATGAGGAAACCGAGGGCAAGTAGCCGGTAGCCTGTAGCCATTAGCTACTGGCTACGAGCTACAGGCTACTGGCTCAATGCGAGCAGCTAGGAGCTAGAAGCTTAGTATGACCGACTCATTCAGCCGCAGCGGCGCTTCGCCGCCCGGATCGAAGACCGAAGCCTCCGCGGACGGCTCTTCGTCCGCGAGGAGCAAGACCGTCGAGCCCACCTACGAGGGCGACTTCGTGCTCGACGAGCACCTGTTGCTGGAGTGCGGACGCACCTTGGTCTGTCCCACGCTGCATTACGCCGTCTACGGCCGGTTGAATGCGGCGCGAGACAATGCCGTACTGGTCTGCCACGCCCTCTCGGGTTCGGCGCTGGTCGGCTCCTGGTGGCCTGAGGTCTTCGCGCCCGGCGCGGTGCTCTCGCTCGAGCACGACTTCGTGATCTGCATCAACATGCTGGGTTCCTGCTACGGCTCCACGGGGCCCGGCTCGGTCAATCCCGAGACCGGTGAGCCCTATGGGCCTGATTTCCCGCTGGTTTCCATCCGCGACAATGTGCGGGTCCAGGCGCGGCTGCTCGATTCACTCGGCGTCCGCCGACTACGCTTGGTGCTGGGCGGCTCGATTGGGGCCATGCAAGCCCTGGAGTGGACGGTCCAGTTTCCGGAGCGGGTGGAGCGGGCGCTGGTCGTCGGGGTCACGCCGCTTTCAGCGATGGGCTTGGCCTTGAATCATCTCCAACGCCAAGCCATCCAGCACGACCCGGAATGGAACGGCGGGCGCTACCTGCCGCAGAAGCCGCCCCGCCGGGGACTGGCACTGGCTCGCCAAATCGCCATGATCAGCTACAAATCCGCGCCGCTGTTCGACGAGCGCTTTGGCCGCAATCCCAATCGCAGCGGCGAAGATCCATGGGAGGCGAACGGCCGGGACGGCGGCCTGACTGGGGGGCGGTTCGATGTCGCCGGCTATCTGGACCATCAAGGGCAGCGCTTCATCGATCGCTTTGACGCCAACTCTTATCTGGCTATTCTGCGCACCATGGACACATGGGACCCCTTGCGTGGTTACGGCTCTCCCGCGGAAGCCTTTGGGCGCATCCGCGCCCGGCTTACCTTCATCGGCATCAGCACCGATTGGCTGTTTCCGGCCGGGGAAGTGCGTAGGTTTGCGGAGACGATCCGCGCCGCCGGCGCCCGGGCCGAATACCGGGAGATGATCAGCGCACATGGTCACGACGCCTTCCTGGCAGAGCAGGCGGAACTGGTGCGGCTGCTCCAATAGGGAAATCGTATACCCGGGCCTTCGCCATGCCCTGGCTGACTGCCGGCCGGCTCCCTGAGGAGCGGAAATCGAATGGAACGGGAAGGCGACGGCTGCCGGAGGCGCCTTTTTGGCCGGCAAGCCACGATTTTCCCCACCCCGGCCGGCCGGCGTGGTTGAGATTCTCTACGGCAGGTAGATGCGCCTTTGCGAGCTGCCGAGCGGCAGGATTTGCATATTTTGCGTGTGGTTTGGCTTGTCAGGGAGGACAGGTCTTTCTATAATCCTTATCAACACTGCATTGGGAGCCGTGGTATCGTAATATCCGTCGCCTTGGTTCTCCCGTCCCCTCAGCGGGTGGCGCCTTCCACAAGCGAGTGATAGATGATTGATCTCCAAATTGGTAATTCCCAGGAGCACAGAATGAAGAAGTTAGTCTTTGCAGCTGCGATGGCATTGGTAAGCATGAGCTTTGCGTCCGCACCAGCGCTGCGGGCGCAAGAATCGAATCAGGGCACGATTTCGATCTCGAATCCGGCGGAATTCAATGCCTATCAAACCGCGAGCACACAAAGCAATCCACGCGCCAAAGCCGCGGCCTTGGAAAGCTTTCTCACGGTCTACCCCCAAAGTGTGGCTGAGAAGGCTGTCCTCGACGACCTGATCGATACCTATCAAAGCTTGAACGACCCCGACCAGGCGCTCAGCGCGGCTAGCCGCTTGCTGGAGTTGGATCCCAACAACATAAAGGCCATCTATATCTCCGTCCTTATCAAGGAAAGCCAGTGCAATCAGAGCATCGATCCCAGCACCGGGTTCAGTAAAGATCCCCAAGTGTGCGACGATGCTGCGGCGCTTGCCCAGAAGGGCCTGGCCCTTCCCAAGCCGGCCGACACATCGGACGCGGACTGGAAGAAGATGACCGACGCGACCAATCCCATCTACGAATCGGCCATCGCGCTGGACGATGCAGCCTCCAAGAAGGACTACAGCGCGGCCATCGGCGAGTACCGCAAGGAGTTGATGCTCTATCCGGGCGATGCGACCAAGAGTGGGCAGGGACTGGTGGATACCTTGCAACTGGCCGAGGCGTATGCCAAGCCCCAGACCAGGAACGAGGTACTAGCGTGCTGGTTTTACGCCCGCGCGTGGAACTTTGCGCCTCCTGCGTATAAGGCTCAGATCGAGCCCAAGCTGGAGTACTGGTACAAACGCTTTCACGGCGGCCTGGACGGACTGGACGCAGTCAAGACCGCAGCGGCAGAAACCCTCTTTCCGCCGGCGGACTTCAAGATTACGCCCGCCGCGACGCCGCCCGAGGTGGTTCACAACGTTCTGGCCTCAACTCCCGACCTGACCAAGCTCAACCTGGAAGACAAGGAGTTCATTTTGGCCAACGGCACCCCGGACGACCAGCAGAAGCTTTGGTCGGTGCTGCAAGGCCAGCTCACGCCGGTTCCGGGAATTGTCATCGCCGATCCCGCCGATGTATTGAACGTCGAGGTCACCACCACCCGTTCCGTCAAGCCGCAGGACTTCGTCGTCCATCTGACCACTCCGCAGGATTGCAGCGCCGTGCCTCCTCCGCCTTCCGATATCAGGATCGCGGATGCGCAGCAATACATCCTGTCCAACGGGGTCAAAGCCGACACCGACGCCATGGGAGACGTGCTGACCAGTGCGCTTCATGTCCGGAGGATCGTGATCGAGCCCGCAGTTTCGGCGATCAATATGGCAGTTACCCAGGATGCGAAAGACAACAAGACACCGGACTTTATCGTGAATATGAAGACGCCGGTTTCCTGCAAGGACGCGCCGGCGTCCGGCTTTACGCTAGGTCTGCTGCCGGCGGAGGAACTGGACGCTACCTACAGCTCGTATAAGCCGATTGCGGCCACGTCCACGCGGTTAGCGACGGCGCAGATCGTGCTGAGCGATGGATTTATCCAGAAACAGCCGCCCAAGGCGCCGGTGCGCCGCCGGCCGGTTCCAGGACGCCGGGCGCCGCGCTAGTAACGAGGCCGAACCGCCGGGCCGGACAGGCTTGAGGGGCCGCCGGCCGGCATTCCGTTCCTGGAATGAGGGGCAGTCCGCCGCGGCGGGTTGCCCCTTTTTGTTGTTGCCGATTGCTCGACTACAGCGGTTCCAGAGTTGCTACACCCAGAAAGCACACCGCCGAGTGGCATTTCCCTTATCCGGGGTCCCCAGCGAGCGGTTTTTTGCTCGCTGAGGTGGAAGTAATTGCCACATTTCACGAACCTCAAAATGGCACATGAACTCTGGAACCGCTCTAAAGCATTTTCGGAGCATTTTCGGAAATGGTGTAGACCGAAACCACGACTGCCGGGTGGATTTTTCCTCAAGAAAAATCCACCTCCACTGTTCTCAACAGTCCACAGTATTTCCGAAAATGCCGTAGAATCCCGCTCCGAGTGGAGATCATTCTCCCAGCGCGATGCGCTGGATGGCTGTGGCGCGCCCGGTCGCCGGATCGCACGTGACCAGCGCGGCGCACATCTTAGGATTTCCCTTCGCGGCCTCGAACTTGCTTGGCATCCCGGTAAGAAACTTGTGCAGCACCAGCTCCTTTTCCACGCCGATGATGCTGTCGTAGGGGCCGCTCATGCCCACGTCAGTTTGGTACGCGGTCCCACCAGGCAAAATGCGCTCGTCGGCGGTGGGAACGTGGGTGTGCGTGCCCAGAACCGCAGTCACGCGCCCATCCAGATACCACCCCATCGCGGCCTTCTCGCTGGTGGCCTCGGCGTGGAAGTCCACCACGATGACTTTGGCCCGGATCGCCGCCAGCAGGGAGTCGGCAGTGCGGAAGGGATCGTCGATTGCCGTCATAAAGACGCGGCCCTGGAGTTGGAGGACGGCGTAGCCCACGCCGCCCGCGGTGGTTCCTTCAAAGAGGCCGTAACCCGGCGTCCCGGGCGGAAAATTGGCCGGCCGCAGCAGGCGGCGCGGGCGCTCCTGGCTTTGGGGCGCGGCGGAGTTCAGATAGTCGATCAGCTCCTTTTTGTCCCAGACGTGATTGCCGGTGGTGAGAACGTCCGCGCCCAGCGCGAAGGTTTCCTCGGCGAGCTGCGGCGTGACGCCGAAGCCACCGGCGGCGTTCTCGACATTGATGACCGTGAGATCGACCTTGTGAGCCTCGCGCACGTGGCCGATGTGCTCGCGCACGATGCGCCGCCCCGCGCTGCCGAAGATGTCGCCGACGAACAAGATATTCAAGATCGTTCGATGCTCCTGTGGAAGAGGGACTAGGGACTAGGGACTAGGGACGGGCTTTTTGCCTGGAGAGATTTCATCATCGTTCGGAGCATTCGGCCGACCTCATTACAAAGCCCTTCAGCATTTTGGAGAAGAGGCTTGGAACCAAAACTCAATGCTGCTGCAATCACGAGCTGAGTTTCGACCTCAGAAATGGAGCCGCGTGCATGACCTAAGAATTGGACGTACTCTCCTTTGGTCGAACGGCCATATCCTTCCGCAATATTGCTGGCAACAGAAACCGCAGCCCTCCGCAGCTGATTGGTAAGGCCGAATCGTTCGGCGTCGGGAAACGTTGCGGTGAGTTTATAGATTGCCAGCGTCAATTCAACAGCACGCTGCCAGACAGCTAACTCTCGAAATGAAGCTCCCATTACCGATCGCCTTTCCTTCCCTAGTCCCTAGTCCCTAGTCCCTGCTCTTTTCTCATCAGCGGAAAGAGGATCACGTCGCGGATGGACTTCGCTCCGGTCAGCAGCATCACGAGGCGGTCGATGCCGATGCCTTCGCCGGCGGTCGGAGGCAAACCGTAGGCCAGCGCGCGGACGTAATCCTCGTCCATCTGGTGGGCTTCTTCGTCGCCTTTGAATCGCTCGGCTAACTGCTGCTCGAAGCGCTTGTGCTGCTCCACCGGATCGTTCAACTCGCTGAAGGCGTTGCCGATCTCGAATCCGCCGGCGTAGACCTCGAACCGCTCGACCCAATCTTCGTCGTCCGACTTTTGCTTGGAAAGCGGTGAGACAGAGGTAGGAAATTCGTAGATGATGGTGGGCTGGATTAGGTGCTCTTCGGCAACGGCCTCGAAAAGTTCTGCTATCACCTTGCCGAGCGGGGCGCGGGATTCCAAGTCACGCAATGCGTTCTCGAAGCCCCGTATCGTCCGAATCAACTGTTTGGCTTTTGTCTCGATCTCGCTATGCTCACCAAGTTCAACAGAATCGTGTTCAGCCTGCTGTTCCGGTTCGTCAAGTTCGACTCCAGCGCCACGGCTGCTTTGGAGCTCGCTATCGAGCGCTTTCCAGGCTTCCGAAAGAAGAGCATTTAGGAATTTGGCGGAGTTGAGCTGATCGAGAGTCGGCCTTGGTCCAGCCTCCTCAGGCCAGAACTTGGTAATCGCGTCCCGCATCGTCAGCCGCGTCCACTTAGCGAGGTCGATTTCGACATCGTTGAAGGTGGTCACCGTCGTCCCGTTCACTTCCATCGCGACGAACTTGATCAGCTCCTCGGTCAGGTCCATCAGGTCGTGGTAGTTCGCGTAGGCCTGGTAGAACTCCAGCATGGTGAACTCGGGATTGTGCTGCGTGCTCACGCCCTCGTTGCGGAAGTTGCGGTTGATCTCATATACCCGATCGATGCCGCCCACCACCAGCCGCTTAAGATAAAGCTCCGGCGCGATGCGCAGGAACAAATCCATGTCCAGCGCGTTGTGGTGGGTGGTGAAAGGGCGGGCAGCGGCGCCGCCGGCGATGGGCTGCATCATCGGCGTCTCGACTTCGAGGTAGCCGCGCTCGTCGAAGAATTGGCGCAAAGCCTTGAGCACCTTGGCGCGCTTGACGAAGATCTCGCGGCTGTCGAGGTTGGTGAACAGGTCCACATAACGCTGGCGGTAGCGCAACTCCACGTCAGCCAGCCCATGATACTTCTCCGGCAGCGCGAGCATGGCCTTGGAGAGAAAGACGAGCGTCCCGACGTGGACGGTTAACTCTCCGGACCGCGTGCGGAAGAGGTAGCCGGTGACGCCGATGTGGTCGCCGAGGTCGAGCAGTTTGTAGAGCGCGAATCCCTGCTCGCCCACCGCGTCGAGGCGGACGTAGATCTGGAGGCGAGCCGCCTCCTGCTGGAGAGTGGCGAAGCCGGCCTTGCCCTGGGCGCGGATGGCCATGATGCGGCCGGCCACGGAGACCGTGACCCGCTCGGCCTCAAGCTCCTCAGCCTTGGCCTTGTCCCACCGCGCGCGCACCTGGGAGATGGCGGCAGCTACCTCATCCTGCGAGGCCGGAAAGCGGTTGGGATAGGCCGCCTGGCCCAGCTTCTCGATCTCTGCAAGCTTGGCTTTGCGCAGATTGAAGAGGTTCTGCTCAAACTCCGAATCGAACACGGTGATTCCTTCCGTCGGGGGGCCGTAGAGGTTGCAGGGAAAAGCGGTCTTTCGAGCAGGATGCCGGAAAATCATCCCGCAGCGGCGAAAGCCGACTTTGATTTCCTTCGGTTACGGCACGGATAAATCCGAGCCCTTTCAAAGAAACCAGCTTTTCAGCAGCCTGTGCGGCCCAAAAGGGAAGTATACCCGCTTGAGCAGTCCATAATTTACGCGCCCTTTCCGCTGCCGGGCAGGGCGGCAGCGGTTTCGGATTGCGGCTATTGTGGAACCAATCTTGCGGGCTGGGCGCTGTATGCTTTGACAGGAGCCTCCATGCCCTACACGCGTCCCATTCCGGACCGCGAGCCGCGCGGGTCGCCGCGGCGACCTTCCGGGCTGTTTGGGGCCTGGGTGCAGGCCGAAAAGCTGATGCAGATCGCGCTGGTGCTACCTTCGGCGGCGTTTATCGGCTGGCTGGCCGGCGGTTGGCTTGACAGCCGCCTGCACCAGTCCTGGATCGGTCTGGCCGGCATCGTGTTTGGCGGCGTCTCCGGGCTGGTTTACGTGGTGCGGCTGGCGCTGGCCGCGGGCCGCAATCAGGAAACCGGCGAAGACAGCGCCGGGGAGACCGGAAAAGGTAGGGCCGGGGACAAAAGATGACCGAAGAAACTCGCTCCCTGGCCGATCTCACCGACGAGGGGTTGGAGGCGCTGCTCAAGCGGGCCATCCGCAACACGCTGATTGTAGGGCTGCTGGCCGCGCTGGCGCTCGGGAAAGGCTCCGGCTGGCGCAACGCCGCCATGCTGGCCACCGGAACCGTCATCTCGGCCGCCAGCATCTTCGAGTGGCGCCGGCTAATCCGCCTCCTCAATTCTCATTTAGATGGGGCCAAACTCGACCGCAAGCAGGCGCCCAAGGGAGCACTGACAGCATCCGTCTTCTTTGTGATCCGGCTCATGGTCTTTGCAGCGGTCATTTATGGTAGCCTGAAATGTTTCCGGGGTTCGGTGCTAGCGCTTCTCTGCGGCCTTGGCCTGGCAGTGGTGGCTTTGGTATGGGAGGCGTTGCGCCTGCTTCGCGGCTGAGGGCCTGAGAGGCGCTCGCCGCTTAATCCCGCCCGGAATCGGAAAGATTCAAGGTTCGATGCCGGAAACCCTTGCCGTTACACGCTTGTTGAACCGTCTCTTCGGCGCCGAAGTGGTGTCGCTGATGCGCGCCGTGGGCATCCATCCCGCCCATCCGGCCACGCCCATCAACGACACCTTCACGCTGGAGCTGCTGGTGGTCTGCGGCCTCATCGCTTTCTTCATCGTCGTGCGCCTCAGCCTCTCAGTGGACCGCCCCAACGCGGCGCAGCAGATCGCGGAGATGATTCACGAGTTTACGGGCAGCCAGGCGGAACAGGTCATCGGCCACGGCTACGAGCGCTTCCAGGCCTTCGTCACCTGCGTACTGCTCTTCATCCTGCTGAACAATCTGATCGGGTTGCTCTTGGGGCTGATTCCCGGCGTCATCACGCCCACCAGCCAGCCTGTGGTTCCCCTGGGCATCGCGGTCCTGACTTTTATCTACTACAACTTTCACGGCGTCCGCGAACAGGGAATCGTGGGGTACGCGAAGCACTTTCTGGGTCCGCTGTGGTGGCTGGCATGGCTGCTGTTGCCCATCGAGATCGTTTCCCATCTAGCGCGCATGTTATCGCTCACTGTCCGTCTCTACGCCAACATGCTGGCCAGCGATTTGCTCACGCTCATCGCCTTTTCGATGATCCCGTTTGCGATTCCGGTGGTTGCCCTGCTACTGCACTTTGCCGTATCGGTCATTCAGGCTTACGTGTTCATGCTCCTGGCGATGATTTATCTCTCCCAGGCGGTTGCGCACGAGCATTAAACGACAGCTTTCAGCTATCAGCTTTCAGCTTGGGTCGTGGATCAACTGGCATTTGTGGCTGACGGTAAGGGATCCTGGCTGCGGGATGGGTTCTGAGGGTTGAAGGCTAGCGGCTGAAAGCTGAAGGCTGATAGCTGTTTTTAGGGATTCCGCCGGAGAGAGCTTCCGCTCTGGGCCAACGGAAGGCCGCAAGCGTGAGGGGGCCAAAGGCAGAAAGCAGCTAGAAGCTGCCTTTTCGCCGGCACGGTGAGCCTCAACCACCCACTGGCGGCTAATCTCAAGGGAAGCAGGAGAACTATGCGGAAACTTCAATATGTCTTCATGGCCTTGGCGGCCTTGTGCTTCGCCATACCGGCGTTCGCGCAGAGCGGCTCGGCTGTCGTCAATATGGCGCCCATTGGCGCCGGCATCGGAATGGGCCTCGCCGCAGGATTGTGCGGCATGGGCCAGGGCAGGGCGGTCGCCTCGGCCGCCGAGGCGCTGGCCCGCAACCCCGGAACCCGCGCCGGCATCATGCTATTCCTGGTGCTGGGTCTGGCGTTCATTGAGTCCCTCACCTTGTTTACCCTGGTCGTTATCTTCGCCAAGATCTAGCGCTTTTCACCCTGTGATTTTGTAATCCGACGCTCCCCGCCCAAGCCGCAAAAAACAAAGACGCGGCGAGGATGGGGCACCCAATTTCGGTTACTTAACCACCAGGCCGTTGTAACCAAGCTTCACATGCGGCCATGCGGCCCTGCACGGTTGTGTATGGGCCGCATTGTCCTTTTCAGGTGCGCGCGCCGGACCTGCCGGCTGGTGGCGCCCTTCACGGGCCTCGTTACGGGTCCTGGGTTACGGGTCCTCGTTACGGGCCCTGGCGCAGTATCTGGATGGCCTGGCGGTAATCCAGGTCCGTGGACAGCGGCTCGAAGTGGCTTTCCTTCTCGTCGATGTCGTAGGTCTTGGTGAAGAAGAGCACGCGGCCGGTCATGGCGAGCCGCATGCCCACGATACGCCATTGGTGATCGCCCACGTCGGCCTGATCGATGGCGATCCGACCGCCTTTGTTGAGGTGGCCGAGAATGCCCCATCCGAAGTCCACGCCGTGTTGAAGGCGGCCCTCCAAGCGCACGACCCTCTCGGCCGCCGGATCGATCCAGATCTCGCCGGTCATAGCGGTGAGAACGTGCAACTCCAAGTCGGAGGGGTTGAAGGAAGGGTTGGGCTGGAAGGTGAATTTCTCCACCTCTCCGGCCGGGCTTGGGGCTGAACCGGCGTATTGATAGAGAAAGGCCATGGGCAGCGCCCGGAGCGCCTTGCGCGCGCGGGCAGTGTCGGCGTCCTCGCTCTGCTTGCGATTCATCTGCCGGCTGGGGTCGCTGAGCAGCCCGTTCAGCCGCGTCTGTTCTCTTTGCTCCTCGGACGCGTTCAGGGATTTGCCGTTGATGGAGATCAGGCGGGCCACGTCTCCGTCGCGCGTTTCGACGATTTTCCTGGTTGTGGTCAGCCGCAGCGTGGATTTGCGCAGCCGGAAGCGCATGGGGCGGGGATTATCCTGCGCCCCGATCTCGTTGGCGAGCGCCCGGTCCACCAGCGCCTGGGCCTGGGCTTGCGAGAGAGAGCCCGGAATCGGAGTTGCGGGCTGCCCGCGGCCCGGCACGGACCACAGAAGCAGGCAGAGCAGCGGGAAAAGGCCTCGCAAAACAATCGGTTGAGCGAGCCTTAGAGCGGTTCCAGAGTTCGTATGCCGTTTTGAGGCTCGTGAAGGGCGGCATTTGCTTCCAACCCAGCGAGCCAAAAATCGCTCGCCGGGGACCCCTGTAAAGGAAAATGCAGCCCGGCAGAGTGCATTCCGAGTGCAGCAACTCTGGACTCGCTGCACCGCCTTCGGAACCCCGCTATGCCTCATGAATTCTTAGACGCCGGAGCCGGTGGTGGGATTCTTCGTTTGAAGCTATGCGGCCCGGTTGCGTATAGTGCGGGAAGGGGCTAGTTCAGGCCCACGGAAGGAACAAGATCATGACAGTGGAGAACGCGCCCGCGCGCATCGGCAAGAGCGTAGTAATTTGCGGCGAAGTAAAAGGCAGCGAAGACCTGATCGTGGATGGCCGTGTGGAAGGGACGGTAACCCTTTCCGAGAGCCGGCTGACGATTGGGCCTAATGCCAACGTGGCCGCCGACCTGTCCGCCAAGGATGTGCTGATTCTGGGCCACGTTCAGGGTAACGTAATGGCGAGCGGCCGCGTGGAACTGCGCGCCGGATGCAGCGTCGAGGGCGATATTCGCGCCCTCCGCCTGGCCGTGGAAGACAATGCCGTCTTCCGCGGCAAAGTGGACCTGACGCAGGCTGTCGCCAAGGCGCCCGAAGGCGCCAATGCGCCTCAGACCGGAGTCAGCGTCTGAGGCGCTCCGCGCCGGCACGTTTCCTACTTATTTGTCCGGCCGCACGAGGGATTCAGGTTGCTGAGCGATTGGTTCGACAAAAAGCAAATCAAGGGTCCCGCCGCATCATCCCCAGGTCTGTACGGGCCCAGGGTTCCCCGCCACTCCGGCGCGTGGGCGGTGCTGCGCAAGCGCCTCCAGGCCGAGCCGGGCCTGCACATCGTTGATACCGGCTACACCTCGCCCGTCAATATCAACTACCTGACCAGTTTGGGCCACAGCCTGTTCCTCACTGAGATGGTTCACGACGCCTATACCGGCAACTGGCAGACGGGCGCCGACGAGGACGGCAATCCGATCTGGAACATCGAAGGGTTTCTCGAACGGTCCCTCAACTTTGCCGGGCGCACCTTCGATGTGGTGCTCTTGTGGACCTCGCTCGACTACCTGCCCGAGCCGTTGGTCGCGCCTGTGGTCGCCCGTCTGTTCTCGGCCATGAATCCCGATGGCCAGGTCCTGGCCTTTTTCCATACCCGCATGGACGACGAGCAATCGGTGCGCTGCCGCTTCCACGTCACCGCCGGCGACGATGTGGAGATGCAGTTGACCCAGCAATTTCCCATCCAGCGCGCCTTTACCAACCGCAGCATCGAGCGGCTGTTTGCGGGGTGGTCCGGCCACCGGCAGTTTCTGGCCAAGGACAGCGTCTCCGAGGTGCTCATCACGCGCTAAGGCTGCCCGAACGGCAGCCAGGGCTGCAACTCCACCACGTCACCGGCGGTCTCCGGGCCCTCCGCATCCGACATCTCCTCAAATCGCTTTCCCAGCTTGAACTTGCGGCATACCGACTCCACTAACTCCGCGATCCGCCGCCGGTACGCGGCGGAAACAAAGGCGCTCTCCGTGTAGCACTTGCGGTAGGCTTCGAGCTGGCCGGGAAAATGCTCGCGCACAAAGTTGAGAAAAGTAGGTTGCGAGCAGGGCTTCAGAAACAGCGCCCCGGCGGCCAGGAAACTCGCGTCCGCCGCTGCCGCTGCCCGCGCCACCGCTGCGATCGAGCTGCGGCTGTCGGTGATTCCTGGCATCAAAGGCGAACACAGCACGCCGGCGCGCAGGCCCGCCTGGCGCAATTGGCCCACCGTGCGCATGCGCAGGTCCGGCCGCGGCGCGCGCGGCTCGAGCTGCCGCGCCAATTTGGCGTTCATCGTCGTCACCGTCAGGTGCACGGTCAGGCGGTTGCGCGCCGCGATCTCTTTGAGCAGGTCCAGGTCCCGGGCGATCAGCGTGGATTTGGTCACGATCCCCAGGCAAAAACCGCTGTGGCGCGCGAAGACTTCGAGAATGGAGCGGGTGACGCGCTGCTTGCGCTCCAGCGGCTGGTAGGGGTCGGTAGCCGTGCCCAGAGCAATCTCTGTTCCCGGCCTCAGCCGCCTCAGCTCCTGCGTCAGCAGCCAGGCCGCGTTCTGCTTGAAATAAATCTTGCGCTCGAAGTCTTCAGGCGCGCGCAGCTCCAGGAACTCATGGGTGTAGCGCGCATAGCAGTAGCGGCAGCCGAACTCGCAGCCGCGGTAGGGATTGATGGCGTGCGTAAAGGGCAAGCCGCGCCTGGAGACCACCGGATTCAAAATGGAGCGCGATGCCAGCGTCCGGTACTCGGTCAGACAACCGGTGGACTCCAGCGGCGCCTCGACCGCAGTCCGGGCCAGGCGCGTGAGGGCTTTGTCTTCGAGGGTAGGAAAGAGAGTCTCTATTTTCGCCATATATTCGCCTATCGAGAGGCTACGCTCAGCTTGCCGTCCGGTCAAGCGGCAATCCGCGAGAAGAACTCGCTTTTGTATCCCCTCCTGAATCCGGACGAGAGTATTCTCCCTAACATGGCGCGTGCGATGAGCAAATTTGCTTGGCTCCTGCTGGCGGGGCTCGCTCTACCGGCGTTCGCAGCGAAGACCCTCACTGTGGACCAGATGAACCAATGGCTGGCCAAAGCACGGCATAAATCCGACACGACGCTAGCCCGGGAAATCGCCGGGGTGCAGCTCTCCGAATGCGCCACCCCAACAGAACTTGCGGATTGGGAGGCTGAGTTCCCGGGCGCCAGTACCCGTGATGCATTGCTGGCGCTCACCGATGCTTCGCAGTTCTTAGCTCTTCCTCAAAACGAGATCTTGAAAACCCCGCCGCCCGGTCTCCAACCGGAGGTCGCCATGGTTTCACGGGCTGCGCAATATGTGACCAGAACCGCCGGCAAGCTACCCAATTTCTACGCGACCCGGCAGACGCTCCATTTTGAGGAAATGCCGGCGCTGGCTGCGACTCGGCCACCACCGAGCACGGCGGGGAGCTGGTGTGGCGAAGCACAAGGCCTACTTTGTGATAGCGCCGGTCCGAACGGCCAATCCGACCCAGTGCCGCTCCATCTTGCCGGACGCGGGAGCGTCGTGGTCACGTACCGCGACGGAGCCGAAGTACCGTTCGCAAAGTCCGCCGTGAAAAGTAAGCCCCAAACTTGGGTGGAAGGGCTCACCACTACGGGAGAGTTTGGACCGATTCTTTCGGTCGTTCTTGGCGATGCGCTGCACGGCAAACTGGAGTGGGGATACTGGAAGCAGCGGGGCTCGAATCCCGAAGCGGTATTCCGCTACTCAGTGCCGCAGAATCAGTCGCACTATACTCTGCAGGTCCCCAATTTTCGCCCGCCCGTCACTTTGCATCCCACTTACCATGGCGAAATCGCCATCGACCCCTCGACAGGCGTCATTTTGCGCCTGACCGTGATCGCAGACCCGGAACCGCCGTATCAGCGTTTCCAGGCAGTCGTGATGGTGAGCTATGCGCCGGTCGCGATAGGCGGCGAGACCTATATCTGCCCGGTGAAGGCCGTTGCAATTTCTATGATTCCGGTGACGGAAGTGAGTTCAAACTCCAAACATAGCCGCCCCTATAACGGCCCCCTGCAGAAGGAACTTAACGATATCTCGTTCACTAGTTATCACGTGTTTCGTACACACATGACCATACTGCCTGGGGCTAAGCCCGCCCCTTAGCCTGCGTGTAATCTATGACCTTGATTCATTGGGGGTAACCTGCGATGGGACCTGATCAGAGGCGCCAGCAGAAGTGGCTCAGCAGAATCGCAATCGGCGGCATTCTGGCATGCGCTTATGTTGCTGCGCGGGGACAATCCGGAGTACAGCCGCCGCCGACCACAACCTACACCCTTCCGGTACAAGTAGATCGTGTGCTGGTGCCTGCGGTCGTCCGCGATAAAGACGGTCATGTGGTGAATGACCTGCAGGAGCAGGACTTTCGAGTTCTGGACGACGGCAAGCCCCGCGATATTACCGGTTTCCTGGTAGAGAAAACCAACCCGGCGGCAGGGATGCCAGTCAGTCCCACGCCGGCCGCCGGTCTACCGCCAGGCCAGACGCAACCCACGAACCCGCGCTTCACACTTCTGCTCTTCGACGATCTCCACTTGAACGCGGAGCAATTGGCCAGAGCAAAAAAGGCTGCGGCCGAACTTCTGGCTAGAATGCCGCTCGATAGGGATTACGCCGCCGTGGCTTCGCTCTCCGGTTACACCCACAGCAATTTCGTTCACGATCGCGCCCAGCTCGAAAAGACGCTTAAGCAAGTGAAGGTACACGACCTGATCGGGAGAGGCAGTACACTTTGTCCGAAGATGGACTACTACCAGGCCTACCAGTATTTGGTCGTACAGAATTTAGCGGTGGCTCAGGAACTGGTACAGCAGACGAAATACTGCATGAGAAATTTCAGTTCGCCGTCGGACGCAAATCTCGCTTTAACTCCTGGCGCACAGCAAACTTCTGGCGCACAGCAAAACCCGGCAAATGGTATAGACCAGGAAGCTCAGCTTCTCGGTTTGAGGAGAGACCAGCAACCTGTGGCGGAAAGGTTGGTAGAAGCGACAGCCACGGGGGTCCTGGCAGAGGGCAAAATGGACGTTCAAAATTCGTTTTCGCAACTTACAGCTTCGGTGAACGCTATGGCGGATTTGCCCGGTCCACGCCTGCTCATCCTGGTATCGCCGGGATTTTTCACGGGCACCCAGGACGGCGAGAACCAGGAATCGCAACTGATCGACACCGCGGACAAGCACGAAGTGATCATCAGCGCGCTGGACCCGCGCGGAGTCAACTCAGGTGGGCAACTCTTTCGCGCATCGCAAGGCCCGATGCCGGATACGATGCAAGGTGCGACGGATGCATCGCAAGGCGCGACGCCGGATCCGGCACAAGTCTACTCAGCCTGGCAATGACTTTTTCGCGTCGCAAGGCGTGATGGCGAATTTGGCCCAAGGGACGGGCGGCACGTTCTTCTACCAGAACAATGATCTGAGCGCAGGCTTTGAGCGCCTGACTCAACTTCCCGAGAGTATATATCTCCTCGAGATTCCGCTAGATGGGGTCAAGCCCAACGGCCTCTATCACCGGCTGAAAGTGGAAGTGGACCGCGTGGGAGTAACTGTACAATCGCGGCTCGGGTATCTGGCGCCAAATAAGAAGAAGAAATAGCGGGTTTACTGCGGCGTCATCTTTCGACACGCAGATGAGGATCCTGAGCACCTGCAGAGACTACCAGTTGTGCACTGGCTCCGCCGCCGCGGGTCAGCCATCAGTGACGGCTGGCGCGGGCCTGATCGGGCTTTGGTGGACCGGCCTGCCCGAGGCCGCGAGCTATCATTTCTTTGCAATCGCTTGGAGGGAGAGAGCATGAGTGCATCCAAAGCAAGCCGCATTACCTGGCTGGGTCACGCCACCGTCCTGGTCCAGACCGCCAAGGGCACAAACATTTTGATCGATCCGTTCATCGCGCAAAATCCGAAGTATCCAAAGGACTTCGCCCTGCCCGCGAAGATTCATTACGTGCTGCTGACCCACGGCCACGGCGACCACATCTCCGATGCCGTGCCCGTGGCTAAGAAGCACGGCTCGACCGTGGTCGCGATCTACGAGTTGGCGGACTTTGTGTCCGGCAAAGGGGTGACGGAGACCATCGGCATGAATCTGGGCGGCACGGTGGAACTGGACGATGTAGCGGCCACGATGGTCGACGCCAAGCACTCGGCCGCCGCCCAGGATGAGCAGGGCAGCCATTACGTGGGCGTGGCCACGGGGTTCGTCCTCACTGTTGCGGGCGGTCCCGTCCTCTACCATGCCGGAGACACGGCGGTCTTTGGAGATATGAGCCTGATCCGCGAGCTCTACCACCCCAAGGTGGCCATGCTTCCCATTGGCGGCCATTACACCATGGGACCGAAGGAAGCCGCCCTGGCCAGCCGCCTGCTCGCTCCTGAGGTCATTCTTCCCTTGCACTTCGGCACCTTTCCACCGCTCAAAGGCACGCCGGAAGAGCTCGCGGCGCTGGTTGATCCAGGCGTTCAGGTGGTGCGCTGGAAGCCGGGCCAGGAGTATTCGGCCTGAGCATGGGGCGTGATTGGTCATCTCTGAAGGGCATGACAATCGGGGAAATGCCGTAGACTGAGTGCGTGAAGATCGCGTTAGCCCAGATTGATCCCACAGTAGGGGATTTCACTGGGAATCTTGAGAAGATCATTGCGTTCAGCCGCCGCGCCGCCACCGAGGGCGCGCGGCTGGCGGTCTTCTCTGAACTGGCGATCTGCGGCTATCCGCCCGCCGACTTTCTTGAGAAGCCCAGCTTTCTGGCCCGTTGCCGCGCTGCAGTGGAGGAGCTGGCCGCGGCGACGCGGGATCTGCCCACGGCCGTGCTGGCCGGCGTGGCCCTGCCCGCGGGTGGTGAAACCGGCAAGCCGGCCTTCAACGCTGCGGTTTTGTTGGACGGCGGGCGCGTCCTGCTCGAACAGCACAAGCGCCTGCTGCCCTTTTACGATGTCTTCGATGAGCAGCGTTATTTTGCCGCCGCCCAAGACCAAAAAGTGGTTGAGCTGGACGGCGTCCGGCTGGCCATCACCATCTGCGAGGACGCCTGGAACGACAAGAACTTCTGGCCGCGCCGCCTTTACACGGTCGATCCGGTAGAGGAGCTGATGCTGCATCGGCCTCATGTGCACGTCAACCTCTCTTCTTCGCCCTTCTGGCACTCCAAGCCCGCCATGCGCCGCCGGATGCTGGCCGCCATCGCCCGGCGGGACGGGATTCCCGTGCTGATGACCAACCAGGTAGGCGGCAATGACGGCCTCATCTTCGACGGCTCATCGCTGGCAGTGAACGCGCGCGGAGAGCTGATCGCTCAGGCCGCTTCGTTCGAGGAGGATCTGGTTTTGATCAATCCCTTCCAGGCGCAGCCGGTTGCGGCGCCCGAAGAGGACGAAACCTCGGCTGCTTACCACGCGCTGGTGCTGGGAACGCGCGACTATGTGCGCAAGTGCGGCTTCAGCAAGACCCTGGTAGCGCTGAGCGGCGGCATCGATTCGGCGCTGGTGGCGGCCATCGCCACGGACGCCCTGGGCGCCGGAAATGTGACTGGCATCGGCATGCCCAGCCCCTATTCATCGCCGGGCTCCATCGACGACAGCCGCCGTTTGGCCGCCAACCTCGGCATCCGCTTTGAGGTCATCGGCATCAACGGCATCTTGGCCGAATTCAATCACGTCCTGGAGCCGTTCTTTGCCGGCCGCCAGCCCGACATCACCGAAGAGAACATTCAGCCGCGAATTCGCGGCACGCTGCTCATGGCGCTCTCCAACAAGTTCGGGGCCCTGGTGCTTACTACCGGCAACAAATCCGAAATGGCTGCCGGCTACTGCACCCTTTACGGCGATATGGTAGGCGCGCTGGCCGTCATCGGCGACCTGGTGAAGACCCGCGTCTATGCCGTCTGCCGCTGGCTCAACCGGAATGGCGAGGTGATTCCGCAGGCGATTCTGGAAAAACCCCCTTCTGCCGAGCTTCGTCCGGGCCAGAAGGACACCGATTCGCTGCCGCCATACGAGGTCCTCGACCTCATCCTCGAAGCCTATGTAGAACGGTATGAGGCCCCCGAACGCATTGCTGAGGCATACGGATTTTCCCTCGAACTCGTCCAACAGGTGGTGCATCTGGTCGAGCGCGCCGAATACAAACGCCAGCAGGCCGCGCCGGTCCTCAAGGTGACCGCTAAGTCCTTCGGCACGGGGCGCAGATTTCCCATTGCCGTCAAGGTTCAGGTATAAGAAAGACTGGGAGTCTTCCCGCCCAATTGCCCTGTAAGGAGAGCAGCTTGATCCGTCCGACCGTTATTTTTCTTGCCGCCGCTGCGCTGGCGGCGATGAATCTGCCCGCGTTTTCGGTCTTCGCACAGACGCACATTCCGGCCGCTCCTGCGCCGGCTCCGGGCGCAGCCGCTGCACAGGCTCCGGCTGCCGTTCCTGCACCGGCTCCATCCGCGGCCACGCAAGTTCCAGCCGCACCCGCGCAGACGCCCGCAGCGCCGGCCCCCGCTCCCTCTGCGCCCGTCTTTCCCAAGCCCGTTCCAACGAACTTTACGGCTGCCTCGCCCACCCAGGCAGAGGTCAATGCCTTCCTCGAAACCAATTGGGGCTACGATCCGAACCGTGTATGGCAGGTCCAGGCCATCCTGAAGACTCCGGTAGAGGGCGTCAGCAAGGTGATTGTCCTGGTGGCGGAAAAGACCGGCAATGGGAGGCCCGGTGGGCTGATCTTCTATACGCTCCCCGACGGGAAGCACATTATCTCCGGCAACGATCTTGTGGCTTTCGGCCCAAATCCCTTCGCCGACGCCCGCGCCGTGCTCCAGCAGCGCGCCGATGGGCCCTTCGAGGGTTCGGCCTCCAAGAATCTCGAACTGGTTGAGTTTTCCGATTTCCAGAGCCCCGAGAGCAAGGCGGCGCAGGCCAACATAGACAAGCTGGCGACGGATTTTCCCGAAGCACACATTGTTTTCGAGAACAGCCCCATCGCTTCCATCCATCCTGAAGCGGTCAGTGCGGCTGACTATGGGGTGTGCGTTGACAAGCTGGGCGGCAGCACTGCCTTTTTCAAGTTTGCCTCGGCAGTCTTTAGTGGTCAGGCTGGCTTGGCTACGCCGGACGGCGCCACGATGACTCTCAACAGCGCCGCCACCCAGGCCGGCCTGGATCCCTCCAAGGTCGGAACCTGCGCCGCAACTCCTCAGACCCGGGCTGTGGTGACAGCTTCGATCAAGCTGGGCATCGATCTCGGCATCCAATCGGTGCCCACGCTCATGGTCAACGGCCGCGGGGTGCCCGCCACCGCTCCCTATGACGTCTTGAAGAAGATCGTCGAGTTCCAAGCCAAGCTGGACGGCGTGCCTCTCAACCAGTAAGGCGCCCGCGTGGCGAGCCGGGCTGAGAGGCTCGACCCGTTCAGCGCATTCCCGAAAACCGCGGTTGCATGGGACGGGCAGGTACGGGCCGGGGCCGGACTGGCGGGCGAGTTTCTTCCGGCGCGGGGTAGGGGAAGGGGCCAGCGGTTTCGGTGGCGCCTTGTCCCAGCGCCATCATCGGTGTGTGGCCTGCCGCCTGGGTTCCGCGAATCACGTGGGGCGTCAGCAAGATCACCAGCGTCGCGTAATTTTTCTGGTTGTTGTTGGCTTCAACGTCGTTCAATCCCGGGATCTCGCCAATGCCCGGCGTTCCGGTGAGGGCGCGGCTCTCCGACTTGTCGATTTCGCTCGCTACCTCCACCGTCTGACCCTGTATGACCGTGACCACACCGGAATAGGCCTGATTGTTAAGGATGGGATTGCCGTCGAGTGAAGCTCCGGAGAGTCCGTCGATCTGCATGTCGATCTTGAGCGCCACGCGATCGCTACGCATCACGGTGGAGGTTACTTTCAGGGTTAGCCCCAAATCCTCGTACTGGATCATGGGAATCGCGGGTACGGCTCCGCCCACGGAAGCAAGCAGCGAGGTCAGGCTGCTGGAGCTACCTGAACCGGTAATGCCGGGGATATTCGAAATGCCGGTCCCCAGGCTCGTATAAGAGGCGGTCTGAATGGGATAACGCGAGCCCTCGCGTAATGTTTGCTCCTCGCCGTCACCGAGCCGGAATTCAATCTGATCGAGCACCCGCGACTGCGAAGAGTTCAGGTTGAGGTCGAGTGTGGCCCCGCCCGGCGCCAGCGCGGATTGCGTCAGCCCGCCCCCAAACAGAGCGATCCCATTCGAGAACAGGGAGCTCGAAACCTGGCCGGAGGCGATCAGAATCCCCAGAATCGCCAGCGTATCGCCGGGCGCCGCCAGCCCAGAAGAGATGATCTGTTGCACCAGACTCTGGTTGGCGTTCAGAATGGATTGTTCCTCGGAATAGACGTTGAAGGCGCTCACGGATTGCGGAGGCTGGATTCCCGCATTGCGCGTGCTCGAGTTTGCAAGCTGGATCAGGCGCACGTCCAGCAGCACTTGGCTGCTTCCGTCCAGCAGGCTGCGCATGGTGTCGTTGAAGGCATTCAGAGAAATTTCCGGCGCGCGCAGGGTGATGGTGCCAGCGGAGTCGTCGGCGGCCACGCGCTCGGCGGCGAAGACCGTCCGCGCCAGGAGGGCCACTTCGTGCAATTCCGACGAGTCGAGACCGCCCAGGTATGCGGTTTCCAATGCCTGGGGGGTGTATTGAAGGCGGTTTTCCCGGGTATCGTGGACAACCAGCACGCGATGCGCGTCCAGGGGAACGTAAAACGAACCCGTTGCCAAGCCCAGGGCCCGCGTAGCCTCGGCAAAATTAGCGTCGCCTATATCGAAACGCAGCGGCTCATTGCGGACGCTATCGTCCACAAGGGCGTCAAGTCCGAAGGCTTTGAAGACCTGCTGGATCACCAGGCGCTGGTAGTTTCGCAAATGAAAGCTGCGCACTCCCTCGGCATGCAAAAGCTGCACCGGACCGCCCATGTCGTCGGCAGCCTCCGCGTAGAGGGCGGGTGGCTGGTTGCGCAGCAGGCCGTTGCCCAGTTCGTATAGATGTTCGGTCACCTCGGCGCTTTGGGGATCCAGATCCTTAGCTTCCGACAGCACGGCGCGCGTCCCTGCCGTGTCGCTTAGCATACGGTCCTTGGCCGCGGTCTGAATCAGGGCTGTCACGGCGTGGTTGCGCGCTACTTGAAACGCCAGCCGATAGTCGGCATTGCCGGGATCGAGCTTGGCCGCCTGCTCGTAATCCCGCATCGCCTCTTCAAATCGCGAGCCCATAAAGAGCTTGCTGGCCTCAAGGTAGAGCTTTAACGCGCGGCGTTGCGCACGGCTGCCGGGCTGCTTGCCGGTTTTGGGCGGTACGGCGGCTGGCCGCGCATCTCCGCCGGCTGCCCCGCTTCTCGCTGGCGCCGGTATCTTGCCGGCGGGGGCCAAGGCAGTTTGCGCCTGCATGGCGCCGGGAAAGACCGCCAGCAGCACTCCCGCGGTGCAAAAGCGCACCCTCGCGCCCATCTTCCGGCTTTGCGGCCCCGGCTTCACGGCGCGCCCCGCGTCAGGCGCAGCAGGTCGGCCAGGGAAGTGGCGCAAACCTCAGGCTGCTGTTCGAGCAGTTCATCAAAGCTGAAGCGTCCCGTGGCCACAGCGATTACGGAAAGAAAGTTGGCGCGCGCCGCCTCGATGTCGCGCGGCGTGTCGCCCACTACGCAGACGCTCGCCTCCCGGCCGGCCATCTCCCTGGCTTTGCGCGCCGCCTGGCCGATCAGTTCCGAACGGATGGGGAAGTGGTCGCTGAAGCCGCCAAAGCGGAACCACTCGCGCAGTCCGGCTTGCTCGATCTTGATCCACGCGATCGCCTCCAGGTTCCCTGTGGCCAGGCCCAGCAGCGCACCTTTGCGCGCCAGGTGGCGCAGCGTCTCTTCCACGCCCGGCATCCGCACCAGGTCCATCTCATGCCGGCGCTCGGCCACGGTCGCGCGCATGGCCTCCAGAATGGCCTCGGTGCGCGCTTCCCATTCGCGGAGGGGGATGCCGGCCTGGCGGCAAGCCTCGCGCAGAATCGCCGTGTCCGTATTGCCGGGTAACTGGACACCGGCCAGCGTGATTTCAAAGCCGGTTACCCGTTGTACGCTGGCGGCGAAAGACTCGACGTGGATGCGGTCCCGGCTGCGGGTCAGCGTGCCGTCGATGTCGAAGAGATAGGCGTCCTGCCCATCCCAGACGAAATCCGGCTCGATGGAAATGCGTGCTTCCCGGTTGGATGGCGTGGCTTGCATATCCTGGGGCGGCGACGCCGGGGCTAGGGTTGGCCCTTGGACGCAAAAGGAGAGCCCTAGCGATAGCCCTGGCGGAACGCGCTATATACAGGACGCTCGTTGTGCGGCGGACGCTTGAGCCCCGCCCGCACCTCGGCTAAATCCAGTCCCAAATCGGCCATGGCGCGGCTGAGTGTATTGCGGTGCATGCCCAACTCTTCGGCGGCTTTGCACTGATTCCCCCGGTGCGCCGCCAGGACTGCGCGCAGATATTGCCTCTTGAACTCGCGCACGGCCTCTTCGTAGCGAATGCCGCTCGAGTGCATCTGTGCCACCAGGTTCTCCAGTTCTTTTTTCACGTTTACCTCTCGACTGGTTTTATTCAATTACTCTAACCGCTGCATTTCTGCCTTCCGAAGTTTACTATCTCGGCGGCCCGTTGTGCGGATGCATCCACCGCGGAGACTGCTGCTGGAGGGCGCTCAGTCCGTCGCGCACCTTTTCGGCCAGTTCGGCCGGGCTCACGTGCGTGCTCAGGTGGCACGCGCCAAAGAACAGCCGCGGCAGGCGCGCCTCCGCCAGCCAGTGCGCCCGCGGGAAAAAGGCCACGATGACCAGGATGCCCAGCGTCACCAGCAGCGCGCCCTGCAGGAATCCGAAAACCCCTCCGGCCAGCCTGTCCAGGCAACCCAGCCCCATGCGCCGCACCATCTTTGCCGCCACGGCGCCGGCCAAGTTGGCCGCCGCCATCACGACCAGCGTAATAAGCAGGAAACCAATGGCGTCGGCAATCGCTTGGACGTGCAACCAGGACGTCAGAAGGTCAGCCACCCGGCCGTAGTTCCATGCGGCCAGCAACAGCCCCAGCAACAGGCCGCCCAGCGAGCATACGGCGCGCAAAAATCCCTGCGCCAGCCCGCCCATGGTCGCCGCCGCCAGCACGATCACGATGATCCAGTCCACCCAACTCACGGTGTGCTCCGTCTCGCATTACACTTGAATGTCCCGGCCCGTTAACCGGCGAAAGGCCTCCAGATACTTGGCCTGAGTGCGTTCCACCACCTCGTCCGGCAAGCCCGGCGCGGGCGCTTGCTTGTTCCAGCGGATGGATTCCAGATAATCCCGTACATACTGCTTGTCAAACGAGGGCTGCGGCCCCCCCGGCTTCCACGCTGCTGCTTCCCAGAACCGCGACGAATCCGGCGTCAGTACTTCATCGGCAAGAATAATCCCATCCGGGGTTCTGCCGAACTCAAATTTAGTATCGGCCAAAATCAACCCGCACGCCTCAGCGTGCGCGGCCGCCTGCCGGTAGATCGCCATGGTCAGGCGGCGCAGCTCCGCCGCGTCTTGCGCGCCCACCACTCGTTCCACGGCAGCATAGGAGATGTTCTCATCGTGTTCCCCGCCCTGGCTCTTGGTGGCGGGCGTAAACACCGGTTCCGGCAGCCGCGAGCCATCCTTCAGCCCCGGCGGCAGCGCAATCCCGCACACCGTTCCCTGGGCTTGGTACTCCTTCCACCCCGACCCCGCCAGGTACCCCCGCGCCACGCACTCCACTGGAAACATCTGTGCCCGCTTCACCAGCATCGAGCGGCCTTCCAGTTGATCCGCATAAGCCTGCAGCGCGGCCGGATATTCGCGCACCTCCGCCGTGATCAGGTGATTTGGGATCAGGTCTTTCAGCAGCTCGAACCAGAACAGCGAGATCTGCGTCAGAACTTTGCCTTTGCCCGGAATGCCCGTGGCTAAAACATGGTCAAAGGCCGAAATGCGGTCCGTGGCCACCAGCAATAACGCGCCGTCTACTGCGTACAAATCCCGCACCTTGCCACGCCCCAACAGCGGCGTTACACCCAAATTCGTCGTCAACAAAGCAGTCATAGAGAGGGGGTCAGCCTTAGAACGGTTGAATCTCCGATTTTCCAGCGCGCGACAGGCTTTGTCAATGGTGCACGGCACCACGCTGCCGCCCGCGCCTCAAGGTCTCCCATCAGCCTTCGAAAGCCGTCGTGCGTGAAGGAGACAGAATCAGCCGAATTCACGGCTTCCACAGTGCCACACACTCGTGTGACGGCCGTCACGGAACTGCACATCGATATCGGAGAAACTTTCTTTGTCAACGTGGCTCGGCGGGCGAGCAAGAAAGCCCACCTGGAGCCGGGCGACACGAAGCAGCAGTGGAAAGGGGAAGCCGCGGCTAGCTTCGATAAAGTGCAGGGACGACCAGTAGCCGCGCGCTACCGACCTCCAGTGCCGGCTACTGGTTCCTGTTAAGTCTTTCTTGTGTTCTACAAGCGCCTCCGGAGCGAAGAATTCCTCTGGAGGCGATTTTTTTGCCCCTCAAGCGGACTCGTCACTGATTGTCAGTTCACGCTATCGATGACAACGATCAAGCGTTTCGGTTCCGGATTGCGCGCAGCCTCGACAGTACGTACCACCGTAGAGGAGCTAAAAGCTGAAAGCTAATAGCTAAAAGCTGCCTTTACGCGGTCGCGCGCTGCGTTTCGCGGCGGCTCAGGCGCACGCTGACGATCTTCGAGACGCCGGGCTCCTGCATGGTCACGCCGTAGATCATGTCCGCGGCCTGCATCATGCGTTTCGAGTGGGTGACGATGAGGAACTGCGTGTTCTGGCCCAAAGAGCGCAGCAGGTCGGCGAAGCGGCCCACGTTGGTCTCATCCAGCGCCGCGTCCACCTCGTCCAACGCGCAGAACGGGCTGGGGTGGAACTGGAAGATGGCCACCAGGAGGGCCAGCGCGGTGAGCGACTTTTCGCCTCCCGAGAGCAGCAGCACGTTTTGCAGCCTCTTGCCAGGAGGCGAAACCGCCATCTCCAGCCCGCTCTCGGCTTGGTTTTCCTCGTCGGTGACGCGCAGGAAGGCCTGCCCACCCTGGAAAAGCTGCGCGAAAACCCTTCCGAAGTTCTCGTTGATCCGCGCCAGGGCATCGTCAAATTTGGCCTGTGAGATGCGGTCGATCTCCTTGATCGTCTCCTGAGTGTTCTCGATCGATTCGATCAGGTCGCTGCGCTGCGTATTCAGAAACCCGTGGCGCTCGGCGATCTCTTTGTATTCGTCGAGGGCCATCATGTTCACCGGGCCCATCTGCTCCAGACGTTGGCGCAGCGCGCGGCAGGTTTCCTCTTCAGCCACCAGCTCCTCGGCGGCCAACCGCGCCAGTTCTGCATCGGCGCGCAGCACCGGGGCCTCCACGTTCACCTCGTTCAGGCAACTCGCCTCCTGGTACTCGAGATCGGAGCGGAGTTTGGCCAATTCGCTCGAATGGCCGGCGCGCTCCTCGCGCAACTGGTCGAGAGCCGCGCGTTCGTCCTTCAGTTGCGTTTCCATCTGCGCCAACTGCTGGCGCGCGGCTTGCGCCTGTTCGGCGATGGACTCTGCCTGGGCCAGCGCCGCGGCGCGCGCCTCCGCCAGCTCCTTCTGACGCTGGGCGAGCGCGGCGCTCTCGGCGATGCGCTGTTCGCGCTCCGCCGCGGCGTCGGCCCGCTGTTTCTCGACGGCCTGCGCGCGGCGCTCCAGCTCGGCATGGAGCCGGTCGATGCGCTGGAAGGCTGCCTCCGCGCCGCGCCGCCGCTCCTCCAGCCCGGCCAGCTCCGCGGTTACCTGCGCCGCCTCCTGCTGCAATTCTTCGCGTTTTTGGCGGAGCTGCTCCAGTTGCGCCTGTGACGCATCGAGCTTGGCTCCGGCCTGGGCGTGCTCGGCCTCCAGGCGCGCGGTTTCATCGCGCTTCCCGGCAATCATCTGCCGCTTGGCCTCGCACGCATCCTTGTTGCGCGCGGCCTGCTCGGTCCACTCCTGCATGCGCCGCTCGATGCGCTGTGCTTCAGCTTCCATCTGTTTGAGGGCCGCGCCCAGGTTGGCTGTCCCGGTTTCCGCCTGCCGCCGTTCCTCGCTGCGCGCCTCCAGTTGCGCCGCCAACTCCACGAGCGCTTTGGTCAGCGCCGCTGCTTCCGTCTCCGCCTGCTCCAGTTCCGCATCCAGCTTCGCTAGCCGCCCTTCGGTCTCGCGCAGATCGCGCTTGAGCGCCAGCGGGCCCTCGCTGGCGGGCTTGCCGCCGGTTACGGTGGCGTTGTGGAAGCACTCGCCCTCGGGAGTTAGGAAATAGCCGTGTGCATAGTGCAGCGCCAGCCGCTGCGCTGACTCGGCATCCTCCACCAAGTAGCCGTGTTTCAGCTTGGGCAGAATCGATTCCAGCGACCGTCCAAATCCGTTCAGCACCTTGATCGCATCCCACAGCGGCGTCACGCCGGGCTCGTCGACGTGGGCCGCGCCGGGATCGAAGAGCTCGCCCTGCAGACCGGAGTGAATGAGGAACGTAGCCCGCCCATCGCTGGTTTTGAGCAGCCGCACGCCTTCCTCGGCTACCCCCCAGCTTTCCACCACCACGTAATTCAATTCCTCGCGCAGAAACTCGTCCACCACGGCTTCGTGTTCGCCGCTCACCTCCAGGAAATCCGCCAGCGTGCCCGCGGGCGCCATGCCCTGGCCAAGCGCTCCAGGCTTGAGCAGCCGCCGAACCGTGTCAGTGGCGTAGCCATGATTACGGATCAGCGCCACCAGTGAGTCGCGCCGGCCCGTCGCCGCCGCTTGCCCGCTGCGCAGTTGGTTGGCGCGCGCGCGCTGTGTATTTTCCTCGGCCCGCTGCGCCTGCAACGCCTCGCGCAGGCCTGCAATCTCGTCTTCCAGCCGCTGCGCCACCCCCGCCGCCGCCTGAAACCTCTGCCGCGCCTGTGCGGTCTCCACGCCCAGCTTTTCCTGTTCGTCGCGCGTTTGGGCCATTTCCGCCGCCAGCCGCTCCCGCTCGCGCTCCAGCGCGGCGAGGCTCTCTTCGGCTTGGGCCGTGTGGTTGCGCGCGTTGCCCGCCAGTGCCAGCAGGTTCATGACGTGGCGGCGAGTGATCTCCAACTCCCGCTCCGCGTTGAAGACCTCCTCGGCCGCCGCACGCGCCTCCTGTTGGCGCGTCTCCACCTTTTGGCGAAACTCGCGCGCCTCGCCGGCTGCGGTCTCAAGAAAGCTGCGTTGTTGCGCGCGCTCCTCGGCGATACCGCCCAACTGCGTCCCGATCTGTTCCAGCTCCGCGCCGGACGCCGCAATGCGCGTCTCCAACTCGCTCAGCCGTTCGGTATTGCCGTGCTCGCGCGCCATGGCGCGTTCCAACTCGAGGGCCGATTCATTGGCGCGGCTCTGCGCTTCCTGGCCCTCGCGGTCCAACTCGTAACCGCGCGCGGTGAGCGCGTGCTGGTTGGCTTCCAATCGGGTAATTCCTTCCACCGAGCCGTTGACCTGTTCCGTGAGCGCCGCAATCTGCTGCTCCAGGCGGAGCTGGCCGGCCTCCAACAACGCCATGCGGCTGGCCAGCACCACGCGCAGCCGCGCGCGCAGTTCCTCGCGCACCGCGGCAAAGCGCTCCGCCTTGGCCGCCTGCCGCTTGAGGCTGTTCATCTGGTGCGTGACTTCCTCGAAGATGTCGTCGACGCGGGCGAGGTTCTGTTTAGCGCTTTCGAGACGCAGCTCCGCCAGCCGCTTCCTAGTCTTGAAGCGCGTCACGCCTGCCGCTTCTTCAATGATGGCGCGGCGTTCGTAGGGCTTGGAGCTGAGTAGCTGCCCGATGCGCTCCTGGCCGATGATGGCGTAGCTGTCAGGTCCCAGCCCCGTGCCCATGAATATGTCCTGAATGTCGCGCAGGCGGCACAGCTTGCCGTTGAGCAGATACTCGCTCTCCCCGGTGCGGAAGAGCCGCCGCGTCACCACGATTTCGCCCTTCCGGGGCGCGGTGTGAAACTTGCGCCGGCGGATTTTTAAGACCACCGCCTGCGGCCCCTGCGGTGAGACGGGCTCCTGGCCGATTTCCTGGGGCGGAGCGGAGTCCTCACCAGCGTCTTCCTCAATCACCTGGCCCGGCTGCTCGGCGGCGGCGATCTCTTCGGCCTCGGCGGCGCTTTGCCGGCGCAGAGCTTCTTCATCCCAGTCGGCGGGCGCTTGGTGATCGATTGCGACTTCCGGCTCGACCGGAACGGGTCCTTCGTAGGCCTCGGGATCGACCATGGTCAGCGTCACTTCCGCCATGCCCAGCGGCTTGCGCTCGCGCGTCCCGGAAAAGATCACGTCCTGCATGTGCGTCCCACGCAAGCTCTTGGCGCTTTGCTCGCCCAGGACCCAGCTCACCGCGTCTAGGATGTTCGACTTCCCGCACCCGTTCGGCCCCGCTACGCCGGCAATTCCCGTGCCGGTGACGGTAAACTCCGTGCGGTCGCAAAAGCTCTTAAAGCCGAGGATGTGGATTTTCTTCAGTTTCAGCATCGTTACCCCGAAATCCTGGCCTTAGGAGCGGCCGCGCGGCACGCCCCCCTGGTCCGATTCTGTGCCGAGGACTATTACCGCTTGATTACAGACTTTACGGAGCTGGAGGGGCGGGGTCAACGGCGGGAGGCCTGGTTTTTGTGGATAAGAAGGGCGGAAACTGCCTCTTTCCGGTTTTCGGCAATTTGGGGTGTATTTCCGGGGTTTTTTCCTACGTGGTGCCGCGCTTCTCCTCCTCTTGATTCCGCTTTAGGCCTGCGTGCGCGGGTGACCAGCGTGGTTCCCTGGGCTGCCGCTGGGCCGGGATGTGAGGTTCCCCTGAACCGCCTTTCGGATTACTTTTTCAAGGGCGCGCAGCGCCTGGGGGCGTCGAAATCCAAGCCGGCCGGCCGGGCGGATGATGGGTCGCGGCGTACTCATCGATGGCTTGATACAACTGGTTCAATGCGGGACCCTCTATCCCGCTCCTTCCCAACAACTGGCGGCATTCTTCAGCGAGGGTGCGCATCTCGGCTACGGCGTGACGGGCATGCCGCGCGAAGACAAACTCCGCCATCTCTTGGGAGAAGAAGTGGCGCCAGTAGTAGACCGCCGCCGAGCGCGGAAGGCAGGTGAACAGCAGTTTGAGGGGAAATGGGTGAACATCATGCCCCAGGGCCCGCACTGCTCTGAATCCTTCTCGCACTCCGCCAATCATCAGCTTGAGTGTCGGCTGGCTGCGGCTTAGGCGCTTGCAATCACCCCCAACAAGATAGATGGCGGCGCAGACGGATGTCACAAAAAAGGCATGAGAACTCAACCAGCCATCCATGTCCCTGTCTATCCGCGCTGGGAATCCGGCTGAACGCATCGTCTCTGCTAAAGCCTCGGGACGAGCGGTATGTATTCCGCGCGGCTCTCCGATGGTTGTCGGTTGCTGGGCAATCATGGCGTAACGAACGACGTAATCTTCGAACGTCCCACCAGCTCCTGGAAATCCGAGCAGGACTCGGTCCAACCCCAGGGAATCGACCAGTAGCGCGGAGCCAAGAGGATTGTTCAGCATGAAAAGAACCATCGGGATACTTCTGTTTGCCGTAAGGGCCGGCATAATTGATGGCAGCTGGTCCTTTCTTACCGTAATAAGCGCCATATCGTAAGCATCCTGGGCACAGAGCCTATCGACAGTCGCGGCGCGAGTAGCCGACCGAACGCCGGTCACGATGTCTTCGACGACCAGGCCATGCTGTTGAATTTCTGCAAGCCTATTGGCGCGTGCCAAGACAGTGACTTGATGCCCGGCCTCTTGCAGGCGGGCCGCATACAGTGTGCCGATCACTCCCGCACCGTAGACCAGGATATTCATGAGTCCCTCTCAGCTTCGGGTGATCGATTCGGCCACCGTCTTCCTGATTACCCACTCCGGCGCCCTTACGGCGAAACCAGAGACGGTGTGTCCTGTTCAGCTTTGTGCAAGGTCGCCGCTTCTTGGGGTCGCGGCGACTTGAGTGCCGTGGCTTCGGAATGCAGTATCTCTGGTCTCGCTGTAGCGCCTACGGCCTTGGGAAGCCGGGGCGGTTGGCGAGGCGGATGGTGCGCGAATCAGTGGGCTGACTGAGAATCAGTTGGCCAGCACGGCGCGGTAGCGCACCTTGTTCTTCTTCACCTTTTCGATGGCCTGATTGGCTTGGGACATGGGGAAGGGCTCGGTGGCCGCTTTGACGCCGTGGCGGGCGGCGACATCGAGCATCTCGCGCAGGCGGGAGGGGCTGCCGATGGAGCTGCCGCTTACCAGGCGCATGCCGGAGACGAGGGGAAAGGCGGGGAAAGATACGGGCGAAGGTGGAACGCCGACGAAGCAGAGGGTTCCGGTGGGACGGAGGGCCTGAAGATAATTGGCCCAGTCCTGGTCGGCGTCGATGGTGCTGAGGATAAAGTCCTGGGAGCCGGCGGCTTCCTTCAAGGCCTTGGATTCGCGGGTGTTGACGAAGTGGTGGGCGCCGAGGGCGCGGACCTCCGGTTCCTTTTCAGCGGAGGTGGAAAAGGCGGTGACGTGGGCGCCAAAGGCGCGCGCGAACTGGATGGCGATGTGGCCCAGGCCGCCCATGCCGATGATGCCGACGCGCGAGGAAGGGTTGACGCCGTGGGTGCGCATGGGGTTGTAAACCGTGATGCCGCCGCAGAGCAGCGGGGCGGTCTGTTCGCTGGCGAGGGCGTCGGGGATGGGAAGGACAAAACGGGCGTTGGCGCGGACGCGGTCGGCGTAGCCGCCGTGGCGATGGACGCAGGTGGCTTCGGCCTCGGTGCAGAGGTTCTCCATGCTCTTCATGCACCACTCGCAGACGCCGCAAGAGTAGGACTGCCAACCGAGACCGACGCGCTGGCCGAGCTGGAGGGCGTCGGTGTGGAAGCCTAGGGCCACTACTGTGCCGATAATCTCGTGGCCGGGGATGAAGGGAAATTGGCTGATGCCCCAATCGTTGGAGATGAGATGAAGATCGCTGTGACAGACTCCGCAGTGGGTAATGGCGATCTCAACCTCCTGGGCCCGTATTTTCCCTGGGTCATAGTGGAAGGGCAGGAGTTCTGCTCCCGCCGCATGAGCCGCATATCCATGAATTTGAGCCATACTTGCCCCTGAAGCCTCATTGAGGTACCACGAAGGTCGGTTCTATCGCGAAGACTCCGGGCCTGGATTGGTGGATTGGAATGAATGACTCTTCGCTGCGATTAGTTTAAACCGCCGCCGGGCAAGATGTGGAGGTTAAGGAGGAGAAAGCCAGTGAGGTCGCCGCCGGCCGGAGCTTCGCCGGCAACATCAACGGATTCGCCGTTGAGGCGGATGTCCTGGACGGAGAGCATGGGCTCTAGAGCATTAGCCACAGAAAGAGGCAGATTGGAAAGGGTTTGGCCGTCAAGGGCGGCCTGGGCTTCGGGTACCAGAAGGCTGACATAGACGCGATTGGCGGGATGCTCGCGCTCGGCTTCGGCCAAGAGGGACTGGAGATCGGTGGGGCGATGGAAGGGCTGAGGCTGATTGAGGGTGCGGTCGAGCGTATCACTACCGGAGACGAGGACGCGCAGATTGCCGGGTGGCAGCCTGCCGGGGAGATTGATGGGGATGCGGACGTTGCGTTCGGGCTGCTGCCAGGGCCGGAGGGTGGCTTCGACAATGACGGTATCGCCGGCGTGGACGATGTCGTTTGAAACCAAGCGTGCGGAGACCAACTGGACCTGGATACGGTGGGGTATGGCCTGGACGTGAAGATCGATTTGGCGCACAACGCCCTGGCGGGCGCCGTTGTCGTAGAGCTCGGTGAAGCGCTGGCCGCTGAGCAAGGCAGCGTCCAAGGCAGCACCCTCGATGACGCCAGCCGGGGCCCAAAAGTTGAGCGGGGAAGGCGGGTAACCGGCCAGATCGATGTTGCCGGTAACGTGATAACTGGTTTCAGCGGTGCTTTCGTTGCTTTCGAGGAGGGCGTCGTAGAGGACGACCTCGACGGCCTGGGGAGTGAGCGAGGGTAGATCTAAAACCTGCACATTTACATGGCGGTCGCCTTGAGCCGAGTCCACGGCGATATGCATGGGGATCATGTGTGCCTGCGCGCCCAGAACGCCGCGAATGCCGGACTCGCGGTCCTGGGTAAAAGCGCCCACGGTGGCTCCAGTGTTGATGATCTTGAAGGAGTTCAACGGCGAGGCGAGGGTGGTGACCACTTCGGCCGTGGTCATGGGCATAGAAACCGGTCCGGCCTGAAGGACGGGATGGCCGCAGGCCAGCAACTGTTTGGGATCAATGTAAGTGACGGTGCAGGTGGCCGAGATTTCCACGTCGCCGCTGACCAGGAGAGCGCTGATGGCCGAACCAGGCTCGAGCGTGGCTTCAGCGGCAGGCGACGGCTTGGTGGAGTCTTCGGATGAGCCGGCCATTCCGCCGGCTACTACCGATTCCAGGCTGGTTCCGGCCATATCTTGCTGCCACAGGCGAACGGCTGCGGGCTGGAAGCCGCTCATGACGAGCGGAGTGTCCATGGCCTGGAAGTTCATGCCGTCCGCAGCCGGGAAATCCGGGAGGGCCAGTGAACCGGGCGCGCCAGGCACAGGAGCAGGAATGGGATGTGCCGCAGCCGTCTCGAAAGCCATGGACAAATTGCGTATGGGCAGCATCTGGGCGATGGGCGTAATGCCAGCAATGGGCGTCTTGCTGAACTGTCCGATGCGGTAGGAGAGCGACCCCAGGAGTTTGGAGCCAATGTAGACGGGGCTGCCGCTCATGCCTTCCACGACGCCGGTATATTGCGGCTCGGCGCCCTCGAGCTGGCAGAGAATCATGTCCTGGCCGGGGCCGCGCGCGTTGCGCAGCACGCCCAGGATCTTTACTTGCATAGGTTCAGGCCGGGTGCCTGTGAAGACAGTCCACGCCGTCGCCATCATGCCGGGGCGCACGGCGCTGAGGGCAAAAATACCGCCGGTCGAAGGCGGCGGAACAAGCTCTGCGCTGTGATCCGCCTGTCCGTGCGGTAATGGAGCGGCGGTTGTGGCGGCGCTTTGGGCGGGCAGCGGAGGCGGGGAAAAAACCGCCTGCGCCATGACCAGCGCGATGGCCAGCGCCGCCAGGCGCAACGTGGTATGCTTCCGGCGAGTCTTCACGTCTATAAGAGTACAGCCTGCCGCATGGCTTTGTTGCCCGGCTGCAAACCGCGCCTGTTGTCCGGAGTTTCGGCTTTCGCGCTTTTTCATTCTTCTTTCAAGCGGGGCCACATCGTTGCAAGCTCTCTCCCCGGTGGTCCAGACGCGGCGGGAAGGGCGAATGCTTCCTGAGGCAAGGTGCGGAGATCCGCGCAATGGATCGCCGGGGCGGAGAAAATAGCTGCTTTACAGGATGCGGAATCGTTGTACTATCCGGAAAACCGCCCCAATCCCGTATGCTGGTGAGCAAAGAGGTTGCTATGACTACGCCGTGCAAGTCCTTTGCTGCTTCTCTCCGGCTCAAGCTGGTGACCATGATTCTTGGCGCTTTCGCGCTGGCGGCTGTTCCGTGCGGGCGCTCACAAACCCAGGCGCAATCCACGGGCCAGCAAACCCAGCCTCCGAGCTTGGCGCAGCCGGCGAGCCAGCAAGACCAGTCGCCGAGCCAATCTCCGATTCAGGCTGGGCCGGCAGCGGGTGGCCCGAACGCCAACAACGGCGCCATCGCCATTCCCAAGAAGACCCAACCCAGCGAGCCGCCGCCGCCCGCTCCGGCAAAGCCGGAGTTCAAGAACCCGCAGGGCTTGGGCAATATCACTCTTCATCTGGAGGTTCCCGAGGTCACGGTGGACGTTGGCGTGCTGCTCGAAAAGACGCACACTTTTGTTTCCGGCCTGAAGCAGAGCAACTTCCGCGTCTATGAAGACGGAGTGGAGCAGAACATCGTCGGCTTCAGACGCGTCCAGGCGCCCATCACGGCGCTGCTGCTGTGCGAGTTTGCGGCCCGGGGATGGGTCTTCAGGATCGACATGCTAAATGCGGCCTGGGCCTTTGCGCAGCAGTTGCGTCCGCAGGACTGGGTGGCCATGATGACCTTCGACCTGAATACGCACATCATCAGCGACTTCACCCAGAACAAGAGCCAGATTCAGCAAGGCATCAACCAACTGGCCATGGAATCGTATATGCCTGTGGCGTTCTCCGAAACCAACCTCTTCGATGCGCTGGCCGAGGCGCTGGACCGGCTGAGCCGTCTCCAGGGCCAGAAGTACATCATACTTATTGCATCGGGCGTCGATTCGATGTCCAAGCTGGACCTCGATCAAATCTTAAAGAAAGTGAAGGCCTCGCAAGACGTCACCATCTTCTCGATTTCGACGGGAGGCATGATGATGGCGATGAGCGAAGGCATGGGCGGCATGCGCGACCTGACCTATCTGCAGGGGGAAAACCAGATGCGGACCTTTGCCAGCCTTACTGGTGGCATGTGGTTTGAGCCGCGGTTTGTCACTGAACTGCCCGACGACATGGGGCTCATCAATGAAAGCATCCGCTCGAAATACGAACTGGTTTACCAGCCCACCGATACCAAGCAGGATGGGACTTGGCGCAAGCTGCGCGTGACCCTGGTGGACGACGAGGGACGGCCTTTGCGCATGGAGGACCAAAAACACAAGCCGCTCAAATACGACATCATCGCCAGGTCGGGCTATTGGGCCAAGCCGGAAGTGGAGTAAAGAGAGAAACTGGGGCAGGCGGGACGGAGCGGCAACGGAGCGCAGCGGGCGCCGGGCGGCAGCTCCAGCGGCAGGTTTGGATCGCCGGGTTTGTTGAGGCGAAATTGCTCCTCTCGCGGGGCACCCATTCCGGAACTGCTGCGAATTGCTGCGGCGGCGGGATCAGGGCCATAGCGTTTTCACAATTGGTGTAGACCGAGGCCAATAAGGTCAAGTGGCGCTTTCCTCAACCGGGACCCCCAGCGATACGGGGCCCCCGGCGAGCGATTTTTGCTCGCTGCGGCGAAACGATAGGTCTTCATCGCTGGGATGGAAGTAATCGCCACTTTGCGCGATACCGGAAAGTTCACAGTGATTGCGAAAACGCCGTACGCGGGGCGATGCGAATCGTCGTTATGGGCCGTTCACGGCATTTCAGGAAAGCGCACGCACCCATCAAACGGCGCGGGGCAGCCTTTCTCGATTGGCTGCTCCGGCGCGAGCGCCGGTGTTTATTTAAATCCGCCGCATTTCAGGCAAAGCCTTAGTGGATGATCTCAAGATGGATCAGGATATCCCGGACGTAATAGAGCACTACGACCACCGACATACCCAGCACCACCCACTCCGAAATCCTCAGAATTGGCTCGATCTTGGTGGCTTTGGCAACGATCGCTGCTTGTTCGTCCCTTTCGTGCTCAAAAGAATCGTCCAGAAAGATTTGGTCTTCTTCGTTTCTAGTCAGTCTGGAGCGATAAACGAAGAGGGCGGCCATAATAAAGAACAGCACGCCCCATACAGTCCACATGATGGGCATGAACGACATACGTCTCCCCTCCCACGGGTTTTTGTGATCCCGATAGCCGCGGGTCCGTAAAAATAACACGCTCTCGCGAGCCGCGGAATCTTATGGTTGACCATCATAGCCCCGAACGGGTGCGTTTGAGGCGAATAATTTTCCGCAGCCGTTCCTTTTTTGGCAGTAGGGCGCATTTTTAGAGCGGTTCCAGAGTTTCCTCGCCCTTTGAAGGGTCGAGCAAGGTGGCATTTTCTTAAGGAAAATGCCACTTGGCAGCAGTGCTTTCTGGGTACTGCAACTCTGGAACCGCTGTGCCCGCGCCGGGGGCGGCCGTGCCGGGTGCGGCTATAGCGTTTTCGATTCTGCTCTTTACAGAAACCGTGCATTCGAGTGGCTTTTTCCTTGAGAACAAGCCACCTTGCACCATGCTGCGATGGCACAAGTGAAGCGAAAACGCTCTGGCGTCCCGCGACCTTCCAGCTTTCAGGCGCATCCAATTAGCAGATCCGCCGGGGGGGGCTTGAATCCCCAGCGGAGGGATTGTACAGTTAAAAGTAGCGACAATCACTTCATCACCGGGAGAAACCATGGCCACGACGACCACCACACCCGCACCGGAAATCGACGTACAGGAGACCGAGAAGAAAGCCCCCCTCGAACTGACCTCGCAAGCCATTGCCAAAGTGCGCGAGATCATGGCTACCCAGGATCCGCTGCCCGCCGGGCTGCGCATCGGCGTGGTGGGAGGCGGCTGCTCCGGCTTCCAGTACTCGATGGCCTTCGAGAACCAGAGCGGCATGATGGACAAGGTCTTCAACTTCGGCGACTTGAAGGTCTTTGTCGACGCCACCTCGTTGATGTACCTGAAAGGCTGCACCGTCGACTACGTGGAAACCCTGGAAGCGGCGGGATTCAAGTTCGAAAACCCCCAGGTGAAATCGACCTGCGGCTGCGGCTCATCGTTCAGCGTGTAAGCGGTTCGGCGCGCAGCGCGAGCAAAGTTTGCGTCTGCCCACAGGCCTGCCCTTTTCATGAGGGCGGGCCTGTTGCATTTCGGGGTGGGATCTGGGGAAGACAGAACCACTATTGCGGGTTGGATGAGGTTGGCGGAGTGGGCGTGCTGCTGCCCGGGCCGCTGCCCGCTCCGCCGAAGGTTGAACCGCCGAAGCTCGAGCCGCCGAAACTTGAACCTCCGGGATTAGAGCCGCCGAAGCCCGAGTTGCCGTTGGAGTTGGTTGTGCCGCTGGCCGGCTGGCCGGCAGCGCCAGCGGCGCCAGGGATCGTTTTCATGTCCATCAACGGGCTGTAGGTGAACTCCCACTGGTTGTAGTGATCCTTGGTCTTGTAGACCAGGATGGACTGCTTGGGGCTAGCGGGCTTGACGCCGATGATGCCTACGCCGCCGAAGGTCTGGCCGCTGCCCAGGCCCGTGCCGGAGCCCGAGGTTGAACTGCCGCCCGAATCCGTTCCGTTGGCTCCATTGGCGCCGGAGGTGTTGCCGGAAGAGCCGGTAGGGCTGATGGTCGCGCCGGCGCCCAGGCCGGAGCTGGACGGCCCGAAGAGCGAGCTGCCGCCGGTCGGGGAGCCGAAGCTGCTGCCGGATGAGGAACCGAAGCTGCTGCCGGATGAGGAACCGAAGCTGCTGCCGAAGGATGAACCAGATCCGAAGGAAGAACCAAATCCGCTACTGGATGATCCGGATGCAGCATTTCCGCCGCTAGGGCCAATGCCGGCGATGGGCGTAGCGCCGCCCATCCCGCCCAGCGGCTGGCCGAAGAAGCCCATCGCAATAGGCGCCTTATTCTGGCCGAAAGGGATGAGTTGCCAGTCGTCCTTGCCGGTAACGGGGTCGATGTACCTCTTGCGCAGGAAGCGGATGTTATCAGTCTTCACCAGCGCGTCGATGCTGGGCGGATAAGCGTGGAATTTCCGGTAATAGAGCTGGATGGCGCGGATGTACTGCTTACCGCGCTCCATGGTTTCTATCTCGTGATCGCGCTGGATGGAGCGGGCGATCCGGGGTGCGGCCACGGACATCGCGAGGGTGAAAAGGAACAGCAGAAAGATGACCGCAAGCAGAATGAAGCCTTCCTGCGAGGCGTGGGAGCGGATTGGAGCGGCTTTCGAGTTCGTATGCGGCATTTTTACTGTCGTGTCTGCCGCGGCGGATGGCTTTTTCTTCCGCCCCAGCGAGCAGAAAATCGCTCGCTGGGGACCCCGGTTAAGGAAATAGCCGCGCAGCGATCGCGGCTTCGCCTTACAGTAACTGGAAAACCGCTTTGGGGAAGGATGCACCATGGGAATGCCCGGTTCAGAATGCCGCCAGAGCCAGAGTCTGGGTGTTGTTGTAGGCCAGGTCGGTCACCTCGACGTTGGCCGGATGAATAGCGTCTACCTTGTAGCGATGATCGACGATCTGGCCGCTTTTGGCCATGAAGATGTCGTCTCCATGGATGAAAAACGCCTGCAGCGACTTGTCTTCCGTTTCGGTGTAGCCGAAGTACTTCAAATCGATGGCGGGCGGCTGGGGCGGACCCGGCGCCGCCGCTACTCGAACGGCGGGTGCGCCGGGCCTGGCGCTCTGGAGTGGAGTGGGGATGGCCACCAGCGCCGATTCGGCGGAAAAGATGTTCCTGCCCGTGCCGGAGTATTCGACGTCTTCGCTCTGGGCCAGCTTGCCAAAATGCAGGACAGGGTCGATGCTGGCGTTGGTCAGCTCCTGGGCGTCCGGGCCGGCGGGCGTCGCTGCGCCTGCCGCCGCAGGGTTCGCGGACTGCGCCGGGACGGGCCGCGGCGGCGGGGCGGGTCCGGCGAAGGTCGAGTAGAGCTCTCTACCGCCGACCGCCGCGATGACCACGAACAGCACCAGCAGGATGTAGACCTGCTTCTTGTTCTCCGTGCCCAGATGCATGGCCATGGCTACTGAACCTCCTGGCCGGCGGGGGCCGCGGCGGGGGTTTCGTTCTCGGGCGGCGTGGGCGGCAAGCCGCTGGCCGCGGCATCGGCCGGGCGCAGCCACGTGGAGACAACCAGGCGTAGATTGACTTGACCGTTCTGTTCGCCGGTCAAAGACATGGCCCGGATCACAAAGAAGGTCGGATCTCGCTCCAGGCTGTTCACAAAACGCATGATGGCCGGATAGTCGCCGCTGATGCCGGCCTCCATGCGGATCTCAGTGAGCGCGGAGCCGGGCGGGCCTTGCGTGTACTGGACGCGGGAGAGGCGCACGCCGGAAGCCACTTCGAGCTGGTCGACATGGCTGGAGATGGCAGAGTAGTTGTGAGGGATGCGCTTCTGATAGAAAGCCAGCAACTCGGCGCGGGTTATCTCGACGCGTTTGTCGAGGCCGTGCAAGGGGGCGGTCTGGAGGCGGAGAGCCCTGAGCTGGACCTGTTTGGCGGCCAGGACATTGGCGGAGTGGCTGTCGGTGGCGACCCAGTCCAACCCCAGGCGAACCGCCAATCCGATCGCCAGCAAGAGCAGAACGGCGAAGCCGGCGTAATGCCAGGTGAGAGGCGAGGCAAGACGCTCGCGCCACAAAGAAAGCTTGGGGCTGGCGCTCATCGCGGCCCTCCCGGCGCTGATGGGACTGTGCGCACATGACGCAGGTTAGGACGCAAAGGCGCGGGCCGGGACGACCCGGTATACGGCAGCCGGGCAGTCCTGGGGACAAAGCCCGGAACGCGGTGCGGGCCCTTGGGCAGGTTGCCCGCGCTCGCGGCCGGCGGGGCGGGCGCCTGCCCAGTGATTTTGGCCGCGGCGTGCTCTTCCTCCGGCGTGGGAGGATTGTACTCGGCGAGGAGATCGAAAGCGAATCGGTTAGAGGTGCTCACCGGTTCCAGGTGCTGGTTGGGACCGCTGTTGGAGTTGGATTCGGCGGTCTCGCCTACGATGCGGGGCTCGTAGAAGCGGCGCGAGTGTTCCAGGTTCCCGACGAGCTCGTCGGCGAGATCATGAGGACCGAGGACGCGCAAGTGCAGCGTGATGTGACCGTCCTTGTCGCGGATGGGCTCGATGGCGGTGACCTGGACGCTGCCCGGCAGCACTGTCTCCAGGCTCTCCATGGCCAGCGTCCAGGAGAAGGCTTTTTCGTCGAAGATCTGGTTCAGCGCAGCGACCCGGGTCACCAAGCGGGCATTGTCAGGCTGACGCATCATAGCAATGTAACCTTGCCGCACGCGGGAGATGCTGGCGATCTCGCCGTCGAGGGAGTGGTCGCGGGCGCGGGCGGCGTCGGCTTTACGGTGCAGGGCGTGCAAGCCCAGGCCTAGGCCGATGGAAACCAGGACCAGGACGGCCATGGCGATGCGCAGCCGCTTCAGGGCCGGTCCCAGGTCGGTGAAGGGGCGGGTAGCCAGATTCAGCGTGACGCGCATGGCTTACCCTGCCCCCGCCAGTGCGCCGGCGACGCCGGCAATGTTTGCCGTCCCCAACGCCGCGGCGTCCTCGGAACCGGAATCCGCGGCTGGCGATCTGTGCTTGCCGGAGCGGTGGGACGAGTCATTGACAAAAGGGCACGGGGCCAGATCGACGACCTCGAGTTCCAGGTCGCCGAGCCAGGCGGCGAAGTCCGCGGCGGGGTAGTTGCCCGCATATTGCAACCGGCGCGGGCGCGCCCCCAGCCGGTCCTCGAAGTAGGCTGCGGCCACGGCGATGCCGCGCTGAATCTCGCTGGCCCGCTGGATGGGATCCTCGGGCAGATCGAGGGTGCGGTAGAGCAATAAATCTTGCCCATTGGTAATGCAAGTGGTGAGCGCCAGCGCGCTCAGGTTGGCGGCCAGCGCCGCTTCCATGGAGTCGATTGCCTCCAAGGCGGCCAGGCTGGAAGGCAGAACGGCGCCGGGTTCGTAGCCGGCGGCGCGCACGGCGGCTTCGTACTCGGCCAGAACCGGCCCCGGCAGGACCGCCGTGAGAACTCTGCACTCGGTTTTGTCCTGCGACAGCACCTGGTAACTGACGCCGGCGTGCTCCACGTCGAAGGGCAGCATCTTACGCAGCCGGAAGCGCAACACGGGGAGGGCTTCGGCGGCCTTGCCGGGCAGGGAATCGAAGTCGAGGACAAACACCCTGACCAGGGTGCTGGGCAGGACCAGGGTGACGGCGCGGGAGCGCGGCGCAACCTGCCCCAGGGCCGAGCGGATGGCCGCCGCCACGGCTTCAGGCGCGCGCAGGTTCGGCCCGTCGATTCCGAGTACGAGCGCCCCGGCAGGCAGGGCGGCGAAGGCGTAGACGGGCGGGTCACCATGCCCCGTCAGAGAGGCCGCCAGCACCCCCTCGGGCGCAATCTCCACCGCCGCCCGCGGACGCCCGCCGGGTTGGGAGCCGTTCTTGATCCTATTCGCCATCGCTCGCACTAGCGTGAAGCCTCAATGAAGGTGACTTTGTTGATCTCCTTGAGCGTGGTGATGCCGCGGCGCACGCGCTCGATGGCCGACTCGCGCAGAAAAGTCATCCCCTCATTCTGCGCCAGCTTGCGGATTTCCGATGTGGGCTTCTTGGCGAGAATTATCTCGCGGATGGGGTCGGTGAGGTCCAACAGTTCGTGGATGGCGGTGCGGCCGCGGTAGCCGGTGCCGCCGCACTCCATGCAGCCGGCGCCCTCGCGAAAGCCGAAGCTGCGCCACTCGACCGGATCGAGGCCGCTGGCGAGCAGCGTCTCATCGTCGTAGCGGACCGTGCGCGCGCAGTACTCGCAAATGGTGCGCACCAGCCGCTGGGCCAGGATGCAGTTGAGCGCGGAGACGAAGTTGTAGGCCTCGACGCCCATGTTGATGAAGCGCCCCAGCACGTCCACCACGTTGTTGGCGTGGACGGTGGTGAAGACCAGGTGGCCGGTGAGCGCGGAGTTAATGGCGATCTGCGCCGTCTCGGTGTCGCGAATCTCGCCCACCAGAATCTTGTCCGGATCGTGGCGCAGGATGGAGCGCAGGCCGCGCGCAAAGGTGAGCCCCTTCTTTTCGTTCACGGGAATCTGGGTAATGCCGCGAATCTGGTACTCCACCGGGTCTTCGATGGTGATGATCTTGTCCTCGTCGCTCTTGATCTCGTTGAGGGCGGCGTAGAGGGTGGTGGTTTTGCCGGAGCCGGTGGGTCCGGTGACCAGCACCATGCCGTAGGGCTCGCGAATATAGCGGCGGAAGCGCTTGAGGTCCTCGTCGGCAAAGCCCACCACGTCCAGGGTGAGGTGGTGGAACTTCTCGCTCATCGACTCCTTGTCAAGCACGCGCAGCACGGCGTTTTCGCCATAAATTGTCGGCATGATCGACACGCGGAAGTCGATCAGCCGTCCCTTATAGCGCACGCGGAAACGGCCGTCCTGGGGCACGCGCTTCTCGGCGATGTCGAGCTCGCTCATGATCTTGATGCGGCCGAGGATGGTGGAGTGGTGCTCGCGGGCGATGGGCGCCATGGCCGCCTGCAGCACGCCGTCGATGCGGTACTTGACCACCACCGAATCGTCCATGGTCTCGATGTGGATGTCGGAGGCGCGGCGCTCCAGCGCAGTGAAGACGGCGGTGTCCACGAGGCGGATGATGGGGCTGATGTCTTCGGCCTCGCTGGTGAGCTTCTCGATGGAGATGTTTTCGTCGGCGTTCTCGTCGCCCGTCAGCGCGTCGAAGGTCAAGCCCTCGCTGGCCTCGTCGAGAACGCGCTGCGACTGCTCGGTCTTTTTCAGCAGGTCGGCGATCTGCGAGAGCGTGGCCACGCGCGCTGAGATGCGCGCCCCGAGCAGCCCTGCGATCTCATCCAGGATCATCAGCCGCGAGGGGTCCGAGACCGCGATCACCAGCACGTCGCCCTGCTGCTCGAGGGGCACGAAGTTGTAGCGGAACATCAGCTCCACGGGCACGGTGCGCAGCAGATCGTGCTGAATCTTGAAGTTTTTCAGGTCCACGAACTCGGCATGATAGCGGCGCGCCAGGGCTTCGGCTTGGGCGCGCTCATCGCCGTTCATGGGAACTGGAAGCGTTGCTACGTTGGCGTCAGCCATGTGCGGATTACCCTCCTATGCCGCCGGCCTGGCCCAGGGAGAAGATGGGCAGGTAAAGCGAGATGAGAATGAAGACCACCACCACGCCCATGACGATCAGGATGGCCGGCTCGATGAGCGCCAAGGCCGCGGTGAGCGCCGTGGCCACGTCGTCCTCAAAGAACTCGGCCACCGAGTTGAGCATCTGTGGGAGGGCCCCCGTCTGTTCGCCCACGGCGATCATCTCCGAGGCCAGGCCGGGAAAGATCTTGGTTTTGGCCAGCGAATCGGCCAGGCTTTTGCCTTCGCGCACTGTCCCTATCGACGAGGTGACGGCTTTCGACACCTGGCGCGACGAAATGGAGCGCGCCGCCGTTTCCAGCGACGGCACCAGGGGCATGCCGCCGGTAAGCAGCGTGGAGAGCGTGCGCGCGAACAGCGCCACCTGGTACTTGAGCCAGATCTTGCCGAAGACCGGCAGCTTGACGCGGAAACCGTCCACAAAGTCGCGGCCGTGATCGGTTATGGAAAAGCGGTAGAGGCTGACGCCCCCGGTGACGACAATGAGCAGCAGCCACGGGAAGTTGTGGTGCAGCCACTTGCCAAAGGCCAGCAGGTCCATGGTCATGGCCGGCAGCTTAGAGCCCATCTCGTCGTAGAGGACGGCAAACTGCGGCACCACCACCGTGAGCAGGAAGGTCATCAGCCCGATCACCAAGGTCATCAGCAGGGAAGGGTAGATCAATGAGTTGGTCAGCTTCTTGCGGAAGGCCAGCGAGATCTTCTGGAAGTTTATGTAGCGGTCCAACACCTCGGGCAGGTTGCCGGCGCGTTCGCCGGCCAGCAGGGTAGTCGTGTACATGAGGGGGAATCCGCTCTGGGCCTCGAAGGCCGCCGAAAGCGCCTCGCCGGTCTTTACGCGGCTGGCCACGTTGTCCAACTGGGAGGAAAACTGGACGTTTTTCTGGATCTTTCCCAGCATTTGCAGCGATCCCAATATGGGTAATCCAGCCCGGATCAGGGTGAGAAATTGCTGGTTGAAGATCAGAAACGGCTCCAGCTTGACTTTGCGCCGCCCCAGCCCGCCCATCCCACCGCGGGCCTTGACGCTGAAGACATGGTAGCCGGCACGAATGAAGCGCGAGCGCAGCTCCTCGGCCGTGGACGCCGTCTGCACCTGTTCCTGTACGCGGCCGCGCTCATCTGCCAGCTTGATGACGAACTCCGCCATGGCTCCGTCCGCCGGTTGCGCGCCCCGAGGCGCGGTCCGGCCATCCTCCCCAAAAGGTTGCTCCTGCTCGAGGCAACAGAATCAGCACATAATAGACGGGTGTGCAGGCCGCAACGTTCGACGGCTTGGGCGCTCGGCGCCGGTTGGCTCTGGTGCGCGACCATGCCAAACCGCTAGGCCAAACCGCTAGGCCAAACCGCTACGCCAAAAGCGCCACCCCGGCCGAGACCGCGGCCGACTGGAGGGCCGTATCGAGCGTGGCCAGCGGCAGGCCTTCGCGGGCGGCCAGCGCCAGATGGGCGGCATCGTAAAAAGATAGGCGGTATCGCCGCGCAAACCGGAAATTTGCCTCTTCGTCGTCGACCGCATCGATTTGGATGGGGTGGGACGCCAGCAGTTCGAGAAATGCGGCCGATTCGCTTGCCGTGATCCGCTGGCGCCGCTCATTGATCACGAGCAGATTGCGGACCTCATACCACCAAATGCGCGGCGCCAGGGCGATCTCGTCCTTGAGCCGATGAGCGGCCAGCTCAGCCAGCGGAGACGGCTCGTCCGCGAGCGCCCATCCGGCCGCAACCGAGGCATCAAGCACGAATGCCATCAGGCGCGGCCTTCATCGCGGGCGGAAAGAATCTCTTCGACCGTCATCTTGCCGATTCGTTTGCGGAGGGCACGCATCCCATCGATTGCCCGCTGCACGCGCTCGCGGTCGATCTCGACCTGGGGGCTGATGCGTGCAATAGGTTTGCCCCGGCGCGTGATGATAATGCTCTCGCCGCGCTCTACATCGTCAAGGATGCGGAGAAAGTGGGTTTTGGCTTCGGAGGCTTGAATCGTCCGCATAGAATTGACCAGTCGTTTCGACTAGTCAAATAATAGCACATTTTGCGCGCAAATGCTCTGTCTGCCCCTGCGAGACAGGCCGAGGAAACCCCGCCAAAGCGCGGAGGCGGATGTGGCTGTGCCGAGGGTGGCGCGCTGCTATTCAGGGCAGAAGAGATGCCTAGGTATGTGCAAGATTCCGGCGCAGAGCGAGACAGAGGGCGGATTACTGCGCAATCACCAATTGCGAGGTACTTGTGATATCTAACAGCTCGGAGTTGATGAACGGAATCTTTAGCGGGAAATTGTAAGTTAGGACGACTTGCACCGCATTTCCAGGCGCATTGCAGGGCGAAACGGTGCATGTCGACCAAGTGGTCGGCGGGGATGCGCTGGGACTGAGCCACGTAGTGGCTACAGCTATGTTTCCTGTGTTGATAGCTGGAAGGTCGAGGTTTTGCGCATAGCTCTGAATCTGGGCTGCTGTTGCGTCGCAATGTGTCAGGTTCGGAGTGTTGCTACACGAGGTCGAACCGCGTACCATGGCCCAGCGGGCGGTATCGCGGGCAGCTTCGGAGACGGCGTGGTCAGTATAGAGCGCGAGCGCGAACCACATTATACCGAAGAACACGCCGAAAAAGAGGGGGACCGACACGGCGAATTCAACCAACGATGAGCCGGCGTCGCGAGTGGGCCCATGCCAAAGATTCAGCTTCCGTAGCGGGCCATGGCTTTTGCGCAAAGTCCTTCGGCGGGCTGTTTGCCCACCGGGTCGCGCCGCCAGAATCTCCGGATGAGTCATTGCAAAACCTTCTGTATGGCTTGACCACGCAAGGTGAACGAGTTGGGAAGACCAGGCACCCGGATTACCGGGTAAACGGTGGTCTGTGTATCCACCGTTAAGATCGTCTCAATGTTTGCGCCGGGGCAGTCGGTCGACTGGCATGTGGAAGCGCTGCCGTCGGAGCAGATGCAGGAAAGCGACGATGTGGTGGTAATCGGCAGGTTCGGCGCGTCAGACTGACGCGGCGTTCTGAATGCCTACGGTGTCCGCCGCCGAAGTGGGCTTCAGTGTGCCGTATTGAACGGCCGCCATGGCTGCGTCAGAGACCGAGATGGACGCGAAAGCGACGGTGCCAACCTCAATGATCCCCAACATGAGCACGAGCAAGAGGGGGATGGAAACCGCCAATTCCGTGAGAGCCTGCCCTCTTTCTGACTTCATCTCCAGACACGCATGCCGTGGGGAGCGTGAGCTGATGTATTTGCGAGGTTTCATTTTCATGTTCATTCCGCCATTACCATGATGCTACCGCCTAGCACGGAATCCGTATTTGCCACGTTTGCGTAGTTCGTAACGTCGATGGATCCGCTTCCAGTTTCCGTGATGGTGTCCGCAATGATGTCCAGGGATACGCTCAACGTGCCGGATCCGGTGAGCGTCAACGGCGATGACGGCGCGTACACGATGCCCTCGATCGTCGAACCACTGGAGCCGGTAATCGCTATCGCACTGGAGTCGCCTCTCTTTTGGAAAAGCAGCATTCCGTTGTAAGTGCCTGATGTCGGCGCGGTCAGGTTCACGTTGCTGCTCCCGGTAATCGTAGTGCTGCCGCCTACGTAGAAAGTATCGCTGTTCCCTGTTAATGGCCCAGAGCCGGTGAGCTGCAAGTTGCCGCCAATTTCATACATCCCGCTTCCCAAGGTTGTCGAACAGCTTCCCGTGCACTGAAGGTTGCCGCCTATGGTGTAATTTCCAGCGCTGGTGGTCAAGCTCCCGCTGCCGGTGTTCGATAGACTTCCGGAGATGGTGTAGTTGCCGGACTGAAGCGTCACATGCCCGCTGCCTGTATTGGAGATCGAGGTATAGGTCCCTGGGGGCACGGTGATGCTCCCGCTCCCTACATTGCTCACCGTGCAATAGGTATTCGCCGGAAGGGTGACACTCGTGGTCCCTACGTTCGAATAGGTACCGCCCGAACAAGTTCCGGATGTAATTGTCGGCGCCGGCAGGTTGGCAAGCGGGTCAGCGGCGGGCGCCAGCCCGGTGGTTGGCGTCGGGTTTAGAGTCCCGGATCCGACCCTACTGTAGTTCCCAACAATGCCGATCGACTTGGCGGTTATCGACCCGCTTCCCGTGAGCGTGAGCGCATTGGATGAGCTTGAATTGTCAACTATGTCGCAGCTTAAGGCGGTCAGCTGTGCCGACCCGGTCAAAGAGATGGCGTCTCCGGATCTATCCAGTGCCAGGACGCAGCCCTCGGTGGTGGTGCCTGCGCCGACCACGGCTCTGGCGGATACGTTGACGTTGTCGAAGCCGAAGATTCGCATGAAATAAGTCGAAGTGGGATCCTTGACGATAGCCTCGACAAATCCACTCGAGCCGGCGTTGGGTCCGGACAATGGAGGGATATTGATTGTGACCACTGCTCCATGGCTTCCGTTGGTGACGCCGTTTTGCGTGGCAGCCGCCCGACCCGCGTTGGTAGCCGACGTTGGCTGTGAGGTGGTGTTGTATTTGTAATCGAGCGCCCCTGCGACGGCGGCCGCGTCTGCCGCAATCTGCACGTTTCGTTGAGTTCGCAAGAGAACGCCTGCGTCAACAGCCAGACCCATGAATCCGACGAGAACCGGAACGGCAAACGCCAGGAGTACCAGGATCTGGCCGGATTCTTCTTTCAAGATTCTCATCTGTGCTCCCTCTGCACTTTCCCGGCGCAATCGCTCGACGTGTGATCAGCCTTGGTGTGTGACCCGCCGAACCATGGCAACTGGTGAATCGCCCACTCTGCACCCCGCAGGCGGAAACCTGCGTTGCAGCGGGTGACGGCGCGGCACGAACGGGATCCACCGGCGATTCCGCGCCCAGCCCTTTAGGGGTTCAAATTTCATTACCCCTGCGCTGGATATTATCGCCTTTTGTGCACCCGGGAAATAACCAAAGTGTGGTATCCAAATTACCAAAGTGTTACTTAAGAGATATGGGACTTTCTTGGCTCTGAAACGACACCGGCCTCCGCACCTGCCGTAACTTTGTCCCGCTGGGCTCGACCGCAAAAGTAATCGCCCTCGCTGGACAAGTCTACGTTCAATAGCCGTGTGCCACCAGCCACTCCGCAGTCAGATCGAATTCCGGCTTTTTTGCGGCCTGCGCTTGCATGGCGGCCAGCTTGACGAGCACATCGGCCTCGATGTTCATGGGCGCGCCCACGCTCAGCGTGTGCAGGTTGGTCCGCCAATAGGTCAGGGGCAGAATCGCGATCGTCATCACTTCGCCGTCAAAGGCGGCGATCGTCAGGCTGATGCCCTCGACGGCGACAGAGCCTTTCTGCACCATCCACTGGCGCACGTTTTCGGGAACGCGGACTTTGAGGGTCCAGTCGGTGGTTTGGCGGTCAAAGTGCGGGCTGGAATACGGGACCAAGGGATCAAGGGAACGGAGTTCCCCCGTGCCGTCCACGTGGCCCTGGACGACGTGGCCACCCAGCGGGCTGCCGGCCGCGGTGGGCAGCTCCAGGTTCACCTTGGCGCCGGGCTGGAGCGCGCCCAGCGAGGTGCGGTCCAGCGTTTCCTGGGCGAGATCGGCGTGAAAGTAGACCGGGTCGGGGTCGAGCGCCGTGAGACAGACGCCGGAGACGCCCAGCGAGTCGCCTTCGCGCAGCCGCGCGGCGATGCCCTGCGCCTCGACGGTGATGCGGTGGACGCCGCCGCGGTCGGTGAGGCTGACCAGCGTGCCGGTTTGCTCGATGATGCCGGTGAACATGGTTCCAGTGTAAGGGTAGCGGGCCGGTGCGGGAACCCGGGAACGCGGGATGCGACTTCGGGCTGATCTAGCTCCGGTTGTTCCACTTTCGGCTGCGCTAGGCTTCCGACTCGCCGATCGATCCGCCGATGGCCGTTTCCTGCGCGGGACGCGCGGCGCCGGGCGCGGGGCGGGTGAGCGAGCGGTACAGCAGTAGAAGCTTGACGCGCCAGTGCAGGATCATGCCAAAGGCCAGCAGATAAAAGACAGCGCCGGTTTGTTCGAGAGAAATATAGGAGTCGAAGTAGTCGCGCGCGAAGTAACGAACGAGCGCCAGCGCCACGATGACCGCGAAAAACGCGCCGGAGCGCTTCATCATAATGACCTCGCCCTCGCGGCGCAGGCTGGAGGTGAGCAGCAGAGGATAGGCGAAGACGGTGGCGCCGATGAGAAACGCGCCGATGCCCCAGAGCCACGGCACGCGGAACATGGGGAGGAAAAACATGCAGAATCCCGTGGCCATGCCCAGCGGCGGCATCACGATTTTTTTCACGGTCACGGCGGTGCGGCCCTCGCGCACGCGCCAGATGAGCACGCCGGCGAGGCCTGCGACCGTAACCACAGCCTCGAATTCGGTGGTAGATGAGATCACAAAGCTAACCGTCTCAAAAGGATGGCGCCGGGCGGGACGGGCCCTCAAGGCAGGGCCGGATCGGCGCTGTAATTATTAGACGCTATCAAGCGCCGCGAGGGCAACGGCGGCTCAGAGCCCAGGCGCGGGCGGCCAGGGGTCGCGGAGCAGCGAGCACAGACCCAGATCGTTGCCGTAGCGCTCGACCTCGGCATCGGCCATCCGGATCGGGTTCGCCATACCGCGAAAGGCTGGCACGGCGTCAGAGCCCATGATCTGCGGAGAGACGAAAAAGTGGGTGCGGTCCACAAAGCCGCCGGCCAGGAGAGCCGTGTTCAGCCGCGTGCCGGATTCGGTGAGCAGAGTGAGAATGCCCTCGGCGCCGAGCAAGTCGAGCACCTTGTCGAGGGGCACGCGGCCCGACTCCCACCCCAGCGACGAAGACCTGTCGCCAGGGGCCCCGGTTTCGGCGGGCAGCACTTCCACGCGCACGCCGCGGGCGGTGAGTTCGCGGACGCGCGCCTCGTCGTGGGAGACGGTGAAGATGAGCAAATCGTTCGCGGCTGTTTGCACCAGCTTCGTGTCGAGCGACATGCGCAGGGCGGAGTCGAGGACGATGCGCAGGAGGGGACGGCGGCGGCGCAGGCCGCTGCGGTCGGTGAGCAGGGGATCGTCGGCCAGCACGGTGCCGATGCCGGCCAGGACGCCGTCGGCCTGCCAGCGGAGTGGCTGCACGGCTCGGCGGGAGGCTTCGTTGGTGATCCAGTAAGGTTCGCCAGGCTTCTGGTTTCCGGGTTGCGGGGGCGCGATGCGGCCGTCGAGCGTCATGGCCACTTTCATCAGTACGAAGGGGCGCTTGCTCTGAATCCAGCGTGCAAAGCCCTCGTTGAGGCGGCGGGCTTCGTTTTGGCACACCCCGACCATGGTCTGAAGACCCGCGGCGCGCAACGCTTCCAAGCCGCCGCCGGCGACCGCGGGGTTGGGGTCGATGGTGGCGGCTACGACGCGGGCGAGACCGGCGGCGATCAGAGCTTGCGTGCAGGGCGGCGTGCGGCCAGTGATGTTGCAGGGCTCAAGAGTGACGTAGGCCGTGCCGCCGTGCGCTCGCCCGGCGGCCGCGCGAAGTGCAACGACCTCCGCGTGGTCGAGGCGGTCATACTCGTGCCAGCCCTCGCCCGCAACTTGGCCCGCGCTGTCGAGGAGGACGCAGCCGACAACGGGATTGGGCGAGCAGAGGGCGATGCCGCGGCGGGCGAGCGAGAGGGCGCGGCGCATCCAGCGGCGGTCGAGGTCGGAGATGGGATCGGAAGCGGTCATCGGTGCAACGGCGAGGAACAATCAAGTGTACCTTGAGGCCGGGCGCCAGCGGCCGGTTTGACATCCGCCACGTGGCGGGTTACAGTCAGCTATGATCCGGTCGATCCGCCACAAGGGATTGAGGCGTCTCTACGAGGACGGCGATTCGAGCGGCGTCAACCCGGAACATGCAGGCAAGCTGCGCAATATTCTGGCCAGGCTGGACGCGGCCCGCACGGCGGCGGACATGGACTTGCCGGGATTCCGGCTTCACCCCCTCAAGGGCGAGTGGAGAGGATTCCATGCGGTTACCGTTCGCGCCAACTGGCGGGTTGTCTTCCGGTTTGCGGAGGGAGGCGCGGACGATGTCGATTATCTCGATTACCACTAAGATGGAGGCGGCCCCATGCCGATGAAGAATCCCCCCCACCCGGGCGCAGTTGTTTTCGAGGAGTGTATCGAGCCGCTGGGCTTAAGCATTACTGCCGCAGCCGCCGCTCTCGGCGTCACACGCAACACGCTTTCAGAGTTGGTGAACGGAAGGCGCGGCATCTCGCCGGAGATGGCTGTGCGGCTTGAAAAGGCCTTCGGCGGCAGCGCCGAGAGCTGGCTCGTGCAGCAAGCGCAGTACGATCTGGCGCATGTCGAGCGCGGCCGCATCAAGCTGGAGAGGCTGGAGCTGGCGTCTTGATTCGGGGCCCTGCGCATCCGGGAGAGATCGTTCAGGAGTACATGGAAGGTCTCGGTTTGACTGTTTCCGCCTTGGCCGCGCACCTGAAGATCACGCGAGCCAATCTGTCGCGGATGATCCACGGCAAGGCCGGCGTATCGGCCGAGATGGCCTTGCGCCTTTCCGAGGCATTCGGCACTACTCCCGAAGTGTGGATCAGGCTGCAGGCCAATTACGATCTGGCAAAGGCCATGCGCAACCGGCGCGTCAAAATTGCGCGATTGGCCGCATGAATCGAGACCGGGGGCGCCCGGCCCGGAGCCATACGCTTCCTGAAGGTACTGTGATTATCTGTCGGCTGAAGGGCGGAAGGTGATTACCCCAGCAGCGAATCGACGAAGGCTTCGGCATCAAATTCCAGCAGGTCGGTCATCTGTTCGCCGACGCCGACGAAGCGGACGGGGAGATTCAGTTCGCGGGCGATGGCCACGGCGATACCGCCTTTGGCGGTGCCGTCGAGTTTGGTGAGCACGATCCCCGTGACGCCCGCCGACTCGGTAAACAGGCGCGCCTGCTGCAATCCATTCTGGCCCGTGGTGGCGTCCATCACTAGCAGCACCTCGTGGGGCGCGCCGGGAATGAGGCGGGCGGCGGTGCGGCGCATCTTGTCGAGCTCGTCCATGAGGCCGGTTTTGGTGTGCAGACGGCCCGCCGTGTCCACATACAGATCGGCGATGGAGCGTGCCTTGGCCGCCGCAATGGCGTCGTAGAGCACGGCCGCGGGGTCACCTCCATGGCGCGTCTTGACCATCTCCACGCCGGAGCGCGCGGCCCAGACTTCAAGCTGCTCGATAGCGGCGGCGCGGAAGGTGTCGGCTGCGCACAAAAGAACGGAGCGGTCCTGGGCGCGGCTCCATGCCGCGAGCTTGCCGCTCGAGGTGGTTTTGCCGGTGCCGTTCACGCCCACCAGGAAGGTGACTTTGGGCGGGGCATCGGGGCAGGGAACGGGGCGCTGCGGCGCCTCCAGAATGGCCTGCAACTGCGCCTTGAGCAGCGTGCGCAGCTCGGCGCCGCCGGCGATGGCCTGATGCCGCGCCCGCTCCCGCAGCGCGTCGAGGATTGAGGCAGTGGTCTGCACACCCAGGTCGCTCGAGAGCAAGACAGTTTCCAGATCCTCCAGAGCGCTTTCGTCCACGGTGCGGGTGAGCGCGGCCAGGTCCCCCATCTTGGCCGAGATCGAGTCTCGCGTCCGCGAGACGGCCTGCTTCATGCGCTCGAAGAGGCCCGATTTACGCCCCTGGGCCTCGGCCGCAGCTTGTTCCTGCGCAGGCTCAGCCGCTTTGGTGTCGTCGAAAAGTCGAATGAACTCCATCCAGCTTCCAGTCTATAGCGGCCCTTCACTCGCTCCGGCGCAAAGCCGCGCCTGTTTTCGCGCCTCCGCTGAGGCGGGCTTTTCCGCATTCCAGCCCACGGGCGCGCTCGTTGGCCGCGATTTGGTCCGGCGCGGGCCAAAACTCCGATATTCTTGATAAAAGGCGGCTTCTCTTTTCCAAAACCAGCAGGAAGTTATGACGAAAGCTCACCCACATCCTCTCGAACGAATTCTCGAGCGCCGGATCGCCATCCTCGACGGAGCGATGGGCACGACCATCCGCACCTACGGGATGACGGAGGCGGATATCCGCGGGGAGCGCTTCAAGGACGCGAAGAAGGATCTGCTCAACAACGGCGACCTGTTCAGCCTGACCCAGCCGGGGATGATCGGCGACATTCACCGCCGGTTTTTGGAGGCCGGGGCGGACATCATTGAGACCAACACCTTCGGCGCCACCAGCATTGCCCAGAGCGAGTTCTTTGTGGACGATCCGCGCGAGCACGGGGTGCGGAAGGATCCCGAGTTCTACCAGAAGATCGTGGAAGACGAGTTTCTGAATGGGCTGGCGTGGGAGATCAACGAGCAATCGGCGCGTATCGTGCCGCGAGCGGGCCGACCGGGCGAGCAACGAGACGGGGCGGCAGCGGTTCGTGGCGGGGGCGATTGGCCCGCTGACCGTGTCTCTGTCGAACTCGCCCGATGCCGACGATCCGGGGTTCAGGGTGGTCACCTTCGACCAGGTGAAGGCGGCCTATGCGCAGCAGGTGCGCGGCCTGATCGCAGGGGGCCCGGAGCCGGAGTCGACCTGCTGCTGGTGGAGACGATCTTCGACTCGCTGAACGCGAAGGCGGCGCTGGTGGCCATCCGCGAGGTCTTCGACGAGGAGGGATTGAGCGCTAGCGGCCGCGAGCTGCCGGTGATGATCTCAGCGGCGGTGGGCCGGGGCGGGGAGACGATGATCTCCGCGCAGACCATTGAGGCCTTCTGGAACGCGATGGAGCACGCCAAGCCGCTGTCAGTGGGGCTGAACTGCTCGCTCGGTCCCGACCTGATGTATCCGTTTCTGGCCGAGCTGGCGGAGAAAGCGGACGTGGCGATTTCGTGTTACCCGAACGCGGGCTTGCCGAATCCGCTGTCGGAGACCGGGTTCGACCTGGGTCCGGCGGACATGGCGCGTTCACTGAGCGAGTTTGCGCGCGCCGGGCTCATCAATATCGCGGGCGGCTGCTGCGGCAATACGCCCGAGCACATCGCGGCCATTGCGCGAGCGCTCGAGGGGCTGCCGCCGCGCAAGTACGGGACGGCCGCGGGCGAAAAATCCTTCGCCCTCCAGAGCGAGGACAAGGCGTGACCGCGGCCCAGAGCCAGAGCGTGGCAGAGAGCCTGGCGCGCATCCCCGCGCCCAAACCCTTGCGTCTCTCCGGCTCGCAGCCATTTACGCAGCAGGCCGGCGTGTTCATCCTGATCGGCGAGCGCACCAACGTGTCCGGTTCGCCGAAATTCGCCAGGCTCGTCAAGGAAGGCAAATACGAGGAAGCGGTGAGCGTGGCCCGGCAGCAGGTGGAGAACGGCGCCAACGTCCTCGACATCTGCATGGACGAGGGCATGATCGACGGCGTGGCGGCCATGACGCGCTACCTGCACTTGCTGGCCAGCGAGCCCGAAGTCGCCAGGGTTCCCTTGATGATCGACTCGTCGAAGTGGGAGGTGATCGAAGCCGGGCTCAAGTGTCTGCAGGGTAAAGGCATCGTGAACTCCATCTCGCTCAAGGAAGGCGAGGAGAAATTTCGCCGCCACGCCGCCACCGTTCTCAAATACGGCGCGGCGGCGGTGGTGATGGCCTTCGACGAGCAGGGCCAAGCCGCGACTTACGAGGACAAGATCCGCATCTGCGCGCGGGCCTACAACATTCTGGTCGAGGTCGGTTTTCCGCCCCAGGACATCATCTTCGATCCCAACATTCTCACCGTTGGGACGGGCCTTGAGGAGCACAACAACTACGCACTGGACTTCATCAACGCCACGCGCTGGATTAAGGCCAACCTGCCCCACGCCAAGGTTTCGGGCGGCGTATCGAACGTCTCGTTCAGCTTTCGCGGCAACAACAAGGTGCGTGAGGCCATGCACTCGGCGTTTCTTTATCACGCCATCGCGGCGGGCATGGACATGGGCATCGTGAATGCGGGAATGCTGGCGGTGTACGAGGAGATTGAGCCTGAGCTGAAGGATCTGGTGGAGGATGTGCTTCTCAACCGCCGGCCCGACGCAACGGAGCGGCTGGTGGAGTTCGGCGAAAAGCTGAAGGCCGCGGGCGCAGACGCGGGAGCGAGTGAGGAAAAGAAGGCCGAGGAATGGCGCCGCGGCACGGTCGAGGAGCGGCTTGCGCACGCGCTGGTCAAGGGGATCGACGAGTACATCGAGACGGACGCCGAGGAAGCCCGCGTCAAGCTCGGCCGGCCGCTGGCGGTGATCGAAGGCCCGCTGATGGCCGGCATGGGCGTGGTGGGCGATCTGTTCGGGGCGGGCAAGATGTTTCTGCCCCAGGTGGTCAAGTCGGCGCGCGTGATGAAGAAGGCAGTGGCCTACCTGACGCCGTTCATGGAGGCCGAAAAAGCTGCGATGGCCGCGGCCGGCCAGGCCGTGAAGGCGCAAGGAAAGATCGTGCTCGCCACGGTCAAGGGCGACGTGCACGATATCGGCAAGAACATCGTTGGCGTAGTGCTGGCCTGCAACAACTACGAGGTCATCGACATGGGCGTGATGGTCCCGTGCGAGAGGATCCTCGAGCGCGCCAGGGCGGAGAAGGCCGACCTGATCGGCTTGAGCGGCCTGATTACGCCGTCGCTCGACGAGATGGTGCACGTGGCCCGCGAGATGGAGCGGCAGCACTTCAAGTTGCCGCTGCTGATCGGCGGGGCCACCACCAGCCGCGCCCACACCGCTGTGAAGATCGCGCCCCAGTACAGCGAGCCGGTGGTCCACGTGCTCGACGCCAGCCGCGCGGTGCCGGTCACCACGAGCCTGCTGAGCGCCGAGGCCAAGCCGGCCTTCGTCGCCGAGCATCGCGCCGGCTACGAAGCACTGCGCAAGGCCCACGCCGTGCCGCGGCTGAAACTTGTCTCGCTTGAAGCCGCCCGCGCGCGGCGCACGCCCATCGCGTGGCGGGCAGAAGACCTGCCCGCGCCCGAGTTTACCGGCATGCGCGTGCTCCGCGACTTCCCTTTGGCCACGCTGCGCGAATTCATTGACTGGACGCCGTTCTTCCACACCTGGGAGCTGAAAGGCGTCTATCCGCGCATCTTCGACCACCCCGCATACGGCGCGCAGGCCCGCCAGCTCTTTACGGAGGCCAATGCGCTGCTGGACAAGATCGTCGAAGAAAGGCTGATCTCCGCGCGCGGCGTGTATGGATTTTTCCCCGCCAACGCCGTGGGCGACGATGTGGAGCTCTATACGGATGCGACCCGGGAAACGGTTCTGACGCGCTTCCACTTTTTGCGCCAGCAGTCGGACCGCGAAGGCAGCGAGCCCTGTAGATCGTTGGCCGACTTCATTGCTCCAAAGGGTTCCGGACCGGAGGGCCGCGATCACATCGGCGCCTTCGCGGTAACCAGCGGGATCGGACTCAAGGAATTGTGCGACAGTTTCCGCGCCGCGCACGACGACTACAACGCCATCATGGCCGAAGCGCTCGCCGACCGGCTGGCCGAGGCCTTCGCTGAGTGCCTGCACAAGCGCGTGCGCGAGGAGTGGGGCTACGGCCGCGGCGAAGGCCTGAGCGCCGACGACCTGATTCACGAAAAATACCGCGGCATCCGCCCCGCCGCCGGCTACCCGGCTTGCCCGGATCATACGGAAAAGGGCGCGCTGTGGCGTTTGCTCGACGTGGAGGCGAAGACCGGAATGCTGCTGACCGAGTCGTTTGCCATGTGGCCCGGATCGAGCGTGAGCGGCCTCTACTTTGCCCACCCGGAGTCGCGCTATTTCTCACTAGGCAAGATCGGCCGCGATCAGGTGGGCGACTACGCCGCGCGCAAGGGCATGAGCGTGAGCGAAGTCGAGCGCTGGCTGGGGCCGAACCTGAACTACGAGCCGGCGGAATAAGGCATTTTCATAGTTACCATGAGGCATTTTGAGTTTAGCGAAATGTGGCGTTTCCTTCAGGGAAACGCCACGCGGCTGCCTGGGCTTCGGCCTGCAGCAACTGTGAAAATGCTTTAGAGCCCGCGAACCGCGGCCCTGCGGAGTAAGTATCCTCCGGCAAAGCCGGAGGCTTTATGTGAGACCCTCAATGTTTGGGCGCGACCATCTCGGTGATGCGCGCGACCGTGGTGTCGCCGGAATAGACGTTGCCGTCCTTGTCCAGGGCCATGAAGTCGGTCTCCATGAACTGGCCGAAGCCGGTGCCGCGTCCGTTGCCGATGGCGCCCAGTACGTTGCCGTCGCGGTCGATCTTGAGCATCTGCCCGTCATTGCCGGTCGCGATCCACGGATTGCCGTGGGAATCGAAATTGATTGCGCAGACCAGATTTCGCATGGAGATGGTTTTCACGAACTTGCCAGCGCCTGTGTAGATGACGATGCGGTACTGGTCGCGGTCGCCGATCCAGACATTGCCGTTGGTGGGATCGACAGCGATGCCGTGGACCGAGGCGAATTTACCCGGCCCCCAATTGTCGCCGAACCATTGGTTGATGAATTTCCCGTTCTTGTCAAGATGGATGACGCGCGGGAGGCCGATATTGTCGGTGGGATCGTCCGAACCGATATCGTTGGGGCTCTCGTCGGCATGGCCCTCGCCGATATAGACGTCGTCGTTCGCACCGAAGGCGACGTCCAGCGGCTGCCACAACAGCCTTTGTCCAATTTTCTCTTTCCAGTCGCCGCGATGGCCTTTGGTGCCGATGGTGAGGAGGAGCTTGCCCTCGGGGCTCAGCTTCATCACCGTGGAGCCGCTGGCATCGCAGATCCACACGTTATTCTCTTTGTCGACGGCGATGCCATGGGCCTTGTATTGGTGGCCGATCACGTCCTCGCCGACGGTGCGAATGAGCTTGTGGCCGGGGCCGAACTCGAACAACTGCGGCTGCCCAGGCGTGTTGCGCTGAAAAACCCAGAGATCGCCCTTGGAATCCATCGCGACGCCCGAAACTCCGCCGCCGCCATTGGAGATGTTGTAGGGCAGATGATAGGGATAGGCGAAGGTATAGCCCATGGTCTGCTTCCACTCGACGCGTTCCAGGGTCACCTTAGTGCCGCCGAGTGAGGAAGCGCAGGCGAGCGAGTGGACGCAGGGCGGAATGTGCATGGGGTTGCCTTCTCCGCGGCCGGTCGGCAGCGCGGCAAGACTGGCCTTGCACTGGGCCGAGAGCTTGTCCTTGTTCGCCTCCAGGCATGCGCGCCCGCCCGGCTGCTTGTCGATGCAATATTTTCCGATCTCCTCGCTGCAGGCCTCCAGTCGCCCGCCCGGACCGCCCCCCTCCTCGGAAATATTGGCCGATTGTGACTGGCGCGCGAAAAACCAACCCGGCGATTGCGCGGCGGCCTTGCCTCCGGTCAAAGCCATCCCCAGCGCCACTGCGATGCTAATTATGCGCGTATTCAAGTGAGCCCATCTCCCCGTTTTATCGGTCCCGCCGCATAGTAGATCGGGTCGCGGCGTCCTTGGGCGGATGATTCTCCCTTTTCGCAATAAAATCATCTGCTCAGGAATCTCCTTTTTGAGAGCCGTTCGGGCCAAATTATACCCCTCTGTGGCCCCGGCGCGAGGCCAAAACTGCGCTTGCGATTGAAATGTAAGGCGATTCAGTGCGCTTTCGGACTCGACCGCTTCATCAAGAGCGTTTGCAGCCGATCTTTCCGTCGCTATTCCCTCCCACTTCACTCAGCTATCAGAGAAGAAGAGATGATGCACAGGCCCAATCCTCCGCGGCGAAGCCAGTCCCGGAACGGTTCAACCGCGCAAGCTCCAGTTCCATAAGTGAGCGCAATCGAATCGAGCTGCCGGAATTTTGCGTAGAATTAATGCCGTTTGTGCAAGAGTGGAAATACGGCAAACAAGAGAACATGAGTGGCCTCCTCGAACGGCCGGGGTGCAATGATTTCACGGCGGTAATGCTCCCGGCCGTTCGTTTTTTGGATGAGACGAGCGGAGCCGTCTTTCTAATCCCATAGACCCGGCGCGCAGTATGCTAACGGCATGGGCTGCGCTACTCGATGGGGCGCTCTCGCTTGAACTCCAATTCTCAATCTCCAGCCGCAATTTCGCCCGGCGCACGGCGGCTTGGCGCCTCTCGCTTCGTGATCCTGCGCCGTTTCCGGCGCGCTGTGGCGCTGGGATTCGCTCTTGCCCTCCTCGTTCTTCGTTTCTGGCTTGCCCGCCTGCGCGGCCCGCACACCCTGGAGCGCCGCGCGCAATGGCTGCATCTCTCCGCCCGCCGGGCACTCGCCACCCTCGGCATCCGGCTTGAGGTGGAGGGCCAGCCGCCCGCGCGCGGCTTGGTCGTCTCCAATCACCTCAGCTACCTCGACATCCTGCTGTTCTCGGCGGCCATGCCCTGCTGCTTTGTCGCCAAGACCGAGGTGAGCGGCTGGCCCTTCTTCGGCAAGGCGGCGCGCGCCGCAGGCACCATTTTTCTGGATCGCTCCAGCCACGCAAGCGCTGTCTCCGTGTCCGGCGAAATCTCCGGGCGGCTCCAGCTACCGGTTCCGGTTCTGCTCTTTCCCGAGGGCACCAGCTCAGACGGCGCGCAGGTTTTGCGCTTTCACTCCCGGCTCCTGGAGCCCGCAATTCAGGCCGGCGCGCCCATCACTGCGGCGGCTGTGCATTACGCGGCCGAGGGCGGCGTGGAGGAACGCGAGCTGTGCTGGTATGGCGATGATGTTTTCGTCACCCATCTCTGGAAGGTGATGGGCTTTGCCGGCCTTTCCGGGAGGGTGAGCCTTGGCCGGCCCAAGGTTTACTCCGATCGCCGCACGGCCACCGCCGAGACCCATGCCGAGGTTGAGGTCATGCGCCAAGAAGGGCTGGCGATGGATCGGCGGAGTGCGAATTAGATTGCTCTGACGCCGCGATTGCAACCATGTGCTCGTCTATAAGCGCGCGGTTGAAGAGCACCTGCCCGCGATGCGAGCCCATACCCATATCCGGGGCAGCTTCCGGGAGTGCCACAGGCGGCTTTCTTTCTCAATGGCCGGTTTGGTCACGCGGGAATACAAAACGCATCGACGGGTAGTCCTACGGCATTTCTCCTCTTTCCTTAGAGTCGCCGAGTGGTGCGCAAGGTGGATTTTTCTTTAGGGAAAATCCACTTGGCTGCAATGGTCTCCTCTATAGCGAGAGGAGAAATGCTTTAGCTTCCCGCCGCCGGCGCGGCGGTCGACCCACGCACGACGAGGCTGGTGGAAACCAGAAACTCGCGTTGCATCCGGGGATTGTCGGGGTCCTCTGCCTGCTGGCGCAGGGCCTCGAAGGCGGCCCGCGCCAGATCGGTGCGCGACAGCCGGATGGTCGTGAGCGGGGGCAGCGTGTACTCGGCGAAATCGATGTCGTCCAGCCCGATCACGGAGAGATCCTGGGGCACGCGCAGGCCGGCGGTATAAGCGGCGCGCAAGACGCCGATGGCGGTCATGTCGTTGGAGCAAACGACGGCCGTGGGCCGCGCCGCCAGCGCGTGGAGCCGCGTAAAGCCGGCCATTCCGCCCTTCAGCATATGGTCGCACTCGATCACCCACTTCTTCAGGATGGGCAGATCCGCGGCCTGCATGGCGGCCCGGAAGTTGTTTTCGCGGGTGATGGCGGAGTGGAGGGTGTGCGGGCCGGCCAGGAAGGCGATTTTGCGGTGCCCCAACTTGGCGAGGTGACGCACGGCCGTGCGTATACCGGTCAAGTAGTCAAGCAGGATGGTGCTGGCCTTGGGATCCTCGAGCTTGAACTCGGCCAGCACGATGGGCACGCCGCGGTGCATGAGCTGGTCCAGGACCGTCTCTTCTCCGCCGAAGGTCATCACGGCCACGCCGTCCACCTTGCGCTCCAACATGCGCCGCACACAGGTGGTAAGAGTCGCGGGATCGCTGTTCGAGGAGCTGACCAGGATCTCGTATCCATAGGCCACGGCGATCTCCTCGAAGCTGCGGATCAACTCCGGGAAGAAGGGGTTGGTGATGTTTTCTACGATGATCCCCAAAAGGCGGCTGTGGCCGGAGACCAGGGTGCGCGCGTGGGTGTTAGGAAAGTAATTCAACTGCTTGACCGCCTGCCGGACGCGCTTAGAGAGCCGGTCGCTTACCAGCGAGGAACCGTTGATGGTCCGGGACACTGTGGCGATGGAGACCTTTGCCAGGGCGGCGACGGCGCAAATATCGGGCGTCTTTGCGGCTACCTTGCGAGCTGCTTTTCGGGACACAAGACAATCCTCGTCCGCCGGAAGGGTGCGTAAATTCAATGTTAGTGCATTTTTTGGGAAAATGCGAACTAAATGCATTTTCCGGCGCGAAAATTAATAACCGGCTCTAAGGCCGGTCCGCCATTAGCAGGCGTAAATCGCGCAGGTTTTGGCCGGTGGGCCCGGTTACCACGGCGTCGCCGATGGCCGTGAACAGCGGGCAGGCGTTGAAGGCCGCCAGCGACTCCTCGGGATCGAATCCGAAGGCGCGGGCGCGGGCCACGGTAGAGGGGTCGGCGATGGCGCCTGCCGTCTGCGTGTTGCCGTCGATGCCATCGGAGCCGGCGCTGAGCACGGTCAGCCGCTCCCCGGAATACTTTTGCAACTCCAGCGCACAGGCCAAGGCAAATTGCTGATTGCGTCCGCCTGCGCCGGGCGTCCGGTTGAGGGTTACCGTGACCTCGCCTACGGAGATGAGGCAGAGGCGCGGATGCAGGGCGCGCAGGGAGTGAAAGCGCTCCAGCAGGTAGCGGGCCGCGTTGGCGTAGTCCCAGTCGTCGCAACTGTTGTCGACCACGGTGAAATAGCCGGCCTGCCGCGCTAACTCGCGTGCGTTCTCGACCAAGTCGTGGCTGGATAGCAGGATCTCGAAGACGGAATCGCGAAAGGCCTCGTCTTCTTCGCTCATGCTGGTGGCCGCCATTCGTCGCGGGGCCGCAGCTCCAGAGCGGCCCGGCTTGGAAAAGAATGGAGGCCGCCACGCCTTGTTGCCGGGCGACTCGGGCAGATCGGCGCGCTCGAAAAAGGCGCGCACGGAAGGCGGAAATTTCGCGGCCAGATCGTACTTGGTTATCAGCTCGCGCACGTCGGTTACGGTGGAATGATCCGGTGAAGTGGGGCCGGAGGAGAGCGCGTCAAGGGTGCGCAGCGGCACATCGGGCAGCAGCAGGCTTACCTTGGCGGCTTCCGGCGCGGCCATGGCCAGCCGCCCGCCCTTGACCGCGGAAAAATGCTTGCGCAGAGTATTGATCTCGTTGATGGGCGCGCCCGAGGCCAACAGTGCCTGGTGAAAGGCGATGGTCTCATCGAGCGTAATCTGCGGGTCCAGCGGCAAGTCGAAGATCGCCGATCCGCCGCCGGAGATGAGGAAGAAGATAAGCGTGTCCTTTTTTGCCTTCTTCAACAGCGCCAGCGCGGCGCGCGCCGCGGCGAAGGAATCTTCGTTGGGCAGCGGATGACCGCCCTCGAAGTAACGGAACCGCCAGTTGCGGGCTTTGGGCAACTGGCTGGAGCAGCAGATGCCGCGCAGTCCCTGGCGGCGTTTCATGCGGTCGAGCAGCGTTTCCAGCATCGGCCCGGCGGCTTTGCCGATGGCGATCACGAAGATGCGCTTGTAAGCGGAGAGATCGATGGTCTCCGGACCGCTGCCGTCGGGCAGCAGCCGCTGCAGCCGGTTTCCTTCAAAGCGCAAGCGCCGGTCGAAGGCCGACGCGATGTTACAGGCCGCCAGAGCGCCGGTGAAGATTGCGGTAGCCGTTTCGTGCAGGGTTTCGAGAGCGGCGTCGCTGGCCGGGGTCATGGCAATTGCTCCTTCAGCCAACCTGCGAGCGCCTGCTGCATGGGTTCGAGTTGGCCGGTAAAAAAGTGATCGGCGCCGGGAATGAGCACCAGACGTTTTGGTTCGGCCGCGGAGCCGGCTACTTGCGCCAATTGCGCGGCGGGCGCGAACTGGTCGCGGTCTCCGCTCAGGAACAGCTTGGGAACCGTAGCGTTATGCAGGAATCGATAGTGGTAAGCGCGGCCGTCGGCGGCGGTGGGCAGCCCGAGCGCGATCAGGGCACGCACATCTTTGCCAGTTCGTTCCGGTTTGTCAGTTCGGTCTTGGCCGCAACACGCCCACAGCGCCATGGCGGCGCCAAAACTGAATCCGGCCACCACCACCGGCAGATTAAACTCATCTTCGAGCCAATCGAGAGCCGCCCGCACATCGCCGCTTTCCGCCCTGCCGTGATGCTCGCCCTGGCTCAGCCCCGTGCCGCGGAAGTTGAAGCGCAAGACCGGCCAACCCAGCCCCCACACCGGATCGTTGAGGGCCTTCATGGCGTGGTAGACCACTTTGTTGTGCAGGTCGCCGCCGTAGCGGGGATGGGGATGGCAAACCAGCGCGGCAAAGCGCGCATCAGGCGTTCCCAGATTCAGAAGCGCTTCCAGCCGGCCAGCGGGTCCGGCCAGCTGCACGCTGCGCGACAAGCGCGCCGGTGACTGCCCAGCATTGGTAACAGGATGCGGCGGGGACGCCGGATGCAGGCCCGTCGAATTCGGACCACCTGACCTGAAGCTAACCTGGGTGCACGCAGCCGTGGCGATCATTCCACTCCACATTGTACGCGCAACCCCCGCCCGGATAGCGCCCTCCGCGGGTCAAGTTCGAATTTCGTCCACAATTCCGGGACGCTCCATCTCGGGCTCATCTTTGTTCATGAATCAAGTGCAACGGAACGCCAGCCTGCCCAGTGCGGACATGGAGCACCTGTGAGGTATTCTGGCAACATCATGACCGAAAGCTCCGCTTTCGACCCCATCGGGCTTACCCGCCGGCTCTGCGAAATCGAATCCACCACGTACCACGAGGGCGTGGTGGGCGATTTTCTCGCCGATTTTCTCTCCGGGCGCGGCTGGGACGTGGAGAAAACTCCCATCGCGCAGCCGCCTGAGAGCGCCGCCGCCGGTCCTCGCTGGAACGTCTACGCCGGCGTCGCGGGCCAGACGCCGGATCTGGTTTTTTCCACGCACATGGATACCGTTCCGCCCTATATCGCCTTTAGCGAAGACGCGCAGTTCCTTTACGGCCGTGGAGTCTGCGACGCCAAGGGCATTCTTGCGGCGCAAGTAGCCGCGGGCGAAGTCCTGCGGACGGCGGGGTTTCGTATTAGTTTGTTATTTGTATCAGGCGAGGAGCGCGACTCGGCGGGCGCGAAAGCCGCCAACCTGGCGCCCAAGGGCAGCCGCTTTCTCATCGACGGCGAGCCCACCGGCAACCGCCTTGCGCTGGCTTCGAAGGGCGCACTGCGCGCGGTCATCCGCGCCAGCGGCACCATGGCGCACTCGGCTTACCCTGAGCTTGGAGACTCGGCCGTCCATAAGCTGGTCCAGGTGCTTGGCCGGCTGCTGGCGCTCGATCTGCCGGTGAGCGAAGACGCCGGCCCCAGCACGCTGAACATCGGCCAGGTTCAAGGCGGCCACGCGCCCAACGTCATCGCCGACAAGGCCGAGGCGCAGGTGCTGGTGCGGCTGGTGGGCGGCTCGGCGCCGGTGCGCGCCGCGCTTCTTGCAGCCGCGGCCGGGCTGGCCCAGGTGGATTTCACGCTGGAGATTCCGTTTGTGCGCCTGCGCGCCGTTCCCGGCCTCCCCACCATGATAGCGAAATTCACCACCGATATTCCCCAGCTCTCCAATTGGGGCGAACCGCTGCTCGTGGGGCCGGGGTCGATTCACGTGGCGCACACGCCGCAAGAGAAGCTGGCCAAGAAGGAGCTGCTGGAAGCCGTGGAGCTGTATATCCAGGTGGCGAGACAACTGTTGGCATAGAGCCTGCTATTAACTTTCCCGCTGGCGCGAAAGTTAATAACAGGCACTAAGACCGCACGTCCTAAAAAACAGAGGTAAGGAGAGACCATGACCACATCCATCTACGACATCCCCCTCCACAAAATCACCGGCGAGTCCGCATCGCTGGGTGAGTTCAAAGGCAAAGTTCTGCTGGTGGTCAACGTGGCCTCGAAGTGCGGGCTGACGCCGCAGTACGAGGGCCTGGAGAAGCTCTACGAACTCTATCGCGGCCAGGGACTGGTCGTGGCCGGATTCCCGGCCAACGATTTCCGCGAGCAGGAGCCGGGCACGAACGAAGAGATCCAGACGTTTTGCACGGCGAACTACGGCGTCAAATTTCCCCTGTTCAGCAAGATCACGGTGGTGGGAGCGGAGAAACACCCGCTCTACAAGACCCTGATTGCGTCGCAGCCCAAAGCCGAGAGCCTGGCCGAGGTTCCGTTCGGCGAGAAGCTGAAGGGCTACGGGATCGAGGCCAACCCCGAGCCGGAGCTGCTGTGGAACTTCGAGAAGTTCCTGGTCAGCCGCTCAGGCGAGGTGGTGCGGCGCTTTACGCCGGACACGCAGCCCGACGCGGCCGAACTGGTCGCCGCCATCGAAGCCGAATTGGCGAAGGCGTAGGCAGCTGCGCCATCTGAGGCGATCGAGCGCAGACGGCAGAGGCGGAGAAATGCGCTAACTGAAGAGATCCTTCATCTTTTCGAGGAGGCCGGGCGAGGCGGGCTTGTTGTCCACGGTGAGCGACTCGGCCAGCTTGGCGACCAGCTCGCGCTGGGCGCGGCTGAGCTTGCGCGGAATCTGCACCACTACCTTGACAACGAGGTCGCCATGGCCCTTGTCGTTGAGATAGGGAACGCCGCGGCCGCGGATGCGCAGCTCCTTGCCGCTCTGCGTGCCCTCGGGAACTTTGATATTGATGGGGCCGTCGATGCCGGAAATCTCGAACTCGTCGCCCAGGGCCGCCTGCGGAAAGCTGACGGGAATCACGCAGTAGAGGTCGTGACCGCGGCGCTCGAAGAAGTCGTGAGGCCGGATGGAAAGGATGACGTAGAGGTCTCCCTTGGGACCGCCATTGCGGCCCGCGTCGCCCTCACCCGCATAACGGATGCGCGTGCCGTCTTCGACGCCGGGCGGGACCTTGACGTTGAGCTTGACCTCTCTGGCGGCGCGGCCCTCGCCGCGGCACGTGGAACAGGGATCGGCGATAACGGAGCCGGTGCCTCCGCAGGCGATGCAGGTGCGGGCCACCGAGAAGAAGCCTTGCTGATAGCGGAGTTGGCCGCGGCCGTGACATTGGCTGCAGACGGCGGGACCGCGGCCTGAAGCGCTGCCGCGGCCGTTGCAGGCGGCGCACACATCGAGGCGGCGAATCTTCACTGCAGTCTCCGAGCCGAAGAGGGCGTCCTCAAAGTCGATGGTCAGGTCGAAGCGCAGGTCGTCGCCGTGCTGCTGGCGCGAGCCGCGCTGCGCGCTGCCGCCCATATTGAACATCTCGCCGAACAGGTCGCCGAAGATGTCGCCCAGGTCTACGCTGCCGGCAAAGGGCCCTGCGCCGAATCCCTGCCCGCCCAAGCCAGCGTGCCCGTAGCGGTCGTAGGCGGCGCGCTTTTCGGCGTCGCTTAGCACCTGATAGGCTTCGCTGGCCTCTTTGAACTTCTCCTCGGCGGCATGGTTGCCGGGGTTGCGGTCAGGATGGTACTTGAGCGCCTGCTTGCGGTAGGCGCTCTTCAACTCCTGGTCGCTAACGTTGCGTGAGACGCCCAGAACCTCGTAATAATCTGCTTTGCTCACTCTTGTATTAGAACTCATTCCCTTGTGTGTTTATCGGACTCATTCGCCCGTATGTTTAGGGTTGCGGGCCACGCGCACCAGTGCCGGGCGCAACAGGCGGTCGCGCAGCCGGTAGCCGCGGCGAACCTCTTCGACTACGTGCTGGTCGGGCAGGTCATCGCGGTCGACCGTGCCCAGCGCCTCGTGGATGCGCGGATCGAAGGCTTCGCCGACCGCGGGAACCGGCGTGACCTGCATCCGCGTCAAAACCTCCTCCATTTGTTTGACGATCAGCGCCACACCGGAGCGCAACTGGTGCGCTGAGCCCGTGGACTTGAGCGCCAATTCGAAGTTGTCGAGCACGGGTAAAAACTGCTCGATCACGCCGGCGGCGGCATAGTCGCGGAACTCCAGGCGCTCGCGTTCGGCGCGTTTGCGGGCGTTGTCGAACTCCGCCTGCAAGCGGGCCAGGCGGTCCAGCAGCCGGTCGCGCTCGGCCTTCAGCTCGTCAAACTCTGCTTTGCTCACGGTTTCAGCCGGGCCAATTGCCTGCGCGACGGCGGCCGCAGCGGAGCCGGGCGCAGCTTCGCCGTCCGCCGGCGCCGGCAGCTCCGTTGCCGGATCAATTAAGGGCTCTTCCACCGTCCCGCCCGATCCGGGTTCCAGGGGTTCCAACACGGCTGGCTTAGTCTCCTTTTTGGGCATAACGCTGCACATTCTCCTAATATTCAAGCACGCGATTGCATGAGAACTCCCGCGGCCGCCGGCGGCTCTGCCGCAGACCGGAAAGGCAATTTGAAACCGTTGGCGGCAGGCTCCGGTTGCTCATAAAACCGGGGAAGCCGCATTTCGGGCCGCCACGGCTGCGCCGGCGCGCCTGCCTGGGAACGGCGGCTGGCCGCAACGGACGCTAAACTTAACAGAGTGCACTGCTTCCCTTCTTGCCATAAGCGGTGGGAGCTTCAAGGATGCGCTCGGAAAGCTTAGCAATATAGCTCACTGCTTGAATCATCTCCTGATATTGGATGCGCGTAGGCGCGATGACGGCGACCGTGCCCAGGTTGGCGCCGCCCAGGCGCGCCGGCGCGCCGATCAGCACCAGATCCTGCATGGCCGGCGAAGCTTCGTCGAGACCCACCACTACGCGCACTTCCTGCCGGCGGCCATCCACGTAGGCGTGGAGCAGCTCCACCAGCCTCTGCTTGGCCTCCAGGGCAATCAGCATCTGGCGCAGCCGCTCGCGGTCGTGTTCCACGCCGATAAGGTTCGCCATTCCGTCCACAAAAATAGCCTGATCGGCCTCGTCCCCGGCCAGCGCGCCTTTGCTGCAAAGCTCCTCCACCGAGGCCAGCAACTGGCGATAAGCCTCGCGCTCAGCCTCAATGCGGCGCGAAACCTCGGCGCGAATCCGCTCGATAGGCCAGCCGCGGAAGCTCTCGTTCAGGTAGCGGGCCGCCGTCTCCAGCTCTATATGCGTCATCTCGCGGTCCAACGACAGCACGCGATCCTGCACCGCGCCTGCCTGCGTGACCAGCACGGCTAACACCCTGCCCGTAGCCAAGCGCGAAAAATGAATGTGTTCCAGCACCTGGCCCTCAGTGGAACTGGCCAGCGCCACGCCCAGCCCACTAGAAATCAAAGCCAGCACGTGCGCGGTGCGCTCCAGATACTCGTGCGAGCTGACCACGCCAGAGAAGCTCTCCTCGATCTGGCCGCGGCGGGCTTCGCTCAAAGACGCGTTGTTCAGGCCGGCAGCGCCTTGCGGCATCGATCCGGTCTGCGTTCCGGAGGCAATGCGTCCCTGCTGAGCTAGCTGATCCACGTAATAACGGAAGGCGGCTGCCGTCGGAACCCGGCCGGCTGAGGTATGTGGCTGCTCCAGCAGACCTTGCTCGCCCAGCGCGCCCATCACGTTGCGCAGCGTGGCCGAGCTGAGCCCCTCGCGGTCGGCAAAAACGCGCGCCAACGCCTGCGAGGCCACCGGCTCGCCGGTCGCAATGTACAGCTCGATAATAGCGTTCAGCACCAGCCGCTCGCGCGGACTCAGGCGTGTCTCAGGCATCCTGGCAGCTCTCCGTCCTAACTTGGACCAAAGCCCAAAAGACTGCTTCAGAACCGCGTCCAGCCCCGGTTCCCGCCCCGGCGTGGGAATCGCTTGCCCGCAGGTTTCCCCGGTTACGGGGCTCCACGGGAATTGAAGCCTGCTAAGCACTTATCTTTCTAGTGCTTATGCTGGAAGCGAATGCAGTACCGTAGATCAATTCTAGGAACCGTCGACGGCCTCTGTCAAGATGCGCGCGGGCTCTAGAGTTACTCGGACTGGCTCATACCGGCGTCCGCCACCGGCCCGATTTTCCTGCGCCTGGCCGTTCTTTTCCTTTGCCCACGGACTGAGTTCTTCAGGCATCGGGTTCGCGCCGGTTCTCAATTTGATGGTAAATCGATATTCATTTCAGGCGAACTCCCACCCGCGACATCTGTCAATTTCACACTGGCTCCGGTTTAGGTAATGTCGGAGGGTCTCCAACCCATACTGTTCGGCGAGCTCTCGCGCACTGGCGCCGGGGTGCTTCGCTCGCAATACAAACCAACCCTCCATCGGCAACCACTTTTCCCGCTCCACATCGTTCCCGTGCGCCTGTAGCAGCCTGTTGAGCTTATCCGGCAGATTGAGGTCTTGGTGGAAAATGCATCGGTCAAGGTCCAGGCCGATGCGTGTGACATTGACGCCCTGCCCTGCATTTTCCTGATTGTGCACAAGCAACTCTCCGTCAATGTCGTAGACCCGGCAATCTGGAATCCGCGTGGAGCTCATCACATAATAGTTGTACTCAATAGCGTGCGCCTGCAGTGAGCGGCCTGCTGAATAGGCGCTCGGAAATACCACCAGCTCTGCGCCGAGATAGGATAGCTTCCGCCAGAGCGATGTCCAATTCACATCAAAACAAGTCGCGAAACCAACTCGACCAAAATCCGTTCGATACACCTGTGCAATGCCTCCAGGGTGAATCGATGGTTTTCTTTGGCATTCATCCTGAAAGACCGGGTACACCTTGTCGTAGACGCAGACGACTTGCCCCCGGCGATCGAGCAGGACGGCGGAATTGAAACGCATATCCCCGTCTTTCCGGTCAATGGGACAAACGATATACGTCCGATGTTTACTGGCCAGCCGCGCCATCGCCGTAATGGTTGGACCGTCAAGCGTCTCCTGGCTGCGCTCATTGCAACCTTGGAAATGTTCGGGCAGCACAATGATATCTGCGCCTTGTGCTGCTTCGCGGTCCACGCGATCTGCTATCCGCGACAGCGGAACAACAGTGTCCGCTGACAAGTTGGACTTAAAGCTTATGCTGACCGCACGAACGAGCCGGCGCGTTTCATCCGGCACGCCACCTGTCAGCTGGCCTTGCTGTGGCTCCGCTGGGGCTGTCTGAGCGCCATAGGCAATCGCACCGATTGCTGCAGCCGCGCCTTTTACGAACTGCCGTCTTTTCATCTGGGTTCACTCCCTTCTCCTGTCACTTAAGTAACATAACGTCGCAACCGATCCCTGCATCGAAAACTCACAACCAAACGCCCGCTGTCTTGCTATTCAATTGATCAGCTTACCTCAATCATGGAGTGGGCGTTGAGCCGGAGCACAGCGAACGCCTCCTGGTTGTCTTCCATCCGGACGTGAAGTAAATACCCGTTTGATGGTATTGTGGAGACCGGCAAGCGCTCGCAATGCCCGTAGCCCGATATACGGGATCGAATCGACAGTTCCCACCTTTCTTTGCTTTTGGGAGGTCTTATGAAGCTCTTCTCCGGCCGCAGGTCGATTGTTTGCCTGTTGTTTGCCCTCACCTTGACGGCCGGCGCTCCCTTGGGCCGGGCCCAGTCCACAGTTCATCTCGATAAGCACGCGCAGAAGATCTACAAGAAACTGGCCAAGTACAAGCCGGGAAGCTATCTGCATTTCGAGTTTCGTGATCACACCAGCAGCAACGGCGATCTGGACAAACTCTCGGCAACATCGTTCACCTTTACCAACGACGACACCAACGCCAAGGAAAGCCGGCTCTACAGCGACGTTGCCAAGGTGAAGAAGGGCGAAACCTATATCGGCGAAGGTACAGCGCCGCGCCGGCATTTTCATGTCCCTTTCTTTTGATCCCTCCTGCATTTGGCCTGCGGCTGCGCTTTAGCGAACTGCATCTTCGAGCCAACGGGAAAACGCGTCCGTGTAGGTTTTGTTGGCCGCTGTGGACGGGGGGAGCCAAACCAGCGTCTTAGCTGCCGACACCTTCCGGAATGCCTCAGGCTGTTCGCCTGAATGACCGGTTTCGGATTGTCCGGACGTGGACAAAAACCAAAGCGATGGGATGCGAAGAGACGCCGCGGGGGAATCCAACGCGAAGCGGTCGCGCACCAGCAGGTGAGCCGGAATCATGCGTGCGCGGGGGTCGCCGAAGACCGCGTTCATCGGCGCCCGGAGTGGCGATTCGAGCACAACTCCGGCCAGCTCCGGGTGCGCGGCGGCGATTTCGAGGGCCAGGTTGGCGCCCAGGCCCTCGCCGTCGAGCACAATGGTGCGCAGGCTCATCTGCCGCGTCCCGGTCAGGTACTGGAGGGCCCATCCGGCATCCTGACGCCAGCGCGCCTCGCTGGGATGGACGAAGCGGCTTTGCCCATAGCCCCGATAGTCGAAGGCAAAGACGTTCACTCCCACCGAGTGCAGGCGAGCAAGCGCGGGCACGGTGTCTCCCAGGTTGCCGTTGCTGCCGTGCAGGTAAACCACGGTATAGCGGCTAAAGCGCGCGTTGGGCGCGGCGGGAATCCACCATCCTTCCAGGCGCGGCTGGCCGGCATCGTTCACGGCGAATCCGATGGGCTCAAAGGCGAGCCCGGCGCTGGCGGGAGTGCGCGTGACCGCCGATTTAGGGTGGTAGAGCAACTGCCAGCTCCCCTGCCAGAAGAGCAGGCACAACGCGCCCCATCCGCAGATTGCCGCGGCCACCACCGTCAGCGACAGCGCGACCAGCAGCCATCGGCCTGAAACCGTGGGCGGCTGTCCAGGCCGGACGCGCAGACCACTTTGCTCCGGCTCGAAGGCGCGTGGGTGCGGGCGTGATGCGGGCTTGGGTTGGGCTTTTTTACTCGCCATAAGCGTGCCGGCCGGTTCTCCGCCAGGAAGGGCCGTTCCCTTTCATGCTAATTGCGCGCCCCGCTCATGAAACCGACGCGGAACGATTCCAGGGAAGTTGCACGAAAATGCGCTTATCGCAATGGCGGAGTTGCAAATTGCTGTGGCGCGGCTGCATTCATTCGACGCTGCTGCGCACTCGCTTGCCGTGCGCGCGCATACGAGCCTCGATCCCGGAGGTGTATAGTTTTCTCGGGCAATTAGGGCAGCTTTTGCCGGGAGAAGAGCGAAATGGCAATCGAAAGCGAAGAAAAAATGAGTCCGGCCGCGGATGAATTGCTGCTGATTACCAGCGGCGACCTGCGCCTCGCGGCCAACCAGGTGTGCTGGCCCGCGCAGAGAGAGATGGAGGAGAAACTGACAGCGGCGTTCGCGCGCAAGGGCTGCAAGCTGGTGCGCGCCCACCCCTACGACGAGCGGGAGAAGCACGGCTTCATCTCCTCGCAGCGCATGGGGATGGACGTATTCATGAAGATTCCCGCCCAGGCGCGGCTGGTGTTCGCGACGGCGGCGTGGCAGTACAGCCATCATGTGCTCCCCGGCCTGCGCGGCCACCAGGGGCCGATTCTGACCGTGGCCAACTGGTCGGGGCAATGGCCAGGGCTGGTGGGGCTGCTGAATCTGAACGGCTCGCTGGTGAAGGCGGGCAAGAAGTTCTCGTCCATCTGGAGCCAGGACTTCAAGGACGAATTTTTTCTTGCGGCACTGGACGAGTGGCTGCGCAAGGGCACGATCAGCCACGATCTGTCGCACGTGCATGCGCTGGAGACGGGCAAGCTGCCGGCCGCAAGCGCGAAGCTGGGCGCGCAACTGGCCGCGGAGATGAGGCATCGCAAGGCGATCCTGGGCATCTTCGACGAGGGCTGCATGGGCATGTACAACGCCATCATCGACGACGAGCTGCTGAATCCCGCGGGCATCTTCAAGGAGCGGCTGAGCCAGTCAGCGCTGGTGGCGAAGATGCGCACGGTGAGCGAGGCCGAGGCGCAGGGCGTTTACGACTGGCTCGTCCGCAAAGGCGTGCAGTTCGATCTGGGCAGCGACCCGGCGGCCGAGTTGACGCTGGAGCAGGTGCTCGAACAGTGCAAGATTTACATCGCGGCCATGCGCATCGCCAAGGAGTTCGGTTGCGACGCGATCGGAATTCAGTATCAGCAAGGGTTGAAGGACATGGCCCCGGCCTCCGATCTGGCCGAGGGGCTGCTGAACAACGCCGACCGGCCGCCCGTCTTTGCCGAGGGGGCGAAGGAAGAGCTTTATGTCGGCGCGCCGCTTCCGCACTTCAACGAGGTGGACGAGTGCGCGTGCGTGGACGCGCTCGTCACCAACCGCTGCTGGACGGCGCTGGGGCTGGACCCCGCGACCACGCTGCACGACCTGCGTTGGGGCCAGCACTACAAAGGCGATCTCGTCGGCGATTACGGAAGTCTCGACGCGTTTGTGTGGCTGCTGCAAATCTCCGGCGCCGCGCCCGCGAGCCATTTTGCGGGCGGCTACGCCGGCGCGCGCAGCGAGCGGCAACCGGCCATGTACTTTCCGCTGGGCGGAGGGACGCTGAAGGGAGTCGGCAAGCCGGGCGAAATCGTCTGGAGCCGCGTGTTCGTCGAGGGCGGCGCGCTCCATGCCGATCTGGGCCGCGGCACGGTGGTGAGTTTGCCGGCCACGGAGACCGAGCGGCGCTGGCGCGAGACCACGCTGCAATGGCCGATCGTGCACGCGGCTCTGCACGGGGTCAGCCAGAATCAGATGATGGCGCGGCACCGGGCGAATCACGTGAACGTGGCCTATGCACCCTCGGCGCAGGCCGCCGATAAGGCTCTGGCGACCAAAGCCGCGACGTTTGCCGAGTTGGGCGTGAACGTGCATCTGTGCGGGGTGGGGGTTTGAGAGTGGTGAGTTGAGGGTTGTGCTATCCCAGGTCCCAAAAGCGGGACCTGGGGCACCCGGCACCCGGCAAACACTGCTAGAGAGGGGCATCGAACCAGCGACGGTCCTCAGCCGTTTTGATTAGATCGCCGATCTTCAGTTCCTTATGTTCTTCACCGTCATCGCGAGCCAAAGCATTGAAGAGGTGGATTATTACACTGAACCCAGCTTCAGGTCCTATGTATTTTCTGAGGTCTACCCCGTCAACAGGTACGTGATAGCGTTCGCACAACTCATCGACCAACTCGACGGCATCGTCCCCATTTATGCCGAGATCATAGAAGGACTTTTCTGGCGTAATTTTGCCCTCCGGGATCCCCATCTTCCTCGCTACGAGCGCAATCACCTCCTGCTCGATTGACATCTTCACACCTCTGTCACCGCGAACAAGTGCCTTCAGAATTGCAAGAGAATTCTACACCGCGGATGTAATGTTGAGATTCGTAGTATCTCCCTTTGCACCGAAGGACAACAGCAGGCCCTTCGACTTGTCCGCCGCGGCGGACTTGCTCTGGATGACGAACGGATGGAGGGCGGAGTGTGGGAGTAAGTTGTAAGCGCGGACTCACGACGGAATCTCTTCCTCGATGGCCATCTCTTCGGCGGAAGGGATAATGCCCATCTCCTGGTAGATGGGGCGGACGACGCGGCGCAGCGCCGGGAGCCGCGTGAAGAACCATATTGCGCCCAGCACCACGACGGAGCCGTTGATCATGACCGTCAGCGGCGCGCCGATGACGCTGGCCAGGGTTCCGGCCAGCAGGCTGCCGAAGGGCGCCATGCCCACAAAAGCCATGGTGTAGTAGCTCATCACGCGGCCGCGCTTGTCCTCGGTCACCAGCGTCTGGATGATAGTGTTGCTGGACGGCCATGCCCTGCATCATGCCCGCGCCCGCAATGGTGGCCATGATCATCGAGAGCCAGAAGGTGCGCGAGAGGCCGAAGCCGACCAGCCCCAGGCCGAAGACAGCGGCGGCGATGGGAATCATGCGAATCAAGCCGCGCACGCTCTTGCGCGCCGCCAGCCAGAGCGCTGAGACCAGCGCGCCCACGCCCATGGCGCCCATCAGGAAGCCGAGGGTGTGCGGGCCGCCGTGCAGCACCTTGCGCCGCGAAGATGGGCATGAGCACCACATAGGGCATGCCCATCAGGCTGACGATAGCGAAGAGCGTCAGAATGGTTCGGATGGGCAAAAAGCTCGAGACATAGCTCCAGCCTTCCTTTAACTCAGTGAAGGTGGAGGCGGCCATGCGGCGGACCGCCGGCGCATCGAGGCGCATGGCGACGAGCGAGGCGATGACGGCCAGGTAGCTGACGCCGTCGATGAGGAAGCACCAGCCCTCACTGCTGGCGGCGATGACGATGCCGGCCAGCGAAGGGCCGATGAGCCGGGCCATGTTGACCATGGAGGAGTTGATGGCGATGGCGTTGCCCAGATCGCTGCGGTCGTCGACCATCTGCACCATGAAGGCCTGGCGGCCGGGCATGTCGAAGGAGTTGATCATGCCCTGCATGACGCTGAGCCCCAGAATCAAGGGGATGGTGATGTGGCCGGAGAGCGTGAGCGCGGCCAGAGACAGCGACTGCACCATGGATAAGGTCTGCGTCCACACCAGAACCTTGCGGCGGTTGAGCCGGTCGACCCAGACGCCGGCGAAGGGCGCGAGAAGAAAGGTGGGAATCTGGCCCGCGAAGCTGACCGTGCCCAGCAGCAGCGCCGATTTGGTGAGCCGGTAGACCAGCCAGGCCGTGGCGATGCGCGTCATCCAGGTGCCGATGAGAGAGATGCTTTGCCCGCCAAAGAAGAGGCGGAAGTTGCGATGCCGCAGCGCGCGCCAGGCGTGAGACGCGCCGCCGGGCGCGAGCTGCTGCGCAACCTGTGGGGGCGTTTTTGGATCGTGATGGGCCAGAGAATCTCCTTATGCCCCAGACGCGAAGACGCGCAAAATCCATCGCTTCGCGCGGATAGCGCCGCGGCTTTGCTCGTCCTTCCTCTCTACTCTAAAAGGACGGCTCACGCGTTGCGCAATCTTGCCGCCGGCAGCGCTCCTGTAAAGTGAACAGTAGAATTAGAGAATTTTGCAGTTTGGATGCCAGAATTCTCTTGGCTGACGCTTCCAATCCGGATATGCTGATCGGGCTGCTGAAGTCCCGATTCGGGTTTGCGCGGTTTCGCGCCGGCCAGGAGCCGGTGTGCCGCGCGGCCATCGAAGGGCGCGACCTGCTGCTGGTGATGCCGACCGGGGCGGGGAAGAGTCTGTGCTACCAGTTGCCGGCGATTGTGCGCGGCGGAACGGCGCTGGTGATCTCGCCGCTGATTGCGCTGATGGAGGACCAGGCGGCGAAGCTCTCCTCACTAGGCCTTTGCGTGGCGCGCATTCACTCCGGAATGGAGCGCGCCGCGGCGCGGCAGGCTTGCGTGGATTATCTTGAGGGGCGGCTTGCAATTTTTGTTCATTGCGCCGGAACGGCTGCGCGTGCCGGGGTTCGCGGAGATGCTGGCCAAGCGCAAGCTGGCGCTGATCGCGATCGACGAGGCGCATTGCATCTCGCAATGGGGCCACGACTTCCGTCCCGACTACCGCATGCTGGGCCAGTATCTGCCCGGTTTGCGCGGTTCGTTCGATCCCGCGCCGGTCATCGCGCTGACGGCGACCGCCACGCCCACCGTGCAGGCGGACATCCTCGCGCAACTCGGCATGATCCGACCCGATCAAATTCATTCACGGCTTCCGCCGCAGCAATCTTGCCATCGAGGTGGTCGAGGTGCCGGTGCCGGAGCGCGCGAGCGCCATCTGCCGCCTGCTTGCCGATCCCGCGCGCCGTCCGGCCATCGTCTACGCTCCGTCGCGAAAACAGTCGGAGAGCCTGGCTGCGGAGCTTGCAGTTCGCACATGCCGGCCGCTGCCTACCACGCCGGGCTCGACGCGGAGACGCGCGAGCGCGTGCAGACGGCCTTCCAGGCCGGCGAGCTGGAGGTCGTGGTGGCGACCATCGCTTTCGGCATGGGCATCGACAAGGCCGACATCCGCACGGTGATTCACGCCGGCTTGCCGGCCACGCTCGAGGGCTACTACCAGGAGATCGGCCGCGCCGGCCGCGATGGCGCCATGAGCCGGACCTACCTGATGCACTCCTATGCCGACCAGCGCACGCACGACTTTTTCCTCAACCGCGATTATCCGCCCGTCGAGCACCTGAACCAGGTCTTTGCGGCCTTGGGAGAAGAGCCGCAGCCTGTGGAAGGACTGCGCGCCGCCTCGAAGCTGGGCGAAGAGGAGTTCGACAAGGCGCTCGAAAAGCTGGAGATTCACGGCGGCGCGCGCGTCGACTTCGGCGGGAACGTCACCACGGCGGGTCCGGATGGAAGAAGACCTATTCGATTCAGGCGCAGTATCGCGCCGAGCAGTTTGAGAAGGTGCTGCGGTTCACCGCTTCGAGCGAATGCCGGATGTCGGCGCTGGTGCGGCACTTTGGCGATGTGGAGGACGCGAGCCGGCCGTGCGGAAGGTGCGACGTTTGCGATCCGGCGGGCGCGGTGCTGCGGCTGTTCCGGCGCGCCACGGCGGCGGAGCGCAAGATCGTTCAGGTGATTGCCGACGAGCTGCGGCCCGTGAGTTACCTGGCCGCGGGAACGCTGCAACGAAGCCTCGACCTTGTGGGCAGAATGAGCCGGAACGAATTCGATGGGCTGCTGGACGCGATGGTGCGGGCGGGGCTGATCGATATGGAAGAGGCGGAGTTTGAAAAGAACGGAGAGGTGATCCGGTTCCGCAAAGTCCGGCTGACGGATGCGGGATTGGAGGTGCGGCCCATGACGCCGCTGCCGCTTCTCATCGGCGATGGCATTGCCGATGAGTTCGATCCCGGCAGCGCGACGCCGCCACGAAAGAAAAACGTCAAAATCGCCGCGCAAGGGCGCGCCAAAAGCGAGATATCGCCGCCGGCGCCGATTCCCGACTGGGAGGCTTTGGCTGAGCGGCTTCGGGAGTGGCGAACCGTCGAAGCCAGGCGATTGGGCGTCCCGGCTTTCGTCGTGCTGCACGACCGCACGTTGAGCGCCGTCGCGCTCGCGCGGCCGGAAAATAGGATGCAATTACTCGCTATCGATGGTATCGGCCCCGCCAAGGCCGAGCGGTTTGGCGAGGCCATTCTGACGCTGTGCGCGGGGCCTGCTAGCTGACCCGCTCGATCACTACGGACTCCAGCACCACCGGCTGGTGCGGCTTGTCCTGGCCGTTGCGCGGGACTTTGGAGATATTGACGACGATCTCCTGGCCCTCCACCACTTCACCGAAGATGGTATGGTTGCCGGTGAGCCACGGCGTGGCCGCCACGGTGAGGAAGAACTGGCTGCCGTTGGTGCCGGGGCCGGCGTTGGCCATGGCCAGCTTGCCCGGCTGGTCGAATTTGTGCGGAGAGCCCTTGGTCTCATCCTCGAAGCGATAGCCGGGTCCGCCCATGCCGTTGCCCGCCGGGTCGCCGCCCTGGATCATGAAGCTGGGAATGACGCGATGAAAGATGGTGCCGTCATAGAGCTTGTCAAACGACTTCTTGCGCGTGGTGGGGTGCGTCCACTCGCGTGCGCCTTCGGCCAGCTCGATGAAGTTCTTGACGGTAATGGGCGCGTCGGTCTCGAAAAGGCGGACGGTGATCTTGCCTTCGGTAGTGGTAAGGACGGCGTAGGTTCCTGCTGCGAGTGGCATGTGATCTCCTTGGTGCTATGATTTTTTGGGCTTCTCCTTGCCGCAACAAACGAAGCCTGGTGCGCCTGCGCCGGTTTCTTATTGCGGTTGCGGCGCAGGCTGTGAAGCGGGCTGGGGCGCGGATGTGGGCGCGGATGGCTCGCCGGGCAGCAAAGGCGGCAGAGGCCGGCCCTCGGGCACAATGGTGGCCTTTTTGAGCGCCACCGGCGTCAGCGGCTTGTCGTTGCCGTCGCGCGGCACGCGGGCGATGGCTTTCACCACCGCGACGCTGGGGTCGTCGCACTGGCCGAAGATGGTGTAGTGCTGGTCGAGCGACGGGTAAGGAGCCTCGGTAATGAAGAACTGGCTGCCGTTGGTATTGGGTCCGGAGTTGGCCATGGCCAGACGGCCGGGACGGTCGAAATTAAGGTTGGGATCGAACTCATCGTCGAAGGCGTAACCGGGGCTGCCAAAGCCAGTTCCGGTCGGGTCGCCGCCCTGAATCATGAAGCCGGGAATCACGCGGTGAAAGATAGTGCCGTTGTAGAGCGGCTTGTGATGCTCGACCTGTTTGGTTGTGGGGTTGGTCCAGTCCTTCGTGCCTGTAGCCAGGCCGATAAAGTTGGCCACGGCCACCGGCGCCTGCTTCTGAAAGAACTGGCAGTTTATGCGGCCCATGGTGGTGTCCATGATCACGCGGGGACCGTTGGGCGCAACCTCAGCGGGCGCGTTGGGCGTGGGCGCGGAAGGCAGCGCCTGGCCCTCCTGGCTCGCTTGCGCAGGCGGGGGGCTGGGCTTTCGGACAAGCGTCAAAGAAAGAGCGACGGCGCCAATGACTGCGGCCAGAATAACGATCAAATACGCGGGTTTGATTTTCATTTCGAGTTCGAGGGTAAATCATGCGGCGCGAGGAGGGCTACAGCATTTTCGGAATTGGTGTAGACCCAAAGCACACCCTAAAGTGCCTTTTCCCTCAAGAATAAGCCACCTTTCACGGCTGCCAATAGGTCTATATGCATTCCGAAAATGCTCTAGCGCACGGGGCGGGCGCGTTATCGTAATTGAATGAGCATTCTGCCGAGAGCAAATCTGCGCGGACGGCTGGCGGTTGCAGTGTGCGCCCTGATTTGCCTTGCGTTTCCCGCGGCGCGCGCCGCCGCGCAGACCGCCAACCCGGCGCCGAACGCCGCTAAAACCGCGACGCCCGGCAAATCCGCGGCCAACAAGCCGGCGGCCGAAGAATCGAAGCTGCCTCCCTTGCCGCCTCCGGCGCATGTAGAGCAGACCATGCAGCTCGACGGCAAAACATTGCACTACACGGTGACCGTGGGTGCATGGCCGGTGCGCGACCAAAGCGGCCAGGAAACAGGCCAGGTGGTGATCACCTCCTACACCATGGCCGGCGCCGACCGGCCGGTGACCTTCGCGCTGAACGGCGGCCCTGGAGCTTCGAGCGCGTTTCTGAACTTCGGCGCCATCGGTCCCAAACATTTGGCGTTCGGCGACCAGGGCGACAGCGCCTCTGAAACGCCTGCGCTGACCGACAATCAGGGCACGTGGCTGGATTTCACCGACCTGGTATTTATCGATCCCGTCGGTACAGGGTTCAGCCGCTCCCTGGTTCCCGAGGCACAGGCCAAGAACTTGTTCTACAGCACCGTTCCCGACATCCACTATCTATCGCGCGTGATCTACGACTGGCTGGTCGAGAACGGCCGTCTGGATGCGCGGAAGTACCTGGTGGGCGAGAGCTACGGCGGCTTTCGCGGGCCGCGCGTTACCTACTATCTGCAGTCGCAACTGGGCGTGGCCATGAACGGGGTGGTGCTGATCTCGCCGTATCTGAATCCCACCGTCGATGAGCACGGGGATGTGTCGCCGCTGCCCTGGATGCTGACGCTGCCGCCGATCGTGGCGGCGCACCTGGAGCGCGAGCACAAGCTGACGCCGCAGGCGATGGCGCCGGTGATCGCATATACCGAGGGCGACTATGCGACGGCGCTGATTAAGGGCTACTCCGATCCCGCGGCCACCAAGGCCATGATTCAGCGCGTGACGGAGATGACGGGACTCGATCCGGCTTTCGTAAAGGAGTCGGGAGGCAGGCTCGATGCCGCGGCCTATTTGCGCGAGGTACACCGGGAGCAGGGCAAACTCGGCTCCGTCTATGACTCCAACGTGACTTCGTTCGATCCCTTTCCCTATGCGCCGCACCAAGAGGCGAACGATCCCATCCTGGCCAGCGTCATCGCGCCCCTGACCTCGGCGATGGTCAATTTTGTCACGCGCACCGTGGGCTGGAAGGTGGACGCACGCTATAACACGCTTTCTTACGACGTGAATCGCATGTGGGATGGAGGAGCGGCGCTGCGCGCGGGTTCGGACACGCAACTGCGCCAAGCGGTTGCGGCGGATCCTAACCTGCGCGTGCTGATCGCGCACGGATGGAACGATCTGGAGTGTCCCTTCATGGGTTCGGTGCTTACCGTGAACGAGATGCCGCCGATGGGCGACCCCACGCGGGTCTCCGTGCAGGAGTATCCCGGCGGGCACATGTTTTATACGCGCGCTGCCAGCCGCCTGGCCTTTCGCAAGGACGTGATGGAGATGTACAGCAAGCACTGAGCGCGGGGCGCCGCGGAATTCAGACGTGCTTGGCTTTGCACCGCTTCATGATGGCCGTGTGCAGCCGCTCGTTGACTTCTGGAGGCAGTTGGTAGATCTCGTGGGAGCGGTAGATCTCGATAGTTTTGCGGGTGGTGTTGAAGATCACCTCGCAGTGGCCGCATTTGTGCAAGTGCTGCTCGATCTCGGCGCGGGTTTCCGCGGCGATGGAGTCGTCGATCAAATCGTCGAGAAGGGTGAGAAACTCTTTACAGGTCATTTCTCAACCCCCACTCTCTTGCGGAAGTAACGGCTGAGGCGCTCGCGCAGTTGCAGCCGCGCGCGCAGCAGGCGCGATTTGACGGCCGGCACGCTCAGGCCCAGCGTCTCCGCTGTTTCTTCGGTGGAAAGTCCTTCCACGTCGCGCAGAACAAAGACGACGCGAAAGCCTTGCGGCAGCCCCTGGATGGTCTTGCGCAGAATTCCGGCCAGCTCGGACTGGTTGTAGTTCTGTTCCGGGTTCGGAGCCCAGTCGGCCAGGTCGCGAGGGACAGTACCCTCCTCTGTTTCCAGGTCCTCGTCGATCGAAACCATCCTGCCGGCCCGCCGCTTGCGCAGCCGCATCAGGCTTTCGTTGACCGCAATTCGCACCAACCATGTGTAGAACTTCGCATTCCCCTGAAACTGGTCGAGCTTTTCATAGGCCTTCAAGAACGCGTCCTGCATTACGTCTTCGGCGTCTTCGCGGTTCTGCGTGATGTGCTGCGCAATACGGAAGATCTGCCGCTCGTACTTACGGACAAGCGTGTCGTAGGCTGAAACATCGCCGGCGCGAACCCTTTCTACCAGGGCCACGTCAGGATGCCGCTCGAATTCTCCTGCACCTGCAATCGATTGGATGGTCGACATGAGCTTTGGTTGCTAGAAAACCTTGGGCCGGCCGGGCCAGCTTTACCGGGGCGGCAAAAGAAGAGTGTAACGGACGGCGGGGCAGGGAACCAAGCTGGGGATCGATTCAACCTTCCGGTAACGGCAGTGGTACATCGGCGCCACCGCTGCGTCAAAGCGGAATAAAGTTGAAGATATGACGGTGCGGTTTGTCCAGGGTTCCTTGGTTCGCCAGGCAGCGCGTGGCCTGGCGGTTCTGCTTTCATTTCTTATGGTTGCGCCGCCGATTGGGGGACTACCCGCCGGCCAATCAGGTTCGTCCGCCTCCCCTCCCGTTAGCACAAGCACGAGGAGTGAACACGAGAGGCCCAGGGCAAGACGGCGCAGACGCAGGCCGCCAAGCCTGGCGGAAAGAAGGGCGCGGACGGCCCGGATCCGGCGAGCCTTTGTGGCCTCAGCCGAGTTGCGGCCCATGGCTGAGCAACTGGCTATGCTACGCACCCCGGAGGCTTATGCGGCGGTGACCGCGTACGCGCGCCGGCATACAGGCGCCGCCTCCGCGGCGGCTTATCTGGCGCTGGGCCACGCCTACCTGCTCGACGGGCGCTATGCCGAAGCCGAGCTGAACCTGCACCGCGCCCGGCGGGACGACGGAACCCTGGCCGACTACGCCGACTTTCTGGGCGCAGAGGCCAGCGAGGACGCAGGCAGCGATGCCGCCGCTGAAGCGCTGCTCCGCGACTTTGTCCGGCGCTATCCGGACAGCATCTTCGACGTCGAAGTTCCGGAATTGGAGGCCAACGTGCTGTTGGCCATGAACAACCCAACCGGCGCACGCGAGGCGCTGGCGCGCGGCGAAGGCACGGCGGCCGTGGACCGTCCCGGCTATCAGCTTGCCGAGGGGCAGGTCGAGTTGGCGTTGGGCCGCCAGCCGATGGCCGTGGACATCTTCAGAAGCCTGTTGCTCGGCCATCCACTCACCCCGGATGCGCGGACCGCTCTCCAGCAGCTCACGAATCTGGGCGCGGAGTCCACACTTACGGTAGCTGATCTGCGCAGCCTAGCCGATGCCTACTACAAAGCCGGCCGGTACGCCGATGCTGCCAGTCAATACCGCGTCCTGGCCGGCGCGCGGGAGTTGAGCGCGCAGGAGCGCGACGGCTTTGCGGTGGCCGAGGCGGCCTGCGAATTACACCTGGGACAGCTTACGCAGGCCGAGGCCGAGGCTCTGCCCGATACCGATGATGAGAACGGCGCGCGGCGGCTTTATCTGATGATGGAGCTGGCCAGGGACCGCGAGAGCACGGACGATCAGCAGCGCATTGTGACCGGGATGGAGGCCAGGTTTCCGCAGAGTCCGTGGCTGGCCGAGGCGCTGTTCTCCAGTGGCAACATGTACCTGCTGCGCCGCGATTATCCCACCGCCATTGCGTATTATCTCTATCTGGCCGAGCACTTTCCCGCCAATGAGGACGCGGCGGCGGCGCACTGGCGAGCGGGTTGGCTGAGCTACCGGCTGGGCCAATACACTGAGGCTGCGCGGCTCTTCGACCAGCAGATCCGCCTCTATCCGGCGGCATCAGACACAGTTTCAGCGATTTATTGGCAAGGCCGGCTATACGAGTCCCTCGATCATGCTCCTGCGCTGGCCGCGGCCAACTTCCGGGCCATCATTCGCGCTTACCCGCACTACTTTTACGCCCAGATGGCCAGAGACCGGCTGGCGGCGCTGGGCCATACCGAGCCGGCCGTCGAGCCGGAACTTGACCACTTCCAGCCGCTGCCCACCCCGCCGCTGGCGACAAGCTTTCCCATGGACAGCCCCCATCTGGCCATGGCGCGGCTACTGGCCAACGCGGGTCTGAACGAATATATTCCTCGCGAAATTACCGCCGATCCTGACGCATCCAGATGGAGCGCGCTGGTCGAGGCTCAGATTTACTTCTCCTATGGAGAGTATTTTCAAGCCCTGCGCGTCCTCAAGCGCGCTTTGCCGAATGCCTCCACGGCTTCCCTCCAGTCGATCCCCTTGGTTTACTGGAGGATTTTGTATCCCGAGCCCTGGTGGAACACGATCGTAACCGAGTCAAAGAAAAACAATCTCGATCCTTACCTTGTGGCCTCTCTGATTCGTCAGGAGTCGGAGTTCAACCCGTCGGCCATCTCTTATGCGAATGCGTACGGACTGATGCAGTTGCTTCCCAGGGTAGGCCGGGCCATGGCGCGCGAGGAGGGAATGCGCTATTTCAGAACCTTCCAACTGCTCGACCCGGAAATCAATATCCGTCTGGGAACCCGCTATCTGCGCGAGATGCTGGACAAGTTTGGAGGAGTGCCGGCCTATGCTCTGGCGGCCTATAACGCCGGCGACTACCGCGTTGCGGATTGGCGGGCAGACGGACCTTATAGCGGCATTGACGAGTTTGTGGAGTCCATCCCCTTTTCGCAAACCCGTAACTACGTCGAAGCCGTCCTGCGCAACGAGGAAACCTACGGGGCCATCGACGATTATGCCCGGTCACAAAACGGGGAAACGGCAGCCGCATTTCCAGGGACTTCGAGGCCTCCATTCCCCTGAAGCAAGGCCGGCAGGTCTTCCTCCATGAGGGGTCAAGGACCGGGGAATCCTACTCGCCACTCCCGCGAGACGATTCTCATTGACTTCTACGGCGATCCCTGGCAACACTGAGTTCGGCCGGAGGTTCTCAGCCTTCGCTTCGCCATTTGCAGCCTGCTGTTCGAAGACAATTGAGCCGGGCGGAGTTTTTATGCGCGGCTTGGTCGATCTCACCTTGATGGAGGGCAGGATGTCAGCCGACTTACAGTTTCTGGAAGAATGGATTCCGGAAAGAATGGATCCGGGGACGGTCTTCGTGCTGGAAAACCAAGCCAAGCTCGGCCAGGCGCAGAATCCTTACGTGGCGGTGATGGCCTGCCCGCGTTGCGGAACCATGGGGCTGATCACGCGCCAGCAACTGTACGCCGGAGATGCCATGATCTGCGGAGGCGACCGGTGCTCGGCCGAATACCGGCTGGACGGCGACAGCATCTGCTTCCGCCCGGCGCAATAGAGCGCTGTCACTGGGAAGCGAAGGGCGCAGCGCAAAAGCCTCTCCCGCCCCGAATCGCACCTTTCCTGCGGACAAAAAAGCACGGCGGCCGAAGCCGCCGCGCTGCCCAGCGTAGTAGCCGCCTTAGAAGTTCACGCGGGCAATGATTTCAACATTGCGCGGCGTGAAAAGGAAGCTGCTGTTGTTGGAGTTGTTGGGCACCTCGAAGGTGTTGAGACCGTCTTGGCCCGTGTATGTTGCCGTGGTTCCCGACAGGCTGTAAAGGTAGCTGGCCACAAAACTGGTGATGTTCTGGTGGTTGGCTAGGTTATAGGCGTCGAGGCTGAGTTCCAGGCTGCGGCCCCCCTCGAATGAGAATTCTTTCTGCACGCGGGCATCGTCCACCATGTGGCGCGGGTAGCGATAGGTGTTGACGCCGATCTGGGGAATAAGCGTGCTGCTGCCCGAGCCGTTCCAGTCGCTGCTGATGGCGCCGCTGGGCTTGCCGCTGGCGCCCGCCGTAAACGGCAGGCCATTCTGCATCTGGAAGCTGTCGTCCAGGCTCCAGCCGTTGGCCACCCACTTGAGTGGATTGCCCGAGTTGACGCCCGGAAAGTTGTAGAGCACATAGGTGACAAAACGGTTGGGAACGTTATAGTTGGAGTTGCCGTAGTTGAGGCGGTAGTCGCCGTAGGGATTGTACCAGTTGTTCGTGTTGCCGCCGTCCGAGGTCCCGTTCTGTGAGAAGTCCAATGCATGCGCCCAGGTGTAGTTGGCGTCGAACTGAACGCTGTGCAGAGAGCGGTTGAGGATCTCCGCTACCAACGCATTGTAGTTGGAGTTGATGTTGCTGATGTACTCGGTAATGGCCTGGTAGCTGGAGGCCGCGGAACCGAAAAGATTGGTGTTGCCGTAGCCGGTGAAGACCGGAACGGTGACTTGAGATCCGGTCTTACCCAAAGGACCCTCGCCGCTGTCGTCATCCGCGACTGTAATCGTCTTGGTCGTGGTGGTTGGATTCAGGTTGACGTCCAGGAAGTTGGGCAGTTCGCGGCCCAGGGCCCCCAGATAGCTCAACTCGAAGACCGTTCCCTTGCCGATTCCCTGCTGCAGCGAAAGATCGTACTCCTGCACTTCAGGGAGCTTCAAATTGGGCGCCATGAAGTTAGAGAAAGGCTTTGCGGACGTGGTGCCGCTGGCGAAGATATTCGGATAGACCGGCGGGCCGGAGGAGTCGTAATACCAGGTGTCACTGAACTGGCCGTTCGGGCTGCCGGTATTAAGCCTGGTATTCTCGATATTTCCGTTGGTGATGCGGCCGTAATACATGCCCCAGCCGCCGCGCAGCACCGTTTCGCCGGTCCCAAACACATTGTACGAGAACCCAATGCGGGGCCCGAAGGCTCTGTTCTCGCTGGGATTGTTGGTCAGGCCCGCATAGGGAACAAAGCTGCCGGTGGCCGTGGTGAGGTTGGAGCTCGCGGCGGGCAGGGCTTCCTTATCCCAGCGCAGGCCCAGTTCCAGGGTCAGGCGCGGGGTTACCTTCCAGTTGTCCTGGACAAAGATGCCGGTGTCCATCGTGGCGAAGTCGAAGACCGGGGGTCCGAATCCCTGTACGAAGTCGTAGTAGCAGGGATAATCTCCCACGATGGAGTAGTTGTCGTTCTGGGCGTAGTTTTCAGAAGCGTACGAGTCGCAGCCGACCTTGTTGCTGCTTGAAGGAGTAACGCCGTTCTTGAAGTTGAGCAGGTCGTTAAAGTAGTTGCCCACCCAGTTATAGCTGAAGTCGCCGTTGCTCTTATAGGTGTTGTTCATCAGATCGTAGTTGTGCACCATGTCCACGCCGAATCTCAGGCTGTGATTGCCCTTGTCCCAGTACACGATGTCGCCGATCTGCCATTTGCGCTCATCGGGATACGCCAGGCGGTGCTCATAGTACTCTGACCCGGCATCGATGCCGTAGTAATATCCCGCCTCCAGCTCCGGAACGTTGCCATTGCTGGCTGTGATGTCGGTGTTGGTGTAGGGGGTGTAAGGCTGCTGAGTTTCATAGTCCAGTTCGCGGCTGTACTGGTAGAGCACCTCGTTGCTGATGTTGGAGGTGATCATGCTGGTGAGCTTAGTCACGCCGTAGTCCAGCTTCACGAAATCGTTGCCTTGCGCATCCTGGGAATAGTGGTCCGGCGAAGTGGTCTGTACGCCGGAGGGCGAATCCCAGCGCAGGCGGTTGAAGAGCACGCTCCAATGCTCTTTGGGGTTGATCTGCCAGTCGAGCTTGGGCATGTTGATTTCCTGGTAGCCAAAGCGCGGCACCAGCCCGAGTCCGGAGTTAAGGCCGGGATCGGTCCAGGGGAGGGAGGCCGCGCCCGGATAATTCCCTGCGGGGACATTGGCGCTGCCGTCGAGCATGGCGGCCCAATCATAAGATGCCTGGGTGTAGCTGATGCCCTGGCGCGCCGCCAGTGCGCAGGCATTGGCGTCGTTGATTGCCGAAGTTGGAGCGCCGGCTGTGTTGCCGTTCGAGGTGTTGCAGGTCTCCCCTGAAGACACCGTAGCCTGGGGCAGGGTGTAAAACTGCACGGGACTATATGGAACGCCGATCACGGGAAAGACGCGGGTATGCTGATCGTAGGTGTAGATCCAGAAGAGTTTGTTTTTGATCAGAGGTCCGCCCACGGTAAAGCCGTAGATCTTGCGCAGATCCTCGGGCTTAAGAGGGGAGGTGACATTGGCGCCGTTCACCAGGGTGGTGATCGTGGAGTAGTCGTTCATGGCCGCCCAGTTGCTCTCGCGATCCCAGAAGTAGGCTTGGCCGTGAATCTGGTTGGTTCCACTCTTCGTCACCGACGTGATGACGCCGCCGGCGGCGCGGCCATATTGCGCGGAATAGACGCCGGTGTTGACGGCGAATTCGCGGACCGCGGCTCCCGTGGTCGAATATGCCTCGCGCGTGCGCCCGCGCTCCTCTGAGAAGAAGGCTTGGTTATCGTCGGCGCCGTCGATTTCCACATTGTTCATCAGCGGGCTGATGCCGCGCACGCTGACCAGGCCGTAGCCGTTGGCGTCCGAGACCACGCCTGGCGTCGACATGGCCAGGCTGGACCAGCGGCGGTTGTTGATGGGAATCGATTGCAGCTCGTTATAATTCAGCGTATCGCCAAAGTCGGGCGATTCCAGGTTCATCACCGGCGTCTGCTCGGTAACCACCACCTGGGTCGAGGAAGATGCCACCGCCAGATGCGGCAACAGGCTTGTGACCTGGCCCACAAACACGACCACGTTGTTGGCGTGATAGGTGGCGAAGTTGGGCGCGGAGATGGTAACCGAATAGGTGCCAGGCTCCAGCAGCGGGGCCTTGAAGTAGCCGCTGCCGTCGCTGGTCAGGTTGATTTCCGCGTTGGTTGCGTTGTTGGTGATGGTGATGGCGGCTCCGCCGATCACTGCCCCGCTCGGATCGGAAACGGTTCCGGCGATGGAACCCTGGGTAGAGGTCTGCGCGTTCACAGCAACCGGGCCCGAGAACACGGCCAGCGCAAGAAGTGCGAGACATAGAATGCTAAAGCGTATTCGATTAAAGGTCATAATGGCCCTCCCTAATGGTTACAAATGCTGCGTTAATGAAAAGCTTTGCTCTCTTGCGACTCTCTTCCGCAATGAGTAGCGCGCCAAGCCCTGAGGGGAAGTTTGCGGCCGGATGCGGCCGATCCAAGGCGAAAGCAAAGCCCTGTGACCGCCAAGCCGGCGATTTCCCCCACTGGTAAGGTTACAAAATCGGGATAAAGTTTTGATAAATTTTCGGTGAACGGCAGGATATTGCTGCCTGGATATGGGGTCGGCAGTCCAGCCCCCGGCCGAGTCACAGAGCATTCCCGCGAATACGATGGAAGCTTCGATGGACCAACAGCGGACTTCGATACTACATACTCTGCGCCCATGCCCTCACACAGATCTGGCGGAACCAAACAGCGCTGCAAGCCGCGGCAAAACGTCCCCGGCCGATAGCGGCAGAATGCTCTCCCCGGCTACTCTAGCGAATGGCTGGCCACGCTCCTCAGCATCGGACCCGAGCTTCGGCGAAAGCCTCGTGCAACAGACCGTAAAAATTCCTAAAAGCCTTCGACGAACGCATTTCCCGATCGTCCTTGCTTAGGAGTCCCTATTTTAAGTCGCAGCGGCGATATCTTCCAAGGTGGTTTTCACCATGTGCAATCATTTTTGATGCAATCATACTTGAGGCTGTTTGTAGAAAAAAGTTGCGCAGAACCGGCAAAAAGCCGGCCAAATCCGAATTTCTTCGCGCTCGTCTATCACTCACTACGGGCCCTCGGAAACCAGAGTTGTACGGCGCGAATCGGAGTTCCCGAAGGAGACCCGATCAGCAGCTCGCAGCGAAAGGTATGGCCCAGTCGTAGAAGTGAAAGTCCATCGACGGGGTTGTTGCTGGTGGCGATCTGGCCGTAAATTTCAGTCCGTAGTACAAGCCGCTGAATTGCAGAGGGTGCGGCATCGGCGCCTGCTAGAGCGGCAGGCGCCGGTTGCGTAGAGTACTGGGGGGCATTCCGGGTTCAACCGCACCGTGGGGCCGATGGCGGTGGGTGAGCCGGAGGAAATGGCGCAAAAGGAACTGTACGGCGCAGTTTTTTAGCTCCCTTGGCGCCCGCGCCCAGTAGTTGGCGCATCCCCAGGCTCAGGATGATGGCGCTTAGCTGATCCAACTGCCGCTTGAGAATGTTCTCTCCTCCGCACAGGTGGCAGCGCCGCATCCCGCACCTTTCCTAACAGGGGGCGAAGCTACGTTCCACCAGTTGGCCGCGGCGTTTCAGCAGCCTCTTGCCGCAATCGCCGAGCAACGCCGCCGGCGCGAAAGTTAATAACAGGCTCTAAGGAAGCGCCACCTTCGACCAAAATCACAAGGGCTACATGGGAAGGAAAAGTGCCGCAAACGCCCAATCAACTCTAGCTTTCGTGAATTTGCCGCGGGCTGCCCGCGGACTCATTTGGAGCGGGAGACCGGGATCGAACCGGCGACATTCAGCTTGGGAAGCTGACGTTCTGCCACTGAACTACTCCCGCAACCTATTTACAATCAGTACCTTCCTAGATACTTGAGGAATTGTAAACACCGCATAACACCATACTTGATCGAATGGCTACATCTTCAATACTGGGCAGGGTGGCGAGATGAAAGTCAGTCGTGAGCGTTATCAGCATGGCAGTGTCCGCAAGGCTCCCCGTTCCCAAGGGTTTGCTTGGGAATTCAAGTTCTATTTTACGGCCCTGGACGGCAAACGTAAACTCAAGGTCCAAACGTTTGACTCCGTGAAGTACCCCACGGAGCGTGATGTCCGCATGGCCGTGGAGGGACAGCTCTCCGCACTCAACGCCGGGACGCTCGGGGGAAAGGTTGCCGCCACACTCGGGACCATCATTGACCGTTACATGACGGCGGCAAACCCGGCCTCGCCGCATCCCGTGTCAAGTCCTAGACGGTAATCTCACCGAATCTTTCGAAACACGACGTCGGGATATTCCGCATCGGGCAAAAGACAATCGTCTCGGCCATAGAGCGGAGCCGGTTCGTCGCGTTTCACGCCGAACACGGTCTCGAATTCCTTGGCCGCAGAAGTATCGCAAAAGCGGAACATAGCGTGTTGGATTACCAGCAGGCCGCCGGGCTTGAGTACGCGCCCCAGATCGGCCACAGATTGCTCGAAGTCGGCGAAGCGGATGAGAGCGCCGGTCTTTGCCGGTGGCGGCGAGGTGTTCAATTCTCCATGACGGAAGACTGCCATCGCCAGGATCGCATCGTAGCTGGCGTTCGCTTCCCCGGCAGTGGATCCGGCGACTGCAAAGCTCATCCGCTTCTCTCTGGCTTTAACACGCCGGAAACGGCATACCGCAATATTGAATGGATTGATGTCGATCCCAGCCAGGGTTGCGTTGGGAAAGTATCGGCGTAGAGAGAAAACTTCCTCTCCTGTCGAGCAGCCAAACGAAAGAATGCGCATGCCTGCGCCGTCTCCAGCCAATTCGCGCACCTGCTGAAAAATATCCGGATAGCGCTCGACGGAAGTTGTTCCGTACGGCTGGAAGAGGCCTTTCGGAGGCCGCAGCGACAAAAGCGCCGTGTTCCTCGATTCCACGCTCTTTACAAGCCTGTAGGCAAAGCGTGCCATCCGATACCCCGGCACTTTGCGCAGGCTGGGCTTCAACCGCATCATGAGTGCTTGCATAGAAATTGTTCTTGACCGTGAAAATCGCAGGCCAACATTTGGTCTCCGGATGCCGGCGCGCGCGAAAATGTTTGCTTCCATTGCGGACTCGCTTTCAGCCCGTAACGTTGGCGGAATATACCACGAAACGGCTCACGCTGCACAGCGAGGGTTCCGCGGCGGCCTCTTCTGCGGATAGCCGATAGGTGGAGTCCGAGATTCTCCTGAAACGCGGCGTTGCTTCCATCACGTCCTGATAGCGGTGACGATCGCCGTTAGCGGGCCCAAGAGCCGCCTCATTTGCATAAATGTCTGAGAAGACCAGAAAAGTGTCACGCGGAGAACGGCGCAGTTCGCGTTCCAGGTTCGCAAGAACGCGACGAAGGACCCTTTCGGAAAAAGGATTGTAGAAGTAAAGGACGAACGGGCCATCGGGAAAAGCAAATTTGGCTGCATCCTGATTCGCAACCGAGATGCGTTCCTTCCACAACGGATTTAGCGACACGTTCGCCTGTGCGGCGCGGGCCAGTTCGACTACGATCTCTACGCCGAATACATGCCGGAACGGAAACTCGGCAGCGACAAAAAGCGCACGGCCTTTACCGCACCCGAAATCGATAAAGGAAAATTCCTGGTGTTGAATCGGCAGCGCGGCAAGGGCCGGGCGAAGCGTGGATGGCGGGATGCCCAGGTAGCCGGATGAAGTAAAAACCGAGAGCGAAACCGCGTGAAGCCCCGCGGTTGAAACCATGCCTCCCGTATCAGTGCCATGAAGAATGTCAAATGAGTGCGGCGGAAGCTGAGCTGCCGGCTTTGCCGGTGCTACCGGAGCCTTCACGAAAGCTCGTTCGAAGGTACCGCCCAGGCCGTGGTTCTTCAGCGATCGATAGAGCCGCCGCCAGGAGTGGACAAGAGCACCCCGAAAGCCATGATCTCCAATGGAACGATAAAAGCGGCGCAGCAAGAGAAACGGAGGGGTCGGGCGATACTTCATTTTACTTCTGGGGATTGCTCAGCGTAGCCGCTCTCGCTCTGTCAGAACCGCCGTAGGCAACTACACCATCAGAGATTCAGCATCAAGTTTCCGGCTTGCCGCCAGGGAAGGCTGCATCTTGCTAAGGGTCTCTATATCGCGGCGCCTAGCTTTGGTGAGAAAGGGGGCCTCCACCGTCGGCTTGTGTGCCATGGCTCGTAGCCGCAGTGATCTGCTCGATGCTGGTCTTCCTCAGTTCAGGGGCAACCCAGTCTCTCCTGATTTCGGTTTTCTTGTCAGTCTTACCGGTCATCAGCAACCTCCTTAGCGAGAATCGGTCTCTCAACATAAATCATAAGGGATGCCCCCTGGGAAGTCAAGGGAACGATCGCTCAGGACGCAGCGCTTTCAAGCGATTAGAGCATTCCCTGTGGGGATTGCCGGCAGAATGGTTCGGCTGCGGAGGGATTCCGCGCTGCCTGCATTTTCCAAGGCAACTTGATGGCCTTCGGCGCACGGTTCGTACAAGGTCGTCGCTCCTTCCACCCCACGGACGAAGACCTGTCCGTCGGGGCCCCGGCCTTGGGGTCGCGCCGACTTGACTATTTGCTTCCGGATTTGCTCGAGACAACGGAGAGTGACCGGCAATCAACCCCTTTCATGCGGCGCACGTCGCACGAGTTGCCGCGACCATCGCCACAGCCACATAACGGGGCGCAGAGGCTTGTAGGCCCAGAAGAAGCTGTCCGGGAGAGCCAGCGCTCTGAAGTCCTCCCGGCTATAGAAGAGGTCGGACAAACTGCTCCAGGCGGATTTTCGAGGCCAAAGAAGCCGCTCGTAGCGGCTGCGGCGAATCCGGTTGCGGAGTTTCGCCGGTCCGACGCGATTGACCGGTTCAGCGGGGTTCTTAAGTGCGCGGATTGGCATCTCGACAAGCAGCGGCGACCAGCCTTTCCAGATATTGTCCGGCAGATCGGGAAGTGGAAGTTCATACACCTCGCGCAGAAGGCCCAGGCCCGCCAGCAGAATTCTCTCTTCACCCGATCTCCGCGCCGCAGCGAAGGAGGCCTCCCAATTGAGCAGCCCCAGCGTGTGAGCCCGCGCAAGATCGCCAAGCCACTTGGCGCGAAACCACTGATGACGACCCCCGTGGCAGCAGAGATAGAGCGCCAGGTCGCCGGGGTGCATCGCCTGGATGGATTGATTTTGCCAGACTACCGGAACGCTGCGCGCCCAGCGGGCGCTGGTCGCTTCTCGAGTCTCCCGCTGGCTCCGCCAATGAAGTTCCAGCATGCAGCCGCTGGATTCGTGAATGAAGTTGATGTGCTGTTCGTTGCGGAGCAAGCTCTTCCACTGGCGAGGGCTCATGGGGAAAAATGAAGGTTCCAATTGCCAGTCTTCGTCCAAAAGACAGGATTGCGCCTTGTGAAGATCCTCCCTTCGCACTTCCACATCCAGATCGCGGGAGTAGCGAAGGCCCACATCCTGGTAGAGATCGAATGAAAGAATCTGCCCCTTCAATGGCATCGCGGGAATTGCGGCGCGATTGAATCGCTTCAGCGCATCGGCCAGGACCATGCAAAGCAGGATCGCTTGCCTTCGGCAATCGTCGCTGCGTTTCTTCAATTCTCCGGCGGTGGGCTCGGGCACCGTGATTTCAGCAACGCGGCGCAGTGCGGCCCAGCCAAGGCCCGGTGTCCCATGGCGGTCGATCAGTCGAAGGTACTCTGACCAGTCTGGTCCGGCATCGATCGCTGCCCGGATGGCACGCTCCTGGTTCTCGCGCCATGAATCCGGCGCTAACCAGGAAGTAGCGATCATCAGACGAAACGCGGGGCTCGTGCCCTCCAGCCACTTAGCATTCAGCACGGTCGACCTCCCGCATCGACTTCCCGCATTTGGGCGGACCAGGAACTCGCGTAGGCTCCGCCCAGCGCGACCAGTTGCGCGTGCGTCCCCGATTCTACGATTCGACCCTTGTCCATCACATGAATGATGTCGGCGTGCATGGCGGTGGTAAAGCGGTGGGTAATCATCAGCGCCGTCTTGCCTGCGGCCAAGGCGCGGAAACGGCTGAGCCAGTCCTGCTCCGCCCAGGAATCCATGGCGCTCGATGGCTCGTCGAGAATGACGAGCGGGGCCCGGCGGAAATAAGCACGCGCCAGGGCCATCCTTTGCCATTCCCCGGCGCTCAGTTCAACCTTTCCAAAGAACTTGCCCAGCATCGTCTCAAAGCCCTCCGCGAGGCCGTCGATGGGCTCCAGGGCTCCTGCGTCGCGCGCGGCCTGCCATGCGCGCTGTTGGTCTGAAAGCGCGTCGACATCTCCAAAACCAATATTTTCGCGCGCCGTAGCATGATAACGAACCGGGTCCTGGAAGAGAACAGTAATCGAACGCCGCAGCGCCTCCGGATCCAGGGTTCGCAGATCCACCCCATCCATCAGAATTCGCCCTTCATCGGGGTCGTAAAAGCGGCAGAGCAGCTTGATGAGCGTGCTTTTGCCCGCTCCATTGTGACCAACGATGGCTACGATCTTCCCTTGTGGAATCTCCAAATCGAACTCGTCCAGGGCGCGATGGTTTCCCCCAAAGTAGGCGAAACTCACGCGCTCGAATCGAATCGAATTCTTCAGAGGCAGTGGCGGAGTCCCGGCCGGGCCGGAAAGGATTGCCGGTTCAACCTTGAGAAAGTCGTCGAGATTTTCAACGAAGAGCAGGCTCTTGTAAATCTTGCCCGCGCCGTCCAACAGCGACCGAAGCTGAGCCTGGCCTGACTGGAAGGCCTGGAAGCAGAGAATCAGATCGCCCAGCTTGATCCTTCCAGTTATGGTTTGCTGGAGCACCCAGCCAAGGCCAACCAGGCTGCCGGCCCACGCCAGTATGCCGGCCCCCAGTTCCGTGACCGCTCCCTCCCGCACCAGGTGCAACTTCCCTTCCCGCAGGCTCTCGCGCAAGCTCGCGAAGGCCCTGCGGTGATGGCCTCCCAAATCGAAAAGGCGCAACTCGGCGGCGGCGTTCTGATCGGTAATCAGCCAGTCCAAATACCGCACCCGCCGTTCCTCGACGGTGTGCTCCAAATGCCAGCGGTGCTCTTTCAGAATGTGACGAGCCACCAGGAACAGGCCGGGAACCGCGGTGGCGACCAGAAGCAGGGGCAGCCACCGGGCGTAGGTCCAAAGAATGCCGGCGAGCACGAGAAAGCCCAAGCCATTCTGCACCAGCGAACCAAGGCTCTGAAGGAGCGCCAGAGGCTGGGAGATGGCATCCACCTGGGCCCGGTACAGCAGGTCGTAGGATTCCGGATGATCGTAGAACGAAAGATCCAGGCGCAGGGCTTTTGACTGGATCAGCCGATGAACCTCGTCCTGCACAAGCTCTGCCTGTACCTCCCTGATCCACGACAAGGCGCTGGAAAGAAGCTGCGTGACAATCCAGAGAGCGGCGATTCCGATGGCTGGAGGTAAAGCCGTACTCCACTCCGGCCGTGCAACCAGCCGATTCACCACTGTCCTGAGCAGAAGAGCCAGCCCGGCGGGAATCAGCCCCTGTGCAACCAGCAGAATTCCCCAAGCCACGGTCCACCACCGGGCCGCTCTCCAAACCAATGCGAGAGCACGTCGCCCTGTGGGCAACTGGCGGAAGAACTGTGCGATTTGGCCGGTCAACATGATGTGCTTAAGACTCTAGCAGCGGGAGCTTGCCAAACGGCGAAGAAATAGTCCCACGCCGATGCCGCGAACAAGGATCGAGCCTGCTCTTTCCGTGGTTGCTGGATCCACCTTCGCGACCACTTCTGCCAGGCAGCGGCGAAGAAGCGGCAAGTCGAGCAACTCCCTGGCTTCGGGCACCGCTTCCAGCGATTGGATACAGTCCTCGAAGGTCGAGAGTTCGCGGACAATCCGATGTCCAAGATCCGCGGATTGTAACCCCCGCTCTCGTGGGAAGACCACCTGGGCCGGCATGCGGTCCTTGAACGCGCGTTTGAATAAGAAACTCGTTTGCCCATGCAGGTAATACTGTTCGCCGGGAACCCGCAGAAGGAATTCCAACAGGGAATGATTCACGGTGGGATCCAGACGAGTGACGGAATGCCATGCGTTCACCTCCGACAAAGCACTGCAGGAAGTGCCGAGCTCTGGCTTGTAAAGCAATTCGCGAGAATCATCCAGGGTGGAGAATGTGAAGGTCGGATCGTAACCGGCCTCCCTCATACGGCGATCCATCTCTAACTGCTTCGCCATTTGGACATTGAGCGCCGAATAGTCTTGCCACGGGCTGCGGAATGGGTTCCTCAGGCGCTTGCGCAGCCTCCGCACCGGGGTCACGAGCGGATTGAGCACCTGCCGCTTGAGAAAGGTCCAAGGGTCTGCTTCTCCCTCCAGGATCAACCGGAAAGCCGTTCGAGACTGGCCCTGGAGCAACGACCGAAGCACCGACCCACTGCCCGTATACGACACTGTGAAATTGCCCGCCTCGCCTACCAAATGAACACCCACTCCACGTTGAGAGCAGGCTTCCATGATGGCCTGCAACCAGAAGTAATTACTGGCAGGATGCCCCGGCCCGTCGTGCATATCGAGAAAATGTTCGACGCTCGCGATGACGCCGTAGCCCCTGGCGTCGATGGGGATATGCGTGACGTTGGCGCCAGCCATGGTCGCCGTGGCGTGCGCCAGGTCCCATTCATTGCCAATCTTTCCTTTTTTCGCTCCATCCGGTGGCAGACAAGGCACGGACGTGAATGCGACGAGATCGCGGCCCTGGCTGGCGAGGATCGGCGCGGCCAGGGTTACAACAGAGCCGGAGTCGCGCCCGCCGGAAAGCTCTGCCGTCACTGGTTTTCGAGTGCGAAGGCAGCTTCGAACCGCCCGGTCGTAATGCTCCAAAAAGCCTTCAACGTATTCCTCCGCGCGCCGCAGCCTGAGCGGTTCCCGGCCCTCCGGCGACCAGAAACGCCTGTCGCCGGTCAGGCCATCGGAGGAGAACGTCATGATGTGGGCCCCGATCACGGACCGGAAGCCCTTGTACGCCGTCAATTCCGCGCTCTGGTGCCACGCCACCAGAATCTCTGCCAGGCGTAACAGATCGGGCTCCTTTCGGGCGCCGGGCAGAACCAGCAAAGCCTTCACGCTGGATGCAAAGGCGACGAAGCCTTTGCCCTGGTAGTAGTAAAGTGCAGCGCGGCCCAAAATGTCCCGCCCCAAAAATAGCCGGCGACGCTCCATATCCCAGGCAGCGAACGCCCAATCGCCTTCAAGATGGGAGCAGATCTCTTCGCCCCAGCGATCGAAGGCCATGCTGACCAGATGCCCATCGGAGACTTGAGGCGCTTCAGATGGCGCCACCTTGAAGATCTCAAGAAGCGCATCCCGGTTGTCCAGTCGTGCGGCACTCACCACAAGGCCGCGCTCTCCTCGTACCGGTTGCTTCTCAAAGGCATCTTCCGGATTCACTTCCAGCAGAAGATGCCCCATGCCCACCGGTCCCTCAATCTGACAAGCGCTGCCATCGCGGCCATAATAGGCCATTGCTTCCTTCATCCGCTCCAGCCAGCGCGGGTCCGCCGGGGCGCCATCGTACCGGTAAACGCCGTAGATTCCGCTCACTATCTTCCCCTCGCAAAGGTCGTAAAGGCCTTGAAGCGTTCATGGCCTGCGCCGCCGGTGACTATGCGCGTGCCGACGCGCAACCATGCGTGGGCTTCAAATCCAGCGGGCGCCCCTTCACGCACTCCGAAGCTCACTGTTCCGTCCACACCGCGGCGGCGCAGCATGCTTGTGGCAGCCAATGCCTGGGCAAAGCATCGTCCATCCCAAGGTACACGCCTCGCCAGCGCGGATACCGCCCATCCCACTGCTTCTGCTGCTTGGGCTTGTTCGGGTGTCACCGTAGCCGGGCTCTCGCCGCCCGTTGTCCCCAGCCATGCCGCGATGCGCGAGAAAGGCACACAAGCCAAGGCAACCCGAGCCGCTGCTAATGCGAAAAGCGCCTCCCAAAGCAACTGCCTGCGGGTTGAGGGGGTCTTTCGATAGCGCTGCAGGTCACTCCACATGCAGAAGACCTTCTTGCTCCATTTGTCCGAGGAACTTTTGCAGGTCCGCGGCACAAACCTCGGGCGTGATTGCGTATTCTTTGACCAGCTCATCTACAAGCGCGGAGAACGTCAGAGGGTTCTTTATCTTTCCCCAAATCACGCGCGCCGTCCCCGCTAATCCGTAATACGCTCCCGCGTCGATGCTCATCAGAACCGTTTCCTGGTCGAGCTCAGTAGATAGTGCCCCTTGCGTGCGGCATAGTTTGTCTTCCGGCTTAAAATGGCGCATCAGCTCCGCACCCGCTCTTGACTTCGATCGAAATGTTCTACCCATGCCGATTCCAGAAAATCCACCAGCTTCTCGACCGCTTCCGGATCACGGCGGCAGGTGACCTCGACCATTGTAGACTTTTGCGCAATCAATCCGGCGAGCCGCATCAGATCGCCTTGCGTACTCTGGCCTTTGAGGTATTGCGGGCGATACAGATTCTCTAGAAGACGTTGTACGCGATCGAAACCGTGAACTAAACTGAACTGCGGCTCACTTTCGTCGCCATTCCTGAGAATATGAATCCCCTTTAGCGGCGCCGGTTGTGCACAGTATCCGTCATTCATCGGAACCACAAACTTGTCCACATGAAAGCGCCCACCTTGCGGTTGCCCGAGACGCTCATAGGCATCCTTGCAAAGACGCACCTGCGCTAGCGCAGGAAGTACCTGCAGCTTCCGAGTGGCGATCGTTACCGCGCAGACGTCATCGGATAACAAACGATATCCGCGCCGATGAAAATGTGCAGCAAGCGTGGACTTGCCCACTCCCTGGGCGCCAACGAAAATCATTGCTCCCCAACGGGTTTCTACGGCACTGCCATGAAGGGGAAGCAACCCCCGCTGGTAAAGAAGTGCGCCCATCGCCGAACCCAGAAGGAATAGGCGAACTTGCTCCAGTGAAGCCCCTTCCACCGGCTCAACGGAGATTCGACTGCCTTCTTCGATAAGGAAGTTTCCTACCCCGGCCACAGCCAAACGTAAAAACCTTGATTGAACCTCGTAATACCCAGACTCAAGTGATTCTGAAGCACTTCGCACCGGCGGCAACAAATGAATCGTCACGTCCGGAATTGCGGCGGGCTGAGGATCAAGAAGAAGCTCTGGACATGCAATCTCCGTATGAATGCGGAGACCGTAAGCTCGGTACGCATGGAGGTTCATTTTTGAAACTCACATCATGAGAAAACAGATTTCCGCGGCGCCCTCCCGGCAGAACATGTCCCGCTGCCAGTTGGAAGTGGGGAGCGGCGGTCAGATTGATGTTACTACGCCGCCTTCTGGCTGGCGGTCGCCTACGGGTTGGGGATAGCTTCCAAGGTCCAGAGATCGCGATGGCCCATGATGCGTTTGAAACGCTTCTCAGTTCCGATGAAGGCCGAAGCCATCCAGCGCAGCACCATTTTGCCATTCTGCCAGTGGGTAACGCGGAGAGTCTGGATACGCACTCCGGCGTGCGGGCTCTCGATGATGCTGGTGATAGCCAATCGCCTCCATCAGCAGCCGCTCGCAGCGCACCGAATAGAGCATCTGCAGAAACTGCGCCCGCAGCAACTCCTCCGGCGCAATCCCCGGCTGACCGCAGTCGGCGTACACGGGGCCGAACAAGGGCGACATCCGCCCCAGGATCTCATCCGTCATAGCCCTCACCGCACGCAACGGATAATCCTACCGCACACGCGCTTCCGGAGACACCTAGCTCAACGTGTCAGACAACTGATGATCGATTCCCGCATGTCCCTGTCTTAAACGAACACACTGCGGAATCAGAATAACTTTTCCAGCAACCTGCTAGTACTACAGTGTTACAAAATAAGAAACGACGCAGAATCAGCAGGTTGCTTCGAATCCAAAGAGTTAACAAAGATGGCACGCCACATGCTACAAATCGCATAAACGCTGGTGATAATGGTGGTGCCCTGATCCGGCGTCAGTTTTGTAACACTGTAGTACTACAATAACAGTTTGAGGATCTCCGCAATTGGTGCCGACTGCCTTGAGCACACGCCAAAACCAATAAGTCGCAACCATTCATGGGAAACGGTGATGGAAATTGTTATCTTCGCGAGACGGTTTAGAAACGGAAACTGGGAACTCTGGAAACGTACATGCAATAAGTAGGAAGTCGAGGGTGTTGTGGAATCGGCACTGGCAAAGGCTGCTGATCGATTCTCCGCTGGACGGCCCAATCCCATCGACTACCCGGCAGGTGCGCGCTACATTTTTAATGTGGTGACCCAAAACCAACCTTAAAAAGTGTACCAAGGTTGACGGTAAATTGCGCCTCATGCCCGTAGTGAAACAAAGTAGAATCCCTTTTCCCCTGCACTGTGCTGACCGGCGGAACCCCGTCCGGTCCGCGGCCGGCGCTATCTGCTTTGAGTCGTGCCAGAACGGCCGCCGCGGCCGGCCGCCGTTGGCAATGCGCTGTGCGAAAGCGAATTCTCTCCGTTACACCTCAGCATTGACCGAGCTGATCAGCCCCTTGATGTAGCCATAAGCAAACGCATATCCCTGCACCTTACCTGGATCTCCCGGGCTCGCAGGCACGTGATCGGGCAGAATCCCGCCTGAGAACCCGGAATCGCGGAGAATGCGCATGATGGGAAGCAAGTCCAGCACCCCCTCGTCTGGATACACCTCAGCAAAGTCATCCAGGCCGCCTTGGATTGCGCGCATATGAATCTGATGAATTCGCCCGCGGTCGGCAAGCCACTGCACCAGCGGCGGAATCTGCTTGTTCGGGTTCGTCGAACCTTCAGCCAGCACGCCGACATCCAGTTGAAAGCCATTATGCGGATCGTCGACAATCATCGCGTAGCGTTTGCAGGCATCAAAAATAGAGGGTGAATCATAGTTATCGACGCCTTCATAGCCCCAGGGTAGGCCCGGAGGATCATAAGGGTGGTTGGCCATTTTTACGTTGTATTCTTTTGAGACGGGAATAACACGCTTCAGAAAGACTTCGATGCGCTCCCAATACTCGTCATAACTTAGCCTGCCGTATGGAGAGATAGGTAAATCTCTCCAATTCTTCTCTAATTTAAAGGCGGTGTAAATGGAGTCGCCGCGGCCGGGCCGGGTTCCATTGCGGCGGATTGGGATAGCCGTCCAATGATATGAAATCAGTCCCACACCCACCGCGCGCGTCTTACGGATGTTCTCGCAGATCTGGTCCAATTTACGTTCGCGCTCAGACCCCGGCTTCATCACAATGTAGCCCGAGTCCATCCGGAAGCCCTCAAGGATCATGCCCATGCCGTCGCTAAAATCGCGCATGCGCTTCAGTCCGTCCAAATCGAATGCTCCGGCTTGCGGCCCTTCTGGCGAAATAAAATCGCCCCAACCGCTGTGAGCGGTTACTTTTGGAGGACCACTCCGGGTTTGCACCAGCACAGGATCCGGATTGATGTGGCTCACGCCGCAACGGAGGTTGTAATTGAAAGTCTCTTTGGAGATGAAGGCTGGACCTTCGATTACGTGATAGTCGCCGCTCACGTGCATTGCGGTGTTCTTGCGATGCGGCCGCGCCGTAGCCGGTGCGCCACCTTCGGCCACCGCGCGCGATGTTGACAGACTGAAACCGGCCATCGTTCCCAGCACCGTCTTTCCGAATTCCCTTCTCTTCATCTCTTCCCCCGGTCCTTGAATTATCGTACGGGCGTTTCTATGTATTGGCCCCCTGTGCGAAGATCTGGCGCGTGGCGTCCCCCGCGGCCGCCAGGTTCGCAAGCCACATTTCCGTGTATTCGCGGGCCAGGACAACGCCGTCGCCGCCGGCTGCAAATGCAGCCTCCACCTCGGCCTTTATTCCTTCCGGGGTCGTCTTCTTCCAGCCGGGCTGGATCGGCACATTAATATCGACACTGGGATAAATCTGAATCGAGTGCTGCGTGTCTGCAATCGCTCTCTTTGTCTGGCTGGCGATGTAATTCAATGAAAGTCCACTTGGACCGAGCTGGTCATAAGGCGCTTCGTTGTAGCCCATAAGCTTCAAGTAAAACGGAGTGAACTCCTCCGGCGTGGCATCGGCAAAGATGGTAGAGCAAAGACGCTTAATAAAACTGGCCATGCGCCCGCCGCCTGCAGTGCTATAGGTCGCGATCTTGATGAAGTCGGTGTAATGCTGAAGGCGGGCGTAATCATCAGCGGCGCTGTAAAACGGACTGAAGGTTATGTTCTGCACTACATGGAATCCGAACGGTTTCTGCGGCGCCAGCACCTTGGCTGTGCCATAGAGTGCTGACCGCACTTGGTGATAACTGTCGTTCCACATGCGGTGCCACGCCAGAACCTCAGGATACTCAAGCAGGATGCGCCAGAAGGTGACGAAATAGCCGTCGGCCGGACGCTGCTCCCTGCCCGCCTGAAACAGCTTATCAAGCTTGATAAAACCCTCCTGAGCCCGCTCGACTGAGATGTCCCGGGCGCGGGCCTTTGCGCGGCAATAGCGGCAGAAGCAGGAAATGCCGGTGGTAGCCCAGCCGCCGCCGATCATATTGTCGAGGGGCCCCATGCGCTCGCAACCCCAGATAATGCCGGCCACTTGGTCCGGATAACCTGAGAGGTAAGACTCGATGCGGCCCGTCAGTTGCGCGCGGTAATCGGGGTTGTTAAAGCAGGCGCTATCGGTCCGCCGGCCATATACGTCGATCTCGGCCACCTCACTAAATCCGGGAATCAGCCACATCATATTTGCGTTGCTGTTGTTGTAGTCAAAGGCGAAGAAATCCATTCCCCGCGCTTTCAACTTCGGCGCCACTTCACTGATCACGTTGAACGGGCTCTTGGCGTGAAATTCCTTTAGCGTAGTTCCGGCAAAGTACTTTAGATCGTAATCGTAAAACGCGCCGCCGATTTCCGGGTCGGCCTTGGAGAATGTGCCATGGTCGGGCAGGGGAATTCGCCCACTCACATCCGTTGGTTCGGAGAGGAACGTGAATGCGAACACCGTGTTCACGTTGCCTTTTTCCTGCAAATTGTCCAGGAGCCTGTCGATCCCTTCGTCCTGCCACGCGTAAGCCTTCACCTGTATTGCAACCAGATTCTTGCGATTGCGCGTCACATTGGGCGGTGAGGCGGCCGGCAGCGATGGCCGCTGAACCAAACCCGTCTGCGCTTTGCCAAGACTGGTCCTGGCCGACAATGCTCCCAGAAACAGAACGAACTTCCGCCGCGTCAATTCGAATGCCATTGTTATCCCCTCCCGGTTTAACACGATACTCGCACAAATGCCGGATGTGATTCCAAGCGCTTAATTATCGCACCGGGCATGGCCTGCAGCAGCCCGACCATGGCGATGCGGATGCCGCTCTTCTGGATGAAGTCGGTCATGCGGTCGAAGATGTCTTCACGGTCGGTATCAAAGCCGGGGATGAAGCCGCCCATCACTTGCACGTCATTGCTCTCGAAGATGGCCACTCTCTCCAGCAGGCTGCGCCGCGTGTTCTGCAGCTTGTTGGCGGAGGCAAAACCCGATTCGCCGGGCGTCTCGATGCCCAGAAACACCGAGACGAAGCCCGCGTCTTTCTGGATGTGCGCGGCGCTGATCAGAGCGGCGCCGGCCCATGCGAGATCGCGGTCGCGCAGGCGCTCCACGTTCTCATCAACGAGGCGCTTGTTCCACGAGCGAGGCCTCAAGGGCGGTTACGGCCATCAGGCCCAGCGGAGGCTGCGCAGCGCGTTTGCCCAGAAATGACAGGGCACGCTTGAAGCTCCAATACGTGACGGGAAACTCGGGGTAGATCAAGAGGGCGTTTATGGGTCGCCGCGCAGGGAACAAAATCAACTGGTCGGCATGTGCCGCCAGGAGCGCATCAGGCTCGCATCACCGCATGTTTACCACGCAAGTTGCTGCAACGAAGCTGCCTAAAAGGCCTTTAGGCAGGTTCCTTTGTTCTGGACCACCCTTTGTTAATGAATTCTATCTCTTTCTCTTTAGTTGGGCTGTGACGAGAACCTCAACTCACTTGCCCCGGAGTTCCCCGCCCGCGGAGCTTTCCCTCCTTTGTGTGGTAGGATTAACACTGGTCGTCGAATCCGACTTGGCGTTCTTGCCGGTTCTGCTGTCTCGCTCAACTCGCAATCAATTCCACTTGAGTTCAGCGATACATCACGCAACAAAGGAATAGTCATGGAACAAGGTACAGTGAAATGGTTTAACGATGCGAAGGGGTTCGGCTTCCTGAGCCGTGCCAACGGCGAAGACGTGTTCGTACATCACACCGCCATTAAAAGTGAGGGATTTCGTTCCCTTCAGGAAGGCCAGGCGGTCCAGTTCGACGTTGTAAAAGGACCGAAAGGCTGGCAGGCCGAGAACGTCCAGGTCGCATAATTCAATGAATTGCCGGGAAAAGATCGTCTTCGACATCGCCCCGGATCTCGCCGGTCTACCTGAGGATTCCAATACTCGGCGGCGGCATTGGTTTCGCTGCTCCTTGGATGCTGAGGCTCCGGATAACTCCGGTGACTCGGAGGTTCTCCAAATCTCATGCCCGCCCAAGAAATAGAGTTGATTTGCAGTCTGGCAACCAAGACGGAATTCATTTGGCGCCGCAATCCGGGCAAATGCGTCAAAAGAGTTCAATGGAGTTTGCACCGGTTCAGCCGTCCGCGATCGTGAGCGACCGAGGCAAAACATCGAACGCAGCACACACTTGAAGCATCAACGAAAGGGAAATATGGCTGAGAATCAACAACTCATGTGCAGCGATTGCGGGCAGTCATTCACGTTTTCGGCTGAGGACCAGGAGTTCTTCCGCGAACGTGGTTATTCGGCGCCTAAGCGCTGCAAAGCATGCCGTCAGGCGAAGAAGAACGAACAATCGGGCGGCGGAGGGTACCAGCGCAGCGAATCACGCGGTACATCTGTGATCTGTGCCGGATGTGGACAGCAAACCACAGTTCCATTCGAGCCCCGAGGCGACCGTCCCGTGTACTGCCAGAACTGCTTTCAGAGCCGGAAGACCAGCACCGGTGGCGGCGGCCGCCGCGGCTTTGGTAGAGGTCGTTAGGGCATCGTGTTTGCAGCGTGGATAAAGCCGTCCGCTTCGATTTCAGGGATGGAGCGGATTCGCATCCCTATAACGTTTTAGAAATACTGTAGGGCGAAGCCGAGAGGCGAAGTCTGCGCGACCTTACGGGGCCCCCAGGTAACGATCTTTGTTTCTTGGGCGGGGCCATCAGGGAGCGACGACCTTGCACTCCAGCAAAAGCCCCCACACTATTTCCTAAAACGCCGTAGATGGGACATGCGCTTAATTGTGATTGCACATGACGTCATCACGTAACAGCGGGACCGAGCTAGATTCGGTCCCTTCATTCATCGTTGGTCTCACACCCGAAACCTCCATCCATTCATCCTTCTCCGCGGAGCTCCCAATGAAAATGGAAGCGCTGCACGACAAGTATTTCCTTAGATCGCTTTCTGAGGAACCACAGCCAAGATTGAGGGCTGCTCCTGGCATAGCAACCCTCTTACCTTTGCAAGTAGGCTAGTTATGACGGGGGGCGACCTCCTCACGATCGTAGAACTGCGTTACCAAGTGTGGCCCCGTAGCTCAGGTGGATAGAGCAGCAGTTTCCTAAATCCAATTCTGTCAATCATTTAAGAAACTTACTGGGTAAGCATTCGACTCTCCCCGGTTGATTTGCCATGGGTCCAGTGCTGGGTATGGGTTCATGGGCAAGACACGAACGCGGTGGTTACCTTCCACGGGTTGTAGTTATTGGTAAACATCTCCTGGACTGCCTGCTGGCTATTCAAGGGCATGAGATTTCACCTTCTCCGATAGATAGGGTTGTCTATGCTCAGACTTCTGACCTTGCTTGCCAGCGGAATCAGAACTTATATGAAATGCCGACGAGCGGGGTTGGCCGGATGTGAAGGCCGCTGTTATTAAGCTGAATGAGAACGTTCCCGGAAAGCACCAGACTCCCGGCCGGACTGAACTTCAGGCCCGCGCTTACGTTGTTGATCGAGTAGCTGGAGGTGATCGGGGTGCTGGTTTCCGGAGCGGCTTGTCCTGGGGTCAACGTGACGTCCGGAATCGTAACCAGGGAACTGCTGATCGCAGGCGTATTGAGAAACTGGCTGCCGAGCACATCGCCGGCAACCGTCACCCGTCTCGTCATAGCCCAGTCGGCGCCGAAGTCATATTGGAACCCTCCCGGCAATGCCTGGTTACCTCCGGCCGTTCCGGTTGGATTGTTCAGTTCGGTCTTGGTATTCCACTGGTAGCCGATCTTGGCGTGCGGAGAGACCTTGGCGAGATAGGAATAGACAAGATAAGGATTGAATCCCCACGCTCCGGAGCCGAGAAAGTTCAGGTCGTCGCCGGTCGGCGTGCGGACGTTCAGTTCTGCCGAGACGCTCGCTCGTTCGCCATTGGCGAGCTGCGATTTGACGTTAAAGATGGCGTCCCCGACACCATTGGCCGTTCCGTATGAGTAGGCACCTGGCTGCGTGTACGACGGGAAAGCCAGCTGGTTGTTGGAGGCGTTCACGACCCAATTTGTGGAAGGACTGACGGCGGCTCCCAGCGATACTCGCTCCCACGGAATGATCGCTGATACATCTATCCTATTGGTCAGGCCCACGGTGGCGATGCCGACGAATTGATTCAGCTTGAATGACAGTTTCAGAGTCTCATAGGTATAGGTGGTGCTCTGCAGGGCACCGTTGCTTGTATTATAGGCGGCTCTGGAGTAAGCGAACGGCAGGCTCCCCAGGGAGTTGCTGTCGATGTCATTGAAGACGTATTGGCTGGCGGAGAAACCGATAAACACCTTGCCTTTGCCAATGGTTTGTCCACGGTCGTTCAGGATGGGGCCAAGGTTGTTGAAGGTCTCCGGAGCTCCCCCTTTGTAGACAACGACCGTACCGGCCGAGGCGCTGGCTACCGGGAGCTGGCTCACCTGACTCGCCATGGCAATGTTGAGACTGGTGGCCACCGCAACCGCAGTTTGCGCCGCCGCAGTGTTATTGAGTGCGGAGCTATTGGAGAGAGCGCCGGTCGAAAACGGAAACTGGCAGACAAGCTTCTGAGAGGCAGGGCCGGAGGCGCAATTGATTTGTCCCATCGCGCTCGCACACGCCACGGTGGCGAGCAGCAGCAGTTGCGGAATACTTCGTTTCATCGGTCTACCTCGACAAAGAAACTGACGTTGCCGTACATTCCGGTCTTGGTCCGCAGCCCGGAATGTCCTTTTCATGACTAAAGCTCAACATCCAAGTGGAGCACTGCCGAATAAGTGTTGCCATCGCTTCCCGTGCCCTGAACCAGGAGATAGTAAACGCCGGGCGGGGTGGTTCCTCCAGAGGCCTGCGTCGATGAAGTGTGGAAGGATCCTCCGCATCCCATGGTTTGATAGGCGGCCACGGCGAGAACGAGCAGCGCCAAGACACGGAACAGGAAAGACCTGGCCGTCTTGCGGTTGCGCAACAAGCCGATCAGCCCGAAGACGGGGATCCCGAAGAGGCCCGCCAGCATCAGCGTCGTGTGTTGGGCAGGACCCATAGCGATGGTGGTGTTAGTGGTTATGGTGACCGTGGCCTGGAGGGTCTGCGGCGAGGTCGAAGTTGTAGAGCCCAGCGGAGCCGGACTGACGCTGCAAGCGACTCCGATTCCGGAAGGCGCCTCCGCTCCCGAAATTCCTGTACCCGCGATAATCGGGCAGGCGAAGCTGAGAAGGTTCACGCCCGCGGGCAGCAGGAACGTGAGCGCGGCGGTGTTGTTCGTGGTCGCGCCCGAGACCACGGTGAGCAGCGTGGAGAGGGCGCGGATGGTGACCGGGAAATTGGCGGTGCGGACGATGCTGGTGATGGGATCGGTCGCGGTGACCGTCATCATGTACGTCCCCGGAGTCGCATTGGTCGCGTCGAGGACGATGCCGACGGACGGCTGCACCACGCCGCTGACAATGGAGAGTGACGCCGACGATAGCGTGCACGTGGGAGCACCGCTGGGCGCTCCGCTGCAGGCGAGCGTGGGCGAACCGGTAAAGCCGGAGAAAGAGGTCGAGGTGACAGAGAGTGCCGAGGGCGCAAAGGGATCGCTGGAGGTCGTGAAGCCCTGGGTAACCAGCACCCCGAGTGCATTCGTGGGCACGGGCGCGACGCTGACGTTGTAATCCTCGACCACCTCGGAAAACAAGCCCGAACTGGCGGTGTAGTTGGGGTCTCCGCTATAGGTGGCGACAATTCCGTTGGCGTTGTCGGTGAAACCGTTGGCGGCGGTGGTAACCGCGGTGCAGGTTGCCACTCCCGCCGGGGAGAGCGCGACCCCCGAGCACAAGACGGTCCCGTTGATGCTGATGGCCACCGTTCCATTGGAGAGCGGCACCACAGCGCCCGGCGGAGCGGTGACGGTTGCGGAAAATGTGACCGAATCCTCGAAATTCTGCGCATTCCCCTGCGCCGCGAAGGCAGGCGACAGGCTGCTGATCAGCGTTGTCAAGCTGGCGCCCTGACTGACCTGCTGGGTGGTGGATCCGTTGCCGACCGTCAAATTGGGGTCGCCGCCATAGGAGGCGACGATAGTATGGGTGCCCGCGGTAAGCGATTGGTCGGTGCAGGTGGCGAACCAGTTGGACGTCCCCGCCACCAGGGTGAGATGCGAGTCTGTGCAGCCAGCGCCGGCCGCCGGCGCGCCATTATCGGTGAAGGTCACGGTTCCGGTCGGCGTGGGCGCTCCAGTGGGCACGGGAATATTGGCAGTGAAGGTCACCGACTGGTTGACGGTGGACGTATTGCTCGTTGAGGAGGTGACTGTGATGCTGGTGGTGGCGGTGTTCACGGTCTGGACGAAGGTGGCGGTGTTACCGGTGAAGTTGGTGTCGCTGCCATAAGTGGCAGTTATGGTGTGACCTCCCACGGCGAGCGCCGCGGTGGTGCATACAGCGATGGTTTTTCCGCCGCTGACGGTGAGGCCGGCCGCTGAGCAGCCGGCGATTACCTGGGAGGTAACGCTGTCAACGAAGCTTACGGTGCCGGAAAGAGCCACAGCGCCGCTGGGATTTGGCGTGATCGTGGCGGTGAAGGTGACCGAATTGTTGACCACGGAGGGATTTTGCGAAGAGCTGAGGGAGACCGTGGTGGAAGCCGGATTGACCGTTTGATTCAGCGAGCCGCTGTTGACGCTGAAATTCGGGTCGCCGCTATAAGTGGCGGCGATGGTGTGCGGCGAACCCGCGGCGGAGAGCGAGGAATCGGTGCAGGGTGCGATCCAATTGTTGGTTCCCGTCACGAGCGTGGGCCTAACGCCGGAGCAGATGGTGGTTCCGTTGTCAGTGAAAGCGACTGTGCCGGTGAGGGTGGTGCTGCCGGACGGAACGGGAATGCTGGCGGTAAAGGTGACGGTCTGGTTCACGGTGGAGGGGCTGGCCGACGAGCTGAGCGTAATGCTCGAAGTGGCGGCGGTTACGGTCTGGGCAACCGTATTCACGCTGGTTTGGAAGTTGTTTGCGCTGTCGGTGTAGCTCGCGGTGATGGTGTGCGAGCCCAGGGCCAGCGTCGAAGTGCTGCACGTGGCAATGCCGGTAGAGGCTGCTACCGCCTGCGCCGAACAGCCGGGGATGGCCGCGCTTGTAACACTGTCTGTAAAGGCCACCGAGCCAGTGAGGGGAACACCTCCGGACGGGAAGGTAAGCGTCGCCGTAAAGGTGACCGATGCGTTCACCGCGGAACTGGGCTGCGAGGAGACGACCGCAAGGCTGGTAGCGCCCTTATTCACGGTTTCAGTTGGAGAAAGCGAAGCGGTGCTTCCGCCGAAGTTCGAGTCGTGGGCGTAGGTGGCCGCGATGATATGCGGCGAGCCTGCGGCAGTGAGCGCAGGCTCGGTGCAAAGCGCTGTCGCCATGCCACTCGAATTTGTAGCCGACGGCGTCACCGCCGAGCAGCCGGAGATGCCGGCTCCGTTGTCGGTGAAGGCCACGGTACCGGTAAGCCCGGTTGTGCCCACCGGGCTCTCGGTGATGGTGGCCGTGAAGACTACCGACGGGGACTGGTTGACGGTGGACGGATTTGCCGAGGATGCCAGGGCGAGAGTGGTGCTGGCCGCGCCCACGTTTTCCGTGACCGGATTGGCGGTGCTGTCGCTGCCGGTGAAGTTGGTGTCGTTGGCGTAGGCGGCATTGATGGTGTGCGTGCCTGCGGCGGTCCAGGAGTCAGTGCAGGTGGCTGTGCCCGTAGAGGGCGAAACGGCCACATCGGCGCAAATGGTGGTCGTAGTTGTTCCCACGGTGTCAGTGAAGGTGACGGAGCCGGAAAGCTTCGTGTTGCCTGCCGGATTGGGCGTCACGGTGGCCGTGAGCGTCACTTGCTGGTTGACGGCGGGCGCGGTGTTGGTGGTGGAGATGACGGTGGTGGTGCTGCCCTGGTTCACGGTCTGCGTCAGCGAGGCAGGGCTGAAGGTGTAGCTCGGGTCGTTGGAGTAAGTGGCCTTGAGGGGATGCGCCCCAAGGGCGAGCGACGAAGTCGTGCAGGTTGCGATGCCAGTGGAGGTGTTAAAGCTCACCGTGCAGCCAGCCACGGGTCCGCCGTTGTCGGTAAAGGTGGCGGTTCCGCTGAGCGGTACGGTGGTGTTGCCGGTGGACGGGGTGATGGTCGCGGTGAGTGTGACCGACTGGTTAACGGTGGAAGTATCGGCGGTGGACGAGGAGGTAAACGTCATCGTGCCGCCTGCATGGTTTACGGTCTGGGTGACGTTGTTGTTGCTGGCGGCGTAATTGGTGTCGTTGCCGTAGGTGGCGATAATGGCGTGGGATCCGGCGGCCAGAGCGCTGGTGGTGCAGGTGGCTGTGCCGGTGGCGGAGGCCAGGTTCCAAACGATGGGGACGACGCCGGACGTACCGCAACTGCTGCCGTTGGTGATGACGGCGCCATTATCGGTAAAGGTGACGGAGCCGGTCAGGGGGACCGTGGCCCCGGACGGAGCGCTCACGGTGGCCGTGAAGGTGACCGAATCGTCGACGGTGGAAGAGCCCCCGGTGGACGAGGCTACCGCCGTGGACGTGGCGGCCGGGTCGATGGTCAGCGTCGTGGAGCCGGAGCCACCGGTGAAGTTCGGATCACTATTGAGGGCTGCGGTAATGGTGTCGTTGCCGGCTTCGAGGCTGGTGGTGGTGCAGGTGGCCGTGGCCGTGCCGTTGCCCGCGCTTACGACCGTGGATGGCACCGTGTTGTCCTGGGGATTATCGGTGGACTCGGCGCAGATCAAATTGGCGCTGGGGGTGATGGCGCTGGTGAAGGTTACAGTTCCCGTGGGCGGTGTATTCGCGGCCCCGACGAGCGCGGCGGTAAGAACCTCCGACTGATCGACGGTGCCGGTGGCGGGGCTCACGCTGACCGTGACGCCCGCAGGAGGATTCGGCGGATCGGCTTCGGTATGAATCCTGAGCAAGGTGATGTCGGTTCCCATGGGGGTTGCGCCGCTATCTCCGTTGGCTGAAGCCAGGCTCGCGGGTCCGCTCGTGCCGACCGCGGCGAGCGATTCCGGGCCGGTGCCCACGGCGTACGTCACGGCCGGCTGGAGCGTACCCGCTCCGGTTCCGTTGAGGACGCTGACGGTGGAGGACTGGAAGTTAGCTACCGCCAGATCCATCAATCCGTCGCCATTGAAGTCGGCGATGGCGAGGGCTGAAGGCGCGGAACCGACGGGATAGGTCACCGGGGCGCCAAAGCCGCCGCTGCCGTTGGCATGCATCACCGCAACCTTGTTGCTGGCGCGCAGGGCGACGGCGAGGTCAAGCCCGCTGCCGCTCAGATTGCCGAGAGCAATTGCCGAGGGGGCTTTGCCGAGGTCGATTTCGCCTGCCTGGGTGAATTTACCCGTGCCATCCCCGGTCAGCAGGGTAGCGGTTCCATCGGATTTGCAGGTACTGTCATCGCCGCAGGCATTCGCAACCACCAGGTCCAGATGGCCGGTTCCATACAGGTCGCCGGCAGCGATCGAAACCGGAGAATAACCCAGCGTGTAGGTGGCCGATGCGGCCAGGCTGCCGTCGCCGCGTCCCAGCCAGATGTCGAGATTGCCGGGCTGGGTGCAGGTGGTCTGCCCACAGTCGGAGGCGACGGCAACATCGGGATGCCCATCCCCGTTGAAATCGCCCACCAGCAGCGCGCGCGGGTTCCCGGAGACCGTGTAGAGTTGCGGCTGGCCAAAGGTCCCGTCGCCATTGCCCAACATGACCGCCATGGTTTTGTCGTTGCGGTTCAGAGCGATGAGATCGAGTTTCTTGTCGCCGTTCAGATCGGCCAAAGCGACTGCCACAGGACCGCTCCCCAATGGAATGGTGGAGGCCGGGCGATAGGTGCCATTCTGGTTGGCCAGAAAGACGGTGGCGCTGCCGTGGCTGGTGCAGGTAGGATCGCTGCCGCAACTGTTTACGACCACGAGGTCGGGCAAGCCGTCTCCGTTGAGATCACCTGAGGCGACCGCCTTGCTCTGAAGACCACCCTTGTAATCGCGCGCGGCGATAAAAGTGCCGTCGCCGTGGCCGAGGGCCACGCTGAGGGTGGAGTCCTGATAGTTCGCGATGGCCAGATCCGGGTGTCCGTCGCCGTTGAAATCCGCAACCACGGCTTCCAGAGGCAAATTGCCGGCGACAAAGTCCACGGAGGGTTTGAAGGTCCCGTCGCCGTTGCCCAGCAGCACGCTGAAGGTGTTCGCCGCCTGATTGACGGTGACCAGATCGGCAAAGCCGTCCCCGTTCAGGTCCGCGACGCGCACCGAGGTGGGTCCATTGCCCACCGTGTAAGACTGGCCGGCTTGAAACGTGCCATCTCCGCGGCCCAACAGGACGGTGACCGTGTTGGAGCCGGCTTGGGTGACGGCGAGATCGAGCTTGCCGTCAACGTTAAAATCCCCCGCGGCGATCGACGACAGGGGACCGGAATTGACCGTCTGTGCGGGCAGAGGCGTGAAGTGGCCGGCGCCGCCCCCCAGCAGAACGCTCACGGTTCCGTCCTGATTGGCAAGGATCAGATCGTCGTGGCCCGCGCCTCTGAGGTCCGCCGCGGTGAGCGAAACCGGCTGGCTGGGGATGTAAAGGGAGGGCGCAGGCGCGAAGTGCCCGGTCCCGTCATTGAGAAGAACCGCCAGGCCGGTTGGCGAAGCCACAGCGAGATCGATCTTTCCCTTGCCCGTGAAGTTGCCCAGGGCGATGCCAACCGGATTCTGAATGGCCGCATAAGAAGTTGGACTTCCGAACGTGCCGTCACCGTTGCCGAAGAGCACATCGATCGCGCCGGTCGCGCCATCTGTCACCACAAGGTCAAGTTTGCCGTCGCCGTTGAGGTCTGCCAGCAGCGCGTTTCCCGGCTGTGTTCCGGCCGGATAGGCTACGCCAGGCGCAAAGGCGCCGTTGCCGGCGCCCAGAAACACTGTTACGCTGCCGGAGCCCTTTTCCGTGACCACCAGATCGGGCTTACCGTCTCTGTTCAGGTCGCCAACCGCCACGCCGGTCGGATTGACGGATAGGGAAAAAGAAGGCGCCACAATGAAATGGCGTCCTTTGGCCAGATTCAGCCGGAGCAGGTCGGTGGACTGGGCATTCGCGGTCAATCCGCACAACGACAGGAAAAGCACTGGCCAAAGCAGCCGACGCGAGGAGAGAACATTGACTCGGCGAACCATGTCAGATCTCCGAAACTGCAAAGTTGTGGACCCCAGGTAAAGGCGAGAACTTAGAGCGTAACCAGAGTTTCTGTCTCCCGTGGGGCCTCGTGGGGGGTCGCCGCTCCCTGGTGATCGCGTCGACTACTGGAAGGCTCCGGTTACGAGATCCAGCTACTCGCTTCCGCTAGCCGGCCCATAGTGAACTCGCAGCGTCAAGGACACTGACAGGTCGAGCCAGCCAATCACAACAGACCGAGTTAGGTCTAAAGAGGACCGTAAGACATACGTAGATCGCCCAGGAGAACGGGGACACGCGATCTCAAAAATCCCGCAAGAACCACTACGCAAATGCTGCACTCATACGAATCCGCCGGCCAGTACCCAACACAGCGTTTGAGTCGTAGCCGATCAAGCCAGAAAGAAATCGGATTCGCCGGACGTTAGATTCTGCGCTATTGTAATGCGGCATTACGCAATGGTCAAGCAAGTTTTCACAGGGCTGATTTCGAATCGCCAGACACGGCGTTTTCAGGATTCGGATCCTCAACCCACAGGGATCCAGGGCTGACCCGATCATCGGGATCCGGGGGCTTCGCGCAGTTCAACAATAAAGGAACAGAAATGGCGCTTACGGTAGCCGCGGAACGGCGTTTGCGCGCAATGCACGGTTGGAGTCCGGCCGCTACTGCCAGTCCGCGATCACCCAGGTGTCACCTTTCTTCGCAAATGTGAAGCGGATGCCCTGCGCCCGTGGCTGAACACCGGGAATGACTGTCGTGATCGTGCAGTTCCAACTGGCGGTATCGCCGGAGAGGTTCAAATCCGAGACGGGGCAGGTTTCTGACACCTTGGCCTTCGGATAATTCTTGAAAAGGTCCTGCCATCTCTTAGCGTCTTGAGGCTTCATGCTGGGCCAGACCGCCCGCATCCGCGCCACGTCGTGTGCGCCCAATGCGGCGTTGAAATTACTGACCACCGTCCGCACCAGCGCCGACTGATCGACAGCCTGGCGCGCAGCCGGCGCTGGCTCAGGCGCCGCGGCCACCCTGGGCTCGACAACAATGTTGACCGAGCGCTGCTGGGGTTCGCCGTTGCCGTCTGCGGTCAGAACGTAAGTCGTGGTTGTGGACGGGCGAACAGTCGTTTGTCCTGAGTTGTCCACGCGGGCGATCCCGTTGTTGATCGAAACATTGGAGGCATTGGCGGTCTGCCAGTTAAGCGTGGTGGACTGACCTTGCTCGATCTGCGCCGCGGTGGCGGAAAAAGAGAGAATCTGGACGGGCTGCACCTGGGGCGTTGGAGTTGGTTTGGGCGCGGCCGGAACCGGAAGCAGCATGGCAATTACGCTGTTCGTTTCTCCGGGTTTGATGCTGAAGGTCCGGCTGGTGGGCTGATAGCCATTGAGGTTGATTTCCAGCTCGCGCTTGCCCGGCTTGACCTGCACGCTCAGGTCGCCGCGGGCGTCGGTTTGACCCTGCGGCGTGTTGTCAATGCTCACTGTGGCGCCCGGTGTGGTTTGGACGTTCACCAGCGCCGTCATTACAACGGGCGCCGCGGCCGAACTGTTCCGGGTCATCGAGAAGGGAACCGTTGCCTGGCGATTGACGCTGATGGTCACGGTAGCGGGCGGCACGTCGGAATAGCCCGGCTTGGCGAAACGGATGGAGTGCGTTCCCGGATCGAGGGGAAGCGTGAGCGATCCACCGCTTTGGGTGAAGCCTTTGAGGAGTCCATCGACAAACACCTCGGCCCCGTCTACATTGCCCTTGACGAGCAGGGTTCCGGTGGGAGGCGCCGCCGGCAGCGGCGCGGGTTGCGTGGCACCGGCGGGAGCGGGCTGGACCCTGGCTTGTTGCTGTCCGGCGCGCTTTGCACCCATGAAATGGAACGCCAGGACGAGGGCAGCCACGATGACCAAGAGCGCTCCGCCCAGAAGCGGAAGCAGTAGCTTTCGCCGCGGCGCGGCTTCTTCTGCGGCGAGGGCGTCTGCCTCCGATGGGGCGCCAACCTTAGGCACCTGGCCGGTCGATTTGCGGGCGGCGGGCCTGGAAGCCTCGGCGTTCAGACGGCGCCAGTCGGCCTGTTGGCTGGCGCCCGCGAATTCGAACAGCTCGGCAACTTTGCCGAGTTCCTCGAGAGCAGTTGCCGTATCGTTGGCCAGCAGCGCTGCGCGGCCAGCCTCAACCGCCTTCTCCACAGATTGATTGGCAAGCTGGCTGCGCCGCGATTCGATTTCACCGATGGCGCGCGTTAGTTCCGCGGATTCACCCCAGGCACGCTGCACGCTTTGAAGCGATTCAATCGCAGCTTCGAAGCTGCTCTTGTCACTGGCCTGCGCGGCGGAGGAGAGGGCGGCAGCAGTGGCCTGTTTGCGGGCCTGTTCAGTGCGCATCCGAGCTTGTTGAGCACGAATCTCTTCAAGCAGCGCGTTGTGCGGCGTGCCCGACACGCTTGCCGAGGGCAGAGCCTGCAGAGCCTCGATGGCTTCATCGAGTTGTCCGCGTTCCCTCAGCCGGCCGACCCTTGCCATCAGCGCGACGGTCTTTCGCTCATTCTCTTCCTTTTGCGCGCGCGCCTCGGTCAGAAGCCTTGCCAGAGCCGGGTCCGCGGTCTCGGCGCAAGCAACGTCGAGCAGGCGAATGGCGTCGTCGAGCCGGTTCTGCTCCATGAGTTCCCTGGCCTGGGCCATGGACAAGGCGCAGCGCGCGCGGCGCTGTTGCTGAGCCAGTTCATTGCGGGCAAAATCCAGCAGCTCGCCCACGCCCGCAGCATCGGCGAATTCAAGCTGGTACGATTCGAGAATTTCTACGGCCTTTTCGAATTCGTTGCGATCGATCGCGTCCTGGGCCTCGCGCAGATACCTGCCCCGGACTTCTTCCTTCTCGCGCGCCTTGAGCCGCTGGCGCAGGGAGTGCTCGAGCGCAAGCAGCCGTTCCTCGCCGGGCAGTTCCTGCAAAGCCTTCTGCACGATCAGCAGCGCTTCGCCGGGGGACTGCAGAAAGGCTTGTTGAGCCTTGGCCGCGGTAGAGTCGACGAGTTGCCGGACGTGGAACTGGCGGGCCAGGAGCGCGACCCGCGCCTTGAGTTGGAGCAAGGACGATTCGGAGGGCAATTGCTCCACCGCCCGATCGACAAGCTCGCTGGCGCGATCATATTCCTCGGCCGCCAGGCACTTTTCAATCTCCGCCTGGATCTGCTCGATAAGCTTTTGGCGGCGCTCCTGTTCCTGGCCGCTGACCGCAGTCTGGAGCAGATTCTCCATCTCCGGCAGCGAAGGATCGAGCTTGCCGACCTCGCGCAGAATCTCGATGGCGGCGGTGAAATGGCGGGAAGAGACCTCCACCCGCGCTTTGCCCATCAATTCGCGAATCTGGTTCTGCTGGGCCGCGAGTTTTGCCTGCCGCGAGACTTCGACATAAAGCGCGCGAGCCTTGGTGTCCTGCTGATCCAGGATGAGCGCCTTCTCGACAGCTTTCAGTGCCCCTGTCCAGTCGCCCCGTTCGCGCAGCGAGTCGGCATGAGAGACCAGGCTGGCGATCTCGTCGTAGCGCCGTTTTTTTTCCTTGACGGCCTCGTGTCTGCCCGTCAGCTCCTCGTTGTCAGGATCGAGCTTCAGCGCCCGGTCGAGCGAGCCGAGCGCTTCCACGAAGCGGGAAGAGGCGGCGGCTTCCTCGGCCTCGGCGATGAGTTGGCGGACCTGTTCGGCGCGCTGCAGCAGGGCCAGTTGCTGCTGCACAATGCCCAGCAGTTGCCGGGCCCCCGTGTGCTGCGGATCGATCCTGCCCAGTTGCAGCAGAACCTCGCGAGCGCGCCCGAACTGCTGCTCGGCGGCCAGCCGTTCGGCGTCGTTGAACAGTTCGGCAATCTGGCCTCTTTTCAGTTCTTCGCTGAGCGCGTGCAGATCGTTGGCAAACTCCTCGGCCGTGGCGTAGCGCTGCTCGGGGTCCTTGGCCAAAGCCCGGTCGACGATTGCGTCCAGGCCATGCGGGTAGTTGGCCAGATAGGTGCGCAAGGGAGGATGCGGTTCATTGACCAGCTTCTGCAGCACCGTCATGTCTTCGCCGGTGAACGGCAACTCTCCAGTGAGCAGAAGGTAGAGCATGACGCCGGTCGAAAAGATGTCGGAGCGCCCGTCGAAAGGTTGACCTTTAAGCCGTTCCGGAGCAATGTAATGGATGGTGCCGATCACATTTCCCGTACGCGTCAGCCCACTCTCTTGCCCGGAACTCTGAACTCGGGCAATTCCGAAATCGACAATCTTGGCTTGCCCGTCCGGCTGCACGATCACGTTGGCGGGCTTGATGTCGCGATGGACGACCCCGCGCTGGTGGGCGTATCCCAGGGCCGCGCAGACCTGTTCGATGATGCTCAGCTTCTCGATGAGGTTCAACTGCCGGCCGGAGGCAATGAGCTTGTCCAGGGGCTCGCCCTCGACATACTCCATGACGATGAAGGGCACGCCGTCTTCATCGCCGAGATCGTAGACAATCACGATGTTGGGGTGCTGAAGGATTCCGGCCTGCGCCTCGCGATAGAAGCGCTCCAGCATCTCCGGCTGCCCGGAGAACCCCTCGGTCAGCGTCTTGATGGCAACCTGGCGGCCGATGCGCTTATCCTCGGCGCGGTACACCACTCCCATGCCGCCGCGGCCCAGGATACCCGCGATCTCGTACTTGCCAATCTTTCGTTTTTCGAGCGTATCCACAGTTTTCGCCGGCGGTCGCTTGAGACACAGACTGCTGGGTCCCCAAAGAAGCAGAACGCTGAGACAGCCCACCCATGCGGGGAAAAATCCTGCTTATGTTTGCGCTGGCCAGCACTAACACGGTAGCATGTTTCCGCCCCGGCAGCCAAGCAGACTCGCAGTTCCGCGCCCTAGCTCATGCAACGGCTATTCAGCCGGTTCACCCTGCTATTCCGCGCAACCCCGGCCTGCCAAGACCGGCCTGATTGAGGGATTCGGCCAATCGCGCTGCGGTGGGCGCACCGCGGGCGAAGAGCGGGCCTCACGACGCGCGTTGAAGGAACTTGCCGTGCGATGCGCGCTCAAGCGCAGCTCTACCCGCCGAACCTTGCCTTGAGCGCGCCAACTTTGCTTGATTTCTCGCCCGGCAAACGCCCGGCCTCGGCGGCGTAATCGGTGAGGAAGTAGGCCCAACTGTCAGCGCACATCACCGCTCTGGGGGTGTCCTTGATGGCGCGGCAATTGTCGAGTTCGTATACCTGATCGGTGGTCTTGATGATTTTGTGGGTCATCTCATGGAACAAGGTCATGAAGCGGTAGATGGCCACCGTCTTGAGGATCGCATCGTAATTGGCCCGGACCGAGAAGTAGAGCGGTCCCAGGAAGATCCTAAGCCCTCCAGGAACCTGGAGGTAACCGTTTTCCTGGCGAAAATCGGGCCGGTCTTCGCCTTTCAGCATCACGGTGGGGAGCACTTGGCCGGCAAGACCCGTTCCCACTTTGTCGTTGTCGCATCGATCTCCCACCGTAAGGACCTTGAAGCTGATTCGGGCGCATTTCCCATTCAGGTACTTGTCGAGGTTGACGAGCGCCGACTGGACCTCCTTCAGTGAATCCCTAGCAAACCAGTTAAGGCGCGGCCCGCGCTGCTCCGACTGGGCCAGTTCATGGACCAGTGGGCAGATGATCTTCAGGTCGTTCGATACTTCCTCCATGGCCGCCAGCGAAGGAAATCCTTCGCCGCGGAGGAGAAGGGGGCTCTGCCGGCTGGAAATTGAAACGGTCATTTTGTAGACTGCGCTATCGTTGGGCTTGGCAAGACTGCCCTTGATTTTCCCCTGAACATAAGCGAGCGCATTGGCATATTTCGCCTTCACATCCGGAGAAAAACCGCGCAGCATGGCTTGAATCTCGATTTCGACCTGCATTGCACTGGAGTTCTTTGCCTGTTGCATCATCCCGGTGTAGTTGATAGAGCCCTCGCGCACATTGTCCACGATGCTATCGTCGAATTTCGGGTTGACAGTCTTCAAGCGCGTCAAAAGAGTCGATTCCCTGGTGATCTTCCCTGTGCTGGCCGCTCTTCCAAGCGCCGTGTTATAGGCGTCGATCCTTCCCAGCAGCGCGGCAAAGACGCTCGCGGTGAACTGCGGATTGGCTGCCTTGCATTTGTTCAAGAATTCCTGCTTGTCGATCGCTGCCATAGTTCCTCCAGCGGCTTTCCGCCGATCCCCAGTCGATGGGGAAATTGCCGATTGTGAAGCAAATTCAAGATGAACACACCAAAACCGGCGTCCTTCAACGCCGTTAATCGGAATCTCCTTTTTCCTCATCCGCGACGATACGATGCTATAGCTCCTGAGGAAGATTGCCAAGCCAAAACCGCCAGGGTGCCCCACCCTCAAGGCGCCGAAGCGTGGATTGGAACGCCGCGTCAGCCCGGCTCCGGTTCGATTCTGAGTATCTTCATGAACTGGTCGAAGTCGGGGCGGACCTTGAGCAGTTCCGATTCCAGCGTAGTGAGCGTGGCGATGCCGATCCATTTGCCGCTGCGAACGTAGTGCTGCACCTGAAATACGGTCACCTGGTGCATGGGCCGGTGTTTGAGCATCAGCATCGCGGCTTCCGTAGCGTCGGGAAACTCGATCGCGGCGGGTCCGGCAAAGGCGGGCTCAAGGAAAGTTCTCTTCATCAGCGTGATCTGAGCCTGAATGTAGAGGGCCAACCGATCGCCCGCCAGCAGCAGGTCTTCCCGCAGATAGACGTTGCTGGGGATGGCGCCGTCGCCACGTTTCTGGATACCGAAATCGGGGATCCACGTCCATCCGAAGGGAATGGCGGGGACGATCCACCGGCCGATCCGCGCGGCGGTGGGAGGTCCAGCGGCTTGTCCAGGGTTGGCACTCATACGCGATGCGAGTTGAGCAGTTCCTTTTCTTAACTCCGGCAACTGGCACATGAGAACGGCTGTGCCGGAGCTCTTGCAATGGCCTACCTCACGGGATCCCGGCTGCCGCGCAGAGCCGGGAGGCGCTTCTCACGACCGCTGTTCTAAGGTCGCCAAGAACCTGAGCGTGATCTGCGCCGGCAAACGTGAGAGGGAAACCATCCATGTCCTTCGCCAGTCCTCGCTTGTCCTCGGCAGCTACAAGCACAGGACGTACATCGCCTGCCTGAAATTGCGCCAGCGCAGAATCAAAGGACGCATTCTCCTGTTGCAGGAGCGGCAGCACCTTTGCCCGCCAAGCCTGATACCCCGGCGTGGCGGCAAGCTCCGGATTGCGGGCCGCGTCCGACACAGCATCCCCCGCTGCCTTGACGAATGCCGCGAACGATTTGGCAAAGCGTTCGACAAGAGGTTGCAGTTCTGCAGGCGCAATGTCGGATGTCATGAGTTGCCTTTTGCGGCCCACGGCGTGGGCGTCGCCGCACCGGGAGTTACAGTTCCAGGCGGCACATAGAATTGGATGCCGCCTCCTTTCAAGTCGCCTTGACTTGATGCGGGGCCCATCCAGGCCTTAAGGCCTTCCTGCGGCACTGTGTACGCGACAAACTTTCCATCATTGTTCCATTTCGGCTTGACCGCGCTGCTGTCGCGCCACGCCTGTTCACTGTCAGGCACGCCCAGTGACCAGTAACTTCCATCGGGTGCGTTGCTGTCACCAATCACCCGAACCAGCGTCGTTCCCGGAGGCAAATTGACGGGCTGCGCCGACTGAAAATTCGGCGCCTGGTCGGCAGGAAGATCGGGCCAGCCGGGCTGGCTCAACGTGTTTGCAGGGAGTCGGCTGCCCGCCGGCGCCGACGTTTTGATCGTGCCATCCTGTTGCAGCTCTGCATTCAGCGATTGTGAAGGATCGGGCGGCGGCTGCATGGGGACCGACGCGCCCATCGCCGAGACTCCAGTCACCGCGCTCGCCGCGCCCCCTCCTCCGGCCATGCCCACGAGCACCGTCTCGCAGCCCATTACCGCAACGTCCGGCGGGCCCACGCAAACCAGTTGATCCGTGACCCGCGACTGCGGCATTTCGCCTACGAGCACGGTCGTCGAGCCGAGAACAAAGGGTCCTCCCACATGCGGGACTACACCCGTGACCATGGGACAAACGTGCATGTCGCCGATGCGCGAAGCCGGCATCATGCCGATCAGTACAGTCGGGAAGCCAACGATGACGACGCCGCCATGAGCGGTCATGCTGGTGATGGTGGCGGCTGGCATGCCCACGGGTCGTTGTTCTCCTTTAACGAATTACTATGCCCATCGCATCCGTTTCGAATTGGTTGAAAATCGCATGAGATTCAGGGCGGCGTAGTTTCATGCCCACCGCCGCGCTCGAGCCCCTGCGTCATGACTTCGGTTTCGACGGCGGATCGTCGCCGGGGAAGGTGGGCGCGGTGGGCGCGGTGGGGCTGCCGGGCGACGACGGGCTTTGCGGCTGAGCGGGATCGGCAGGCGTAGGGCCGCCGCCGCTGTTGATCATCACCAATGTGCCCATGATAGCCACGCCGGCTTCAGTAATTGAGATAAACCCACCGGGGCCCACGATGCTGACTCCCGTTGCTCCACCCGTGATGTTGACACTCATTCCGCCCATGAGGTTGATGGTTTGTCCGGCTGTGATATTACAATTCATACCCGTTTCGACTTGCTGGTTCTGGCCGGCGACGAGGGAATGATTCGAACCAACTTGTTGGCTCAGATTCTGGCCAACGGTTATGCCGTAGTTCTGCCCCACGCTTTCCTTGATATTGCCGCTGACCTGGTGACTGCGGTCGCCGCCCACCTGGACGATTTGATTGCCTTTCACGTTGAGGTCGGCTTCGCCATCGACTTCATTTAGCTGCTTGCCCTTCACCAGCAGATGAGAATCTCCGTCCACCTCCCCGAACTGATTCGAAGTGATCTTAAAATGCTCTTCGTTACCGACCAGCGTGTGCCAGTCGTGCTCGACGTGCAGGTCGTAGTCGCGCTCGGCGTTCATGAAAACCTGTTCCTTGCCTGCCAGGTCTTCAAAGCGCAGCTCGTTAGCGTTGGCCGCGCCGCCGTTCTTGGAGCTGCGCGTGAGGATTCCGGCGAGCGTGTACTGGCCGGCCGGATCGTACTTGGGCATATTGACGCCGTTGTAGACGGAGCCGACGACGATGGGTTGGTCCGGATCGCCTTCCATAAAGTCGATCAGGACCTCGTCGTCGACGCGCGGCCAGTAATACGTCCCCCAGCCCTTGCCAGCCCAGGATTGCGCCACCCGGAGCAGTGTATTGTCCGTGGTGTTGGCCTTGCGCTCCCGGTCCCACCAGAACTGCACGCACACCCGCCCGTACTTGTCCATGTATGAGTCTTCGCCTGACGGCACAACTACCTTGCCCGTATGCATGCCATGCACCACTGGCTTTTCGGTCCGGATGGGAGGTCGATAAGCGATCGACGAAGGGACTGCGGTGAAAATGTTGGCGTAGGGTTGCGGGGGCGCTGCCGTCCGCGTGCGATAAGGCGGCAATTGCTGCACATTGTGCTCGATGCGAACCAGCAGGTATTTCACGTTGAGGCTCGCCTGCGGGTGCTTATCGAGCGTGAACGTGTATCCCGTCTGCATTGAAACCGCGTTCGACGTCCCCTCGACGATCAGGGTCGCGGCGTCGCTTGCGTCGCGGCGCATGTTATTAAAGAAGGTTGTCTGATCGCCGATCTTGGAGTCGGAGCCAGGCTTCTTCAGATATGCGGCGCCGCTGTCGGCGTAATCGTACTGTTCTCTTGAGTTTGCGCCCAGCGGACCATTGGTTGCGGCGCTCGCTAATGGCGCCGGTACGGTTTTGTACTGGATGAAGCTATAGTCCCAGGCAGTGAACTTGCCCGTTACCAGCGAAGACCGCGACCGGAACTCGCGGATCACGAAATCGTAAAAACCCGACCTGGCCGTAGTTTCGGGTACGTACCGGAACGTATCCTGGATGGCGCACGCGCTCAACTTGCTGGAGGTGTCCTGCAGGGTAAAGGTGTGATCGTCTTTCGTATGGTTGAAGTAGTACAGGATTCCATGCTGCTCCATGAGCCGGGAGATAAAATCGAAGTCCGTCTCCCGGTACTGGGTGCAGTATTCCATCGGAGTGTACGTCGCCGAGGTTTGCACCGAGGGGCTGATCCCATAAGGGCTGAGCACCGCTTTGACAACGTCGACAACGGTCTTGCCCTGAAAGACGCGCGTATTGCGGCTCTGCGTGAGCAGCCACACATTGGGGACGATCAAAGCGCGATAGCTCAAGAATTCCTGGTCGCCGCCGCTCATCTCGAAGCTGGCCACGATCCCGTTGATGTATCGCTGCGTGCCGGTGTCGTTGGCTTGAATGCCGACGCAGACCTTCTGGCCGACAATGTTCTTGGGGTCGATAGTGGTGTCGGTTTCGGCTAAAAGTTCTATCTCGTAGCGAAACAGCTCCGAAACGCCCTCCGAGCCCGCCAGGCGTTCCGGCAGCAGGACGTTTGCGCCCAGCGGGCTGGTGAAGTTGAGAAGCCGGTTTGTTTGTAAAGCGGACATAGGTTTGTGCCGGAGTGCTCGTATTGCGGCTTATCCGCCGCGCTTTCATTATGCTGGAGAGGCTGCACTGGGTGCGGTAGCTGGTTTCAGGCCGGGCTTGTCGCCAGAGGCCGCACCTGGTTGATCGCTGGCAGCGGGAGACGACCAGGTATAAGTGAAGAAGCCGTCCTCCCCCACCCCCACCTGCACCTTATCGGTCGGTGTTTCCTCGGCCATGCGCGACAGCACTTGGCGCGAGATCTCCGGGAGCATGGTGTTGGTCAGGATGTTATCCACGTTGCGCGCCCCGCTCTCCACTTCGGTGCACCGCTTGGCCACCTCGTCAATAACCGAATTGTCGCAGATCATCGTGATCTTGTGGCTCTCATAGATACGGCGCTGGATTTTGCCGAGCTTCAGCACCACAATCTTCTTCAGCGCCTCGTCGCGCACCGGGAAGTAGGGAATGATGACCATGCGGCCGAGAAACGCCGGCTTGAAAATCTTATTCAGCTCCGGCTTCATGGCCAGCACCAGTCCCGCGGAGTCGGGCATGGTTTCCTTGTCCGCCGTCAGCTTCATCAAGGTCTCGGTTCCGGCATTGCTGGTGAGGATGATGATGGTGTTCTTGAAGTCGATGGAGCGTCCCTCGCCGTCTTCCAGATTGCCTTTATCGAAGACCTGGTAGAAGAGCTCGAGCACGTCGTTGTGAGCTTTTTCCACTTCGTCGAGAAGGACAACGGAATAAGGCCGCCGGCGAACTGCCTCGGTGAGCACGCCGCCCTCGCCATAGCCCACGTATCCAGGGGGCGAACCTTTCAGCGTGGAGACGGTATGGGCTTCCTGAAATTCCGACATGTTGATGGTGATCAAATTGCGTTCGCCGCCGTAGAGAAGGTCGGCGATAGCCAGCGCGGTCTCGGTTTTTCCCACGCCGCTGGGGCCCACCAGCATAAAGACGCCGACAGGCTTTCCGGGATCGTCGAGACGCGCGCGCGAAGTGATGATCCGCTGCGCGATGGCGGCTAGCGCGTGGTCCTGCCCGATGACGCGCTTGCGCAAATGCCCATCCAGATCGAGCACGGCGGCAATTTCGTCCTTCACCATCTTGCCCAGAGGAATGCCGGTCCAGGCGGAGATCACTTCGCCGACGATGCGTTCATCTACGCACACATGAATGAGCGGGTTCTCGCCCTGCACCGCGGCCAGCCGGTCTTCGAGCGCGCGCAGAGCTTCGAGCGACGGCTTCTCTGGGGGCGCACCGTTGCCTTCCGTCTTCACCTCTTCGGCGCCGGACTCGAGGGCCTCGCGCATGGCGCGTATTTTGCGCACCAGCTCGATTTCCTGCTCCCACTGCGCTTTCAGCTTTGCCAGCGAAGACTCTTCTGAAGCCAGCTGCTCCGCGATCGCCGCCAGGCGCTCCGAGTGTTCCTGGCCCACGGCGGTTTCGCGCTCCAGAATCTGCTTCTGCACGTTCAGATCGTCGATGCGGCGAGTGGCGTCTTCAACGGCCGGGGGAATCGTGTTCTGGCCCAGCGAGAGGCGGGCGCAGGCGGTGTCGAGCACGCTCACCGCCTTGTCCGGCAATTGCCGGCCCGCCAGATAGCGATGCGAGAGCCGCACCGTTGCGGTGACCGCTTCATGCAGAATGCGCAGGTCGTGGTGCTTCTCGAGCGCCGGCACAATGCCCCGCATCATCGCGTCGCACTGGGTTTCAGTCGGCTCCTCTACCTTCACCACCTGGAACCGCCGCGCTAGAGCGGCATCTTTTTCGAAGTATTTCTTGTACTCAGACCAAGTGGTGGCCGCAATGGTGCGCAGTTCCCCGCGCGCCAATGCCGGCTTGAGCAGATTGGCGGCATCGTTCTGGCCGGCCTGTCCGCCGGCCCCGATCATGGTGTGCGCTTCATCGATAAACAGAATTATGGGATGGGGCGAGGACTTCACTTCTTCAATGAGTCCCTTCAGGCGGTTTTCGAATTCGCCTTTGACACCGGCGCCGGCCTGCAACAGGGCAAGGTCCAGGCTGTGAAGCTGAACTTTGCGCAAAGGCGGCGGAACGTCTCCGCTGGCCAGCCGCAAAGCAAAGCCCTCGACCACAGCGGTCTTGCCCACCCCGGCCTCGCCCGTCATGATGGGGTTGTTCTGGCGGCGGCGCATGAGAATGTCCACTACCTGGCGAATCTCCTGATCGCGGCCGAGCACGGGATCGATCTTGCCCGCCTTGGCATTGGCGGTCATGTTGACGGTGTACTGATCGAGGTGCGCAGTCTTTCCGGAGCCGGCGGGCCGGGCCGGGCCACCATCTCCAGCCGGCGCGCCGATCGCCGTCGTGACCGAGTCCTCGCGGGACTTCTCGGTGATGGCGAAGAAATCCTTGCGCAGAGCTTCGGCGGGAATCAATTGCAGCTCTTTACTGACGCCGCTGACCAGGCGCGACAGTTCCTCGTTGCTAAGCAGCGCCAACAGCGTGAAGCCGGTGCGAATCTGCGCCACATCATATTCGATGGTGGCCACCGTCCAGGCTTCAGTGAGCATCTTCACCAGCAGCGGGCTAAAAGCGGGACTGCGCGCGTTGCCGCTCTTAAGCCGATCGAGGCTGCGCTGCAGCTCGCTGGTCAGGCGCGAACGATCGACGCCATACTGCCGGAGGATAAAGGCGATGTCGTTATCGGAGCTATCAATGGCCTTGAGGAGATAATGCTCGATCTCGATATCGTAGTGGGTGCGAGAGACGCAAAGGCCCGCCGCGGCTTCAAGCGCGCTACGGGTGGCGTCATCCAGCTTGGCAATCAGAGACTTTAAATTGAGACTCATTTTGTTTACCTCCATCGGTGAAACGGTTGCGTTTACGACAACCAGTAGGTTGCCTCATCCGGATCGCGATCAAGGGGCCGGTTGCGGATCCAGCTCACCAGTCCCAGGCGGGAAGCTCCGATGTCATCCTCGCCCAGCTTCATACGCGGCGACTTCAGCGCGTTCGAGCACCAGGCGAATGACGAAATCGAACTCCCGATTCGTATAGAACCGAAGCCAGGAGCGCAATTCCACGTGGGCGCGCGCGCCGGGCAGAAACTCCTGATAGCGGGCAAAACTCAACGGGCCCAGACGGATGGTAACGGTGCCATGCTGGTCGTAGGCTTCATCTCCGACGATGGTTCCCATTCCAAGCTGCTCGCAGAACGATTCGCCGCCACGAAGGAAGGTGCGGTTCTCGGGCGGAAGACGCCTCCAGGTGCCGGTGAATTGCTCCACGCTGACTGGAACATTGAAGTAATCCTGGAGCAATTGCTTCAGCCCCTGTGCTGTCGGACGGCGCCCGGAGAGAAGCCCTGAATAGTAGAGGCAGGCCTCGTCTTCAATGTCCATGCGATGGGCGAGCGAATTGGTGCCGAGCCCGATCAGATCGAGCAACCTTGCACTGATCAGATCGTCTCCGGCTCCGGTGCGCTCATACGCGATGTAGAAATGATGTTTCTGCCAGCCGCGGTAAAAGAGCGAAACGATGCGGTGATTAAAGATGTCGAAGAAATCGCCGGGACCGCGGTCCTTGGCGCGAACGCGCTCCAGCAGAAATTCAGTATAAACATGGGGCAGTGCTCCCACCGCGGCGCTCAATCCCATGAAGTTGACAAAAAGCACGGGCTGGCCATCGCCGCCGAACTCCAGGCCCTGAATCTCGCTGGCCGGAAAGGCGAGGGTGGGAACGGAAGAAAACCGCACCACCTCGCTCGCTGGCGCAACGAACAGTCCCACTGGATTACGCTCGGGATACAATCGCCCCAGCAGACGCACCGCCTGAAAGAAGCGGACGCTGTACGGGTCCTGCTCCAGCATCTGGCGCAGCGGTTCGAATTTCAAATCAGCGGCTGGTATCCCGCTTTCGGTTCCCATTCGCCCAGAAACTCCTTTCTCTGCATGGTGCGCGCCGCCAACTGGCAGAAACTGTTGATGGAAGTGTAGCAACCCAAAAACCGGTCCAGAACATTGGCAAAAAGATAGGCGCTGCCGCCCACATATTGGCGTTCGTCGAATTCGATTTCCACGCGTGTTCCCCGCGCCGGCAGGTTTCCGTAGACGGACTGCATAATGGCGAAGTGCGGCCTGGAGTTGAGCCCGGTGATGCCTCCGATCTGGTTCTCAAGGTAGGACGAATCAGTGAAGTTATGCAGGCGCAAAATCTCCTGAAATGCGGAAACCCCTTCTTCAGCGAGGGACAGGTAATTGAGCGAAAGCTGCGACACCAGCCTCCACAGCTGGCCCTTGGCGCTGGGCGGATCGTAGCTGGGCGAGGGGCGGCGCAGGGCCGTAATCTGCCGGATCGATGGAAAATCCTCGGCCACGAAATCTCCATCCTCGAGTCCGAAAGGAAGGCGCGAGGGAAGATCGAAGTCCGAACAGGAGCAGCGAACGGTAAGCACTTCAGCGCTTGGCTCCGTCAGGACTCCATCGACATCGACGATGGAAAGGTGCATCGTGGAAGGTTCGCGCTCGCCCACCTGGTTCCTGCGGCGCACCGCGTGCCAGTACACGCGATTGCTGCTCTTCCGCGCCTGATAGCGATAGGCATAGAGCGGCTCGATCGGGATACTCTCCCGGCGGGCGGTGTTGGAGGCCAGGACCTCATCGATGGAGTGGATTTCCGTGGTGTCCTGGCGGCGCACGTTGGGAATCACCTGGTATTCGTGCTTGGCCTGCGTCACGAGAATGGGTTCAGCAACCTGTGAATACAAATTGACGATAGGCGTGCATGCGAGGCGCAAGGTACGCGCCGAGACTCCTACCTCGAGGTCCTGATTGCGCTCCGGACGCTCGAAGCGCGAGATGCAGAACAGAATTTCCGCCTGCCCGGTACAGTCCGTTTCCGCGATGGCCTTGAGGCCGGCCAGCTCGAAAAAGAGGAACTTTTCAGAGAACGTGAAGTACTCCTGGAGGAGGCGATAGCCGTCGAACGAACGTCTGGGATAAGGCAGCAGCGATTCCTGCTCCTCGAAGCCCATGGCGCGCAGTTGCTTGGGCCAGATGCTGACTATTTTTCCGTTTCGCACCTGCGGGTTGCGGACGAGAATGGAGATACAGTTCTGGCACAACAGCTCATACAATGTGTGGACAACGTTCGGTTCTCCGGCAACGTAAAAGGCCAATTTGGCGACCCCGAGCTGGTGGAAGTCCACGTCGCGCGCGCAATCGAGCCGCACCCGCAGAACCCCCACTGTGCCGGGTACGCGCACCGGGTCCGCGAGCCGCTCCGGCTGCCGCCACTCGCATTGGCCAATGGTGAAGGGCCACAGGTCTACAGGATAGGCGGTGCGGAAGCGGCAGGGCTGTCCATCGACCAAGCGCTTGGTGGCCAGCGGAGTTCCCGCGGGCATGGTTTGTCCGGCGGTCTGCTTTCCCTGTTCCGGATCAACCTGGCATTCCGCGATGGACATGGAGGGAATGGGGCGCAGGTAATGCGGCGCCACAAGGCCCAGCAAAGCTGAGGTGACTTCCGGAAAATCGTCGTCGATGCGCAGATGAACGCGCGCTGCGAGGAAGGCAAAGGCTTCCAGGAGGCGCTCGACGTGGGGATCGTCGCAGCGATCGTTTTCGAGTAACAGGCGGCTGGCCACGCGCGGATATTTCTCGGCAAACTTGCCCCCGAGCTGACGGAGGTAAGCAAGCTCGCGTTCGTAATATTCGAGCAGTTCTTCGCGCATAGGCTACTTTACCTTGTACTCGCCGCTGGAAAGCTCAAGCACCGTGTCAAAGGCGATTTCCTCGGGGGAGGGATCAAGCCTCAGGTTTCCTTCGATGTGGAAGCGCAGGCGCCGGTCGGCCAAATCGGAGCCTTCGAGCGTGACGTGCACGTCGGTCAGGCGCGGCTCGAAGATACGCAGGCAGCCTGCCATGGCCGCGCGTAGCAGATGGTGGTCGGAAGCGGACAGCAGGCCGAGCGCGGTGATGTCGGGCAGGCCGTAATTGATCACGGATGCCTTGGCGGCGGGGAAGGAGGCAAGTTCCGGAAGCGGTGGTTGACGGGTATTCAGCAACCACTCGACATCGCGCTTGAGCGCCTCGCGGAAAAAGCGCACTGACTGCGATCGCGTCGCCGGCCATTCGTCAACCGCCATCAGGCGATCGAGAACCGACTGCGTCACCAACGTTTCTGCGGTCGCACGCGCCAACCTTCTCGGCTCCTTTCATCTCACCGGGAGATATCCATTGCCGCGATGGGATCGATGCGGCACAAGCGGTTGAAGACCGATTCTCGCATCCCGCTCTCAGACTTATCGAGACAGCGCAGCAGGAGCGCTAGCGGAGGAGCAATCATGTCGGTGGCCTCCCACTCCTCGAGTTGGCGCTGGTCGATTTCTTTCACCAGCTCTGACAACACCGGAAACGCGACCTTGCCCTGCCCCGCGCTCACGCACAACTGGGCCATCTGCAGCCGGCGCAGGAAGCGTGCCCGTCCGCTGGTCTGCTGCGCGGCATCGTGCATGAGCATTTGAATCGCCTGCGACAAGTGTCCGCGCGCCAAAAGTTCCCGGGCCTTCTCCAACACATCGGGGGCAGCGCCTTCCCCGGCTGCTTGCTCGGACGCCGGTGAAGGCGCATAGGACACAGGTTCCGGTTCTGTCTCTGCCGCTGCAGCCTCCGACGATTTGGGAATGACCATCTCCTCCAGCCAGCGCTGGGTTTCCGGATTGGCAGCCGGCGTGTCGTCGCTCAGCGTCCAGGTGGGAATTTCAGGCACATCCTTCAGCAGCCCTTGCAGTGTGGAGATGGCGCTGGCGGCAACCGCGGGGTAACCGCATTCGGTGCTTGCCTTCCAGATATAGCGATGCACATCGAGCCAGGCCCGGCCGCAGGGTTCGCCCGCGGCGCCGATTGCGACCGCCAGCAAATCGGTCCAGTTCTCTTCGGCGGCCAGCCGCTTCAGGTTCTGGCGCTTCTCGGTTGGCGGGGGGACGAGAAAGTCCCAGGCAGGCCCGCTCCCCTGCTCGCGCATCTCGGCCAGACGGAGCGCCGCCTGGAGCATATAAGCGACAGGGCTCGCCGGATTCTCGGTTTGCAGGAATTTTGCGCAGGCCTGAACGCGGGCCATCGCGTCGTCCCGGTCGACCGGTTCAGCACTTAGTGACCGGGAGGACTTCGCCCGGGCAGCAGGCCCGGCTTCCGAACCTGTCCCCGCCTCATCTACCGGCTCCGGCTCGGACTCTGCTTCAGCCGCTTCTTCGCTGGGAGCGTCCGGCTCCAGCTTTCGCTTCTCATTCAGCAGGACATTGACGGCGTTTCCCACCTCTTCAAGGGCAGTGCGAAGCTTTCCGAATCCCGGACCGTCATCGCCGTACTTTTCCTCGCAAAACACTTGCAGTGTATCGAGGGTCTCAGCAGAGGCGTGCAAGGACTCGGCCATTTGGCTGTACCAGGACTTGGGCGTGGAATTGAAGGACGCGTCAAATTCTTCCCCCGTGACTTTGCCGTCGGCGATCGCGAGTCGCCGGGCCTCGGCCTTCACCTCGCTGGCTTCGGCAGCGGCCTCGTAGCCAACCGCCCGCGATTCCTTATATTTGTAATAATTCAGGCCGTCGCGGGTGATCGGCGCCTCGTAGAGGATGGTTGCCGAGCGATTGGCAGCCCATTCGAGAGGCACGGCCCGCATACCCAGATCGCCGTCTTCCACCTCGGGATAAAGGGTATCCCAGAATTGCTCCTGCAAATCCTGAAATAGCTTGAGGCAGGGCTGGAGCAGGCCGACGCCCTCCTTTTTAAGGAGCGCTTCGGCCAGCCATGCGGCCAATTGCAGGTCCTTGGTCTTGGTGGCCAGCGTCTCACCGGCGAGTTTGATGATCAGCGGAAGGTCGGCGCGCTTGGGAGTGGAAAGCGCGCCCAGGATCGACTCCTCGCTTTCGGTGCGCGCTTCCTTGATCTGGTCGTAGACGCGATCGTAGCGAAGGCTTGGTCCTGAAGGATTATCGCCCGGAATCGGATTGAGCAGATCATCGCGCAGTGGCACTTTCGACCCTCTTCCCCACGTGATGGAAGCAGAGTTTCCGCAGTTGCAGGAAGGGCTCTTCCTCCTCACCGCGCAGCAGCAACTTCTGGCCTACGGGGACCGGTCCGTGGCGCGAATCGTCTTCCCACGCCGTCGCGCGGCCCAGGCGCACCGCATCGTCGGCATGTTTCCAGGAGAGGGGTGCAATCACAGGCATCAGGATTTCGCCGAGATCCTGCAGCCGGAGATCGGAGGTCGTGTGCAGGATAGCGGGCATCCAGAGCAAGTCCCGCAGCCTTTTCGGCGGCTGGGTTTCAATCGATTCGATATAGGCAAAGGGAATCCAAGTATAGCTGCCGGCAATAAACGTCTCCAAATGCGCCCCGATGCGCGGATCGGCGTCTGCGATTGCAGTAAATTGCTCGCCGTTCAGCTCTCCCTCGGGCGCCGGCAGCGGCGAGCCCAGCGGCAGCGAATCGCGGGCGAACATGTCCTGCCGCTCGCGCTCGGCGTGCAAGGCGGCGCGATACAGCAGAGCTCCCGCGGAAGCTTCGGAGCTGGAGTCGGAGAGAATGTCGAGGTGTTTTTCGGCACGGTCGTACTCCCCCGCAAAGCACAGCAACTCGAAGAGAAACGTGCGGCGCCTGGTGTCGAGCGGTTGCTTCTTCAGCTCGTCACCAAGCGCATCAATCGCCTCCCCAAGCTGGCCGGCCTTGTAGAGAGAAAGCGCGTCCATATTTGGGCCGCCTTAGGAGAGCGTGTTCGTCTTCGTGTTCATGGTTACCGGACCGGTGCTCGCGACGTTGCCCTTCTCATCCTGCGCCGAGTAGTCGATTTTGATCTCGTTGTAGCTCATGGTCAGACTCACCGCGGGAACCTCGCCGGCCGCCGACATCTGCAGCCCGGTGACAAACAACTCCTTGAAATCGACTTTGAGATATGGTTTGCCGCCGCTGCCCGCCTTGATGGCAGTCAACGTTCCCGATGGAACGTGCGAGCCCAAGCAAATCGACTTGAAGAACTTGGGCGTAGACTTGTCAAAATTGAGCATCATCGAAATATCCGACAAATCCACCTTCCCCGCGCCTGAACCGCCGGACCCCGAAACGGAGGAAACGTTAGAGGCGCTCCAGCTCCAGCTCAGGATCTGGATTTCGTTTTTGTGCTTATCGTCCACGGATTCCCCTTGAATCCCATCCAATTTCAGAAAATAATCGACTGCCATTGATGTCTCCTTTCAACCGGCAGAGGTTCACCGCCGCTCCGCCGTGTGTGCTTGCGCCAGCGACCCAGTCGATCCGTTATTTCCGCGCCGATGCAGGCAGCTCGGCCACCAGGCGAAGCGATACAGCGAGCTCGTCCAGTTGGAAATGCGGCTTCAGAAAGCAAACTGCGCGGTATGCGCCAGGTTTTCCAGGGACTTCGGAAACCTGGATCGACGCTTCCCGCAGAGGAAGCTTTGCTTTGGCTGCCTGCGAGGCATTGTCGTCCAGGCAGACATAGTTCATGATCCACTGGTTGAGGAACTTCTCGCAGTCCTGGCGGGTCATGAAGCTTCCGATTTTGTCGCGCATCATGGCCTTCAGATAATGGGCGAAACGCGACATGGCAAGGATGTAGGGCAACTGCGCCGAGAGGCGTGCGTTGGCGTTGGCCGCTTCCTTGTCGTACAGCTTGGGCCGATTGGCCGTCTGCACGCTGAAGAACGCCGCATAGTCTGTTCCTTTGCAATGCACCAGCGGCACCAGACCCTGATCGGCCAGCTCTTTTTCGCGCCGGTCGGTGATCGCGACCTCGGTCGGGCACTTCAGCGCCACGTCGCCTTCATCGGTCCGGAAGGTATGGCACGGCAGGGCCTCCACCAAGCCGCCGCCCTCAACGCCGCGAATCGAGGCGCACCAGCCGTACCGGGCGAAGGAGTTGGTCAGCCGGGCAGCCAGCCCGAAGGCCGCATTGCCCCACAGATACTTCGAGTGATCGCTGCCGTCGACTGCCTCCTCGTAATCGAAGGCATCGATCTGCTTGTTGTCCTTTCCATAGGGCACACGCATGAGAATGTGCGGCAGCGTGAGCGCTATATAACGTGAGTCGTCCGATTGGCGGAAGCCCTTCCACCTGGCGTATTCGGTGGAATCGAAGACCTTGCCGATGTCGCGCGGGGCGCCCAGTTGCGTGTAGCTGCTCAAGTTGAGCAGTTCCGAGCTGGCCGCCGACAGGAACGGCGCGTGCGCCGCTGAAGCCACCTGGGCGATGCGCTCCAGCAGTTCGATATCCTCCGGCCCGCGGCCGAACTCGTAATCGCCCACCACCGAGGCGAACGGCGCTCCGCCGAAGACGCCGAACTCCTCTTCGTACACCTTTTTGAACAGGGCGCTTTGATCGAACTCCGGGGCTCTCTGCAGATCGCGCAGCAGCTCCCGCTTGGAGACGTTCAGCACCTTGATCTTCAGCATCTCGCTGGTTTCCGACTGGTCGATCAGGTACTTGATGCCCCGCCAGGTCCCCTCCAGCTTCTGGAACGCCGGATAGTGCAGAATCTCGTTCAACTGCAGAGAGATCAGCCGGTCGATTTGCGCAATGCGAGCCTGAATGGAGGCCTCGGCGTCGCGCGTCAGGGTCATGTGCCCCTCGAGCACCTGGGACACGAATTCCTTCACCATATCGCGGCCGCGCTCGAGCGTCGCCGCATCGCGGGTAAAGCGGCCCTGGGCTACTATCTGATCGAGGAGCCCCTGTTCCGCAGTTTCCGCTACTTTTTCGCCTGCCGCCGAGACCGCCGTATCATTCGCACTCATTCGCCACCTCCGGTTTTCGCCAGTTCAGCCCGAAGCTTGTCCTTCGATTCCGTGCTCGATACCGCCTGCATCAACGCTTCGTCGAGCTTATCGTTGCCCTGGAGACTTCCGCGCAGATCCGAGAGCCGCGTCCGCAGGTCGAGCAGATCTTTCAGCGGCCCCACCTGCTTGGCCACGTTCTCGGGGCTGAAGTCTTCCATGCTTTCGAATTTGAGATTCACGCCGATCTGGCCGGCATTGGGATCGTCGCTCAGCTTGTTGGCGACCGAAAATGCCAGATGCGGCTGCATCCCTTTGAGGACACTGTCGAAGTTATCGGGGTTGATCTCGACAAACTTGCGGTCTTTGAGCGCCGCGAGCGGCTGCTCGGGTTGCCCGGTCAAATCTCCCAGAACACCCATGACAAAGGGCAGTTCCTTCAGTTCGATGGCGTCGCCGATCTCGACGTCGTAGGTGATGTGCACGCGTGGCGAGCGGACGTGATCCAGCTTGTGCTGTGTACTCTCTCTGGCCATTTTTCCTCCCCGGTGACGCCGTGCGCCGCCTGTCAGCGCACCTTCTTTGGGAAATAGCAGCGTTTGGCCCGCGGCTTTTCCCGAACCGAATGTAATCTCCGTTGGTCGCTTCGTTCAGCACATTGGCCCGCAGCTGCGAGGGAAAGTCTCCGCGCCAATTCCAGCAAATTCGAGAACTAGAAGCGGTTTGATTATTTCCCGATGTTGCGCCGGATGTCAAGCCCCATTCCCAAAATCTTTCGAGAAGCTTCTCATTCCACTCGCCTCCCTCTCGGATGCTGGGGCATGCTCTTTCCCGCCGCAGGCGCGGAACGCCGCTTCCCCGGCCGCCACGCACTTTCGCTTCCCGAACCTCCAGTCCCGTCCGGCAGCGGTCCCGGTGTATACTCTTCCCCCGGGACAGGAGTTGCGTGCATGCCACAGCTACAGCCCGTTGTCTGGTCAAAAGGTGTATTTTTATCCCCGCAGCATCTGCAGGCCCAGGACCGGTTCTTTGAAGATACGCTTCGCTTCCTCACCGGCGCTCTGTCTTTCCGAAACTGGGGCTTTGCGTCGCTTCAGGTCGATGCGGCGGGGTTGAGCCAAGGCCGGCTCAGCATCACGCAGGCTTGCGGCATCTTTCCCGACGGCCTCATCCTCGATTTGCCGGCTTCCGACGCTCCGCCCGCCGTCCGCACCCTCGACGAATGCTTTTCCGACGGCAGAGACGCATGCGCGTTCTTTTTGGCGGTTCCCGAGGACCGGCCGGGCGGCATCAATGTCGCTCTGCAGCGCGGGAGCGCCAGCACGCGCTTCTATGCGGAACTGCAGATGCTGCGCGATGAAAACAGCTCGGGCGTGGAAAAACCGGTGTCGCTGGCGCGCAAGAACCTGCAGATCCTGGCCGAAGGCGAAAACCTCGAAGGGGCAGTCCTGCTCCCGCTGGCGCGGATTGAACGTACCGAGGCCGGCGGTTACCGGCAGGATGCAAAATTCGTGCCTCCGCTACTCAACGTCAAGGGCAACGAGCTGCTGACCGGCATTCTGCGCGGCCAGATCGAGATCCTCATCTCCCGGAGCAGCCAGTTGGCCGGCTCACGGCGCCAGCGCAACCAGTCGCTGGCCGACTTCAGTGCATCCGACGTCGCCAATTTCTGGCTGCTCTACACAATCAATGTCCACTTGCCGATCCTGCGCCATCTGCTCGAAGCCAGCCAGGTCCATCCCGAGGCGATGTTTCTCCATCTGCTGTCCCTGGCTGGAGCGCTGACTACATTTTCTTCGAAGATTGAGCCGCGCGATTTGCCGCGTTACGAACATGAGCACCTGGGGCCCTGCTTTCTGGCGCTCGATGCGGTGATTGCGGAGCTGCTGGAGACGGTGGTGCCAAGCAATTTCGTGGCCCTGCCGCTAAAACCGCTGCGCGATTCCATCTACGCTACGGCCATCGACAAGGACCGCTATTTTGAGAATTCGCGGCCTTACCTGGCCATCTCCTCGGACATGCGGGAGGCGGACCTGATTGCCCGCACCCCGGCACTGGCCAAGGCCTGTTCCGCCACCCATATCGAGCAACTGATCCGCCAGGCGCTATCCGGATTGAAGCTCACCCATGTGCCCGTGCCGCCCAGAGCCATTCCGGTGAAGCTGCGCTATCAGTATTTCAGCCTGGAGCGGAGCGGCCCGGTGTGGGAAGCCATCGTGCGCGCGCGCAACTTCGCGGTGTATGTGCCCGGAGAAATTCCCAACCCGGAGATGGAGCTCATCTTCCTCTTCGCGAACCCGGACTGACGTGCGGCCGCGCCCTAGCGTACAGCAACATGCGGCCAGAGCCTGGGTCACTTATGGTGCAAAACGAAGACCAGGATGAGCACGATTGCCAGCATCAGAAAGATATTCAGGACCAGAATGAGCGGCAAGTACTTCTGCAAGCCACCGGGGGCGGGAGCCGTCGGCGGCGGAAGGGCAGGGGCGGCAGGGAATGCGAACCCTGGAGGCGCGAAGTGCGGAGCTGCAGCCGGCGGCGGAGACGGGGGCGCAGCGGTAGGCGGCTTGACGAATGCCGGCGGAGTCCATGCGGGCGGGGCGGGCGGGCCCGCTGGCGGGGCGGCGGCCGGAGGAGGCGCAGCGCCAGCGCTCTGAAGATCGCGCAGAGCCGAGCCTGAAATCACGCGCGTAAATTCGCCGGGACCGCTTGCGGCCGGTGCAGGCGCGGCAAGCGGCGGAGCCGTAGGCGGAATGACCGGCGAAGAGGGCGCGGGGGGCGCCGCAAACGGAGGAGCAGCAGAGGCCTGGGCCGGCGGCCAGGCCGCGGGAAGCGGAGCTGGCGGCGGTGCGGCCGGCTGCTCCGCCAGGGAACGCAGGAGCTGGGTGAATCCTCCGGCCGCCGGGGCCTGGGCCGGAGTGGTCATCGGTGCCGCGGCCAAAGGCGGCTCGGCGGGTTTCGCTGCCGGCTCCGGGCCCAGGGCCTGGAGCAGTTGCGTGAATCCGCCCGCGGCGAGAACAGCCGGCTCCGCAGGCCGCGGAGGCTCGGCGGTGAACTTGAAGCTTCGCTCCGGAGGAGGGGGTTCTGAACGCAGGGAGCTGAGCGGGTTTTCGGGCGCGATTTGGTCTGGAGTTTGCTGCGAGAACATGCGGGTAAACGCACCTGGCTCCGCGCTTGCGGGGGGCTGCTCCGGGCTTGCGTAGGGCTTCGGCGGCGAGGGTAGCGGAGACGGCTGCGCGGGCGTTTGCCGGGGCGGAACTCCCTGAAACAACTTGGTAAATTCGCCGGGGCCGGAGGCCGCGGGCGGAGCGGACCGCGGTGGAACGGGAGTGGGAGCCGCGGGTTCGGTGGCCTTACTTGTGGAACTCAAGGCGCCGAACATCTGCGTAAAACTGCCCGGCGATGGAGCTGGGTTTGGTTCAGCAGGCGGGCGTTCGGGTTCCTTGCCCGGCAGCGGCTGGGGGGCGGATTCAGGCGGCGCCACGCGTTCCGAGGCGGGAGTCTCTGCCACGGGAACAGCGCTGAATGTCCTGGCCAGATCCTCGGCCGCTTGCACCACCGGCGGGGCGTCTGACCGGGCTCCCGCTTCGGGCATCTTCAACGCCTGCAGCATACGGGTAAATTCTCCAGGACTGGAGGAGGGTGCGGGAGGAAGAGCTGCCTCAGCGGGTGGCGGAGCAGGACTGGCTGAAGGGAGTGGCGGAGCAGGACTGGCTGAAGGTTGCGCGGCGGGCTCTGGTTTCTTCCCGAGCGACGCAAACACATCCTCGTCTGCGCGAGCCGGGGTGGTTCCAAAAATCCCGGTTGCGCTCGAAGGCTCTCCGCCGGTAGAGTCATTCGCTCCGGGAGAATCAGGTTGATCGAATGGCGTTCTGGACCCAGTCATGCGTAATCACCCTCGTCTGCGGCTGGTGGGCTGGCCCCGGAATCCAAGCCTACATCGCCTTGGCTTGACAGTAAAGGGCAGGCAGCCTACCATGCAAGCACGATTGAGGGCCGCGAGGTCAAAGCCAGGACTAGGAGCGTGGCAGTGCTATCTGCATCGCAACTGCACGTGGCGTGAGCCTGCTTAGCCTTCACGATTGCCCAATGCGCTGATTGCTATGAAATTCCTCTCACGGGTCGTCTGGTCCGAAGGGATGTACCTGAGCCCTCACCATTTCCAGACGCAAAGCCGGTATTTCGAAGATTCCATGGCCTTCCTCGCCGCCAGTCTCTGGCGCGAGCCGTGGGGACTGCTGCACTTCGAACTTGACCCCAAGGCAATCCGCAACGGAACCGCGTCCCTGCTGCACGCCTCGGGGATCTTTCCCGACGGCCTGGCGTTCGAGCTGCCAAATTCGGATCCCGCTCCGCCCATCCGCAACCTGCTCGAGGTCTTCCCTTCCACGGACGCCGTGCTTCCGCTCTATCTCACCGTTCCCGCGCGGCAGGATAGCGGCTTCGACTGCGACCTGGCAACGTCTCCGAACGGCACCCGGTTCTCGCGGATGCAGCGCCTGCTGCGCGACGAAACCAACGGCATCGACGAGCGCGAGATCGACCTGGGGCAGAAAAATATTTGCCTGACCACGGAAGCCGAATTGACGCCGGAGTTGCTCTCCATCCCCATCGCGCAAGTGCTTCGCGACGGCCGCGGGCAGCTGGTCTGCGATCCGGAATTCATTCCTCCTTGCCTGCGCCTCAGCGCCAGCGAGCCGCTTCTGCTGCTGATGCGGCGGCTGATCGACGCCATCGGAGAAAAGAGCGCAACCGTATCCCGAAGCGCGCGGAGGCACGGCAAGTTCGAGGCCGGCACGGCGGCGCTGGATGTGGCCAACTACTGGTTTCTGCATGCGCTGCACAGCGCCATTCCTCCCCTCCAGCACCTGACCACGACGCGGCACGCGCATCCGGAGGATGTGTTCATCGAGCTTTCGCAGCTGGCCGGCGCCTTGTGCACCTTTGCTGTGGATTCCGACCCGCGCCAACTGCCTTCCTACGACCATCGCAACCCGGGGCCGGCATTTCGTGCCCTCGATGCGCACATCCGGCGGCACCTGGAGATCGTGGTGCCTTCGAATACCGTCAGCCTCGAGTTCAAACCCATCGAGCCTTACATGCACGGCGCCGAGGTGCGCGACGAGCGGTGTTTCCGCCGCGCGCGCTGGATTCTCGGGGTGCGCTCGGCCCTGGGCGAATCGGAGGTCCTGAAGCTGGTTCCGAGGCTGGTCAAAGTGTGTTCCGTCAAGTTTGTTCCGGAGCTGGTCAAGCGCGCCCTGCCTGGGTTGACGCTCTCCCACCTCTCGGTGCCGCCCACCGCGCTGCGCGCCGAGGCGGATATGCAATATTTCGCGATCGAAACCGTCGGGCCCTGCTGGGAACATATTCTGCAGACGCGCAACGTGGGCATATATATTCCGGGAGAGATTTCGCGTCCCGAATTCGAACTTACCGTTATCGTGGAGCCATCGTGATGGGTGCTGCTCGGGTAAACAATCTCGCTCTCTGCTTCCAGGAAGCGCTCACCGCCATTCTGCGCGTGCGCTTCCAGCGCCAGCAGGTTCAGGACTCAGAGAGCTTTCGCGCTCAGATGCGCCGTTCCCTGCAGTCGGCGATGCAGGACGCGCGTGCGATGGGCTACGCGAGCGAAACTGTGCAGATGGGGGTCTTCGCGGCCGTGGCCTATCTGGACGAAAGCGTGCTCAACCTGCAGAGCCCGGTCTTTGCCGACTGGGCGCGGCGTCCTCTGCAGGAGGAGTTGTTCGGCGGCCATCTGGCCGGTGAAGCGTTCTTCCGCAATCTCCAGGGGCTGCTCAGCACGCAGGATTCCCCTGAAACCGCAGATGCCCTGGAGCTGCACTGCCTCTGCCTGCTGATGGGCTACCGCGGCCGTTACGCCCTGGGAGACTCAGGCGAATTGCACCAGGTGCTGCGCATGGCGCGGGGAAAGATCGAGCGCACCCGGGGTGCGGCGTCGCTGATGCCTCCCATTACCGCTCCCGAAGTGCCAGCCGCGCGCGCCCGCGATCCCCTCACCCGTTCGCTGCTGATTGCCACATGCGTGCTGGCTGGCCTGGTAGCGATCGGGTTTGGCGGATTCGAGATTTTACTGAGTTCCGGAGCGACGCATGTGCAGAACGCCGGATTGACTGTGCAATAGGAGCCTGCCGTGCTGGCGATCATTGTCTCTGTTGTTGTAGTGGTTCTCTCCGCGTTGCTGGCCTGGCTGGCGGGGCCTCTGCTGGGTATTGCGGGAACCGCGCTTCTCATCCTGCGCATCCTGCTTGTGCTGCTGGGTGTGGTCACCGCAGGCATCATCCTTTTCCTCTATTTCCGCGACCAGCGGCGCGACGCCGCTACCATGAGCCTGCCCGGCGGTTCAGACCTGAACACACTGCTGCGGGACGCGGAAAAGCGCTTGGCCGCCGCGCAGCGGACCGGCCCCAGATCACTGGAAACGCTTCCCCTTCTCTATGTTCTTGGCGAAACCAATTCCGCCAAGACCACGGCGGTTCTCAAGTCGGGCTTCGATCCGGAATTGCTCGCCGGGCAGGTTTACAGGGATCAGGATGTCATTGCGACTCCGATCATCAATCTCTGGTATACGCAGAGTTCGGTCTTCGTCGAGGCCGGGGATGCGGTGCGCAAGAGTCCTGCGCTGTGGAACCGCGTGATCCGCAAGACGCGCCCCAAAGCGATCCGCTCGGCGATGGGCAAGCAGGCGCCGGTGCGAGCTGCCGTGGTCTGCGTCAGCGCGGAGCAGTTTCTCGGCGCCGGGGCGCCGGATGCGGTGCTGGCTGCGGCCCGTAACACCAACCAGATGCTGCGTACCCTGAGCCAGCAACTGGGGACGGAGGTCCCGGTCTACGTGATCCTGACGAAACTGGATCGCGTCCCGTACTTCAGCGAATTCGTCCGCAATCTCACCAACGAAGAGGTGTCGCAGGCCCTGGGGATGGCCTTTCCGCGCAATGGGGTTTCGAGCGGCCTGTACGCGGAAAAGGCGATGAGCGAACTGACCGCGTCGCTGGACCGCATCTTTTTTTCGCTGGGAGAGTTCCGCCTGGAGCTGCTCTCGCGCGAGAGCGAGCAGAAGAACGTAGACCCGGTGTACGAATTTCCACGCGAATTGCGCAGGTTGCGCAACAATCTCGCGTCGTACCTGGTGGAGCTGGCGCGGCCCAGTCATCTGAATGCCAATCCCTACCTTCGCGGCTTCTATTGCACCGGCGTGCGCGCGCATGTGGTGGAGGAGGCAGTTGCAGGCGCGGCCAGTCTGCCCCGGCCCGAGCCTGCCGGCTCGGGCGCCACACGGATGTTTTCAGCCGAACAGATGCGGGCAGCGGCTGCGGCGCAGACGCCGCAGGTGGTCGCCCGCAAGCAAGCTCAGTGGTGCTTCCTTCCCAGGCTGTTCCCGGAAGCGATTCTCGGCGATCGCAGCGCACTGGCAGTGACCAGCGACAGCCGCAGAACCCACCTGCTCCGCCGCTTCGTGTTTGCATCGCTCTCCGTTCTGCTAATGGTCTTTGGCCTTTGCCTGATCGCTTCCTGGGTGAATAACTCCCGTCTCGAACATTCCGTCATTTCTGCAGCGGATGCACTCCCCCCCACGGCGGTGCCGCCAAATCAGCTTGCATCCACGCAGAGCCTCTCCGCGCTGGACCAGTTGCGCGGCGTGGTGGCGCGGCTCGAAGACTACCGGCGCAATGGGCCGCCGTTGATGTACCGCTTCGGCCTGTATCACGGCGACGGCATCCTGGATGGTGCGCGGCGAATCTACTTCGACCGCTTTCGGCGGCTGCTGCTGGCCAACACGCAAGCGAATCTGGTGGCGGCGCTCAACGTGCTGCCAGCGGCGCCTGCGGCGGGCGCGGATTACCTGGCAGCTTACAATCCGCTCAAGGCTTATCTGATTACCACTTCGAATCCGGAAAAAAGCACGCCTGAATTCCTGGCCCCGGTTCTCACCCAGTACTGGGAGAACGGCCAGGTTCCGCAGACCCAAGATCAGAAGCAGCTCGCCTTACGGCAATTCGAGTTCTATGCCGCGGAACTGCCCCCCAACAATCCCTACTCCATCGCGCCGGATAGTTCAGCCGTGGCCCACGCGCGCGCTTATCTGGGCAGCTTCGGCGGCTTCGAGCGGATCTACCAGCAAATGCTGGTGGCGGCCAACAAAGCCGCGCCCTCGATCGACTTCAACCGCCTCTATCCGGGCTCCTCGGCGACGGTGGTTGAACCGCACGTGGTCAGCGGAGCTTTCACCCGTAGCGGCTTCACCTTCATGCAGGACGCGATCCAGCACCCCGACCGCTATTTCAGCGGCGAGGAATGGGTTCTCGGCGCCCAGGCGACGCCGTCGCTGGATCGCGCCAGCCTGACGCAGCAGCTTACCGCGCGCTATGTGGGAGATTACCAGGCGGAGTGGCGCGACTTCCTACACTCCGCTGAGGTGGTGAAATACCGCAACCTGGCGGATGCCGGAGCCAAACTGCAGATGCTCTCCAACCCGAGTTCTCCGCTGCTGGAGATGTTCTTCACCGTGTCCCACAACACCGCGGTTGCGAGCCCGGACATTGCGAAGGAATTCCAACCTGCGCAGGCGATTGTTTCGCCCGACAGTGTGGATAAATTCATCGGGCCTGGAAACACAGGTTATGTGAACGGGCTGCTGGGACTCCAGGCTGCGGTTGCACAGGTTGCGCAGGAACCCACGGCGGCCACCAATCCCGTAGCGGTGACGCCCATTATCACCGCGTCCGCCGCGGCGCATACCGCGGCCAGCCAAGCTGCCCAGGCGTTCAATCTCGATCCCCAGGCGCATGTGGATCAGATGGTTCTGACGCTGATGCAGGCGCCCATCAACTCTGTGGACGAAGTGGTGCGCGGAGTGGGGCCGCAGCAGGCAAATTCGGCCGGCGCGTCCTTCTGTCGCAGCTTTTCGACGGTGATGGCCAAGTTTCCGTTTTCTCCGAATGCGGCGGTCGATGCCAGCCCTGCAGAAGTGGCTCAGCTGTTTCAACCGGGTCGGGTGCGATGTGGCAGTTCTACGATTCCACGCTCAGGCCCCTGTTGAACCAGGAGGGATCCAGGTTCGTTCCTGTAGCCGGAAGCCCAATGCATGTGAACCCTGAGTTTGTGCAGTTCTTCAACCGTGCCGCGGCCATTTCTGCCGATTTCTATCCATCAAGTGGGCCTGGCGGTCTGACATTTACGATGCACTTTCTGCCTTCGACAGGCATTCAGAACGTCACGTTTTCGATGGATGGGCAGCAACTTTCCGGTACCAAAGGGTCGAAGCAGTTCACATGGACCATCGCCAGCCAATCAGCGCAGCTGACGGCGAACTCGCTGACGCTGGCGCAGGATAATGGGCCATGGGCGGTCTTTCACGTCATGGCAGAGGGGCACGTGGTCCCGGGCGGGGCGGCCGAACAGCTTGTCGTTCCGCTGGAAGCGAACAATCGGCCCATTATGAGTAACGGTATGCCAGTTCTCGTGAAATTCGAGCTCTCGGGCCCCGGCGCGAACTTACTGGTGCCCGGCGAACTCGGTTTGCGCTGCGTCTCCACCGTGGCTCACTGAGAAGCGGCCATTTCCCCGGCTTCCGGCTCGCCGGCGACTTGCCCGTTACCCGCATCCAGGAACTGCACCAGTAGGCAGGTTACATTGTCAACCGCGCCCTGGCGTTTGGCCGTGTCGATAAGGGCCTTGCAGGCGTCGCCCAGGCTGGCGCTGCCCAGGATCACCGCGGCAATAGCCTTGGCGTCGGCGTAACGGGTCAGCCCGTCGGTGGTCAACATCAGGATGTCGCCGTTTTCGATAGAGCCGGCAAAGAAATCCGGCTCAACCGTCTCGGCCGTTCCCACGGCGCGGGTGATGACCGATCGCAGCGGCGAAGCCTCAGCCTCTTCCTCGTTCATGGATCCGCGGCGCACCTGTTCGCCCACGAAGGAATGGTCGTTGGTAATCTGGGCACATATTCCGTGGCGAAGAAAATACGCCCGGCTGTCGCCCACATTGCCGATCACGATCCGCCGCCCCTCGAAGCAGGCAGAGACCAGCGTGGTGCCCATGCCGCGCAGTTCTTCATTGGCCTGCGCCATGCGATAGACCTGCTGGTTGGCATGAAGAATGGATTCCCGGAGACGCTCTTCGAGAGAAGCATCCGGGACGGCTTCCTGGGCGAAATGCTCGACCAGATCCCTGACCGCGGTGCCGCTGGCGGTCTCGCCGGCCGCGAGACCGCCCATCCCGTCGCAGACCACGAAGATTCGAGCCGCGACGTCGTAGCCAAAGCTGTCTTCGTTGTTCGTGCGCACGCAGCCGACGTCGGATTCGGCCACCACTTCAAGTTTTATCGCGGTTTCGCTTTCCATGGCAGAAACTTTCCCTCACTGGGGCACGGCGCCCGCCATAGGATGGCTCTCGGGCCAGTCCCGTGTGGAGGGTTGCGATAAGGGTGCCAGAACCTGAGCCCGGATGTAAAGACGGCCCGGCGCCGAAGTGTCTGCGGGTTTCGGGACTTGGGGCACAGACCGAACTCCAGAGACGCAATTTTTGGGCAGAGGACACCCGGCCACTCCGTCATTCGCGGGTTTCAGAAACGGCGCTTACCTGTTCGAGAAACATTCTTAAAACCTCTTCGCCGCTTCCCGAGACGCTGTCTCCGGGCGCTGCGCCGCTCTTTCCCCACGCCAGGAGGAAAACCAGCGGAATCCAGCCGCGAGGATCCTGCTCCATCCGCTGTCCGAACGCGAACAGAACGCGCGACAGCTTGAGCGGAAGCCGTACCCCCGAGACATCGTGGATCGACGGGTCCTGGCACAAGGCGGGTGGCGACGTAACCAGATACTCGCGGCAGCTCAACGGACGGAAGGGATGGATACTGCAGCTTTCGTTTTCGAGGAACGGGCAGGCCACGCCGGCATGAAAATAGTCGATCGCCAGTTGGGTGGTTCTTCCCTCTTCCAGCACCCATTCCTGGTCGAGAATCTTGTCGATCACGCCGGCATCGCGAAGGGCCAGGAGGGCGCGATGGAACCGTTGCTCCAGCTCCGCGCGCCGATCCTCGGGCAGGGCCCGCATCCATTGCATCAGGGCCTCGGCTTCAAACAGGCTCACCGGCACCATCTGCCGGCAGCATGCCCCGCAACCTGCCCGGCAGGAGATGGGAAAGCCCGCACGTGCGGCCTCTTCTTCAGCCCGGCCTACGATCAGGTTTTCCAGACTCTGAATAACGGGCAGAAGCTGAGTCAGCGTGGTCTGGCCCGTCGGCACTTGAATGCTGGCCTGGAGGCAAGCCCCTCCAACCCGCAAGGAAAAGGAGGCCGCCGCGGTGGAGGGTTCTGAATTATTTGAAGCATCCGGCATGATTTGCCCGCCCTGGAATTGCGATGAGTTCCGATTGTACGCCTGGAGCCGGAAGCGGCCACTCCTTCAGTCCGACCGTAATCCGTCCGTAAGCTGTGCTGCGGTTCGACGCTTATTCGGCAGAGCCGGGGGAGCTCCCATTGGATTAGAAACCCTAGCCCCGTAACTTCGTGAATTCATAATGTAGACCCATGAATTTGGGTGCCCCGGTTCCGGCGCGGGAGGACCGGGTTCCCCGGCGAGCGGTTTTGGCTCGCTGGGGTGAAGGGAAAGGTCTTCTTCGTAGAGTAGAGCGAGTGGCGACCCTCCACGAGGCCCAACGGGACACAGCAGCTCTGGTTTCGCCCGGATACAGCTTGTTTTGCCGCCTCATCGAAAATGGGATACACTCGCCGCGTGCGGAAAAGGGGGTCGTCTGTTCGCAGGGGCAAGGTTTCTCTCGCGCGAGGTTCACTATGGCCTTGGAGGCTGGTTAGCGCGTCGGTAATTACGAGATCGAGGCCTTACTCGGTTCGGGCGGCATGAGCCGCGCCTACAAGGTCCGCAACATCTATTCCGACCGCGAAGATGCCATGAAAGTCCTGCTCCCGGACTTTGTCTCGGAGCCCGAACTCGCCACCCGTCTCATGGTCGAGATCCGCACTCTCGCCGCTCTCCTGCGCACGCTCCCGAACTCGTCGAAGTCTTCGTGCCGCGCAAGTGCGGTCAACCCGTTGGCTGGAGGGATTCTATAGATGCTACCCTATTCGAAGCAGGGTGCCCCTTCTCATCCCCTGGGGGAATTCAACCCATTGGAAGTGAGTGATGGCAAGAGTGGAGCTCAAGGTGAGTCATTGGCTCTAAATGTGGCCCCGTAGCTCAGGTGGATAGAGCAGCAGTTTCCTAAACTGCGTGTCGGAAGTTCGAGTCTTCCCGGGGTCACCATCCAGTCTATGACGCTTCTCCCCGGCGGTTCCGCCGGTTTGTATTCGCGACGTTAGTTTTTGTCCTGTTCTGCACTTGACTGCCAGAGGCAATCCGTCTATAAAAATTGATGTCATGGAAATTGGTTCCATGACATCACGCACGCGCCACAAAGAGGGCGTGCTTCACAACAACAATTGCCAGGATGCTCGGGAAGGCGGTGCAACTCCGCCACTGCCCCGCAACTGTGAGCGCACCTGCCGCGGCGACCGTCCTATTGGGGTCATCGCACGGAGGCAGGAGTTCAGCCAGGGCCGTTCCGCCAGCGGCGGACGGTCCGAAAGGCCACTGGAGACGAGCCCGTCAGGGCAAGCCTTTGGGAAGGCGGCCGAAACAGCGCAAGTCAGGAGACCGGTCCCGGCGCACCAAACCGCTTTCGCGTTCCGAGGGGAGCGAAGGAGCTATCATGCCTGTTTCCAAATCCTTGTGCACAACCCGGCGCCGCGCCTTCCGCGCCGGGTTTCTGGCTTTTGTTCTCGCCTTTTGCGCCGCCCTTTGCCCGGCCGCATCCGTTCACGGCGTGGTCACCGACGCCTCCGGCGCCAGGGTCCCCGGGGCCAACGTGGTGCTCATCAGCAACGGGAAAGCGGCGGGCGCTGCCGTCTCCGCGGCCGACGGCAGCTTTCAGATTATGTCTGGAACTAGCGGCCGCTTCTTTCTGGTGGTTTCAGCCAATAGCTTCCGGCAGTTGCAAACTCCGGATTTCTACGCCGGCCGGTTCGACTCGATCGAACGCGACGTGGTGTTGGAGCCGGCCTGGGTGCGGGAGTCGATTGTAGTGACGGCTACCGGAACGCCGACGCCACAACCGCAGACCAGCGCCGCCACCAGCGTGCTCGGCCCCCTCGATCTGGCCTTGCGCAGCGATTTGACCGGCGCGCTGCGCCTGATGCCCGGCGCATTCGTGGTGCAGGATGGCCAGCGCGGTGCGCAGGCATCCTTGTTTATCCGCGGCGGCGACTCCGATGACAACAAGATTCTGGTGGACGGCGTGGACGCCGGCGATCTGGGAGGTCAATTCGATTTCGGCACGCTCTCGACCACGGGCATCCAGAGCGCCGAGGTCTATCGCGGGCCGGATTCGGACCTGTATGGGGCCGATGCGGAGAGTGGGGTGGTGAGCCTGACCACTCCTCACGGCACCACCAGCTTTCCCTCGCTGCTGTTCGAGGGCGACGCGGGCAACTTCTCCACCTCGCGCGAGCAACTGGAACTGGCCGGCGCGCACAACAAATATGACTACCTCGGCGCTTTCAGTTGGCTCCAAAGCGCCAACGACCTGCCCATGGACGAGTACCATGTGGCCACCACGGCTGCCAACCTGGGTTGGCAGCCCAGCGCCAGCACGCAGCTTCGCGTCACGCTCCACTCCGGCGTGGACGCAACCGGAGTTCCCAACACCTGGGACTTTTATCACGTGGCCGACGACGCTACCGAAAAAGATCAGGACATCTTTATGAGCGCGTCGATCGGCAACCAGACATTGCCGGCCTTTCACAACAGCGTGCGCTACGGGCTGACCCGCAAGCGCGAGCAAAATCATCTGTGGCGGCAGGATGGCAGCGGCCTCTTCGACGCCTACGGAGACAGCTACGGCTACCCGGTGACTATTACCGGAGCCAACGGCTATTCGGTAACCGGGCAGGCGCTGCTGGACTACGCCGGGACCTATCCGCAGGGTTATCAGTTGGTCTCAAACCGCGATCAGATTGTGTACCGGGGCGATGTTACCTTCACTCCGCACCTGACCGCCCTCGTCGGCTTTCAGTATGAGGACGAGCGCGGCGCCGAACCCGGCAGCTCTTATTACACGCCCATAAAGCGCACCAACTACGATTACCTGGCCTCGGTGCATGGAGATCTGAAGAACCGTTTCTTCTTCACGCTGAGCGGCGACCTGGGACATTACTCGCTCTTCGGCGTACAGACCTCGCCGCGCGCCGGGCTCTCCTATTATGTGCTTCGCCCACGTCAGGGAATCTTCAGCGGCACGCGCGTGCTGTTCAACTTTGGCGAGGCGGTGCGCGAGCCCGCGCTGACCGACCAGTTCTATTCGCTCTACAACTTCCTGGAAACGAATGGCGGCCAGAGCACCATCCAGCCGTTGCACATCACGCCCCTTGCCGCGCCCGCCGTGCGCACCTACGAGGGCGGCATAGAACAGGATTTCCTGAGCCAGCACGTGGTCTTCAAGACCACCTTCTTTCACAGTGAATTTGGACGCCAGATCGAATACGTAGGCCTGGATCTGGTTCCGGATCTGCTGCCCAATCTGACGCCGGCCCAACAAAATCAACTGGAGCAGTTTCTGCAGGCTAACGGCGCATATGAGCTGAGCCTCAACAGCGAGGCATATCGCGCGTTGGGCGTGGAAACCAGCGTAGAGAGCGGGCTGGGCCGCGACATCTTTCTGCGCGGCGGCTACACCTACCTGGACGCGGTAGTACAGCGCTCGTTCACCAACGACGATCTGGCGCTGCTCGGCCCGATCCCCACTTATAATGGCATTCCTATCGGCGTGGATTCGCCACTCGAAGGCGCGCGCCCCTTCCGGCGTCCGCCGCACACTGGTTACTTCACGGCCACTTACGCCGCCAAGCGGCTGACCGCGGCCTTTACCTCCGCCTTCGCCAGCCGCTCTGACGATTCGGATTTCCTGGCAGGTTACGCGTACGGCGCCAACCCCAACAGCCTGCTCCTGCCCAATCGTAACCTCGATCATGGCTATGCCCAACTCGACCTGGGCGGCAGCTACCAGTTGAGTGCCTGGCTGGGCATCTATGCCCAGGCGGACAACCTGCTCGGCAGCCGGCACATTGCGCCCATCGGCTATCCCAGCCTGCCCATGAACTTCCGCACCGGCCTGCGCATTCAATGGGGCATCGGCAGCGGGCACTAAAGCAAAACCGGGGTTGGTGTATCCCGGAGGCAAAATCGCCAAGTCGTCGCTTGCTTGCCACGGCGGATTCACGGTTTCGGTATACAGCAGCAGAAGAAGTACTATAGGGGCGTCCGTGCGCCAGCTTGCGAGATCCCACCGCCAGGGCGCGCCTGATGGGGAATCGCCTTCGAGTTGAATATGGATCTCAGTTCAAAAAGACGGTGCGGTAGAGCGTATCCCGCTGGACAGGCTTGAACCCCGCGTCGCGGATGATGCGCCGCAGCTCTTCTTCCGTGGTGCAGTTCGATGTGCCCGCGGCGCGGACCACATTTTCTTCGAGCATCACGCTACCCACGTCGTTGCCGCCGAAGTGGAGGCCTAACTCCAGAACCTTCAATCCTTGCGTTACCCAACTGGCCTGCACGTTCTCGATGTTATCGAGATAGATGCGGGAGATAGCCAGCACCTTCAGATATTCGACGCTGGTGGCTTCGTCCCAGCCGCGGCCGCCGAGGGCGGTGTGCTTGGGCTGGAAGCTCCAGGGAATAAAGGCCGTGAAGCCGCCGGTTTCCTCCTGCAGGCGGCGCACGACTTCAAAGTGGTTGATGCGCTGGTCGCAGGATTCGCCGACGCCGAACATCATGGTGGCCGTGGTCCTCATGCCCAGCTGGTGCGCGGTGCGGTGCACGCTGACCCAATCCGCGGTGTTGCACTTGAGACGAGCTATGCGATGGCGGACTTCGTCGTCGAGAATTTCCGCGCCGCCGCCGGGGATGGAGTCGAGGCCGGCATCGCGCAGCCGCGCGATGGTGTCGCGGAGGGTGAGCCCGGAGTATTCGGCGATGGCTAGGATCTCCGCGGCCGAAAGGCAGTGCAGCCAAATCTGCGGGAAGCGCTGCTTAATGCCGGTGAACAGGCGCTCGAACCAGTCGATCTTGAGGTCGGGGTGAATGCCGCCCTGCATAAGCACGCCGGTCCCGCCCATGGCGGCGGTCTCGGCGATCTTCTCGTAGATTTTTTCGGAGTCGAGGATGTAGCCCTCGCCCGCGCGCGGGTCCTTCTTTCCGGGTTTTGGGAGCGGCCGGTAAAAGGCGCAGAAGGTGCAGTACTCGGTGCAGAAGTTGGTATAGTTGATGTTGCGGTCGATGATGTAGGTGACCACGCCTTCGGGGTGCAGGCGGCGGCGCACCGCATCGGCCTCGAAGCCCAGGCCGATCAGGTCGGGGGAGTGGAAGTAGTCGAGAGCCTGCTGGCGCGAGATGGACATCGCTTCGATTTTACCAACTATGGAGTTGTTCCGGCTTGACCAGCTCCGGAGTTCTTCACGCCATTTGCATGCTTTTCGCAAAAAAGGGCAACGATGGGGTGCGTAGAAAATTGTTCACCCGCCGGCAGGGGTGCGAAACAGAAAGATCCCGCGCACCCGTGGCGGACGGTGCTGGGTGCGCGCCAGGTTTGACGCCGTGGAGACGCCGCTGAAGAGGATAAAGTAGTCGAGGAACGCGCGGAAGAAGTTCCTTCGATTTTTGTTGATCATCGGGGAAGCGCCTCCTTTTGACCAAAGCACCTGCTACTAGCTTTAGAGATGCAAAAAGGGGATGGCAGTTGCAGGAATTCCCAGGGGGGAAGGCCTAGGAAGAGTAGAGCTTCTGGTGCCAGAATCGAGCGGTGCGGACGATGTCATCAAGTTGCGTGTAGCGGGGCTTCCAACCCAATTCTCGGAGAGCTTTTGCGGAGCTGGCGATCAAGATGGCGGGGTCGCCGCCACGGCGGGGATGGACTTCGGCGGGATTGGGATGGCCGTTGACGCGGCGCACGGACTCAATGACCTCGCGGACGCTGAAGCCCTGTCCGTTACCAAGGCGTAGATAAGCGGACGAAAGTTGTAGTCCGGGCGAGCCGCAATTTCTGCGGTCGTTGCGAGAGCATTGAGCGCCAGCAGATGCGCGCCGGCGAGGTCGGAGACGTGGATGTAATCGTGGATATAAGTGCCGTCGGGAGTGGGGTAATCGTCGCCGTAGATGTGGATGAACTTGCCGAGGCCTAGCGCGACATCGAGGACGAGAGGAATGAGATGGGTTTCGGGATCGTGGGCCTCGCCGCGGCAATGCCGGCGGGACCCTCGTGCGCTCCGGCCACTTTGAAGTAGCGCAGGGAGGCGTAGCGCAGGCCTTGAATGCGGTTGAGCCAGACAAGCATCTGCTCGACGAGGAACTTGGGCGCGCCGTGGGCGTTGGTGGGCTGGAGGCGCGCATCTTCTTGAATGGGAACGGATTCCGGCTCGCCGTAGACGGCCGCGGAAGAGGAAAAAACCAGCCGGTGGGAACCCTGGGCCAGCATGGCGTCAAGAAGGCTGAGCGTGGATGCGGTGTTGTTGCGGAAGTAGATCCTGGGGCGCTCCATGGACTCGCCTGCCTCGATAAGAGCGGCGAAGTGAAGCACGCTGTCAAAGGGCTGATTGCGGCTTCTGGTATCCGCGAAGATCAGTTCGAGCGCGGCGCGGTCGGCCAACTCGCCTTCGACGAATTCCACACCTTCCGGAAGCAGGTCGCGGCGGGCGTGCCGCAAGTTGTCGAAGATCAGAGCTTCGTATCCGTTTTCGGTAAGCAGTCCTGCTACTGTACCAGCGATGTACCACGTGCCCACGGTAACCAAGATCTTCACAAAAAAGACTGTCTTTCCGAGACACTTTAGGTTACCGTGAGTCTATAACGGTAAGGCTTGGGGCGGGTTCAAGGCCGCCGGAAGCTGGGCCTTCGCCTTGGTGGGCAGCAACACGAAAGAGGTTTCCTGCATCTTAAGGCCGCAGAGCGGGAGAATATTCCCCAGAGCGCGCCGCGTAAGGAGGGGCAACGAATCCGCCGTCGCGCAGCATGGGAGTGAATTCTTTGGTCAAGTGCCTTGGATGGGAAGTGGAGTGAGTGCATGTCCGAGGCATGTGCAATCGACAACTCGCATCGCGCGGCGCATTCAGAACTGCTGTGGTCTCGTAGCGCACCGCAGGGCCGGCAGTCAATGAACGCTTTCTCCACGTTCATTCCCAGCAATCACGATCGCCAAAATGAGCTCTCAGCCCAGCATTTGTATGGTTGGAGAACTTCAATTGCGGATGGAGGCCGGAGGCGAGCCGAGGCTTACGCACCGGCCGGCTCAAGCAGTTCCAGCGCGGGCGGAAAGCATGACGGGCAAGAGGCGTGGGGACGGCGTTTTTCTTCACGATTCGCGCCCGCGGCAGCGCTTTCCATGAAGCAGCAATTCCTGGCCGTCGCGGCGGCCTGAAGCAAGAGGTGAGAAGATGGCGATGAGATATCCCCCCGGACGGCCCAGCCTCGGTTTGCTCCCAGAGCCCGAAGGCCGGACCGCCTCGTTCATCACCAGCACGGTGATCAACCTGGTTATTCTGATCGTTTGCGTCATCGTGAGCCTGACGACCAAGCATGTGATCCAGCAGCAATTCGAGGTAACCGATTTGGTTCTGCCCAACAATCCTCCTCCGCCGTTGAAGGTGAAGCCGCCGAAGATGCCGGAAGCGCCTCCGCCGCCAAGGCCGCCGGAGGTGCATTTGGAGGCGCCGAAGATCAATTTTCCCAGACCACAACCGAAGCCGGCTCTGAAGCAAATTGAAATGCAGGCGAAGATAAAGCTGCCGGTGATGAAGGTGCGGCCCGCGATCGTGCTGGCTCCGCAGCCGAAGGCGGCTCTGGCAGCCGCCATGCCGGCGGTGAGGCCGGAGGTTCGGGGCCGGACGGAAGAGGTGCATCTGGGGCAGATGTTCGGGGTAAAGCCCAACCCGAACGCGACGCGGCCGGCAACCGTGGCGGCGCTGGGCAACCCCTATGGCGGGATGCGCGGTGCAGCGGCGGATCCACATGGAGTGGTGGCTTCGACGGGCATCGGCAATGGGATGCGGGCCGGTTCGAATACCGGGGTGGTGGGCCGCGTGGCTTCAGCCGGAATCCCTGGTGAAGCCGGCTCGGGATCTGCGGGGGACTACAACTACGGCCATGTGGCCTCGGCGAGGATGCCGGGGATGACCACGGGCGCGGCGGCGAGAATGGTTTCGGAGCCGGAATCATCCAACCTGGAGGTGCTCTACAAGCCGCCGGTGCGGTACACCAACGAGGCCCGCCAGTTGCACATTCAGGGCGAGGTGGTTCTGCGGGTAGCCTTTTTGGCCAGCGGGCGGGTGGTGGTGGAGGGCGTAGTCCGCGGGCTGGGCCATGGGCTGGATGAGGAGGCGCTGCGGGAGGCGGAACAGATTCGCTTCCGGCCAGCCACGCGCGACGGCCGTCCGGTGAACTTGACGACCAACATCATCATTACGTTCCAATTGGCGTAGCATCGAGATTGAAGAGAAAAGTGAAGACCGTAAAAAAGTAGGGCCGGTTTCCGGCCGCAGATCACCGGGCCGGCGCAAGCAACCGGCAACCAACCGGACAAAGCCAGCAAGGAGCCTGATATGACGTTTCGGAAGATCTCCCTAGCCTTCCTGATCCTTATCCTGGGTGCGGCCTGCACGTACGCAAGAAGGCAGCCGAAGTACGAGCAGTCGCGCAACCTTACCCCCGAACAGGCGGCCCTGGTGCAGAAAGCGATCACACGGGAAAAGGTGATTATCCGCGACATTCAGCAGCGCACGCCTCTGGTGGAGACCTACATCCAGGACACGCGGCCGGACGTGAAGCTCTACGAAGTGCCGATCGACGACCACTATATGCTGAGCCGCATCGATTTCAGCAAAGGGTTTTTCGACAAAAACTTCGCACCGCGGACGGAGGCCAATAAACACGGCTTCTTCAGGGGATCTCTAGGAGCTATTACGGATCTGACCAAGGCTCTGAAACTGGACACGCATTTCACTTACAACCCGCTGGGGTTCACGGAGATGATGTTCATCGATCCGTCTGGATTCGACACCCAGCACTACGATTTCAGCTATGTGCGGCGGGAGTTTTTGGGCTCGGTGCGCACCTGGGTCTTCGACGTGCATCCCAGGACTGACGTCAAAGGTCCGGGCCGGTTCTTCGGGCGCATCTGGATCGAAGACCAGGGCGGCAATATTGTGCGCTTCAACGGCACCTACACCAATTCCGGCTCCGAGGACTCGTCGCATTATTATTTTCACTTCGACAGTTGGCGGATGGAGATGCAACCCGGGATATGGCTGCCGGTATCGGTCTACGTGGAGGAGAGCCAGCGCATGGAAGGCAAAAGCTCGGTGGGTCTCAAGGCTCAGACGCATTTCTGGGGCTACTCACTGAAGCTGCCTACGCGGGAGAGCGAAAACGTAAACGTGCGCGTGGAAGACGCGGTCGACCAGAGCGACAACTCGCAGGACGTAGGGCCGCTGGAGGCCTCGCGTCTGTGGATTGAGCAGGCGGAGAACAATGTGATCGACCGGCTGATCCAGGCCGGGCTGGTGGCGCCGCTGACGGCCAGCGGTTACGAGCAAAAAGTGCTGGACCAAATCGTCACCAACCTGGTGGTGCCCAACAACCTGGCGTTCACCGAGCCGGTGACGTGCCGGGTCTTGCTGACGAATACGATCGAGGCTACCACGGTGGGGAACACCATCCTGCTCAGCAAAGGGCTGATCGACACCTTGCCCAACGAGGAGTCGATTGCCTCGGTGGTCGCCATGGAACTGGCCCACGTCGCCATGGGGCACCATATCGATACCCGCTACGCATTCAACGACAGACTGCTGTTTCCCGACGAGGCGACCTTTCAGCGCATTGACCTGAATCACTCGGACGTGGATAACACGTCGGCCGCCAACCGGGCCATGCAGTACCTCGAGAACTCGATGTACAAGAATGAGTTACCCACCGCAGGGCTTTACTACGAGCAGTTGATGGACCGCGCCAAAGCCCTCAAGGGCCTGAACTCGCCGATGCTGGGCGATTCGCTGCTACAGGCCGACGGCGTGCCGTGGATGAGCGCGCTTGAGCACATGGCGCCGGCGATCAATTGGGACAATCTCAGCCAAATCCCGGCCTTGCCCCTGGGGAGCTGGCTCAAGGTCGACCCCTGGGACGATACAGTGCACATGCTCGACGCCAAGCGTTACGCCCCCATGAACGCCCGCGAAAAGATGCCCTTTGAAGTAACGCCCATCTTCTACCGGCTGGAACCGTATCAGGCAGCCAACGCGGCGCCGCCGGCGCCCGCGGCTGGGCAACCCGCCAACGGCGCTGCACCCGCGGCTGGGCAAGCTCCCGTGGCGGCGGCACAAAACCAGTAGCAAAAGAGGCTCCGCGGCGCGTGCCGCGGGGACCGGATCAATTTCACAGGCCGCACCCAGATTTATTAGAAGGGGACGTATTTTGCGCCCATGAAACCATCCATTCTGGCTCTTTTCTGCACCGCGCTTGTCTGTGGAAGCGTTACGATCCGCGCCCAAGTGGCTCCGTCCGCCACCAAGGGCCAGATTTCGCTTACCGCCGGCGGCGAGGGTTCCGTCTTCCAGCCCGACTACGCCGGAGAAGGAATCGCCGAAAGCAGCCCCACCCCGCTGGTCGGCGTGGGCGCATATATGGACATGCGGTTTACGCGCTGGGTGCAGATTGAAGGCGAGGGGCGCTGGCTGCGCTTCAACGAGTACGCGGGTATCGATGAAAACGCCTACATGATCGGGCCGCGCATTCCCATATTCACCTTCGGGCGCTTCACGCCTTATGGCAAGGCGCTCTTTGGCTGGGGCAGCGGCAGTTTCCTGCTGGGACGAGCCTCCGCCATGGCCTTCGGAGGGGGATTGGATTGCCAGCTCAGCAAGCGTTTCACGCTGCGCGTCTTCGACTTCGAGTACCAGCGATGGAGCGTCACCCCCACGCTCTGGCCTTACGGCGGCAGCGTGGGGCTGAGCTACAGGATCTTCTGAGGCGGGATCGGCGCGAGTTGTACCCTCAGGCGCCGGACTCGCCGGCTTGGCTGGGAAGCGTAATTCACTCGCAGGTTACATTGCGCCGGACTGTCATCTTCCACGTGGGTTTACTCATTTTGTGGGACCAAAGCCGCGGATGATTCAGCGCGGGAGCGGTTTTTGCGCAGAAAAAGGGCTGCTCCTTCGAGCAGCCCTTTCTGATCACTGATAACTGACAGTTGATCCCTGTTGCTTACGCCGGCGAGGGTGACCCCTCGGGCATACTGGGGCCTCCACGGCTTTCGGGCTTGAGCACCTGTTGTACATCGCCGCCGCCGGTGTCGGTGGGCGACGCCAAAATGGAGCGGACGGGCGGTAGTTGCTTGCCTTCGATGAGCAGCCTGACCTCTTCGGCGTCAATGGTTTCGCGCTCCAGCAGCGCGGCCGCGATGCGGTGCATGGCGTCGGCGTTGGTTTCCACGATGGTGTGAGCCGATTGATAGGCTTCGTCGATCAGGCGGCGCACTTCGAGATCGATCTGGCGGGCCGTCTCCTCGCTGAAGTCGCGGTGCTGGGCGATCTCGCGCCCCAAAAAGATCTGCTCTTCCTTCTTGCCGAAGGTGAGCGGACCCAGGCGGCTCATGCCGTACTCGCAGACCATGCGCCGGGCCAGATCGGTGGCGCTTTCAATGTCGCTGCCCGCGCCCGTGGACATCTGATGGAGGAAGATCTCCTCGGCCACGCGTCCGCCAAAGGCCGTGGCCAGCCGGGTTTCGAGATACTCGCGCGTATAGTTGTGGCGGTCGTCGGGCAAGTAGACCGTGACGCCCAAGGCCATGCCGCGGGGTATGATGGTCACCTTGTGGATGGGGTCTGAGTGGTCGCGCATGATCGACACCAGCGCGTGGCCCGCCTCGTGGTAGGCGGTTACCTTCTTCTCCTCGTCGGTCAGCAGCATTGACTTGCGCTCGGCGCCCATCAGCACCTTGTCCTTGGCCAGTTCGAAGTCGTACATGGTGACCTGCTTGCGGTTCACGCGCGCGGCGTTGAGCGCGGCCTCGTTGACCATGTTGGCCAGGTCGGCGCCCGAGAAGCCCGGCGTGCCCCGGGCCAGCACATTGAGGTTGGTGTCGTCGGAGACGGGAACCTTTTTCACGTGGACGCGCAGGATCTCCTCGCGTCCGCGCACGTCGGGCAGGCCCACCACCACGCGGCGGTCGAAGCGCCCTGGGCGCAGCAGAGCGGGGTCCAGTACGTCGGGGCGGTTGGTAGCCGCCACCAGGATCACGCCGTCGTTCGATTCAAATCCGTCCATCTCGACGAGCAACTGGTTCAGTGTCTGCTCGCGCTCGTCGTGGCCGCCGCCCAGGCCCGCGCCGCGATGCCGGCCCACGGCGTCGATCTCGTCGATGAAGATAATGCAGGGAGCGTTCTTCTTGCCCTGCTCGAACAGGTCGCGGACGCGGCTGGCGCCCACGCCCACAAACATTTCGACGAAGTCCGAGCCGGAGATGGAAAAGAACGGTACATTGGCCTCGCCGGCCACCGCGCGCGCCAGCAGAGTCTTGCCGGTGCCCGGGGGGCCGACCAGCAGCACGCCCTTGGGAATGCGTCCGCCCAGCTTTTGAAACTTCTGCGGTTCGCGCAGGTACTCGATGATCTCTTTCAGCTCCTCCTTGGCCTCGTCCACGCCGGCCACGTCCTTGAAGGTGACCTTCTTCTGCTGCATGGAGAGCAGGCGCGCTCGGCTCTTGCCGAATGATAGCGCCTTGTTACCCCCCGACTGCATCTGCCGCAGCATGAAGAACCAGATCGCGCCCAGCAGCACGAACGGACCGATGTTGATTAGCAACGGGATCAGAATGTTGTTGTTGGGCTGCTTGATCGAGAAGCTGACCTTGGCGGCCTCCAGAGCCTTCAGGAGGTCCTCGTAGTTGGAGGGGATGGTGGTGTGGAACTCGTCCTTGGGCGAGGCTTTGAGGTGCCCGTGCAGCTCTTCGCCCTGAATGGTGGCGTCCTGCACCTGCCCGGCCTGCACCTGATCGAAGAGCTGCGAGTAGGGGATCTCCGTTTCCTTGCCCATGTTCGCGCTCCTCTGCACCACCCCCCAGAGCAGCATGAGGCAGATGAGGATAAACACCCAGAACATGATGGTTTTAACGCTTGAGCTCACCCCGACTCCTCTTCCCGGTGGGGAACTGACTTCGCACGGACGCCCCGCACCGCCTGCACCACTCATTCAATTAGACGCCGGCGGCTTTCTTTGAGTTCCAGAAAGTACACAACATCCCCGCGGCCTATATCTACCCCTTGCCGCCCGGATGAGCAGTAGCTTCGATTGTACCCGAACCTCGCCCGAGTTGCAGCAAGAGAAAGACCGAAATTGCGCCGGAGCCCAGAGTATTACCCGTCCCCGGAAGCCTTGTCCCAACAAGGGTTTGCCTCTTCGCCTTCGAGCGAAGCCGCGCTCACGGCGATGCCCGCCTCCGGCTCCAGCTCCACGCCTCTCATCCAGACGATGTGGCCGCCGGCTTCGAGAACCGGCCAGAGCCTCCGCCCGCTCCCCGTAACCCGCAGACGTTCCAGCACTTCCTTGATTTTGCGCGGGCCGCCGGAGTGGCGCAACCTGACGCGGTCGCCGGGGCTCCAGTTGCGCAGCGTCGCGGTGGCGGCAGGAGGCGGTTCGCCACCGGGCGCGGGAGGCGGCGCTGAACGTTCGATGCGCAGGCGAAGGCCGAAGGCGGGAGCCACAATTTCGCCGGGGATTACTATAGTGTACTTGGGGGCCGGATCGGCGGTTCCCACTCCTGCGGCAGCCGCCGATTCAACGGTGAGGCGAAGCTCGCGGTGGGTGCGTTCGGCGCGCAAGCCCTGGGCGAACTCGCGCTTCTGACCGGCGCGGCCGGCCAGCGCCAGCTCGCGCAGCGCTTCCGTGGATAAAAAATCGAGCCCCGCGCCCAGTTGCTCCGCCGCGTAGCGCAGCAACCTGCGCTGCAGGGCGCAAGGCAGCGCGGCCAGGCGGGTCACGTCGGCGGCCAAGGAGGGCGCGAGAACGCATGCGGCCCGGCCGCCGCCGCGCATGGGACGCCCTGGCAGAAGGAGTTGCGGCGCCAGGCGGGCCAGCTCCGCCTGCCACCAAGCCTCCTCATTGCGGGCCAGCGTGGCCATCTGCGCCAGGTGCTCGCGCAGCCGCGGGTTCCAGCCCTCCAACAGCGGCAGCAACTCGTGGCGGATGCGGTTGCGCGTGAAGCTGAGATGGCGGTTGGAGGAATCCTCGCGCCAGGGCTGGCCAAGGGAATGGAGATAGGCTTCGACATCGGCGCGAGTGGCGGCCAGCAGCGGGCGCAGAATTGGGCCCTCCGGGCTTTCAAGTTTTGGATGAATTCCCGATAGACCCTCTGTCCACGCCCCGCGTAGAAACTTGGCCAGCACGGTCTCGGCCTGGTCGTCGAGGGTGTGGGCGGTGGCCATTGCATGGAGCAGCTCTTTGGACATGAGCTCTCGGAACCACGAATAGCGCAGCCTTCGTGCCGCTTCTTCTATCGTTTCAGCCGGTTTACCCGAATTCGCGTCGGCTTTGGCCGCCGCCGCCGTGTCCACGCGCGCCTCGTGAAAGGGCACGTCCAGCTTGGCCGCCAGCTCACGGCAGAAGTCAAGATCGGCGTCGGCCTCCGCTCCGCGCAGGCCGTGGTGAAGGTGGGCGGCATGGAGGACCAGGCCCAGCTCGCGGCTGCGTTCGGCCAGGGCGCGCAGCAGGGCCACGGAATCCGCCCCGCCGGAGAGTCCGACGGCTAGGCGCAGGCCCGGCTTGAGCAGCGCCGTGTCGATGGCCAGCGCGGGCGGCAGGCGTGAGGAGCGCTTTGGAGAAGGCGTCCGGGGCACTCAAGAATGATAAGCTTGCGGCGCGGATGAGCCCCATCTGAACCGAAGGATCGGAAAGGCTGGCGCGGAATTGGCTGCTGCGAGCGGCCTTGGCCGTTGTATACTCCAGCCGGTATGCAAGTTTTCGCGATTCTGCCCGCCGCGGGGCTGGGCACACGGATGGCCGGGCCCCAGCCTAAACAGTTTCTCACCCTCGATGGGGTTCCCATACTGATCCATTCGCTGCGCGCCTTTGCCGCCGTGCCGCGGGTGACGGCGATCTATGTAGCCGTGCGCAGGACGGAGATGGAGCGCGTAGAGGCGCAGATTGGCGAGTTCGGCTTCGCCGGCCGCGTGCATGTGGTCGAAGGCGGCGAAAAGCGCCAGGAATCGGTAGCTAACGCCCTCAACGCCCTGCCCGCCCAGCCCGATGACATCGTGCTGGTGCACGACGCGGTGCGGCCGCTGATCGACGCGGCCACCATCGAGCGCACCATCGACGCCGTCGCCGAGCAAGGCGCGGCCATCGTGGGGATGCCGGCCGTGGACACCATCAAGCAGGTGGAGCGGACGGCGCACGGGGCGCTGATTACGGCCACCATCCCCAGGGAGTTTATTGTGCAGGCTCAGACGCCTCAGGGGTTCCGTTACGGGCTGCTCAAGAGCGCCTTTGCCGAGGCCATCGCCGACGGCTTTGTGGGTACCGACGAGGCCTCGGTAGTGGAGCGCGCGGGACACTCCGTAGCCGTCGTGCCCGGCTCTCAGGTTAATCTGAAGATTACCCAGGCCGGCGACTTGGCGCTGGCGGAATTCTATTTGCGCCAGCGCGCCCGCTGAAGCTACTCAGCAGAGACGGCCCGATGGCGGCCGGTAGGTTTTTCCCGCATCGGCATGGAGAGCCACGCGGACCATGGAAATACGCATCGGATTCGGCTATGACTCGCACGCCTTCGAGCCGGGCGTGCCTCTGCGCATCGGCGGGCTGACCATCGACCACCCGCAGGGCCTGGCCGGCCACTCCGACGGCGACGTGCTGCTGCACGCCGTCACCGACGCGCTGCTGGGCGCGGTGGCCGCCGGGGACATCGGCAGCTTTTTTCCGCCCGGCGACCCGCGCTGGGAGGGCGCCGACTCGGCCATTTTTCTGAACCTGGCCATGGAGGAGCTGCAAAATGCCGGCTACTGCATCGCCAACGTAGACGCCACGCTAATCCTGGCCGCGCCTAAAATTGCCCCCATCGCCGGCGAGATGCGCGCCCGCGTCGCCGACCTGCTGGGGGTCGCCATCGGCCAGGTGAGCATCAAGGCCAAGACGCCCGAGGGTCTGGATCTGGACCACGTGGCCCAGTGCCACGCCGTGGCGCTGGTGGAGCGCGTGCCGGAGCCGGAGGAACTGAAGAGCATGAGCGCGGTGATCGAGAGCCAGCGCCAACTGGAAGATGTGGTGGAGGACTTGCTCAGTTCTGTGCATGGCGTGCCTAAGAAACGCGGCGCGCCGGTCTACGATACCGAGGACATCACGTAGGAGAGGGATGCAAGGCTGGGGGCGGCCTATTGGGAATGGTGACCGTCGTCTGCCTGCTGGCCGGGCCGGTTCGAACAGGTAGAAAACCCGAAGACTGCTGAACTGAATTCGGGGTCAGAACCGCCTACAGGTCTGTTTGCTGGCCGCCGCGTTTCTTTCTCAGCCACCACCAGAGAATGCCGAGTTGAACCAGGAAAGCGGCGACGACAATCGTGGCCAGGGAGTGGTGGGCGACGAGATCGGCCGCGCCAGGACCAAGTTTGATGACGAGGAGCGCGAGGGCCAGCCAGCGCACCGTTCTTCCGCAGAACGCGGCGAGCAAGAAGAGGGGCACGCGCATCTCAAAGACGCCGGCGGCGAAGACGAAGATCTTCCAAGGCGTAGGCGGAGGCAGCAAGGACGGGATGAGGATGGCCAGGAACTCCTGGCGCTCGAAGCGGGCGCGAATTTTTTCCAGGCGCGCGCGGTCGATGCGCTTGAGCAGGAAGATCTCGCCGCCGGCGCGGCCAATCCAATAAGGGACCAAGCCGCCCAACGCCGAACCGGCCGCGGCCATGAGGCAATACATCCAGAAGCGGCTCTTGACGTTCCAGATTAAGACGGCGAGAAAGGCGTCGATGGGAACGGGAATGGAAGAGGAATCGAAGATGGCGACGACGAATGCGCCCCAAATCCCCATCTTGGCAAGGGCAGGCAACAGAACTAACTTCCATTCAGCCGTTACGTGAGCAAAAAGCGACTTCAAACGCCTACCCCTTCCGGCTGGAAAACCGTCCTAAGGTTAGATACCATTGTACGGGCCGGAGAATGCACACCAAGAGCGCCGGGAATGAGACAATAAAGGAGCAAGACTCGGAGCGGCAGCCGGTAGTGAATGTGTGTCCCAAGAGGCTCCAAAGTACCTAATGCCCACCAGTGAAGCGCCAGCCAATGTGAACGAGTCCACGGGACCAGTCGAGATGAGCCAGGACGCAGACCGCCGCGAAGAGGAAATCTCCGCTGCAGGCGTGGCGCCGGCCGAGGAGCCGCGCGATGGCGGCACGCGGATAGCGAGCGCCTCGCGGTGGGTGGACTACGACTCCCACGAGCTGCTGCAGATGATCAGCGAGCTCGAGGACGAGCGGCGCTGGTCGCGGCTGCGGGAGGGGATCTGGCTCGCTCTTCTTATCCACATCGCGCTGATTTCGGCGATTACGTGGATTCCCATGTATGTATTCAAAGTTCCGAAGGTGATCAATCCCTTCGACGTCCTCCAGCAGCGGCAGAATCTCACCTATCTTAATTTGCCCCGCGACCTACTGCGCGAGCAGCAGCACAGGGCGGTGCCGAAGCCTTTGGAAAAGCCGCCCACAATCGATAGCAAGGCGCTGGAAGAGTTAAACCGGGAAGCGCCGCCGATGGCTGCGCCGGCGCCTCCGCCGCCCAAGGCCGAACCGGCTCCGGCGAAACCCGAGCCCGCGCCGCTCATTCCACCCAGCCCGCAGTCGCAATCGCCTGTTGAGGAGCCACGGCCAGCGGCCGTGCCGGCGCGGCCGAACTTCGCGATGGAGTCGAGAAACCCGGCCGACCAGTTGCAGCAAGACATGGAAAACGCCATGCGCAGCCGCGGCGCTGGAAACGCGAACAGCCCAGGATTTAACGGACTGCCGATGCATCCCGGCGCCGGAACGGGCGGCGTGAATATTTTGTCGGATACCCAGGGAGTGGACTTCAGTTCCTGGCTGGCGCGCTGGCACTACGAAACCGAACGTACCTGGGACCCGCTGATTCCGGACGAGGTGAATCCGCCCATCGACAAGTCGGGAATGGTGGCGATCCGGTTCAAGGTGCTGCCCAACGGCCGGCTGATGCCGGGGAGCGTAAGGCTGGTGGGGCAATCGGGCGATGTGGCCCTGGACCGGGCGGCGTGGGGCGCACTGGTAGGCTCGAACTACCCCCCGCTGCCCAGGGCGTTTCATGGGCCGTACCTGGAATTAGAGGCCTATTTCCTTTACAACATGGAGCCGCCGCAGTAGCGGCGGGATGCGGCGCTTCAAGAGCCGTAGATCCATTTTTCCGGCCATTCTGCGGTCATTCAATCCCCGGTTTGCAGTGCGTGAAACGGAGGTTACGGGCAGGGGCGCCGGGCGCGGCGCCTGCACTGGGCTTCCCGCACGCAAATTCAGGCACTTGTAGGGCACGGTATCATGGAGAGAGAAGGCGTGTGCGCAAGCCGGACGGAGAAAGCATGACCAAGAGGCCAAAACGGCTCGATCTGTCGCTTTATTTGAGGCGGGAACCGTTGAATCTGGCGCTGCTGACCGTATTGGCGGTGGTAGTCTTTGTGGCCGTGGAGGGATTGTCCCGCATCTACGGCGGGCAACAGACGTCGCTGGCGGAGCGATGGTCGGCGCGCGGATCGGCCGACTTGAAGGCGCAGAATTATCGCGCCGCAGTCACTGACTTCCGGACTTCCCTGCTTTACGCCCGCGACAACTACTCTTATCAGCTCAACCTGGCCGAAGCATTGCTAGGCATGAAGCGGACCGACGAAGCCTACGCCTATCTCATCAACCTTTGGGACCAGGAGCCGGAGAACGGAATGGTCAACCTGGAGTTGGCGCGCATTTCAGCGCAAAGGAAAGACACCAATCAGGCGCTGCGCTTTTACCACAATGCAATATACGCTACCTGGCCGGGGGATCAGGAAGCGGAGACACGGAATTGCCGGCTGGAATTGATCGGCTACCTGTTGCGCAGCTATGCGCTGCCCCAGGCGCAGGCGGAGTTGATGGCCTTGGAGGCCAACGTCGCCAACGACTCGCCGGAGCAAGTGCAATTGGGCCAACTGTTCCTTCAGACGCAGGGCTACCAGCAAGCGTTGCGCGCCTTCCAGCTGGGCCTGCGGTCGAACCGTCGCAACCAACAGGCGATGTTGGGGGCTGGAATCGCCGCTTTCCATCTCGGGCTGTACCCAACGGCAGACCGTTACCTGCGGGACGCGGTATTTACTTCTCCCCACGATGCCGAGAGCGCTGCCTGGCTCAAAAGGGCGGAGTTGGTGTTGGAGATGGATCCATACCTTCCCGACCTATCGGAAGCGGAAAGAAATCAAATTGCAGTGAATGCATTCACCACGGCAGGGAACCGTCTCAAGGCCTGTCCAGCGCAAGGCAGCCCGGCTGCGCCGGCGGCGATGCTGCAAGGCCTGGAGCAACAATGGACCAAGATCGAGCCGCACGTCACGGAAGGGTGGTTGCGGCGCAACCCGGACCTGGTGAACACGGCCATGGATTTGGCCTTCAAGATTGAGCGCCAGACGGTGAGTGAATGCGGAGCGCCCACCGCAGCCGATCAAGCATTGCTTCTGATCGCAAACCAGCACGAGGAGAGCTGATCTGAGTTTGTCATCGCATACGCAAGCCGCGGCGACGGCCGAAGAGGTTCAAAGCGAGCCGGCAACGCCCCAAGCGGAGTTCACGCCGGCGTCGGTGCTGCGCTCCGTTTTCCGGGAGGACCGGTTCTTCCTGATTTTGTCGGTCTTTATCGGCATCTTCTCGGGGCTTGCGGTGGTGTGTCTGCGCTACGCCATGGACTGGTGCCGGCTGTATCTTTTGGGCACCGGCGCGGTGCCATCGACGGCGCGGCTGCTGCTGGCGCCTACGCTCGCGGGCCTGGTGATCGCGGTGTTGGTCATTCACGTGTTTCCAGAGGCGCGCGGCAGCGGGGTGAACCAGACCAAGGCCGCGCTTTATATCTACAACGGCTATATTCCGCTGAAGACCGCGCTGGGCAAGTTCATCACCTCGGCGCTGGCCATTGGATCGGGACACTCGCTGGGCCCCGAAGATCCGTCGCTGCAGATCGGCGCCAGCCTGGCTTCGGCGATCGGGCGGCGGTTGCGCCTGTCGCGGGACCGGATGCGGCTGATTGCCCCAGTGGGTGCGGCCGCCGGACTGGCGGCGGCCTTTAATGCGCCCATCTCCGCGGTGCTGTTTGTGATCGAGGAGGTCATCGGGCGATGGACCGCCGGCATCCTCGGCTCGGTGGTGCTGGCCGCCGTATCCAGCGTGGTGGTGATGCGCTGGTTCCTGGGCGCGCAGCCGTTTTTCCGGATTCCCACGGTGGAACTGCAACAGCCTTCGGAACTGATTGCCTACTCGATTCTCGGAGTCGTCGGAGGATTGGCGTCGGTTGTCTTCTCAAGCGGGATCGGATTCCTGCGTCCCATATGCAAGAGAATGCGCCCCTGGACGCAGTACATTCAGCCGGCGGTGGCGGGCCTGCTCACGGGTTGCATAGCCGTGCTGGGCGCACCGCAGGTGATGGGCGCCGGCTACGGCTACATCGACCAGGCTATGCACGGGCAATTCACGTGGCAGTTCCTGGGTATCTTGGGAGGCTTGAAGATTCTGGCCACGCTGATGTCGTTCGTGAGCGGGACGCCCGGCGGCATGTTTGCGCCTACCTTGTTCATCGGCGCCATGCTGGGCGCGGCGGTGGGTGGGGCGCAACACGTCCTGCTGCCGCATTTGACCGGGTCGCCAGCCACTTACGCCCTGGTGGGAATGGGCGTGCTCTTCGCGGGCTTCCTGCGCGCGCCCATGACCTCGGTTTTCATGGTTCTGGAGATGAGCGGCAATTATTCCATCATTGTTCCCGTGATTGTGGCCAATACGATTGCCTACGTTATCTCCCGCACCCTGCAGCCAACTCCGATTTTCGACACCTTGAGCCGGCAGGACGGCTTGGAATTGCCTTCAATGGAGGAACAGAGGGAGGAGGACGTCCTGCACGTCGAAGATGCCATGGAACCTCCCGGCGAAGTGGTGCTGGACTCCCGGGATGCGGTGGAAAAGGCAGCCGGGCTGGCCGCACAGAATCGCAGGGAGGCGTTGCTTATAAGTCTCCACCCGGCAGGATGGGGCAGCATCACCAAGGAAGACCTGAAAGCGTTGATGCGGGAAGGCAGAGGCGGGCAAACGCTGGAAGCGGTCCTGGGCAAAGATCAGGTTCCATTCCTGCATCCCGACCATCCCCTGGACATGGCGCTTCGGTATGTGGATCGCTGGCCGCTGGTGCCCGTGGTGAATCGCGCTAACCTCAGCGAGCTCGAAGGCGTGATTACAGAGCACGACGTCTTGGAGCGGTACAGGGATTTCGGACGGGAGTGATAGAGCATCCGCGCGCGGGCGGATACAGCATTTTCGATTCTGCCCTTTACCGAAACCCGGCAGTTGCGTGGCTCTTTCCTCAACCGGGTCCCCAGCGAGAGGTCTTCGTCGCTGGGGTGGAAGTAAAAGCCACCTTTCAGGCTCTTAAAATGGCAACATGTGAATCGACAATGCTCTAGAAAGGGATTTTAGCCATGAACAGCTTTTTGAGCCAGTCCGCGCTCACCTGCGGCAAGCGAATTTATACGATCTATCGGCTGGGGGCGCTGGCCCAGCGCGGCTTCAACCTCAGCCGGCTGCCCTTCAGCCTGAAGATTCTGCTGGAAAACCTGCTGCGGCGCGAGGACGGCGCCAACGTGACCGCCGCGGAGATCGAGTTTGTGGCCAACTGGGACGCCAAGGCCGAGCCCAGCCGCGAGATCGCGTACATGCCGGCGCGGGTGCTGATGCAGGATTTTACCGGCGTGCCGGCGGTTGTGGATTTGGCGGCAATGCGTGACGCCATCAAGACGCTGGGCGGCGATCCGGAGCGGGTGAACCCGTTGGTTCCCGCCGAGCTGGTGATCGACCACTCGGTACAGGTGGACGAGTACGGAACGCCGGGAGCCTACGCAGCGAATTCGCTGCTGGAGTTTCAGCGCAACCGCGAGCGCTATGCGTTTTTGAAGTGGGGACAGACGGCGTTCCGGAACTTTTCGGCGGTGCCGCCGGGGATGGGCATCTGCCACCAGGTGAATCTGGAGTATCTGGCGCGCGTGGTATTTACCCAGGAGATCGGCGGCGAGCTGTTTGCTTATCCCGATACGCTGGTGGGCACCGACTCGCACACCACGATGATTAACGGCCTGGGCGTGCTGGGCTGGGGCGTGGGCGGCATCGAGGCCGAGGCGGCCGTGCTGGGCCAGCCGGTTTCCATGCTGGTGCCGCAGGTGGTGGGCTACAAGCTGACCGGCAAGCTGCGCGAGGGCGCGACGGCCACGGACCTGGTGCTGACCGTAACCCAGGCGCTGCGTAAGCTGGGTGTGGTGGGCAAGTTTGTGGAGTTCTACGGGCCGGGAATTGCGGCTTTGCCGCTGGCCGACCGGGCGACGATCGGCAACATGTCGCCGGAGTACGGGGCGACCTGCGGCATCTTTCCCGTGGACGAGGAGACGCTGCGCTATCTGAAGCTGACGGGCCGTAGCGAGGAGCAGATTGCGCTGGTGGAGGCTTACTACAAGGAGCAGGGGCTGTTCCACACGGCGGACTCGCCGGAAGCCGAGTACACCGAGACGATGGAGCTGGATCTGGGGACGGTGGAACCGAGCGTCGCGGGACCGAAACGTCCGCAGGACCGCGTGCCGCTGAAGGATGCGGCGGCCAGCTTCGCCGAGCAGTTACCCGGCCTGCTGGCGCCCACGGCCAAGCCGCTGGGCACGCGCACGGCGTCGGCGTGGGAGCGTAAGAGCGTAACGGATACGGCGGTGGCGGAGAAGGCGCCGGTTCATGTGACCACGACGGTGAAGGAGCGGTTTAACATCGATCCGGACCGCTATCTGGATCACGGGTCGGTGGTGATCGCGGCCATTACCAGTTGCACCAACACGTCGAACCCATCGGTGATGGTGGCGGCGGGGATTCTGGCCAAGAAAGCGGTGGAGAAGGGATTGAGCGTGCCGCCCTGGGTGAAGACCTCGCTGGCGCCGGGCTCGCGCGTGGTGACGGATTACTACGAAAAGGCGGGGCTGCTGCCGTACCTCGAAAAGCTGCGCTTCAACGTGGTGGGTTACGGCTGCACGACCTGCATCGGCAACTCCGGACCGCTGCCGGCCGATGTTACGAAGAGCATTGACGAGCATGGGTTGGTAGCGGTGAGCGTGCTGAGCGGCAACCGCAACTTCGAGGGGCGCGTGAACGTGGACGTGCGGGCCAATTATCTGATGAGCCCGCCGCTGGTGGTGGCTTACGCGCTGGCGGGCAGAATCGGGCACAACTTCGAGACCGATCCGCTGGGCAGCGACAAGGCCGGTAAGCCCGTTTATCTCAAGGACATCTGGCCCACGCAAAAGGAGGTGGCCGAGGCCATCGAGAAGGGGGTCAATAGCGATGGTTTTCGGCGCGAGTACGCCACGATTGCGAAGGGCGACGCCAACTGGCAGGGGCTGAGCTTCCCCACCGGCGAGGTGTACCAATGGGAGCCGGATTCAACTTATATTCGGCAGGCGCCGTACTTCGACGGCATGGGCAAGCAGCCGGCGCCGGTTGAAGACATCGTGGGCGCGCGGGTGCTGGCGGTGCTGGGCGACTCAGTGACTACGGACCACATCTCGCCGGCGGGCGCCATCAAGGCCAACGGGCCGGCGGGGGAGTATTTGGCCGCGCACGGCGTGAAGCCGGCGGAGTTCAACAGCTATGGATCGCGGCGCGGAAATCACGAGGTGATGGTGCGCGGGACCTTCGCCAACGTGCGCTTGCGCAACCGGCTGGCGCCGGGCACTGAGGGCGGGGTGACGCGCCTGCTGCCCGAGGGGGAACAAATGTCCATCTTTGACGCCAGCGTGAAGTACGCCGGGCGGGGCGTGCCGCTGATCGTGATTGCGGGCAAAGAGTATGGGTCCGGTTCGTCGCGCGACTGGGCGGCCAAAGGGCCCAAGCTGCTGGGCGTGCGCGCGGTCATCGCCGAAAGCTACGAACGGATTCACCGCTCCAACCTGGTGGGGATGGGAATCCTTCCGCTCGAGTTCGAAGGCGGCAAGAACGCGGAGTCGCTGGGGCTGACCGGCGAGGAATCTTATGACGTTCTAGGCTTCAAGGAGCGGCTCGACAGGAAATTCGAGAACGGGCGCACGGTTGGGGTGGTGGCCACCGCGCCGGACGGGAAAAAGAAGACCTTCGAGGCCAGGATACGCATCGACACGCCGCAGGAGATACTCTACTTTGAGCACGGGGGGATTTTGCAGTACGTGCTGCGGGAGCTGGCGGCGAAGTAGGTTTCGTCGCTGCATTGCGGGTGCGGATGCGGATGGGACGGTCTTCACCCCGTTTTGCCGCTGTTTGGCCTGCGGATTGCCACCCACATCCTTCTGGCTCAGGCAATCTTGCCGGCGGCCGTAGGTGCGGAAAGACACGAGTAATTTCCTTAATTATTTCGATCCGTGATTCCGATCACAGACGGATGTAGTCTGAGACACATCAAACTAGAGGGTAATGAGGCGAGCCAGCAGTTCGCTGAGAGAGCCCGCGGCCGGCGCCCTTTTTGAGGGCTACGCACGAGAGCACGAGAGCTCGTGACGAGAGGAGATTTATTCATGGCATCCGACACGCTCACCGTTACCGACAATCGCACCGGTCAAACCTTCACAATCCCCATCGAGGATGGCACCGTAAGGGCCATGGACTTCAGGAAAATCCGGACCAGCGAGGAGGATTTCGGGCTCATGACGTATGACCCGGCGTTCATGAACACTGCTTCCTGCCGGAGCAGCATCACCTACATCGATGGGGAGCGCGGGATTCTGGAATATCGCGGCTATCCGATTGAGGTGCTGGCGGAACACTGCACGTTCCTTGAAGTCGCCTACCTGCTGCTTTTCGGAGAGCTGCCCAATGCGGCGGAGCTGAAGGACTGGTTAACTGAGATTACCCACCACACCATGCTCCACGAGACGACCAGAAAATTCATGGAAGGCTACCGCTACGATGCCCATCCCATGGCCATGCTGGTGAGCGCCGTGGCGGCGCTGTCCACGGTTTATCCGAACGCCAACAAGGTTCATGATCCGGCCAGCCGTTTGCGGCAAATCAAGCGGCTGATCGCCAAGATGCCGACCATGGCCGCCATGACCTATCGCCACAACGTGGGATTTCCCTATGTTTACCCCGACAACGATCTAAGCTATACCGAAAACTTCATGAATATGCTGTGGAGGATGGTGGAACCGAAGTATGCCGCCAATCCGGTGCTGGCCCGCGCACTCGACATCCTCTTTATTCTTCATGCCGATCACGAACAAAACTGTAGCACGAATGCGATGCGTTCGGTGGGCAGCTCTTTAGCCGATCCTTACCTATCTGTCGCCGCTGCCATCTCCGCGCTGTCGGGGCCGCTGCACGGCGGCGCCAACGAGCAGGTGCTGAAGATGCTCGACGAGATCGGCTCGAAGGAGAACGTGCCGGCCTATATCAAGAAAGTCAAGGACGGACACGGCAAGCTGATGGGCTTCGGGCACCGCGTGTACAAGAATTTCGATCCTCGCGCCAAGATCATCAAGTGGACGGCCGAACAGGTGTTCCAAGTGACGGGACGCAATCCGAAGATCGATATTGCGCTAGAGCTGGAACGGATCGCGCTTGAGGACGAATATTTTGTCACGCGCAAGCTCTATCCCAATGTGGATTTCTACTCCGGGATCATCTACCAGGCCATGGGCTTCAAACCCTCCATGTTTACCGCGCTGTTCGCCATTCCGCGCACCGTGGGCTGGCTGGCGCAGTGGCAGGAACTGGTCCAGGACCCGGAGCAGAAGATCGCGCGCCCGCGGCAGATCTATACCGGATACCGCCAGCGCAGCTTTGTTCCCATGGAAGAGCGGCAGCCCGCCTTGGCAATGAAGGGATAACTCGATGCACGCCAGTCCCCTGGTGGCCGCTGGTTCCAGCGGGATCGCGCCAAAGGATGCGGGCGGGAAGAGGTAATAACCATGCGCAGGAAAGTCACGATTGTGGGTTCCGGCAATGTGGGCGCCACCACGGCGCATTGGATGGCGGCCAGGGGGCTCGCCGATATTGTGTTGCTGGATGTGATTGAAGGCGTGCCGGAGGGTAAAGGCTTGGACCTGCTGGAGGCTATGCCTTTGGCGGGGAAGGACATTGACGTCCGGGGCACGGAGAGCTATGCGGACACCGCGAACTCCGACATCGTGGTCATCACCGCCGGAGTGGCGCGCAAGCCGGGGATGAGTCGCGACGATCTGCTCAACATCAATTTGAGAATCATGCGCGATGTGACGGCCGAGGTGGTGAAGCATTCGCCGCAGTGCATTCTGGTGATCGTTTCCAACCCGCTGGACGCGATGGCCTATGCGGCGTACAAGGTGAGCGGGTTCCCGCGCCATCGCGTAATCGGCATGGCGGGAGTGCTGGACAGCGCCCGCTTCAGGGCATTCATCGCGCAGGAGCTGAAGGTGAGCGTCTCCGACGTGACGGCGTTCGTGCTGGGCGGACACGGGGATACCATGGTTCCCTTGCCGCGCTATTCCTCGGTGGGCGGCATTCCGATTACGGAGATGCTGGACAGTGAAACCATTGCCCGGCTGGTCGAGCGTACGCGCGGTGGCGGCGGCGAGATTGTGAAGTATCTGAAGACCGGCAGCGCCTACTTCGCGCCCGGCGCGGCGGTGACCGAGATGGTCGAGTCGATCCTCGAAGGGAGAAACAGAATCCTGCCCTGCGCCGCCTATCTGGAGGGCGAATACGGCATCCAGGGGTTGTTCATGGGTGTGCCGTGCAAGCTGGGCGAGCGCGGCATTGAGCAGGTTCTTGAAATCAAGCTGACGGAGCAGGAGCGGGCGGAGTTCAATAAGAGCGCGGAGGCTGTGAAGGAGCTGGCGGCACAGGTGGAGGCCAACCTGGCGCATTCGGCCGTGAGCTAATTGCGGCTGGAGCGCGGTTTTTCACATCCTGTTCAAATGGCGGAAGCCGTCGGTGCCAAGCATCATCAGCGCAAAGAGCAGGAAGTTGTAGCAGGCGTGGACCGTGACGCTGGCCGCCAGCGAGCGCGTCCAGAGCCTGACCGAGCACAGCACCAGGCTGACGCCGACCAGAAGCAGGAACGGGCCGAGAGAATAGCCGGTCTGGGCCGCATGCATCGCGGCGAAGGGAAGGCTGGTGGCGATGGAGCCGATCACCATTGCGGGGAGCGACCATTGCGGATGGCCGTTTTCGTCCAATGGTTTGTGGATCTCGCCGGCGGTTTTTTCAGCGAACCAGTCGTAGGCCGTGCAGAGGGCGGGCAAAAGAAAGCCGCGGAAAAACATCTCCTCAAAAAACGGTGCAAGGGTGATGCCAAAGGCGAATAGCAGCCACGCGGCTCCGGGCGCGCGGAAGATTTTTTCGATGGGCGTGTTGGCCGGGCCGGGCAGGACCGCGCTGTTGAGCAATGCAATCAGAAAGCAGATGAAGGCCGCGCCCGCCAGGCGCTTGCGCAGGCGCAGGGCGGTTGCGCCGTTCCATTGCAGGCCGGCCATCAAGCTCTTGTGCCAAAACAACGGAAAGATGAGCAGAGAGAGTCCGAAGGTGAACAGGTAGAGAACTGCCTCGGTGCCCAGCGTATAGTGAATTTCTCCCATGGCCTGCTGCATGGTGGAGATTCCGTAAAGGTGGTATTGGAGTGCCACGCGCAGCAGGACAGCGGCTCCCACCAGGGAGATGAGCGCCAGCAGAACCAAAAGACAAAAATGGCCGAAGTGGGGAATGCGAACGGGAGGGCGGGCTGGGGGCTCATGCCAGGACTGGAAGAGCGGGCGTTCGACGTCCGGCGGCGCGTCTTGCCTAAGGGTCGGCTCCATGGGGAGGGGTTCGAGGGTCAGGGACGCGATTGCTGGCGGCAGGTCTGGGGCCGGCGCGGCCTCTGCAGGCGGCGTTTCGGCGCAGCCGGCGGAGGTTTCCCGGCAATCTTCCGGCTGCTCTTGCGGCCAATCGCGCGAGGATCGAGGCTCGTTTTCTGGAAGTTCCGTATTCATGAACGCCCCAATTTTTTCTTTCCCTGCGTAGCGGTTGCGGGAGCTTGTTTTCGGGCCAGGCGCTTGCTCTTGGCGCGCGGCGGAGCCACCCCATCGGTTTCGTTCAGAGTCCCGCCGGGTTTGCCGCCCGCCGCGTCCGCGCCGGCGGGAACGGACGAGGGCGCGCTGTCGAACTCGGCTTCCTGAAGTCGTCCGTTGTTCAAGCTGTAGTAACGCTTGAGAAACAGGCCGGTATAGGAGCCGGGCGTAGCGGCAATTCTGGCCGGGCGGCCTTGGCCGACCACGCGGCCACCCTCTTCGCCGCCCTCGGGCCCCAGATCGAGAACCCAATCGGCGTTGCGGATCACGTCGAGGTTGTGCTCGATGATGATGACCGAGTTACCCAGATCGGTCAAGCGGTGCAGCACCTCGAGGAGCTTGCGCACGTCGTCGAAGTGGAGGCCGGTGGTGGGCTCGTCGAGCAGGTAGAGGGTGCGGCCGGTCTGGCGCTTGGAGAGCTCGCGGGCCAGCTTCATGCGCTGTGCCTCGCCGCCGGAAAGCGTGGTGGCGCTTTGGCCCAGGTGGACGTAACCGAGGCCGACATCGGCCAAAGTTTGCAGTTTTTGGTGCACCAGCGGCACGTCGGCGAGCAGGGGCAGGGCGTCCTCGATGGTGAGGTCGAGAATGTCGGCGATGGAGTGGCCGTGGAACTTGATGGCCAGGGTTTCCTGGTTGTAGCGGCGGCCGTTGCAGACCTCGCACTGGACGTAAACATCGGGCAGAAAGCTCATCTCGATGCGGCGCTGGCCGTCGCCCTGGCAGGCCTCGCATCGCCCGCCGGGCACGTTGAAGCTGAAGCGGCCCGGCTTGTAGCCGCGCTCGCGGGACTCGGGCAGCATGGCGAATAGGTCGCGGATGGGCGAAAAGACCTGGGTGTAGGTGGCCGGATTGGAGCGCGGCGTGCGGCCGATGGGAGACTGGTCGATGCGGACGACTTTGTCGATCTGCTCGGCGCCGCTGAGGTCATCGTGCGCGCCGGGCTCTTCGCGCGAGCCGTAGAGGCTGCGGGCTAGGGAGCGGTAGAGGATGTCGTTCACCAGGGTGCTTTTGCCGCTGCCGCTTACGCCCGTGACCACGGTCATCACTCCCAGCGGGATGCGGATGGTCACGTCCTGCAGGTTATGCTCGCGGGCGCCGGTGACGGTGAGCCATTTGCCGGTGAGGGGACGCGGCTGCAGGCGTTGCAGCATGGTGGCTGCGCCGGAGAGATAACGCCCGGTAAGCGATTCAGGAGCGGCCATGATCTCGGCCGGCGTGCCCTCGGCGACCACGCGGCCGCCCAGCCGGCCGGCGCCGGGGCCGAGATCGAGAACGAAGTCAGCGCGGCGGATGGTTTCTTCGTCGTGCTCGACGACCAGCACGGTGTTGCCCAGATCGCGCAGCCGTTCGAGAGCTTCGATGAGGCGGTTGTTGTCGCGCTGGTGGAGGCCGATGGAAGGTTCGTCGAGCACGTAGAGAACGCCGCGCAGGCGCGAGCCGATCTGCGTGGCCAGGCGGATGCGCTGGCCCTCGCCGCCGGAGAGCGTGGCGGCGTTGCGGTCGAGGGAAAGATAATTGAGGCCCACTCGGCAGAGAAATTCGAGGCGTTCGGCGATCTCGCGGCGAATGCGCTCGCCAATCAGCGCCTCGCGCTCGGTGAACTGGAGGTTGATAGCGGCCGAAAGCGCGCGGCTGAGCGGCAAGGCGGTGAAGTCGGCGATCGAAAGGCCTCCTATCTTGACCGCCAGCGACTCCGGACGCAGGCGTTTGCCGCGGCAGGCGGGGCACGGCGTGGCCGACATAAAGGTCATCATGTACTCGCGATAGGTGTCGCTGCGCGCTTCCTCGATGGTGTCCCGCAAGAAAGATAGGATGCCATGAAAGCCGGTGCGGGGCGCCTCGCCCTTGGGTGGGCCGTAAACCAGGACGTGTTGCTGGCGCGGCGGCAGATCCTCGAAGGGAACTTCGAGGTCGATGTTGTAGCGGTCGGCGGCGAGGCGGATTAGCCGGATCAGGTATTGGGAGGACGAGCCGGGCCCCAGGCCGCCATCGAGCAAGGGTTTTGACCAGTCCGTGATGACCTTGGCGGGATCGAGATCGTAAAGCGAGCCCAGCCCGTGGCACTCGGGGCAGGCGCCGAAGGTGGAATTGAACGAGAAGGAGCGCGGCTCCAGCTTGGGCACGTCGAGACCGCAGTCGGGGCAGGCCATCGAAGAGGAGAACAACTGCTCTTCGGCCCCCGTGGCGGCGACCAGGGCCAGGCCGTTGGCCAGTTGCAGCGCCTTGGCGACGGCCTGGCCCAAACGCGTTTCCATGGGGCGCTTTTCGACGGAAGGCTTCGACCCCGCGGACGAAGACCTGTCCGTGGGGACCCCCGGTTTGCCGGCGGGAAGCGCGGAGCCATTGGCCGCAGGTTTTAGCAGGATGCGGTCAATGACGGCCTCGATGGTGTGGTTCTTGCGGCGGTCCAGGAGCAAGGGCTCGGAGAGATCGCGCAACTGGCCATCGACGCGTGCGCGGAACCCTTGCTGGTCAATCTGATCGAGCAGGTCTTTAAACTCGCCCTTGCGCCCGCGGACCACGGGGGCCATGACGGTGACGCGCTCGCCGCTGCCCAGATCGAGAATGCGCTGGACGATCTGATCCGCCGTTTGCCGGGCGATGGGCCGGCCGCAGTTGGGACAGTGGGGCGCGCCCACCGAGGCGTAGAGCAGGCGCAAGTAGTCGTAGATCTCGGTGATGGTGCCTACCGTGGAGCGGGGGCTGCGGCTGGTGGTTTTCTGCTCGATGGAGATGGCCGGACTGAGGCCTTCGATCGAGTCCACATCCGGCCGCTCGATCTGGTCAAGAAACTGGCGCGCGTAGGCCGAGAGTGTTTCCACGTAGCGGCGCTGGCCCTCGGCGTAGATAGTGTCGAAGGCCAGTGAGCTCTTGCCCGAACCGGAGAGGCCAGTGACCACGGTGAGGGCGTTGCGGGGAATGCGCACGCTGATGTCGCGCAGGTTGTGCTGGCGCGCCCCGCGCACCGAGATGTGCGTAATGGACATGGTGGGTCAGTCAGGAACCGGCGGGCACTTCCAGGGGTGGCGCAAGGCCAATCTCCACGCGCAACACCCTGAGGGTATTCTAATTGGTTAATAGAAATGACGGTCAACGAGGTGCATCATCTGAGACAATCGTAGAGGCGATTGCCGGATAGCCGGGGTGCGATGCCGGCGGCAAAAGGGCTTGGCCGGTTGCCGTTGTAGTTGGAGCAGAGAATCCCCGGTGGCTCTCCCCCGAAAGAAGGGCAGCACTCGACTTAGGGGCGAACCGGCCGATAAACCCATAAGCGGAGGAAGAACCTGGAACGCGGACGCTGGGGCCGTCAGCGCAGTCAACCTGGACGGGAGTTATGGTGAACTTGCTGAATTTGGCGATGCTGATTTGCGCGTCGATGGCTTCGATGGCGTTTAGCATTTTTGCGGCGTATGCGATTCTTCGCGCGGGTCTCGCGCTCATCCGCCCGCGGCGGCAGCAGACGGCTGTGAAGACCGCTGGGGAGATGGCGCGCGCCTCAGGGCTTTAAAATCAGCGGAAATCGCGACCGGTAGCTGGAGCGCATCTCATACGAGGAACGGCGCGCGCACGGACGATCTCCGGTGCGCCGGCCGCAGTTCCTCAAGGCTGAGCCTGCCGGGCGGTGGATGAACGCCGGTTTTCCCCCTACTCGTGTTGCGCTCGAAATTCAGTGACAGCTCAGTTCGGTTGCGCTTCTCGCGCACGCATCTCTTCCTGCTGCTGCTCGATCTCTTGCTGGCGTTGCTGCATCTCCTGCATGATTTCCTGCGGGGTGCGGGGAGGTGCTCCGGGTTCGGGGCCGTTGCCAATCAGCGGCTGAGGCCGCGGCTCAATCGGCTGCGTCGGCTCCAGGTCCTCGGAACTTTCGTCCTGGTTGCGGACCGGGTTGTTGGGGGCCGGCGATGCGTTGCCCTTGGGAGGCACGCTGAGCACAATCCGGAGCGGCGTGGCGCGGTCCTGGCCGCCAATCATCATCACGTTGTAGCCTGAGCCATCCAAAAGCTGCGAAAGCACATCGCGTACTTGGCCCGGACCGTAGGAACCGAAGATCCGTTCATCGGCGCTCAGGCCCTGCACCCGGACGCCGGTGGCCGCAGAAACATCGTTCAGAGTCTGTTTGAGGCTGGAGTTGTCGGCCTCGATCTGCAGTCCATAGCTGTTCCAGACGACGGAAGCCGGGCGCGGAGGGTTGTCTGCGGGCCAGTCGGGAGGTTTGGGCTGTGCCGGGACCGGCGGCAAGGGCGCCGCCGGATGCGCGGCTCCAGTCTGTGGGGTGAGCCGGCGCGCGGCGCGTGTGCGCGTGTGCGGACGAACCAACTGGTGATGCGCGGCGGACGCGTGGTGGGTAGGGAGCTGCCGCGGCGCTGGTATCGCGGCCCGGAGGGTCTGAGTTGCCAGCAGAATCATGGAGGCCGCCAGAGCCGTGAGCAGACCGTGCACACGCCGCCGAGATCGCCGGCGCGAGGCAAAACTCAACCACAACAGGGGCCGGGGTTCCATCTCTGTTCGCATCGGAATCGGCTCCCCAAAGCCGAGGACGGCGCCGGACGCCGCCCACTGACTGCCAGCCGCGTTTCGTTGCCGCTCCACTGTACTAGACTAGCAGTGGCCCGTGAACGCTCAGACAGGGAGCTTCGCGAGGGGGAGAGGTTTCGGCAACGATGCGCTTCTGCGGGATTTTGGCAGTGGCGGTTGTGCTGGCGTCGCCGGCGGCAAGCCTGGCCGCGACCTGCACTTCTCAGGCAGAGCTGTCGCCGCAGGACCGTACGGCGCTGGCCGAGGCTGGCCAGCAGTTGGCACAGGCTGTGATCGGGGAGGATCTCCTGGTGCTGAAAGCGGATTTGCTGCCCGCCGAAGCATCGGCTTGGGACACAATCAGCGCCGCGGTGGACCAGGCCCAGCCGCTGATGCGGGGCGGGCATGCGCAGCTCCGCGATGTGTACCTGTTAGACGCCGGCAACCAAACCGCGCCCGCCGATACCCAGTTTTACTGCTCCAACACCAGCGGCTCCCTGACCGTGACTATCTTTATGCGCGCGCTGCCTCCGGGCAGCTACGCGGTGATATTGGCCGATGCGGCGGACGCGCCGATGGGCGGGCAGTTGGGATTCATTCTGGCCTGGGACAGGCCTGACGCCGCATGGAAGCTGGCCGGCCTGAGCGTGCACCAGGGCATCTTCGACGGCCATGACGGCGTTTGGTATTGGGAGCGCGCTCGCTCGCTCATCAGCGAGGATCCTTGGAGCGCCTGGTACTGCTACGACATGGCGCGTTACATGCTGCTGCCGGTGGATTATCTCTCCTCGCCCAACCTCGATAAGCTGCGCGAGGAACAGACGCAGATTGCTCCCTCGCCGCCCAGCCAACTGCCGCTCTCGATCCCCGGCGGCGACCGCACCTGGAAGATCGAGGCCGTGGGAATCGACGTTTCACTGCGCGAGCCCGATTTGGACGTGGTCTACCAATCGACCGGCGTCACCGACCCGGCCGCGCAGCGCACCGAGGCCATCGCCGTGCTCTCCGCCTTCCTGAAGGCCAAGCCGGGCTTGAGAACCAACTTCCACGGCTTATGGGCCGTCGCGGACGCCAACGGGAAGCGAACGCCGGTGATCGAGCTGCCGATGGCGCAGATACCTTAAAGGCAGGGACGAGGATCATGGCTCAGCCGGGCGGTAATCGGGGGGAAGATGTTCAAGAACATTGCCGTTGCCTATGACGATTCTCCTGAGGCGGGCCGTGCGCTGGCCGCTGCTATCCGGCTCGCGAAGACGCTTCGCGTCGGGCTTCAGACGATCACCGTGATGGAAAAGCTGCCCTCGTACACGGCGTATGGCACCGCCGCCGACCCCGCGATGCTTCTGACTCTCGAAGAGGATCGCAAGAGGTTCTACGAGCAACTGGGGGCCTCCGCAAAAGCTGCCGCGCAGCGGGAGGGCGTGGAATTGGCCCCTCACCTGGCAGACGGAGACCCGACGGACGCGATCGTCCGCTTCGCCTGCGATCAAAAGATCGATCTGCTGGTGATTGGTTTGCACCACCGCACCAACCGCGTGTCGAGGATGTGGAGCACGGCGTCCGCGGTCGCGCAGAACGTCCCGTGCAGTTTGCTTGGTGTCCATTAGAAAGCGGTATCCGCGGGCAACGGAGCCGGTTTAACGCCTGAGAAACGGCATATCTGAAGACGAGCTTCGTCGCCGGGTGCGATACCGCGGCGGGAAAGTGAGAAAAAATGGCGGCAATCGTTGATTTGCGTTCCGATACGGTCACGCGTCCCACGCCGGAGATGCGGGCGGCGATGGCCGCGGCCGAGGTGGGCGACGACGTCTACGGCGAGGACCCTACGATCAATCTTCTGGAAAAGCGCGCGGCCGAGGTCCTGGGGCGCGAGGCGGCGCTGTTCGTACCCACCGGAACCATGGGCAACCAGATCGCCGTCCGCCTGCACACCCAGTCCGGCCAGGAGGTGATTGCCGAGTCGCGTTCGCACTTAGTGGATTACGAGATGGCCACAACCGCCGTCTTCTCCGGCTGCCAGATCCGCGCCGTCGCCACCGCGACCGGAATCCTCACCTGGAAGGACATTGAGCCGGCGATCCGCGGCCGCAGCACCCATCATGCCGCCACCGGTCTCATCGCGATCGAGAACACGGCCAACCTGGCCGGCGGGCGGGTCTCCGACCCTCAAGTTTTGGAGGAGATTTGGGAAGGGGCAAAGGCGTGCAAGCTCCCCCTGCATTGTGACGGAGCGCGCATCTTTAACGCCGCCGTGGCGCTGGGCGTGGACGTAAAGCAGACTGACGCGCGGCTTCGACACCGTGATGTTCTGCCTCTCGAAGGGACTGGGCGCGCCGGTGGGATCGATGCTGGTGGGCTCGGCGGAGCAGATGGCGCGGGCGCGCGAATTCCGCAAGGCGCTCGGCGGCGGTATGAGGCAGGCTGGAGTGCTGGCAGCGGCGGGGCTGATCGCGCTCGAACAGGGGCCTGCGCGGCTCCATGAGGATCACGCCAACGCGCGGCTGCTGGCGGAGGCGCTGGCGCATACCGAGGGCGTTTCCATCGCGCTCAAGTCGGTGGAGAGCAACATCGTGATCTTCCGTCTGAACGGCGGGCTCAGCGCGGAGGAGCTGGTTTCGCGGCTGCACGCGCGCGGTGTGCTGGCCGGAGCGGTGGGACCGGATGCGGTACGGCTGGTGACGCACCGCGACGTGGACCGCGCCGCGTGCGTGGCCGCGGCCGAGGCGCTGACGGAAGTGATTGAGGCGCAGATGGAAACGGCCGGCTTGAGGTAAGCCGGCCGTAAATGGTCTGTGCTTTCCAGGTCTCAGAATCGAGACTTGAGGCGCCCAACGTTGTTGTCCAGTCGGGCGCGAATTTCCCTCACAGATCGTAGTACAGGAAGAACTCGTAGGGCACGGGGCGCAGGTTGACGGGCGCTAACTCGCGCGTGCGCTTGTACGAGATCCAGGTCTCGATGAGGTCGGGCGTGAAGACGTCACCCTTCAGCAGGAATTCGTGATCCTTCTCCAGGGCTTCGAGAACCTCGCCCAGCGAGCCGGGCGTGCTCTTGATCTTGGCCGCCTCTTCGGGCTCCAGCTCGTAGAGGTCCTTGTCCAGAGGCTCGCCGGGATCGATCTTATTCTGGATTCCGTCGAGGCCGGCCATCATCAGCGCCGGGAAGCAAAGATAGGGATTGGCGGAAGGATCGGGGCAGCGGAACTCGATGCGCTTGGACTTGGGGCTGGTGGAGTACATGGGAATGCGGCAAGCCGCCGAGCGGTTGCGCTGCGAATAAGCCAGGTTCACCGGCGCTTCGAAGCCGGGCACCAGGCGGCGGTAGGAGTTGGTGGTGGGGGCGGCAAAGGCTAGCAGCGCAGGCGCGTGCTTGAGGAGGCCGCCGATGTAGTACTTGGCGGTCTGGCTCAACAAAGCGTAGCCCTTGGCGTCAAAAAAGACGTTCGTATCGCCCTTCCAGAGGCTCTGGTGCACGTGCATGCCGGAGCCGTTGTCGCCGAAGAGCGGCTTGGGCATGAAGGTGGCCGTGATGCCGTGCTTCTTGCAGATCATACGGGTGATGTACTTGTACCAAATCATGTTGTCCGCCATTTTGAGGAGCGGCGAAAAGCGTATATCGATCTCGGCTTGGCCAGCCGTGCCCACCTCGTGGTGGTGTACCTCAGCGGGCACGCCTATCCCTCTGAGCGCGAGAATGATCTCCGAGCGGATGTCCTGCATCTGGTCCGAAGGCGGCACCGGGAAGTAGCCTTCCTTGTGGCGCAGTTTGTAGCCCAGGTTCGGATTCTCCTCCCGGCCCGTGTTCCAGACGCCTTCTCTGGAATCGATGTAGTAGTAGCCGCTATTCGCGGTCTGGTCATAGCGGACGCAGTCGAACATGTAGAATTCCGCCTCCGGACCCCAGTAGCTGAGGTCCGCAATACCGGTGCTCTTGAGGTAGGCCTCGGCCTTCTGCGCCACGTAGCGGGGGTCGCGCGTGTACGGCTTGCGGGTGAGGGGATCGATCACGTTGCAGATGATGTCGAGCGTGGGGATCGAGAGAACTGGGTCCACTTGCGCCGTTTCTGCGTCGGCGACCAGGAGCATGTCGCTCTCGTGGATTTGCTGGAATCCGCGGATGCTGGAACCGTCGAAGCCGATGCCGTCGCTGAACAGATCGTCCTCAAGGTCTTCAACTGGAATTGAAAAATGCTGCCACATGCCAGGTAGATCGATAAATCGCAAATCGACGATTTTTATGCCGGCATTTTTGGCGAGCTTTTTCACGTCATCGGGGGTGCGTGGCATTTTGCTGCTCCTTTCTTTCTTTGGGTTCGAATGGAGGTTCGTGGTGCCGGCAGCGGCAAGACCAAGGAGGCGGAGTCTTTCTAGGGAAATCGCAACCCAGGAAAAAGCTGAGTCTGCCTTGATTCACCGCGTGTCAGTCAGGTCGTACAGGTGATGTTCGCGGAGTTCGCGGGCCGCGACCCGGTTCAAGCTATCGGCTTTGGCTGCCAGGTTGCGCGCTGCTAACCTTGCCAGCGAAAGAGACATAAAGACATGGCATTTCTCCGAAAGCAAGCAAATTTGGCAGCGCGGAGACAGAGTAGGACATCCCCTAAGAAATCTATCATCTGCGCCGGAAGCGTAGCAACCCAAAGTGAAAACGGTAAAAGGGAAGCGGAGAGCTGAGATGGCTCGCCACTTCCCCAGGTAGTCCAATTTCCGGTGCCGGGCACCGGCTATACGCCGCTTTAAGCCGCCGCCGACAAAGCAACGCTGCTAACGGTCTTCAGAATGCGCGAGACGATCTGGTACGGATCGGCTTCAGAGTTGGGGCGGCGATCCTCAAGATAGCCCCTGTAGCCGTTCTGGATGAAGTTGACCGGCAGACGGATCGAAGCGCCGCGGTCAGAGAGCCCGAAGCTGAATTTGTCGATGGCCTGGGTTTCGTGAAGGCCGGTCAGACGCAGATGATTGTCCGGACCGTACACATCAATGTGGGCGGAGATGTTGTTTTCGAAGGCCTTCATCAGGGCTTCGAAATACTCCTTGCCGCCAACTTCGCGGAGGTGCTTGGTTGAGAAGTTGGTGTGCATGCCCGACCCGTTCCAGTCGCCGCGGATAGGTTTGCAGTGGAGTTGGAGATCGACCTCGTATTTTTCGCACAAGCGAGCCATGAGGTAGCGAGCGGCCCACAGGTCATCGGCAGCCTTATGTGAGCCCTTGCCGAAGATCTGGAACTCCCACTGCCCCTTGGCCACTTCGGCGTTAATGCCTTCATGGTTGATGCCGGCGGCGAGGCAGAGGTCGAGGTGTTCCTCGACGATTTGACGAGCCTGGGCGCCCATGTATTTGTAGCCGACACCGCAGTAGTAGGGGCCCTGGGGCGCAGGGAAACCGGATTCAGGAAAACCAAGCGGCCGCCCGTCTTTATAGAGGAAATACTCCTGCTCGAATCCGAACCAGAGGCCGGGGTCGTCCTCAGCCGTGGCGCGCATGTTGGTTGGGTGCGGTGTGCCGTCCGGGTGCATGACCTCGCTGAGGACGATGTACGCGCTCTTCCGGCTAGCATCGGGATAGAGAGCCGCAGGCTTGAGGATGCAATCCGACTTGTGGCCCTCGGCCTGCATAGTGGAACTGCCGTCGAAGCCCCAAAGGGGCACATCGGCAAGGGTGGGCGGATGGTCAAAATCCTTGATCTGAGTTTTGCCACGCAGTTCCGGAATGGGTTTCTTGCCGTCAAGCCAGATGTACTCGAGTTTGTACTTTGCCATGAACCTCCTTAGAGTGGGGAAATTGTTGAATATGCAAGCCAATCTTAGAGCTTGAGGCATAAGGATTCCGTGAAAATCCCCGAGAGATTTCGGAGACGGAGGCTAAGAATGCCAATGTGCGATGAGCACCATGAGCAGGAGGATGACGACAGGGATCAGCGCCAGGGCGCCGTAATAGAGGATTTTGCGGGGCAGGTGCGCCTTGCGCCTCTGCCAGTCGCGCAGCTCTGCGCGGTCTGCCACGCCCACCTCGTCCAGATGCTGGAGGTCCCAGAGGAAGTCGTGGGCCGTGGCATACCGGTTTTTAGGATCTCTCTCCAAAGCGCGGTACAGAACTTCCTGCAGCTGGGGAGAGATTGCGGGGTTGGCCACACTGGGCGGCAAGGGGTGATTCAAGAGACGGTCATTCATGACGGCCAGCGGCGAGGGACCGGAAAAAGGTAGCTTGCCGGTGAGCATTTCGTAAAGAATTACACCCACGGCATAGATGTCGGTACGGCCGTCGCCGCGCTTACCTTTCACCTGTTCCGGGGCAATGTAGTCCGGGGTGCCGAGCGTAGCGGTGAAGTTAGCGTAAGTGAGGCGGCGGGCGCCGGCGTCGCCGGCTATGCCGAAGTCGATGAGTTTGATGTTGTCGTGGTCATCGACCATGATGTTTTCGGGCTTGAGGTCGCGGTGGATGACCCCGCTGGCGTGGATGTAGTTTAGGGCGTCGAGGACGCTGGCGGCAATGCGGATGGCGCGGTGCTGGGGAAGCTTGCCTTCAGTGTTGAGGATCTGGCGGAGGAGCCGGCCTTCGCACCACTCCATGACCATATAAACGCGGGAGCGTTTTTCCCCGCCGAAGACGCGCATGACGTGGGGATGGTGGAGTTTTTCGCCGATAGCCGCCTCGCGCTGGAAACGGTCGAAAAGAATGGGATCGGCTTCCATATCGGGGTGGGGAATCTTGAGGGCCACGGTGCGGTTATCGCGCAAGTCGGTGGCGCGGTAGATAGAAGCCATCCCGCTGCGCGCAATCGGCGTCTCAATGCGGTACGAATCAATTTGCGCGCCCGTTTCCAAACTGTCGTAAAAACCCATCGCGTGACATTCTCCAACCCGGCAACTGGTTTTAGATTATCTGGAAACGGCGCCTGAACGGTAAGAATTCCGTAAGTCTTTTCTAGGCTCTTTGCGGTGTATCACGCGGGCAGCCGGTAAGGGCGGCCGCGATACATGCCCACCTGCTCGACAGAGCGGACACGGATGACCTGGGCGGTGGCGTTGTCGCCGCCATCGATCTCGACCGCGCGCGCGACCAGCTCGCGGGCCAGCTCGTCGGCGCTCTTTTTCTGGGAGACGATGGCGGCCATCTCGGCAGCGCCCATGCCGTTGTGCAACCCGTCCGTACACAGCACCAGTACGTCGCCGGCCTGGAGGGTAAGAGCAGCCGTATCAGGCGAGACGAACATCTCCGGCCCCAGCGAGCGAACCAGCAGATGGCGGGATTCGGAGGTGGCCACCTCGCCGGCGGAGATCAGGCCCAGCTTTCTCTGCTCGTTCACCAGCGTGTGGTCCTGGGTCACTTGCCGCGTCTGGCCGTCGCGCACCAGGTAACAGCGGGAGTCGCCGACGTGCGAAACCACCGCCTGGTCGTAGCGCAGAGCGCAGACCACCAGGGTGGTGGCCATTTTCCTGCCCCGGTGTTCAGGGGCCAGCGTGCAATCGTGAACCGCGGCGTTGGCTTGCTGAATGAGGCGCGGCACAAGGCTGATCAGCATGGTCCCGGCCTGGGCTCCGGCGAACTCCTCGGTGACCACCGCAATGGCCGTGGACGCGGCAACCTCGCCCAGATCGAACCCGCCTACGCCGTCGGCCACTGCAAACAAATAGCCGTGCGAGCGGACCTGGTGCCGGGAAGCGGGGATAAAGAAGCCCATCGCGTCCTCGTTGTTGGTGCGCACCTTGCCGAGATCGCTCGCCTGGCCGAACTGTACGTCCAACATGTGCGCCGCCGCATATGGCATCTTCTCCATGGCCGCCGCAAAGATGCCTCTTCAGAGATTGTGAAACATAGCCCCGCAAATGACCACCGGGTGGTTTCTCTTTCCGCCGCGGCCAAGGAGGCGGGCAGAGATTCCACCCAGCGGTTTTGTCTAGATAAGCACGGCGTTCAGGAGATCTGATGTTTCGATTCCAGCAATATGGTTTTCCCCTTGGCCTTCGAGGAGCGCACGAAATAGTACACTCCGTAGATGCCCCAGACGGCGGCGATGCCCAACGCTGTCAATGGCTCCATCTTCGTGCCGAGGTTGAAGAACGGCCCGGCAAGGTAAAACGCCATGCAGGTGAGGTTGGCGATCAAGCCGAATCCGGGAATGAGCGTGTGCATGAGGAGGTTGTGGTCCTCACGCTTATGGTAAGCGATGATGCACAGCAGGCAGCTCAACCCGTAAAGGATGAAGGTGCCGAAGTTGGAGGTGAGGGTAAGGGTGAGCAACGAGTTGGGCAGCGCGGCCAGGGTGGCGTGCGGCAGGTAGCCCCAGCTGGAGAAGATGCCGTGCGGCAGAGCGGCGATGGCGGCGTCGGTGGGTGCGCCGGCGTCGCCGAACATCAGCGAGATGGCGAGGACGCCGATGACCGCCGAAATCCAGGACAGCGTCCAGATGGACTTGCGCGGCGACAGGGACTTGGCGTGCAGCATGCCGAAGTGCTCGGGAACTTCCTCGTCCTTGCCCATGGCGTAGGTCACGCGGGCGCCCGTGTTCATGCAGGCCAGCGTGGTGCCGATCAGGGCGAAGAAGACCGTGATGGCCTCGGCCAGCATGAAGTACTTGCCGTGGCCCTGGCCAAGCAGTTGATCGCCGACGATGATCATCATGTCGCCGAGAGGCGCGGCCGAGCTGGCTGCGCTTTGCATCGTATACCCCGAATTGAGAAAGTAGTTGGCACAGAAATACTCAAAGAGGTAACAGAACAATCCCTGAATAAGCAGCGACGCAATGACAGCGATGGGAATATGCTTGGTCGGATTTTTTGCCTCGCCTCCCATCGAGGTGACCGACTCAAAACCGACCAGGATGAGAATGGCGACCGTGGACTGAATAAAGACCCAACTCCACTTGTGAACGCCGATGACTGAAGCAGCGCTGGGATGGGCGAGGAAGTTGCCGCTGGAATCGGTCTCCGGATAGGCGATCTGGAAAGGAACCGGCTTGCCGGAGGCGTCGAGCAGGGGCTGCGGCACGCCGGCGGCGTTGCGCACGATGGAGCCGTCCTTTGCGGTGGCGAATTGGTAGCTGTAGGTTGCCAGGGTTTGCGTGTCGTACTGGAAGCCGGGCGTACCCGAGGGATGGCTGGCGCGATATCCGAGGGCCAACACGCTGAAGGTAATCAGCGCGGCAATCTGAATCACATTCATGGCGATGTTGACTGCCGAGGAGGCGCCGGCTCCCTTGGATGCGATCCACGCGACGAAGAAGGAGAAGAGCACCGCGATGATGGACATAAAGAGCAAGCCGGGGTTGGCGCCGCTCATGAAGTTGGGATACAGGAAGCCCACCACGTAACCGACGAAGACGCCGGTGACGGCCACCATCACCCCGGGATAGACCCAGTAGTAGAGGTGCGAGCCCCAGCCCACGATGAACTTGGCGACGCGGGCATACTTGAACGCCTTGTCCTTGGACAGCATGGCCTGCTCGGCGTAGTAGTAGCTCGATCCGGTGCCGGGATAGAGCTTGGAAATCTCGGCGTAGGACACGGCCGTGGCCAAACAGAGCAGCAGGGAGACGAAGATGCCCAGCCACATGGATGGCGCAGTGGACGGTTGGCCCGCAACACCCGTGGTCGCCTGGATGTAGAAGGTGAGCCACAGGAAGGCGCCGGGGGCGATGAGAGCCATTGCGTTCGCGGTCAGCTGGGTAAGGCCCAGCGTGGCCTGCATTTGCGGTGCTTTCTGATCTGCCATGAGTATTCTCCTAAGATTTGAGTTTCGTTTGGCTCTTCCCGCCTGCTAATCCCCGGGAAACATCGTGTCGGACCACTGCTTGCGGGCTAAATTCGATCCGGGCGCCGGACCCAAACCATAACGCCGGATGGAGCGGGACCGGCTAGCCGGTTTCCCGGTCTTTCTGCCGATCCCGATTCTCTTTGTGGCAATGCGAGTTTATCGGCCGTCCCATGAGGACGGAATAAAGAGCGAAGAGTTCTTCTTCACCGCTTGGGTCCGAAGAAAGCGATGAAGCCCACCGTCAGCGTCTGCTGCTGGTCCTCTGTCTGATCGGCCAGCTTGTGGAAGTAGTTCACGTTGGAGGCGTCGCAGCGGTATTCAACCCGCATCAGCATGCCTTCCACCCACTTGTACTCATAAGTGAAGGTGCCCTCGACGAGGTGCTGCGCCATGCCGGTTTGAAAGCCGTTCGGGTCGTTAAAGTACTCAAACCGAGCCGCGATGGCATTCTTTGCCGTCGCCTGTTCGTGCGCCGCAAAGGCCACGCCCTGCCAGTGGTTCAGATCGTTGTCGCCAGTGGTGTAATCGCCTGTGCCCAGGATCGCATCGCGGTTCTGACCGTAGTCGTAGTTGATGTACGCGTTGAATTTTCCGGGCGGCGTGAACAGCAGCGTGGAGTCGATCAACTGGCGGAGCCCACTGGTCGTGCTTGTGTTCTCCGGACCGACGATATAGTTGAGGTCCCAGGTGACCTTGGGCTTGACATAGGCGCTGGTGAACACGCCCGTGACGCCGCCGTTGCTCTTCGCGACGTTGTTCCAGCCGTTGACCAACTGGAATCCGATGGTTTCGGTCTTCGACACCGGCATCGAGGTGCGAGCGCCGAAGTGCCAGTAGGGGATGGCGTTCACGAACAGCAGCGACCGCGAGTAGTTCCAGTTGTTCATCGCCTCGATGACTTCAGCTCCGGCCGAGGTGACGAATTTGCCGAAGTCCAACTCGAAGCCCTTGGCCTTGGGCGGTTTCAGGCTGAGGTATGCCTGCTCGATGTAATCGAGCTGTTCGGCGCCGTCGCTGTTGGCCGGAACGGAGTTGATCAGGTCGTTGGCGCGCCCGTAAATGAAGTCGACCTCGGCGCCGACCGGATCGGGAGAGTGGCTCAGCGTGAGCTTGGCCGCGCTCAGTTCGAACTGATCCGTCTTGTCGTTGAAGTTGTAGAGCTGGTTGACCTGGTCGTAGCCGTCAGTGGTGTTGGGACGATTGAAGTTGAAGCTGTAGTAGCCGTCGATGAACCCGCTCAGATCCATAGGCCCGACGCTCCACGTCGGCGGTGCGGGGGGTGCGGGTGGCGGCGTCTGCGCCGCCGGTGCGGGCGATGGCGCCGTAGCTGGAGCCGGCGTTTGCGCGCCAGCCGTCAGAGTTATAGCCAAGCTCGCTGCCGCTAAGGCTTTAAGAATTCGATTTGCGTTCAAGTTCATCCGTATGGCTCCTCCCAAGCAAGAATGTTGGTTGTAGGACACTGAATCGATTCCGCTCAAGGCGGAAGCGCCCTGGGCGTTTTCAAGTTACTGCCTACCAGTCAGATTTGTGGCGTCCAGTGCGCTCACTAACCACATGGATCGCCAAGGTGAGAATTGACAATCGCAGCACGTAATTCCCGGGACGAACAATCGTTACGAGCTACTGCTAGTAAGGCAAAGCTCCCATAAAGAACTTATGAGGATTGCTAAAAGAATTCCGGCTGGGTTTACAAGGGCCCTGGAAGCCGGCGATTTGCCCGGAAACAGCCGATTTTTGAAGCAGAGCCGCCCCATGCAAAACACGGCTTGGCCATAGGAACGCATGAAAATGGAATGAAGATCCTGATAAAATTTCTCTTGTTTCCTTCTTTTTGGGAGCTGGGCCAAGCAGAGGCATTGTTTCGGGAATGGGTTCCCGCCCTGAGAGCTTGAGGCGAGGCTTGGCTGGCTCTCGCGCATGCGCCTCAATCGTTCATGACGCAGGGTCCCTGCAATTGCAGCGTGAATCAAGGAAGTTGGTAACGAGTTGGCAGGAAGCTACAACTCCGCACGTTCCTTGTTTACGGCCGTCGGCTGGGGCCGTTCCCGGCTGCGCCCGTTGGTGTTCGCGCTGCAGTGTGCGCTGGGCATCACGGCCGTCGTGGTGGCGGCTTTTGTTGCGCACGAGTCGGGTTGGTTGCTTCCGGTAGCGGTGTTGCTTTACCTGCTCATCGTGGTCCTCACGGCGCTCTTATGGGGATTCCGGCAGGCTGTTATTGTGTCGCTATCAGCCGTCCTAGTTCATAGCTACCTGATGACTGGCCAGTTTGCAGCCAACCCTGCCGCGATCGCGGCCAGTGTGGTTATGCTGCTGATCTTCGTGTTGACGGCGCTCGCCGTCAGCCGCCTCTCGGCGCGGGTCACCGGTCATGCGCGCGAAACCGCGTCCTGGGGTGCGCAGATGCACGACCTCTACGAGTTCACCCGGCAGACGCTGCAGATGGATCTTCACGTTGAGCCCGGCCTGCAGTTGGCGGAGCTGATCCATGACATCTTCGCTCTGGATGCCGTGGCCGTCTTTGACGCCGATCTGCACGAGGTCTATCAGGCCGGCTATTGGAGCGTAGACCCGCAGGAGCTGGCGCGGAACGCTTACTACTTTGAAACTTCCAACGACGACCGGAAGACCGGCCTGGGCCGCCGCGTGGTCCGTTTAGGATCTGTGCCTGTGGGCAGCTTGGTGGTCCGCGGCGAAACCAGCCCGCTGACCAACAGCGCCATCGCCTCGCTGGTCGCCATTACCTTTGACCGCTATCGCGCCTTCGCCAATGAGAGCCGCATCGAAACCGAGCGCCGTGCGGAGCAACTCCGCGCCACCGTGCTGGACGGCCTGGCCCACGCCTACAAGACGCCGCTTACCGCTATTCGCGCGGCCTCGACCGGCCTGACTGAAATGGGCCACCTCACGGCGGGAGAGGCGGAGTTGGTGGCTCTCATCGACGAGCAAGCCGGCGTGCTGAACGACCTCACAACGCGCCTGCTGACCACCGCGCGCCTCGATGGGGGCGAAATCACGATTCACGCCGCGCCGGCGGGCGTGGCGCCCATGATCGAAGAGGTACTGACCAGCCTTAAGGATCGCCTGGCGAGCATGAAGGTGGTGGTCGATCTCGACGACGAGAACTTGGTGCTTTATTGCGACCGCGACTTGATGATCATGCTGCTCACCCAGTACATTGACAATGCATGTAAATATTCCATTTTTGGCACCACTGTCACCATTCGCGTCTCGGTTGCCAACAGGGAGGCGGTTTTTTCCGTGCACAGTTTTGGTCCCGTGATTCCCATGGCCGACCGTGAGCGCATCTTCGACCGCTACTATCGCTCTTCGACCAGCTCCCACCGCGCCTCCGGCACCGGGATCGGCCTTGCCGTGGCCAAGCGGGTGGCTATGATCCACGGCGGATATGTTTGGGTGACCAGCGACGAGCAGGAAGGAACCACGTTCTTCGCGGCCATTCCCACCACCACTGAGGAGGGAAGTCCCCGATGAACCAGCCTGCTATCCGTGTTCTTGTCGTCGACGACGAGCCTGCCATCCGCAGGGCGCTGCGGCCTCCGCTCATGGAGCTGGGCTTTCAGGTCGCGGAGGCTTCGCGTGGCGAGGAGGCCCTGCAAGCGCTGCGCGCCGGCGGCTACGATGCGGTTTTGCTGGATATCAATATGCCGGGTCTTGGCGGCATCGAGACGCTGCGCCGCATACGCGCCTTGGCGCCCAAGTTGCCTGTCCTCATGCTTACCGTGCGCGACCGGGAGGAGGACAAAGTGGAAGCTCTCGAGCTGGGTGCGGACGATTATGTGACTAAACCCTTCAGTACCCGCGAGCTAGTGGCGCGCATTCGCGGCGCGGTGCGCCGCGTGCGCACTCCCGACCGGCCCCAGGACGCGCCCATCGAGATTGGAGAGATACGCCTCGATCCGGTGAAGCGCGCCGTCACCAAGTGCGGCACGACGGTGCGCCTTACGCGCAAGGAGTTCGATATCCTGCATTGCCTGATGAGCCGCGCCGGCCGCGTGGTGACCTACGCCAAGCTGCTCACTGCGGTGTGGGGCGCCGACTGCCGCGAGGAGGTCGAGTACCTGCGCACCTTTGTCCGCCAGTTGCGCAAGAAGATCGAGGACAATCCCTCCAGCCCTGTTTATTTGCTCACCGACGTGTATGTCGGGTACCGCTTTGCGGATGCGCAGATGCTCCAGGAGCAGACCGCGGCCGCCGGCGTCGAAGACGACGGTGCGCAAGGCGGGTTTTGAGCAAGCTTCGAGCCGGGCCCCCCAGGTCTCGTCTGTGAACCCGCAAGGGCGAAAAGCTGCCTATTCGTCGTAATGTAGCAGGCTGAAGACGTCGTACTCCGGGAAGCGCTCGCGCCCTTTCAGGAAGTCAAGTTCGACGGCAAAGCCCAGACCGGCGATTTTTCCGTGCAGTTGCTTCACCAGCTTCACCGTGGCCTCCATGGTGCCTCCGGTGGCCAGCAGATCGTCCACGAGCAGCACATTTTGGCCGGGTGCAATCGCGTCCATGTGGATTTCCAGCACGTCGGAGCCGTATTCGAGGTCGTAGGTGACGCGCGCCACGGGGGCCGGCAGCTTGCGCGGCTTGCGCACCGGCACAAAGCCCGCATTCAGGCGGTAGGCTAGCGCTGGCCCAAAGATGAATCCCCGCGCCTCGATGCCCAGCACCAGGTCGATCTTCTGCTCGATGTAGTGCGCCGCCAGCGCATCGATGAGCTGAGCGAAGCCGGTCTTGTCCTTGAGCAGGGTAGTGATGTCGTAAAAGAGAATCCCCGGCTTGGGGAAATCGGGTACGGTGCGCACCAGTTTCTTAAGGTCCTCAACGTTCACTGGCGTCGTTTTCTGGGGCATGGCTGTGTTGCGCTCCTCTTACAGTTGTCAGTTATCAGTTATCTGTGATCAGTCTATCGCAGGGCGGCGGAGCTCGACGAAGCTCAACAAGAGGGGAAATGCGAAGAGGACGCGAACGGCGAAGTCGAGAGAGCCAAACTGGGCGCCGGCAACTGATCACTGACAACTGTTTCTACCACGCCCCATCGATGCGGAACGAGCTCAGACCGCGGGCCTCGCTCTCCTCCAGGTAGTGCTCGACGATGCGGTCCACGCGGCTGCCGCGCGGCCCGCGGCGCAGGCTGGCGCGCAGGTCGGCCAGGTCCTCGGCCTCGCCCGAGGCCACCACCTCCACGTCACCCTCCTCGGTGTTGCGCACCCAGCCGCGCAGATCGAGTTCGCTGGCCTCGCGATGAACGAACCAGCGGAATCCGACCCCTTGCACGCGCCCTTGAATGAGGAAGTGGAGAACCATCGTTATCGACCAAGGCCAGTTTGGCAGATGCGCGCCGCGAGGCGCAACCGGCCCGCGTGGTTATGACTGCTCGGAGAGCTCACGCAGCCGATGCAGCGCATGAGCAATCTGGGCTCGTTCCGTCTCGGAAGCCCTCCTGAGCGCAGCCTGTAGCGGTCCGGCGCTGAGCGCAGGAATGTGTTTGCGGACCCACTCCGCAACCTCCGCCGACGGGTAAATGCGGCTCACGCGTCCATCCTTCGGGTCCGTTCGCCGCTCGATCATTCCCCGCTTTTCCAACCTGTCCACGATCCCGCTAACTGTCGAATGCGCCAGGCTTACCTGGTGGCTCAGGTCCTTCAGACTGACCCCCTGCGAGGCCACGACCTCGTGCATTACGGCCATCTGCGGCACCGTCAACTCACCCTGCGCGATCTCCGCCTCGAGCGGTTTGCGCATAGCGCGGCGGATCGCGCTCAGGTTGCGCTCCATCTGCGCCGCCTGCACCGCCAGATCGGCTTCCACCGGCTTCTTCCTATTCCGCGTCCTCATCGCCGATCCCATTCAGATCACTCCGGGGATCAGGGCCTTCACCCGTTTCCGGTAGCGCGGGTAGGCTTCGGGGAAGGTCTGCATCATCAGACGCTCTTCCTGTTTCATCTTGGCCGCAAAGGCAAGCAAAATCGTCACCAATCCAAGAATGGCGCGCCACTCGCCTACGGCAAGCGCGGTGCCCGCCAAGCCCAGCAGAAGCCCGGTGTATATGGGATGCCGCACCAGGGCGTAGGGACCGGTCACGATTAGTTCGTGCCCCGCTTTTACACTTGGACGGCCGCTCCAGTTGGTTCCCAGCGTAAGCCTCGCCCACGCGGCGAACAGCGCCCCGCAGAGCGTCAGGGCGAATCCGGCCATACGGATGCTCTCCTGGTTTGGCACAAAGCGCGCGGCCAGCCAGCCGTGTTCGAACCACCGGACCCCAAGGAGTGAAAATCCGAGAAATCCGATTGCGACGTTGATTGCCCGCGCGCCTAACGGCTGCGCGCGGAGCGCGGGCTTGGTGAAGGCGTATCCGGTCAGCCATAGCGCGCCGAGGCCCTCCCACGTCCAGAGGATGGCGGAAAAAGCATTGAAGGTCATAATAGTATCATCCTCCGTCGTATGCGATACGTCGTATACGACGTATATTCACACATCTTCGCTATGCTGTCAAGCAAAATCGCGCCGTGTTCGCCCGCGCTACACTTGAAGTCACCATGGTCTTCGTCCTCGACAACTACGACTCGTTCACCTATAACCTGGTCCAGTATCTGGGCGAGCTGGGCGCGGAGGTAGTGGTCCGCCGCAACGACGAGATCACGCCCCAAGAGGTCGAGGCCCTGCAGCCGGAGCGCATTGTGCTCTCGCCGGGGCCATGCACGCCCCACGAGGCGGGGATTCTGGTCCCGCTGATCCGGCACATGGCCGCTTCGCCGCGGCGAACGCCCATCCTCGGCGTCTGCCTGGGCCACCAGGCCATTGGCGAAGCCTTTGGCGGGCAGGTGGTGCGCGCGCACACGCTCATGCACGGCAAAACCAGCGCCATAGAGCACGACGGCAAAGGCGTCTTCGCCGGCCTGCCCACGCCCCTCACCTGCACGCGCTATCATTCGCTGATCGTGGACGAGGACTCGCTGCCCGGCGAGCTGGCCGTGACCGCCCGCACCCCCGAGGTGAGTGGCCCGGGCTCAGTCATTATGGGCCTGCGGCACCGCAGCCTGCCCGTGGAGGGCGTGCAATTCCATCCCGAGAGCGTGCTGACCGAGGGCGGCCACCAGATGATCCGCAATTTCCTGGAGATGTAGTTGCCGCGCGGGCGCGCCGGGAAGCGTTACCTTCGACTGGAATCACAAGGGCTATATGTGAAGGAGAAGTGCTCTACATCTCTCGCGCCCGCTCGATGGCGTGGAGGACGGCCTGCGCCTTGTTGATCGACTCCTGATGTTCCGACTCCGGTACGGAATCGGCCACGATGCCCGCGCCGGCCTGCACGTAGCCCTTGCCGCCGATGGCCAGCATGGACCGGATGGCGATGCAGGAGTCGAGGTTGCCGGAGAAATCGGCGTAGAGCACCGCCCCGCCGTAAGCGCCGCGCCGCGCCGGCTCCAGCTCCTCAATGATCTCCATGGCCCGCACTTTAGGCGCGCCGGAGAGCGTGCCGGCGGGAAAGCAGGCCCGCAGCGCGTCTACGGCCGTCAGCTCCGGCCGCAGCTTGCCCTCTATCGAACTCACGATGTGCATCACGTGCGAGTAACGCTCGACAAACATGAGGCGGTCAACCTTCACGCTGCCGAAGCGGCTCACGCGGCCCACGTCGTTGCGGCCCAGGTCCACCAGCATTACGTGCTCGGCGCGCTCTTTCTCGTCGTGGAGCATCTCCTCGGCCAGCGCCTGATCCTCAGCCTCGGTGGCCCCACGCCGGCGCGAGCCCGCAATCGGCCGGTACTCGACCTTACCCTGGTGGACGCGCACCAGCATCTCCGGCGAAGACCCCGCCAGTTCAAGGGGCGTCTCCGACGCTTTTGACCGTTTGGAGGAGATTCTCGCCCGGTTCGCCGCTCCCGCTCCCAGCGGCGCCTCCGGCGCAAAGCGCAGGAAAAACATGTAGGGGCTGGGATTGACCGTGCGCAGGGCGCGATACACCTGGAAGGTGTCCACCCCTGGCTCTACGTCGAAGCGCTGCGAGAGAACCGTCTGAAAGACGTCGCCGGCGGCGATGTACTCCTTGATCCGCCCCACCGCGGCCTTGAAGTCTTTCTTCGCCGTGCGGTGCTTGACCTTGAGCTTGCCGCCGCTGACTCCTTTTTGAGCCTCCAGCTTGGGCAGCGGCCGCGCCAGACGCATCTCCAGCTTGTCGAGCCGCTTGACGGCGTGATCGTACGCGGCGGCGGCCTTGGCGCGCGTCAGGTCCGCCGTCACCACCAGCCAAATCTCCTTGCGCACATGGTCGAAAGCCAGCACCTCGTCGAAGAAGAGCAGGCAGACGTCTGGAATCCCTAACTCATCCTTGGTCCGCTGCGGCAGGCGTTCGATTTGGCGCACCGCATCGTAGGCAAAGTAGCCGACTGCCCCGGCGGTGAACGGAGGCAGCCCGCGGAGGCGCGCGGGCTTGTGCCCGCCAAGCGCTTCGTGCAGCACGGCGAAGATATCGCCCTCCAGGCGAGTAACCTTCCGGCCCTCGGTGATCGTGATCTCCCGCCCCCGGGCCACGATCCGCTTAAACGGCGTGAGGCCGATGAAGGTGTAGCGGCCCACCTGCTCCCCGCCCTCCACGCTCTCCAGCAAAAAACACTCCGGCTCCGGCCACGCCGCGCGCAGGAAGGCCGAGACGGGCGTTTCCAGGTCGGCCATCAGGATGCGGCAGACAGGAACAAGGGTGTGCGACCGGGCGAGCTCCAGGAACTGCTTGCGGCCGGGCAGATCGGAACGGGAAGAAGATTTCACAGCCTCAGTGTACCTGCTTCATCACCTGCGCCGTCACCTTGGAACTCCGCACCACGCCTTCGCCGGCGCGCGGGGCTGGTGAGCCGTGCAGCAACCCTGCCGCGCACAGACTCCTGCGGCAACACTGCCGCGCATAGACCTTGGAACGCGCAAGCGGTTAAAGGATATTTTCCCCTTCAGAGCCGGCATGGGATTGGCTATCCTGGGCCGGGAAGAGGCTTCCTGGCTGGTTCCCGGCGGCTTGACGTAGCTCTCCGCCGGGCCTAGACTCACAGGGGTTTGGGCTCGCGGACGCTGGTGGCGAAGCCCAACGCACGGTTTGGCGCGCTCAACGGCCAAGGCGAAGACAGAAAAACCCGGACCACCGGGAGATTTTCCGTTGTATCTATGAGTTAGGGGTGGGCGCTTTTTAGGTCATGGCGCCCAGGAGCAACGGAAATCAGGGAGAGATGAATGACAACGGTACGGCCAGCCGTCACTTTAGACCAGGAGATCAACCCCTGGGAGGCGCAAAGCGCGCGATTTGATTTCGCCGCGCGCAAACTGAATCTGGATGAGGGCCTGTGGAAGGTGCTGCGGTCGCCGCAGCGGGAGCTGATCGTTCATTTTCCCGTTACCCTCGATAACGGCACGATCGACGTGTTCACGGGCTTCCGCGTGCAACACTCCATGGCGCGCGGCCCGTGCAAGGGCGGCATCCGCTATGCGCCCGACGTGACCCTGGATGAAGTGCGCGCCCTGGCCAGTTGGATGACCTGGAAGTGCGCGGTAGTGAATATTCCCTTCGGCGGGGCCAAGGGCGGCGTCATCTGCGATCCCGCCGCCATGAGCCGGGGCGAGTTGGAGCGCATGACGAGGCGCTACACCGCGGAGATCATCGAATTCCTGGGGCCGGAAAAGGATGTTCCCGCGCCCGACGTGAACACCAACGAGCAGACCATGGCGTGGATCATGGACACCTATTCCATGCACATGCGGCAGACGGTGACCAGCGTGGTGACGGGCAAGCCGCTGAACATCGGCGGCTCGCGCGGCCGCATCGAAGCCACAGGGCACGGGGTGATGGTCGTGTGCGGCGAGAGCCTGCGCTACCTGAATATGCCTATCGAAGGCTGCCGGGTGGTGATCCAGGGATTCGGCAACGTGGGCTCGAACGCGGCCCGGCTGATGCAGGAGCACGGCTACAAGATTATCGGCATCGCCGAGCGGGAAGGCGGCCTGTACAACTCCTCCGGCATCGACATTCATCAATTGCTCGAATACAAGCGCCGCAACAGCACGATTCTCGGGTTCGGCGGGGCCGAGGCCGCGCCCAGCGAGGAACTGCTGACTGCGGAGTGCGAGATCCTCATCCCCGCGGCCACCGAGAACGTGATCACCAGCCGCAACGCCGGCCATATCAAGGCGCGCATCGTGGTGGAAGGCGCCAACGGGCCCACTACCGCCGTGGCCGATGAGATTCTGGCGGACAAGCGCATCTTCGTCGTCCCCGATATCTTGGCTAACGCGGGCGGGGTGACGGCCAGCTACTTCGAGTGGGTCCAGGACCGGCAGGGATACTTCTGGAAAGAAGCCATCGTCATCGAGGAGTTGGAGGCCATTCTGCGCAGCAGCTTCGACGATGTGGTCCGCTACTCCGAGGCGCACAACGTGAACAACCGCATCGCCGCCTACATGCTGGCCATCGACCGCGTGGCCTTCACCATCAGGCAGAGGGGCATCTACGCCTAGCCCAGGTGGGCTATCGGTCCGGCGAGGGGGGCGAATGGAGGGATGGATTACGCCAAATCCATCCTTCTTTTCACACCCGCACCCGGCGCGAGCTTTTCCGGTCACGGAAGCGGCGCGCCGGCGGCGTTGATGCAATAATGTAGCCACGCCTCCGGAGACTCGCAACTGAGGCGGGATGCGCATGAATCTGCCCAACTCCATCACGATGAGCAGGATCATGATGATCCCGCTGTTGTTGTGGATCCTCTCCTCGCACTTTCCGTGGCGGGGGCCGGGCGGCGAGCAGGAGATCGCGGCGTCGGTCTTGTTCGTACTGGCATCCATCACCGACGGCCTGGACGGTTATCTGGCCCGCAGGCGCGGCCAGATCACCACCATGGGCATGTTGCTTGATCCCATCGCCGACAAGGTCATGGTCACCGCCGCCCTGATCGCCCTGGTCGCCTACAATCCCCAGGTGGTGAAGGTTTGGATCGCGGTCGTCATCATCGGCCGCGACTTTGTCATCTCCGGCCTGCGCTCCATCGCTGCCTCTGAAGGGTTCACCATCACGGCCAGCGAGCTGGGCAAACTCAAGACCGTCATCCAGATCGTCGCCGTCGTCTCCGCCATTCTGGCCCACGGCTGGGACCGCTGGCAGTTCGGCGTGATCGTGATTCCGGTCAAGTGGTACGCGATTGCCGCCATCTACTTTACCGTTGTGGTTTCGGTTATCTCCGCCATCGATTACTTCATCGGTTTCTGGAAGCAGATCGACTACGCCTCCAGGGATCGGCGCAAGACTGCCGTGCTCTCCCGCGGCAAGAGCGTGAGCATTCGATAAAACCGGGAATAGGGAATAGGACGCCCCTATGCCCAGTTGCACGCTCCAGCGCCGGTCTCTATTCTCCCATCCTTGATCCCTGACCCCTGAAACCTGATCCCTGACTTTATTGGCCGAGCTGGTAGCGCAGTTGCGCCAAAGCCGTCTGGTAAGCGTAGCGGGCATTGACTTCGGCGATTTCGGCTTGCGTCTGCGCCAGTTGCGCCTGGGTCAGCTCCACGATGCTGCTCAAGCCGATATTATAGCGCCTCTGGGAGAGATCGAGGGCCATGTTGGACTGGCTGAGCATCTCCTCGGTTACGCCGATGCGCTGGAATGCGTCCTGCGCATCCAGCACTGCCGTCCGGACATCGCGCGCAATGTTATCTTCCAGATTTCGCACCTGCTGCTGCGCCGCGCCGGCGCGCAGCTTGGCGGCGCGTATGTCGGCGTTGAAGAGCAGGCCGTTGAAGATCGGGATGCCGATGTTAGCGCCGGCCGCGCCATACCACGAGGACTGAATCTGATCGGCGCGCACGGGCGTTCCGCCCACGGTAGCCAGTGCCGAGATGGTTGGCATCCAGAGGTCACGTTCTGCCTTGCTGTACTGGGTGGCTGCCATAAAATCATCGTTTAGCGCGGCCAGGTCGGGGCGCGCGGCGAAGGCCTGCTGCACCAGCGGCCCGGCGCTTTGAGGCGGTGGCGCGGGGTTGGCAGGCGCCTGATCCACCAATGCGTATTGCCGGTCCTGCTCGGAGCCGAGCACGGCGTTAAGGTCCGCCATCGCGGTCTGATCCTGGTCGCGCGCGTCCAGCAGCAGCAGCTTGGCTTGCGAGAGCTGCACGTCGGCGAAGCTAAGATCGACGTCGGAGCGAAGTTTGGCTTTGGTGAGTGCGCCCACCTGATCCACGGTGGCTTGGCGCTCGGCGACCGTTTCCTGAGCCACCTTGAGCACGTCCTGCGCAGTGAGAACCTGATAGTAGGCTTGATCCACGGTGAGCGTAATGTCCTGCTCGGTGGCCCGTTCGTCTTCAAGCTGTGCCTGCGCGGTGGATTGGGCGCTGCGGATGAGGTTGTGGGTGCGGCCGAAGTCGGTGATCAACTGGCTGACGGTCAGGCCGCCCGCGGCGCGGTCGTAGATGGAAGGATTGTTGATGAAACCGGCCGTGATGCGGCTGCCGTCGTGCGCGCCCACCGCGGTCAAATCGCCGCTCAGCATGGGCATCAGGCCGGAGCGCGCCTCGCGCACCATCTGCGCCTGGGCCAGAGCCAGCAGCCGCGCCACGCTGATGTTGGGGTTGTTCTGGATGGCTGTGTGTTCGGCCTCCGCCAGCGTCAGCCTTGCGGATGGTTGCGCGGCGGGCGCGGCCGGCGGCTGCGCGGCCACCGCGCTTCCCGCGGCTGTCAGGGCAAGACAGGCGGCCAGCCCTTCAATCACCCTTCTCATATATGTATTCTCCTTCCGCCTGTTTGGCGTGCTTGCGGTGCACGATGAGGTAAGCGGCGGGGACGATGAAGATGGTCAGTATCACGGATACGATCAGCCCGCCAATCACCGCGCGCGCCAGGGGAGCATAGAACTCGCTGCCTTCTTCGAGCGTGAAGGCCATGGGTAGCATCCCCAGGACGGTGGCGAACGAGGTCATGAGGATGGGGCGAAGCCGCATCCGGCAGGCCGTGCTGACCGCCTCGTCGATGGGCATGCCTTCCTTGAGCAAAACGCGGGTGACATCGACGATCAGAATCGAGTTCGATACCACGATGCCGGTCATCATGATCACGCCCATCAACGACATCACGTCGAGCGTGGTGTGGGTGAGAAACAGGGTGAGGATCACGCCCGTGATGCCCGGCGGAATGGCCAGCAGGATGATGAAGGGGTCCTTGAATGAGGCGAACTGCGCCATCAGGATCAGGTAGACCAGAACCACCGACAGAATCAGGCCCACTCCGAAGCTGGCGAAGGACCTGTTCATGGCGTTCACCGAGCCGCGCAAAGTGACGCGCTCATCCGCGGGGATCTTGGCGCTGGCGATGATTTGTTGAACTTGTTTGGCCAAGCCGCCCAGGTTTTCTCCCTGCGGCGCAACATAGACGTCGATGACGCGTTCAATCTGGTAGTGATCCACTTCGCTCGGCGAATTTTCGTGGGTGATGGTAGTGACGGCGCCGAGATTTGTAACCATCTCGCCGTTGGCCGATCGCAGTGGAAGTTCTTTGAGCTCGGTCAGGGTGGTGGTGTCTGTGGTGGGAAACTGCACCGTCTCCAGGTAGTTATTCCCGGTCTTGGGATCGACGTAATAACTCGGCGCGATCATGCCGTTGGAATCCAACGCCGTAATCACGTTTTGCACGATCTGGTTTGAAGTAAGTCCCAGGCGCGCAGCCATGTCGCGATTCACATTAACGTTCAACGCGGGATAATTCATATCTTGCGGGATAAGAACGTCGCTAACATCTTTCAGTTTGCGTATCCTCGCGGCCAGTGCAGTGGCGGTGGCGTAGTCTCCCCGTAGGCCGGATCCTTCCACCTGAACGTCGATAGGAGCGGGCATGCCTTGATTCACTGTCGCATCTACGAGACTGCCGCTTTGGAAATAGGTGGAAAGCTCGGGCAGGTTCTCGTGGATCTTGGCGCGCACCAGATTCATGTAGGCAAAGCTGCTTTTACTGTGGTGCTTGTTCAGTTCCACGTCCACAAAAGCCGTGCTCTCGTCGGAGTTGCTGGTGTAGATCGATTCGAACCCGTCCGTGATGCCGATGTTGGAGACGATCATCTGCAGGTCTTGGGACGGAATTACGGAGCGAATGTCCTGCTCCACTTTGGCGATGTACTCATTGGTGACTTCCAGCCGCGATCCCGTGGGTGCCTTCAAGTTGATCACGAACTGGCCGGAGTCGGTGCGCGGGAAGAACCCTCTCCCCAGAAGCGGGAAGAGCGCCAGGCTGAGCAGGAAGACGCCCGTGATTCCCACCACCGTGGCCACCGGCCGGAGCAGGCTTTTGCGCACCGCCCTGTCGTAATGCATCAGGACCCGGTCATAACGGCGATTGAACCCTCGTACAAAACGCAGGAAAGGATTGCCGCCGGGGTGATGGCCGGCTTCGTGATGCACGTTGTGAATGAAGAGCTTGCAAAACAGCGGAACTACCGTCATGGCCACGGCATAGGAGGCAAAGAGCGCGAGCACTACGGAGAGCGCCATCGCCGTAAATAGAAATTTGCTCACGCCGTAGAGGAAGACTACCGGGAAGAAGACGATGGCGGTCGTGAAGGTCGCGGCCAGAACGGGCATGGCCATCTCGCTCCCGCCCTTTTCGGCGGCCTCGTCGGACGGTTCGCCCATTTCGAGATGGCGAAAGATGTTTTCCAGCACCACCACCGAGTTGTCGATCAGCCTGGAGAAAGCGAGCGCCAGGCCGCCGAGCAACATGGTGTTGATGGTTGCCCCCATGGCGTTGAGCACCATGAATGCCGCCAAGGCGGAGAGCGGGATGGAGAGCATCACGGCCACCGTGGCCCGTCCATTGCCTAGGAAGATGAGAATCATGACCGCGGTAAGCAAGATGCCGATGCCGCCTTCGCTGCCCAGGTTGGCGATGGCCGTTTTGACGAAGGCCGACTGGTCGAAGATGACGGAAGCTTGCAGTGATTTCGGAACATCGAGAAGATGTCTGAGGTCCTGCCGGATTCCGTTGACCACTTCGATGGTGTTGCTTCCACCGCCTTGTTTGAGAATCGGCAAATAGACCGAAGGCTGGCCGTCGACGCGCACCATGTTGGTCTGAATTGCGGAGTCGTCTTTGGCGTAACCAATGTCAGAAACCAGGAGCTGGTTATTGCCGATGGTTCTTAGCGGCACTTTGTCGATTTCGGCCACGGTTGGCATTTGCGAGTCAGCGTAGAGGTTATAGTCGTAGGGGCCAATGCGCACGTCGCCCGAGGGCAGAATCTCATTGGCGCCGTTTACCGCTCTCACCACATCCATGGGGCTCAGGTCATGCGCTTCCAGTTTCAGCGGGTCCACGTAGACCTGAATTTGCCTGTATTTGCCGCCGAACGGCGGCGGCACCGAAGCCCCGGGCACGTTGGCGAGCTGTTCGCGGACCGCATACTGGCCCAGATCGTGGAGTTGCGTTTCGTTCAGGCCTTGGCCCTTGAGCGTGACGTAGCAGACCGGCATGCTGGAAGCTTCGAAAGGGAGTACGACGGGCGGCAACGTTCCTGGGGGCAAACGCCGCAACTCTGCCATGGCCAGGTTTGAGATCTCAGTGACGGCGGCGTTGGGATCGAAACCCGGCTGAAAGTAAACCTTGATCAGGCTCACGCCGGTGAGCGACCGCGACTGGATATGGTCGATGCTGCTGCCCAGCGTGAAGAAGCGTTCGAAGGGGTCGGTGATATGGGTTTCAATCTGCTCTGGCGGCATCCCGTTGTAAAACGTGGCTACCACCACAACCGGGATTTTGATGTCCGGGAACAGGTCTACAGGCATGCGCACCACGGTCTCCGTACCGATCACGAGGATGGCAAGGCAGGCCATGAGAATGAAATAGGGGTAACGGAGGGCGAAGCGCGACATTGTCAGTCGCCTCCATTTCCGCCGTTGGGGTTATACGCCGGCAGCGTCACCTGCTGCGCGCGCACCGCCTCACCGGGGGTGTAGGAGTTGAGATTGGCCGCCACCACGCGATCGCCTTCCGTTACGCCGGAGATAACTTCCACTCTTGAGGCGGTCTGAACGCCCAGACCGAGCACGCGCTTTTCAATTCGCCCTCGCGCGTTCACCACCAATGCATAAGGCTGGCCGCCGGCGAGGTCCACTGCTTGGACGGGCAGCGTAAGTCCCGTTCCGGCGCGCTGGATGTTCAGGGTTACGTCGGCGTACATGCCGGGCAGGAGATGGTTGTTGGTATTGACCAGGTCAATCTCAACCTGCAAGGTGCGCGTGGCCAGGTCCAGCGCTCCAGTGGTGCGCACCACCCTGCCGGTAAGCTGCTCGCCTGTGGCCTCAATGCGGATCTTTGCCGGGTCGTCGATGTTCACAAAGGGCGCAAGATCGCTCGGCACGGGCAGGCGCAGGCGCAGAACGTCGGTTTGCGCCAGCGTAACCACGGGCTGCGCTGACGCGCTCGACGTGCCCGCCTGCACCAGCGCGCCGGTATCGGAGTAGCGCCAGGTAACGATACCGTTGAAGGGCGCGAGGATGTGCGCATAGTTGGCCAGGGCGGTGTAATGCAGGTCGTTCGCCTTTGCCACTCCCAAAGCCTGTTGCATTGCAGATAGGTTCGACTTTGCCGCCTCCACCTCCGCGTCTGACGAGGAGTCTTTCGCCTGGGCGTCGTCCAGTTCCTGCTGCGCGATCAAGCCGGGCTGCTCGGCGGCTTGCTTCAGGCGTACGTACTCGGCGTGCAGCGCCTCGTGATCGGCTTGCGCGCTGATGACGGCGCTTTTGGCGCTCAACACGTCTTCCTCGGCGCGCTGCACGCCGGCTTGCGCCTCATTCACCTGCGCCACCAGCTCGGGAATTTCCAGGTCCGCCAAATCCTCGCCCGTGTGCACGCGGTCGCCGATATCCACATAAATATGCTTGATGTAACCGGAGACCTTGGCGTGAAGTTCGACTTGCTGGTAGGGAATCAGTTCGCCCGCAACATCGAGATGCTTTGAAAGCACGGCCCGCTGAGGGAGAATTACCGGGGCAACGGGAAGAGCACTGGCTTGGACGGATGGTGAGGACCTATGGCAACCGATGCTCAGGGCTCCGGATAGAAGCAGAAAGCCAAGCGGTAGCCACTTGAAAGGAGACGGCAAAGACATAGCGAACATCCTCGCTGGCAATTAGGCCATGAACGGAAATGCTTACCTGCAAAAGTTTGCAAGAGCCATTTAAAACAGGGCTTAAAAAATGCTAGCGGGCAGGTGGAGGACGGAAGAAGAGATAAGGTAAGAAATAAGCTGCCGTTACAGGCCGAAGACGCGCTGATTGGATGTTGCGCCTCAGCATAACATCAGTGCCCGCCGCGCAGGAGACCGTTAAGATCGCCAGAACGGCGAATACGATCTGCGCGTCAACCGGATTGGGAGCGGGAACGCCATGCTGAACTACTTTTGGCGCGTCGTCGGGGAGCGCCTTCGAGGCCCGCACCTCGCTGCCCGGGCCTGCTACGGGCCCATACCTTGCCAGCTTGGCTTCCATGGCAAATGAAAGCGCCAGGAGGCACAAACCAATAGCAAAGATTGCCTGCCTGATTGAGCGGAAAACCGCACGGAAGCCTGACATAGCTGTAGTATATGATGCCAGGCGGCGGCATAGGGCTGCTTCTTGGAAATTGAAAGCGTTCTGAGTCAAGGCTGGCGGGGAAAGCCGATGCCCGGCCAGGGCGCTAAGGAAGAACAGCCGCGCCGGCGGCCATCTCAATCTCGACTCCGATCTCCGGCGGCGACAAGAGCGTGTTGTGAATGGTGCAGTGGCGCACCGCGCGCAGCATGGCTTGCGCATGCTCTTCGCTAAGACCAACGGGGCAGGCCACATGAATGCCGAAGTTGCCAAAGCGGGCGGGCTGCTTGAGCTTTTCCGCGGTGACTGTAACCTCGACGCCGCTGTGGGCGAGATTGCGGGTCCTCAAATATTCGGCGGCGTAAAAAGCCGCGCACGAGCCGAGCGAGGCGAGCAACAGCTCGGGAGGCGTCATACCCGCGTCTTCGCCGCCATTTTCCGCCGGCTGATCGCACACAATGGTGTGCGACCGGCACTGAATGGCGAACTTCACTTGTCCAAGGTGCGAGATTTTTACTTCCATTTCGGCCCTCACTTTTCATCTGAATAAATCCATGAGGGGATGGTTTTGTTACACGGCGGCCGGCGATTTTTCTCCATCCGGCTTGCCCAACATACGCAAGTATTCCTGGGTGAGGATGGCGCGCAAGCGGCTCGCGACGGCGGAATCGCAAGGTATTTCCAGCGCGCGGCAGCGATCAATGGCGGCGCGCAGATCACGCAGAAAAGCCACGCACGACGGGCAGGCCTCGATATGTTTCCGCATCCGGTCGCAGGAGGGCGGCGGCACTCTTCCATCCAGATAGTCCGAGAGGCCGGCGAACAACTCGCGGCACCCGGCGGGGCGCTGGGCGCGCTTGGCCCGGGCGGGCCTTTTCCCGGCTGGAGCGGCGCCGTCCGGCGATCCGGGCGCGGCGTCGAGGACACGCGTCATCTGCTGGCGCACGTTGAGGCGTGCGCGGTGCAGGCGAACGCGGACCGTGCCGGGTTGCAGTCCGAGGATCGCGGCCACCTCCTCGGTGGTCAGCTCCTCCATATCGTGAAGCACAAGCACGATGCGCAGCGGCTCCGGAATGCGCAAAACGGCCTGGTGCAGCAGGTGGTGCTGCTCGCCATGGAGGAGGTTGGTCTCGGGACTTTCGGCGCCGTCCCGCAGCAGGCGGCCCAGCTCCGCGTCATCCGGCATCAGCTCATCGAGCGAAAGGGTGCGCGCTGGGGCGCTGGCGGGTTTGCGCCTCATGCGCCAGCAGCGATTTTTGGTTACGGTGTAGAGCCAGGCCGCAAGCGCCTGCGGTTCCTGAATTTTGGCCAGGTGGCCGAGGGAGCGATAAAGCACCTCCTGCATGGTGTCTTCCGCGTCTTCCGGGTGCCCGCAGACCTTCATGCTGAAGGAATAGACCGTGTTCTGAAGCAGGCCGATGGCTTCTTCGACGGCTTCAGGCGTTTGGCGGCGCAAGAGTTTTACTGCTTGAATCAGTTCAGGACGCATCGACGCTTCGGCTCGGAGACAGCTTCAGTATATTCCCACGCGCAACCCGAAAAGGCGGACGGGCAGGGTGCATCCTTACGGGAGCGGACGGTTGGCAGCGCGCCCGCGCCGATGCGGGATTCGGAACAACGCGCTCAGCAGGAGCTCCGCCGGTCTGGCTCGCCCGTCTGCAGAGCAGAGTCAATCATTTCTAGACAGATGGGGCAGACCTTCTTAAGCCATTGGCGCTCTTTTCCGCCTCCGGGAGTGGAGTAGCAGGCGGCGAATGCGCGTAGCAAGGCGATGGCGAGATCTCTGTCGGCTCCCGGGCGGCGCGCTTCCAGGCGGAACATCTGCCGGTAGACCTCATCCTTGAGCCGCTCGCCGCGGCTACAGCGGGAAGTTGCGGTCGAAGAAGCGTCTTTTTGAATCGTCATGGACGTATCTCTCCCTGAACGAGCCAGGTATACCGGCCGGCGAGGGTTGGAGCGAGCGGCTCGAAGCCGGCCGCCCGCAGGTGGCCGATAGCGTGGGAGGGATCGAGCTGGCACTCTAGCGGCGGGCCGCAAACCGCCTCTCGTGCATGGTTGCCTCAGACGGTCTTGGAGCAGTTGGAGTTCTTCAGTCCCATGGCGCGCAGAATGATCATGCCGGGGCACCAGTTGGTGAAGGCCGACTGCAACAGGTTGAGCCCGGCGAAGACCGCGAGCCACAACCAGTACATCGAAACGTAATGAGCAAGGGCGAGCGAGACGAGCACGACGACGCCCGCCATCAGACGAAGTCCACGTTCAACGGTCATTGGGTTTCTCCTTGATTGGTAGAGGGTTCACAGGTAATCGGGGCTTCACGACGCCGGTGAACCATGTAATAGAGGATGGGAATCATGGGCCACGACAGGAAAGTGGAGGCCACGGCGCCCGCCATCAGCGATATTGCGAGTCCCTGAAAGATGGGATCGGTGAGGATGACGCTGGAGCCGACCACGACAGCCGCTGCGGTCAGCAGCATGGGACGGAAGCGGATGGCGCCGCCGTCGATGACCGCTTGAGCCAGTGGAACCCCCTGCCGCCGGCGCAGCTCGATGAAGTCCACGATGAGGATGGAGTTGCGCACGATGATGCCCGCGCCGGCTATGAAGCCGATCATCGAAGTCGCGGTGAAGAACGCGCCCAACATGGCGTGTGCGGGCAGAATGCCCACCAGCGTGAGCGGAATGGGCGCCATGATGATGAGCGGCACGACGAAGGAGCGGAACCATCCCACCACGAGGATGTAAATGAGTACCAGCACGGCGGCGAAGGCGATGCCCAGATCGCGGAAGACCTCGATGGTGATCTGCCACTCACCGTCCCATTTCATCGAGTAATGATTGGTGTATTGGGGCTGCTCGGCGTTGTAGCGCTGGAGGATATAACCGGCGGGCAGGCGCAGATGATCGAGCTGCTTGTTCATTTTGAGAATGGCGTAGACAGGACTTTCTTCGGCTCCGGCCACGTCGCCGGTCACGTAGACCACGCGCTTCAGGTTCTTGTGATAGATGCTCTGGGGAATAATCGTGCGCCTGATGGTGACCAGCTCGCGCAGCGAGACCCCAGACGAAATCATCGACCCGTCCGCGGCGGGCAGTTTGATGTTTTCCAGGCCCTGTTCGGAAGAGCGGTCCGCGCGGTCGATCTCCACGACCAGGGGAACGGGTTCGCGCGCGGATTGATCGTGCAGAAGGCCAACCTGCATTCCCGAGGTGGCCAGCGCCAAAGCGTGCGCCACTGTCTCGACGGCGATGCCGCGTTCGGCGGCCTTCACCTCATCGACGCTGATCACCAGCCGCGGCTGCGGGTCATCGACGTACCAGTCCGTGTCTACAACGCCGGGCGTGTCGAGAAAGATGGATTTAATCTGCTGCGCAACGCGAATTTGACCGTCGAGGCTGGGGCCGTAGACCTCGGCCACCAGAGTTTGCAGCACCGGCGGTCCCGGCGGCACCTCGGTGACCTGAATGCGCGCGCCGTATTGATTGGCGACGGCGTCAAGCAAGGGCCGCAAACGCTTGGCGATGGCGTGGCTTTGCAGGCTGCGCTCGTTGGCGGGCAACAGGTTCACCGCGATGTCGGCCTGATTAGGCTGACGGCGCATGTAGTAGTGGCGCACCAGGCCGTTGAAGTTAAAAGGGCCTGCAGTCCCCGCGTACTCCTGGTAATTGAGCACCTCGGGGTGTTGCGCCAGCACCGCGCCCAGCGCGTCTGTTGCGCGCACAGTCTCTTCGAGCGGCGTGCCTTCGGGCATGTTGACGATCACCTGCAGCTCGCTCTTGTTGTCAAAGGGCAGCATCTTGACGCGGACGAGTTCGAGCGGAACCAGCGCCACGGAGACGAGGAGCAGCAGGACCACCCCGATGAAAAACAAAGTGCGGTTCCGCGCCGAAGCGATCAGCGGCGTCATCACGCGCCGGTAGATCCGCGTGCGCCAGTTTTCATGCTCCGGCTCCAGGATGCGGGCTCCGCCCAGGTGCCGGCCAAGGAGCCGCATGGCCGCCCAAGGCGAAACCACGAAGGCCACCATCAGCGAGAAGAGCATGGCCACCGACGCGCCCACGGGGATGGGCTGCATGTACGGTCCCATCAGCCCGCGCACAAACGCCATGGGCAGCACCGCGGCCAGCACCGTGAAAGTGGCCAGAATGGTGGGGTTGCCGACCTCAGCCACGGCCTCCACGGTAACGTCGAAACATGAGCGGTGCTGGTTTTCCGGCAATCGGTAGTGGCGCACGATGTTCTCAACCACCACGATGGCGTCGTCCACCAGAATGCCGATGGAGAAGATCAGCGCGAAAAGCGTGACGCGGTTGATGGTGTAGCCGAGGAAGTAGAAGACCGCCATGGTGAGCGCCAGCGTGACGGGAATCGCCAGCAGCACCACGCCCGACTCGCGCCAGCCCAGGAACAGCGCGATGAGGAAGGTGACGGAGAGCGTAGCCAGCAGCAGGTGAGAGAGCAGCTCGTCGGATTTTTCCTTCGCCGTCTGTCCGTAGTTGCGCGTGACGGTAACATTTACGTCGCTGGGCACCGAGTCGCCTTCCATGCGGTGCACGCTGGCCAGCACCGCGTTGGCGATGTCGGTGGCGTTGGTGCCTTTCAGCTTGGCCACGGTAATCGTCACGGCGGGGTACTGTTGGGGATCCCGATGCGGGCCCACGCTGGCATTGGTGGTGCCGAAGAGCACGTAGTTGGCGGGCTCGGCAGGCCCGTCCACGATCTTGTCCGCCACGTCGCGCAGGTAGACAGGGCGGCCGTGGTCCACGCTCACGACCACCGATTCAAGGTCCTTGGTGCTCGTGAACAGGTTGCCGGCGTCCACGCTGATTTCCTGGTTGTTTTCGGCAAAGCTGCCCGTTTGCAGGCGCGCATTGGCGGCCTGCAAATGGCCCACGATGGCCATGGGAGAAAGGCCGTAGGCGTTCAGCTTGGCGGTGCTTAGAACCACGCGCATCGTGCGTGGCAGCCCGCCGATCACGCTGGTCTCAGACACATTCGGAATTTGCTCGATGTGGTGCTGCACCTCGTCGGCGATGGCGCGAAGCTGATAGCCGCTATAGTGCGCGCCCCACAGCGTCAGCGTCAGGATGGGTACATCGTCGATGGACCGCGCCTTGATCATGGGGCGCGATGCGCCTGGCGGAAGCACGTCGAAGTTGGAGTAAATCTTGCTGTAAACCTTGATCAGCGCCTCTTCCTGCGGCGTGCCGACCAGGAAGCGCACGATCACCAGGCTCTGCCCAGGGCTCGATGTCGAATAGATATACTTCACGCCCGAAATCTGGTGCACGAGCATTTCGATGGGCTCGGTGACCCGCTTCTCTACCTCTGCCGGCGACGCACCCGGCATAGCGGTGGTGATGTCGAGCATGGGCACCAGGATCTGCGGGTCTTCTTCGCGCGGGATAACGACGGTGGCAAAGGTTCCGATCGCCAGCGCCGTGATGATGAACAGCGGCGTCAGCTTGGAGTTGAGGAACGCCTTTGCGATTCTTCCGGCTAATCCAAGGTTCCGATTCATGGCTGGGCCCCGTTGCGAACATCAATGCGCTTGCCCGCGAAGTCGCGATCCTCGGGCATGTCCACGAGCCGTTCGCTGCCCGCGATCCCGGACAGAACTTCAACTTGGTTGCCGTGAACCGCGCCCAGCGTCAGATAACGGAGCTGCGCGATGCCCTGACTGTCGAGAACGTAGGCGCATTCGAGCGAGCCGCGCGCGACCACCGCCGATTGCGGAACCAGAATCGCCTCGTGCATACCGTTGGGAAACTCCGCCGAGCCGTACATGCCGGTGCGCAATTGGCGCGACGAGGGCAGATCGATTTTGACCAGAAAGCTGTGGCTGGTGGGATCGGCCGCCGGCGCCATCTCGGCCACCGTGCCTTGGAGCTGTTGCGAGACGCCATCGACGGAAACCGGCGTCTTCATGCCCAAGCGCGCGGCGCCGATCGCCGATTCGTCCACGCTGACCTGCAATTGCAGCGCGCCGCTGCGGTCCACTTCGAGCAGGGGCGCGCCGGGCGCGGCCATGGTTCCGGGATCGGCCATGCGCGCGGTGACGATGCCGTTGAAGGGCGCTGCCAGCCGCGTGTAGCCGAGCATGATGCGTGCTGCGTGAGCCTGGTCGCGCGCCGCTTGTACCTGCGCTTCGACGGCCTGGAGTTGCGCCGCCGCCGCCTCGGCGCGCCGCGTCACCTCGTCCATCTCCTGTGGGCTTACGCTCTTCTCCGTCTGCAGCTGCTTGTAGCGGGCCAGCGTGCTGGCGGCCAGGCTGGCGTTGCTTTTGGCCGCCGCCTGCTGGTTTTCGGCCGCCGTCACCCCGGCCTGCGCCTGGGCTGCCGAGGCGCGTAGCGCGGAATCGTCGAGCACCACCAGCGTTTGGCCCGCGCGCACGCTGTCTCCCGCGTGCACCAGAACCTGCTCGATGCGGCCCATCTCCTGCGCGGAAATGGTAGCGGTCTCCCGCGCGTGAACGGCTCCTGTGGCGCGCAGCTCGATGGGCACCTGCTGCTGGCTGCTCTCAACAACGCGCGCCGCCACGCTTTCAACCGCCGCCTGTGGAGCCGTCTCATTGCCGTGGCAGCCGGCCACCAGCGCCGCGGAAACGGCGAGCAAACTCGCCCGTAAGAGAACCTTCATTGCAATTCCTCCGCCGCATCGGGAGTCAGAGTCCCGGTCGCGTAAAGCAGTTCGGTATAGGCCCTGGCATTGCCATAGACGGCGCGCCAGTAACTCGACTGGCTCTCGCGCTCGGCATCCTCGGCGCGCAGCAGGTCGGTGATGGTGGCCAGCCCCGCGTTGTAGCGGTTGCGGATGATGCGCAGGCTCTCGGCCGCTTGAGCCGTGGCGGCCTGCGCCGTATCCACTGAAAGCGCCGCCGTCTCGAGCGTGATATGAGCCTGGCTCACTTCGAGGCGCATCTGCTGTTCGGCCAGGGTCCGCTGGGCGTCGATCCGTTCCTTGGCGGCGTCTTGCCGCGCCAGTTGTTCGCGCTTGCCCACGGGAAAGATGTCAAGGCTGAGCTCGACGCCGGCCACCCAGTTGTTGCCGCCCGATCCGGCAAATGTGGGCCGGTCTTGCTCCCAGCTTCCGTAGGCGCTCACGCGCGGACCGAAATCCGACCGCGCCGCGCCCACACCTTCCGCCTGCGCCTGCTGCGCCTGATGGAGCGCCGTGAGATCGGGCCGCGTCTTCTCGGCCAAAGCCAGCTCCTGTTCGAGAGCGGTCTGCGGAAACACATGGGGCTCGATGGGCTGCAATTGCGAAGCCTGCAAATGCTCCACGCCCATGGCCATGCGCAACTGAGCCCACGTCAGTTCGAGGCCGCCTTGGGCCGCGATCAGGTCCTCTTGGCGCGCCGCTAGGTTCACCTGGGCCGACATGAGATCCGACTCCACCGCCAGGCCGGCCTTCACATGCTGATCCACGGAGGTAAGCAGCGCCTCCGCTGTCTGTTCCTCGTGGCGCGCGACCTCAACCTGCCGCTCGGCATAAAGCACCTGCTGGTAGGCCTCCACGACATCGAGAACAATCTTCTGGTTTACGGCCTTGGCGCTGGATGCGGAGCTTTTCCTGGCCAGATCGGCGCCGCGAATCTCCTTCTGGGTTTTGAACGAGTTGAAGGCCATCCAGGAACCCGTGAAGCGCGAAGCGAAGTTGCCGATGGGCGTGGGATGGTTCAGCGTGTTGAGCGCAAAGTCGGCCTGTGTGAACTGCCCTTGCCTCAGCCGGGTCCCGAATACATAGACCGGGTCGTTGCTGCGCGAGATGTCTTCAGTGAAGTTCAGCTGGGGCAGCAATTGCGTGCGCGTCAGGCGCGCCGCCGCGGTTGCATCCTGCTCGCCGGCGCGAGCCATCGCTGCCTCGGGGTTCTCGCCCAACGCCTGGTCGATGGCCTGGTGAAGCGTTAAGGGATGCTGCGCTACCGACGCCGCACTTCCTAAACAGAGCGCCAGCGCAAAACTCAGTGCTTGCACAATTCCTGATCTCATCGTGAAAACGTCCTTGGCATGTGCATTCAAAGCCATAAAGCCACGGAAGCGCCGATTCGTTACAGGGCGCGCGCACATTTTCTGAATTTGGGTCAGCGTGGCCCGGCCTATGCGAGTGCATCGCGCGGGGGCAGGCGGGTTCGGCCGGCTGGGAAATGGGTCAGGCCGGAGGGATTGATTTTGGCCGGAATGCGAAGCGCGGAAATCAGCCGAGCGGCGAGCCGGCACGAAGGGAAAATGAGTTGCAACGCGCGAAGACGCTATCGAGACCGGCCTTCAACGCGCCGCCGAAGTTGCGCTTCAATGCGCCAGCAAATACACTCCCACGCACACCAGCAGCGCCGCCGTCCAGCGCCGCCGGTCTACGTTCTCCTTGAGAAATATCTTGCCGGCAATGGCGTTCGTCACCAGCGTGAGCGAGGCTGTCGCGGGACCGGCCAGACTCAAATTCAGGTGGTTCAAGGCGAACAGCAGCGCAAAAAACGCGATGGCCAGGAAAAACACTCCGGCAAAAAACCGTGTGCAGGTAAGTACAGCGCGGATGGCGCCGCCGACTCCCGAGCGGGCGCGAATCACATCCAGGTCGCCAATGGACTTCATAGCAGATGCAATCGTCACTTCGCCGGCGGTAGAGGTGAGCACCACGCCGGCGATCATGGCGGCAGCGGCCCATGGGTTCACAGCGGCTGCGGGAGGAATCGTCATCGCGGTTGCCCCCCCGGGCGCACCGGCTCCCTAGATGGCGCTATTTCGGCCAGGGATGCGGGCTGTTGGGTCTGGGCAGGCCCCTGTGCCACAAACCCCACCCCGAGTGTAATAAGGACAATCCCGGCCCAGCGTTCCGCAGAGATGCTTTCCTGCAGCCAGAACTTCGCCAGCAGCGCGATAATCACGTACCCAAAGGCCGTGGCGGGAAGAACAAAGGTAAGATCGGCCCATGACAGTGCCGTAAGATAACTGGCGAAGAAGCCGATGAGCAGCAGGATGCCCAGCGCGATCCAAGGCGTGAAAACGGCGCTAATGAGTGCAGCGGGGTGGGCAAGCGAGATGGAAGGCATGTGCGTCATGCCCCGGGAGAGACAACTGTCGCCGAACGGCGCAGAGATGGCAACCAGTCCCAGGATCGAATATTGCCGGGACGTGAGTTTTGCATGAGCCATCAATTTGCCGCAATCCCGTGATGAACGCTGCCCGAAGTGGAAGGCGGAACTGGCGCCGCCGCCCCCGAAGAAAATGGCGGCTCAGCTATGCGTCCGCGCCCACTGGCGCCGGCGGCGGCGGGCCGGCCTGATGGCTGCGTGCGGCCTTCACCATCCGGTTGCGCTCTGCGCGCAGCTTCAGGAACGACTTGGCCTCCACGTACAGCCGCGGCAAATCACGGTTCAAAACCGCCTTCCAGACCACGCGGAATGCCGCCTTGGGACGGAAATAGTACTCGTCGTAAAAGCGGTGCACCATCTCCAGAACGTAGTCGGCGGGCAAGCCGGGGTACTCGATGTGCGCGATCTGGTGCCCGGCCGCGTCGCTCATTGCTGCGTCCCGCAGGAAGCCGTTTGAGCGGACGTATTCGTACAACTCCGTGCCGGGATAGGCGTGCGCAATCGAAACCTGAATGGTTTCCACGTCAAGCGACTTGGCGAAGTTGATCGTATTGCGGATCGACTCCTTGGTTTCGCCGGGCAGCCCCAGGATGAAGTCGCCGTGAATGGTGAGGCCCAGGTCGCGGCAGTCCTTGGCGAAGGCCCGCGCGCGCTCCACCGTAGCGCCCTTTTTAACGTTCTTGAGGATCTGCGGATCGCCGGACTCGAAGCCTACAATGAGCAGGCGGCAACCGGCGTCTTTCATGGCCTTCAGCGTCTCGCGGTCGGTGGTCACGCGTGAGGTGCAGCTCCAGGTGAGGCCCAGCGGCTTCAGCTTCTCACAGAGCTCGATGGTGCGCGCTTTCTGAATGTTGAAGGTGTCGTCGTCGAAGAAAAACTCCTTGACGTGAGGGAAGTTTTTCTTGGCCCAGGCCATCTCCGCGGCCACATCGCCCGTGGAGCGCTTCCGCCACGCGTGTCCGCTCAAGGTTTGCGGCCAAAGGCAGAAGGTGCACTGCGCCGGGCATCCGCGCGTGGAGTAGAGAGCGATAAAGGGATGGAGCAGGAAGGGCACATTGTAGCGGGTCACGTCCAGGTCGCGCTTATAGATCTTGGTGGCCCACGGCATCGCGTCCAGATCCTCCACCTGCGGGCGGTCGGGGTTGTGGATGATTTTGCCGTATTTCTTGTAGCTGATGCCCAGAATCTCGTCGAGCGGCTTGCCCTGCGCAAATTCAACCACCGAGTAGTCGAACTCGCGCCGGCAGACGAAGTCCAGCACCGGGCACCCATTCAGCGCAATCTCCGGGTCGGTGGTGACCGGGGGCCCCACAAAGGCGATGCGGATGGACGGGTTGGCCGCCTTGATGGCTTCGGCCAACTTCTGGTCGCCCTGCCAGCCCACGGTGGAGGTGAACAGCACCAGGAACTCATAATCCTTCGTGATCTTGATGGTTTCCGCGGCGGAAACGTGGTGCGGAGGCGCGTCCAGGAGCCGCGAACCCTCCAGAAGACCGGCCGGGTAGCTCAGCCAGATCGGGTACCAATAGGACTCGATCTCACGCGTGGCCGGCCAGCGCGAGCTGGCGCCGCCGTCAAAATTCTCGAAAGAGGGTGGGTTGAGGAAAAGCGTCTTCAGGGGCATAAACTCTCTACATAATATTAGCATTCCGGCCCAATGCAAGCCCTTAAAAAAACGGCTGCGATGACTTATGTCCTTGAAACGATGAACAGAAAGCGCGCCTTGCCGCCCGATTACGCCCCCAATTCAGCCTCTATGGCCTTCTTAATGCTCTCCGCATGCTTGCGCATGATGGGTTCGCCTTCGGCTTCGATCATGACGCGCGCCAGGGGCTCGGTCCCAGAGTAGCGGACCACGACGCGGCCGGTATCCTTCAACTCTTCCTCGGCGGCGCGAATGGCCGCGGCGACGGCCGGAATGGACCCGAGGGGCTTCTTTTCGCGGACCTGGACGTTGACGATGACCTGCGGAAAGACTTTCAGATCGGCAGTCAGCTCTGCGATGGATTGGCCAGTGCGGGCGATCAGATCGAGAACCACGAGGGCAGTGAGCAGTCCGTCTCCGGTAGTGGCCAGGTGCGGGAAACAGAATGTGCCCGGACTGCTCGCCGCCGAGGGCCGCCTTCTGTTTTTGCATCTCTTCAAGGACGTAGCGGTCGCCCACGGGAGCGCGGTCCATGCGGATGCCGCTGCGCTTGAGGGCGGCCTCAAGGCCCATGTTGGACATGGTGGTGGCGACGACCAGGCCGCCGGTGAGCAGGCCGCGGGCCTGCAGGTCGCGGGCGGCCATCAGCAGGATCGCGTCGCCGTTGATGACGTTGCCGCGGGCGCCGGCCAACATGCAACGGTCGGCGTCGCCGTCGAAGGTCAGGCCAAGATGCGCGCCGTGGGCTATCACTTCGCTGGCGACGTACTCGGGGTGAAGAGCGCCGCAGTTGAGGTTGATGTTGCGGCCGTCGGGAGCGATGTTCAGGAGGGTAATGTCAGCCGCTCCACCGGCGTTGAGGCGGCGGAACAGCTCGGGGGCAACGGCGGCTGCGGCTCCGTTGAGCGCAGTCGGCCACGATTTTCAGGCCCGCAAGCGAGAGGCCGGGTACGGAATCGATGAGGAACTGGATGTAATCGTCCCGGAAGCCGGGCTCGTCTTCGACAGGCGGCAGCGAGGCCGGATCAGGCGGCTGGATTTGCGCGGCGTGATGGAGGATCTCGTCTTCCATGGCCAGCTCCACCGCGTCAGCGAGCTTGTAGCCATCGCCGCCGAAGAGCTTGATGCCGTTGTCCTGCCAGGGATTGTGGGAAGCGGAGATGACCACGCCGGCGTGGAAGCCGTGCCTTCGCGCCAGAAATGCGACCGCGGGGGTGGTAATGATGCCCGCGCTTTCCACCCGCGCGCCGGCGGCGCGCACCCCGGCGGCGAGCATGGCGGCGATCCACGGGCTGGACTCGCGGGTGTCGCGGCCCAGCAGAACCGCGGGCTGCGCCCCTGCGCGGCGCAACGTGTGCCCCAGTGCGAGGCCGGTGGCGTAGATGGTCGTCGGATCCAGCGGCGCCTCGCCTGCGACGGCGCGAATGCCGTCTGTTCCGAAGAGTCTGCGTGTGTTTGCTTCGGCCGTCATCTGGGCTTCTTGTCCTCTTTGTCCGCGGAGGCAGGGTTAGGCGCAGTGGCCTCGACGCGGCTCAAGAAGGCGCCGTCGGCCAGGCGCGTGGTGACGGCGTCGCCGGGTGCGAGCTGCGCGGCAGAACGAACAAGCGATCCTTCGGCCGAGAGGACCAGCGCATAGCCGCGGTCGAGGACCGCGAGCGGCGAAAGCGAATGCAGGCGCGCATCAAGGGTGCCGAGCATGGCAGCCGAGGATCGCAGCATCCGCTCAAGCGAGCGCTCGAGGCGGGCGCGCAGCGCGAGCAGGCGTTCGCGGGCGTGGGCCAGACTCTGGCGAGGGTCGTGGCGGAGAACGGCCGCGCCAAGATCCGCGGCGCGGTTCTGCCGTTGGCGCAGGCCGCTGGTAAAGGCGGACTCCAACCGGAACGAAAGGTCGTCGAGGCGCTGCGCGAGGCGATGAAGCAGGGCGGCCATGCGCGATTCTGCGCGGCCGTCAGCGGCGGAGCGCGCCAAACGCTGCCGGGCCTGTAAAACCTGAAAGCGGGCCGCGCGCTCCAGACGATGGGCGTGCGTGGCCAAGTGTTCAGCGACGGTGTGCTGGGCCTCGGTAATCAGCTCGGCGGCGGCCGAAGGGGTGGGAGCGCGCAGGTCGGCGGCGAAGTCGGCGATGGTGAAGTCGGTTTCATGACCCACCGCGGAAACGACGGGCAGGCGCGAGGCCGCAATCGCGCGCGCCACGCGCTCGCTGTTGAAGGCGGCCAGGTCTTCGAGTGAGCCTCCGCCCCGCGCCAGCACAATCAGATCGACGCGGCCGCTGGCGTTCAGCTCGGCCAGCGCGGTTTCTATCTCAGCAGGTGCAGATTCGCCTTGCACGGAAACCGGGTAGAGAAGAACGCTGAGGCCCGAATGCCTGCGGCTCACAATATTGAGGAAGTCGCGGATCACGGCGCCCGTGGGCGAGGTGACAATCCCTACCGTGCGCGGAAAGGCAGGCAGCGGGCGCTTGCGCGCGGTGTCGAAGAGGCCCTCGGCCTTCAGGCGCTCTCTTAGCTGCTCGAAGGCGAGCTGCAGCGAGCCGGCCCCCACCGGCTCCATGGTTTCGGCGACGAGCTGCATCTGCCCCCGCTGCTCGTAGACGCTGACCCGGCCCCGAACGAGGACGTGAAGGCCGTCTTCGGGACGGAAGCGGAGGAGCATCGCCTGGCGGCGGAAGAGCACCACGGGGAGCTGGGCGCCAGCGTCCTTGAGAGTGAAGTAAACGTGGCCCGAAGGCGCCGGACGGTAGTTGGAGATTTCACCCTCCACCCAGACGTCGCCGAACTCCTCTTCGACGAGCTCACGGACCTGGGAAACCAGCTCCCGCACCGGCCAGACCCGGCGCTGTGAGCGAGGCGCCTCGAAGGTGAGGTCCAGTTGGGGCGCAAATGGGTCCGGCGAAGCCACTGGAGATGAGTGTAATCGCTTAGGACCGCAGCGGCTTACTTGCGGCTTTCGATGGTCGCGCGCAACTCCGCGGCGAGCGAAGCAAGGCGCGGCCCTGAGGCCGGATCGGGGCCGTTCTCTCCGGAGTACAAAAGCTCAGCCTCCCGCGCCAGGATGGTTCCGTGCGCCAGGTTGAATGTGCCGAGCACGCCGGCCAGCTTGTGCGCGGCGGCGTGGGCGGCTTCCTGCTGGGGAGCTGTGAGCGTCTGGGCCGCGAAGGCCGCGGCGGCGGACTCAAGCACCGTCACGCGCTCCCGAATTTCGGGCAGAAACCTGGCCCACATTCTGTCGAGGGCTTTCGCGATCTCGCCGGCCTTTTCCGGATCTTCCACGGTTCCCACGGTGCCAGGCGTCTCAGTTCCAGCCCAGCACGTCGGCGATCTGCGCAGAGAGCGTGAGCGGGTCAAAGGGCTTGAGGAGGACAGCGTCAACGCCCAGGTCGGCGAAGCGGCGCTGATCGGAGCTCTGCACCTTCGCGGTCAGCAGCAAAACGGGAATCTTCGCCGTGGCGGGATTCTTGCGCAGCTCGCGAAAGGTGGTGGGGCCGTCCATGCCGGGCATCATTATGTCCAGGAGAATGGCGTCGGGCTGGCGGTCGATGGCGCGGGCCAGGCCTTGCGCGCCGGAGTTGGCGACGATGACTTCCCAGCCGGCCACGCTTTCCAGGCTCAGGGCGGCCACCTCACGGATGTCATCCTCATCGTCGATGATCAGAATTTTGCGCCCCACGGCGGAATTGCCTCCTCAACCATTGTGAAGTGCCGGCGCGGCGTTGTCGATGGCCGCTACCGGTCGTGCAGTTTATGGATTCCGTACCGGCGACACCGCAGGCGGAGCCTCATCCATCTGGCGGGACACAGGCGCAGTTGCGGAGCGGGCGGCTTCGCCTGCAGGAGCGCTCTCCGCCGATTCCAAAGAAGCGGGCTGATAGGGCAAGAAGACGCGGAAAGTCGAGCCCCGGACGGGATTGCGCTCCGCCCAGATGCGGCCGGAGTGTTGCAATACAATGGTGCGGCAGATAGCCAAGCCCAGACCGGTGCCGCCTTTTTGGCGGGAGTCAGAGGCGTCCACCTGCTGAAAACGGCCGAAGATGGCTTCCAGCTTGTCGGCGGGAATGCCGCGCCCTTGATCGATGATGGAGAGGGTGACGCCGTTAATGCCAGGGCGCAGCATCACAGAAACGGTGGAGTTGGCCGGCGAAAACTTGATGGCGTTGGAGAGCAGATTGGTGAGCACCTGAAGCAGCCGGTCGGGGTCGGCAGCAACCTCGGCCTGGGTGCTGTCGTGAATGAGGCGCACGCCGCCCGCCTCGGCCACAGGCTGCACGCCCTCGATAGCCTGCCGCACAATCTCGGCCAATTGCACGCGGCGGAAGGCGAGCGGCTCGCGCCCGCTCTGAACGCGTTCCAGGTCGAGGATGTCGTTGATGAGGTGGACCAGACGGTCGGAGTTGGTGAGGGCGATGCGCAACAGATTGGCGGCCTTCTCGTTCACGTTGCCGAGGATGCCCGAAGAGAGCAGGCCGAGCGATCCGCGGATGGATGTGAGCGGGGTGCGCAGTTCGTGGCTGACCGTGGAGATGAACTCGTCCTTGAGACGGTCCAGGGCGTAGCGCTGGCTGATGTCGCGGAAGCTGAGCACGGAACCGGAAAAGCGTCCCAGATCCAGGATGGGAGTGAAAACGTACTCGGCTGGGAAAGCGCTGCCGTCGGCGCGGAAAACCGTGTCTTCGCCGGCTGCGGCCTTGCGGCCTGCGGAGGCGCTGCGCAGTTGGCAATCGTCGCCGCAACGGCGTTCCGGCGAGGCGCTGCCGTGCAGCAGCTCATGGACTGGCTTGCCGGTAAGCATGGATGCCTCGGCGCCTAACAGACGGGCGGCGGCGGGATTGGCGAAGCTCACCAGACCACGGCGATCGACGCCGCAGATGCCATCGGCCACTGAGTTGAGCAGAATCTCTTGCTGCCGGGTCAGCTCTTCGGCGCGGCCCTGTTCCTGCGAATGGGCTAGTATCTGACCGAGAGAAGCGGCGGCCGTCTCCAGGACGGCCATGGTTTCGCTGTCCTCGCGGAGGCAAAAATGGCAATGGAATTCGAGGACCGCCAGTACGCTGTTGCCCACCCGCACCGGTACCGCCCATCCTGCCGCCATCTCCTGGCGCAGTGCAAACTGAATGCGCGGGCTGTCCGGCGCTGAAGCCAGGTTGGCAATCCAAACCGTGCGGCCCTCCTTCCAGGCGCGCCCCGGCAGTTCGCTGCCGCTGGCCAGGGTGAGACCCATGCTTTCCTGGATGAAGGTTTCTGCGCGGTCGCCGGGAGCGCCCCAGCCAGTGCCGAACTCGAGCCGCCGTTCCTTGGCGTTGACCGTCCATTTGATGGCTGCGGCCCACTCCTGGGAGACGCATAAGGCCTCGAGAATGCGCGTGGCCGCGGACGCGGGTGAGATGTTTTCGCCCACGATCTGGCTGACCACCAGTTGCAATGCCAGCCGGTGCTCGCGCTGTTTTTGCTGGGTCACGTCGCGCAACAGGCAGCGCACGGCCAATGGATTGCCTGGCTTTTGCCGTTGGCTCAGGCTCAGCTCCAGATCGAAGACGCGGCCGTCGGCAGTTCGGTGACGCAGCGGGGCGCGGTCAACCGCCTGGCCGTCGAGCGCGCGGCGGAAAAGAGCCGTCACCTGGGCCCGGTAACCGGCCGCGAAAAGTTCCCCGAAAGATGCTGTGTTGAGCAGGGCGGCATGATCGAGGCTGAAGCACCGCTTCCAGGCGGGATTGGCATAGAGAAAACGTCCCGCCGGGCTGAGCGTGGCGATCATCTCGCTGGAGTTCTCGAACAGGTCGCGGTAGCGCTCCTGGGACTCGCGCAGCGCCTGTTCCTGGCGCAAGGCCGCGCTCTTATCCACGGCCACTGCTACCAGGCCACCCAGCTCGCCGTTCACGCGCAGGCCGGAGATGTAGAGGGTGGCTGGGACGGCCGTGCCGTCCTTGCGGCGCAATAGTGCGTCAAAGCTCGGCGCCATGCTGGGCGGTAAAGCACGAACGCAGTCGAAAAGGGCCGCCAGCCAGCCCGAAGGCGCCGGCTCGCGCGGTCTTTCGAGGCCGCTGAGCTTCTCCATCTCCGCAACCAGGCGCGTCTCCTCTCCAGGAGCCAGAATCTCCATCGTGTCCCACGCTTGGCCCAGCAACTCGGCGGCATGATAGCCGAACAGGCGTTCGGCGGCCGGGTTGACGTAGGTCATGCGGCCATCGCAGTCCGTAGCTACGAGCGCTGGGCCGGCCGATTCGAGCACTTCCTTCAACTCCGCGCTGGCCGGCGCTGGCGCATCAACTCGACGCGCGCGAATCAGCACTTGGACGGCCAGCACTGCAAACGCCGCGGCGGCGGCCAGCATCAGAATCTCGTCCATGCCGAGGCCGGCTAAGTTGTGGCCGCCCGCCAGCCGCACCGCAACCGAAGCCGCCGCCAGCGCTATGGCCACGAGCGCGAGCGCCGCCCAAATAACCGAACCGCCGCCTCGGGCCACTGGCGTCCCCGGCTCGTCTCCAGTTGTCCCGATCCCTTTCGGCTGGCCCTCCATCACTCCCCCGCCGCGCCAATGAGCGCTTGCCGCCCTTCAAGTGATTGAATTAACTGACGGCGTTTCCGCTTCCCTGATGCGCAACCTCACCTCGTGTAACCTGGCCTTCGCCGCCTTCAACTCCGCTTTGTCCGGATCCGGATGTGCAGAGCAGCGCCCCAAACGCTCTTTCGCAATTTGCTGGTAGTATAAGCGCTTCGTTCCCTGCTCCGTGGGCAAATCCGGAGCCGTGAAACAGAATGAAGCGCTCCGGTTACCGCCCGGAGAATTCGAAAAACAGGTGGCCGGATCTACCGGAAACGTCCCGGAATCGCGCCCAGCTTGCCAAAGTTACCGGCGGGCGCACGAGCAAGAGGTGAATTGCCACTTGTCGCGGGCCGCGGCTCGGCATTCAGGGATGCGCCGATGACGGGTTCATCAGGGATCAATACGATCCGTGGTATATTAGGCCTCTCCCCGTCCCCCCAAAGGGAAATCCCCAGGAGGTATCGATATGCAATCAGCACGTTGGATAGCCGCGGTCTCCGCTCTCGCAATCTCGCTCAACCTGGCGTTCGTTTCGCTGCCGGCAGCGGCACAGGAGGCCCCCGGCGCCGCGATGAATTTCCCCTGCACCGGCGACGTCAATATCGTGCGCGTTTCAGATATAAAGCCGGGCATGATACAGAAGTTTCTGGATGCGGTTGCCGCCCAGCAGGCCTGGTACAAGAACGCGGGCACGCCGGACGAGATCGGAGTCATGCGCATCCTGGAGCAGAATCCCGATACCAAGGCTTGGGCGCTCTCCGGGACGCAGGCCATCACCACACACGTGATGCCCGCCGGACGCGATCGTGGCCCCGCTCACGACGCAGGTTACGATGCGTTCGTGGCTATGTTCAGAGACAGCTCGACCATCAAAGAGACGTATGTGACCTGCATGGCAACCAAGTAGCCGGTCCCAGCCCTCCCATTCATGGCGGCAAACGCCCTGGGCGGGACTGCGGTCTCCGGCATTGGCAGGCCGCGCCTCATCCCTGAATCCGGAAAGCAACGCCCTTTGAACTGAATTGCATCGGCGCAGCCGTATACTTGTCTCCATGCGTCGTCAGACGGCTTCCTTCTGTCTTCTTCACCGGGTTCTGACTCCGGCCGCGTTAATCTGCCTGACCGCTCTGCCCCCATCCGCTCATGCCTGGGGCAGTGCCGGCCACCACATCATCAATAAGCTGGCGGTGACGACGTTGCCCGCCTACATGCCGGCACTTCTCCATCAGCCAGGAGTCCTATGAAGAGGTATTTCCGCGCGTTTTTCGCTCCGATCGTCCTGCTGCCGGCGATCCCGCTTGTCTCCCAGACTGCGGTGGCGGCTTCAACTCCTGCTACCCCCGATTTCCAGATTGTCCAGAGTGTGCCGGAAGCAACCGTCTACGGCCAACCGGGCATTCCGCGCACCCAGGCGGTGTGGCTGCGGATGATTCGCGGCGCAAAGCAGTCCATCGACATCGCCGCCTTCTATATCTCCAACAAGCCGGGAGACGCCCTGGCGCCGGTGCTCGATGCTCTGGTCGCGCGCGCCGGCGCGGGTGTCAAAGTCCATCTTCTGGTCGACCAAACCTATCTCAAGAGCAACTTCGCCGCTGTCGACCAGCTGCGCAAGGCGCCTGGCATCGAGATCCGCGTGCTGCCCGTGGACACCCTCACCGGAGGCGTCCTTCACGCCAAATATATGATTGTTGACGACCAAAGCGTGTTTGTCGGCAGCCAGAACTGGGACTGGAGAGCACTTGACCAAATCCACGAGATCGGGGCCCGCATTCGTAACCCGCGCTTCGCCCAGACCTTCACGGCGGTCTTCGATTTTGACTGGCAACTAGCTGCCCATCCTGACCTTCCAAGGGCCGAGGAGGCGGCCATGCTTCCGCCCGCGTTTACGCCTGCAACCGCCGAAGATCCCGTGCTGCTCAAGGGCAGCGGCGGCGAACCGCTCATCGCCTTCCCCGCATTCAGTCCGCCGTCGCTGATCCCGCACTGGGTTACTTGGGAACAACCGGCGCTAGTGCGCATGATCGACTCGAGCCAGCACACCTTGTGCATTCAGGTCATGTACCTTTCGGCCATCCGTCAATATGGCCCCAAGGGCTGGTGGAGCCAGATCGACAGCGCCATCCGTAATGCGGCGGCGCGCGGGGTTCAGGTGCGCATCATCGTCGCCGACTGGGCCATGCACGAACCCATGCAGTCCTACCTGAAGAGTCTTACCGTCCTGCCGAATATCACCGTCAAGTTCAGCCGTCTGCCGCCCTCGCCGCAGGGCTTCATCCCCTACGCCCGGGTCGAACACGCCAAATACGCGGTTGCGGACGGCGACAGCGTTTACATTGGCACCGGCAACTGGCAGTGGAGCTACTTTAACGACACCGTCGATGCGTCGGTGTTTGTGTACGGTGCGGGTCCGGCCAAGACGCTCACGGAGATCTTCGACCGCGACTGGGACGGTCCCTATGTGACCACGCTAAATCCTGCCCAAGAGTATTCTCCGCCCCGCACCCACTGAGGATCGCGCGGCCAGCGCCGGAATCCGCTTGAGCAGCAGGGTGAGCGCTGCGGTCATCAGCGCCACCGCGGGGACGGCGATCAGCAGCCACGCCAGCATGGCCTGTCCGGCCAGGCCGCCCAACTGGGCCATCAGGTCAAAGAGCGAAAGATGCAGCAGCGCGCCGGGCGCCATCGCCGCCCGCGGGCCGAAGGCAAACCACCGCTCTCCCAGCCGCAGAAAAGGCACAATCATGGCCAACTGCATCGGCATGGCCGCAAAGTTGGCGGCCTGAATGGCGGGCAGATTTAACCGCAAGGCCATGGCCAGGGCCGCGCACAGAACTGTAGGAATCCCCACCACCGGAAGGCAGCCGATAGCGAAACCCAGCGCCAACGTAAGGGCCAGGCGCCGGGGCGAGATTCCCTGGCGCAGCCACAGGGCCGCGGCGCGCCGCATTGCCGCCGGTGTCATGCCTATCTTCACGTTTCCCCCTACTGCTGCTATCCTGCCGCACGGACCATGGCGACGCATGAAGAGGGGATGAAACTTCTTTGCGTCGAACCAAGATTGACAGCAGGCGGCGCGGCTTTTTCACTTTGGGCCGCGGCGCCGGTTGAACGTGTTACCTGTACGTTTGCGCAAGGCATGTGCGGCGCATCGCACCAACCGCATCTGCGATACACTTGGATGCGATGCGGGTCTTCGGAATCGATTGCGGAACCGAGATAACCGGGTTCGGCGTCGTGGAGTGGGATGACGGCGGGCCGGAGCCCCGGCTGGTGGCGCGGGCCATGGGAGCCATCCGGTTGGCGAAGACGCAAACCCTGCCGGCGCGCCTGGAGCAGGTGTTCCGGGAACTCACGGCGAACCTGGAGCGCTGGCGGCCTGACGCGGTCGCCATCGAGGAGGTTTTCTACTCCGTGAACGCCAAGTCGGCCTTGAAGCTGGGACAGGTACGGGGCGTGGCGCTGCTGGCGGCGGCGCGGCAGGGACTTCCAGTGGCCGAGTATGCGCCGCTGAAGATCAAGTCCAGCGTCGTAGGCTATGGGCTGGCGGAAAAGGGACAGGTGCAGTTTATGGTGGCGCGGCTGCTGAGACTGGAGGCGCTTCCGGAGCCGGCGGACGCCGCCGATGCGCTGGCGGTCGCCATCTGCCACATTCATACGGCGCGCACACTGGCTTTGCAGGGGGCGGCGCGATGAGGGCGCCTTGGCTGGCTTTAGCGGCCGTACTGACGTTGGGTGTTCATGCCATGGCGCAGACTCCGGCGGTGCGCCTGGATTTCACCAATCCAAAAGCCAATCCCTGGCACTGGACGCTCATCCTTCATCCCGACGGGAGCGGTCACTTCCGTTCCGAACGGAACACAGCCTCGCCCGACGGCGCGCGGCGCATGGAGGCGCCGGATGTTAACCGCGACATCCAGGTGAGCGCGAAGTATGCCGGCTACGTCTTTGAGACGGCGCAGCGTCAAAACTGGTTCGACGAAGAGTGCGCCAGCCATATGAAGGTCGCCTTCCAGGGTTGGAAAAAGTTCAGTTACGCCGGGCCCGGCGGCCAGGGGGCCTGCACCTTCAACTATTCGAAGATCAAGGACATTCAGGCGCTCAGCGATTCGCTCGTAGCGGTCGCGCAGACCATCCTCGAAGGGGCGCGCCTGGAGATGTTTCTGGAACACGATCCTCTGGGCCTGGATCAGGAGATGCAATTCCTCACCGAAGCCGCCCAGGATGGACAGGCGCAGCAGATATGTACGATCCGGGGTATTCTCGAGCGTCTGGCTCAGGACAATCGTGTGATGGATCTGGTGAGGAAACAGGCCCTAAAGCTGTTGGCGCGTGAGGGAACTTAAATCCGCGCTCGATGGCCATGGAACGCGACTTTTCTCCGCCAACGGGTGTTCAATCAGACTGAAGTTGGCAACGACTGGATTGCGGTCGCGGTAGAAAGGGTCGGAAAGGCGGGGTGCCATGAATCACAGGGGGAATCGCAAAAGGTTCGCGGGGCGCCTTTCAGGAATTGGGTTGCTGGAACTGGCGGCGCTCGCCGTAGGGATGCTTTGGTTTATGCCGGCTCTTCCCGCGCAGGATGCGGGCCAGCCGACGCAGGATGCGGGCCAGCCGACGCAGGATGCGGGCCAGCCCGCTCGTGCAGTGCGGTTGAGCTATGTCGATGGGAAAGTTACCCTTTCGCAAAACGGCCAGGTGCTTGCCGAACAGGCCGTGGCAAATACGCCCCTGTTAGAGGGTATGACCCTTACGACTGCGGACGACGGACGGGCGGAGATTCAGTTTGAAGACGGCAGCGTGGCCCGGTTGGCGCCCGACAGCGCGCTCACGCTGCAAGTGCTGAGCGGCCAAGGCGCCTCCGGCGATGCGGAAATGGCGCTCAATCACGGGCTGGCCTACTTTGAGCTGCAGGACGACCCCCAGATCGGGCCAATCACCGTCCATTTCGGTGATAGCGCCGTCACCGCGAACGGCTTTACCGTGTTGCGCGTTACCATGGACCACGCTCCGGGCTCGCTTGCCGTCTTCTCCGGCAATGCCCACCTGGAGCGCGGCGATGGCGCCATGGCCGTTGACGTGCACGGTGGCGAAAGTGTCGCCTTGACCCCCGGCGATCCCAGCGGCTACAACCTTGCCGAATCGATCCAGCCCAACTCCTGGGACGCCTGGAACTCAGACCGCGACCAGGCGTTGACAAATGAGGCCTCCGATCAAACCCAGGCCCCTCAAGACCTTGGCGAAGATGAGAACAACCCTGCCTGGAACGACCTGGATGCCAACGGCGCCTGGTACAACGTACCGGACCAGGGGTATGTCTGGTCCCCGTATGCCGCTGCCAACGCGGGATTTGACCCCTACGCCAACGGGGATTGGATGTGGACGCCGGGTTACGGCTATATCTGGGCGTCGGGCTATCCCTGGGGCTACATGCCCTTCCAATGCGGGGCCTGGAACTTCTACGGCGGTTTCGGTTGGGGATGGGCGCCGGGATTTGGCGGCTGCCAGCCCTGGTGGATGACCGGCTTTTACGGCGGTCCCAACATCGGATTCGCTCCTCCAGGCTATCTTCCCATCCGTCGCCCGCCGCGGCGTCCCATCGGCCGCATGCCCCGCGTGATCGCCGTCCACAGGAGTCCCACCGTGATGACCGCCGGGCTGCCCTCGCGGAGGGGGAATGCTCCGGCGGTCATTGATGGGCAGAGGGTCCAGGCGCTCCGCTCGCTGCCGTCGCAGCTGGTTTCTTCACATGCTTTCTTCGGCGCTGGGAGAGGCACTGTGCCGGTTTTTACGGGCGGGACGGTCAACAGACCAACCGGGCAACGGTCCGGCTTCATTGCCGGCGGGCGTCCTGGCTATGTTCCTGCGCCCCGCAGCACGTCCAGGCCGATTTACGCGGCGCCCCGTGAAAGTCCTTCGCGCGCGAGTCCGGTGTTTTCGAATCGAAGCTATCAGGCGCCCAGCCAACCCCGTTCCGGGGGCGGCTTTTCCGGCCGTCCAGCCGGTCAACCCTCCAATGCGGGAGGCTCTCACGACGCTGGGGGTGGCGGCGGGTTCCATGGCGGCGGTGGTAGCTTCCACGGTGGCGGCGGCGGAGGCGGCGGCGGCGCGCACGGCGGTGGTGGTGGCGGTCGCCGCTAAAGCAAAACCGGGATAGGCACATCCCGGAGGCAAGATCGCTAACTCGACGCAAGCCACACCGGGGCCCCACGGACAGGACTTCGTCCGTGGGGATAGCGGAAGAGGAAGTTTTTCCCTTGCGTCTTCCGGCCGGGGTTTATACGGCTGCCAGCGGCCTTAGTTCCTGCTGTTCAGCTTGGAGAGCAGCCGCAGCATCTCCAGGTAGAGCCATACCAGCGTGACCATGATGCCGAAGGCTGCGTACCACTCCATGTACTTGGGAACGCCCATGCGCGCGCCCTGCTCAACGAAGTCGAAATCGAGCACCAGGTTGAGCGCCGCGATGCCGACCACGAAGAGGCTGAAGAGAATGCCGATGGTTCCGGAGCCGTTGATGACGGCGAAGCGGACGCCGAAGAAACCGAGCAGCATCTCGGCGAAGTAGAAGATCATGATGCCGCCGGTGGCTGCAATCACGCCCAGGCGGAACTTCTGCGTGACCTTGATGAAGCCGGAGCGATAGGCCAGCAGAAGCACGAAGAGCGTGCCGAAGGTGAGGCCGACGGCTTCCATGGCGATGCCCGGATAGCGCAGATCGACGGCTGCCGACAGCCCGCCCAGGACGAGGCCCTCGAGAAGCGCATAGATGGGCGCGGTGACCGGCGACCACTCCTTCTTGAAGATGGTGACGAAGGCAACAATCAGCCCGCCGATCCCGCCCAGGATCAGCAGCGGCCCCACCGCGGCCATGGTGTGCGTCTTATCGAAGAGGTCCCAGGTCCAGGCCGCGGTGGCCAGAGCGCAGAGCAGCAAAATGCCGGTCTTGTTTACAGTGCCGCTCAGGGTCATGCGTGCGGCGGCGTCGATGGCGCCGTCGTAGCTGCTTCCTATGGTGCCGCCGGCGACGTCTTGAAAAGTGTTCTGGCCCAGGGCCGGATTCGATGTCTTTATCAGTGCCATGAATTCACTCCGTACTGCAAAGCGGGTATGCGGATTCTCCAGAGTTCGCGCCGGAGATATAAACCACTATATTGATTCTAAATCCAGCGGGCAGGATTCAGCGGCCCCGCGTGATCTTCTAGTTACATCACGGTTTCCCGCATTCTTCGGCGCCGGGACGGCGCCTCGCGGGCTGTTGGATAGCGCGGCCCGGCCCCCATCAGGTTTTCGACGGCATCGACGCGCTGGATGCCGCCGCGCGCGCCAGCAGCCATGCAATTCATGGCCGCCGCCGCGCAGGAAAAGTCGAGCTGCCGTTCGAGCGGCCATCCCTGCAGCAGTCCGTAGATGAATCCGGCATGGAAGATGTCGCCGGCTCCGGTGGTATCGGCAACGGGAACGCGATAGGCCGCTCTCGACAGGAATTGCTTGCCGTCCCAGGCGAGGACGCCGCCCGCGCCGAGCGTGGCCGCGGTCAGCCGGCATCTGTAGCGGAGCTGCATCCGGCGCAAGGCTCTCTCCAGATTGCTGTCGTCCATCAGCCGGCAGGGAAAGTCGCGGCTCACGATCAGGTAGTCGATGTTGGCGATGAGGCCGTCGACGCCGGGATAGATCTCATCCAGATCGGCAACCACTAGAATCCCTGCAGCTCGCGCCCAACCGGCAGCCTGCGTCGCCGCGGCCGTGTCATGGCCATCCACAAGGAGGATGCGCGCATTCTCGACCCACGCGCGGTCGAGTTCTTCGGGCTGCAATGCCACGCGCTCGTCGCGCCGGCATAGCACCGTGCGCTCGCCGCCGCCGTCCACCAGAATCAGCGACTGCGGGCTCACGCCTCCCGCGACCGTGATGAGCTGCGCCTCCACGCCCGCGCGGGCGAAGGCTTCGCGGTGCAAGCGGGCCGCGTCGTCGTCACCCAGCTTGCCCACGTAACGGGTGCTGAGTCCCCAGGTCTGGCAGGCCACTACGGCCGTCGCCACCTGTCCTCCCGGCATCACGCTCGCCGCGCCGTACTCCATCTTGGAGCCGCGCGCGGGGAATTCGGGAAGTTGAATGAGCGTATCCGTGGCGTTCAAGCCCACGCCCACCAGGTCAACTTTATTGAACCCCGCCATGCGCTCATTGTAATGGCAGGTGAGGGCAGCTTTCGGAGCCGCCCATGCTGTACGCTCAATAGAGTATCTTCTCTTTGGATTAGACCTGTGGCTCAGCCAACATCCTCGCGCCCCTTTCAGCGCCCACAGCCCGGCGGCGCACTCCGCTGCGGCCGGGTTTCGCTTGAAGCTCTCGCCCGCCGCTACGGCACGCCGCTTTACGTCTACTCCGCGGACCAGATTGTGGAGCGGCTGGGGTTGTTTCAGCAGGCGCTTGCGGGCCGCGAGCACCTGGTCTGCTACGCGGTGAAGGCTAACTCCGCGCTGGCGATTCTGAAGCTGCTCGCGGACGGGGGCGCGGGCTTCGACATTGTCTCCGGCGGCGAGCTGGAGCGGGTGCTGGCCGCCGCGCCCGAGGCGGCGGGGCGCGTAGTCTTCTCCGGCGTGGGCAAGACGGCCGCAGAGATGGACCTGGCGCTGAAGGCGGGCATCCTGGAATTCAACGTAGAGAGCGAGGCGGAGCTCAAGCTGCTGGCCGCGCGGGCGCGAAAGCTCAAGACGCGGGCGCGGTTCGCGCTGCGCGTCAATCCCGATGTCTTTGCTGAAACGCATCCGTACATTTCGACCGGCCTGCGCGAGCACAAGTTCGGCATCGACATTCGCCGCGCGCTTGCCATCTACAAGAGCGCGGCCCGCAACCGCTGGCTTCAGGCGCACGGGGTCAGCGTGCACATCGGCTCGCAGATTCGCTCCGCGGAGCCGTTTGGCGCGGCCCTGGAGCGAGTAGGCAGGCTGGTGCGGCAGCTAAAGCGGGAGGGCATTGCGCTGCAGACCGTGGACGCCGGCGGCGGGCTGGGAATCGACTACCACGATGGCGGCTTCGACACCGGGGCCCCCGCAGACAGGTCTTCGTCTGCGGGGTGGGAGACCGGGGCCCCCGCAGACAGGTCTTCGTCTGCGGGGTGGGATGCCGGGGTCCCCACAGCCAGGTCTTCGGCTGTGGGGTGGGATGCGGCGGCCAAGGTGGCGGAGTACGCCGCGGCGCTCGAAAGTGCGCTCAACGGCTTCGACGGCCGGCTGCTGCTGGAACCGGGCCGGTTCCTGGTGGCGCAGGCCGGGGCGCTGGTGACGCGCGTGCTCTACGTCAAGCGCAACGGCAAGAAAACCTTTGTCGTGACCGATGCGGCCATGAACGATCTGATCCGCCCGGCGCTTTACCAGGCCTGGCACGAGATTGTGCCGGTGCGGCCGAGGGCAGGGAAGGTGCGGGTGGTCGATGTCGTCGGCCCGGTGTGCGAGTCGGGCGACTTTTTTGCCCGCGACCGCAAGCTCGCGCCGGTCGAGCCCGGCGATCTGCTGGCGCTGCTCGACGCCGGCGCCTACGGCATGGCGCAAAGCTCGAACTACAACACGCGCCCGCGCGCCGCCGAGGTGCTGGTCGAGGGCGGGACGGCGCGGCTGATCCGGCGGCGGGAGACGATGGCCGATCTGCTGGCGCCGGAGTTGAGCGCCGAGCGCCGCTGACTTTCCAGTGCGGCCCGCGAGCCCCCGTGCAATCTCCAGCCTGCCCTGTTATCGTGTTGCGCGAGGGTTCCTACCATGCAAATTCGAGTGCAAATCATCTGTGCTCTGGCGATTGCGGGGCTGACTCTGGGGTCATCCACGCCCGTCCATGCCGATTCCCTGACGGTGAAGACCGCCGAGGGCAAGGTTCACGGCAAGACCATCAACGACGGCAAGGTGAAGGCGTTTCTGGGGCTGCCCTACGCTGCCCCGCCGGTGGGCGATCTGCGCTGGAAGGCGCCGGAACCGCCGGTCAACTGGAAGGGCGTGCGCGACGCCACGAGCTACGGCGCGCACTGCGCACAGAACCACGTTTATGACGATATGTTCTTTCCGGACGCCGGAAACAGCGAGGACTGCCTGTTTTTGAACGTCTTCGCGCCCGCCGATGCCAAAGCCAACAGCAAGCTGCCGGTCATGTTCTGGATTCATGGCGGCGGCTACACGGCGGGCTCGGCCTCCGAGCCGCGGCACGACGGCGATTTTCTGCCGCTCAAGGGCGTGGTCCTGGTCACCATCAACTACCGGCTCGGCGTCTTCGGTTTTCTCGCCACAACCGATCTTGCCCAAGAGGCGGGCGGCTCGGCGGGGAACTACGGGCTGATGGATATGGTGGCCGCGCTGCAGTGGGTCAAGGACAACATCGCCAAGTTTGGCGGCGATCCGGGGAATGTAACCATCTTTGGCGAGAGCGCCGGCTCCATGGCCGTGAGCACGCTCATGGCCGCAGCGCCCGCGCAAGGGCTGTTTGAGAAGGCCATCGGCGAGAGCGGCGGCGCGCTGAACCTGGGAGCGCCGCCCGCGCCTACGCTGGAGGAGACCGAAGAGCGGGACCAGAAATGGGCCGACTCACTGGGAGCGACCACGCTGGCGGAGCTGCGCGCCTTGCCGACGGACAAGATTCTGGCCGCCGCTGCTATGAGGGGTGCGACCAGGAGCGCGCCCAGGGTCAGATTTTCACCCGTGGTTGACGGCAGGTTTCTGACCGAGCCGGTAGCTGACACGTACGCCCAAGGAAAGCAAGCCCATATTCCGCTGCTGGCCGGCTGGATGCGCGACGAGCAACACGCGTTGGCTGACGGCATGACCCCGGCGAAGTGGAAGGAGTTCGCGGAGCGGAACTTCGGCGACCGGGCCGACGAGTTCCTCACCCTCTATCCCGGCAATACGGACGAGGAAGCGGTTCGCTCGGCGATCGATTACAACAGCGACGCATTTATCGCCTTCAGCACCTGGAAGTGGGTCGACGCACAAACCAAAACCGGGGATGCGCCGGTCTACCGCTATCATTTCGAGTTAGCCGCGCCGCCCAGCAAGTTTGATCCTGGCTCGTATGCCTTCCATTCCGATGACATCGAGTACGTCTTTGGAACGCTCGACACGCGGCCTGGCGCCGTGTGGCGGCCCGAGGACCGCAAGCTGAGCGACGAGATGATGGATTACTGGGCCAACTTCGCCAAAACCGGCGATCCCAATGGGCCGGGGCTGCCGGAATGGCCGCGCTTCGATAAGACCGGCCTATTGATCCACCTCGACAGCTCGATCACCACAGGCCCGGATACAACCCGTGCGCGCTATGAGTTTCTCCTCAAGGGAATGCCTCCACTGCGCCGCCGTTGAGCCCGGGCGTTGTGCTGCCACGCGCCGCCAGATTCGGATTAAGTTCGGCTCGATTGCCGGGTTCTTGGGGGGAACTGACCGCAGTAACTTCAATAATATGTGCGCGTTCTAATCGATAATCTTCAGACCGCAGAATGGGACGCGGAACCTTTCAGGTGACTATCATCACAAGCGCAAATCCTCGCCGGTGACTATAATCACAACTAGGCGCGGAAGAATCGTCACCGCTTTTGAATCTTTCGGAAGGGGATCCCGCCCGATGGCGACAGGAAACCTGGCCCTGGGTCTAGAACAGGGTGAATTCAGCGCGCGCCAGCGCGTTATCAACGATTTCAGCATCATCGTCGCAACGGTAAACGGCTCGGGCTCGCAATCCTCCAACAGCGTGCTGCTGAAGAGCATCTTTGGAATGGGAGTTCCGGTCAGCGGGAAAAATCTCTTTCCATCCAACATCGCCGGACTTCCCACCTGGTACACCATCCGCGCCAGCAAGGACGGGTATGTCGCCCGCAGGCGGGAATCGGAGGTGCTGGTGGCTCTGAATCCTGAAACCGCGCGGGAGGATGTTCTGGCGCTGGCCGCGGGGAGCGTGGCCATCTACGAAGAGAAACTGGACCTCAAACAATATCGCGACGACATCGCGTTCTATCCGGTCCCGATCGACAAGATCACGGCGGAAGTTTGTCCGGTGGCTAAACTGCGCAAGCTGGTCAGGAACATGGTCTACGTGGGCGCGGTGGCGCAGATTCTGCGTATTGAGCTGAGCGTGGTGGAGGCTGGCCTGCGCAAGCAGTTCGCCAGCAAGCAAAAGGTCTTCGACTTGAACTTCGGAGCGGTCAAGGCCGGCTTTGACTTTGCCCAGGAGAATCTTCCCAAGCAGGACCCGTTCTTCATCGAGCGCTCGAATAAGACTGCGGGCCAGATTGTCATCGACGGCAATGCGGCCTGCGCGATGGGCGCGGTGTTTGCGGGGGTGACAGTGGTCGCGTGGTATCCGATCACCCCTTCCACCTCGCTGGTCGAGGCCACCATCGACCTGCTCAAGAAGCTGCGCATGACGCCCGAAGGCAAGGCGACCTATGCCGTGGTGCAGGCCGAGGACGAGCTGGCGGCCATCGGCATGGTGCTGGGCGCGGGATGGGCCGGGGCACGCTCCATGACCTCGACCTCCGGACCGGGCATCTCGTTGATGGCCGAGTTCTCCGGTCTGGGCTATTTCGCTGAGATTCCCGGCGTGATCTTCGACGTGCAGCGCAGCGGGCCTTCCACGGGCATGCCCACCCGCACCTCGCAAGCGGATCTGCTCTCCACAGCGTTCCTGTCCCATGGCGACACCAAGCACGTGATTTTGCTGCCGGGGAACGTGAAGGAGTGCTTCGAGCTGAGCGGCGCGGCCTTCGACCTTGCGGAGCGGCTGCAGACGCCGGTCTTCGTGTTTACCGATCTCGACCTGGGCATGAACAACTGGATGTCGGAACCGTTTGCCTATCCCGCCAAGCCGCAGGACCGCGGCAAGGTGCTCACCGCCGAAGATCTCGACCGGCTGGGCGGATTCGCGCGCTACCGCGACGTGGACGGCGACGCCATCGGCTGGCGCACGTTGCCCGGAACCAACCATCCCAAGGCCGCCTATTTCACCCGCGGCTCGGGCCACAACGATGCGGCCGGCTACACGGAAAAACCGGATGAGTATCAGGCCATTATGGACCGGCTGGCGCGCAAGTTCGAGGGCGCGCGCAAGCTGGTGCCCGGCCCGGTGACGGTGAGAGACGGCAAATCGAAGATCGGCTTCCTGGCCTTCGGCACCACCGATTTCGCGCTCCGCGAAAGCCTGGACCAGATCGAGAAGGAATACGGCAAAAAGCTGGATTACATGCGCATTCGCGCCTTTCCGTTTGCGCACGAGATTCACGACTTTGTGGCTTCCCACGAGCGCGTTTACGTGGTGGAGCAAAACCGCGATGCGCAACTGGCCAGCCTGTTGAAGCTGGACCTGCCTGCCGATCAGGCGCCCAAGCTGCGCAGCATCCTGTTTTACAACGGATTGCCCATCGATGCCCGCACCATCACCGATGAATTTGCCACCAAGGAGGGTCTCTAATGGCAACCGCAACCGCCAATGGAGCACCGGGACCTAAATTGAATCAAATCGGACTGCCCGTGCAGGAGTACCGCGGAGGCAAGTCGACGCTCTGCGCCGGCTGCGGCCACAACGCCATCTCCGAGCGCATTATCGACGCCATGTTCGAGATGGGCGTGAAGCCGGAACGGGTGATGAAGATGAGCGGCATCGGATGCTCCTCGAAGAGCCCGGCTTACTTCATGAGCCGTTCGCACAGCTTCAACAGCGTGCACGGGCGCATGCCTTCGGTGACCACCGGAGCAGTGCTGGCCAACCACACCTTGACCGCTCTGGGCGTCTCCGGCGACGGCGACACGGCTTCCATCGGGATCGGGCAGTTCGTCCACCTCATGCGCCGCAATTTGCCCATGATCTACATCATCGAGGACAACGGCGTCTATGGATTGACCAAGGGCCAGTTCTCGGCCACCGCCGATATCGGCTCCGTGCTCAAGCATGGGGTCATCAACGATCTGCCCCCCATCGACACCTGCGCCCTGGCCATTCAGTTGGGCGCCACGTTTGTGGGCCGGTCGTTCTCCGGCGACAAAAAGCAGTTGCTGGCCATGCTCAAGGCGGCCATCGCGCACCAGGGAACGGTGATGCTGGACGTGATCAGCCCTTGCGTGACCTTTAACGATCACGAGGGCTCTACCAAGAGCTACAAGTTCCTGCAGGAGCACGACGACCCGATCAACGAGGTCGGGTTTATCGAAAATTTTGAAGAGATCGACGTCGATTACGACTCCGGCCAGGTCTACGATGTGCAGATGCACGACGGCTCGACCCTGCGGCTGCGCAAGCTGCACGAGGATTACGATCCGACCGACAAGGCCAACGCCGTGCGCACGCTTATGGAGGCGCACGAGAACAACGAAATTCTCACCGGCGTCTTCTTCATCGAACCGCAGAAGCCGACCTTCATCGATCTGTTGAATATTGTGGACGAGCCGCTGGCCACGCTGCCCGAGTCGCTGACGCGCCCTCCCAAGTCGGCGCTTGACAGCCTGATGGCGAGCCTGCAGTAGCGCGTGCCCCATCCTGGCGGCGGAAAAGGGCCCGCAAGCCTAGGTTTCTGGCCTACGTCCAGAGCTCGTTGTTTGCCGGACCCGGGCTTTTCGTGCAGCGCCGATTCCAGCCCTTGCTCCTCATAGCGCCGGGTCATGGCCCGCGATACGCTCGTGGCTCAGATGAGAACTGGAGTGTCGGTCACGCCCGCCACGCCAAAGACGCGGCGGTAGCGCTCCGTCTCTTCGGGGTTTCCCAGCGCCTTGGAGTAGTTGTCGGAGAGCTTGACCGCCGGCCGGCCTTCGGCATCGCTCAGCTTGCACACCAGGCCGGCGGGGTTGAAGCCGTCATCGCCGCGCGGATTGCAGTTGCGAAAGTCGTTAGTCAGTAGCGTGCCCCAACCGGCGCTGAAGCGGATGCGGCGCTCGGGAACCCGGCGGGCCGGCTCGTGAAAATCGCTCGCCGAGCGAAAATCGCCGGGCGAAACGCCGTTGCGGAGGGTTCCGCCGAAGTAAGCGTGCAGGCTCAGAATCTGCTCCACGTCGAGCGCATCGGAGGCGATGAGCCGCTTCTGCCGCGGATCGCTGCCGCGGTGCTCCAGCCATGCAATATATTCGTCGCCGGCCGCGTAGGCATCTTTGCTGTCCATGCGCAGGCCGGTCCAGTTGGCCACCCAATCGGGCGCGCCGCGCAAAAACTGCGTGGTTCCGAAGGTGTCGGGAAGCAGGATGAGCAACTCGCCCTGATAACTCTGCTGCCATAGCTCTAGTAAGCGGTACTGCGCCGAGCGCAGCTCTGCGTCGTTGTTGGCGAGCGCCGCCATGGCCATAGCCAATTCGTGGCCGTTGGTGCCGATGGCTTCCAGATCGTGCTTGTAGGCGAGATACGCATTGGAGGTGCCGGTAAAGCCGGCGCCGAGGATGTCGCGCATGGCCTTGACCACATACTCGTGCCACAGGAAGCTGTGCCGGCGGCGCGTGCCGAAGTCGCTGATGCTCAGCTCCGGTACGCCGTGCAGGCGCTCCATCTTTTCCCATAAGCGGGTTTTGGCGCGCGCGTAAAGGATGTCGAGCTCCAATTCGCCGAGTTGCTTAAGGGCGGCGCGTGTCTTGAGCTCGGCGATCGCCGCGAGCGCGTAGATCTCCCACATCGTGGTCCCGGTCCACAGACCGCGGAAGCATAGCTCAATCTGGCCGTCGCGCACCGATAGCTCGTAATCGGAGAGCCGGAAGCCGTGTTCCAGCCAGGCCAGAAACGCGGGCTCGAAGATGCCGCGGCGGCCGTAGAACGTGTTGCCGGCGAGCCAGACTAGCTCCGACTTGCTGAAGCGCAGCTTGCGCGCGGCCTCCAGTTGCTCGCGCAGTTGACCAACAGAGACAATCTCCGCCAGGCGCACGGCGGGGGTGCGGTTGATGAGGGTGAACGTGGCGTGCGTCTGGGGAAAGTTCTTCCAGATGAACTGCAGCATCAGCAGCTTGTAGAAGTCGGTGTCCAACAGGGAGCGAGTGATGGGATCGAGCTCCCAGTTGTGATCGTGCGCGCGTCTAGCGAGGTTGATAATCACCTTGACCCCACTTTACGCGACTTGCGTGGGGACGGGAAGCACGGCGCAGGAAGACTTCATAGGCTAGCTCCAGCAAGTTCACCAAACACGGTGCGAAGCTATGTACGCCCCTCGCCTTGAACGGTTCCGGAGCCGCTGCGGTGACGCGCATCCTCATGCAGAACCATCTCGCGGTCGCGGGCTAAGCAGCAATTCCCAGCGGACGGATACGCGGCCGTTTTCTGTTCTTAGCCTGCCACATATCGTAATTGCTCTGCAAGTCGAGCCAGAAGCTGGGGTTGGTTCCCAGAGCAGCCGAGAGGCGAAGCGACATTTCGGCGGTGACGCCGGTGCGGCAGTTCAAAATTTTGGAGAGCGTCACACGCGACACGCCAAGGTGCTTTGCCACCTGGGTGACGTTGTGACCCTCCAGGTAGTCGCGCAAGACCAGCCCGGGATGCGCCGGCCTATACATTTCGCTGGGCATCGGTTCTCCTTCTGGCGGCGATACGCCGCCTCAGTGATAGTCGCGGTAATCGACAAGGACCGCATCCGTCCCCTCAAAATCGAATGTCAAGCGGCAATTGGCATCCACCCAAACAGACCAATATTTTTCCGCACCCTTGAGCCGATGCAGGCCATAGGAGACCGGTTTTGAGAGGTCAACCGGGCTTTTCGCTGCATCGAGCGCCGTCAGCAACCGCTGCAGCCTGGCTGCATGATGAGGTTGAATGCCGGCCTTGCTGCCGGTCTTGAAGAACTTCTCTAAACCTGCGTGCCGGAAGCTCCTGATCATGTGTAAACTGTAAACTATCAGTTAACATTCGTCAATCGTTAAAAGCTCACCTCCAGCACGTTAACCGAGTAGGGTGCGAAGGTCTCGGTGAACTTGGAGCCGGCAACTGCCACGGTCCGGGTGACCGGGACAACAGCCTCAGGATGCGTAATGCTGTTGGTTGCGTTGGGCGTCTTTCCGCTGAGCGTGGTTAGCGTAGCGCGGTGGGCGCCCGTGCCCGTGCCCTCGAGATCGATGGCCAGCGGCAACGGGGTCGAGTTGGCGTTCACCACTTTGATGAAGACCTTGTGGCGCGCCTGGTCGCGGGTGACTGACGTAAAGACGCGCGGGCCCACGTTGGCGAGGTCCGCCGCGATCACTTCCGTGCCCAGATTGCCTGAGAACATCACCTGCGCCCAGTAGCTTGGGGAGCCGTAACTGGTGAGCGCGTTGTAGCCGATCAGGTCCGGAGCCCACTGCGATGCGCCCGGATTTACGTTCGTGAACAAGGGCGCGTAGCTGGACATGATAATGAGGCCGCTGTTGCGCTCCAGGCCGGTCATCCAGGCGGCATCGGCCAGTGCCGCTTCCAGGTTGGGAGTGGGAGCCCCTTCGCGCGTGGCCCATTCGCCCACGAAGATCTTGGGACCGCTGCGGGGGGCGTCGTCGTAGTGGTGCGCCATGGCGAAGGATTCTTCAGCCGACATGTAGAAGTGTTCGTCGAGCACGTCGGGCGTCACGCTCTTCACGGGTGCGGTGGCGATGATTTGCAGGTCGGGATAGGCATTCTTGATGGCGTGGTAGAACTGCGCGAAACGGCCGTCGTAGGAGCCCGACCGGTCGAACTGGTCCTCGTTGCCGATTTCGACATAGCGGAGCGGGAAGGGCGCGGCGTGCCCATCCTTGGCGCGCTCGGCGCCCCACTTGGTGTCAGTGGATCCGGTGACGTACTGGATTTCGTCGAGGGCGTCCTGCACGTAAGGCTCAAGATCCGGGCCGGGGTTGACGCGCTCGCGGTTGAGCGAGTAGCCGGCGTAGACCGCCAGCAGGGGCTGCATGTGCAGGTCTTGGCACCACTCCAGGAATTCAAGCAGGCCCATGCCGTCAGACGACCGATAGCTCCAGGGGCTTTCGTGCGTGGGGCGGTCCACCCAGGGGCCGATGGTCTTTTCCCAGTTGAAGCGCTGCGCGATGCTGTTGCCCTCAAGATAATTGCCGCCCGGAAAGCGCAGGAACTTGGGATGCATGGCGGCGAGCAGGTCCATGATGTCGATGCGGTTGCCGTGAACGCGGCCATCATACGTGGGTGGGAAGAGCGAGACGAGGTTAAGCCAGACGGTCGCGGGGCGGGGAATGGTGAGGATGAGGTGATTGTTCGGCGTGACCGGGACAGCGCCGATTTTGAGGGTGTAGGTGTACTGCTTCCATTCGTTCGTAAGGCCGGTGACGGTGGTTTTGGCGGCGGCGGCGCCGGTCGAGTCGTTTTCGAGGCTGATGGTCACGGGGACGCCGCCTGTGTCAGTCTTTGCCCAGAACGAGCCGGTGTAGACGGTATGCGGGCGGACGGCGATGCCCCAGTAGCCGTCGTTCTCTACTCCGGCGGGCGCGGCTGGAGTGGCTGCGGTTACGGCGACTTTGATGCTGCGCGGCAGGGCCGCGCTCGGCCCCGTGGTTTCATCCACGGAAACGTTGGCCAACGAGTGGCCGCGCGCCACCATCGCCCAGTGCACCAGCGAGCCAAAGCCGTGACCGATGGCGCGGTCCTGTACCAGCTCCGCGTAGAGCCCGCCGTCGTAGGAGTGGTTGATCTCCTCGGTCATCAGGCCGTAAAGCGTGGGGCTCACTTCGGCCGTGGGGTGGTTGACCTGGACGGTGAGTGAGGGGGCCTGCGCCCGCAGGCAGAGAGGCAGGGCGAGAGCGGCGAAAAGAGCTATAGCGGTTCCAGAGTCGCTGTACCCAGAAAGCACACTGCCGAGTGGCATTTTTCTTAACCGGGGTCCCCAGCGAGCGATTTTTTGCTCGCTGGGGTGGAAGTAAATGCCACCTTTCACGAACCTCAAAACGGCACATGAACTCTGGAACCGCTCTAGAAGCGAAGAGGTTTTGCTTATAGTCACACCAAGACTCCTATCCTTCGATCGCCGTGGCGATCGCGTCGCGCACGGCGTCGGGCAAAGCGGGCATGGCGCCCGGCTGCGAGGTCACCCAGCCGCCCCAGCGGTTGCCGGCCTCGTTGAGCGTGGCCAGATCCGCGCCACGCAGCATGTAGTGGGTAATGGCCGCCGCAAACGCATCCCCTGCGCCGATGCGGTCGGCCACCTTCACGGGAAATCCGGCGTGCTCGTCCCACTCTTCGCGCGTCACCAACAGGCTCCCGCTGTGGCCTCGCGTAATGGCCACCATCTGCAGCATGGGAAACTCATCGAGCAGGCGCTCCGCGCTCGTGCGCAGCTCGTTGACCGGGGGACGCCGTTCCTCGCCGGCCGGCCGTGGCTGGTCCGGCGCCGGTTCCCAGCCTATGGGCATTCCCAGCAGCTCGAGCACCTGCGGCGTCTCATCCTCGTTCATCTTGACCACCGTTGCCAGTCCCAGCGATTCCTGGATCACCTCGCCGGAATAGAATGGCGGCCGCAGGTTGACGTCGAAGACGCGGATGCAACTGGCCGGAGTCTGCGCCGCCAGCGACTGAATGGTTTGGCGCGACTCAGGGCTGCGTTGTGCCAGGGATCCGAAGCAAATAGCGTCAGCCCGCTCCGCCAGTTGCACCCACTCGTCCGAGAGGCGAAGAAAATCCCACGCCGCCGGCTGATGAATCGTGTAGCGGGGTTCATCGCCCACAAAGCTCACCGTCACGCCGCCCGTTTCATGCTCAGGGTCCACTTGCAGATAACCTGTGTCCACCGGCAAGGGGTCCAGCTTGTCCACGGCCATCCTGCCCAGCTCATCGTGCCCAATGCGGCTCAGAATCGCCGCGTGGTTGCCCAGCCGGCCCGCCATGACCGTGAAATTGGCCGGGGCGCCGCCCAAGCGCCGCCCTTCCGGCAAAATGTCCCACAGCAGCTCGCCGATTCCTAAAATCAGATGCGACTCCGTCAACGCCACGCTCCCCACGCCCTTTTGACCGGCCAGCCGCAGGCCATTTCGCCCGCCGGTGCGCCGCCAGCCAGCCGCTCGTTCCCATCTTGCTTACGGCCCGTTTTCGTTGCCCTACCAGCTTTCCCGTTTGCCCCTGTTTTCGTCAATTACCGTGCCCGGAAATGCCTGACAAGGAACCGGGAGCTAAAAGCTAAAGGCTAGAAGCTGCTTTCCCCACCCAGCGGTAGATCGAGCAGTCCTCCCAGCCCGTGGCTGCGTACTCCCCGTCCGGCTGGCTGGCCAGAATCCTGCGGTCGGTCACGGCATCGGCATGCGAGCGCCGGATTTGCCCCAGGAACAGCCGCCTGAAACCCGTCTGCCGCTCCAGTACGCGCTCCTGCTCATTGTTCACGTAGAGAATGTCCACTTGGCCTTCGCGGCCGGTCAGGCTCCGGCTCCAGGTCTTCAGCAGCCGCCGCAGCACCGGCGCGCCAAAAGGATTGAACAGGAAGACGGCGCACGGCCCCGCCGGCAGCTCGAAATCCGCCGCATCCGCGCACACCATCCGCATGGGCGCGCGCGCCCGTCCCTCCGCCCGCCAGAGGGCCAGGTTTTTGCGCGCAATTCGAACCAGCGCCGGGTGCAACTCCACCCCTACAACCGCGCGGAAGGGGAACCTGGCGGCCAGCAGCACGGCCCGGCCCATCCCCGCGCCCAGGTCCACAAACGTAAACGCGTCGATGGGCGCCACCGGCCGGCATCGCCGCCAGCGGACCAGGATGGACTCAAACACTGAAGGCGCGACCGCGTAATAGGCCGTCACGTGCCGGTCGTGTACGCGCCCCAGGGCCAGGTGCCGCCCGGCCACCAGCCCGCTCGTCCGCACCCCGAACTCCAGGTCGAACGGATGCCGGATCAGCCCATCCTTCACCGCCAGCCCCGGCAAAAGGCGCGGCTTTCGCTCTTTGCCCGGCTCTGCCTGCGTTCCGCGGTTCACGGTTTGAACCTTAGCACAAGAGCCGGGCGCGCAGTGCGATGGGCTGGGTCCATCTTTTGCTGCCTCTCAAATGGAAGTGGAAAGAAGTTGCGCCTGCCCTGAACGGTCCGGCCCCCGAATCACGTGGCGTGCACCAGGCTGAAGAGCAGCACCGCAAGCACGATTAGGCTTACCACCACGTACATGCGGTCGCGTTCCAGAGCAAAGCCGGCGACCGCCATCGCCACCCGCGCCACCGGCGTGGCAATCAGCAGCACTAGCCCGAGTTGAATCAACCCCTCGCTCTGGAGGCGCACGGCCGACTTCACGATCCCCGGCAGGGTCCGAATGTCCTGCCCTCCGGCCAGGAAGGTCCGATAGCTGACCGCATGGGAGCCGCTCTGGATGAGGTACAGAACACCCCCCGCAAAAACGACCGCAGCCGCTAATAGCACGCCGGCCCGCAGCAAATTGCCAAGAATGTTCTCCAGATGGCGGTCATCCATTTCCACTAAATCCTTTTCATGATGCCGTTCACGATCATCTCCACCGCCAGGGCGAAGATCACGGTGGCGAAGACGATCCTCAGGGTACGTACGTGCGCGTGCACCAGGACCTTGGTGCCCAGGAGCGCTCCGCCCAGCACGCCCAGCATCACCGGCATGGCCACGCTGGGATGAATGTATCCGCGGCTCAAGTAGACGCCGGCGCTGGCCGCGGCGGTCACGCCGATCATGAAGTTGCTGGTGGTGGTGGACACCTTGAAGGGAATCTTCATGGCCTGGTCCATGGCGATGACCTTGACGGCTCCCGAACCGATGCCGAGCAGGCCCGATAGCGCGCCCGCCCCGAACATGAGCCCGAATCCAGTGGGAACGTTGCGCACGCCGTATTCCTGGAGCTTTCCCTCTATGGGATAGTCGCCGCCCAGCCGCAACCGCCGGGCCAGCGCGTCGGACTCGATGCGAAACCCGCTGTCGTGTGGCGCGTTCACCAGCGACTGGTAGGCGGACTGGACAAGCACTAATCCAAACACGATGGCCAGCACGTGGGTGCTGATGTACGCGGCCAGGTAGGCGCCAAAGACCGCGCCTATGGTGGTGGCGATCTCCAGCAACATGCCGATGCGGATATTGGAAAAGCCCTCCTTGACGTAGGCCGCCGCCGCGCCCGAGGAGGTGGCGATCACCGACACCAGCGACGCGCCGATGGCGTACTTGATGTCCACGCCCAGCGCCAGGGTAAGCGCGGGCACCACCACGACGCCGCCGCCCAGTCCCGTCAACGCGCCCAGGAAGCCCGCCAGCGTCGCGATGCCCCAGACCACGAGTGTAAACGTCAATGCCGTCATGCAATCAATCTGGCTGCCGAGGAACCCTCAAGTATATCTTGCCGGTTCATCCGGCCGCGTCGCCGCAGCCGATGAATCCGGCGCGGCGGAAGAGCCGGGTAGGAGGCATCTCCGGCGCTTCGGACCCTCACCAACCGGCTGCCGGCGCTCCCTGAGCCGCCCGGTGCAGCGCAGGCCCGACCGGAGTGTCATTGCGGGAACCCCACGCTTTCCCGTGCGCTCCCCGCCCGTGACAGCCCGCTCCGGTTCGCGATACCTTTAAGGTGTGCGTGTGTTACACGCACGAAGGAGCAATTCAACCCTCATGCCCATTCAAGCCACCTCCAAAATCTGGCACAACGGCAACCTGATTCCCTGGGAGCAGGCCACCCTCCACGTGATGAGCCACGTGATCCACTACGGCTCCAGCGTCTTTGAGGGCATCCGCTGCTACGGTCAGCCCCAGGGCTCGGCCGTCTTCCGGCTCCCGGAGCACATGCAGCGCCTGCTCGACTCGGCCAAGATCTACCGCATGGAGCTTCCCTTCACGCTCGAGGAGCTGTGCGCCGGGGTCGTGGATTTGATTGAGGCCAACGGGGTCGCCCCGTGCTATATCCGGCCCATCGCGCTGCGCGGCTACGGCGAGATCGGCGTCAGCCCCAAGGGTTCGCCCATCGAGGTCTACATCGCCAACTTCCCCTGGGGCAAGTACATTGCCGGCCACGGCGGCGCGGACGTGTGCATCTCCAGTTGGAACCGCCTCGCCCCCAACACCATGCCCGCCCTGGCCAAGGCTGGCGCCAACTATATGAATTCCCAGCTCATCCACATGGAAGCCGAGGTCAACGGCTACGCCGAGGGCATCGGACTGGACGTGAACGGCCTGGTCAGCGAGGGTTCCGGCGAGAACATCTTCATCGTCCGCAACGGCGTGCTCTACACGCCGCCGCTGGCCAACTCCGCTCTCTCCGGCATCACCCGCGACAGCGTGCTCACCATCGCCCGCCACCTGGGGTTCACGGTCACCGAGCAGCCCATCCCGCGCGAGATGCTCTACATCGCCGACGAGGTCTTCTTCACCGGCACGGCCGCCGAAGTTTCGCCCATCCGCTCCATCGACCGCATCGTGATCGGCGACGGCAAGCCCGGCGAAATTACAAAAAAGATCGCCGACGAGTTCTTCGGCATCGCCAACGGCCTCAAACCCGACCGCTTCGGCTGGCTGACCCCGGTGAAGGTCAACGCTTCGGAGCCGGTGACGGCCTAGGCCTCCGACCGCTTGATTTTGTACCATCTCCGTGCCCCATTCTTTCGCCTTTTTTCCGGCGAAAGGGTGGGATACCACGAATTCCAAAGGACCAATTCATCCGGTCAGAGACCTAGAGGCGGCTTGTAGTTGCAAGCTCCCGGTTGTTCTGAATCGAAGGCCCTCCGGCGGGTTCCGGAGGGCCTTGCTGCAACTATTGATCCTCCGGCACGCGCAACGATGCGAGGTAGGCGACCAGATCATCGATCCGTGCGCTGGTGAGCTTACCCTGATAGGACGGCATGGTGGGCGGATCCACAAAGTGGGCGTCTCGTACCTGGGAGCGTGAAATGGTCACGAGTTGGCCGCTGGAATCCAGCATTTGCAAGCTGAATGGACCTTGATTGAGGAGCTTCCCGCGGACGGTCTTGCCGCTGCGGGTCACGATCTCATAGAGACGATTCTGAGGCTCGACTTTCTGCAGTGGGTTCAGCAGCCACTGCCGGAGGCGATCGGGGGAAAGTTGCGCACCGGCGTTGCTCAGGTTCGGACCAAGGACCGAACCCGAGGCGCCGGCCTGGTGGCAGGAAAGACACTTCCCGGCTCCGTCAAAGATCGTCTTTCCCGCCGCCGGATTTCCCGCGATCGAAGCGGAGTAGGAAGAGTTTCCGGACCCAGGCCCGGATGGGCCCGTTTGCCCCAATCCCACAGAAGCCGTGGCTAGGATCGCAGTCAGAAGCAAGCATCGCGCCAACATTTCTTCTCGCACCGTGGTGACTCCTCAGATGAAATGGCTTGGCTGACCGCCGTTCAGCGCAATCCGAATACAAAAAGACAGTTGCCCGCATTGATGGCGACATATTGTTTGCCGTCAACGGAGTATGTCATGGGATCCATGATCAGTGGCCCTCCCAGATCGGCCTTCCACAGCAGGGCGCCGCTGCGGGCGTCGAGGGCGACAAAGTAGCCCTCGCGGCCCCCGGTGAACAAAACGCCTCCCGCGGTGGTGAGGATGCCTCCCGCGCCCGCTGAGGTCTGCCATCCGTAGAAGGTATTGAGGCTGTTGCCCCAATCCAGTTTGTACTGCCAGCGGAGCGCCCCGGTTGCGGGATCGAGGGCCCGCACCGCGGCGTACTCTTCGTCGTCCGCGCCTATGACCATCGGCGTCCTCTCGCGGCTAAGAATGCCGCGGCCATCGTAGCGGGCTCCTGACTCGTACTTCTGCACATTGCCTTTGACGAAAAGAGTGGCATATCCCTCGCGGGCATTCACGTAGAAGAGGCCTGTCTGGGGATCGAAGGAGGGAGCGAACCAGTTCGTGCCTCCCTGGTTGTCGGGATGGATCAGGGTGCCCGTGGTGCTGGACTTGGCCGCCGGGCTCAGTATGGGGCGTCCCTGGGCAGTGAAGCCGTCGTTCCAGGTCTGTTTTACGAAGGCCTTCCCAAGCAGGAACTTTCCCGTGCTGCGGTCGAGCACGTAAAAAAAGCCATTGCGGTCGGCCCACAGGATGACCTTGCGGGGCCGGCCTTTCCAGTTGATGGTGGCCAGCACGGGGGTTTGCACGGCATCCCAGTCGAACTCGTTGTGGGGATTGGCCTGGTAGTACCACTTCAATTTGCCGGTAGTGGCATTGAGGGCGACCATGGAGCAGGTATAAAGATTGTCGCCGGGGCGAACGTCGCCGTTGTAGTCCGGCCCCGGGTTGCCGATGCCCCAAAAGAGGAGGTTAGTCTCCGGATCGTAGGATCCGGTGAGCCATACGGATCCGCCTCCGTGCTTCCACGAGTCGCCGCTCCAGGTGTCGTGACCGGGGTCGCCGGGGCCGGCCGTGGAGTAAAAACGCCATAGCAGCTTGCCGTAGTGTGCGTCATAGGCCGCAATGAACCCGCGAGCGCCATACTCGCCGCCAGCCCCGCCCACAATCACCTCGCCGTGGACCGCCAGGGGGGCGATGGTCATGGTATAACCCTCGGCGTTGTCAGCCACCTTGACGTTCCACTGTGGCGTTCCGGTTCTTGCGTCGATGGCGATCAGATGGTCGTCCAAGGACGCCATATACAGGGTATTGCCGAGGATGGCCAGGCCGCGGCTGATGACCCCACAGCACAAACCGTGCTGCACTTCGGGCGTATAGCGATAGATCCAGAACAGCCGCCCCGTCTTTGCATCGAGGGCGACGACATCATCCCCCTGCATTGTGTAGAGAATGCCGTTTACGACCAGAGGAGTGGTCTCGTAGGGATCGAGCCAACGCGCCTGAAACACCCACTTCAGTTCCAGGTCGTGCGCGTTCCTTGTTGTGACCTGCTTGAGAAGGCTGTAGTGCTGGCTGCGATACGTCCCAGCGAAGGTGATCCAGTTTTGCGGCTCGGCGTTGGCATGGAGCAGGCGCTCCGGAGTGACTCCGGCCGCTGGGTTCGGCCACGCATCTTCAATCGCGGCCGGAACCGGCGGGGGAGCAGGAGCGGCCGCGTAGGAAGCCGCGGGCGCAGTTGCCGGACCGGAATGCGCAGCCTGTCCCTGGCCGAAGTGGGCTGCGAGATAGCCGACCAGCTCCCTGACCTCCGCATCGCTGCCAACCGCGCCGCGGGAGATCATGTCCTGGACGGTATTCGACCACTGTTGCGCGCTCTTGCGCTGACCTGTGATGTCACTCAAGCTATGGCATCGCGTACACATGCGCTCGAGCACTGCACGTCCAGAGCCGGGGGGTAGCTCCGTTGGTGACTGTGCAAACGCTAAGGCTCCGCTGCCCGCCAGCAGCAGAGCCTGCAGAGAGATGCAGACGCGCCTCAACCACGCCATCGCTCGATCATTCCTTTAGCTGTAGTCGGTCTTAGCCGGTCAAAGATTCCCGAAGCGATAACACCTTCTTCTGAAAAACAATCCAGGCGAGAGCCGGCGAGCTGGCCGGAGTCCATGAGGACTCCCCGTCGCATACGCCCTGGTTTTCCCTTTTAGACCCCCAGCACGGTCCAATATACACTCCGGTCCTCGGTTTCTTGCTCTCCCACCTTGCCTGCAGCAGCCCAATTTATGATGAAACCGGGGACGGCGCCGGTGATCCGGCCGGCGCGAAAAGCCAGAAATGCCGCAGAAAGGAAGCCGCGCGTGAAACCCGACATGAGTGTTACGTTCGCCGGGCTGGAGCTGGTGAACCCGGTCATCGCGGCCAGCGGCACCTTCGGCTATGGGATCGAGTTCGAGGAGATCGTGGCGCTGGAGCGGCTGGGAGGATTCGTCACCAAAGGGATCTCGCTGGAGCCGATGGCCGGCCACGCCGCGCCGCGCATCGTGCAGACGGCGGCGGGGATGCTGAACGCCATCGGTCTCCAGAACGTGGGCGTGGAAGACTACATCCAGCGGAAGCTGCCGCCCATGAAGCGCTATCCGCGCTGCAAGGTGATTGTGAACGTCTTCGGCTACTCGGAGGGCGAATATCTCGCGGTCATCGAGCGGCTGAACGAGGCGGAGGGCATCGCCGCTTATGAGTTGAACGTATCCTGCCCCAACGTGCAGGCTGGCGGGATGGCCTTCGGCGCCGATGCGGGCTCGCTGGAGTACCTGGTGAGCCGGGCCAAAGCCATATCCAAGCGCCCGCTCATTGTCAAGCTTTCGCCCAATGTGACCTCCATCGCCCACATGGCCATGATCGCCGCCGACGCGGGCGCCGACGCGGTGAGCCTCGTGAATACCTTTCGGGCCATGGCCATCGACGTTGAGCAGCGCCGGCCGCGGCTGAGCAATATCGCCGGAGGATTGTCCGGCCCGGCCATCAAGCCCATCGCCCTGCGCATGGTCTATGAGGCAGCCCGTACGGTGCGCATTCCCATCCTTGGCATGGGTGGGATTGTCACTCCGGAAGATGCAGTGGAGTTTTTGCTGGCCGGAGCCACCGCAGTCCAGGTGGGTACGGCCAGCTACGCCGACCCCAGGGCGACCGAGAGGCTGGCGCACGGTTTGGAAGCGTGGTGCCGGAGCCACCAGGTGAAACGCGTGGCGAGCCTGACCGGGGCGCTGGAAGTTCCACGCGACTGAGCTGGACGTGCAAGTGCAGGAAACCATTGCGAAATCTCTGTTTCAGAGAGTCTGTCTGAAGCCTTGGGCTGCGGGCGTGGGACGCGTGGTGTGACCGGAAGCACCAAGCCAGCCATCCAACCTGGGAAATCGAAGGCAAACAGTTGTGACCTAGCTCACAGCGAGTTGCCGTTTCAAGAAGTTACCTTCGCTGGTACAGCGGTTCCAGAGTTGCTGTACCCAGAAAGCACTGCTGTCAAGTGGCATTTTCCTTAAGAAAATGCCACCTTTCACGAACCTCAAAATGGCACATGAACTCTGGAACCGCTCTAAACATCGGCTTGGGCCAAGGGAGTCACCGTAAACCCCTTGCCAGAGGTTTTTGCCGGTGCCGGTACGCCAAGCGAACGATGCGGGGAGCATTTCATCCGGAAATGACTGCCGGATGCAACGCAGGTGTATGCTCGCCTGGCCAAAGTGAAGCAGGGAAGGAGAGTATCTTCCATGAATATGCTCTTGATGGGGTTGTTGGTGTCCGTGTTTGCCATGGCGGTCGTGGCTGTGGCGTTTCGAGCGGCGACGCGCCCGGAGCCATCGTTGCCAACCGGGCGGGCCGAGGTTCAGTTGGTGAAGGCGGCTGCGCCGGCTCCCCTTTTCGCGGCGCGCGTAACAGCGCCGCCCGCTCTGGCGCCGCAGCAGGTTCCCATTGAGCTGCTGTTGCTGCAAATCGAAAACCACATCCGGTTGGAGCAGGCTGCCGCGGAATCGTTCATCGAGTTTCCCACCCAGGCCCTGTTGCACAGCAAAACCACTTCCCCATTTGTGAACTGAGAAGGTGAGCCATGACGTATGAACTGCTGAACGGTCTGGCGCCGGCCGAGGTCGAGCAGGTTCTGGGGCTCGGCAACAGGCTGAACTTTCCCGCCGGAACGCCGCTGTTCCGGTTGGGAGATCCCGCCGATCGCCTGTTCCTGACCACCCGTGGGCGCATCCGGCTCACTTTGCCGATGCGGATCCGGGGCCAGGAAGAGAATATCCTGGCGGAGGAGATCTCCGCCGGTCAAACCTTGGGTTGGTCGGCACTGTTTCCACCTTACTTGTTTACCCTGACCGCTACCGCGCTGGTTGAAGCAGAGGTCATCGCCCTGCCGCGCCAGGCGCTGCTCGCGTATTTTGACGCCCATGCGGGGGCTGGGTGTAAGATTGCTCAAAACTTGGCAAGTGTGATTGGACATCGTCTGCACCTGTTTCAGACCATGTGGTTGCGCGAGATGCAGCGTACCGTAGAAGTACATTCTGCTTAACCTAAGGGAATCGGGCCGATGAGACTTGTAATTCTGCTCCTGTGCGGCGCCCTCGGCGGGGGGTGCCGGGAATGAACACTGAACAGCTTTCCCCCCCCCAGCCCGCGCGCCGCGGCCTAATTAAATTCTTTCTCGGCGGCGGCTTGCTGGCTACATTTGCTACGTTTATTTATCCAGTGCTCCGTTATTTTGTCCCTCCGCCGGTGGCGAATCTCGGCGTCGATGAGGTCGTCGCCGCCAAGGTCGGAGCGCTGAAACCGAATTCGGGAATGATCTTCCCCTTTGGCAGCCGTCCCGGCCTGTTGATCCTGGAGGCCGACGGCCAGGCCTATGACGCGCTCTCCGCTACCTGTACTCACCTCGGCTGCACAGTGCAGTACCGCCCCGATCTGCACGAGATTTGGTGTCCCTGCCACAACGGCATCTACAACCTGAATGGCGGCAACGTCTCCGGCCCTCCCCCCAAACCGCTCACGAAGTTCAATGTCCACGTGCGAGGCGACGAGATCTACGTCAGCCGGAATTCGGGGGCTTGACCGTGTTTGCCGCCATCTTTCGCTGGCTCGATGAACGCCTGGACTTGGACGGGATTCTGGCCCCGTTCCGCCATAAGACCGTGCCCACGCACAAGCTTTCCTACTGGTACTTCTTCGGCGGCATCACCCTGTTCCTCTTCATAATCCAGGTCCTTACCGGGATTTTGCTGCTCCTCTATTACCGCCCCGGCGCCAGCGAGGCCTTCGAGAGCGTTCAGTACATCATGACCAGTGTGCAGTTTGGCTGGCTGATCCGTTCCATCCATTCCTGGTCGGCCAACCTGATGATCTTCACTGCCTTTGCGCACATGTTCAGCGTGCTGTTTCTCAAGGCCTATCGCAAGCCAAGAGAGCTGACCTGGGTGACGGGCGTGGTGCTCCTCTTCCTGGTCATGGGATTCGGCTTCAGCGGCTATCTGCTGCCCTGGAACAAGCTGGCTTTTTTCGCCACTACGGTGGGCACCCAGATGGCCGGAGAGATTCCCATCATCGGCCATCCCCTCATGATCTTTCTGCGCGGCGGCCCGCAGGTAACGGGAGCCACCTTGATCCGGTTCTTCGGCTTCCATGTCGCCGTGCTGCCCGGATTGGTGGTGGTGCTGATCTCCATTCACCTGTTTCTGGTGCAGCGCCAGGGCATGAGCGTTCCTCCCCAAGTGGAAGCCAAGTGGGCCGAGAATCCTTCTTTGCGCCGGGAAATGAAATTCTTTCCCAACTTTCTGATGCGGGAGCTTATGGCTTGGTATGTGGCCATCGGCTCGCTGGGCGTGTTGGCAGCCCTCTTTCCGTGGAACCTGGGCGTCAAAGCGGATCCTTTTGCCTCCGCTCCGGCGGGCATCAAGCCCGAGTGGTACTTCATGTTCGCGTACCAGACGCTCAAGTTCATCCCTGCCAAAGTGTGGTTTGTGGACGGGGAGGTCTTGGGCATCCTGGGCTTCGCTCTGGTCGCCCTTTTCTGGATGCTCCTGCCTTTCTTTGAGAGTGACCGGGCTGCGCGCACCAAGTCGTGGATCACCGGTCTCGGAATCTTTGCTGTTGTCTACATCATAGGTATGACTGCTTATGGCTACCTTTCGAAATAGGCTCCGCCAATTGCTCGCGGCCGGCTCTGTCTGGCTGCCGGGGTTGCTCGTGCTCGCGGCGGGCGCGGGATATGGGCAGGCTGTCAACACCTGCCTGGATTGTCACTCCTCTTTGCCGGCGCCTTATGGAGTCACCAAGCAGGAGTTCAGCCAGGACATTCACGAACAAGTGGGTTTGACCTGCGCCAGTTGCCACGGCGGCAATCCGGGCAGCCTCGATCCCACCCAGGCCATGAGCCCCAAGGCGGGGTGGAAGGGCCATATCGACCGCAGCCAGATTCCGCAGCTATGCGGATCCTGCCATTCCAACCCCGCCTATATGCGCCAGTACAACCCCCGCCTGCAAACCGACCAATTGGCCCAGTACCACACCAGCGTCCACGGCAAGCTGCTCGCCGCCGGGGACTCGAAGGTTGCCGTCTGCACGGATTGTCATAGCGTGCACGGTATTCGGGCGCCCAACGATCCCCGTTCCACGGTCTACCCGCTCAACGTCGCCAAGACGTGCTCCAGGTGCCACTCCGACGCGGCTTACATGAAGCCGTACGGGATTCCCACCAATCAGTATGCCCAGTACATCACCAGCGTGCACTACCAGGATATGGTGGCGAACGGCGATCTGAGCGCGCCCACTTGCACAACCTGTCATGGAGACCATGGCGCGGTCCCGCCCGGAGTGGACAAGGTCCAGAATGTCTGCGCTACCTGCCACGTTTTCCAGGCCCAGATGTATGCGAAGAGCACGCACTTCAAGGCCTTCCAGCAGGCCAATCTTCCCGGCTGCGTGGTTTGCCACAGCAATCACGGTATCCATCCGCCTTCCGACGCCATGCTGGGTACCGGCCCCAGCGGGGTCTGCATGACCTGCCACGCGCGCGGCGATCAGTGCGACCAGGATAGAGCTGCCATCCTGGCCGACCTCACGCGGTTGAGCGGCGCCATCGACAACGCCGATCAGTCCCTCCACCTCGCCGAATCCTCTGGCATGGAAGTCAGCTCGGCTCTCCTCAACCAGGATCAAGCGCGCGACGCGCTCACCAAGGCGCGCGTCGCCATCCACTCGTTCCAGCCCACCCTGGTGGACGCGAATGTTCAAACCGGTGTGAAAATCGCCGACGCGGACCTGAAGGTGGGCCATCAGGCCATGGTGGAGCGCAACCATCGCCGCATTGGCCTCGGCATCAGCCTCATTGCCATCGCCTTCATGCTGGTGGGGCTGTGGAAGTACATCAAGACCATCGGATAGAAAGTTAGGGTATTTCTCTTTTCGCAGGGAATTTGGTCCCGCCAGTACGCGCGGCCCAAACCGCCGCCTGGGGGGCAACTTCTACCGATGGCCGCGCTTGCCCGTAAACCGCTCTAAACGCTGGCTTGGCGCCGGCATTCATTTCGCGGTTGCTTTTCTACCGGTACAGAGCTATCATCTCGGTATGGAAGGTAGGACTTGTTGTCGCCGTTGTACGCTGCTCATGCGCGCGCAGGCGACCTGGGTCTGAAAGCCGGATCGTAAATCCACGGTTTCTTGAATGCCCGCGATAGAGCTCTCGCTACCGCGGGCTTTCTATTGCGCAAAAAGGAAAAAAATGACACAAGTTCTTCCCCTGAAAGAGACAAAAGCACAGCGTGCCGAGCGCCTGAAGCGCGAAAAGAATCCGTGGGCTGTCTTCGACGAAGTTCGCGCCTTCGCGCGCGAGGGCCGCGCCAGCGTGGTGCCCGAGTGGGCCTCGTTCTACTTCAAATGGTGGGGCGTCTACACCCAGGGCGACGGCGTGGGCGCCACCGGCGGCAAGGGCGGCGAGGGCCTGGCGACAGATTGGTTCATGATGCGCATCGGCATTCCCAACGGCATCGTTTCGGCCAGCCAGCTTCGCGCCATCGGCGGCATCACGCGCAAATACGCGCGCAACCTCGCCGACATCACCGTGCGCCAGAACATCCAGTTGCACTGGCTGACCATCGAATCGCTGCCCGAAGTTGTAGAGGCGCTCGATGCCATCGGGCTCTCGCCCAAAGGCGCTTGCGGCGACGTGGTGCGCAACGTGACCGGCTGCCCGCTGGCCGGGGTCGCGGCCGACGAGATGATCGACGCCTCGGCGATCGCGCGCGAGATTGCGCGCGACCTGATCGCCAACGCCGATTTCTACAATCTGCCGCGAAAGTTCAAAATCTCGGCTACCGGTTGCCCCTCGTGGTGCACCTATCCGGAGATCAACGACATTGCGCTTACGCCGGCGGAGCGCGACGGCGAAGTGGGCTACTCGCTGCGCGTGGGCGGCGGCCTCTCCAACGAGCCGCATCTCGCAGTTCGCCTCAACGTCTTTCTGCGTCCCGATCAGGCGGTTCGCGCGGTGCGCGGCGTCACGGAAATCTTCCGTGACCAACTGGTGCTGCGCGAGAGCCGCGAGCGGGCGCGCATGAAGTACCTGTTTATGCGCGAGGGGTGGACGGCGGAAAGATTCCGCGACGAGCTGCAATCGCGGCTTGACTTTACGCTCTTGCCCGGTGTGCCCGAGCGTGTTCCGGAGGATATTCTGCGCGACCATGCGGGCATTCATCCGCAGCGGCAGCCGGGGCTGGCGTATGTAGGCGCTTCGGTGTTGCGTGGGCGAATGACCGGCGAGCAGTTGGAAGCCGCCGCGGAGCTGGCCGAGCGCTTCGGCAGCGGTGCGCTGCGCGCCACCGTTTCGCAGAACCTCGTCATTATCGACGTTCCTTATGGCAAGACCGCGGAGCTGGCGCGCGAACTCGGCCAAATCGGCTTGCACGTGGATGGTTCGCCCTTCTGGCGCGGCGCCATTGCCTGCACGGGGACCGAGTTCTGCAAGCTGGCGATTTCGGAAACCAAGGGCTTTACACGCTGGCTGGTGGACGAACTCGAAGAGAGGTTGCCGCAGTTCGATCAGCAGCTCAAACTGCATGTGACTGGCTGCCCAAACGGCTGCGGCCAGCATTGGATCGCCGATATCGGCCTGGAAGGCAAGAAGATCAAGCATGAGGGCAAGCTGACCGACGCGTTTTATTTTTGCCTCGGCGGCGCGGTGGGCCAATTCGCGGGCATCGCGCGGCCGGTGGGCTATCGCTGCCCCGCGCCGCTGGTGCCCGAGGCCATCGAGCGGCTGCTGCGGCGCTATCTGGCCGGCCGCCGGACGGAAGAGGATCTGCGCTCGTGGTTCGCGCGCCACTCGAACGACGAACTGCGCGCGCAGCTTGCCGGCGAGGTTTTCGAACCGGTGGAGCGCGATCTGCCCGCGGGTCCCGTGCCTCATGGGGTGGGCGATTGAGGGCATGGACCGGGGACCGGGGACTAGGGACTAGGAAATGGAGCCTGAGAGCTGACCAATGAAAACTGGGAACTGACAACTGACAACTGATAACTGATTGCTGACCACTGACCACTGACCACTGACCACTGAGAGCTTCTCTATGAGCTTATTGCCCGTCTTTCTAAAACTCGATGGCCGGCGCGGCCTGGTAGTCGGCGCGGGCGCCGTGGCGCTGGATAAGATCAGCGCCCTGCTCATGACGGGGGTGCGCCTGCGCGTGGTTGCCCCTGAGGCGCGAGAGGAAGTGCGGCAGCTCGCCGCCGAAGGCGGGCTGGAGTGGATTCAGCGTGAGTTTGAGCCTGCGGACCTGGACGGAAACTTCGTGGCCATTGCCGCCACGGATGTGCCCGAGGTGAACGCGGAGGTGTATCGCGGAGCCGTCGCGCGCGGCATCCTGACCAACAGCGTCGACGACATTCCGCACTGCGGCTTCTTCTTCGGTTCGGTGGTCAGGCGCGGTGAGCTGCAGATCGCCATCTCCACCGGCGGCGAGAGCCCGGCGGTGGCGCAGCGGCTTCGCCGCGAAATCGACGGCCAACTGCCGGAGGATTCGGGCGCGTGGCTTGCCGCTTTGGGCGAGTTGCGGCGCGAGGCGCTCGCAACCCATCCGCCCGGCGAGGAACGCAGGCTGCTGCTGCACGAGTTGGCGCAGCGGCAAATCTGCGATTCGGCATTGTGCGCGGCCAGGCAGTTGGCGCGGACGGGCAGGGAAGCAGCGCGCGCCGCAGCCGGCCGCGTTTATCTGGTGGGCGCGGGGCCGGGCGATCCCGAGCTGCTGACGGTAAAGGCGCTGCGGCTGATCGAGAGCGCCGATGTGATTCTGCACGACGATCTTGTTGGCCCATCAACCCTCGACTTAGCGCCGCCCCGCGCAGTGGTCGTGAACGTAGGCAAGCGCTGCGGCCAAAAGTGCATTACCCAGGAAGAGATCAACGCGCTCATCATCGAACATGCGCGCGCAGGCCGCAGCGTGGTGCGCCTGAAGAACGGCGATCCGCTGCTCTTTGGCCGCGCGGCCGAGGAGATGGCGGCTTTGACGGAGGCGGGCATAGCTTACGAAATCGTCCCCGGAGTGTCCGCGGCCTTTGCCGCCGCCGCGGCCATTGGCTGCGCGCTCACGGATCGTGAATGGGCCTCGAAGATCATCTTCTCGACCGGCCATCATGCGCAGTCCCATAACCGCTCTCGGCTGCCTGCCCTGGAAAACGCGACCCGCGTGGTCTATATGCCGGGGCGAGACCTCTCACTGCTGGCCAAGGAGTGGCTCCAGGAGGGCCTGCCGCCGGAACTGCCCTGCGCGCTCGTTTCCCGCGCCGCGCAGCAGGACGAACAGGTGTTGTTCACCACGCTGTCCGCACTCTGCGCTGCTGCACCCGCGCCTGCGCCCAGCCTCCTCATCGCGGGCTGGACCGTTCGCGAGATCGCCACGGCCAAGCCGGAAGCTCAGGAGGCGGCTGCCATGGCGGCTTCGGGTGTGCGCTCCCATTAGTTGCCCGCGGCGCCAAGCGCGCAGATAGCTTCGGTGTCTGAGTGAATCTGGGCTTAAGATTGCGGGAGCTGCCCTACGCTTTGGGCCCCTTGCCGTCGCGCAGCCTGCTCAGCAGATCCTGGGGATGGACGGGCTTGGCCAGGATGTCGAACTCGTAGCCCTGGGCGCGCGCCTTTTCGAGCAGATTGGCCGTGGCGGCCTGCCCGGAGAAGAGCAGAACCTTGATCTGCGGCAGCAGTTCGCGAATGCGGATGGCCGCATCGATCCCGTTCAGATCGTTCATGATCACGTCGGAAATGAGCATATCGGGCGCAAAGATGGACGCCAGATCCAGAGCTTTCTCGCCGGAGTAGACGGCGCGGGCGTCAAACCCGCTTTGGTTGAGGATCATGGCCAGCGTATCGGCAATAACGCGTTCGTCGTCGACCACCAGGACTTTGGGCTTACTTGTCGTTTCGGGCATACTCTCCAGAGAGTTCGGGGAAGCAAGATGGAGCCCTCCACGCGAACTTGCGGGGCAACAACCCCAAAAGACCTAAAGATTTACTCTTGGGCATCCTCTCACTTATGTATGATACGCCGTGCTTGCGCCGTACTCCGTTTTTCTTCCTGACCAGGTATGGCGGCGGCTCTACCCGCTGGCCAAGCGCGCTTTAGACTGGAAGGTTAGCACGAGCCAACAAGACAAATACGGCTCGCCGGGGAGACACGATGATTCGAGTTGGTTTAGTGGGTTTTGGCCTGGCCGGGAGGGTCTTTCACGGGCCGCTGGTTTCCTCCGTCGAGGGGCTGGAGCTGGCCGCGGTGATGGAGCGCAGCTCCAACAAGGCTGCGGAACGTTACCCCGCCATCACGACCTATCGCACGCTGGAAGAGATGCTGGCCGACCCCTCGCTCAAACTTTTTGTGGTGGCTGCTCCGAACGCAACCCACTTCGAGATCGCGAGCCGGATCCTTCGCGCTGGCAGAAATGTGATTGTCGATAAGCCCATGGCGGTCACTGCGGCCGAGGTTGCGGAATTGATGAGGCTGGCCTCGGCCCAAAAGGTCTTGCTGGTGCCTTTTCACAACCGCCGCTGGGACTCGGACTTCCAGACGGTTCAACGGCTGCTGAAGGAGGGTTCTCTGGGCCGTCTGGTGTCGTTCGAGTCGCGCTTCGACCGCTGGCGGCCGGCAATGCCTGCCGATCGCCTGTGGACGGAGGACGCCGCCGCTGCCGGCGGCGTGCTACTGAACCTGGGACCGCACCTGGCCGACCAGGCGTTGGCGCTCTTCGGCAAACCGGAAGCGGTCAGCGCCGATGTCCTGCGTGAGCGCGACGGCCGGGGCGCCAACGATTCCTTTACCGTGCGGCTGCGCTATCCCGCGCTCACGGTCACGCTGGGTTCCAATTATCTTTCCCTGCCGGCGGGGCCGCGCTTCCACCTGCGCGGCACCAAGGCCAACTACTGGAAGTTCGGCCTGGACCCGCAGGAGGCGGCGCTGAACAAGGTCACGCGCATTGAAGGCCCGGCCTGGGGCCGGGAACCGCAGGCGGAGTGGGGTGTGCTCCACACCGGGATCGACGGCGGCAAGGTGACCCAGCCTGTCGAGCCGCTTCCCGGCGATTACCGGCTTTACTATGCCGCGATGCGCGACGCCCTGCTCGGCAAAACTCCCCCTCCGGTCACGGCTCTGGATGCATGGCGCGTGGCGCGGCTGCTGGAGTGGGCCGTCGAAAGCTCGGAGCAGCGCCGCGAGATCGTCTGCGACTGGAGCGGGGAACCGAAATAACCCTGCCTTGCGCGGCCTCAAGTAGCGAGTTCAATCTTCTACGCTTTGCCGCCCGGCTCCTTTTCCACCAGCGGCACCCAGAACCGGAAGCGTGCGCCTTGCCCCGGCACGCTGGAAGCCTCGATCCCTCCTCCGTGCGCGGCCAGAATCGCGCGGGTAATCGCAAGCCCCATACCGGAGCCGCGTTTTTTGCCGGCGGTCGGGCCCCGTTTGCCGCGATAGAACTTCTCGAAGATGAGGGGAAGGTCAAGGGCGTCGATGCCGGGTCCGTCGTCCTCCACGCAAAACTCCAGCCGGTCTCCGCTGCGTTTGCTGCTGAGCGTCACGTGGCTGCCCGCCGGGGTGTGCGCGGCCGCGTTTTCGAGAAGATGGCGCAGAACCCGGCCCAGCAGATGCGGATCGAACCAGGCGGGTTCGTCCGGCCCTCCCAGGGAGATATTCACCCGGTGCGCGGCCAGGATCTTTCGCGACTCCTCGACGGCCTGGTCGAGCAGCGCGCGAGGATGTTGCGGGACCATGTGGACCTCGACCACTTGGGCGTCGATCTCGGCCATCTCCACGGCCTCGCCGATCAGCAGATCCAGCCGCGCGGCCTCCTCATCGATAATCGCCGCCAGGTCCAGCCGTCCGGCTTCGTCCAGTTCTCCGCCTTCCATCAGCGTCGTGGCCGCAGCGCGGATTGAAGTCAATGGAGTGCGCAGTTCGTGGGTCAAAGAGTCGATCAGCGCGGTGCGCAGCCGCTCCCCCTCGCGCGCAGCCTCGATCCGCGCAGAGGCCGCAATGGCGATGGCTCGCGCCAGCACAATGGCTACCTGAGCACACACGGCGGCAGCCACCTCGCGGGAAAGCGTCGCGGGCCGCCACCCCAATGCCCCCACTGGCCGCATTCCCAACATCAGCGGCGTGGCGTGGTAGCTGGCATGGATGGCAAGGGTTGGATTCGGGCCCTGGCTCAGGGCGCGCAGACTGGCCTCCATGCCCATGGGAAGCTCAGAGACAGAAGCATAGAGTTGGTCCTGATCGCGAACATAAAGAACCACCCCCTCCAGCCCGAAGATGCGGTCGATAAGCCGGGGCAGGTCGCGGATGAGGCCCTCGGCGTCCTCGTAGAGCATCAATTGTTGGCTTAGTTCGTAGAGCCGCTCCACGTCCGCCTGCCGCTGCTCGGCCTGCTTGGTCTGCCGGCGAGCCAGCTCCGCCACCCGGCTCACCACCACGCAACTGGCCGCGAAGGTGAGCATGTCCACCCACTGCTGCGCGCCCGCCAGCCGGAAGGTGCGGTACGGCAGCAAAAAGAAGAAATCGAAAGATGCGGCGCAGAGCGCAGCGATGTAGAGCGAAAGCGTGATCCCCGCCTGCGTAGCCGCCCAGACCACCAGGGCCAGAAAGACCATCCCCGCCGTGGTCGAGTTGGCGCGCAGCGAAACCAGCGCCAGCGTGGCGCCGGCAGCAAGCGCCGTGGCCACGAGCCAATGCAGTATTCCCCTGGATTCCGGCAGACCTTCCAGAATCTTCATCACCGGAATCATACTCGGCCAGCCGGATGATGTAATCTTCCCGGTGAAAGTAGAAAGTGGAAAGCGGAAAGACATGCCGGGCAGAATTCTGGTGATTGACGACGAACCGCAGATCACGCGCGTGCTGCGTGCCGCGCTCTCCGCGCAGGGCTACGACGTGCGCACCGCCAACGATCCCGAGGAGGGCCTGCTTGTCTTCCGGGATTGGCCGCCCGACCTGGTGGTGACCGACCTGATGATGCCGGGGATGAGCGGCGTCGAGGTCTGCCGGGCAATTCGCGCCCGTGGCGCGACCCCCATCCTCGTCCTCTCCGTCCGCGAGCACGAGCGCTCCAAAATCGAGGCCCTCGACGCCGGCGCCGACGACTACGTGACCAAGCCTTTCAGCATTCAGGAGCTGCTAGCGCGCGTGCGCGCCCACCTGCGGCGCGCCCCGGAGCGGACCGCGGCGGCCATCGAAGTGGGCGACTTTATCGTGGATGTGCGCGCTCACATCATCACCGTGCAAGGCCAGCCCGTCCACCTCACTCCCAAAGAGTTCGATTTGCTCGTTTGTCTGGCCCGGCACGCCGGCAAAGTGTTGACCCATCGCGCCCTGCTCACTGCCGTTTGGGGCGCGCAATCGGCCCACCAGCCGGAGTATCTGCGCGTCTTTGTCGGCCAGGTGCGCAAGAAGCTGGAAAGCGAGACCGGCAAACAGTACATCCAGACCGAACCCTGGGTCGGCTACCGGTTTGTGCCCGAGGGCTGGAGTGGGAACGAAGGATGAGGCGCGGCTCGGACCACTTTCCAAAAAGCAGTGCCCTTCCATCTCCTTGCTTTTGGGGGAGTTGTAGTGCCAGTACCGCTTGGTTTCGTAATGCCCAGCCTGTAGCGCCGGTCTCCAGACCGGCTGTCGTGTGGGCGTCTACGCCCGCACTCACCCGTCTATGATTACCAAATCACAAAGTCTGAGCAGTAGTGGGCTTCCGGGCTTTCCGCGCTCCTTACGCTTTATTTAGGAATTCTTTTCGATACTCAAATCTGTCGCGAGCCAGAATGATTCTTGGGTGAAGCCGTCGGGCTCAACCCCATGACACGCGCCGGTGTTACAGACGGATTTGCCCGTGAGGTCAACTGAGGCGGTTGTTTGCGCCGAACCTGGCCGGCCCAACGCCGGCTAAGAGTGGGAGAGTCGCAATGCAAGACGTGGTCATGCTGCTGTTTACGGCGGCCTTCTTTATCCTGGCGTTTCTTTACGTCAAGGCTTGCCAGAAGCTGAGGTAGTCCATGCACTTTAACATCCTCGATTGGGTCGGCCTGATTCTGTCGGTTCTGCTGCTCGCGTACCTTACCATCGCCATGCTTTTCCCGGAGAAATTCTGAATGTCCGCCAATGGCTGGTTCCAATTCGCCGTTTACTGCGTCCTCCTGCTCATTATTGTTCCTCCCATGGGCATCTACATTGCCCGCGTGATCGAAGGGGAGCGCACCTGGTTCGATCCGGTGCTGCGTCCCTGCGAGCGGCTCATCTACAAGCTCTGCGGCGTGAACGCCGAAATGGAGATGAACTGGCGCGAGTACGCCTACGCGATGCTGGGCTTCTCGGCGGTGGGGCTGGTCTTCACCTACGCCATCGAGCGCCTGCAAGCATTCCTGCCATTGAATCCCCAGCACCTTGCCAACGTGGGGCCTGACCTGGCCTGGAATACGGCCGCCAGTTTCACCACCAACACCAACTGGCAGTTCTACACGCCCGAGTCCACCATGAGCTACCTCACCGAGATGGTGGGGCTGGCGATGCACAACTTCTGGTCGGCGGCCGCGGGCATCGTGGTGGCCATCGTTTTCATCCGTGGCATCAAGCGCACCCTCTCCGGCGCCATCGGCAACTTCTGGGTCGATATGACGCGCACGCTCCTCTACATCCTCGCGCCCATCTGCCTGGTATACGCGCTGGCGCTGGTATGGCAGGGCGTTCCGCAGAATTTTCATGCCTACACCATCGCCCATCCGCTGGAACAAACAAACTCTGCCCAGCCCTCCCCCATCCAAACCATCGGGCAGGGGCCGGTGGCCTCGCAGGAAGCCATCAAGATGCTGGGCACCAACGGAGGCGGGTTCTTCAACGCCAACAGCTCTCATCCTTATGAGAACCCCACGCCGCTCTCCAATTTTCTTGAAATCCTCTCCATCTTCTCCATTGGCGCGGGCCTGACCTTTACGCTGGGCCGCATGACCGGCTCGCCGGGCCACGGCTGGGCGGTCTTCGCAGCCATGTTCGTGCTCTTCGCGGTCGGCTTCGCGGTTTGCTACTGGGCCGAGTCGCAGCCCAATCCGCTGATCCACGGCGCCCAGCAGGCGCGCACCGCGACCGCGCCGGGCGGCAACACGGAAGGCAAGGAGGTGCGCAACGGCATTGCCGAAAGCGCTCTGTTCGCCACCATCACCACCGACGCCAGTTGCGGCGCCGTCAACAGCATGCACGACAGCTTTACCCCGCTCGGCGGCATGGTCCCGCTGGCCAATATCATGCTCGGCGAGGTGGTCTTCGGCGGCGTTGGCGCGGGCATGTACGGCATGTTGATCTTTGTTGTCCTCGCGGTGTTTATCGCCGGGCTCATGGTGGGCCGCACACCGGAATACCTGGGCAAGAAAATCGAGGCCTACGACGTGAAGATGGCTATGCTCTACGCGCTCATCTTCCCGTTCATCATCCTCACGTTTGCCGCCATCTTCGTGCTCACGCCGGCCGGGCTCTCCGCCATCCTCAATCCCGGCCCGCACGGATTTTCCGAGATCTTGTACTCCTTTACCTCCGGCGCGGGCAACAACGGTTCGGCCTTCGCCGGCCTGGGCACCAACTGGTGGTACAACGTCGCGATGGGATGGGACATGCTCATCGGGCGCTTTCTCATGATGATCCCCGTGTTGGCCCTGGCCGGAAATCTTGCCCAAAAGAAAAGCGTTCCGCCCTCGCCCGGCACCTTCCCGGTGAATACCGCGCTGTTTGCGGTGCTGCTCGTGGGCGTGGTCGTAATCGTCGGCGCGCTCACGTTTTTCCCGGCACTGAGCCTGGGACCGATCCTGGAACACCTGCTGTTGCACGCAGGACACTCTTTCTAGCTCTTAGCTATTAGCTTTTAGCTCTTAGCTTTCAGCTCGTAGCTTTTGGGTGCTGAATGGAAATCCAACTTACTAACTCAGAGCTGCCTGAGTCAGATACGGACTTAAGAAGACAAAGCCGGCAGCGGCACAACCGGGCTAATAGCTAATAGCTAATAGCTAATAGCTAATAGCTGCCTTTACGGAATGTCATGGCGAAGAAAACAGCTCTTTGGAACACGCAGATCGTAGCTCAGGCGGCGGTGGACAGCCTTCGCAAGCTGGACCCGCGCTGGATGGTCAAAAACCCGGTGATGTTCGTGGTCGAGGTCGGCAGCGTGCTCACCAGCGCCCTGCTCATCGTCAACGCCCTTCATCACCGCCCGGGCTTCGCCTTCAATCTCCAGATCACCCTCTGGCTATGGTTTACGGTGCTGTTCGCCAACTTCGCCGAGGCCATGGCCGAAGGCCGCGGCAAGGCGCAGGCTGACACGCTGCGCAAGGCCAAGGGCGAAACCATCGCCCGCCGCTACACCGCCGCAGGCGGCTTCGAAGAGGTCGCGAGCGGCCTGCTTCGCGCCGGGGATGTGATCTACGTCGAGGCCGGCCATTACATCGCCGGCGACGGCGAAGTCATCGAGGGCGTGGCTTCGGTGGACGAGTCGGCGATTACCGGCGAGTCGGCGCCCGTCATCCGCGAAGCCGGCGGCGACCGCTCCGCCGTGACTGGAGGAACCAAGGTCCTTTCCGACTGGATCAAGGTGCACATCACCTCCAATCCCGGCGAAACCTTCCTGGACCGCATGATCGCGCTGGTGGAGGGCGCCTCGCGCCAGAAGACGCCCAACGAGATCGCCCTCAGCATCCTGCTCTCCGGCCTCACCATCATCTTTCTGTTGGCCGTAGTCACGTTGCAGCCCTTCGCCATGTATGCCAAAGCGCCGCAGAGCATCTTCGTGCTGGTGTCGCTGCTGGTCTGCCTCATTCCCACCACCATCGGCGGACTGCTTTCGGCCATCGGCATCGCAGGCATGGATCGCCTTGTCCAGTACAACGTGCTGGCCATGAGCGGACGCGCCGTGGAAGCCGCCGGCGACGTCAATACTCTGCTTTTGGACAAAACCGGAACCATCACTCTCGGCAATCGCCAGGCCACAGAGTTCCTGCCCGCCCCGGACGTGAGCCGCGAGCAGTTGGCCAACGCCGCCCAGCTTGCCTCGCTCTCCGACGAAACCCCCGAAGGCCGCTCGATTGTGGTGCTGGCCAAAGAAAAGTACAACCTGCGCGGCCGCGACCTGAGCGGCATTCACGCCGAGTTTGTTCCCTTTACCGCCCAGACGCGCATGAGCGGCGTCAACCTGCCGGGAACGCGCATTCGCAAGGGCTCCGCGGACGCGATCGCCAGCTTCCTCGAGGAGCAGGGCGCGGCCATGCCGCAAAAGGTTCGTGACATTGTGGAAGAGATCGCCCGCGCCGGAGGTACGCCCCTGGTGGTGGCCGAAAACTCCACCGCGCTAGGGGTGATTCATCTCAAAGACATCGTGAAGGGCGGGCTCAAGGAGCGCCTCGCGCGGCTCCGCGCCATGGGCATCCGGTCGATCATGATCACCGGAGACAACCCCCTCACCGCCGCCGTAATCGCCCGCGAGGCCGGCGTGGACGACTTTCTTGCCGAGGCCAAGCCCAAGGACAAGATGGACCTCATCAAGCGCGAACAGGAAGGCGGCAAGCTGGTGGCCATGACCGGCGACGGCACCAACGACGCTCCCGCCCTGGCCCAGGCCGACGTGGGCGTGGCCATGAACTCGGGCACGCAGGCGGCAAAAGAAGCCGGCAACATGGTCGATCTCGACTCCAACCCGACCAAGCTCGTCGAGATTGTGGAGATCGGCAAGCAGCTCCTGATGACCCGCGGCGCGCTGACCACTTTTTCCATCGCCAACGACGTGGCCAAATACTTCGCCATCATTCCGGCCATGTTCGCCGGCGTCTTCCCGGTGCTGGGCGTGCTCAATATCATGTTCCTGCACTCGCCGCAGTCGGCCATTCTCTCCGCGGTCATCTTCAACGCGCTCATCATCGTTGCGCTCATCCCACTGGCCCTGAAGGGCGTCAAGTACGCGCCCAAAGCCGCAGATATATTGCTGCGCAACAACCTGCTCATCTACGGGGTGGGAGGGATCATCATTCCCTTTATCGGCATCAAGGCCATCGACCTGTGTCTGGTGGCGCTGCACCTGGCCTAAGGCCGGGACGAAAGGAAAAACCATCATGCATTCCCTCTCGGGTCCACCGATTTCGCGGGAACCTTTGACCGCGCGTAGAGCATCCAACGCGCAAGAGAGCGCGAAAGTGCATTCCGTCTGGAAGACCTCCATCCTCTTCACGCTGGTCACCGGCGTCCTGTTCGGGCTGGGCTATCCGCTGCTGGTGACCGGGATCGCCCATGTTCTGTTTCCGCGCCAAGCCGATGGCAGCCTCATTCTGCGCAACGGCCAGGTGATTGGCTCCTCGCTGCTGGCGCAGAGCTTCACTTCAGACCGCTACTTCCATCCCCGCCCCTCGGACGCCGGCAACGGCTATGACGCCACCTCGTCGGGCGGGTCGAACCTGGCCCAATCGAACGCCAAGCTGATCCAGCGCATCCAGGGAGACATCGACGCGCTGCAGAAGCAGAATCCCGGCAAGCCGGTGCCCATCGACATGGTGACCACCTCCGCCTCCGGCCTCGATCCCGACATCACCCCCGACAACGCCTACTACCAGGCCCCGCGTGTGGCCAAGGCGCGGGGGCTCTCTTTGGATGCGGTGCAGAAATTGATCGCGCAGCACACGGAGGGACGCGACCTGGGCTTTCTCGGCGAGCCGCGCGTCAACGTTCTGGAGCTGAATCTGGCGCTCGACCAAACGTCGAAATAGTTTCTACGCAGCGGCTTTTGCAAGCCATGAGTATGCGGGAAGGGCCATCGTGCTCTTCCCGCTCTTTTTCACGAGCAAACACAGGAAAGTTCTCGCGGGAATGACGGAAGGATCATTTCGACCTGATTCGCTGACCGGTGACTTGCCGGCTTGCTCTCGCTAAATCTCCCTGCGCCCTTCAATCGCCCGCGCCATCGTCACCTCGTCGGCGTATTCGATCTCGCTGCCGGCGGGGACGGCCGCCTACTTCACTCGCCGGACCTTCGGGGATTTGGAGAATTTGTCGTCGAAGGTGATCACTTCTCTGGCGCCATTCGCGAGACCTACCTCGGCGATCAGGTGGTCGGCGAACCCGCCCTGACTCTCCCGGGTCGCTTTCAAAGCATCCAGGGCGAGCGTGGGCGACTCTACAGTGACGCCGCGCGTCAGCAGCAGGCTCTCAAGCGTGGAAAGAATCCGGTCCCTTTCCCACCTTCCGCGCAGCACCCATGCCAACTCCGCCAAAACGATCAGAGGCACGAACACGCCGCCTGTGGAGCGTGCCTCCGCCAACGCTTTCCTGGCCTTCCGTGACTGAGACGCGTCATCGTTGAGAAACGCGCGTGCCCAGAGATTGGTGTCAGCAACAATCATCACCATATTCTCCGCGCCTTGGCGTCATTCATCTCCCCAAAGGTCATGACCCCCTTCGCCCTGGTCCCCTTCGCACCCTGATCCGCCATCCTCCAAAGATCCTCAAACTCATAAAGCACGTGTGAAGCGCGAAATCCGCCGTCTGGAGCCAGGCTGAACCGTATTCTGCTTCCGGTCTGAATGCCGAGGTGATCCCGAAGCGCTTTGGGAAGAGTCACCTGGCCTTTGGAACTGACGGTCGCCTCGACTGCGGTTACGGGGATGTAGGAAATATTCGACTCCACGGCTTACCTCCGCCTTACATTATAGCCTGATTCGTCTTACATGAAAAGACTGGCGGGGGCAAGTGGGAACGACCGCGAACTCGCTGACTTGCTGAACCTCTAAACCTCCCGCCGCCCCTCAATCGCCCGCGCCATCGTCACCTCATCGGCGTATTCGATGTCGCTTCCGGCTGGCACGCCCGTCGCAATGCGCGTAACCCGCACCGGAAACCCGCGCAACGCAGTTGCCAGCCAGTGGGCGGTGGCTTCGCCCTCGAGCGTGGGGCTTGTAGCCAGAATCACCTCGTCCACCTCGCCGCGCTCCACGCGCGCCACCAGCGAGCTGGCGCGCAACTGGTCGGGGCCCACCCCATGCAGAGGCGAAAGTGTTCCGTGGAGCACATGGTACACGCCCTGGTACTCGCGCGTGCGCTCCACGGATTCGATGCTGGTGGGCTCCTCTACCACGCAGACCAGCCGCTGGTTGCGCGCCGGGCTGGCGCAGTAAGCGCAGGGGTCGATGTCGGTCACGTTGTTGCAGATGGAGCAGAGGCGCAGGCTGGCCTTCAGTCCGCGCACCGCCTCGGCCAGCGCGGCGGCGTCCTCGTCGCTGGAGCGCAGAATATGGAAGGCGTACCGCTGCGCGCTCTTCGCGCCCACGCCGGGCAGCTTCTTCAACTCTTCAATGAGCCGGGCCATCGGCTCGGCATAGCGTGACACTTTCGTTGCCTCCGTGCCGGTTCCCTCAACCGAGCCCCGGAATGTTGAGCCCGCCCAGCAGCCCCTGCATGCTGGATTTGATAGCCTCGTCCGCCTTCCGTCCGGCCTCGTTGATCGCAGCCACGACCAGGTCTTCAAGCATCTCCACGTCGGGCTCCCACCCCGCGGACGAAGACCTGTCCGCGGGGGTCCCCACGCTGTGCGTGGGGTCCCTGGGCTGGCTGCCGCCCATGCCGGCAACCGCGGAGGGGTCGATGCGCAGCTTGAGCAGTTGCTTTTTGCCATTCATAGTCGCCGTCACCGCGCCCCCGCCGCTCGACGCCTCGACCACGGTCTCGCCTAGCTTGCGCTGGACCTCCTCCTGCATCTGGCTGGCCCGGGCGAGCATCTCTGAGATGTTGAGCGGGTTGATCATGTCTTTTCTCCTCTGCGGTGGTGCGCTTATTTTTGGCGCAGATCGATTACGCTGCGGACCTCCGCGTGAAAAATCTCCCGCGCTCTCTGCACCATAGGATGCGCCAGCGCGGCCTCCTGAACGCTGCCTGACAGCGGCGCGGCGGCTGCGCGCGTGGCTACGCTTGCGGCTGGACCCGCCTCCGCGCCGGAATCAACCAGCACGCGCGTGGGCGCGCCCAGCCCGCGTAACTCCTGCTGGATAATCTTTTCGGCCGCGGCATTCACCGTCAGGCTGAGCATCTTCTTGCCGATTCCCGGAACCTCGATGCGCAGGCCCGCGGCGTCGAGCGCCCATGCGCCCGTTTCCAGCAGTTGCGCGGCTGAAGCGTGCCCGGCAGTCGACAGCGCGGAAACGATGGCCTGCCGCACGGCGTCCATGTTAGGGCTGGCAGGCCCGGCGGCAGCGTCTTCGGGCGCTTTGGCTAGAGCGCCTTCCGTAAGCGTTGCGGTTGCGCCGTAACCGGCAGAAGTGCTGGCTGCCGTGGGAAACGGCGCGGCTCCGCGATTTGAACTAGCTCCGCGATTCGGGCCGCCGGAGTGTTCCGGCGCGATGACGGATTGGGCGGACGGCGGCGAATGCGCTGTTCCCGCTGTCGGCTCGGAGGCTGCGCTCGGCTTGAAGGCCGGCGCGGAGCGCCCGTTGAAGGCTGGTTCGGAGCCCCGGCCGCTGCCCGGCGCGAAGGGTGAAATGGAGGGCGCGGGCGGCGTCGCGGTTGCCGCAGCCGGGCGCGAAGCGCCTGCGGCCGTGCGTGCACCGCCGGACGCGAGCGAGCCCGCGCCGCTGGCCACGCCGCTCAGCAGCTCTTCGATCGGCAGCAGCCGCTGCGCGTGGATCAGCTTAAGCAGGCCCAGCTCCAGGTGGAAGCGCTGCTCCTGGCGGTAGTTCAAGTCGTCGAAGGTGCGCAGAACAATTTGCAGGTTGCGCGTGAGCTCTTCTTCGGTGAACAGCAGCGCCGTGCGCGCGGCCCGAGCGCGCTCGTCGGCGGAGATCTGCAGCAGCTCGGTCTGTTCGCCGCCCAGTTTGGCCATGAGCGCATTGCGCACGTAGCGCACCATCTGGCGCGCCAGCGAGGATGGGTTGTGGCCGGCGTTGACCAGCACGCTCAACTGCTCCATCAACTCCGCGCTCTGGCCCGCGGCCACGGCCTCCAGCAGCCTCTCGAAGACCGCGTTGGGCACCGCGCCCATCAACTCGCGAATCTGCTCCGCCGAAAGCGCGGGTCGGCCGTTTTCCGCCGGCGCCGACGCGATGGCCTGGTCCATGATGGAGAGCGCGTCGCGCATCGATCCGTCGCCGGCCTCGGCCAGGAGAGCTAGCGCGGCGTCTTCGGCCTGCACCTGCTCCTGCTCCGCGATGGACTTCAACTGGGCCAGAATGTCGTCGAATTTGACGGCGTGAAAGCTGAAGTGCTGGCAGCGCGAACGGATGGTCTGGGGAATGTCCTCGGGCTGCGTGGTGGCCATCATGAAGATCACGTGCGCCGGGGGCTCTTCGAGGGTCTTGAGCAGCGCGTTGAAGGCCGCCTCGGTAATCTGGTGGGCCTCGTCGAGAATGTAGATTTTATAGCGGTCGCGGGCCGGCGAGTAGCGCGCCGCATCGCGCAGCTCGCGAATCTCGTCGATGCCGCGGTTGGTGGCCGCGTCGATCTCGATCACGTCCACGGCGTTGCCCTGGCGAATCTCCGTGCACGAGTCGCACACGCCGCAAGGCTCAGAAGATGGCCGCTGGGCCGAGCCCACTTCATTCCGGCAGTTCACGGCCATGGCCAAAATCCGCGCGATGGTGGTCTTGCCGATGCCTCTGTGCCCCGAAAAAATGTAGCCGTGCGCCACGCGGTTCTGCGCTAGCGCGTTGAGCAGCGTCCGGGTCACGTGATCCTGCCCAGCCACGTCGGCAAAGCGCTGCGGACGATACTTCCTGGCCAGAACCTGATAACCCATATGGACGAAAGCTCCCTGCGGCCGCATTGCTTGAGCGGCGGGCCTACGTGGGATTGTATCGTTCCGGGGCGGGAGAGCTGAGGAAGCGCGTCGCTCCGGACTGGCCGCCTTTCGATGGAAGCGCGGATTAGCGTTGCCGTTCTTTGGCGCGCTTGCCGGTCCCTCGCTTGCCGCGCTTCTTATTGGCGGCTTTTTTCAGGGCTTTCTTGGCCGCAGCTTTGCGGCGGCGAATCTCTTCCTTCGAGTACATCGTTCCGCGGCACTTCTTCGCGCCGCAGTTGCAGATGGCCTCGTCGTCTCCGCCGTCGTAGAGGCAGTAGTCGTAGGTGATCTCCTCGCCCGCGGCGATGTTGCGGATGGCCTGTGATCCACACCCGCCCGTCTTCCTCGCTGGATTCGCAGTTGGGGTCGCAACTGTGGTTGATGAACATGGCCATGCAGTGGCCGTCGATGACCATCTCGCCGCTGCCGAGTCCAAAGAGGTAGGTGATGGGCGAGTCCTCGTAGCGGGCGTCGGCCTCCTCTTTGCTCATGCGGTGGCCGGTGTACTCGGCCACGTGCGCGCCCTTGCGGATAGGCGTGGTGGTGTAACAGCCGGCGGCGTGAATGGCGGAAGAGCGGATGATGAGACCCATGCGAATGTGCGATGCTTTCCTTAGATGAGGATTATGCGCAGGCGCCGTATGGACCGCATCCTATCATTGAAAGGGTTGAGGAAGTTCGCGGTGAAGCCGGTTTTTCACTTGGCTGTGGTTTTGGGCTGTTGTTTGGCGGCAGCGCCGGTCCTGTGCGCGCAAGCCCCGGCAGGCGGAGAAGCTGCCAATTCCCGGCAGAACAAGCCCGCCGCCGGCGCGCAAAAATCTTCGGTCGCGCAGTCGCAGTCGAGCGCCAACCCCTTTCCCACGGACTTGAGTACGGTTCCGGTTTTGCCCTCCAAGACAACGCCGGGCGTGCTCGAGGGCGGCGATAACGGCATGGGAAATGGCCGATTCACGCTGCCCGACAATGATCCGGACCCGGTGCCCAGCCCCGACGATGCCGTCCCCTCCACGGCCAATGGTCAAGGGCAGGGATTCAGCTCCAGCCTGGCTGGCCTGGGTCCTTTGCTGCCCAATGCGGAAGGCAATTTGCCGGGGAGCGGAAAGCAAGACCAGAACGCGATCGCACCCCTGCCCCAGCCCACGCCTAAGCAAGATATCAGCGTAGGCAATTTCTATCTGAGCACCAAGGACTGGAGAGGGGCGCTGTCGCGGTTCCAGTCGGCGTTGGTGCTGGACCCCGACAACCCGGATGTCTATTGGGGGCTGGCCGAGTGTGAACGCCATCTGGGTGACTATGCGGACGCCCGCGCCGACTATCTCAAGGTGATGGAATACGATCCTGGCAGCCACCACGCCAAAGAGGCCCGCAAGGCGCTCGAGGATCCCGAGATTGCCAATGCGAAGCCGGCTGCGGGCAGGCAGCAGCCGCAGCGATAAGGCCTTGCGCAACCAGTGCAGCCGTCTCAGAATCCCACCCAGCGCAGATAAGCGGCAATGATGGGCCCTCCCCATAGGCTGCTGACGATTCCGCCAAGACAAAGAAACGTTCCCAACGGCAGCTTTTTAACCGCCCAGTTCTCGCCGGACGCACGCGCGGACGGAAGCGCGAGCAAGATAAACGCAACCGTCGCGCCCAGCGCTACTCCCAGTCCGAATGCGAGCAGTGCGCCGCGAATGCCGAGCCATGCGGCCAGCAAAGCCATCAGTTTGGCGTCGCCCAGGCCGATGCCTTCGCGGCGGCGGATCAGCCAATAAATCCAGCGAATGAGCAGAATGAGGCCCGCGGCGGCCACAGCGGCAAGGAGTCTCATCCCCAGGACCTTCCAGAGTTCAGGCCGCAGCGCTACGCCCAACTGCTCCACCCAGAACAGGGAGTAGGCAAACCCGAGAACAATTCCCGGAATGGTCGCCGCATCGGCGAGCCAAAAATGCTCGGCATCCAGCACGGCGAGTCCCACCAGGAGCCAGCAGAAGATCATGAGCCCGATTGCATCCAGCAGCCCATAGGGAGGATTCACCTGCTGCATTGCGATGCTTGTCCCAGTCCCCGGCAGCCGGCTTAACAGCCGGAAGCCAATGAGCGCCCATAAGCCGCCGACCGACGCTTCGACCACAAGATAGCGCCATCCGATCCACGCGCGGCAACTGCGGCAACGGCCGCGGAGCGCCAACCAGCTCAGCAGCGGCACATTCTCCCACCACTTAAGCGTCCGCCCGCAGCTCCGGCAATGCGAGTGCGGCTTCACGATGCTTTCACCCGCGGGCCAGCGGCTCAGGCACACGTTTAGGAAGCTGCCGAAGGCGAGACCGAGAAGGCCCGCAAAAATCGTGCCAAGAATCCGAATCATGCGCGAGCTTGAGTATACGGCCCGCCCATGGCCGCGAGGCTGCCCCTTGCGCGTTCCCCGTTCTTCCCGCGAGCGGCGCGGAATAAGCGCCTGCCTGCCGTAAGTCAACAAGCTCACACTCCGCGCAAGGTAAACTGGAGCTGCATGGACCCTCCACACGCAAGCTCCAATGCAAAAGCCTCCACGCCGCAAGCCACGCCGCACAATCCCACCGATCCGGCGCGCGCGGCAGAGCTTTTCGAGCAGTCGGTAGCCATTATGGCGCGCCTGCGCGCCCCCGGCGGCTGTCCCTGGGATCGCGAGCAGTCCTTCGATTCCATTCGCAAATACACGCTGGAAGAGGCTTACGAGGTCTTCGACGCCATCGAGCGCCGCGACTTTCCCCATTTGTCCGAAGAGCTCGGCGACCTGTTGCTGCAAGTGCTCTTTTATGCGGAGATGGCGGCCAACGAGGGCCGTTTCACTATCGCCGACGTGCTGGAGCACCTGAACCGCAAGCTGGTGCGGCGGCATCCCCACGTCTTTGGCGACGAGGCCGCGCGCGCCGCCGGGAACCGGGCGAATGTCAACGCCGAAGTGAACGGCTCCGCCGCGGCCGTACTGCGCAACTGGGAGGAGATTAAGACCGCCGAAAAGCGGACGGACTCCGCCGCGGCCGGTGCGGACAGGGCAGGGAATCGCCCTGCTTCGCGGCTTGACAGCGTGCAGCGCGCGCTGCCGGCGCTGGCTGAGGCGGCCAAGCTGGGTTCCAAGGCCGCTAAATCCGGCTTCGACTGGCCGGGCTGGCGCGATCTGCTGCCCAAGCTCGCCGAGGAGATCGCGGAATTGGAGGCCGAGGCCGCTCCAAACGATCCGGCTCGCAAGCCCGCCATCGAGGCCGAGCTGGGCGATCTGCTGTTTACCGTGGTCAACCTGGCCCGGCATCTGGGTGCGGATGCGGAAATGGCCTTGCGGGGCTGCAACCTCCGCTTCCGTCGGCGCTTCCACCAGATGGAGCTGGCCGCGGCGCGTCCGCTGGAAGAGCTTTCCGCCGATGAGCTGGAGACGCTGTGGGCGCAGGCCAAACGTAAGCTAGCTGCCGCGGGCGCTGCGGGCGTAGGTCCGCCAGCTGCATTCACATCCAAGGCGCAGCCATGACCCGGATTCGCCCTTGCGTGGGATTTGATGAGATGGAGGCCTGCGTTCGGCTCCAGATCGAGACCTGGGGTTACGACGCCAGCGACGTGATTCCCCGCAGAGCATTCATGCTGGCGCAGAAGATCGGCGGCCAGGTCATCGGCGCGTTTGAGACGGAAAACTCGGCCGGGCAGGGCGCGAAGCGCGCTGAATTGCTCGTTGGCTTCGCCATCTCTTTGCCCGGCGTGAAGACTGTAGACGGCCAGCCGCGCCCCTATTTGCATTCCCACATGCTGGCCGTCAGGGAGGCGTACCGCAACCGTGGGCTGGGAACCCAACTCAAGCTGGAACAACGGCATGACGCGCTTTCCCGCGGCATCCGGCACATGGAGTGGACCTTCGATCCGTTGGAAATCAAAAACGCTTTCCTCAATATCCACAGGCTGGGGGTGATTTCTTATGAGTATCGTGTGGATTTCTATGGTGTATCCTCATCTCGACTGCAAGGAGGGCTCCCCACCGACCGTTTGTTGGCGGAGTGGGAACTCGATTCCCCAAGAGTGCAATCAATTCTTGAGGGCCGTCCGCTCACCGGACCGGTCATAGAGCAGCGGATTCGGGTTCCGGCTTCCATCTACCAGTGGAAGGCCTCGGAAACCGGCAGGGAGCGCGCCCTCGCCGTTCAGTTAGAGAACCGCCGGAAGTTTCATCAGGCATTTTCCCAGGGGCTGGCCGTGGTTGGCTTTTCTCGGGATGCGGAAGGAAATGGAGTCTTCGAACTGGGCCTGCCCCCTCAGGCCTGATCCAAGGCGGGAAAAAATGAGAATCGATGCGATCATCCTACGCGAACTGCACATGCCGCTGGTGCGCCCGTTCGAGACCAGTTTTGGCGTCACCCGCAACCGGAGGATCTTGCTGGCCGAGGTCCAGTCGGAAGGACTGACCGGCTGGGGCGAGTGCACGGCCGGCGAACAGCCGTTCTTCTCCGAGGAGTCAACCGGCAGCGCCTGGCAGGTGATGGTCCAGAAGCTGGGACCGGCGCTGGCCGCCGAGCGCCCGGAGCACGGCGGCGACTGCCCGCGCATATTCCGCCAAGTGCGCGGCAACTCCATGGCCAAAGCTGCGCTGGAGAACGCCATCTGGGACCTGGAGGCGCAGCGCGAGGGCATTTCGCTTTCGCAACTGATCGGCGGCGTCCGCGAAACCATTCCCTGTGGCGTCTCGCTGGGCATTCAGCCCTCGATTCCCGAGCTGCTCGCGATCGTCGAGCGGGAGCTGGCCGCCGGCTACCAGCGCATCAAGCTCAAGTGCAAGCCGGGCTGGGACCTGGAAATCTTCGAGCGGGTGCGCAGCCGCTGGCCGGCCGTCATGCTCAGTTGTGACGCCAACTCCGCCTACCGGCTGCGCGACGCCGACCACATCGTGCAGTTCGACGCCTTCGATCTGCTCATGATCGAGCAGCCGCTCTGGCACGACGACTTCTACTTCCACTCCCTCCTCCAAAAGCGGCTCGAAACCCCCATCTGCCTCGACGAATCCATCCGCAACCGGCGCGACGCCCTGGCGGCCATCGAGATGGAGTCCTGCAAGATCATCAACATCAAGCTGGGGCGCGTGGGCGGCTTCTCTGAGGCCATCGCCGTGCACAACGCGGCCCAGGAGCGCGGCATTCCGGTCTGGTGCGGCGGCATGCTCGAGTCCGGCATCGGCCGCTCCCATAACATCGCTCTCTCCACCCTCGAAAACTTCTCGCTGCCCGGCGATGTTTCGGCCTCGGCCCGTTACTGGATCGAGGACATCGTGGAGCCCGAGGTGACCGTCTCCGCCGAGGGCGAGATAGCGATCCCCGACACGCCGGGCCGCGGCTACGAGGTGCGCACGGACCTGATCGAGCAGCTTACCGTGCGCAAAGAGACCATCCGCGCCTTGGCGCTGGTGGGATGAGGGCGAACCTCAATTGCCTCGAACTGGTTGCATAAACGGGGTTTTGATAGGGCGCGGATGATAGTCTGTCTTTGCCGGGAAAGCAAAGTGGAAAGTTCTGGTAAATGGAGACCATTTGCGTGCCGACATGGAAATCCTGTTTTAAACTTCCTCGAAAAATGAATTTGTGCGCGGTTGTGCTGGCCGCTATCTGTCTAACCTCAGTGCCCGCGTTGCTGTTTGCGCAAACCGACGAGATCCAGGTCTACGATGCCGTCATCTCGCCGCAAGGCATATTCAATATCATGGTGCACAGCAACTTTACCCCTGAGGGGAGGACCACGCCCGCTTACCCCGGCGCCATCATTGCCAACCATTCGTTCAATGGAGCGTGGGAATGGGCGTACGGAGTCAAGCCATGGATGGAGCAGGGCCTGTATATGCCTGTCTATTCGCCGTATTCGACGACGCGCGGCGGGTCGATTGACGGTTTCAAAATCCGCGAACTGTTCGTGCGCCCGCACGCTCAGCAGCACAAAGTTTTCTGGGGCATGAATTTCGAATTCAGCTTCAACTACCATTATTGGGAGTCACGGACGCATACGGCCGAGATACGGCCCATCATCGGCGCATACCCCGGTAAATGGGAGCTTATTTACAATCCGATTGTCGATACGGACTGGACGGGTGGGCCGGCGGGCCTGGAGTTCAATCCCTGTGCGCGGGTTGTGTACAACTTCAACAGCACATGGGATGCGGCTGCCGAGGAGTACGACGGGTTCGGACGTTTTAGCAGCTTTGACAACCTGCACAATCAATTCCACGAGGTGTGGGGCGCGTTTGACCGCAACGGCAAGGTCTGGAATATCGAAGCGGGCGCGGGCCTGGGCCTGACTGCCGGATCCGACCGATGGACGTTGAAGCTTATGATATCGCGGGATATTAACAAGAAATCCTGGCGCCCCCACATCTAGTACCGCGACCATGTGATTGCGTAATTGACCGGGCGTAGCGCCGGTCTCCTGATCGAGTGTAGCGCCGGTCTCCTGATCGAGTGTAGCGCCGGTCTCCTGACCGGGTGTAGCGCCGGTCTCCTGACCGGCTGTAGCGCCGGTCTCCTGACCGGCTGTAGCGCCGGTCTCCTGACCGGCTGTAGTGCGGGCCTCCCGGCCCGCACCTGTCCCGAAGCGATTACGAGATCGCGTGGATAGAGCTCTAGCCGATTTCATTGACCCCCATCGCCCATGCATGGAACAAAGACTTTATCCCGCGTCGCGCACGCAGCGGCAACAGCTCCAGCCAGCGAGCGCCACTCGGTGACTCCACGGAAAAAGGAGAAATGCCGTAGGCGGACGGCGCTGGAAAGGCAGAGGCCGTAAACCTTCGCGGCGCGGCCCTCGTCAGACTGAGTACGGGCGGGAAATGGCGGGGAGCCTGGATGCGGCGAGCAGCAATGAGGTGCGCGGTTGCGGCGGGGACTCTTGCGGCTGTCTGTCTCGCCGCATGGGCACAGGCAACCATGCCTGCGCCGGCAGGCGTACCCGCCGCGGCTGTTCGCGCTCCGGCCTCCGTTCCGCACTCCACGGCAACTCCGGGCTCGCCTAGCCAGGCGGCCGGAGGCAGACTGCACGGCGTGGTCAGGAGCGGCGACATTCCCCTGCCCGGCGTGACCGTCATCGCGGAAAATACCCTCACCGGCAAGCGCTATTCCACCACCACCGACATAACCGGCGCCTGGTCGATGAACATCCCCGAGGATGGCCGCTACGTGATCCGAACCGAGTTTGCTGCTTTTGCGCCCCAGTCGCAAGTGGCGCTGCTGAACACAACCGGCCGTGACCGCGCGGTGAACTTCGAGCTGATTCTGAACTCGCGCGCCGCCCAGCAGGAGCAGCAACAGGCCCGCCAGGAGGGCTCCCAGGGTGCGGAGGAGCAGGTCATCCAGGAGTTGACCGGCAGCGGGGCAGACAACCTGAGCCTGATGAGCGCGCTCACCGCCGGCACGGACACGGACAGCGGAGCGGCGGGCGTTGAGGGGGCGGGGTTGCCCTCAATCGCCACCAATGCCGACTTCGGCGGCGATTCCGTGGCCATCAGCGGGCAGTCGGGACAGGTAAGCCCGCTGGCGGGCGTGGATATCGACCGCCTGCGCGGCGCGCTGCAGTCCTACCGCCAGCAGAACGGCGGGCGGTCTCCCGGCGGAGGCGGGTTATTTGGCGGCGGAGGTGGGCAGTCTTTTGGCGGGGGCGGTTTTGGTGGAGGCGGCTTTGGTGGTGGCGGTTTTGGGGGTGGCAGAGGCGGCTTCGGCGGCGGGCGCGGCAATTTCCGCAGGTTCAACCCCGCCCAGCCTCATGGCGCCATCTTTTGGAACGGCAGCAATTCGGCGCTTAACGCGGAGCCGTTTGCCCTGCGCGGCCAGCCGCAGGTGCAGCCCGCGAACGGCACCAACCGCTTCGGGCTGACCTTCATGAGCGCACCTTATATTCCTGGCCTTACCAAGCCCAGCGGCAAGGACACCGTGTTCCTCTCGCTCTCCGGCGAGCGCAGCTCAAATCCGGAAGACCAGTACGCCACCGTGCCGTCCCTGGCCGAACGGGGCGGTGACTTTTCTGCCGCCGGACTGCCGCCCATCTACAACCCCACGACCGGCCAGCAATTCGTGGCCAATGACAATCCGAATATTCCCAACGGCACGCCCAACGTCATTCCGTCCACGCTCATCGTCCCTCAGGCTACGGCGCTGTTGAGCTATTTTCCCCCGCCCAACCTCTCCGGCGCCAACGTGGTGGACAATTACAACTACCACCTGCTCACCACCGCGCAGTCGAACTCCACCCGCGCCGGCATCCGCTACATGCGCAGCCTGGGCGCCAACGCCACGCAGCCCGGCGGACGCGGCAGATCCGGGGGCTTCGGTCGCCGCGGAGGTTCGGCGAATCAGGGCCTGCGCCAGAGCATCAACTTCAACTACAACTGGGCCCAATCAGCCTCCGACCTGGTGAACATTTTTCCCCAATTGGGCGGCAAAAGCGCCTCCGGCTCCTATTCCCTGCAGGCCGGTTATACCGTCGGCTATCATCGCGTCACGAGCATCTTCAATAGCAGTTGGAATCGCAGCCACAGCCAGACGACGAACTTCTTCACCAACTCCGCCAACGACGTGGCTGCGGCGACCGGCATCGCTGTGCCCAACGAGCTTCCGCTCAACTACGGCCTGCCCGACATTTCGCTCAGCAATATCACCGGCCTCAGCGAAACGCAGCCCAACTTCGCGCTCTCCCAGACCATTTCGTTCTCCGAGGTGCTGAGCTGGATTCACGGCAAACATAACCTGCGCTTCGGTGGCGACTACCGCCGTGTCCACCGCGATTTTCTGGCCGGCTCCGACGCCACGGGCGGGTTCACTTTCACGGGCTTCTTTACCGAGGAGCAGTCGAGCGGCCAGCCGGTTACCGGAACCGGCGCTTCGCTGGCCGATTTCCTGCTGGGCCTGCCCCAATCCACCAGCATCAACTCCTCGCTGGCCAAAAGCTACCTGCGCGACAACGCCATGGACGCTTTCGCCATGGACGATTGGCGCGTGCTCCCCTACCTGACGCTGAATTACGGCTTCCGCTACGAGTTTTATGCGCCCTATACCGAAAAGTACGGCCGCCTGGCCGACGTGCTCACCAACCCCGCCGAGGGATTTTCCAGCCAGACCGAGGCGCTGGCGGGCACCGATGGGTTGCCTGAGGGTTTGGTCTACCCGTGGCGTAAAGCCTTCGCGCCTCGCGTGGGCCTGGCGTTGCGCGTTCCCAAGCTGAAGCAAACCGTGGTCCGTGCCGGCTTCGGCATGAACTATACGGTGGGCGAGTACGCGGGCTTTGCCTCCATCATGGCCCACCAGCCGCCCTTCACCAACGAGCAGACCAATAATGAGGTCAACCCGGCAGGCCAGATCACCGGCGCCTGCGCCCAAACCACTCCGGGAGCCTGTTTCACGCAGGGATTTCCCGCTCCGGCCACGGTGGGCAACTACGCGCTCGATCCCCACTATCCGTTGCCTTACGTCGAGGTGTGGAACCTCGATGTGCAGAAGACGCTGCCCTGGGGCATCGTGATGAATGTGGGCTACAACGGCTCGAAAGCCAACCACCTGGACATTGAGAGCGCGCCGCGCGCCACCCCCGCGAGTCCCGCAACCGATCCCACCAACCTCGTCTTCAACTATGACCAGGCGCTCGGGTTTTACAAGATGAGCGCGGGCACGCTGCGCGTCAACAAGCGGCTTGACCACGGTGTGGCGATGGGCGCGAACTATCAGTACTCGCACGCCATCGACGACGCCAGCTCCGTGAACGGAAGCTCGGGCATGGTGGCGCAAAACTGGCAGGACTTAGCCGCTGAGGAGGGCAACTCCAGCCTCGTCAGGCGCCATTCGGTCAGCGGCAACTATCTTTACGAGCTGCCCTTCGGCGAGGATAAGTACTGGGTGACGGCCGGCGTGGGCTCTCACATCCTGGAGGGGCTGTCGGTTTCGGGCGACTTCACCTTCGCCAGCGGGGCGTGGCTCACGCCCACCTACGCTCCTACCGCAATCAGCGTGACCTGTGGCACCGCGGGAGCGCTGCGCGCCAACCGCGTCCCCGGCGTCTCCGTAACCTCCGGCGGCGGCTCGCTGCGCGAGTGGTTCAATCCCGCGGCCTATTCGCTGCCTTCAGCCACGCCCGGCTTTTGCAACGCCTTCGGCAATGCCCCGCGCAACTCGATTGAAGGGCCTGGGACGCTGGAGAACAACATGTCGCTGTCGAAGACCATGCAGATGGGCGAGACGCGCAGCATGGAAATCCGCGCCACCATCGACAACGTCTTCAACACCGTCCAATATTCAGGCGTCAATACCACCGTGGGCACGCCCACCTTCGGGCAAGTGAGTTCGACAGGAGCCATGCGATCGTTTCAATTCATGGCCAGGTTCAGGTTTTAGAACTGGTCGCATAAACGGGATTTTGAAAGGGCGCGGATTTCGAGCCTGCCCTGAGTCCGCCGTGGGATCGAAGGGCGCGGCAAGAGCAACGGGGTTTTGAAAGGGCACGGATTTATCCGTGCCGTCCGCCGCGGCGGATCGAAGGATGCCGCAATGGCAAGGTTTTGAAAGGGCACGGATTTATCCGTGCCGCAATGGCCGCATAAAACGCGGGCTTTAGCCCCTGAGGGATTGTTTCGCGGTCGACTTTTGCCACAGGCTGTTAGCCGATCGGCGTGGGAAGGAGATTCATGAGAACGTGGTCGCGGCAAGCAGGAGCGGGATTGGCGGCGCTGGCGCTCGCTCTGGCGGGCGCGCCGCCTGCGCCTGCGCAGAACGCTGCGCGCGTCTCCTCCACGCCGCAAGGCGGCTTCGTGTTCAAGCAGAACGCCGAGCTGGTGCTAACCGACGTGGTGGCCCGCGACGCCAAGACCGGCGAACTGGTGCGCGGCCTCAAGAAGAGCGACTTCCGCATCTACGAGGACGGCAAGGAGCAAAAGATCGACACCTTCGACTTTGAGAGCGTGGAGATGGCCACGCCGCTCCAGGAAGCCACCGTCACCGGGCTGGCAGGCGGCCCTCCCGGCAGCGGCGAAAAGGCCGTGGTCGTCACCCGTCCGCAGGACTTGCGCGACCACCGCCTCATCGTGATGTTCTTTGACCTGACCTCCATGCAGCCCGAGGATCTTGAGCGCGCCGTGGACGCCGCGCAAACCTTCTTGCGCACCAGGATGCAGCCCGCCGACCTGGTGGCGCTCGTTTCCCTTGGCGACACGCTCAGCGTGGATCAGGATTTCACTGCCGACAAGACCACATTGATCAACGAGGTGGGCGCCTATAACGGCACTGAAGGCCAGGGATTCGCCCAGGGCGCCAACGCCAACTCCAACCAGGTGGAGGACACCACCGCCTACACCGCCGACGAGAGCGAATATAACGACATCAACACCGACCGCGAGCTGTTCGCCTTGCAAGCCGTCGCGCAGTCGCTCGAAAAGATTGACGAAAAAAAGTCTTTGCTCTATTTCTCCGGAGGCATCTCGCGCGACGGCATTGAGAACGAGGCCGCGCTGCGGGCCGCTGTCAACGCCGCGGTGCGCGCCAATCTTGCGATTTACAGCGTGGACACGCGCGGCTTGCAGGCCGTTTTGCCGCTGGGTGATGCTTCTGTCGGCAGCCTGCGCGGCCAGGGCGGCTTCACCGGCGGCGCGCTCGCGAACAACATGAATTCCAACTTCGCCACCCAGGAGGTGATGTCTACGCTCTCCACCGACACCGGCGGCAAGGCCTTCTTCGACTCCAACGACTTCGCTCCCGCGTTCGCCCAGGTGCAGCGCGACACCTCGGCCTATTACGCCATCGGCTATCACTCCACCAACCCCGCGCGCAACGGCAAATACCGCCGCCTGGTCATCAAAATCGACCGGCCCGGCATTAAACTCGAATTCCGGCACGGCTACTATGCGCCGGCCGACTTCAGGCACTCCAACCGCCAGGACCGCGAGCAGGAGCTTGATGACGAGCTGGCCAGCGACCTGCCCGCCACCGACATTCCCGTCTACATGGACGCTATGTACTTCCGCCTCGACGGCAGGCATTTCTATATGCCGGTTTCGCTGCTCATCCCCGGTTCGCAGATTCCTTTTGTCAAGGGCGGCGACAAGGACAAATCCACGCTCGACATTCTGGGCGAGGTCGTTGATGAGGTCGGCCGGCCGGTCGGCCGCGTCAGGCAGACGGTCAAGCTCGACCTCAATCCATTCCTCCAGGCGCGGCAGAAGAACATCGAATACACCACCAGCTTCACGTTGCCGCCGGGCAAGTATGAGCTTAAATTCGTGGTGCGCGAGAACCAGACCGGGCGCATGGGCTCCTTTATGGCCAATATCACGCTGCCCGATCTGAAGAAAGCCCCGCTCAAGATGAGCTCCATCATTCTTTCCTCCCTGCTCGAGCCCAGCAAGCAGCAGGCGAAAGAAATCGATCCGCTGGTGCGCGACGGCCTGGAGTACGTGCCCAACATCAGTCACGTCTTCCGCCAGAACCAGGACATGCATCTGCTCTTCGAGGTTTACGATCCCGCGCATGAAAGAGCGGTCCCGAACGAGCCTAAGGCAGCCGGGTCCAGGACCTCTGGGGACAGGTCTTCGTCGCCGGGTTCGAATGAAGGCATCGACGTGCTCAGCAGCCTGGAACTCATCCAGGGCTCGACCAAGGTGTATGAGACGCCGCTGGTGCAGGCCCGGCGCATCAACGTCGAGGACCGCGACGCGGTAGTTATGGAGCTGAATGTGCCGCTGGCCAAACTCAAGCCGGGGTCTTACATCTGCCAGTTGAACGTGATCGACGACGCCGCCGGCAGCTTCGCTTTTCCGCGCTTCGCGGTGCTGGTGCGGCCGCCGGACACTGTGGCGGCCACGCAGTCTGCCGCCGGCTCCGCCTCCGCAGGCGGCGGCGCGCAATAGTCCCCGCCGCACGCCGCGCGGCGCAGCAAAAAGCGGCATCGAGCGATGCTACAATCGTCCCGTGACTCCTTCTGCGCGGGATCGCGCCCGCAAAATCAAAATCATCATCTTCGATGTCGATGGCGTTCTCACCGACGGCACCATCTGGCTTGTTCCGGGGCCTAGCGGCGGCAAGGTTTTGGACGAGATTCGCGGCAAGACCGACATCGGCTTCGGCGTCGGCTCGACGACCATGGTCGAGGCCAAGGGCTACTGCGCGCACGACGGCACGGGCATCTCGCTGGCGAGGCTGGGCGGCCTCAAGTGCGGCGTTATCACCAGGCGCATCAGCGAAACGGTGGCCACGCGCGCCCGCGATCTGAAGCTCGAGTTCGTCTACCAGGGCAGCGCCTTCAAGATGCAGCCCATCCGCGAGATCTGCGAGAAGGAAGGCGTGACGCCCGACGAGATCTGCTACGTGGGCGACGACGTCATCGACCTGCCCGCCATGCGCGGGGTAGGCCTGGCCATTGCCGCGGCCAACGCGCGCCCGCAGGTGAAGGCCGAGGCCCACTACGTCACCCCCAACGCCGGCGGCTGCGGCGCCGGCCGCGACGCCATCGAGTTCATCCTGGAAGCTAAAGGCGTGCTCACGCAGTGCATCGAGGCCTTCATCGACGAGAGCCATCCCATTCCACCGTCCATGGACATCGGCAAGGGCGGGGATCTGAAGTAGTGCGGCGGCGACTTGAAGGAGAAGCGGAGTAAGCGGGGCTAGCGAAGTTAGCGGAGCTAGAACTGGTTGCATAAATGGGGTTTTGAAAGGGCACGGAGGGGAACCCTCTGGGTCCCGTGCCGAAATGGCCGCATAAAACGGGGGCTTTAGCTGTGGAGTTTCAGGAGGCTGTTTACACGAAGGCAAAGTTTTGAAAGGGCACGGATTTATCCGTGCCGCAATGGCCGCATAAAAACGCGGGCTTTAGCCCCTGAGGGATGCTGCTCGCGCGCGCTGCGGCATTTGCGCAGCCAGTCCTAGAAAGCATCTTGGTTTGCTGCACCTTCAACAACGCTGTCATCCTGAGCGACCGAGCGTAGCGAGGGAGTCGAAGGACCTGCGGTTCCTTTTTGCGGCTGGCCGGGTTGATCAGATCCGATTGAGCGGGACTCAGAATGAACATAAAAAACAAAGCCGTCATTCTCTTGAGCGGCGGCCTCGACTCCGCCACCGTCCTCGCCATCGCCAAATCCGAGGGTTACGAGCCCTACGCGCTCTCCTTCTCTTACGGCCAGCGCCACGCCTGGGAACTGGAAGCGGCCAAGCGCGTGGCCGCGTCCATCGGCGTCGCTGAGCACCGCATCGCGCAGATCGATCTGCGCGCCTTCGGCGGCTCCGCGCTCACCGCCGACATCGACGTTCCCAAAGGCCGCGCCGCAGAGGAGATGGCGCACGGCATTCCCATCACCTACGTTCCCGCGCGCAACACCATCTTTCTCGCCTTCGCGCTGGCCTGGGCTGAGGTGCTGGGCGCGAGCGACATCTTCCTGGGCGTGAATGCGCTCGACTACTCCGGCTACCCCGATTGCCGTCCGGAGTTCATCGCCGCCTTCGAGAAGATGGCCAATCTGGCCACCAAAGCCGGCGTGGAGGGCCGCCAGAAACTCACGATTCACACCCCGCTCATCGCCCTCACCAAAGCGCAGATCGTCGCCAAAGGCATCGAGCTTGGTGTGGACTACGCGCTCACCAGCAGTTGTTACGATCCCTCGCCTGCGGGCGCGCCCTGCGGCCAGTGCGACTCCTGCCTCTTGCGCCAAAAGGGCTTCCGCGAAAACGGCCTCGAAGATCCCCTCTTGAAATACAGCTTCTAGCTGCTAACTCCTAGCCTCTAGCTTTGTCTCACCAGAGCCATGACTGTTGCGTTTCGCACGAAAGAGCTAGAAGCTAGTAGCTAGAGGCTAGAAGCTGCCTTTATGTACGCGGTCAAAGAGATCTTCTATACGCTCCAGGGCGAAGGCGCGCAAACCGGCCGCGCCGCGGTCTTCTGCCGCTTTGCCGGGTGCAATCTCTGGTCGGGACGCGAAGCGGACCGGGCCGCGGCCGTCTGCCAATTTTGCGACACGGATTTTGCCGATACCAACGGCCCCGGCGGCGGGAAGTTCGCATCAGCCGAAGCGCTGGCGGCGGCGGTTGAAGAGAAATGGCCCGGCGCCGCTGCGCCTGGCAGACGATTCGTCGTCTGCACCGGCGGCGAGCCGCTATTGCAGCTTGACGCGAGCCTCATCGCCGCGCTGCACGCGCGCGGCTTCGAGATTGCCGTGGAGACGAATGGGACCGTCGCCGCTCCGGCCGGCCCGGAACGTATCGACTGGCTCTGCGTCAGCCCCAAAGCCGGCGCGAAACTGGCGCAGCGCAGCGGCGACGAGTTGAAGCTGGTCTATCCTCAGCCGGGCGCCGGGCCGGAAGCATTCGCGGCCCTCCCCTTCCGGCATTTCTTTCTCCAGCCCATGGATGGGCCCAACCGCGACCGCAACACCCAACTAGCGCTACGCTATTGCCTCGATCATCCGCAATGGCGATTGAGCCTGCAAACCCACAAATCTCTGGGCATTCCGTAAGTGCTTCGCGTGCCAGTTATTCGATCTTGTCGCGCTTCTCGAGATTGTGTCGCGCGCACAAGATTTGAATATTCTCAGGATCCTTTGAAGACCCGCCCTTCGAGTAAGGGATGATGTGGTCAAAATGAAGGCCGGTATTTGCCCCGCATTTTCTACATCTCCCTTGATCGCGTTTCCAAACTTCAAGCATCACTCGGCTCGGTATGATGCGATCATCCCCCGCATCTGGCAGAACCACTAACGGACGCGGGTGGTCCACTCTGCTGGCAATCCTAAGCTCGAACTTGAAAACTCGGCGCCCGGCTGATGTCTCAGTCCAATAATCATTAAGCTCGAACGTTCCGTTGTAGACCCAAATGCCAGATCGAATCTTTTGGTAAACCTGGACAGTTTCCGGCGCCGTACTTTCCCCCTTGTACCGACGCACTGCTTCGCAGAAAAGCCCGTTTTGTGTCAGCGAGCCCCCGGGATTACGTTCCGGCTGATCGATTTGCTTTGGATTGGGTGCGCTCGTCGTTTTCGCGCAATCGTGTCCCTCATAGATCAATGTTCGACCTTCATCTTCTACTCGGTCAGCGTAAGGGGCGCCTGGCCGCAAGCTCATCAGAATGACGCTTTCGCTGCCGCAGAGGTGGAAGTTCATGCCTCGCTGCAGATTCGCTCCAACTGCCGAAGACATCTCCGTGTAGGAGATAACATCGCCGGGATTAAATGGGTTGGACAAATCGAACCGATTATAACGTTAGTGGAATGACCATTTATGGAGAGACGGCCTTCCTCGCCTCCGCCTCCGCCAGCCATCCCCGCCGCAGCTTCTCGGCCGGAATGCTGGACAGATACGGCTTCACATCCAGCACCGGCGTTCCATCCAGCATGTCCACGCCGCGAACGTGGAGCGATGCGCCGTCGCGACGCAGCAGCTCGACCACCGTGAGGCCGATGGGGTTTGGCCGGCGCGGCGACCGCGTCGCGAAGACGCCGTGCGGGCGCTTCTCGTCAGTGGGCGGATGGGCGACGAGATCGAACCCTTCGGCGCGGTCGAACTCCCACAGCACGAACAGGTGCGAGAAGCCTTCGATGTCGCCGAGCCCCGGCTCGAACTCGCGCAGCAACTCGATGACGCCTTCGGCCACGTGTTTCGCGCCCAGGCCCTTGGGAATGACGGAAGTTTCCTTATACGGCGACCGTACAAAGCCAATCGGCTGCGGCGTAAACATAAGCTCTGCGCCTCCGCACTCCATCTTAGAGCATTTTCCGAATGCATATAGACCTTTTGGCAGCCGTGAAAGGCGGCTTTTCTTAAGGAAAAAACCACTTTAGGATGTGTTTTCGGTCTACGCCAATTCCGAAAATGCTGTGCGGCGCGGGCGGCGGGTTCTACATGTGTTCCAGCGGTCTCCGCATCGCTGGGCCTGAAGGCTCCGTTCCGTTTTCGGCCCAAACGCTGTAGACTGCCATCACGGCTTGATGAACAGATCAATGGCCAGAACGGCGCGGAAAGTAAAGCTCTTTAACGGCCGGGACTACTCCTGGATGCAGTTCAACCGGCGCGTGCTTGAAGAAGCCGAAGACTCCGCCAACCCCCTCCTGGAGCGTGTCAAGTTCCTCGCCATCACCGGCTCCAACCTCGACGAGTACGTCGAGGTGCGCCAAGCCGGCCTCATGCAGCGCATGGAGGACGGAAACCGCGAGCCGGGCTACGACGGCTTGCGCCCTGATGAGTCGCTGGCCATTCTCACCGCCGAGATGCACGGCTTTGTGGCCGCGCAGTACCGGTGCTGGAACTCGCAACTGCTTCCCGAACTGCGCCAACAGCGAGTGCGGCTGCTGGAGTGGGACGAACTCGACGATCAGGCCCAGGCCTTTGCCAAGGATTACTTTCAGCGCGAGGTCGATCCGCTGCTGACCCCCATCTCCATTGACCCCGCCCATCCCTTTCCGCGCGTCATCAACAAGGCGCTTTGTCTGGCGCTGCTCCTGCGCGCCAAGCGCCGCAGCTCCGGCCCGCGCGTGCTGGGCGTGGTCACCGTGCCGCGCGCGCTGCCCCGCTTTGTCCGCCTCCCCGCCGCCGACGGCTGCTCCCATTACCTTCTCCTGCAAGACCTGATCGCGCAGCACCTCGCCGGCATGTACCGCGGCTACCAGGTGCTGGCGCACGCCTCCTTCCGCGTCACCCGCAACTCCAACCTCTACTTCGAGGAGGAAGAAGCGCGCTCGCTGCTTGAAACCATCCGCGTGGAGCTGCACAACCGCCGCAAAGGCGACGCCGTCCGCCTTGAAATCGAAACCGGCGCCGATCCGGAGATTGTCGAGTGGTTGCGCGTCAACTTCGAACTATTACAGGATCAAATCTTCCACTGCGACGGTCCGGTCAACCTTTCCCGGCTCATGTTCCTCTATGACGATGTGCCGCGCCCGGACCTCAAGTTCCAGCCCTTTACGCCCAAGCCCCTTTTGCTCAGCCGCAAGTCCGCCGGCCTCTTCGACGAACTGCGCCATCGCGACATCCTGCTCCACCACCCCTTCGATTCCTACGACCCGGTGGTCGACTTCATCCAGCAGGGCGCGCAGGACCCCGCCGTGGTGACCATGAAGCAGACCCTCTACCGCACCAGCGAAGACTCGCCTATGTTTCAGGCCCTCACCGAGGCCGGCGCCAGCAAGGAAGCCACCGTGGTCGTGGAATTGATGGCCCGTTTCGACGAGGCCACTAACATCCGCTGGGCGCGCAGCATGGAGGACGCGGGCGTCCAGGTCTTTCACGGCGTGGTCGGCTTGAAGACCCACTGCAAGCTGGCCCTGCTCGTCCGCCGCGACGAGGACGGCCAAACCCGCCGCTACTGCCACCTGGGCACCGGCAACTACAACCCCGTCACGGCGCGCTTCTATACTGACCTCAGCCTCCTCACTGCCGATCCGCAGATCGCCGAGCGCGTGCACATGGTCTTCAATTACCTCACCGCGCACGCCGAGGTCGATGATTACAGCCCGCTGCTCGTCGCGCCGTTGACCATGGCGGAGAGCTTTTTGCGCCTTATCCGCCGCGAGCAGGAGCATGCCCAGGCCGGCCGTCCAGCCCGCATCGTGGCAAAAATGAACTCCCTGCTCGAGCCCAGCGTCATCGAGGCACTCTATCAGGCCTCGCAAGCCGGCGTGGAGATCGACCTCATCGTCCGCGGCCTCTCCATTCTGCGCCCCGGCGTCAAGGGCCTCTCGGATAAGATTCGTGTCCGCTCCATCGTCGGCCGCTTCCTCGAACACTCCCGCATCTTCCACTTTGCCAACGGCGGCGACGGCGAAACCTATCTCGGCTCAGCCGACTGGATGCCCCGCAACCTCTTCGAGCGCTGCGAGGTGGTCTTCCCCGTCCGCGATCCGGCCGCCATCGCGCGCATCCACAACGAGATTCTTCCCGCTTACCTGGCCGACACCGTCAAGGCCCGGCTCCAGCAGCCTGACGGCGCCTACATCCGCGCCGGCAAGCTGCTCAAGGACGCCCCCTCATTCTCCAGCCAGGACTTCCTCATCCGCCTGGCCGAAGACAAAACGGACCTCGCTGCCATCCCCACGCCCCACCAACCCATAGCGCCCGCCAAAGCGCCTCAAAAGAAGGCCACCGCCGCCGACTGAGACTGGACCGCTGGCGGCCTCAGGCTTCCGTACCTTGCGATGGGGATCGCACTGCGCAAAGCTTTCAAAATAAGTTCTTATGAATCGAGATAAGCCGTTGTCACTCAACCTGTTAAGAAAAAATTTGAAATACTAAGAAAAAAACATGGGTTTTTAACGTCCGTGGATTGACATTATTTTTATGCAGGGGTACCCTCCACGCATAGCCAGGCGTGCAGTAATTTCGGTCGCAAAAACCCTTCAGTGCATGCAGATTTAGATCAGCGCATTCAGGAGAGCCTTACCATGACACACCCTATCAGATCCTTCAAGTGTCTCATCGGCCTGCTTCTGGCGGTGGGATCAATCGCGGCGTTTACTGCGACGCTGGCCGTGGCGCAGACTTCGGGCGCAGGCCAGATCACGGGTACCGTAACGGACGTCAGCCACGCCGTGATTCCCGGCGCCACGGTGACGGTTACAGATACCGACACGGGGATCGCCCATGTATACACGACCAACTCGGCGGGGATCTACACTGCGCCGTTTTTGACGCCGGGAAAGTATGTGGTTTCAGCGACGGCGAGCAATTTTGGGACGGTGGAAGCGGAGAACCTGACGTTATTGGTGGGCCAGACGCTGACCGTGAACCTTACGCCGAAGGTGAAGTCCGCCACCACCACCGTGGAGGTCTCAGCGACGACGCCGCTGCTGGACGTGGAGCAGACGCAGGTTTCGCAGGTGGTGGACCAGCAGATCATCCAGAACCTGCCCGTGAACGGGCGCGACTGGAGCGACTTTGTCCTGCTCACGCCGAACGTGGTGGAGGACGGCACCAGCGGCATGGTGAGCTTCCACGGGATCAGTGGCCTCTATAACGAGAACTACGTGGACGGCGCGAACAACAACCAAATGCTGTTCAGCGAGGCGCGGGGACGGGCATCAGGCGCGCCGTTCGTCTACAGCCTGGACTCCATCAAGGAGTTCCAGACCGAGACTTCGAACTATTCGGCGGAGTTCGGGCAGGCGGCCGGCGGCCAGGTGAACGCGATCACACGCAGCGGCACGGATACCCTGCACGGCGACCTGTTCTACTACCTGCGCTACCCGAGCATGAACGCGTTGGATCCTTATAGCAAGTGGTCGGTGCTCTACAACCACGCCGTTCCCTTCCTGCTGACGCAGCCCATTCACCAGCAGCAGGAGTACGGCGGAAGCGTGGGCGGTCCGATCAAGAAGGGCAAGCTCTTTTACTTTCTGACCTCGGACAACTTCCGGCGCGTGGGCCGGGCCCTTTACTACGAAACCAACACCGTGTCGCTGACGCCGGCGGGAACGTATACGAGCAGCACTGACGTGACGCCGACGCAGTGCCCGGCGACTATCACCAGCACGCAGTGCACGGCGGCCATCAACTTTCTGCTCGGCCAGCAGAGTGCGCCGTCGCGGTTCGCCAAGGAGACGCTCCTGTTTCCCCGCATAGACTATCAGTTGAACGACAGGAACCTGGTCTACGCGGACTTCAACTTCGCGGACTTCGACAGCACCTATGGTTACAATGCGAGCCCCACGTTTTCCAACTCGTCGCCGAGCACCAATTCGCCCACCAGCTATCATGAGCGCTTCTTCGTGACCCACTGGACCTCGACGATCACCAACACCGCGGTGAACGACCTCATGTTCCAGTGGGGCCGCGACTTGGAGACGGCGGGGGCGAATGCATCGGGTCCGAGCGTGGGCATGGGCGCGGAGACCTACGGAATGCCCAACGCTTTGCCGCGCGCGGCGGAGCCGGACGAGCACCGCTTCCAGATCACGGATGTGTTCTCAAAGGTGATGGGCAAGCACACCTTCAAGTTCGGCGGAGACATCAACCTGGTGCACGAGGTGATGATCAACCTCTACCAGGGAGGCGGACTTTATAACTACACCGGCACGGTGACGACGGAGTTCCAGAACTGGGTGCAGGACGCATTCGCGGGACAAACTGGGGATACGGACCCCTACGCGGGCTCGCACTACTACACCTTCGTGCAGACCATCGACCAGCAGAATCCAATTTCGACGGGCCGCGCGGGCGCGGACGATTTCTGGATGAAGATGTACGACGGCTTTGCCGAGGACACGTGGGTGGTGAGCCAGAAGGTGACGCTGAACCTGGGCGTGCGCTACGACCTGCAGTTGACGCCGCCGCCGACCATTCCGAACACTTCTTCCGCGCTGGCCACGGAGTACAACACCACCATCAAGAACGTGACCGACCGCGTGCAGCCGCGCATCGGCTTCTCGTGGAGTCCGATGGAGGGGACGGTAGTGCGCGGCGGATACGGGATCTTTACAGGGCTGAATCAGGGCAGCACCTACTACGCCATGCGTGTGGAGAACGGCGAGTACCAGATCAACTACAACTATTCGGGCTGCAGCGCGGCGTGCACATCTTCTAACCAGCCGGCGCTGAAGTTCCCCAACGTTCCTTTCCCAGTGACGGGGCCGCCGCTGTCTTCGGCGATTTATCCGAGCGGCGGGACGGGGCCCCAGGTGACGAGCGAGAGCGCGTCGGCGAGCACCAGCTTCCACGGCCTGTCGCCGGACTTTGTACCCCCGCTGGTGCACGAGTTCGACCTGGCGGTGGAACAGGCGCTGCCCGGCAAGACCATGCTTTCCATCGGCTACGTGGGCTCGCGGGCGCTGCGGCTGCCGGTGTTCGTCGACGCCAACCTGGTGGGACAAAAGCCGCACGGAATGCACTCGTTCTACATCACGTATCCCAACGGGACAACGCCGCTGGTAACGGTGCCGTACTATCTGGCATCGGATCGGATCAATCCGGCTCTGACCTCGCTGAATACGGGGTTCAGCGTGGCCAACTCGTGGTATAACTCGATGGCCGTTACGGTGCGCCGGCCCTTCGACCACGGGCTGGAGCTGCTGTTGAACTACACCTGGGCGAAGGCTCTGGACGATGACCAGGTTGCGGGCACGTATGGAACCTTCTACGGTGGCAACCCGGTGCTGGATCCCAACAACCTGAAGGCCGAATACGGGCCCTCGGACCTGGACATGCGCAACCGTTTTGTGGGCACGCTGGTGTGGCAGCCCATGTTTATGGAGGGCAATCCGTGGATGAAACAGGGGCTGGACGGGTTTGTCTTCTCGGGAACGGCGACCGAGTCGGGAGGCCTGCCCATCGTGGCGGGCGTGAGCGGCTCGGTTCCGTCGGGATCGGGCGCCACGGCGCAGGCCGACGGCGGCATCTATGGCGGCGCCATGAGCTCGGGCTCGGGCGCGCCCACCATGGGCCGGCCGCCGGAGATTCAGCGCAACAGCCAGCCAGGCCCTGGGGTGCACGACATCGACTTCCGGATTACGCGCGATATTCCCATTCACGAGCGCGTGTACATGGAGGTCATCGGCGAAGCATTCAACCTGCTGAACCAGCAGATTGTTGCCAGCGCGAACTCCACCTATGCGCAGTACTTCGCACCCGGGGGCGGCACCTGCCCGGCAACGGCGAGCGCGCCGGCGGGATCGAGCTTCGACGGCTGCATCGGGCCATATACGCCGTCGGCGGCGCACCTGGACTTTGGCCAGCCAAGCACGACCAACAGCGTGCTGTGGGGACCGCGGCAGTTGCAGATCTCGGCCAAGGTGATCTTCTGAGAGCCTCTCGGCTGTGAGTTGAGGGCGGCGGCTTTGGCTGCCGCCTTTTTCTTTCTGGAGAAATGTGCATGCCGAAGGTGCGGGCGCGCAACCGGCAGTTCTAGTTTTCAAGCCAGGCCGAAGACCGCCGCCAGCGCGGCAGCGCCCAAATCAGGAACAAGCACACCGCTTTGCTGATGCCCGATACTGATGCCCGGCACCGATGCCCGCGTCGGTCAGATTGCTCCCCGTCACGCCGTCCAGTCGTACCCGTGGCCGTCGATATAGCCCATATGCACGCTAGGCGGATTCGCCGCCGCCATCAGCGGGGTAAAGAGCATCGCCGCCAGCAGCTCCGGCGCCGTCACCACGGCGAACCCGCCCATCAGCCCGAACAGTGCATAGTTGTGGCCCATCAACCGGATTGGCGCCATCCGCCCCGGTTTGCCTATGAGGAGATCTCAGGGCCTGTTAATACTACTGGTTTGGCGGCGACGGGAGCCGATTTTCGCCTATCACGCCATACCAATAGTGCTAACAGGCCCCAGCTTGTTTGGGCTCGCCGCCGGCTCCAGTAAGCTCCTGTAATAGGCTGCGGTAAGCCCCAGCACCCGCTCGTCGGCGTAGTGCTCCATCACCCAGGCGCGCGCGGCTTGGCCCATGTGCTGCCGCCGCTCCGGATCGCGGAGCAGCTTCACGACGGCCTCTGCAATAGCCTGCGGGTAGCCGGGCAGAATGAGCAGCCCGGTCACCTCCGCCACCACCGCGTCGCGGGAGCCCGTGGACGTCGTGGTGACGACCGGAATCCCCGTGGCCGCGGCCTCCAGCACCACGTTGGGAAACCCCTCCCGCCAGGTGGGCAAAACCATCACGTCCATGGCCCGGTAGTAGGGCGCCGTGTCGTCCACAAAGCCGGTGCAATGAATGCACGGGTGACTCTCGATGCGGGCGCGCATAGCGTCGTCCAGCGCATCCTCGGCGGCATCGTACCAGCCCACCAGCAACAACCGGGCTTGCGGCTCCGCCGCCAGAATGGCGTCGAAGGCGTCGATCAGTTCCGGCAGCCCCTTGTCGCGCGTCAAGCGCCCCATAAATCCCACCACCGGCGCATCGCGTGAAAATCCAAGCCGCTCGCGCACCTCGCACGGCCCCGGCGAAAACCGCTCCAAGTCCACGCCGTTGCTGCTGCCGTCGCCCAGCAGGTGCAACTTGGCGGGCGGCGCCACGCGCAGCTCCAGCGCCCGCGCGCGCAGGCTTTCGCTGTTACACAAGACCACATGTGCGCAGGCTGAGGTCAACCGCTCGGCCGCCAGCAGGATGCCGCGCTTGTATCCATGCGCGGTTTCCAGCTTGAGTCCGCGCAGCATGTAGACGCGCCGCGGCACACCGCGCAGCATGGCCGCCACGGTGCCCAAAAGTCCCGCCTTCGGAGTGCTGAATTCCACCAGGTCCGGCTTGAGCCTGCCCAGCAGCCGCCAAAGGCGCAGCAACGAAACAAGATCCGCAAACGGCGCCATCCCCCGGCGCGTGGGGATCGCAATCCACTCCACTCCTGCGCGCGCGGCGGTGCGCTCCAGCAACTTGCCGGGACTCGAAACCACTGTGACGCGGAAGCCCGCATCGCGCAACACCCGCAAGCGCGAGCCCAGCACCAGACAGGTCTGCGGATGGGTGACGCCCACCACTATGGATCGCGGTTCCGCTCCATCAGCCGGTAAAGGCGGAATGCTCTGGAGCACAGGCGAAGCTGCCACGGGAAGGCCCCGTATTCCTTAGAATTCTCCAAGTGCAAGGAGTAGTTAGAAATACTGTAGCATTTTGAGACAACCAATAGTGAGTGACCTAGAACACAGAACAGAAATAGTAGATTGTCCCAAAATCAGTCACTACCAGGAAAACTCATGGCGCAATGTCTTCGGGTCCTATTGCTCATCCCGCATCTTGGCGGCGGCGGTGCGGAGCAGGTCACGGCTCTGCTGGCGCGGGGACTGTCGCGTGAAAAGTACGAGCTTCACCTGGGCTTGGTCACCCAGACGGACGCTGGGGCAGGGAACTTGCCGCCGTGGGTGGCTATTCATCCCCTAGGCGCTCCACGTGTGCGCGCTGCCGCCTTCATATTGCTGCGCCTGGTTCGCAGCCTGCGCCCGGACGTGATTCTCTCGGGCATGGCGCACCTCAATTTCCTGGTGCTTCTGCTGCGGCCGTTCTTCCCCCGCGGAACCCGGGTTTTGGTGCGCCAGAATGCCACCGTCTCCGCCGCTCTGGCCTTCGGGGGGATGCCCCGTTTCACCCGCCTGCTCTACAAGCTGCTCTACCGTCACGCGGACCGCGTCATCTGCCAGTCGCGCGCCATGGCCGAGGACTTGGCCGGTGAGCTGGGTATTGGAACCGAACGGATCGTCGTCCTGCCCAATCCGGTGGACCTGGAGGGAATCCGCTCGGCCCGCGCCTACCCCCAGCCGTGGACCGGTCCCGGCCCGCACCTGCTGGCCGTGGGAAGGCTGGCGCCGGAAAAGGGATTCGACCTGCTCCTCAACGCGCTCTCCGCCGTGCGGGAGAGCTTTCCCCACGCTGACCTGATCATCGCCGGCGCCGGCCCTGAAGAAGCGTCGCTCAAAGCCCAGTGCAGCAGGCTGCGGCTGGAAGCGGCGGTGCATTTCGCTGGCCGCGTCGATTGCCCCTACGTCTTTTTCCCGGGGGCTTCGCTGTTTGTGCTTTCCTCGCGCCACGAGGGAATGCCCAACGCTCTGCTGGAAGCCGCCGCCGCCGGCCTGCCCATCGTAGCCTTGCCGGCTTCGGGCGGTGTCGTAGAACTGCTTCGCAGCCGTCCCGGCGCCTGGCTCGCGCACCAAGTCAGCGCGGACGCGCTCTCCGCTTCCATCCATGCCGCATTGATGGCTCTGCATCCAGGCCAGCAGTTTCAATTCGCGTTTTCCGCCCCATCGGAGTCCGCAACCCGGACGCCCGTTCCCCACGCCGTATCCAATCCGGAAAGCGTGGCGGCCATCGGTTCACTGCCTCTCGGCCCGGCGTGTTGAGTTCCAACCGCTCCGCTACCCGCCCCCTCCTTGCTCACGCCCTCCGGAACTGCTGTCGAATACAGCGGTTTTCCAGTTGCTGTAAAGCGAAACCACGTCTGCTAAGTGGCTTTTTCCTCAAGAAAAAGCCACCTTGCACGACGCAGGACATGCCACATTCTAACTGGAAAACCGCTCTAGCCAACTTCCTTGCTCGCAGGACCGTCCCTTTGCGCCCTCTCCGCAATGCGCCGGTCCCCGCCAGGATGCTACAAAGGAAAAGTGCCGGCCGAAGACAAACCGCGGCTCCTGCTCGATGCGCTTTTACTCGGCGTGATCGGGGGCTTGAGCGCCCAGGCGTTCATGTGGATGCTCCGGATGTCGAGCCGCATTTTCCTGGTTTGGATAGCGGGATACCGCGCGCCGGGATTGCCGGCGGAGGGCTCGACTCTTCAGCAAGTAATCGGGCCGCACGGGCTGTGGCTGGTGCCCGTGGTCACCACTCTGGGCGGCCTGATCTCCGGCATTCTGGTTTACGGGCTGGCGCCGGAGGCGGAGGGACACGGCACAGACACCGTCGTCAAGGCCGTGCACTGGACTGAAGGCAAGATCCGGGCGCGCGTCGCCCCCGTCAAGATGGTGGCCTCGGCCATCACCATCGGTTCTGGAGGCGCAGCGGGCCGTGAAGGCCCTACAGCGCTCATCGCGGCGGGCTTCGGCTCCGTCTACGCCACTCTGCTGCACCGGCCGGATCGCGAGCGCCGTTTGCTGGTCTTGATGGGCATGGCCGCGGGACTCTCGGCCATCTTCCGCTCGCCCATCGGGACCGCCCTGTTTGCCGTCGAAGTGCTCTACGGCGGCATCGAATTCGAGTCCGAGGCGCTCATCTATTGCATGCTCGCCGCCATCGTGGCCTATGCCGTCAACGGCTCCATGTCGGGCTGGCAGTCGCTCTTCCAGATCCCGCCCCAGACCGGGTCCACGGGACTCGCCGATTACGGCTGGTACATCGCGCTGGGACTCGCCAGCGGCGTTGTAGCCACGGTTTTGCCGGAACTCTTCTACCGCGTGAGGGACGCCTTCTTCGCCCTGCGCATTCCCGCATGGATCAAGCCCGCCATGGGCGGTTTGGGTGTGGGCTTGATGGCCCTTGCGCTGCCCCAGGTGCTGGGCGGCGGCTACGGCTGGATTCAGGAGGCCATCGACGGCTCTCTGGCAGCCCATCTGCTCATCATTCTCCTGGTTGCCAAGATGGTCGCCATGGCGCTCACCGTCTCCTCGGGAGGCTCGGGAGGCGTCTTTGCGCCCAGCCTCTTTGTCGGCGCCATGTTGGGCGGCCTGTTCGCGGCGCTCACTCACCACCCCTCGGCAGGTCTGGTGGTGGTGGGCATGTGCGCGGTCTTCGGCGCCGCCGCCCGCGTTCCCATCGCAACCTTGATCATGGTCGCCGAGATGACCGGCGGCTACCAGCTCATGGTTCCCGCCGGCCTCGCCGTCATGCTCAGCTTTCTGGTTCAGTCCAAGCTGTCCACGTTCTGCAAATACGGCAGCCTCTACGAAGGCCAGGTTGCCGGGAGGCTAGACACGCCCGCCCACCGCGCCGAATACGTCGAACTTGCCCTGCAAATGTTGGACCGGGGCACCGTCACCTTGCCCCCGCAGCTTTCGCACGTTGACCTTGCGGCCTTGCTGCACTCAGGGGTGGCCCTCGATTTGCCCGATGACCTCCAGCTCAACACCAGGGTGCTCCAGCCGGAAAGCCCCTGGGCGGGCAGATCCGTCGAGTCTTGCGCCCTCAATAAAACCTTCCCCAACGCCCGCATCGTGGCCATTTTGCGCGGCATGTCGGCGGTCGTGCCTCACAACCGGACCATCCTGCAGCCCGGCGACCGCCTCCTGATTCTGGCGCCCAAGACTGCGGGCGAGTGGTTGTCTAAGCATCTGGGCGCTCCCGCTCCGCCGGCGCAGGACGCCGGCGCGGCCGCCTCCGCCTGACGCCTCTTCCGCCGGACGCCTGGCCGCACCGTCGATCGCACTCATAGAAATTGTCCCGGGAAAACGCGGATCGCATCCACCAGCCCCGCTTGCGCCTGCCGGCCTCCGGTTCTTCGCCCTCCCGGCCTTTCGCCCTCCCGGCCTTTCGCCCTCTTTGATCGGGATTTACGCCCAAAAGACGGCTATCGCATTTTCGGAAATGGTGTAGCCCGAAACCACGACTGCCGAGTGGATTTTTCCTCAAGAAAAATACACATCCACGGCTCTCGACAGTCCACATTATCTCCGAAAATGCCGTAGCGGCTGGCTGCGGCCGGATCATCAGCCCGTTGAATCCAATAGTAATGATGAGCCCACTTTTCCAGGCGTAAATTAACCTCTTGACATCTAAACCGAAAAGATGTTTCCTGGTAGTACTTTTTCTTCCAGATCAATGAAAGGCCCTACCTGGGCATTTTTCCTGCCATTTCGTGGGGAAAAATGGCCCCGCAAGGGGCAGATTCTCTATCGGGACTCGGATTTATCCGCCTTCATCTTCAAGCTGCACCAATTGCCCCATTTTCGAGCGCGTTTCCTCAATCCGGTCACTGTGCCGGTTCCGGCTCAGGCCGTGAATGTTCTTTTTGGAGCTTTTTTATGCTCGACCGCACCGTGGATTCTGCTCTCGCAGCGTTGCTGCTTGCGCTGTCGCTTTCATTTCACGCATTTTCCGCAATCCTCTCCCAATTGCATCCTTTCGTCCCTCCGCCCCTCCTGAGTGGACCCCTTCGGCGCGCAAGCCGCAGCCGTTTCGCCTCCCTGGAGCTTCAGGTTGGCGAGGAATTCGCCTTCGAGCGCGCCATCGAGGCCTACGAAGGAGTGATCGACGCAGCCTCTGCGCAGAGACGCGCGTGACCCACGTCGCCCTGGTCATTCCCGGCCTTGACCGCATCGGCGGGGCCGAGCGGCAGACGATGTTGCTGGCCAAAGGCCTGCGCAGGCGCGGCTGGCGCGTGAGCGTGGTAGCCCTCTCGGGCTCTGGCGGCCAGGCGGCTCACGAGCTGGCGAGCGCGGAAATTGCGTTCCTCAGTCTGGAAATGCGCAAGGGATGGGCCGACCCGCGCGGATGGATTCGCTTCCACCAATGGGTGCGCCGCGAGAGACCGGACGTGGTTCATGCGCACCTGCCCCACGCGGCGTGGCTGGCCCGCTGGTCGCGTCTGGCCGCGCCGGCGCCGGCGGTAATCGACACTCTGCATAGCTCGTGGACAGGGCCGCTCGGACGCCGGCTTGGCTATCGCCTAAGCAGATGGCTGCCCGATCACGTCACCGCCGTAAGCCAGTCCGTCGCGCTCGCGCACCTTTCCGCCGGACTGGTGAGCCGGCGCAAGCTCTCCGTGTTGCCAAACGGCGTCGATCTCGAGGCGTGGCGGCCGGATGCATTCGGCCGCGCGGCCGTGCGCCGTGAGCTAGGTCTGGCGGAGGAGTTTCTTTGGCTGGCGGCCGGACGCCTGGACCCCGTGAAGGACTATCCCATGCTTCTCTGCGCCATGGCCGCTGTGCCCCAGCCGGCGCGGTTGCTGATCGCGGGCGCCGGCCCGCTCCATCGCGAGCTGCTCGACCTTTGCGCGCGCCTCGGCCTGGATCGGCGGGTTCGCTTTCTCGGTTTTGTGCCCGACCTGACGCGCTGGCTGCGGGCCGCGGATGCCTTCGTGCTCTCATCGCGGTGGGAAGGACTGCCGATGGGACTGATCGAAGCCGCGGCCTGTGCCTTACCTGCCGTCGCCACCGATGTTCCTGGCTCACGGGAGGTGATCGAGCATGGGCAGACCGGTTGGCTCACCTCGGCCGGCCACCCCGGCGCTTTGGCTGAGGCCATGACCGCCCTGATCGAAACTCCGCCCGCCCAACGCCGCGCCATGGGCGACCGGGCGCGCCGCCATGTCACCGGGCAATTCAGTTTGAACACCGTCCTCGACCGCTGGGAACGGCTTTACGGAGATTTGCTTACGGAAAGATCGCGTCGCGCCGCATCCGACGGCGCAACCACTCTAGCCGGAAGGATAATGTAGGGATAACGTACGATATTTTTCGTACATTTGATTCGAGCTTTATGCTTGGGAGGTTGGTACAAGCCGGAGGAGCGACGACTACCGTAACACGCAATTACCGGTCCTGAACGTCAACGTGTCACTCCTCGCCTTGCACAGTTACACCCCGGCGAGGCAAAACTATCACGTCCTCGGCCCATCTCGATGATCGTTCTTTACCTGATCGCGTATGGCCGATTTTAACGGGATCACCGGGGCCCTGAGGAATGCCGCTCAAGGCAGGTATTTGGAAGGTATGGACGGCCCATCGGGCCGTTGCGGCTGCCACGATACCTCGGCGATCTTCCAGATCTTGCCGTCCAGAACAACCTGGATGCTGACAACTCCGCGCGATGTAACTTTGCCATCGGGCGTGTCCCGAAGTTCGTAAGTGCACCACAAGTGCGCGATCCCGGCATAGGCCTCCGTATCCACCTTCACAATTCGCACGTACGATGGGCCAAGCTTGTTCACGACGTCGTTGATCCAGTCCTGCATCCCGACGCTGCGAGGCGCAAGAACGACGTTGTCGCTCCAGGTCGCCATCCCGATGCTCTGGGGCGCAAAGACGCTCTGCGTAACACGAACCAGCAACACTATTCGTGCGTCAGGCATCATAAGCTGACGCAAACAGGTGCGATCCGGATCTCCAGGCCCGCTGACGGCGGCCTCAAAGGCCTGAGGGAGTTGCGCCAGCGTTGCCGTCGGCAAGCAAGCCGGAGCAGAAGCCGTGACAGATTGTGCATTTTGTGCATTGCCCTTAGCAAAGAGCAGCATAACCATGACTATCAGGCCCAAAAGTGTGAGGGCAGGCCGTTTGAGAGCATGCATACATCCCCCTTTGCGGAAATAAGCGCCTCAGGAACCCAGCATTCACTGCCGGAACCCGGCATGGCGCAAACCCCGCTACACACAGCGTGACACCAAGGGAGGCGCAGGGATGTGACGTAGAACACCCATAAAAGTGACCCAGATTACCTGGAGTTTCCTTTTTGCATCCCAGTGCAAGGGAGGAACACAGGTCATGTAACACATGGTTAGAGCGCGTTTTATAAATAACCTCGATGGTTCACCAAGTTCCTGGGACCCGCCTTGTTGCCGGGTCCCACACGAGGCTGGGCCATCCGCATCGGGTTTATGAAACACGCTTTAGTGATCTGGGTCACAATTTGTTGTTCACCTCGGATCCCATGCGATGATCACGGCTAAGCTGCTCCATCCAGGACACCTGAAAACTCGAAAACGAAGCACCCTGAAGCGAGTTCTCCGGCTCCGCTCCTTCTTCCTTTTTGATTTCTAGCTTTTCCCGCGCCAGCCGCCGGCTTTTACCCAGTCGGCAGCGGCAGCGCGGCCATCCGCCTGGCACTTGTTCCAATTCTCTTCGCGGGTCTGTGCCACCACGGCCATCGGTACCCCCAGCACAACCTCGGCCCATAATACCTTCGTCCGTTTCATGATTCGTCACCCCCTGCGGATGCTCAAGAATAGTTGCACCATACCGGTTCATCTGTGTGCCGCCAAAGCCCGCGCCGCCGCATGGCTCCGCCACGCCTCATACGCCCTCCAGAGGATTCACTCAATCGCTCTTGACAGAATCGGGTCGCCGCGAACGGCGCCCCAGCCGCTTCCTGAGTCGGGAAACCTGCACTCTCCGGAGCGCGAACTGGGCGTAGGCGGATTCGCCCAGGCTGAGCCGCGCAGGCTGAAGCTCCGCCAGCACGCGGTCCACCGAAGTAAATTGCCCGGAATGGCGGCTGAGGAAGGCGCGCAGCTCCTCCAGCTCCGCATCGCCAGCCGTGCCGACGTGAACGCAAATCGTCCACAGCCCCTTTGCCTTTTCCACCGGCGTCCAAAGCTGCTGCGGAATCCACGTGAGGCCGCCGCGCGTGAAAGGGACGCGCGCAAACCCGTCCGAGAGCAGGCTGATCCCCTCGGCCCGGAGCGCCTCGAGCGTCCTGTCGTCGAAACCGTGACGCGGCGCAACCCAGAGCCGCGGGTTGAGCCCGTGGCTGCGGAGAATCCCCAGCCCGTCGCGAATCCACTCTCGTTGGGTTGCCGCGGCCACGCCGGCAAACTCCGACCAGCCGTGCAAGGGCACAAGGCTGCGCCCCGCGCTCGAGCAGAGATGCTGGTAGCCGTGCAACGCGATGGCCGCCCCGCCAGCCTCCATTACCCTCATACACGCCCAGAAGTCGGGGTCCGGCGGCGCAAGTTGCAGGTCCGGATCTCGGTTGTCGGGAACCACGGCCAGAATGGGCCGGATTCCGAACTCCGCGATCAACGCCTGCAATTGCCGCCACCGTCCGGCTGAGACAGTGGGGCAGAGATCGTCGCAACGAAGCAGATACTGTGCCGGCCTTGGAACTATCATCCATCCTCCGTTGCGTTTCCCGAGGCGGCGGAGCAGAGCCATCGTCCCCTGATTTTTCATGCCGCCGCCTACGCCGCCCGTAACGTTGCCTCCGCCAGCAGCCGCCGGCTCCAATACCAGAGAAAGAAGAAGGTGCTCACGACCCACAGCGAGGTGGCCAGTGCGATTCCCGCCACTCCGAACCAGCGCATAAGCAGCAGGTTCAGCACCACATCGAGCCCCAAATTGAGAACGCCGCAGTAAAGAATCAGATCGGTGCGCCGCATGGCCACCACAAAGCGGTAAAAGACCCGGCTGGTGACAAAGAACGGAATCTGAATGGCGAACATGATCAGCACCCTGGTGACCACGGCCGTGTCGCGGGCGCTAAACGCTCCATGTTGGAGCGTGACGCGGACCAGAAAGCGCGCGCCGGCCATCAGCAGCGCCGCCATGGGCGCCGAAACCAGCGCCGTGACCCGGACCCAGGTGCGCAGAGTGTGCCGGCAGCCTGCCCAATCCCGGTTCGCGATCAGGCGCGAGAAATAGGGCACGACTGCCGTCGCAACCGCCCCCGCCAGCAGCGTCAGCACTACGCTTACGAAGCGCGTGGCGTAGACCAGCGCAGAGACGCTTCCGGCGGGCAGCATGGCGGCCATCGCCTGGTCCACCAGCAGGCCGCCCGAGGCCACCACTCCGCTCAGCAGCACCGGCCCGTACTGGCGTCCCACCTCGCGCGTCGCCTCCGTCATTCCATACCAGCGCAGACTGAAGCGGTAGCCATGCGCGTTCATCATCCCGGCCACGATGCCTGCGTGGATCGCTGCGCCGGCCAGCGTGGAGTAGACCATGGCCCAAATTCCCAGCCGGCCGCCAAAGGCAAGCACGCCGAGGATGATGGAGCACGAGATCGCCATGGGCGCCAGCGCGGGCAGCGCAAAACGGTCGAGCGTGTTCAGAACCGCGGTGCAGTTGCTGGCGATTCCCGTAATCAGGACCACGGGCAGCAGTGCGTAAAAGAGCCGGATCGAAAGCTCCATCTTGGCGGGAGGAAAGTGCGACGCGATCAGCGGGAAAAAGCCGTGCGCGGCCAGGGCCATGGTGCCCGAGGCGGCGATCAGCAGCAGGCACATCCACAACATGGAGCTGGAGAGCAGTTGCTGCGCGTGCTCGCGGCCCTCCTGCTCCCTCACCCGGATCAGCGTAGGCACAAGCGCCTGGTTCATCGACTCCGAGATCAAATTGACCAGCAGGGCGGGGATGAGCGCGGCGGCCAGAAAAGCATCCATGGCGTCGGAACGCCCATAGACGCCGGCCACCGCGATCTCCTTGAAGACGGCCGCAAGTTTGACTAGAATCCCCGCCGCGCCCACCGATGTGGCGGCGCGAAGAATGCTGCGGTTCACGCTGGAGCCTTTGAAGGGCCGTGCGAGTTGGACAGTGGAAAACATGGCCATCAGGGTGGAGAAGACCGGTTGCAAGCCTAACAGTCCGTGGTGCAAGTCGAGCTTTGAAAGGGCACGACTTCAGTCGTGCCGCAAGAGCCTGAGAATCAACGTGGCTTTAGCCGCTGAGGGATGGTTTTGCGGTCATTTCGACTTTTGCCACAGGCTGATAAACAATAGACGCCGCGGCGGCCGCCAACTCAAGCGGCGGATAAGGGTCTGGAAAGCAGGCGGCAACAGCCTCCGGGTCTTCCGTGGAAAGCCGCCCCGCCAGCGCAATCAGGGCAAACAACAGCCAGGTCGTGCGGCTCTCCTCCACCGTGGCCACCAGCGAAGTAACAGCCCAGACCAGCAGGGCGGTAACCAGCGTCAGCCGCATAGCCCCGTGGGTTTGGAATGCCGAGCGCACGGCCAGAACCACAATGGCCACCGCCAGGAACAATGCGCAAAGCCCGCCGCCAACCACGATGGCGAGCGCCGTGTTGTGAGCCGTATCGATGGGCGCCAGTCCCGCCGCGCTGACAAAAGTGCCCGCGCCCGTGCCCAACAGCGGCGCCTGCACAAAAGCGCGCCAGCCCGCCGACCAGATGTTCAGCCGTTGATTGAGGTCGCCACCCTCAAGCTGCTGGGGAATGGTCGCCAGGCGAGCCAAAGTTTCACGCGGAACGGCAAACCACATAGCCGCGGCCATGGCCGGTAGAGCAAGAATCCACGCCAGTGCGCTTTTGCCGTGGCCGCGCGACAGCACAACGCCGCACCCAATCAGCGCCACCACGGCGGCCAGAAACCCGCCCCGCGAGGCCGTGAGCAGGACCGCGAAAAGACCCAGCGGCAGATAGCCCAGCGCCAGCAGGCGGGCGGGCCAGCGCGACTCGCTGTTCACCAGCAGAGCCGCCAGCGGAAATCCTACATCGAGAAAGCGGGCCACATCGTTGGGGTCTTGCCCGTAGGCGGCAAAGCGGATCTGGCTGGCGGCAATCGCCGCCACGGAACTAAAGTTGGCTATGGTAAGCGCGGCCAGCACCCAGGAGCCGGCCACGTAGGCGCGCAGCAGCGCGCGCAGATCGCGGGGACTCTCCGCAAACTCCCACACCAGCCACACGATCATCATCTCCTGGAAGTAGGCGCGCATCATGTACAGAGTCTCCGCTGGCGCGATGGTCCAGAAATACGAGCAGCAAAACCATAGATAGAAGGCCAGCACCAGCCACTGCAGCGCGCCCGGAGGGCGCACGCGGCCGGCTTGAAGAACGGCGGGAACAGCGGCCGCCAACAGCAGCAATCCTGCCAGGCGCGCCACGTTGCCCAGCGGCGCGCCCAGTACCAGGGAATACTCCCAGGGGATCGTGAAAGCGAAGAGCAGCAGCAGCAGCCAGGCGACCCTTCTCATCGCTCAATACCTCTGCGAATACACCAGAGCGGAGTAGATAGTGACGCCGATGGTGGATTGAATGGCCGACTCCAGCGTCCGGTTCACCAGGTTCTTGGCCACCGAATCGGGCACGTAGATAATGTCCCGGTCGCGAACCAGTTGGTCGGGGTCCTGGCCGTGAAGCAATCGTTTCAAGTTGAGCACGGTGATGGTGCGCCCGTCATTCTGTTCGCGGATCAGCAGTGCTTTGGTGAGGGCGGCGTTTTGTGACGGGCCCCAGGCCAGCGCCAGCGCCTGCACCACCGTTAGCCCTTGCACCGGATCCACGGGAAATCCTCCCGGCCGGATCACGTCGCCCACCACGTACACCAGGCCGGCGCGGCTCACCTGCACCGTGTCGCCGGGGAGCAACTCGGGGTTGTGGTCGGAGCTGATTTCGGTCTCCCTGGGGTTCAGCACCACCGCATGCGGCGTCTCCGGGTCGTGGTTGGAGCCGGTGTCGGTCCCGCTGGGGTCCAGCACCACCGCATGAGGCGTCTTGGGATCGCTGGCGTGGAAGACGTTCACCAGGCGGCCGGCATTGGGCGTAAGGCCGGAGGCGGCGGAGATCAAGTCCAGCAGCCGGTGATGATAGGTGTAGGGATAGACGCCGGGCCGCCCCACCTCGCCGAGCACGCTTACATCCTGGCCGGCGTAGGCGGTCACCAGCACCGTCACCAGCGGATGGAGCAGCATGCCCTTGGCCAGCAGCGCGGCTTCAACGGCGTGCGCCGCGTGTAGCTCGTCCATTCCGCTCACCTTGATCTCGCCGATCATCGGCAGCGTCACCGTCCCTTCCTCGGAGACGCGCACCAGCGAATGAAACTCCGGCGTGTGGTACTCGCTCACCTCAAGAAAGTCGCCGGGGCCGATCGGCGCCGGCATGGGCAGCGCGGATTGCGGTACGGACAGCGGCGGCGCGCCGGCCTGCACCGTTCCCGCCTGGCTTGTCCATACCGGCGGCGCTTCCTTGGGATTGGGCAGGCTCTTGGTTTCCTGCGTCTGCGGAAAACTGGCCACCCCCGTTGGCAACCCCGAGGTGCTGGGTGTTGGCGCTTGGGCGTGAGCCAGTGCGCCGGCCGCCAGCGCCACCAGCAGCACCGCGGCCGAAACTGCTCCAGAAGGATGCATCGATTCCATCATGAGGGCTCCTCCCACTGCCAGCCATAATCCGGCGAAAAAGGTGATGACCATGTAAAGCGGCAGGTCGGGCGCGGCCGGCTTCACGGGTTGGCGGGCGTAGTCCACCACCGAGATATCGGAGGCGTGGATGCCTGCAGACAGTCCCGCTTCCTCCACTCGCTCCAGCACCCGCATATAAAGTTCGTGGCTGGAGTCGGCCTCCTGGCGCATGGCCGCGTATTCGGTCGCGGCCTGGTTCAACTTCATGCCTTCGCTGGTCGCTTCTTCCAGGCTCTTGCGCACCAGTTGCTCGCGTTCGGCCGCCGTTTGCCAATTCACGCGGAACCGCTCCACCAATTTCGCGTCTTCGGCCTTCTTTTGCCGGCTCAGATCCTGCAACTCCCGGTCAATCTCCACCACACGGGAAAAATTCGGCCCGTGCTCGGCGCTCAGTTGCGCCTGTTCCTCCTCCAGGCCGCTGCCCTGGGAGCGAATCTGTTGCAAGAGCCCCGTGGGAAAGCTGCTGCTCTCGGCCTGCAGGCGCGGATCAGCCGCAATCACCATCTCCGGATCGCCCTGCGCGGCGGCGCGGTACTCGGCCTCGCAGAGAATCCGGTCCGTAGTGGCCGCCACCAACTGGCGGCCCAACTCATCGATCTCCAGCGCCGTGGGGCTCTGTTCGGCCTCGCTGGGCTGACCGTTGGCCAGCGTCTCTGGAGTGCTCAGAATGCCGTGCGCGCTTTCAAATTCCGCCAGCCGCCGGTCGTCCTGCTCCACGCGCGCCTTCAATTCCTTTAGTTGTCCATCCAGCCAAGCTGAGGCCTGCTCGGTGGCCTGCACCTGCGATTCTCTGTCCTGATCACCGTAGGCGCGGATCAGCGCATTCACCACCGCCGCCGACAACGCCGCGTCCCTGGAGCGAAAGCGAATCCTCACTAGCAGCGTGCGCGGCACGGTCTCCACGTGCAGCCGCCACGCGAATCGCTCCAGCAGCCAGGCTTGCGCGTCTGGCGATGGCGTCTGGGGACGAAACGCGGGAAAGTCGGCGCGCAAAACTGCCGCGGAAGCCCGGCGCCTGGTAGAGCTTGAGCCCCGTAATCACCGTCCAGGCCAGCCGGTCGCTGCGCAAAACCCCGGCCAGTGTCTCCAGCTCCAGGGAGGACGAAAGGATGGAGGCCGAAATCACTGGCTCGGAGGTGGCTTCAAGGCTCAATGCGGAAGCCGGCGCGGTGCGCAGTTCCACACTGGCGCTGGCGTCGTACTGGTTGGGGGCGATCAGGCAATACAGCAGGCACGCCAGCAGCAAGCCCCCCTCAAGGCCCGCAACCAAGCGGCGCCTTCGCACCAGAACCCGCCACAGCTCGCGCAGCGAAACCGAACCGTCCTGACGCCGCACATCTGCCCTGGGCTGTGTCGTGGCCGCAGGCGGCAAATTCGGCGGAGAATTCGGAGCGTCCGGCACAGGAAAAACCTCGGTTCCAAGAGCCCTAGCACGAGGCAATTCCCGGCAAACGGAACGAAAAATCGCCTGAAAAGGGATTTGCGCTATTTTCTTCGATTCTTGGTAAGTTGTTAGTGTTCTACATCACACCAGAACAAAACGCAAACCCCAGAGCATTTTCTCCCTCTGCGAGATTCCGCAGCCGATCCTGCGGCGGACGGCGATTTCCTGAAGAAATTGCCGAAGGACGCGGTGCAAACAGGGCTATATCTGAAGGAAAAGTGCCTCAGAATCTGTCCAAAAACCGCACTTTCCTGGCTTTTCCAAAACGCGACCAACGCCCCGTGCCCCGTCCTTTCGCCTTTTTTCTGGCGAAAGGGCGGGACAGCACGAACCCCGATCAACCTCACAAGTAGTTTTTGGACAGACTCTTAGACCAGATTCAGAGTTGATGCAAGGGAACCCGGCGCGGCCGCGTGGCTCCTTCCTCGGCTTGAGTGGAAGTAAGAGCCGCCTTGCTCCATGCTGCGATGGCAACAAGTGAAGCGAAAACGCCCAAGGCATCTTGCTTTATAATCAACAACATGACAATTACTATGGCCGGTAGGCTGGATGAGCTGAAGCGCAAGATGGAGACCCGCGAGGCCCGCATCGGGATCGTCGGGATGGGCTATGTGGGATTGCCGCTGGCGCTGTTGTTCAGCGCCGAGCGCTTCCGCGTCACGGGCTTCGACATCGCGCCCGGCAAGGTGAAGACGCTCAACGCGGGCGGGTCCTACATTATGCGCATTCCCCCTGATGCCGTTCAAGAGGCGCAAAGGGCCGGCTTCCGCGCCACTGCGGACTACGCTGAAATCGCGGCCATGGACGCGGTCGTCATCTGCGTGCCCACGCCCCTCAACGAGCACCGCGAGCCCGACCTGAGCTATGTGACCGGAACGGCCGCCTCCATTGCGCCGCATCTTCATGAGGGCCAGTTGATCGTGCTGGAGAGCACCACCTATCCCGGCACCACCGAAGAGGTCGTTGCGCCGCTGCTCGAAAGCGGCAATCCCCACGGCCTGAAGGTCGTGCGGGTGGCCGGCGAGGCTGGCGTGCATCTGGCCTTCTCGCCCGAGCGCGAGGACCCCGGCAACGACACCGTGGACCGCCGCGACATTCCCAAGGTCGTGGGCGGCTGCGGGCAGGCGGCTGCGGAGCTGGCCGCAGCCATGTACGGCGCCATCTTCCGCCGCGTGGTCCGCGTCAGCAGCCCCGCCGTGGCCGAGATGACCAAGCTTCTCGAAAACATCTACCGCTCGGTCAACATCGCCCTCGTCAACGAGCTCAAGCAGCTCTGCATGAGGATGGGCATCGACATCCACGAGGTGATCGAAGCCGCCAAATCCAAGCCCTTCGGCTTCCAGGCGTTTTATCCCGGCCCCGGCCTGGGCGGCCACTGCATCCCCATCGACCCCTTTTATCTCTCCTGGAAGGCCCGCGAGTTCGACTTCCAAACCCGCTTCATCGAGCTGGCCGGCGAAATCAATACCTCCATGCCCTATTTCGTGCTCGAACAGATCGCCGCCTGCCTCAACCAGCAAGGCAAATCCGTCAAGGGATCGAAGGTGCTCGTCCTCGGCCTGGCCTACAAGCGCGACGTGGACGACCTGCGCGAGTCGCCCTCGCTCACCATCATCGAATTGTTGCGCGCCAAGGGCGCGGTCGTCGCTTACAACGATCCTCACTTTCCCACCGTCGGCCGCGGCCGCCACTACGACCTGAACATGACCAGCACTCCGCTCGACAACCTGGGCGGCTACGACGCCGTGGTCATCGTCACCGACCACTCCTGCTACGACTACCGCGCCATCGTCGCCCAGTCGCAGCTCGTGGTGGACACGCGCAACGCTACCAAGGGCATCCACTCGCCCAAGATCGTGCGCTGCTGAACAGTCCGGAGGCGGGGCAGGCTAGCGGAATGCGGCAGCCCGCTTTCCGGCTTGACCGGGGGTGAGCCTATCGTGGAATGTAGGTTGGTTCGCCGATGAACTTTTTTCTTCCGGCCCTCGCTGAGCCGCAACACTTCTCTCTTGGCGAGAGAGGTCTCTTCGTTGCGCTGGCCATCGCTTCGGTCGCGCTCTTCTGGCGCCCCTTCGGGCCTATCCTGGCCAAAATCCTGCATTCCAAAAAGGATCCCGATTTTCATCTCTTCCCCATCGGCCGCCGCGTCCGCGATTTCATCTGGGAAGTCATGCTTCAGGCCAAGGTCATTCGCGAGCGCCCGCTCGCCGGCCTGGCCCACGCCTTCGTCTTCTGGGCCTTCTGCGCCTTTGCGCTGGTCTCGCTGAACCACTGCGCCGCGCTCTTCGGCCTCGGCTTTCTCTCGCCCACCAGCCCCATTGGCCGGTTTTATTTCTACTTTGCCGCAATCTTCGCCCTGGCTTGCGCTGTGGGCATCGCCGGACTCTTCATCCGCCGGTTCTTTCTGCGCCCCAAATGGCTCGGCAAGGATCTCTCCTGGGGATCGGGCCTCGTCGCGCTGCTGATCTTCGTGCTCATGGTCACCTATCTGGCCTCGTTCTTCGTCCCCGCCGCCAGCCCCGCCGTCCGCGCCTTCTGGTGGACGCACACGCTCACGCTGCTGCTCTTCCTGCCCGTCATTCCCCGCACCAAGCACCTGCACCTGGTCCTGGCGCCGTTCACTATATTTCTCTCCCGCGGCGGCTTCAGCCGCATTCCGCCCCTCAGCGGCGATGAGGACTTCGGCCTCGTGACCGGCGCGGATCTCACGCAACTGGTCAGCCTCCAGGCCTACTCCTGCGTGGAGTGCGGACGCTGCACCGAGCACTGTCCCGCCAACAATACCGGCAAGCTCCTCGACCCCAAAGAAATCGTTCTCGGCCTGCGCGGCTACCTCAACGAGTTCGGCCCCGCGTCCCCGGAGTCCAAAGAAGTCCCGTTGCTCGGCAAGTACAACTCCCAGGAAGCCGTCTTCCAGTGCACCACCTGCGGAGCCTGCGAGTTCCAGTGCCCGGTGGGCATCCAGCACCTGCCCATCCTCATCGGCCTGCGCCGCGGCGCGGTCAACACTGGCGCCTGGGACGACGATCACGGCGCCAAGCTCTTCCTGGCCCTAGAGCGCGGCTCCAACGCCCTCGGCCTCAGCTCCACCGAGCGCGACCGCTTCGTCGAGAAAAACGCCTTGCCCATCTTCGACGGTTCGCAGGAGTACTGCCTGTGGCTGGGCTGCATGGGTGGCTACGATCCCAAAGGCCGCGAGATCGTCCTCGCGCTGGTCCGCGTGATGAACTACCTCGGCGCGAGCTACGGCGTCCTGCGCAAGGAAAAATGCACCGGTGACCCCGTCCGCCGCCTCGGCAACGACCTGCTCTTCCAGCAACTGGCGGAGGCCAATCTCGAAGCCCTGGCCCAGTCCAAAACCAAAAAAATCATCTCCATCTGCCCGCACTGCGTGCGCACCATCCAGGAAGACTGGAAGGAGTACGGCACGCCGCCCGCCGTTGAGCACCACAGCGAGTTTCTGGCCCGCTTCGCTCACAAACTCCCGCGGGCGGTAGGTCCGGGCTTTAGCCCGGACATTGAGGCAGCAATATCAACGGGGGCTTTAGCCCCTGAGGAAACCTCTCCGCGTCCCGAAAAAATCGTCTTCCACGATCCCTGCTACCTGGGCCGCTACCGCGGCGTCTACGACCAGCCGCGCGCCGTCGCCGCCCTCGCCGGAGAGCTGGTCGAGGCCCCGCGCCACCGCGAGCGCAGCTTCTGCTGCGGCGCAGGCGGCGGCCTCGCCTTCCTCGGCGAAGAAAAAGGCGAGCGGGTCAGCCACGTCCGCGCCAAGGAGCTCGCCGGTACAGGCGCGCAGATCGTGGGCGCGGCCTGCCCCTTCTGCAATACCATGTTCCAGGATGCGTTTGCCGCGCAGGGCGCGGGCGCTCCTCAGCTTTTGGACATTGCCCAGTTGGCCGCGCGGGGATTGGCGGAATGACCCCTGAAATTTGTGTCGATAATGTCCAGATGCTTAGGTTCCTGGTGCTTGGTGTGCTGACGGTATCGGCATTTGGCCAGATTGCCGCGTCTGGGCCTTCGCAGAGTTCCACAGTAGCTCCCAGGTTTCAGGTAGCCACGATCAAGCCAAGCCGTCCAGAAGAATCCCGAACTATGTACATTCAAGGCAACCGATTCGCAACTACCGATACATCTGTAGTCGATTTGCTCAAGTATGCCTACGGACTTCATGAGCAAGAAATAGTCGGTGGGCCCAAATGGTTGAAGATACTGAAATTCGACCTGGTTGGCGATCCCGAGACCCAAACCAGGCCATCGTCGGACGACTTTAAAAAGATGGTGCAGAATCTTCTAACCGATCGCTTCCACCTCGCGGCTCACTATGAAACCAGAGAGCTGTCAGTCTTCGAAATCGTGCCCGCAAAAGGCGGCCCAAAACTGAACAAGAGTATTAGGCCGCCGAATGGGATTCCGGCAGTCGGCTATTCGCCAGGTCAGCTAGGGGCAGCGAACGCCACTTTAGCCGATTTCGCAACCTTCCTGCAGCGCTTCGTTACAGATCGCCCCGTGTTCGACGGGACAGGAATAACCGGTAAATACGATTTGACTCTGAAGTGGACACCCGATGCGTTGCAGACCGAAGGAAGTCCAAAGGGCGCGGGCGATAACTCTTTCCCCGGTCTTTTTACTGCCATTCAGGAGCAGCTGGGATTGAAGTTGCAGGCAGAAAAACGCCCTGCCCAAGTGTTTGTCGTAGACCATGTCGATACGCCGTCAGCAAACTAGCGCACTGACAGGATTCTTTGTGCCCTGGTCGCTTGTAGCTAAGTAGTCATGCATCTTATCTGTTCGAAGAGGTATGGGAGCATAAATAAATGAAGATCGTCGTCGCCATCAAGCAAGTTCCCGAGCGCGACGCGCCGCTGCGCATCGACGCCGCAGCCAAGTGGATCGACGAGTCTGGCCTCCAGTACGCCATGAACGAGCCCGACGCCTACGCCCTTGAAGAGGCGCTGCGGCTTAAGGAATCCGCCGCGGCGGACGGCGAGGTGATCGTATTGAGCGCCGGCCCCGAGCGCGTCGGAACCACCATCCGCGAAGCCCTGGCCAAGGGCGCCGACCGCGCCATTCACGTCCTCTGCGACGATCTGGGCGAGCGCGATGCGCTGGGCGTTGCGCGCCTGCTGGCCGCCGCCATCCAGCCTGAAAACCCAGACCTCGTCCTCACTGGCTTGCAGTCCGAAGACCTCGGTCAAGGCCAAACCGGCGTAATTCTTGCCGAGCTGCTCGGCCTGCCCCACGCCACGCTGATCCTGCAAGTGGAGAAAACCGGAACCGGCCTGGAAGTAAAGCGCGAGCTCGAGGAAGGCTGGTTCCAGTTCATCGAGCTGCCCGCCCCCGCCGTGCTCACCATCCAATCCGGTGGCAACAAGCTCCGCTACGCCACGCTGATGGGCATCAAGCGCGCCAAAACCAAGCCCGTCCGCACCCTCTCCGCCGCCGATCTCGGCGCAGCCTCCGCGTCCGCCGTCACGCCCGCTGTCATTCTCGAGCGGATCGCCCTGCCCAAAAAGCAAAAATCCACGCAGATTCTTCCCGGCTCCGCCCAGGAAGCCGCGGCGGCGCTTGTCGAAAAGCTGCGGACGGAGGCGCGCGTCTTATGAGCAGCATTTTGGTGGTGCAGGAAACGCGCAGCGACGGGCGGGCGCGCTTCTTTCAGGAGACGCTGGCAGCAGCTCGCAGGCTGGCAGAGTTAACGGGTCTGCCAATCGAAGCAGCGGGCGTTGGCGACCCAAACACGAACCTATTTGTTGTTATGCCGGGGCCTCCGCCTGCAGCCGCGCACGCAATTGAACATCCGCTGCTTGAAACCTACACCGCCGATGGATACGTGCTTGGCTTTGAGCAACTGATCCGCAAACTCGATCCCGCTTACATTGTCTTTCCGCACAGCTATCAGGTTCGCGATTATGCTCCCCGACTCGCTGCAAAATTCGGACAGGTGCTGATCGGCGACGTTACAGCAATTGAAGAAGGCCCATCGTTTGTTCGGCAGGTCTTTCAGGGCAGAATGAACGCAACCTATCGCCACAACGGCGCCGGGCCGTGTTTCCTCTCTATTCAGAGCGGAGCGTTCTCAGACGATCTGCCACGTGGCGGCACATTCGTCATTCACCACTTCACCCCCACCCTCGAAGCGGCCCAGATTCGCACTAAGCCCGGCGTGCCCTTCCGCGCCGCCGCGCAAACCGTCGATCTCGGCTCCGCGCAACTCATCGTAAGCGTGGGCCGCGGCATCAAGGACGCCGCCAATCTACCCCTCGTCCAGGAGCTCGCCTCCGCCCTCGGCGCGGAGCTGGCTGCCTCGCGCCCCATCTGCGACAGCGGCTGGCTGCCCATGGAGCGCCAGGTGGGCAGCTCCGGCCAATCCGTCTCGCCCCGCCTTTACGTGGCCGTCGGCATCTCTGGCGCCATTCAGCACCTGGTGGGCATGAAGGGCTCGCAGTGCATCGTAGCCGTCAACAAGGACCCCGATGCGCCCATCTTCGAGGTGGCCGACTACGGCATCGTCGGCGATCTCTTTGAGGTGGTTCCGGCGCTCACTGCGGCCATCAAGAAGGCGAAGTAATCATCTATGCACTCCACATGTGAAAATCATCCGGCCGCAGACGCAAATGCCCTTGCAATCCGCGCCTGCGCATGTTAACTCTTAAGACAATACTTTTGTGAGCGCTACCATGTTAGTAAACCCTGGTATGCACCGGACAGGACTTAACCCACCATGAAGATCGGCACCACCATCCGCACCTTCCGCCTCCAGAAAGGCTTGTCCCAGGGAGACATCGAAAAGAAAACCGGCCTGCTCCGCTGCTATCTCTCGCGCGTTGAGAACGGCCACACCGTGCCCTCGCTCGATACCCTGGCCAAGATCGCCCAGGCGCTGGACCTGCCCATCGCCCAGTTCTTCGCCGACGATTCGCTGGGCCGCCAGTTCAACACGCACAAGCTCTCCGACGAGGAGCTCCGCTTCCTCACCCAGCTCCGCCGCTACTCGTCGAACCTCAATGAAAGCGACCGCAAACTGCTGTTGGCCATGGTGAAAAAGTTCGCCGCCACCGCCACGCGCTAGAGCAAATTCAGAGTTGCTGTACGGTGAGCTGATGCGGCTCAGTGGCTTTTTCCTCAAGAAAAAGCCACTCTGCACGTTCTCGGCGGCGCTATAGAAACTCTGAATTTGCCTTAGCGCGCCGCACTATAGCATCTTCCATAAATGCGCTTTGAAAGGGCACGGCTTTCGAGCTTGCTGGAAAAAGCCGTGTCCTTCCAAAACCGGAGTTTCGACCCAGGCTCTTAGGCAGTGAGACAAAGAGGGCCCGGCGCCTGCGAAAATGACGGCAGTAATCGCCATCTACTGGCAAACCTGTGCATGGGTTTTCGAACGTGAAAGAGGGAACGAGGCTAGATGTATTGATGGGGCAGGCAGAAAGTGCTTGGCAGAGGGTCGTGCAGGCCCGCGTGGGATGGAGCTTGCGGGCTGCTCTTCTTTTGGCGGCGGGTTGGCTACTGCCGGGACTCATGGCCGCAACGCCGCTGGCCGCGCAACAAGCTGCCGGGCCCAGGAGCGTGTGGAGCGGCGAGGTGCGCACCGCCGGGGGTAATCCAGTGGCCGGTGCCACGGTGACCGTGTTTGCCGCGGCGACGCCGCAGGCGCGGCACAGCGCGCTCACCGGAGCCGGCGGACGCTTTACACTCCCAGGCGTAGCGCCGGGACGATACGAGGTGACGGTGAAGCTGCCCGGCCGGCCGGCGACCGCCCCGCGCGCAGTGGATGTGACCGGCGCCCCCGCAGTGCTCACGGTCTCCGATGAAAATACACTGCATGCCGCCACCGGGCCGCGGGCCGCGGCAGGAGCGAACGCCATCCCCAGCGCAACCGCGAATGCGGGCGAAGGAACGGGCGGCGAACAGCTTTCCAGCCAGGCGGTGAGCCAGCTTCCGCTAAACGGGCGCGACTTCAGCACGCTGCTGCTGCTGGCCGCGGGCACCATGACGGACGTGAATGGAGCGACGAACTTCACGCAGCAGTTCGCCATCAACGGGCAGCGCGGCGTGGAGGCGGTGTTCGCGATGGACGGCGCGGACGTGAGCGATCCGGAGATGGGCGGCAGCGCCTTTACCAACTTCAACGTGGACGCCATTCAGGAGCTGAAGTCCAGTTCGGGCTGGATGCCGGCCGAGATCGGGCGCGGGGCAGCAGGATTCACCGACATCATTACGCGCTCCGGCAGGAGCGGGTTTCACGGCTCGTTTTTCGAGTTTGTGCGCAACTCGGTTCTCGATGCGCGCAACTATTTTGACCACCCTTCCATCGCGGAGCCGGGACGCATTCCGCCCTTCCGCAGAGATGAATTCGGATTCACCAACGGCGGTCCGGTGGTGCTGCCGCACGTGTATGACGGGCGCGGGCGGACGTTCTATTTCGGCGAGTATCAGGGCTTCCGCCAGTTGCTGGGGACGACCCAGGTGCTGGCCGTGCCCACGGCAGCGGAGCGCTCCGGCGAAGATACCGTGACCTACGCGGACGGCTCCACGGACACGCTCCAGGTGCCGGTGAACCCCGCGATTGCCGCTATTCTGGCGCGCTATCCCCCGCCGAACCTGCCCACCGGCGCGTATGGGGACCGGACCTATGCGGCGCCATCGGATGTAGACACGAACGCGGATCAGTTTTCAATCCGCATCGATCAGACGCTGGGCGCGAAGGGGCAGTTCCTGGGCCGTTTCACCTACGACAATCTGACGGGGCCGACGACCAATCCCGACCAGACGCTGCTGGATCCGAGCTTTGGCGTGCAGTATGTTGACCGGCAGCGGAATGCGGTATTCACCTATACGCGCACCGTGTCGCCGCAGTTTCTGTGGTCGGCGTCGCTGAGCATCACGCGGACCACGCCGTCGTTTCCGACGCCGAACCGCACGCAGCCGGCGCTGAAGTTTGTGGATGGACTGTTTGAGCCGTTCAATTCTGCGGGCGGGTCGGTGATGTCAGCGTTCGGGAACTTGTTTCAGGGGCAACTGAACTTTGCCTGGACCTCAGGGCGGCACAACGTGAAGTGGGGCGTGGAGGCACGCCTGAACCGGGACACCACGTACTACGGAATCAGCCCCAACGGGGAGTACGACTTCGGCGGGGGAACGGTATACTCGCCGCTGTTCATTGCTTCGGCAAGCGGACAACACAACATCCAGGCGGGCGATCCTCTGCCGGACACGCTGAGCAGCCTGCTCCTCGGCTATCCGTACTCGTACACGGTGGCCGTGGCTCCGCCGTACTCCTCCAACGGAGCGCACATCGGGCCCGCGGCCATCAACCGGAATGACGGGAACGCCTACGTGCAGGACACCTGGAAGATCGACAGCGCATGGGCGCTGGATTACGGCCTGCGGTATGAGCTCTACATGCCCCTCACGGAGCGGGCAAACCGGACGGCGAGTTTCCTGAATCCATATCCGCCCGCGGGCGTGGGACAGGAGTACCTGATCAACCCGCGGCCAACCTACCGGACAGAATGGAACGGCTGGGGTCCGCGCGTGCAGGTGGATTGGAACGCGCCGCACGAGGTGCAGGTGCACGCGGGCGGGGCGATTACCGTGATACCGCCAAACCTCTGGCAGGACAATGCTCTGACCGGCGCGACGCCGTTCGTGGTCTATCCGCGCGTGAATGCGTCGAAGAACGGCGAGATTGCCTACGGATTTGAGATCACGCCGGACGAATTGCCGCAGGTGTATACGCCCCAGGGCGTGAACTTCCTGGCCAGCGGCGATCCCAAGAAAGTGCCGGCGAATACGGTGATGGACGTGAATCGCTATCAGAACGATCTGGCGGCACTGGCGCCCGGGCATCAGTTGTCGCTGCTGAACCTGGCCGCGGTGGACCCGCGCTTCGGCAACGCCCTCCTGAATACCTGGACGCTGGGGATGGAGCGGAGGCTTGGCGGGCTGACGGCGGACGCAGCGTATGTGGGAACGTCGGCGTCGCGGCTGCCCAGAAATTCCAATCCGAATGCATATCCCGGAGCGGAGCCGGGATTTGCGCCGTATACGAGCTTCGACAGCACAGGTGCGGTGACGGGAGGATTTGGCTTCGAGCTAGTGATGACGGGTACGGCGCACTCGTCGTACCACGCCTTGCAGACGTCGCTGGCTGGAACCGTGGGACACGGCGGACCGTCATTGCAGGCGGGTTACACGTGGGGAAAATCGATCGACGACATCAGCGGGGTGGCGGGCGGAACGGGATCGGCGGGAGCGGTGGTCGTCTTAAGCCCGCAGAATCCCTTCGATACGCACCTCGAAAAAGGGCCTTCGAACTTCGACGTGACGCACGCCTTCACGCTGAGTGCGGCGCAGAACCTGCACCTGCAGGGTCTGTCGTTTCTGCCGGCGCGCAGCCGGGTGCTGACCCGCGGCTGGGAGGTGCTGAGCATTTCGACGATTACCAGCGGGTCGCCGTTCACGGTGTACTCGGGGATCCAGCAGACGGGCTACGGGACCATCGGGGCGGACCGTCCGGACCAGACCGGCACGCCGAACCTCTCCACTGCCCGCAGCGCCACGCGGCGGCGCGAGGACTATTTCGGGCTGGGCGCGAACAACTCCAGCTTCTTTTCCATCCCCATCGGAATCGCCGGCGGCACGGGGCCGAACTCGGGGCGCTTGGGAGCGCTGGGTCGCAACACCTTCCGCGGGCCGGCCTACTACAACTTCGACTATGCGCTCATCAAGACGACGCCCATCGGCCGCCGGCAGAGTGGCCTGGAGCGCGCGGACATCCAGTTCCGCGGAGAGTTCTTTAACCTCTTCAACATCGTGAATATGGGGCTGCCCGCGAACACCATCAAGGGCTCCGGATTCGGCGTCATCAGCAAGACGGCGGGCACTTCGCGGCAAATCCAGTTTTCGCTGAAGCTGATCTACTGAGACAAGCCTCGAGGAGTGGCGGAGTTTCATCTTCTCGCAGTTAATGGGTCTCGCAGCTATTTTCGCTGCGCGCGGGGTATGGTGCAAAGTAGGGGAGGATACGGGTCGCTGGCGAAATCGGCGTTTATCAGGACCCAATCTGATTCGCTCAATTCGGGTAGTAGATGGTGGAGTCCAGAGCATCATCCCGCTAGGCAGCGGTATAGTGGCTGTATCTCGATTTGCAGGGTGTAGCATGCTGATTCCTTTAGCATTGATGCTGGAAAGAGTGGAAATTGCTCGGCAAGACTCCGACACAGCCCTATTTCTGCGCCTGATGTACGCGGGAGAGCTAGTGGTTAAGCTCGCTTGCGCAGGGATGCTTTCGGCTCTGTGTGACGACACTGACCGACACCGCTACCGACTCGCACACCGCCTCGTCCGTGCGGACGGAATTGGGGATTGGTCTGCAACCCTTGACGAAATCCTCGTTGGCCCTGCTGCTCAGTGCCTAGTCGAGGCTGCCCGAACGGAACAGCGAGAGTTGACGCAGAAGCTAGACTCTGGGAGTTGGCAATACAACTCCGTTGCGCAGCTCGATCATTGCCTTCGAATCCTCGATAAGAACCGTGAGGGCTTCCCTTTCAGACTAGAGGGCAAGCGATGGTTCCAACACTTCGCAGAACTTAGAAACAAAACGAGAGCTCACGGAGCACCTGGTCCATCTATGTGCAGTCAATTATGCCCCGCGCTAGAGTCATCACTTCACCTCGTAATCGATAACTTCTCTCTCCTGAACAGGGAATGGGCTTACCTCCACAAGAACCTTTCGGGAAAATATCGGGTAACAAAGCTTTCCGATGTAGCGGCGCAATTTGATCCCCTGAAAGGCACCCGCGTTCCGGATGTTTGGAAGCAACTTCCGGACGGTGTCTATGTTTTTCTTGAGTATCCCTGCCGCGTGGAGTTGATGGATTCAGACGCCGATGCGACGGATTTCTTCTTCCCTAACGGTGGATTCACTGACACAAAGTATGAGCTAATTTCCTACCTGACTGACAGCAGACGAAATGGCGACTCGTCTCTGTACCTTGCACCCTCAACCCCATTGCCCAAGAGCGAAACTCACGGCCTCGGCCGCCTTGATATACAAGGTCAGATCTTTGGAAACGTACCACCTACCCCGAGCGGCTATGTGAACCGACCAGTGCTCCAGAAGGAGCTGCTGGACAGCCTGCTTGACGATCGCCATCCCGTCGTTACGCTTGTCGGACGCGGAGGAATCGGAAAGACTGCCTTGGCTTTGTCCGTCCTACATGAGGTCGAGAAGTGTGATAGGTTTGGGTCGACGATTTGGCTTAGCGCGAGGGACATCGATCTCCTCCCAGAGGGGCCAAAATTGGTCTCGCCTCATATCCTGTCTCTGCGAGACATTGCAAGCGAATTTGCCCGACTGGCGGAGCCGGCGGAAGCGAAAGTCAAGGGGTTCAACCCAATTTCCTATTTCAGTGACGCGCTAACCAAGAGTCCATTTGGCTTCCCCCTCCTGTTCGCATTTGACAACTTCGAGACGGTGCGGACCCCCGGAGAACTGTACGCCTTTCTAGATGCGCACATCCGCTTGCCAAACAAGATCCTAATAACTACAAGATCCCGTGAATTCAAGGCCGATTTACCCGTCGAGGTCACGGGCATGACCGAGAGTGAGTCCGAGGAGCTCATTGACGTTGCCTCGAAAAGTCTTGGGATAGCACAACTCCTGACTGTTGACTACCGCAGACAATTGATCAGGGAGTCCGATGGGCATCCGTACATTATCAAGATTCTGCTGGGCGAGGTCGCAAAAGCCAGGGCCTTGGTCAAAGTTGAGCGAATTGTAGCGAGCAAAGATCAAATACTCGAAGCGCTGTTTGAGCGCACATACACATCCCTCTCCCCGGCGGCCAAGCAAATATTCCTAACCATGTGTAACTGGCGATCAACGATTCCGCGGATAGCGCTTGAAGCGGTGATGCTTCGTCCCGCAAATGAAAGAATGGATGTAGAAGAAGCAATCGATGAGTTGCTTCGAAGCTCCTTCATCGAAGCCATAGCTACTCAGGAAGAAGGCGAGAGCATCCTCTCAGTTCCTCTCGCGGCTGCGGTGTTCGGCCAAAAGAAGCTCAGAGCGAGTCCGATGGCTACGGCAGTTCAAGCAAATACCACGCTTCTTCTAAACTTCGGTGCAGGTCGAAGATCGGGCGTTACTCCAAGCATCAGCTGGCGGATTGAGAGGTTCTTCCGCTCAGTTGCCGAAAAGGCAGCCAACGATCCCTCCGCGATTGAGGCCCACCTCCCAATGATGGAGTTCCTTGCACAGAGGCATCCGCAGGGCTGGCTTCTGCTGTCTCGGATCTACGAGGAGTCAGCGCTGCAAGATTCGTCGGAAAATGCCAAGGCTTACCTTCGGCGATATCTGGAGGTCGCCCAGGACCCAGAGGAGACCCGGGCGGCCTGGTCGCGACTCTCGAGCCTATGCCGAAGCACACAGGATTGGACCGGAGAGGTTCATGAGATTGTAGAGCTTTGTTCCTTGGCAGGTACGAGCATCAAGGAAATTAGTAACGGCCTGAATCGTTGGAACAGCCTATTTAGACAGCAGGTCCTCTACATAGCGGGGGACGAGAGGCAGATCCTGGGAAGAAGGCTTTTGCAGCTATTTGAGGCGGACCTGGCAAGCGCCGGCGCGACAGATTTGTCGAGAGCTGCCTGGATTTATATGGCGTTACACGACGAGGACAGGGCGGCTGAACTTGTTCGCCAGGGAATTAACGCAGAGCCAGAAAACGAATACTGCCAAAATCTTGCCGCCAAGCTGATGATTCAAAAGGAACTTCCCAGTTGAGCGCCTGAGCACCCGTAGAAGGCACTAATGTCACCGGCGTCAGCATAAAGGCGCGCGAAATTAGCAGCTCTGAACGCTCCAGGAGCAAATGCCCAGTCGGGGCCGGTGGCGCAGTTCGGCCCTCTGTCGTCACTGATGCGTTGGTCCCGTGAAGTCGGCTTCTCGTGATCAATCCGCTGCTTTTGATGAGCGTGCTCGGAGCCGGCGCGGCGTCATGAGGGCGGAATCGCCGAACTGAACCTGGCCAGCGGCGGGCGATAAGCTAAAAGTGGAGAGGAGGCGCGATGACCAGCGAGCCGAACGCAGCCGCCCGCCAACATGCCCGCAGCGGGCCGCTGCCGCCGCAACTGCCGGAGCCGAGCTATGCGGAGCGCGTGCGCACGCTGCTTTCACGGGCGGGGATGGGGACCTTATCGACGCTTTCGCGCCAGCGGGTGGGGTTTCCTTTCGGGTCGCTGATGCCCTACGCGCTCGATGAGCATGGACGGCCCATCTTTTTGATCAGCAGCATGGCCATGCACACGCAGAATTTGAAGGCCGATGCGCGGGCCAGCCTTTTTGTGACGCAGGGAGCGGGAGACGAAGAACCGCTGGGCGCGGCGCGGGCTACGCTGATGGGCGAAGCCACAGCGGTGAAGGAGAGCGACCGGGGCGCAGCGCGGGAGATTTACCTGGCCCGGCATGAAAACAGCAAATACTGGGTGGATTTTGCCGATTTCAGCTTCTACCGGCTGGAAGTGCTGGAGGTCTACTACGTGGGCGGGTTCGGAGTGATGGGGTGGGTAGATGCGCGGGAGTACGAAGCCGCGCTGGCCGACCCGCTGGCCGGGGCTGCGGATGAGATTATGGCGCACATGAACGCGGACCACGCGGAGGCCATGATGTTGCTGGCGCGGACCGAGGCGGGGATGGAGGCCACGGAGGCGGCGATGACGGCAGTGGACCGGCTGGGGTTCCATCTGCGGCTGAAGACGGCGGAGGGGATGAAGGGGATTCGCATCAATTTTCCGGGCGAGGTGCGCAGCGCGCAGGAGACGCGGAAGGCGCTGGTGGAGATGGTGCGGCGGGCGAAGGGTGTGGCGTAAGCGGGACGCCGGGCTTCCCATATCTCAGAGGCGCGCGGCCCAGACCTCAGAATTGAGGCCTGGGCACGCCCATTCGTACAAAATCAAACTGCCAGAGGCCTAATTCCCGCCGTGGGAGTCGGGCAGCGCAAAGGCCATATAGCCGCTCCATGAATCAGGGGGAAAGGTGCCGCCGGGCGGTAGGTAGGCATTCCTGGGGTAGGGATTGGCTCCGCCGCTGACGTCGACAAGAACATATTCCCGGCCATTCTCTTCATAGACAGCGGGCACGCCCTGGGAGCCGTTGGGGAGATCGATGCTGGCGATGACCTTGCCGGTGGCGCTATCCAAGGCGTAGAGCTTGGCGTCGTTGCCGGCAAACAGGATGATGCCTCCGGCGGTGATGACCGGACCGCTCTTGGGAAAGACATTGCCGTCGTGCTTGTAGCCTGGAGGGGCTTCAGGAAGGCCGCCATAAGGGACCTGCCACTTGATGGCGCCGGTATTCAGGTTGTAGGCGGTGAGGGTGGTCCACGGCGGCGTGATGACATAGGACTCGTTGCCATAGCCGGTTTTGTAGCGGGATGGAGGCGGCTTGACGCCGGGCGGGTAAGGGGGCGCGGACATCATTGAAAAGATGGCTTGCATTTGAGCCGAGGGGGCCGAACCCGGAGGCGCCAGATTGGGATGGGTGAGGAAGGCCATGAGTTGGGTCATGGCCTCGTCCGGCATCTTGGCAAAGGAGGGCATGGTCCCGCCGCCCTTCTCGATGAAGCTGCGGGTGCCGGCCTCGCCCAGGGTGCTGACAGCGGTGTCAACGGCAGGCCCGCGAGTTCCCTTCAGATCCGCGCCGTGGCACGTCTGGCAGTTCTGCTCGTAGACGGCGCGGCCCATCTCCTCAGTGGTCGGAAGGCCTACTCTGGGCCGCCTGGAAGGCCTGGGCGGGGCGCTGGGAACCAATCCGCCGGCATTGGCTTCGGTGGATTGCCCGGAGGGAACGAGCTTGAGAATGGAGGGAATATTTCTGCTGACCACGTAGACGGTGCCGTTAGTGGGATCGGAGGCCGAGCCGAAGAATAATGCGCCGCCGTTGACGCTGGGCAGGCTAATGGCCTCTCCGTTGGCGACGGACGGTTGAAAGAAACCGGCTTTGGCTTTGGAGAGGCGATCTTTCCACCAGGCGATACGCGACGGCCTCATAAAGCCTGTGAACATGTCGTTCATGGTCCAACCCTGCCGCGCAAAGGGGGGTGGGGCGGTGGGAAAAGGCTGGGTTGGCGAGGTTTGTTCACCGGGTGCGCCGTCCTGGGGAACGGGGCGCTCGACGATGGGCCAGAGGGGCTTTCCGGTGAACTCGTCGAAGACATAGAGGAAGCCATTTTTGGAGGCGGCGGCCACGGCATCGACCATCTTGCCGTCGTGCTCGACGGTCACCAGCTGGGGTGCGGCGTTGAGGTCGTAATCCCACAAGTCGTGGTGAATGGTCTGGTAGTACCAGAGTTTCTTACCGGTGTTGGCGTCGAGGGCTATGAGGCTTTCGGCATAGAGATTGCTTCCTGGCCGGTCACCGCCGTAGAGCTCGTACTTGGCGGAGGCCAAGGGGACAAAGACGATTCCATGGTTGACATCGACAGAGAGTTCGCCCCAGGCATCGACGCCGCCCATGTATTTGTAGGCATCCGGGGGCCAGGTGTCATATCCGGGCTCGCCGGGACGGGGCACGGTATGGAAGACCCAGAGAAGCTTTCCGGTGACCACATTGAAGGCGCGGATGTCGCCGGGAGGTGCGAGGTATCCCTCGCCGGTTGAGCTGCCGAGGATGATGATGTCTTTGTAAACCACGCCTGGACACCTGGAGGACAGGGGGCGGGAGTCGCGGTCGATGCCGGCCTTGAGGCTGAGCTTGCCGTGATCGGCGAAGGAGTCCACGAGCTGGCCCGTCTGGGCATTGATTTCCTGGAGGAAGCCATCCGATTCCACGATCAGGCGTTGATCCTTTTTATCCTCGCTCTCCCAGAAGGTGATGCCGCGCAGGCCGGTGATGCCGCCAAAGAAAGAAGGCCGAGCGCCGGGGGTGGCAAAGGAATGGGCCCAGAGCTGCTTGCCCGTGGAAGCATCGACGGCAACCAGCGAACCGTTCTCGGCGTCGAGATAAGCGATGTTGCCGACCACGATGGGACTGAAGGTGTAACTTATGTGATCCCCGGTGGGAAAACGCCAGGCGACCTGGAGCTGGTTTACGTCGCCGGTATCGATCTGCTTCAAAGCCGTATAGTGGGAGCCATCCGGACCGCCGAGATAATCATTCCAGGTGGTCCGGTTTTGCCAAGGGTCTTGGTTTTGTTGCGCAGATGCTGTTGCGGCGCAGAGGAGCGCGACCAGAACAGCAGGAAAAAGCAGCCGGAGCTTGCCCATCATCATCCCCCGTGTGACCGCGCGTCCGCATGGCTGGCGCGGACGCGTGGATCTGGTTTCAACAAAAATCAAGCGTGCCGTTCATTCCGCGCGCCGATTACGCAGGACCGAGCCCGCCCAGCGCGCGGCCTCCGGCCCTCCACCCCAGCGAGGAAGACCCGTCGCTTGGGACCCCGGCCCTCCATCTCCCTTTCTCTTCCATCGGGAGAACATGCCCTGGCGCGCGAATGGGGAGGCCGCAAGGTCTCATTCGCATCACGCAACGCGCGGAGGGCAATTTTCATTGCACAAAGCACTCTATCATGTCTGAGGGGCGGCTTTCAGGGAGGGGATGGCATCCTTTGGGGAGGCGGCGGCATGGAGCGATGGCGCAGGCATTCTCAGAGGACGGACATCGCCGTGGGACGGGGCAAGAATGAGCGGTGAAGCTCATTCGAGGTGAGATGCCGGGCCGTATGGAGCGATTTTGCTCAGGATGGCAGGGCGGGCTTGTTCCGGTTCCGGCGGTGGTATTCTGGACCTCCCCGGAAAGGGACCCAAGGAGGAGTATCTTGTCCCATAGATTTCACACCCTTGCATGTTTGCTGGCGCTGGCGATTATTGCCGCGCCCAGGGCCGATGCGCAGCGCAAGTTCCCCGGCTCGAAGAAGGATTTGCGCTTTAGCGTGGTGGACGTGGAAGGCGGCGCCGCCACGGTGTTTGTGACCCCGGAAGGCAAGTCGCTGGTCATCGATACAGGCTGGCCGCCGGGAATGGGCAACTTTCCAATGCACAGGGGCGAGAAGCCCGCGCCGACTACTTCGAGCGCCGACCGCATCGCCGCGGCCGCCGCGTCGCTGGGCGTGACGCACATCGACTACCTGCTGCTGACGCACTACCACGTGGACCACTCGGGCGGGGTGGACGCGCTGCTGGCGAAACTGCCCGCCGGCACGTTCATCGATCACGGCCCCAACGGCCAGTTCGCTCCCCCCAACGCCCCCGCCCGCTTCCGCAACTCTCCGTTTTCGACCGAGGCGCTGTCTAAGAAGTGGGCCGCGGCCTACCAGGGTCATGCGCACATATCCGAGATGGTGGACCAGACGCTGGACATCGGCTCGCTGCACATTCTGTTCGTAGCCAGCAACGGGCAGATGCTCAGCTCGCCGCTGCCGGGCGCGGGCCAGCCGAATCCGCTCTGCGCGGGCGTGCCGCAGATGGCGAACGACGGCGGCATAGAGAATGTTCTCTCGTTGGGCATGCTGATCACCTTCGGCAAGACGCGCATCTTGGACCTGGGCGACAACACCTGGAACAACGAGCTGAAACTGTTGTGCCCGGTGAACAAGATCGGCAAGGTGGATGTGTACTTTGTGACCGGGCACGGCATGAACCTGTCAAGCAGCCCGCCGACCGCGGCCCTGGCGCCGCTGGTGGCGCTGATGCAGAACGGGCCGATGAAGGGTGGGGACGAGGCAGTGCTCAAAACCGTCGAAAGCTTTCCCGGCCTGGAAGGTTTGTGGCTGTCGCACTACTCGGTGCGCTATCCGGCTCTGAACCCCAATCCGGACTACATCTCCAATCTCAACGTGCAGCCCGACGAGGCGTACCCGATCGACGTGGAGATCACGCGGTCGGGCAAGATTACGGTGACCAATCCGCGCAACGGATTCACGAAGACTTACTTGTCACGCGCGGCACAGCACCACGGCCAGCAATGACGGGGCCGCGCGCGGCGAGAGCCGATGAGCGGTGAGGTCAGATGCGGCTGTGGGGCCGGTTCCGCCGGCGGTTTTCCGGGACCTGCCGGGAGACTGTGCCGGCCGCCAGAGTCAGCTCGTCTCATGGTTGGCGAACAACGTTAAAGTGCTCCAGCGCATTTCAAAACTGATTGTGAGACGAGCGAAGAACCATCCCTGGGCGACTAAAGCAGCATGAATTGAAGGCTTCTGGCGGCACGGGAGGCAGAACGTGCGCCGTGCCGCCCTTTCGAAACAACGACAAATTGAGACGCTGCCCGAAGGCGCGGCCGCTTACCGGCCGGTCATCTGCTCCAGCCTTTCCGGATAGCGGGCGCCGTGGATGGGAATCTTTGCGGCGGAGCTGTCGATCTGCTCGAGGTCGGCCGGCGTGAGCTTCACGGCGAGCGCGCCGTTGTTCTCGTCGAGGCGGGAGAGTTTGGTGGTGCCGGGGATGGGTACGATCCACGGCTTTTGCGCGAGCAGCCAGGCGAGTGCGATCTGAGCGGGAGTGGCTCCCTTTTGTGCGCCGATGTTGGCGAGCAGGTCAACGAAGACCTGATTGGCCTTGCGCGCCTCAGGCGTGAAGCGAGGGACGGTGTTGCGAAAATCGGTGCTGTCGAAAGTGGTGCTGGCGTCGATCTTGCCGGTGAGGAAGCCTTTGCCGAGCGGGCTGTACGGAACCAGACCGATGCCAAGTTCCTCCAGCGTAGGAATCACTTTCTCCTCAGGGCGCCGCCACCAGAGCGAGTATTCGTTCTGCAGCGCGGTGACGGGCTGGACGGCGTGGGCGCGGCGGATGGTCTCGACGCCGGCTTCAGAAAGGCCGAAGTGCTTCACCTTGCCCGAGTGGATGAGGTCCTTGACCGCTCCTGCGACGTCCTCGATGGGCACCTCGGGATCGACGCGGTGCTGATAGAAGAGGTCGATTACATCGGTCCGGAGGCGCTTGAGCGAGGCCTCCGCGACCTCCTTGATGTGTTCGGGGCGACTATTCAGGGTCTGCGTTCCGGGCTTTCCGCCGGGCTCGCAGTTGAACCCGAACTTGGTGGCGATGATCACTTGATCACGGACTGGAGCGAGCGCCTCGCCGACCAGCTCCTCGTTGGTGAACGGGCCGTAGACCTCAGCGGTGTCAAAGAAGGTGATGCCGCGATCCACGGCGGCGCGGAGGAGGGTGATCATCTCCTGCCTGTCTTTAGGCGGGCCGTAGCTGAAGCTCATGCCCATGCAGCCAAGGCCGAGGGCCGAGACTTCAAGATTGCTCTTTCCGAGTTTGCGTTTTTGCATGGCTTTCTCCTGGGGGATATTTAATGACGCGCGCCGTTAGGCGGCGCTTGCCGTTTAGTCTTCTCTCATTCAACGTTATAACGGAGGGCCGGCTGGCGGCAGGGGCGGGTTTGTGAGCCGGCAAAGCGGAGGCTTGAGGTTGGCCGTTTTCGCGCTCTCGGCCGCGGTTGGCCGCAGCCAAAGACGCGGGGCACGGCGACCGCATTTCGCGTATTCTCTTAGCCAGGAGAATGCGCGTGAAACCAGTCATGAGCCATGCGCTGCGCAACCTGCAGAACAATGTTCTGGCGGGGGTTTTGACGATCGGGCCGCTGTTTGTGACGTGGTTGATCTTCAGCTTTCTGCTCGGGGAGCTGGCCAAGGCGGGGCTGCCTGCGGTGCAGCTTCTGGCGGAGTTTTTCCCGCGGGCGTGGCTGAACCAGCCGTGGCTGCAATCGGTGCTGGCGGTGGTGCTTACGCTGGCCGTGCTCTACGTAGTGGGACGGGTGACCTCGTTGGTGATCGGGCGGCAGGCGTTCAACCTGTTCGAGGCGGTGCTGGAGCGGCTGCCGTTCGTGGCCAAGGTGTACAGCTCAGTGCGCCAACTGCTGGACATCATGATGGCCAAGAAGCAGACCAGCCAGCGAGTGGTGCTGGTGGACTTTCCCATCGCGGGGCAGAAGAGCATTGGATTTTTGACGCGCACCATGACCGACACGGCCACGGGCGAGCCGCTGGCCGCGGTGCTGGTGCCCAACGCCATCAATCCCACATCGGCGTTCCTGCAGGTGCTGCCCATGGCGCGGGTGACGGAGACCAAGCTGACCATGGAGCAGGCGATGAGCATGTTGCTGACGGGCGGCGCGGCGGGACCGGCGACGATTGCTTACTCGGGAGCGGCGGTGGCGGCGGAGGATGAGGCGGCTAGGCTGCCCGCGACGCGGGCTTGATGTGGGAGAGGGATTTGTTCTTGGCGGCCAGCCACAGGTCGTGGTCCATCTGCAGGCCGAGCCAAAACTGAGGGGAATTGCCGAAGTAGGCGCTGAGGCGCATGGCGGTGTCGGCGGTGAGACCGCGCTTGCCGCGGACGAGATCGTTGACTCGCGGGGCGGAGATGTGCAGCTGCTTTGCGAGCCGGTAGCTGGATAACCCGTGCGGCTCCATGAACTCGGACTTGAGTATGCAGCCAGGATGGATGGAGTAGGCGTAGGGAATCTTCTTCATGGCGTCCTCCTAATGGTAGTCGACAATTTCGACATCGTAGGCGTTCCCCTCGCTCCACACGAAGCACAACCGAAACTGATCGTTGACGCGGATGCTGAGCTGTCCTTGGCGATCACCTATCAGCGCCTCCAGACGATTGCCCGGCGGGACACGCAAGTCTTCGAGTTGAACTGCGCGATGCAATATCCGGAGCTTTTTCAGCGCCGTGGTTCGAATGCTGGCAGGAATACGGCGGCTTTTGCCGGTGTCCCATAGCAGTTCCGTATCGGCATCCGCAAAGCTCTTGATCACGTCTGCTCTACCATAACGCTATTCGTTAAGAATGGCAAGCGTTATGGAGTTATGACGGGACCGGCTGATTCGGCGGCGGCCAGGTCCTGGCCGGCGTGTTCGCTTTCGCGGGTGAGCTTGCGCAGGCTGACGTGCTCGAAGCGGGCCCAGACGAGGCCGATGGGGGCGATGCTGAGGAAGGTGACCAGCAGCAGCATGGCGGCGCAGGCGGTGGCGGCCTCGGGCGTGGCGGAGAAGAGGGTGGCGATGGCGGCGGCCACGAAGGCGATTTGCGAGAACCAGCCGAGGATGGGGAGCTGAAAGATGCTTACGCCGCCGCTGACGGCCAGGAGGAGAATGCAGCTGGAGAGATTGATGTGGGCGAGGACGGGACTGGCGGAGAAGGAGCGCATGGTTTCAAGGTAGGCGAGGGTGATGAGGGCCCACATGGAGAGCGAGAGGGCCGCGGCGACGCCGAAGTCGGAGAAGGAGCGGATGGTGTCAAGGCCGCTGCGGAAGGAGCGGATTTTTTGGCCGGCGGCTTCGCCGAGCTTCTTGGATGCCAGCCCGAAGGCGCGCTCGAGGAAGGCGGCGACCGCTCCGCCGGCCAGACGCACGGCTAAGAGAAACAGGCCGGCGAGAACGGTGATGGCGAGGCCGCCGTAGCCGGCCTTGTGGACGATCTGAGGGTCAGGCAGCGAGTCGCGCGGCGCGAAGACGATGGCGGACGAGATGATGAGCGCCAGGGAGCCGAAGTCGCAGAGGCGCTCGACGATGTAGACGGCGAATTGGGTGCTGAGGGGCAGGGCGGTTTTCTTCGCGACCAGGTAGGGGCGGACGAGGTCGGCAACGCGGCCGATGAGAGCCACGGCGGTGAAGCCGATGACCTGGGCGCCGAGGAGGGAGAAGAGCGGCACTTTTTTGTTGTGGCGCATCAAGCGGGCCCAGCGCACGGCGCGGAAGAGAAACGCCGCATAGATGCAGCCGGTGGCGAGGGCGATGGTGCGCCAGTCGGCCAGGGCCACCTGGGCGCGGAAGACGGCGAAGTTGAAGTGGATGCGGTGGCTTCCCCAAATGACCAGGGCGGCGAGCGCAGCCAACACGATCAGACCCAGCAGCAATTGATGCTTCTTCAAGCGGTCTCCGTTCCTCGGCACTGGATTGAGTCTATGCCATGCGCCGGGACGGGCGGGAGGACGCGAGGGCCGGCGCTCAGGGCCGCGAGGCGCGGGCGCGGCGGGCGAGGGCTTCGCGGGCCAGGACGCGGCGGTTGAACTCGTGGATCACCCGCGCCACATAGGCGCGCGTTTCGGCGTAGGGGGGAATGCCGTTGTAGCGGTCCACGGCCTGGGGCCCGGCGTTGTAGGCGGCGAGAGCGAGGGCCAGATTGTTGCGATAGCGGGTGAGCAACGCATCCAGATAGGCCGAGCCGCCCTGCACGTTCTGCTGCGGCTGGAAGCTGTTTTCGACGCCCAGGCTGGCAGCGGTCCGGGGCATGAGCTGCATGAGGCCGCGGGCGCCGGCCGGACTGACGGCGCGGGGATTGCCACTGCTCTCAGCCTTGACGACGCTGGCGAGCAGATCGACGTCCAGATCGTGGTCGCGGCCGGCTGCGGCGAGAATCTCCGCGAGATCGCCGGGGTTGAGGCTAGAGCGGTTCCAGAGTTCATGTGCCATTTTGAGGTTCGTGAAATGTGGCATTTTCTTAAGGAAAATGCCACTCGGCGGTGTGCTTTCTGGGTACAGCAACTCTGGAACCGCTGTGGCGGCGGGACGGGGTGGTCGGGGGACGAGCTGAGCGGAGGTCGGATCGGGGACCGGATCGGGGACCGGCTCGACGGCGGCAATGTCGCCGGGCGCGAGTTCGATGTAGTTGTCCCCGCCGGAGCTGAGGTAAAGGCGCACGCGGCCCTGGACAGGGGCGGAATGGTCGCAGCGGATCGTGAAGCCGTTGCGGAGGGTGACGCGCTCGGCGGCGCGCGCGGAGGGCGCGAGCGCTGCCAATGCGATCACCGAGATGAAGATTTTTCCGCGCATGCCCATTCGCAAGTCCTGACCGGTTCCTTCGTTCATGCCTTAGCGGTTGCCTTAGCCGCAGCAATCTTGGCCATCACGGTCTCCAAGACTACGGCTACGCCGTCCTGGTCGTTGCGCGGGGCCTGCTTCCAGCCGCGCGTCTTGGCCAGGGCGCGCAGCTCCCGGGCGGCATTGCCCATGATGACGCTGCGGCCGGCCCACTCCAGCATTTCCAGGTCGTTCCAATTGTCGCCGATGGCCATGGTTTCAGCGCGGCCGGCGCCCAGGCGCGCGGCCAGGCGCTCCAGAGCCGACCCTTTGGAGACGCCGTGGGGCAGGAGGTCGAGGATGCAGAGATCGCGCGCCGGATACTCGGTGCGAACGCATTCGCAGCCGCCGCTCCATTCACTGGCTTTCAAGGCTTTTTCGGCCTCTTTCATTTTGCTCACCCCGCCGGCGACCATGCCCTGGATGGGATCGGCGCCATCGACCAGCGCCAGCTCGAGGGGCTTGACCACCTCAATGGCGTGACGGTTGGCTTCGACCCACAACGCGAACCTTTCCTGTGCCCGATCCAGGTCCTCGAGGGCCAGCTCGCCGCGGCCGGGCCGGTCAAAGGTGAAGACCACGGTTCCGAAGGGCCGGAGCAGGCCGCACAGGCCGCGGGCCACGCACGCCTGCATGTGGCTGCAGGCGATGAGCTCGCCGCCCAGGGTCTGAATCACTGCACCATTGGACGCGATGACGGGCGTTTGCGCTCGCAGGCCGAGGTCTTCGAGCAGGGGCAGGACGTAGGCGGCGCGGCGGCCGGTGGCTATGGCGACCACGATGCCGGCCTGCTGCGCGGCCTGGAGGGCCTGGGCGTTGCGCCGGCTCACGGCCTGCGTGAAGCTGGGCAAGAGCGTGCCGTCCATGTCGATGGCCACGAGGCGAACCGGGGGGTGCATAGGTTCAGTGTAGTGGGCGGGTGCATGGCGGGGGCGGGGCGAACCGGGGACGCGGACGGGGCGAACGGATTCGGAAAGGGCCGCCCGATCCGGTAGTCTTGGGGTTGTGGAGCGCATCTGCAGCCAATGCCACGCCGTGATGGCGCAGGAGACGAAGGCCGACTGGTGCCCGGCGTGCGGTGGATCGGTGATGGAGCGGGCGGGCGAGGCGGTTCTCGACGATCCGCGCGCGCCCGCCGCGGAGGTGGATCACCGCGGCATCGTGCTGCCGCGGCGGCATGCGAAGGGCGGGATCATCACGCCGCAGTGAGCGTGGAGATGGCTAGCGAGCCTGGCCGCAAGGACACGGCTTCAATCTATTAACTGGGTAGCAGGTTCTGTGCAGCCGGCGGCATGACCGCAGGCTTGCGGTTGACTACTCAACTCAAGAGAGGATGGGCCGCGCGAGAGCTCCGGTATCGATGGACAGAGGCTATCGACGCTATTGACACGATCGCTCAAACCGGCCGGCGCGCGGCTCCTATAATGAAGGAGCAGAAAAATAGCAGACGACGATAGGAGGTGTCATGTCGAACGAATCGAAGTGCCCGTTTTCGGGCGCGATGCTGGAGCACACGATGGCAGGCGGAAAGGGCGTCCGGAACTGGTGGCCCGAGCAACTGAACGTGGGGATTCTGAGCCAGAATTCCCCGCTGTCGAATCCGCTGGGCGAGGAATTCAAATACGCCGAGGAGTTCAAGAAGCTGGATCTGAATGCCGTCATCAAGGACCTCCAAGCCGTGATGACGACCTCCCAGGAGTGGTGGCCTGCCGACTTCGGCCACTACGGACCGCTCATCATCCGCATGGCGTGGCACGCGGCGGGGACGTACCGCATTCACGATGGACGCGGCGGCGCAGGCAGGGGTGCACAGCGGTTTGCGCCGCTGAATAGCTGGCCGGACAACGTGAGCCTGGATAAGGCGCGCCGGCTGCTGTGGCCGGTCAAGCAGAAGTACGGCCGCAAGCTCTCCTGGGGCGACCTGATGATTCTGGCGGGCAACGTGGCGCTGGAGTCGATGGGCTTTAAGACCTTCGGGTTCGGCGGCGGGCGCGTGGACACCTGGGAGCCGGAGGACATCGATTGGGGTCCGGAGACCACGTGGCTGGGCGACCAGCGGTATAGCGGCGACCGTGATTTGGCGAGGCCGCTGGCGGCCGTGCAGATGGGGCTTATCTACGTGAACCCGGAGGGCCCGAACGGCAACCCGGACCCGGTGGCCGCGGTGAAAGACATCCGCGAGACCTTCGCGCGCATGGCCATGAACGACGAAGAGACGGTGGCGCTGATCGCGGGCGGCCACACCTTCGGCAAGACGCACGGCGCGTGCGCGCAGAGCTATGTGGGTGCGGAGCCCGAGGCCGCGCCTATCGAGGAGCAGGGACTGGGCTGGAAGAACAGCTTCGGCACCGGCGTGGGCAACGACGCGTTTACCAGCGGCCTGGAAGTGATCTGGAGCCAGACTCCAACCCAGTGGAGCAACAACTTCTTCCATAACCTCTTCGATTACGAGTGGGAACTGACGAAGAGCCCGGCGGGCGCCAACCAGTGGAAGCCCAAGGGCAAAGCCGGGGCCGGCAGTGTGCCCGATCCCCACGATCCGTCAAAGCAACGCGGACCTTCCATGCTGACCACCGATCTTTCACTGCGCGTGGACCCGGCTTACGAAAAGATCTCGCGGCGTTTCATGGCGCACCCGGAAGAGTTCGCGGATGCGTTTGCGCGGGCGTGGTTCAAGCTGACGCACCGCGACATGGGTCCGGTTGCCCGTTACCTGGGCCCGCAGGTGCCGAAGGAAACGCTAATCTGGCAGGACCCGATCCCGGCCGCGAACCACAAGTTGGTCAGCGCCAAGGACGTTGAGGCGCTCAAGGCCAAGGTGCTGGCGTCGGGGCTGTCGATCTCCGAGCTGGTGACGACGGCGTGGGCGTCGGCGGCGACCTTCCGCGGCAGCGACAAGCGCGGCGGGGCGAACGGGGCGCGCATCCGGCTGGCGCCGCAGAAGAGCTGGGAGGTGAACCAGCCGGCCAAACTTGCAAAGGTGCTGAGAAAGCTGGAAACGATTCAGAAGGAGTTCAACGACTCCCAGGCCAAAGGCAATGGAGCCTCGTCGCGCGGCAAGAAGGTCTCGCTGGCCGACCTGATCGTGCTGGCGGGATGCGCGGCCGTGGAGGCGGCGGCGAAGAAGGCCGGTTCCAACGTGAAGGTTCCCTTCTCGCCGGGCCGCAATGACGCCCTGCAGGAACAGACCGATAAGGCGTCGTTCGCGGTTCTGGAGCCGATGGCGGACGGCTTCCGCAACTACGTGCGCAAGGGACTGGAGGAATGCGCCGCCAACCTGCTGCTGGACAAGGCGCAACTGCTGTCCCTGACGGCTCCGGAGATGACGGTGCTCGTGGGCGGGATGCGGGCGCTGGGCGCAAACTTCGGGGGATCGAAGCATGGCGTCTTTACCAAGCGGCCCGGGACCCTGAGCAACGATTTCTTCGTGAACCTGCTGGACATGGGGACGAAGTGGGAGCAGGCTGCGGGGTCGGAGCACGTCCTGGAGGGGCGCGACCGGAAGACGGGCGCGGTCAAGTGGACGGGGACCGTGGTTGACCTCATCTTCGGCTCGAACTCGCAGCTCCGTGCCATTGCGGAGGTGTACGCGAGCAGCGACGGGCAGCAAGCCCTGGTGCGGGACTTCGCGGCGGCATGGAGCAAGGTGATGAACCTGGACCGCTTCGACCTGGCGTAAGGCCCGGCGGAGACGAGAGCTGAGAACCCGACGCTACGCCCGTTGCGGTGGCTGGGATGGGCAGAGGCGAGGTGGGCCGCTTTTATTGGCGCGCGCAGGAAGGATGGCGCGCGCCTTTTCGTTTTCGCGCGCGTTGCGGAGGGCCGGAACCTCTGCCGCTTGGCCGGCGTATCTTTGTAGAGATAGCAGGCTCTTTCCCGGCGCGATTCATTCCTCGCATCGAAAACTTTAGAGACTATGGGGGCAGTAAAGACGATGGGCGATTTTCGCAACGACCTCAAGTACTGCCTGCACATGTTAGTCGCCAACCCCGCCTTTACGGTGACTGCTATAGCAGCCCTGGCGCTGGGCATCGGAGCCAACACCGCGATCTTCACCGTCGTCGATACGGTGTTGCTGAAGCCGCTCACCTATCCCGATCCCGGCCGCATTGTGCAGTTCATGAACACCTCGCCGCAGGGCTCGGGCCCCGTCGCTTCGCCTGAGAACTTTAACTTTTGGAGAGGGCAGTCCGGGGTCTTCCAGAACGTGGCCGCCTACGACGGCGGAGGGCCCGGCTTCAATTTGACCGGCGACGTTCCGGAGCAGGTGCACGGCATCCATGTCTCGGAGGCATATTTCCGGCTGTTTGGCGCGCAGGTGCTGCTAGGCCGCACCTTCACGCCCCAGGAGGACAGCCCCAACGGCGGGCACGTTGTGGTGATCAGCTACGGTTTTTGGCAGCGCAGGTTCGGCGGCAATCCCAAGATCGTGGGAAGCTCGATTTCGCTGAGCAACGAGAACTATACGGTTGTCGGGGTGCTGGGCAGGTCGTTCGTCTCCGATCCATCGGCCGACCTTTGGGTTCCCTTCCAGATCGACCCGAACAGCACCAACGTGGGGCACTATTTCCTTGCTGCCGGGCGGCTGAAACCGGGGGTGACCCTGGCGCAGGCCAACGCCGAGCTTAATCTGGCCGCCAACGAGTACCGGCGCCGCTATCCGGTTGGATTTGGCCCCAAAGACAGCTTTAAAGTCCAGCCTCTGCGCGACTCGATTGTTTCCGGCGCGCGATCTTCGCTTCTTGTCCTCCTCGGCGCCGTTAGCTTTGTGCTGCTGATCGCCTGCGCGAATGTCGCCAATCTGCTGCTGGTGCGGGCCGCGGGCCGCAAGCGCGAATTCGCTATCCGGGCGGCGATGGGTGCGAGCCGTATGCGCATCATGCGGCAGTTGCTCACCGAGAGCGTGGTGCTCGCCGTGTCGGGCGGCATTCTCGGCCTCGCGCTCGGCTTCATCGGCGTGCGCGCACTGCTGGCCGTCAGCCCCGCCGTTCTGCCGCGCGTGGGCGAACACGGAGCGGCGGTAGGCATCGACTGGCGCGTGCTCGCTTTTACCCTCGGCGTCTCCCTGCTCACCGGAATCCTCTTCGGGCTTTTTCCCGCCATTGGCGCCTCGCGGCCTGACCTGAATACCGCGCTCAAAGAGGGCAGTAACCGCTCGGGCACCGGATTCCGCCAGGGAAAGGCCCGCTCGCTGCTGGTGATCAGCGAGGTTTCGCTCGCTCTTGTGCTGCTCATCGGCGCGTCGCTGCTGATCCGCACCTATATTGCGCTGCGCGCGGTGAATCCCGGCTTCGACGCCCGTGACGTGCTGACTCTGCAAATGTCTTTGACCGGCGACCGTTTTATGAAGACGGCCGGCGTGGCGCAGGTTTCCCGCGACGGGCGGGAGCGTCTCGACGCCATCCCTGGCGTTGAGAAATCGGCGTTCACTTGCTGTGTGCCACTCCAGGGCGGTTACGGACTGCCCTTCAACGTCGTTGGCCGTCCCACCGGCAAAAGTCCATGGACCGGCAACGCCGGTTGGATGAGCGCGTCTCCGGGTTACTTCAAGGTCTTCAGAATTCCCATTGTGCGCGGGCGCACTTTCACGAATCAGGACGACGGAGCGGCTCCCGGCGTGGTCATCATCGACGAGGCCATGGCCAAGCAGTACTGGCCGAAGCAGAACCCCATTGGCCAGCAGATCGTTATCGGCAAAGGCGTCGGTCCGCAGTTTGCTGAGGGTCCGCGGCAGATCGTCGGAATCGTCGCCGACGTCCACGACGCCGGGCTCAACCGCAATCCGCCCCCGCTGATGATTGTCCCTACAGCGCAGGTGACGGACGGGATGACGGCATTGAACACAAATATCCAGGCCATGTCCTGGGTGGTGCGCACCCACGGCGACCCGCACCAGTACATCGCAGCGATTACCAAACAGCTCCGCCTGGCCAGCGGGGGCTTTCCCGTGGCGAACGTGCGGCCCATGACGGAAATCGTGGTCGAGTCGACTGCGCGCCAGGACTTCAACATGCTTTTGCTCACCATCTTCGGAGTTACGGCGCTCATTCTGGCCGCCATCGGCATCTACGGATTGATGGCGTACTCGGTGCAGCAGCGCACCCAGGAGATGGGCATTCGAATGGCCTTGGGCGCCGACCGCGGCCAAATCCGCGATCTTGTGGTTTGGCAAGGCATGCGGCTGGCTATCATCGGCGTTGTACTGGGCATCGGAGCGGCTTTCGGCCTCACCCGTTTTCTAGCCAGCTTTCTCTTCGGCGTCAAATCCTGGGATCCGCCTGTATTTATAGCTGTGCCCGTGATCCTGAGCGCGGTGGCGCTGGTTGCCGTGTGGTTTCCGGCCTCGCGCGCCTCGCGCCTCGACCCGCAGCAGGCCCTCCGCATCGAGTGATCGAAGGCCAAGGAAGAGACCTGTCGCTCGCCCGATCCGAATTTGGCTTTAGATTGAAACGCTTGTTCAGAAGCCCATGATGTTGTAGCCGCAATCCACGTAGATCACTTCGCCGGTGATGGCGCTGGAGAGGTCGCTCGAGAGGAAGAGGGCGGCGCCGCCGACTTCGAGCTGATCTACGTTGCGGCCGAGGGGAGCGCGGTCGGAGTGGGCCTTCAGCATTTCGCCGAGGGCGCCGATGCCGCGGGCGGCCAGGGTCTTGATGGGCCCGGCGGAGATGGCGTTGACGCGGATGTTTTTAGGGCCGAGGTTCCAGGCCAGATAGCGGACGGCGGCTTCGAGCGAGGCCTTGGCGAGAGCCATGACGTTGTAGTTGGGGACGACCTTTTCGGCCGCGTAGTAGCTTAGGGTCATGATGCTGCCGCCTTCGGTCATCAGGGGCGCGGCGGCGCGGGTGACGGCGATGAGCGAGTAGACGCTGACGTCGTGGGCGATGCGGAAGCCCTCGCGGCTGGTGTTAATGAACTCGCCGCGGAGGTCTTCGGCGGGGGCGTAAGCGACGGCGTGGACGAGAACGTCGAGTTTGCCGTACTTCTCTTTAAGGGCGGCGAAGAGGGATTCGATCTCGGCGTCGCTGGAGACGTCGCACTGGAAGCCGGCGGCGTTGCCGAGCTCGTGGATGAGGTCCTCGGCTTCGGCTTTCATGCGCTCGTTCTGGTAGCAGATGGCCAGGTTTGCGCCGGCGGCGTGGAGCTTTTGGGCGATGCCCCAGGCGATGGAACGCTTGTTGGCCAGCCCGAAGACCACGGCGGTTTTGCCGGTCAAATCGATCATGCTGTGGGAGGTCCTCCGAGTTCTTGCTCCGGAAAGGGGAACGGCGGAGCCGCCGGTTTTCAGGATACCAGAGCGATTATCCGCTTGAATCGGAGCGAGTTCCAGTGGCATGGCCGGCGCGGCGCGCGCAGGGCCGTCTCATCCGCCGAGGTCGATGAGTTCGACGTTGCCGACGGGGCGGCCGAGGAAGCGCGCGCCGAGGCTCTCGAACTTCTCCACGGAGTCGGTAGCGAAGCAGCGGATTTCGGTTTCCGCGGAGGCCGGAGCAGGGTCTGCTTGCGGGTTGAGCGGCGCGGCGCGGCCATTGAAGAGCTTCACGGCGGCTTCGGCCGTGGATTCGGCGGAGTCGATCACCCGTATGTGGCTAGGCACAGAGCGCTCGATGATGGGCCGCAGCAAGGGGTAATGCGTGCAGCCCAGAACCATGGCGTCCGGCTGGAGGCTCTGAGCGGCGGATTCGTTCATCAATTCGCGGAGATAAATGCCAATCACCTCGGCAGTGACAGCGTGATCGGTCCAGCCTTCCTCGACCAGGGGCACAAGTAGAGGGCAGGCTTTCTCGAGGGCGCGCAGCCCAAGGGCGCGGCAGGCGGCGGCGTAGGCGTGGCTCTGGACCGTGGCATCAGTGGCAATGACCAGCACGTCGCGGGTTTGGGAGGCGGCGCTGGCGGCTGAGGCGCCGGGCTCGATGACGCCCAGCACGGGAACGGCGGGCACGGCCTCCTGAATGGCGTCGAGCGCCAGGGCGCTGGCGGTGTTGCAGGCGATGACGAGGAATTCGGCGCCCTGCTCGCGGACCAGAAAGCGCGCGCTTTGCGCGGCGTAGCGGGCGATAGTGCGGCGGGACTTGGAGCCGTAAGGGAGGCGGGCGGTGTCGCCGAGAAAGGCGTAGCGGGCCCGCGGCAGTCGTTGGATGAGGGCGCGCAGAACGGTGAGGCCGCCAAAGCCGGAATCGAAGACGCCGATGGTGGGGGTCATGGCTTTTGAGTTTCGCCGGGGCCGCTAGCGGATTCCAGCGCCACAAAGCACAGCTCCTTGAAGACGCTCGCGGCATAGAGGTTGCGTGTGCCGGCGCCGGCCAAAATCCTCTCAATATTACCTTCCACGAGGCGGTAAGCCGCGATCATACTTTGAACCGGCGGAGCGCCGTCGCGCAGAAATGCGTTGCGGAGTTCGCTCATCACGCCTTCGACTGTGCCGGAATGAATGTAAGGGTCCGTCCCATCGAGATCGCTGATGGATTTTTGCAACCGGCGTGGCGTGGACTCCCAGAGGAACCATGTGTGGCGGTTCGGGTGCAGCTTGGCCCAGGTGATCGTAATTCCCAACTCCAGCGGCATATTGAACCGCGGTGTGGCAGGCGGGGCCGCACTCAATTCGACGCGCGAGAGGTCGTGGATGGAGTACCGGCAACCTTGAATCAACGCGAGAATCCTGTCGAGCCTGCGCTCTCCGCCAGGAATCCCCGACGTGATATAGGGATCGAAACCGAGTTGAGAGAGCCCCACGATGTAAGCGAGATAGAGCTTCTGGAATTCTTCGTCGTAGGGGACGTTCAGGAAGACCGCATTGGGGTTAACGGGCGGCAGCGGCACTTTCAGGCTTCTCTTCCCGCTGAGCCGGGTCCTTCGGACGTGTTCTCCGCCCAGTGGCCTGACGCGCCCAAGCCTCGTCCATAATCGCGAGTAATTCCCTCTGCCGGGCTTTGGGAATGCGCAGTCTCTTGATCCTGACTTCTAGTGGGTCGATCGGGCTCGTGATGTGAACCGACTTGGGCATGGCTACCGCTCCATCATACCGCGAATTCGGTGGAATGGGAACGACTTCGGCCCTGTTGAGGCGCAACGGCTATGGCTGCGGAACGGCCTGGGCGGCAAGGTAGGCGCGCATGAAGTCGGCGTGGCCGGCGAGGGTGGCGCGGGGCTGGCCATCGACCAGAAAGCGGACCTCAGTAATGCGCGGCAGATTGGCGTGGAGGGTGGCGCAGATGGAAAGGATGGTGAGGGTTTCCGTTTCCAGGCCGGAGGGATGATGGGCGGCAAAGGCATCGGTGAGATCGACGACGGCGAGTTCGGGGCCGGCTTGGGCGCGGTTTTCCGTGGAGGGGCTTGCGGCGGCGCCGGCTGCGCCGGCTCTGGCCGCGGATGACTCGCCGCCTGTGGCCGGCAGCAGGAAGACCTGGGTGATGGAGGCGGCGCCGCCGGGCACGGGGTGGGTGGAACCGGGAGCGGCGTAGATGTCCAGCAGCTTGCCCAGAATGGCGCGGGCGCGCTCATTGGGATTTTGGGGCAGCGGCAGCGAAAAGTTTTCTGCCGACATGGAGTCATCGGCATCGTCGGCCATATAGAGGGTGGCTTGCTGTTCCGGAGCGGCCTCGGGCGCCTGCGTGGGCAGCGAGTTTTCGACCTGGAGGAGGCGCTGGTGGGCGCGCTCACGCAACTGCCAGAGAAGCACACCCATAACCACGGAAGCCACGAGCAGGACGATAAAGAGAACGGTCTGGTAGCGGGGGATCACGGCTGGCCTGCTCCCATATTCGCGCCCTCCGAGCGCCATTCGACGAGAGCGGCGGCCAGCGCCTGGACCACGCGGGCCTGATAGGCGGGATCGTCGAGGCTGGCGGCGCCGGTTGGAGCGGAGGCCTCATTGGAGGCGTTTTCCGGGGCGATTTCCACGGCCACGGCGGGACAGGCCATGCTGTCGATGGTGGGCAGGGCGGTGCGGCCGAGGGTGACGGTCATGCCCGCTTGCAGGAGGGCGGAGTTGAGCGTGCCCGCCAGAGCCAGGCTGCGCATAACCCAGGCAGCCTGCACGGCGTTCCAGGGCTCGAAGCGCACCGGCTGGGCGGGAGCGAGTGAAGAGACGAACAGATGCACGCCGGATCCGGTCAGGGAGGCGTGGAGGCTGAGGCAGGCCTGAGCATCGGCGTGGTTGGCGATTTCGGCGCGGCGTTCGGGGTCGAGGGTCACGTCGGATTCGCGGGTGGTGACCACGGAGATGCCGCGCGCCGTGAGCAGAGAGCGGAGGCGGACGCTGAGGGCAAGAGTGATGGACTTTTCGGGCAGGTTGCCGATGCTCGCGCCCGGGTCATCGCCGCCGTGGGCGGCGTCGAGGACCACGACAAAGCGGGCTCCGGGAGCGGGGGGAGCTTGCGCCGGGGCGAACAGCCCGCAGGCTGCCACTAGCACCGCCAGCAGCCAGAGCGGGCGGCCTAAAGCAGCCACACCTTATGCTCCTGGATTGCAGCATGCATCGCATCGGGAGCAAGGTCCAATTCACCAGGCCACGCCACAGCGCCGCAATCCAGCTTCACCTGTGCAAACAGAGACGGGTCGGCAAGCGCGGCGAATACTCCGGCCTTCGGCGAATGCACCATGCGAGACATATCGACCATCCCCGTGAGGCCATCGGCGAACGCAACCCGCAGCCGGAAACCCGGAAGGGCTTCAACTTCGGTTACGCGCCATGGCGACCGGGGTGCGACCTTCCCGATCAAGGCAGCGGAAGAATCTTCGTGGGCGCTTGGTTCTGCGCGCATAGTTCCCAATCCTTTCTGAGCTCATCGCGGTGTTGTTGCGCCCATTCCAGCACCAGCGCCACTGCGCGGCCGGGCAACTCCCCACGGATGATCTCAAACGTCCGAATGTCGATCAAGGCCTCGAGTCGATCAGGGCCTCGAATTCAGCATACAGCGCGTGAAAGTGAGGTGGAAGATGGTCTCCGAAGTACATTTGAATCAGGATTCCATAAAACCTGCTGATCGTTGGCATCGGTCTCCACGTTTCTCTTCCCATGAGGTTGCGCCTTCGACTCAAACGCTCAAAGGAAACGAAGCTTTCCAGCTCCAAGTCCGTCAGCGGAACGAGATTACGCAGATCCCTTTCCCTGGTTACTCCAGCGCATAGATGGCCAGACCGCTGAGGAGCTTGGGATAAAAATCGGTGGACTTCTGGGGCATCACCTCGCCGGCAAAGGCAACCTCACGTAGCTGGTCCATGGTGACGGGATGGGTGAGGAAGGCGACGTCAGCCTGGCCGCCGCGGACCTGCGCGACGGCCTCGGCGGCGGAACGCAGGTAGCGCAGGTGGGTCTGGTCGCGAATCTGTTCGGCGTTCAGGCCCAGCAGGCGCTCGAGAACGATGGCATGCAATTGAGTGAGGTCAAGCTGGCGCTGGCGCCCGGAGAGGCCGGCCAGGGCGGCGCTGATGGCCTCCGGAATGGAGCGGAGCAGGTAATCGCCGGCGCGGGTGACGGCCACAAAGGCCGTGCCCTGCTGCCTGGCGAGCATTTCAAGATAGGCGGAGGGATCGGCGGCGGGAAGAGCCTGGACGGCAAAGAACTGCGCGGCGGCGCGGGCAAAGGCGGCGGGGTCGAAGCCCGCGAGGCTATGCACGACACGGTGGGTGGGAAGAATGACGAGGCCGCCGGAGTCCATGTTGACAAAGGTCATCATGGCGGCGGCTTCAGGGTAAGGCGGCTGGGGCAAGTGGCTGGCGCTGTGCTCCGCGCCGGCTGGAGCGGCAGGCGCGAACTCCCTGGAGTAGTTGAGCGCGGTCTCATAGCGGTGATGGCCATCGGCGATGATGAGCTTTTTGTCGGCCATGGCCGCGGTGAGTTGGTTGATGAGCGCAGGATCGCTGATTCTCCACACCCGATGCAGCACGCCGTACTCGTCAGTGACCTCGCCCGAGGGCGATCCATTGCCCGCGTACATGGTTTCTGCGCTGGGATTTCCGTTCTTGGCGGGGGGACCGGCCGCTTCCGCGTCGTAGAGGAGCTTCTCAACGCTGCCGGCGGGGTCGGAGTAGAGCATGAAGATCTGGCCGAAGTGCGCGCGGGTGGCGCGGAGCAGGTTGAGCCGGTCGCTTTTAGGTTTGGAGAGGGTCTGCTCATGGCGGAAGACCATCTGTTCGGCATAATCGTAGAGCCGGCCCAGGGCGATGAAGCCGCGCCGCTCCTTGACGACGCCCGCCGTGAGAGGCGCGGATCGAGGAGCGGAGCCGGGGACCACGAAGCGCTGCGCATAGGCGAAGACGCAGGGGGCTTTCTCCTGAATGAGGACGCCCTGCTCGCGCCAGGCGCGGAAGTTGCGCGCGGCCCTGGCATAGACGTTTTCGCCGCCTGGGGCATCGAACAGTTCAGGCAGGCCGAGGATTATGCGGACTAAATTGAAGGGGCTGCGCTGATAATAAGCCTGTTGCATGGCAGGAGAGATTTTGTCGTAGGGCTGGGTGACGACGTCTTCCAGGCGAACGGCGGAGAGATTGTAACGCCAGGCGCGAAAGGGGTAAATCTGGGCCATGAAAGAGGGTTCACTCCCCGTTGCAGCGGTGGAAGCCAAGCTGGAGACCCGCGGTTCTTGCTGAGCGAGGAATGCGGGCGCGCTCAGGCTCGATTGTATCCCAGCCTGCGCGCAGGGCCGGGTTTTCCGGATAGCGGGACGGGGGAATTCATGGGATAAAACCGGGGGCGCAAAAATTCGCCAACCGTGCTACTATCGCGTCCAATCCGTGAGTGTTGTGGAATGACGAAATTTCCTTTTTTCGGGAGGTTTCCAACCCCCGGCGGCCGGCGGAGGCTGGTGCGCAAATGGGTGTGGACGTGCGGCTTGGCGGCGATCTTTTGTCTGACGCAAGCCCCGGCCCAGGTTGACCAGCTTAATCGGGTCAATGTGCCGCCACCGCCGAATTCCACGCCGGCCACCGGGGCTCCTCCGGGCGCCGAAACGCCCGCAGTGACCGGACCAAGCGGGCTCAACATTCATCCTGGATCGTTCCTGCGCCTGGATGTGGACCTGGTGCTGGTCCCGGTGACGGTGACGGATCCGATGAATCGGCTGGTGACGGGGCTGGAGAAGGACGATTTCGATGTTTTCGACAACAACAAGAAGCAGAAGATTCAGAGCTTCGCCGAGGACGACGCGCCGGTTTCGATCGGCATTGTCTTTGACCTGTCGGGTTCGATGATCTCCAAACTGATCCGCGCCCGGGACTCGATCTTGGAGTTCATCCGGACGTCCAATCCGGAGGACGAGTTTTTCGTAATCGGGTTCAACGACCGGCCGGAGTTGATTGAAGACTTTACCAACTCGATGGACAAGATCGAGGCGCGGCTGGCCACGGTGCACGCCGGCCATCGCACCGCGCTGCTGGACGCGATTTACTACGGTGTGGAGAAGATGCGGTTTGCCAAGTACCAGCGCAAGGCCTTGCTGGTGGTTTCCGACGGCGGCGACAACGATTCGCGCTATACCCAGAACGAAGTGCGCGCCGAGGTTCGGGAGTCGGATGTGCAGATCTACTCCATTGGCATCTTCGATCCTTATGCGCCCACGCCCGAGGAGCGCTTCGGACCGGAGCTGCTGGAAGAACTGTGCGATTCGAGCGGGGGAAGGCTCTACCGGGTGGACGATCTGGACGAGATGAGCGACGTGGCGGAAAAGATTTCGACCGATCTGCGCAATCAGTATGTGATCGGCTACCGGCCCAAGGATCTGGCTCGTAACGGCAAGTGGCGTAAAGTGAGGGTGAAGGTCAATCCTCCGCCGGGATTGCCTCCGCTGACGGTTTATGCCCGCACCGGCTACTATGCGCCTTTGGAATAACGCGGTTGCGATATTGCTGGTTGCCGGAGCGGCAGCGGCTCTGCCGGGGCAACAAGCTCCCAACCCATCCGCGTCTCTACAGGCTCCCTCGCTCACCGGGGACCGCGATCCGGTGGCCGCACCGGCCAACCGGGCCGCGGCGCCCACCGCGCCTTTGCAGAAAAAGCGCAAAAGCTATGTTCTGAAAACAGACGTGAACGAGGTGGTGCTGAATTGCACGGTGCTGAAAGGCAACCAGCTGGTTCAGGGGTTACAGAGGGACGATTTTCAGGTTTACGAGGACGGGGTGAAGCAGAAGCTGATCAGCTTCCAGCACACCGATCTTCCCATTTCCATGGGCCTGTTGATCGATAACTCTGGGTCCATGTACATGAAGCGCCCGGCGGTGGACAAGGCGGCGCTGGATCTGATCCGGGCCTCGAATCCGCAGGACGAAACGTTTGTGGTGAATTTCTCCGACGAAGCCTTTCTCGACCAGGACTTTACCTCGAATATCGACACGCTGCGCCAGGCCCTGACGCACATCGATTCGCGGGGCGGCACGGCGCTTTACGACGCTGTGGCGGCCTCGGCCGACCACTTGGTGGAACAAGGCGATCGCCCCAAGCAGGTGCTCGTACTCATTACCGACGGGGACGACGACGCCTCGACGCTGGACCTGGAGCAGACCATTCGTCGCGTGCAGGATCTTTCGGGGCCGGTGATCTACTCGGTCGGGTTGCTGTTCGGCCACGACCTGAGCCGGGAAGAAGTGCGCCACGCACGGCGGGCGCTGGAACTGCTTTCGACCGAAACCGGCGGCATCGCCTTTTTCCCTAAGTCGCTGTCGGAAGTGGATGGAATCGCGGGCGAGGTGGCGCGCGATATTCGCAGCCAGTACACCCTTGGATACCACTCGACCAAAGCCATGACGGCACCGGGCTTCCGGCGCGTGGAGGTTACGGCGGAGGCCAAGGGGATGGGCAAGCTCACCGTGCGTACCCGCACCGGATACTTTCCCAATGTCCGCAGCGCCAACCAGTTGGCCGCGGTTCACTAGCCCATCGGGTGCCAATCCGGAGGCGGGACGGGGCAGGGCGCAAACGTAAAAAAGAGGGGCTTCCAGACTTCAAGCCAGTCTGGACAGAGGGGGAACCATGCAGCGTAGAATGCCGCCCAAGCCCTGCGTGCAATGCGGCAAGCTGACCAGTGCGGTTCCAGGATAGGTATGCCCCAGCCGGCATTTGCGCCAGGTCGCCCCTCCTTCCACCCCACGGACAAAGACCTGTCCATTCATTTCCCTTCCCAAATTTAGAGGCAGAAAACCAGCGCCCAGATTCCCGCTCCGCCACGATAAGCTAGATGCTAGAAGCTAGGAGCTAAGAACTGACCCCATGTCCCCATACAAGTACTCGACCCTAGCCGTGCACGCCGGGCAGCATCCCGACCCGCAGACGGGCGCCGTGAATGTGCCCCTATACCTTTCCTCGACCTTTGAATTGACCGGCATCGGCACGGACCGCGGCTGGGACTACTCGCGCGCCGGGAACCCGACGCGGGACCGGCTGGAGACGGCGCTGGCGGCCCTCGAAGGCGGGCTCAGCGGGCACGCGTTTGCGAGCGGCATGGCGGCCATCCATGCGCTGGTGACACCGCTGCACGCCGGCGACCACGTGCTCTGCTCGCACAACGTGTACGCGGGGACGGTGCGCCTCTTCAACCAGTTCGTGCGCCACTACGGAATCGAGATCGAATACGTGGACACGAGCAAGCCGGACGCCGTGGATGCGGCCATGCGGCCGGCCACCAAGCTGGTGCACGTGGAGACGCCCAGCAATCCGACCATGGTGCTGAGCGACATCCGCGCCATCAGCGAGATCGCCCACGCCAAGGGCGCCGAGGTGAGCGTGGACAACACCTTCATGTCGCCGGCGCTGCAACGGCCGCTGGAGTTGGGCGCAGACATTGTGATGCACTCCACGACCAAGTATTTGAATGGCCACTCGGACGGGATCGGCGGGGCGCTCATCGGTTCCAAGCCGGAGCATAAGGAGCGGTATTTGCTCATTCAAAAGTCGGTGGGCGCGATTCTGTCGCCGTTCGAGTGCTTCCTGGTGCTGCGCGGCATCAAGACCATGCCGCTCAGGATCAAGCAGCACGAGGAGAATGGCCGGGCGGTGGCCGAGTACCTTTCCACGCACCCCAAGGTGAGCCGGCTGGCCTATCCGGGGCTGAAGGACCATCCGCAGCATGAGCTGGCAGTGCGGCAACAAAAGGGATTCGGATCGATGCTGAGCTTAGACGTGGGATCGCGCGCGGGGGCGGGACGGTTTCTGGGGGCGCTGAAGATTTTCTTGAACGCGGAATCGCTGGGAGGCGTGGAGTCGTTGGCCTCGCACTCGGCGACGACCACCCACGCGGCGCTAAGCGACGAGGAGCGGGCCGCAGCGGGGATTACCGAGGGCATGATCCGGCTTTCGGTGGGCATCGAGGACAAGGAAGACCTGATCGCCGACCTAGAGCAGGGGCTGAAGTCGGTGTAAGGAATGCCCCGCAGCCGCGGTCGATCCGGGGTATGCTTATCGCGTGGGTTCGTACCGGTTCGACGGCGTTACTTTTCGCGTGTATCCGGAAGATCACGACCCTCCGCACGTTCATGGCCGATACCAGGGAGTTGTTGTCATCCTCGAATTGGGCAATGATAGACGTGTGCGCCTGGCCGAAAGGTGGGACGCCATCCAGCCCAGCGATGCGAAGAAGAATCATAGGCGGCACATGTTCAATGTGGCCAATGCGCATTTCGACGATCTGATGGAATTGTGGGAGGAAGCACATGCCTGAACCTGCACAAGTTGCGGTGACGGACGCGGAGATCGATGCGGCTCTCGAACGCGCGCGCGAGTACGCGAAGTATGCGCGAAAGGTAGTGAAGGCTACATATTCAAAGACCACGAACAGGTTACGGCTCGTGCTTGACGATGGCGTAGCGTGCAGTATTCCTTGCCGGCTGATTCAAGGGCTCTCCGGAGCTCGGGACAGGGAACTCAGCCGGATCCAGGTGCTGAGCGATGGCACCGGCCTTCTCTGGCCGCTTCTCGATGTAGCACACTATGTTCCAGCGCTACTTCAAGGCGTCTATGGGTCGGAGAAATGGATGACGGCTCTATACAAGCAAAAACGGAAGCTGAGACTGGTAGATGTAACACGCAGTTTGGAACGTAAATCAATAAGTGCACGAGTGCTCGACGGGAGAGGAGAGCAGGCAATGAGTGCCGGATTAGACGGTCGCCATCGAGATAGGAACGGGCGGATCGACGAGAAGCGTGGAGACACACTTGTCCGCACTCTGCGTACGGAGTACGGACAAGATTTCCTGCGCGATTGGCACGGCGACGCCAATCTTTCGACGGTTCGCGAAGAAACCGATATGTCCCTTACGGAGCTGGTGCGCCAGCACCGGCGCGGAAAGAAGTAATCTCACCCCTGAATGTTCCGCGGCTTCTGTTGCTCCTCTCAAGTATCGCGTAAAGAAGTGGCGCTTGAACCGAGTCATGAGCATCCATCTGGTACAAATCGCGAATGCATCGCGAAGGGCAGTGGCTATGGTGCGTGAGCCGGACCTGGTGCTGCTGCGTGAGGCCGATTCCGTGCTGGCGCTGGCGCAGCGCGCTCTGAGGAGCGGGGCCACCATGACCGCCATGGCAAGTGATCTGCTCTCCGGCCAGACCCTAACCTATGACGCTGTCTACAGCGGGGATTCGGAATGGAAGCTGCTTGCGCCCATCGACTGGCCGGGAGAACCGCAGCGCGTCCATGTCTCCGGCACCGGACTGACGCATCTGGGCAGCGCGCGCGACCGGCAGGCTATGCACACGGCATCCGTTTCAAGGGCCGAAGAGCCGATGACCGACAGCATGCGCATGTTCGAGTGGGGCCGCCAGGATGGCCGTCCGCCGCAAGGCGCGATCGGCGTCGCACCCGAATGGTTCTACAAAGGGGACGGTTCCATCGTTCAAGCGCCATTCGGGCCCCTGCCCATTCCGGGTTATGCCGAAGATGGAGGGGAGGAGGCCGAAGTTGCGGCCATCTATCTCATCGCGGACGACGGTTCACCATGGCGCATTGGAATGGCCGCAGGCAACGAGTTTTCGGACCATGTTTTTGAACGGCGCAATTACCTCAATCTGGCGGCATCGAAACTACGCATGTGCAGCCTGGGTCCCGAACTGGCTGTTAATCCGGTCTTCGAGAATGTACCGGGGACCGTGCGGATCCTGCGCCGCAGCCAGGTGCTATGGCAGAAGACGATCCACACCGGCGAGAGCAACATGTGCCACAGCCTCGCCAACCTGGAGCACCACCATTTCAAATTCGCCGCTCATCGCCAGCCAGGCATGCTGCACCTTCACTTCATGGGCGCCGATTGTCTTTCGTTTGGAGAAGGCATCCGGCTGGAGTCCGGCGACGTGACAGAGATTCAATTCCAGGACTTTGGCCGCGCCCTGCGAAATTCGATCATGAGGGAAGAGCCAGTGACGGTGGCTACGCGCGTGCGGGTTATGGAATAGCGGGTGAGCAATGGAAATGAAAGTGCTCGGGATCGACACTTGCGGGCCCTCCGGCTCGGTGGCGCTGGGGCGGATGACGGGCGGCGGGGTGGAGATTTTGGACCAGACGGAGCTGGCCGGGCGCAGCTACTCGGCTACGCTGGTGGCGGCGGTGAGCGACTTGCTGGCCAAAGCCGGAGCGCAATTGGATTTGCTCCATGCCATCGTGGTGGTGAACGGGCCGGGCAGCTTTACCGGGGTGCGCGTGGGTCTGAGCGCGGCGAAGGGACTGGCCGAGGGGGCGGGGATTCCGGTGGCAGCGGTTTCGCGGCTGGAGGTTTTGGGGGCCAAGGCGCGAATTGCCTGCGCGGCGCTGGATGCGCATCGGAACGAGGTCTATCTGCGCATCGCAGGACCGGGCGGGAAGTACAAGGAGTTGCTGGCCGGAGCAGAGGAGATGGCAAGGATCGATCCCGCGCCGGCGAGGATCGCGGTGTGCGAGGACGGCGCGGCGTTGCTCGCGGGAACGGTTTGGCCAGAGGCTGAAATTGTGAGGACCACGGCGCCCACCGCTGCGGAGGCGTTGGAAGTTTGCGCAGAGCGCGTGGCGCGCGGGGAGTTTGTGGACATCGCCCTCCTCGATGGCCACTACCTGCGCCGGTCCGACGCGGAGATCTTCGGGGATCTGAGCGCGGCGGGGCCGCGGCGCGCATGAACTCTCCTGCTGCCGGGGCGCGCGTCCGGCGCATGCGCGCGGCTGACGTGGAAAAGGTGATGGCGCTGGCGGCGAGCCTGAAGGATGCGCCGCATTGGCCGCGGGAAGCCTATCTTGAGGCTTTGAACGCGGGCCCGGCGGTGCGGCGGATTGCGCTGGTTGCGGCGGAAGCCAAGATAGGCTCCGTGGTGGGGTTTGCGGCCGCAAGTCTGATTGACGGCGAAGCCGAATTGGAAACCATCGCGGTGGCTGCGCCAAGCCAGCGCCGGGGTGTGGGCCGGGAACTTCTGGAGGCGATGGCGCGGGAGCTGAGGCTGGCGGGAACGCGCGAGGTGCGGCTGGAGGTGCGCGCCTCGAACGGCCCGGCGATCGGGCTTTACCGGGCGGTGGGCTTTACGGAAACCGGCCGGCGGCCGCGCTATTATGCAGATCCTGTTGAAGATGCGGTGCTGATGGATTGGCAGCTCGGGTACAGCGGTTCCAGAGTTGCTGTACCCAGAAAGCACACTGCCGAGTGGCATTTTCCTTAGCCGGGGTCCCCAGCGGCAGGTCTTCGTCGCTGGGGTGGAAGTAAATGCCACTTTTCACGAACCTCAAAATGGCACATGAACTCTGGAACCGCTCTAGATGCAACCCAGGTTCCACCGCTTGGCTGGGCCTTGGGAAGGTTACTTTCGATGGGCAGGAGTGGGCCTTCGGGCGGAAATCCACAGGCGAGATGACTTTCGCTTTTTTCTCCTCTTGCGGCTTGCAAGGGGGCGGCGATATATGTAAGTGTTCTGTTAAAAAGGGTCGGGGTTGCTCCAGAAGAAGGATCGCCGCACCGGAGGTGCTTGATGGATGAAGTACAGGATTTCACGCTGAGCGAAGAAATCGATCGTCTGCACGCCGAACATCGACGCTACGCTCAGCGGTTGGAAGAATTGCTTCAAAAGCCCTATCTCACCGAAGACGAACAACTCGAAGAAGTACGCCTGAAAAAGCTCAAGCTGCACGCCAAAGACCTGATCTTTGCGCTGGAGCGCCGTTCGCCGGCCGTAGCGTAAAGGCCGCAGCCAAGCGGACGTTGCAGCAATTCGCCAAGTGGCGGGCGGGGGAAGCGCCCGAAGGTTGAGTGTGCGCAGTAACCCTTCCGTCACGGGCGAAGGGTGTCCCGTGCAGCCACGGCCAGAAATCACCGTATAATCGTTGGGGACGATGGTTCGTGACGGTTACATCTACGGTTCGGCCCTGCTGGCGATTGCGGCCATTCTGAGATGGGCCACAGGCGGGTGGGCGTGGACCGTTGTGCCCATGGCTCTGGCCTTATTTTTCCTTTGGTTTTTCCGCGATCCTCCCCGCGCGGTTCCTGCCGGCCAGGGGTTGATTGTGTCGCCCGGAGACGGTTTGGTCACCGAGGCGGCGACCGTGGCCACACCCGAGGGACCGCGGCGTAGAATCAGCATCTTCCTTAGCATTTTTGACGTACACGTCAATCGCTCGCCGATTGGCGGGGTGATCGGGAGCGTGCGCTACCGGAGGGGCGCGTTCCTGAACGCCATGAACCCGGCTTCGGCCGACCGCAACGAGCAAAATGTGGTCACGGTGCACGGCGAAGGCGCCGACCAAGGGGTCGAAGTTACCTTCAAGCAGATCGCCGGGCTGTTGGCCAGGCGCATCGTCTTCCACTACGCAGAGGGGGACAGGGTGGCTCGGGGTCAACGCGTAGGGCTGATCAAATTCGGCTCGCGCGTGGATGTGTTGCTGCCGGCCGAAGCGGTTTTGCAGGTGCAGGCTGGCCAGCGGGTCAGGGGCGGCGCCAGCATACTGGCGGCCATGCCCGTGGCCGCGGCGGCCCTGGCGGTAACGGCCCTGCGAGGAGCAGCCAGAGCCGAGGTGCCGGCCAACGCGTTCCATGGAGAACGCCCATGATGGTCCTCGATCCAGCCCGGCGCGGAGTGGGAGCGCATCCCCAATCGCGGCGCGGGATGTATCTGCTGCCGTCACTGTTTACCGCGGGGACGATGGCGCTGGGGTACTACTCGATCACGCAAACCATCGCGGCGCTCGGCGCCAATGCGCAAACCCACCTGGACTGGGCGGCCATCGCCATCCTGATCGCCATTCCCTTCGACGCGCTGGACGGGCGCATCGCCCGCATGACCAACACCGCCAGCGCATTCGGCAAGGAACTGGATTCGCTGGCCGACGTGATCGCGTTTGGAGCGGCGCCCAGCCTGCTGGCCTTTGGCTGGGGCTTTCATTTTCTGCCTCTATCGGTCAATCCGCAGTTGCGCGAACACCTGTTGCAGGCCGGCGTCTTCATCTGTTTTTTGTTTTTGCTTGGCGGCGCCTCGCGGCTGGCGCGGTTCAACATCAGCCAGGACGCGCAGCCGCGCAATCCCGGCCGGCCGGGGCGGAAGTACTTTGTCGGTATGCCGATTCCGGCGGCAGCCGGGTTGCTGGCCGCGACCGTTCACCTTTGCTACGGGATTCCCGTTCTCACCTGGTGGATTTCCATACCGTGGCTGGTGTTGGTAGGGTTGTGCGCATTCTTGATGGTGAGCACGTGGCGCTTCTGGTCGGCCAAGGAGATCAATCTCTCGCGGAGCCATCCCTTCCAATTGCTGGTGCTGCTCGCGCTTGTGGCATACATCGTGCTGCGGTACTCGAACGTCATGCTTTTCATGGCCGCGCTGGCCTATATGTTTTCGGGCATCTGGGCGCGCGCGGCCTACTCGTGGTCGCGGCGGCGGAGGCGGAGGCGCCGGTCGGTTGAAGAGGCGCCGCCGGCGGGGGCCGAACCGCATTCGCCGAGCCCCTCATAGCTGCTCCAATCTGCGCTGAAGGAAACGGAATCCTGTGTACAAGATTGTTATTGTGGGGGCCTCAACCCTCATCGGCCGGGAGTTGAAGGACGCGCTGTCAGAGTCGCCGCTGGCGGCGGCAAATTTTGCATTGCTGGACGAGGAAGACGCCGAGGGGCAGTTGGATCAGGTAGGGGACGAGGTCACCTTCATCCAGGCCATCCACGCCCAGGCCTTCGACCACGCGGACTTCACGTTTTTCTGCGGCACGGAAGACGTGACCCGCAAGCACTGGCGGCACGCGCTGAGCGCCGGTTCCACGGTGCTCGATCTATCCGGCGCGCTGGATCAGGAGGCGGGCGTGCTCGTGCGGGCCCCGTGGCTGGGCACGGAAGCGGCAGCCGTGGATTTGTTTACGCCGGCGGTGGTTCCAGCCCACCCCGCGGCGGTGGCGCTGGCGCTGGTCCTGGAACGGGTGCACTTGGCCGCGCCGGTGCGCTTTGCCGCCGGCACGGTGCTTGAGCCCGCCAGCGAGTTTGGCCGCGCCGCCATGGATGAGCTGCACCAGCAGACCGTGAGCCTGCTGAGCTTTCAGGGACTGCCGCGCGCCATCTACGACGCGCAGGCGGCCTACAACCTGCTGAGCGGCTTGGGCGAGAACGCCACCGTCAGCTTGAGCGCGGTGGAGGCGCGGATCCGCCGCCACTATGACGTGCTCTGCGCCGGACGGGGGCCTGCGCTGGCCCTGCAAGTGATTCATGCGCCCGTCTTTCACGGCCACGCGTTTTCCATTGCCGTGGAGCTGGAGCGAGCGGTGGAGATTGCCGCTCTGGAAGAGGCGTTGAGCGGCGGACACGTCGACCTGGTGCTCGAAGACACGGATTCGCCGTCCAACCTGGCCGCCACCGGGCAAAATGACGTGCTGGTGCGTCTGCGCCCGGAGAAGCCGGCCTGCGGCGTCGGCATGGTTTCGCGGCTGTGGCTTTGGGCGGCGTCAGACAACCTGCGGCTCAACGCGCAGAACGCCGTTCAGTGCGCGCTCGATCTGCGCCGCCTGCGACCGCAGGGAGCAGTGCAGTAACCCCCGCCGATTCTGTTGGGAGTCTAATCGCGCGCCCTAACGCATTTCTCCTTCTGCCCTATACCGGAAGCAACGACCTCAAGTTGCGATTTCCTCAAGAAATCGCCACCTTGTACATCGTCAACTAGGGCTCTATCTGAAGGAGAAATGCCGTAAGGCGGTGAAAGCCGGAGATCGGGCCGCCGGCGTTCTTGCCGTATTGGGTTTACAATGCCCTTCCGGAGGGTAAAGACGATGAAAATCGACATCAAAGCGATGGCCCTGACCTGGGCAATCCTGTGGGGAGCGATCGTTCTGCTGATGGGAATAGCCAACCTGATTTGGAGCGGCTACGGCCACGCTTTTCTGGAAATGCTGTCGTCGTGGTATCCGGGCTATAACGCCGCACCCAGTATTGGCGAAGTGATTATCGTGACTCTGTACGCGATTGTGGACGGCCTCATTGGCGGCGTGATTTTCAGCTGGCTCTACAACCGCCTGGTGAAGTCCGCCTGAAAGAAACAGGGCTGTCGGCGGGCCACAGTAAGACGAATGGAGCCAATCTTACTTTTCTCTAACGCCTTACTTGTGGCATAATGTAAGCCATGAAGCAGGCCAAGGGGCAGCTCTACGCGACTGTTAGCAGCAAGGGACAACTGGTCATTCCCGCGGCGATCCGGGCTGCGCTTAAGATCGAGCCGGGGACGCGCGTCGCGGTGCGGCTGGAAGGCGAACGAATAGTACTTGACCCTGAGACTTTGGCTGCTAAGCTGCGCTTTATCGACGCAATGTGCGGCTATACCGCCGGGGGGCCTTCCGGGACCGAAATTCTGCTCGAAGATCGGCGGCTTGAACGTGAGCGCGAGTTGCGGGAAGAGGGTTGGTAAGGCCGAGCTATGAGCGCGTATGTCCTGGATGCATCAGCTTTGATCCGTTACCTCGATCGCGAGGCCGGATGGGAGCGGGTAAGGGAGATTCTGAGAGAGTGCATTGAAGCCGGTGCGGAGTTATCCATCTCGGCAGTGCAGTGGGGCGAGGTTGCGGGGAACTTGCGCAAGCGATTTGGCCCGGCGGAAGAGGCACACATCTTGAGTCACCTCTTGCCGAGTGAAGCCAGGATTGCGCCCGCGCGCGCCGATCAAGCCGTCCGCGCGGCAGAGCACAAGGTTGATCGCGGCATCGCCTATGCGGATGCGTTCGCCGTGGAGCTGGCAATGGAGTCTCCGGACCGCGTGCTGGTGACCGCGGACTACGGCTTCAAAGCCGTGGAGGATCTGGCCCGAATCGAATTCCTGCCCATGAAATGAGTACGCCCGTCCGGCCGGTTTACCGCCCGCAGCAGCGTGCCCAGAGCTGCTCAATGTAGCTGTCGGTCATGCCGGCGATGTAGTCGGCGACGGTGCGGGCCAGGCCCTGGGTGGGAATCTGCGCCTGGTGATCCGGCGGCAACAGGCCGGGGCTGGACAGGAGCGTGGCGAAGAGCCCCATCACCACCCCCTCCGCGTGGGCGTGGACCTCTTCTATTCCGGGAGAGTTGTAGAGGTTGGCGTAGAGGAACTCCTTGGCGGCGGCGCGTGCGGCTTCCATCTGCGGGCTGAGGGCGGCGAGCCGGCTCGGCGCGCGGCGGATTTCGGCCAGCGTAACGGCGCCGAGGGCGGCGACGCGAGCGCGCATTTCGTTCAGCAGATCGGTGACCAGCGCGTTGAGCATGCGCCGGAGGGCTTCATAAGCGGCCAGCCTGGGCACGGCGGCGGGAAAGCTCTGGAGCGCGGCGTCATGGAAGCCGCGAAAGAGCGGGATGGCGGCGCGGACATCGGCGAGCGCGAGGATACCGGAGTCAAGGCCATCGTCGAGATCGGCGGTAAGGTAGGCAATCTCATCGGCCAGGTCGATCAGTTGGGCCTCAAGAGGCGGATACTCATCGAGAAGATACCCGGCCAGCTCGGGGTGGGCGGAGGCGGAGTAATCGCGGGAGTGCTTGACGATGCCCTCGCGGACGGCGAGGGTAAGATTGAGGCCGCGGAAGGCGGGATAGCGCTCCTCGAACCAGGTGACGATGCGCAGGGCGTGTAGGTTGTGGTCGAAGCTCAGGCCGTGGGCCTGAAGAGCGCGGTCGAGAGCCTTTTCGCCGGCATGGCCGAAGGGCGGATGGCCGATGTCGTGGGCCAGGGCCAGGGCCTCGGCCAGCTCTGCATTCAGGCCCAAGGCGCGGGCCAGGGTACGGGAGATTTGCGCCACTTCCAGGGTGTGGGTGAGGCGGCTGCGGAAGTGATCGCTAGGCGGATCGGGGGGCAGGCGGGTGAAGACCTGGGTTTTGCCGGCCAGGCGGCGAAAGGCGCGGGCGTGCAGGATGCGCGCGGCATCGCGGGCAAAGGGAGGGCGGTAAGGATGGGCAGGCTCGGGATAGACGCGGGCGGCGAGTTCATCGCCGGCGTCTCCCTGGACAGCGATCCCCGCCGGCAAAATTCCGGGCAATTCGACTCTAGGGGCCATCTTGCGGCTTGGGCCGGCCGATGGCGTTGTCCTCTTTGGCGAGCTTGACGCGCGCGCTTTCCAGCATTTTCTGGACCTTGGCCACGTCGCCGGGTTCGATGTCGGTGGGGTCGGACTTGGCGAACTCAGAGAGCGAGAGCTGCCACTGCGCCGCGGCCAGGCGGATCCGGCCTGTCTTTTCGTAGAGATCACCCAAATGCATGCGCACGGTGGGGTCGGTCTGGTCGCGCGCCACGGCCGAGCGCAGGTTATCCTCGGCCAGATCGTACTGGCCCATCTTGTAATAAACCCAGCCCAGCGAATCGAGATAGGCGCCGTTACCGGGATCGAGGCTGACGGCCTTGCGAACGTAGCCCAGCGCCTCTGGCAGCCGAACGCCCTTGTCGGCGAGCATGTAGCCGAGATAGTTGAGGGTCATGGCGTTGGAGGGATCCAAAGCCAGAGCCTGCTGGAAGAACTGGGTGGCAGGCCCGATGTGCTTTTGGCGATCGGCCAACTCGCCCCTGAGGAAGAGCAGGTAGACGCGGTCAGACGTCTTGGTGGCCAGCGGCTGGGCTTTATCGAGCGCTTGTTCGGCGTCCTTCCAGCGGTGCTGGCGTATATTCATTTGCGCGATGGCGAACCAGACGCTGCGATCGTCGGGCGTGTTTTTGAGGAGTCCTTTGGCCAGGGCGAGACCCTCGCCGGGCTGACCCTGGTCCGCCAGCTCTCCGGCCAGCATCAGCTTGAGATCGCGGTTTTTAGGGCTGGCGGCGACGGCTTGGCGGGAGACCTCGAGGGCTTGGGCGAATTCTTTGGCGGTGCGGTAGGCATCCACCTGCTCCTGGTAACCCTGGACGGCGCTCTCACCTCCCATGTCGATCATTTTCTGGTAGGCGGCGATGGCTTTGTCGATTTTGTTTTGCTCGAGGTAGACATTTCCCAGGCGGTCGAGGAAGATGCTGCGGTTGTTTTTCTCCTCGCTGGTGTAAGCGCCGTTGGCGTGGGTGACGAGGTCCACCATGCTCTGATAGGCCTGGGCGGATTCGTCGAAGCGGCCCAGGACGTCGTAGAGCAGCCCCTCGTTGTAGCCCGCTTCGAGGGAGGAGGGATCGATGGCCAGGGCTTTTTGGGCGGCAGCCAAGGCATCCTCATACTTGCCCTGGCGGCGCTGAATCTCCGCGATGTGGACCAGGGCCTCGCTGTTATCCGGGTCGGCATCGGCGAGCTGTTGGTACTGCTTGAGGGCCAGGTCGAGCTGGCCGTTGCTGAGCAGGGCCTGGGCCAGGGCATCGACGATGCGCAAGTTGCCGGGGTCCATATCGGAGGCGCGCTGATATGAGGCGATGGCGTCTGTGGGCTGCTTCATCTGGTCATAGATGGCGCCCAGCGTGAACTCCATTTTGGGTGTGCGCTCGTCGAGGGGGACAGAGGCAATCACCTTGACAGCATGATTGAGATCCCCGCTCTCGGCGTAGAGGCGGGCGAGGTTCAGCACCACATCCTCGGAATCGGGCTGGATGACCTGAGCGGACTCGAACTCCTGTTCGGCCTTTTGGGCCTGGTGGTTGACAGTGTAAAGCTGGCCCAGCACCAAACGGTCCTCGATGTCGTCGGGCTGGAGAGCGATGATCTTTTCGAACTCGGCGATGGCCTTGTTCAGAACATCGCCGGACGGGGAGGTGGACGTAACGCCATTTTGCTCCTCGCCGAGTTGGCGCAGGTAGATGCGTCCCAGCAGCTTATGCGCATCGATGTCGTTGGGCGAGGTTTTGAGCAATGTTTGCGCGGTGGCTTCGGCATCCTGGAAGCGGCCGCCGCGGAAATAGAGACCGGCGAGCTCATCGTTCAACGCCGCGGAGCCAGGATCGGCATCGAGCGCGTATTTGTACTCCTCGATGGCTCTGCTGAGGTCACCCTGCTGGCCTTCAGAGAAGGCGTCTTCTTCATAGACGGCGGCCAGCGCGGCGTGATAGTAGGCTTTGGCGCGGTCGGCTTCCGCTGCTGCGGTCTCGGCGGGCACGGCCGCGGCGGGCGCGGCTTGAGCAGGGGCGGGGCTCGGCTGCGCCTGCCGGACCCGGGCCGGAGTGACGGGAGCGCCCACAATACCAGGTGTGTTTTGACCAGGGGTATTTTGGGCGCTGGCTGAGGCCGCGGGCAGCGCCAGGAGAAGTGCGGCTGCCAAGGTGAGCCAGGAGGACAACAAACGAGGTCTTGTTTTCATCATTTAGGGGATTCCGCGCCCTCTGAGCCCGGCGGAGCCGGAAATCCGGTCCGAAGGGCCGCAAGGCAGCGCAGGCAGTGATTCAAGCAACTCTGCCTACTGTTAAAGACGATTTTACCTGTCAATAGTCGCAGGTGCGCGCCAGATGCAAAGATTTTCGTGAAATCCATGCGAGATTTGCGTTTACCATTCGTGAGGAGGCGGCTATGGCGCGCGATCCCATCCCTCCGGGCAGGTTTCTGGCCGACGAACTCGACGCCCTGGGCTTGAGCGTTCTCGAGGTGGCCGGGGTTTTGCACGTTCCGGCCAACAGAATTTATCAGCTTTTGAAGGGGCAGCGAGCCCTGACCGCCGATACGGCTCTGCACCTGAGCCAATGGCTGGGCGCCTCCGCCGAGATGTGGCTCAACCTGCAAAAGCTCTACGAGTTGCGCCTTGCAGAGCAGGCGGCTGTAGAAATGGACCGGAAAAACAAGGTTGAATTGCTTGAGGATTTGCGCGCCCCTCTCGTTACTTCGGTACTGCCGGAAGCTGCGAGTTCCAGTGTGCAGCGATGGGCGTACAGAATTGCGCGATCGCTGTTCGTCGCTGCGGTTCTATCCCCTTTTTTTGCTGCGGCGCAAGGAAGCGCCGGCACGTCCGGTATTGCACCGGCTCCGCCGATGGGCTGGGCCAACTGGAATAGCTTGGGTTGCAACTATAGCGAAGAAACAATCCGGGCTATGGCAGATCAAATGGTCTCCACAGGCATGAGAGACGCAGGTTATACCTATCTGATTATTCAGGAATGCATCGTGCCCGCCGGCCATCGTGCCGCGGACGGAACACTTCTGCCCGACCCTGTGAAATTTCCCCACGGAATCCCGGCCTTGGTGGCCTACATCCACAGCAAGGGCTTGAAAGCCGGCATCTACACCGACGTTGGTCCATTGACCTGCGCGGGATATGAGGGCAGCTACCAGCATGAGGAGCAGGACGCGCGTACTTTTGCCTCGTGGGGCATCGATCTGATCGAGGAAGACTTCTGTCATAAGCCCGAGGTCTATACGGCCGCGCAGCTCTACGCCCGGATGCGCGACGCCATCGCGGACACCCATCGCCCTATGTTCTTCTACATCTGCAACTGGGGAAGCGAATTGACATGGACCTGGGCGCCGAAGTTAGGCAATGCATGGAGGAGCACCGCCGATGTGGGCGCTCCGGGACACGCCGATTGGAGCCGCATCTTGCGCAACTTCGATCAAAATGCATACCATGCGGCCTACGGCGGACCCAACCACTGGAGCGATCCGGATATGCTCGAAGTCGGCGTCCCCGGCATTGATGCCGTGGAGGAGCGCTCTCTTTTCAGTCTCTGGGCTATCTCCGCCGCGCCCCTCTGGGCGGGGAACGATTTGGTTACGATGTCTCCTGAAACGCGGCAAATCCTCACCAACCGCGAAGTGATCGCCGTCGATCAGGACCCGCTTGGCCGTCCAGGCACACTCGTGCAGGAAAATGCGCCGGGGCTGCAGGTATGGGCGCGTCCTATTGCGGGGCACAACTCACCGCAGGCCGTTCTGCTCTTCAATCGAACCTCTCAACAGGCCGAAATGCACATTCGATGGGAGGATTTGGGCATCTATGGCCCAGCGGATGCGCGCGACCTTTGGTCTCATCAGGATCTGGGATTGCTGCCTCACGAATTCTCAACCCTTGTGCCTCCGCATGGCATTGTGATGCTCCGTGTGGTTCCGCGGAACGGACAGTAATCGCCGTTGTCCTTGAATCTCACCTTCCATCGAAGCGCAAAGGAGAAGAGATGACTTCGAAGAGCGGCAACGAATGTCCCAGCTCTCTCTTCGCCGTTCTTCCCTGATCCTCAATGCCGGAAGTGGCGTATCCCCGTAAACACCATCGCCATGCCCAGCTTGTCGGCGGCGGCAATGACTTCCTGGTCGCGGACCGATCCGCCGGGCTGAATGACGGCGGTGGCGCCGGCCTTGGCCACGGTTTCGAGACCGTCAGGGAACGGAAAGAAGGCGTCGGAGGCGGCCACGCATCCGGCGAGGGGCAGGGCCGCCTTCATGGCGCCGAAGCGGGCGGCGTCCACGCGGCTCATCTGGCCGGCGCCGATGCCCAGGGTCTGGCCGTCCTTGGCATAAACGATGGCGTTGGATTTGACGTGTTTCGAGACGCGCCAGGCGAAGAGCAGGCTGCGCAGCTCCCCGGCCGTGGGCGGGCGCCAGGTTACGACCTTCAGCTCCGATTCCGTAATCCGGCCGGTGTCTGCGTCCTGGAGGAGCAATCCGCCCGAAACGTGCTTGACGACCGGGCGCGGCGGCGCGGATTGAACCTCGACCAGGCGCAGGTTTTTCTTGGCGGCCAAGCAGGCGCGGGCTTCGGCGCTGAAGGCAGGCGCGGCGATGGCCTCGACAAAGAGCTTGGCGATTTCTTCGGCGGCGGCGGCGTCCACTTCGCGGTTGATGCCGATGACCGAGCCGAAGGCTGAGACCGGGTCGCAGGCGAGAGACTTGACGTACGCATCGAGGATCGTAGCGCCCGTGGCCGCGCCGCAGGGATTGGTGTGCTTGACGATGATAACGGCGGGCTCTTCAAACTCCCGCGCCAGCTCCCAGCAGGCGTCCAGATCGACGAGGTTGTTGAAGCTGAGCTCCTTGCCCTGCAACTGTTTTGCGCCGGCCACGCCCAGGCCGGAGCCATCCGCATACAGGGCGGCGCGCTGGTGGGGGTTTTCGCCGTAGCGAAGCGGCTGGGCGAGCGGGAAATTGAGGCGCAGGGTGGGGGGCAAAGCGCTGGAATCCAAGGCGGCGGGCGCGTCCGGCGCGGGAGCCTGCGCCATCCGGTCCAGGGTGTTGGCGATGGCTGTGTCGTAGGCCGCGGTGAGGGCAAAGGCCTGTTTGGCCAGGCGCCAGCGGGTTTCGCGGCCCAGCGCGGCGTCGTTGGCGCTTTTCATCTCTTGGATCAGATCCGGGTAATCGGAGACGCGCGTAACCACGGCCACGTCCTCAAAGTTCTTGGCTGCGGAGCGGACCATCGAGGGTCCGCCGATGTCGATGTTTTCGATGATGCGCCCGAAGGCCGCGCCGGGCTGGCCGGCGGTTTTCTCGAAGGCATAAAGATTGACGGCCACCATGTCGATGGGCGCGATACCGTGAGCCTTTACGGCGGCCTCGTGCTCAGGATTGCCGCGGACATAGAGCAATCCCCCATGGACGCGCGGATGGAGGGTCTTGACGCGGCCGTCGAGCATCTCCGGGAAGCCCGTCAACTCGCTGATTTCTTTGACCGGAAGCCCTGCCTCGCGGAGGGCGCGGGCCGTTCCGCCGGTCGAGATCAGCTCCACTCCAAAGCCCGCCAGCACCTGCGCGAACTCCACCAAGCCGGTCTTGTCGGTCACGCTGAGCAGGGCGCGACGGATGCGCTTTACACCGCTTGGGACTTGCTGCACTTGCGAACTCACAGTTTCACTCCTTTCAAGATCCGGCGCCGATCTGCCCCGCCCGGACAGGCGCGGCGCGCGCGCACCAAACTCCAGACTACAACCGTGGGCCGAACCGGGCTGGAGGGGTGTTTGACCGCATGTTGATATGGCGCCTTGCGCGGACCTGGCTGGAATGCGCTTGCTATCAACGTGCGGCAAGGATGCCAATTTTCTCCTTGACAGTGCTCTTCGCAGAGTGATAAGTCATAGATCGTTTCGTTTCATAAACAACGAAGGATAGTTTGCACTTTTTTGAGCGCTCCTTCTTTGTGAGCACCGCGCCGCAAAACCCATGCAGCAAGTGCATGTTTGTTCAAGTCAGGTTTGTTCAAGTCTAGGAGGCCGGAGGGAAAGACCGTTCTAGAGCACTGCAAACCAAGAACGCCGGTGCAACCGTGGCAAGGAAGTTCAGGGTTGAGAGGCTCATTCTGCTTCGGCCAGGTCCAGCCTCAGGAGACGTTATTTCAGAGATCCGTGATGCGCGGGACCGGCGTGGGCGGGTAAATCCGCACGGGGCAGGTGATTTCTGCCGGCCTATGCCGAGGCGGCGTTCACAGAGATGGAGGATGGGGCGCCGGGCATTTCGCAGTTGTGGAGGTTGATGCGCGGAGTCATGGATGGAGGATCGGCGCGCAACGGGCGCCGCACGCCGGCGGCAGCGGTAGATCAAACTTTCCCGTTCTACGGGTCCTTTTCAACCGGTGAGCCGTCAAGGGAATAGCAGATCATCCCCTAAACGCGACCCGCAGAACAAGCGGTAAAAAACAAGCAGCAACAACAATTCAAAAGGAGAATTCTATGGCAATCAACAGAAGGGATTTGCTCGGGGGAGGCGCGGCCTTTGGAATGGGCCTTGCCGCCACGGGCGCGCTGGGACAGGCAGGCGAAGGTATGGGAGGCCAACGTCCGGGCGGAGGAGCACCGCAACGGCGTCCTGGCGGTTTTGGCGGTTTTGGCGGCATGCGCGAGATGCCGGTCAACACCCATACGCAGCCGTCGTCAGTGGACTTGAACTACAAGCCGAAGCGCATCAACAAGGCCATCGAGCTGTTTGAGGACAACCAGCCGATCTATTACGGCGGTTCCGGCATGGGACCGGGCGTGGACAGTTACGCGCAGGGCATCCGCATGTCCCAGACCTACATGGACGCCATCAACTGCGAGTTCGAGCATGGAACGGTGGACATTCCGGGATTGCGCGAGTTCATGCGCGGCCTTGCCGCCGGAGGGCCCACCCGCAGCGGCCATCGCACCCCGGCGGTGTTCGTGGAGACGGGCATCATCGGCCTGGACGCACCCTACGCGCGGGCCAACAGTTGGCTTATAGAACAGTACCTGGACGCCGGCGTGCATGGCATTCACATCTGCCACGCCCGCCACTGGGAGGCCCTCGAAGTAACGTCGCAGATGTCGATGCGCTATCCCTTCCCGCGCGCCGGGATCACGGTGCCGGATAACGATGCACTTTCAACCAGTGGGACCCCGAGCAGCGGTTCCACGCTGACCTACCGCGGGCTGCGCGGCTCCAGTGCCGGCTTTGCGGCGCAAATCTGGGGCGTGAACGGCGCTAAGTATTGCCATATCGCCGACCTGTGGCCGCTCAATCCGCAGGGCGAGGTGTTGTGCGGCCTCAAGATCGAGGACACCTTTGCCGACCAGGATGTGGCCACGTCGATCGCCTTGCCGGGCGTTTCATTTGCGGAATGGGGCCCCGGCGACCACAGCTACTGGCTCTATGGCCTGGACATCATGCCCGAAGACGGCTCGCGGCCTCCCGATATCATGACCCGGCCGGAGATGGTGCAGGTGCGCCAGGCGGTGCTGGATAACTGCAAGAAGAACAAGGTCATGTTCCTCAACGCGGGAAGTCCGGACCCCAACAACTCGGCCTACGTCATCACGCAGATCAAGGACGGCGCGATGGTGCTGGAGGCTCCCGAGTCAGCGGCGATTATCGGCCGCGAATACACCAAGCGCAAGATGCCGGTTTAAGTTGGCTGCGAACACGGCGGGGCCTCGGACGCGGCCTCGCCGAGTTCGGAATTGCGTAAGCCATGTTTCAAAAACAGGTCTTGAAAGGGCACAGTGGCGCGCCGCCGGGTCGCTGTGCCGGACGGAGTCTTCAATTCATGCGGCGTTGGCCGCGGCGGGATCGCTTTTCCCTATCCCACACCTATCTTTTGCAGCACGCTTAAAATTATGATTGCTGCGGTTCTCCGATTTCCATAGAGTCCTGAGAGGCGTGTTCGCGGCGGCGGGCGGCGTTCGCCGCAGCCTACGCCGTCCGGAGGTTCGGGTCCGCTCTACACCGGAAAACCGCTCTAGGAGCGCCCTTGTCAGCCTGCCCCTTTTCAGCGAGGGGCAACATAATGGGGGCCGGTTAAAATACAGTGGGGGTCGATTATGAAGATACACAGTGCGTTCGCGGCAGGGTTTGCTTTGGCGGCGCTTACGGCAAGTGCCTGGGCGCAGATCGCGGTTTCAGGCAACGACGGCAAGCAGATGCGTCCGGGGGATAATCCGCCCGGCATGAGGCCGGACACGGTATCGGTGATCGACATGAATGTGTTTCCGCCCCAGGTGCTGGCGACGATCGACGCGCCGGCCAGCCTGGTGGGGCCGCCGGACTCGGTCGCGGTGGCGCCGGACTCGAGCTACGCGATCGTGACCTGCTCGCAAAAGCGCGATCCGAGCGATCCGAACAAGCTGGTTTTGGGCGACGCGGTTTCCGTGATCGACCTCGCGAACCCCAGAAAACCCATGGTGCTCCAGAGGATTGCCGCCGGAGATGGAGCGGCGGGAGTCTCCATCAACCGGGCTGGGACCATGGCGCTGGTGGCGAATTTGAGTGGGTCGGTTTCAGTGTTTACGATCTCGCACAAGAGGCTCACCAAAGTAGGCACAGTGCAGATGGGGTATGGATCGGCGCCCACAGATGCGGAGTTCGCGCCCGACGGCAAGCATGCTTATGTCTTGGAAGCGGGCCGCGGCGGCGCTGCCATTCTTGATGTGGACGGGACCAAGGTGACCAATAGCGGGCAAAGGATTGCCACCGGCGACCATCCGTATAGCTTGAGCATCGCGCCGGTGGGCGGGTATGGAGTGAACACCAATATGATGGGCGGGATGACGGCGGCCGCTGTCCGCAACCTCGAAGGCATAAAGGAACTGCAGGCGGCGCGCTCCGGCCCGCGGGGAAGACGGAATACGCACGGCGCAGCGGGACCGCCGGACGAATCCGGCACGGTTACTCTGATTGACCTGAGGACCAACAAGGTTGTGGATACTGTGGTGGTGGGCAACTCGCCGGAACATGCGGGCCTGTCGCCGGATGGGAAGTATGTTGAGGTGACGGTGGCCAACAACGCCATTGTTCCTCCCACCGCGCCGAATTACCACTCGGTGTACGGCCTGATGCGCATCTTCAGGGTGAACGGCGGCAAGCTATCGTTGATCGCCAGCGCCAAGACCGGCCACTGGTGCCAGGGCGTGGCGTGGAGCAAGGACGATCACGTGATCCTGCTGCAATGCTCGATGGAGAACGAGATCGAGGTCTTCAGGTTCGACGGCAAGACCTTGACCGAGGACACCGCGGCCACGTTGCGCTTCAACGCCCGGCCGGGCGCGATTGCGACGGCAGACAATCAGTAGGCACATCCGGCGCCAGGGCGTGGCGTGGGGCAAAGGGTGACTTAAGAGCGCCCGCTGCTGACTTAAACAGCGCCCTCTGCATCAAATAAGATGGTCCCATGCCGGACGAGAAAAACCTGGCGCGAAAGCTGGCCGCAACTTTGATTGTGGCTGCCGGCGCGTGCCTGGTCACCGGCGCCTATGCCGTCAGCATTAACAACCAGAACGTCACGGGGCGCGACTTCATCGAGTATTGGGCAGCGGAGCGGCTATTGATTCAGGGCGCCAACCCCTACGGCGCCGGCGCGACCTTCCGTATGGAAAAGGCCCTCGGGATGGAGGACAACTCCCCCAAGATCACCACCAGCCCGCCCGTGGCGTTTTTCTTTATGCAGCCGCTCGGCTACCTGGGCGCAAAGCCGGCGCTGATTCTGTGGCTGCTCATCATGCTGGGCGCGACAGGCCTCTCCGCATGGGTGCTCTGGATCATGTTTGGGCGCCGCGATACACGGCTGCACCTGCTCGCTTTTGTATTTCCTCCCACGCTCTCGTGCCTCATGGCGGGCCAGCTCGGCATCTGTTTTCTGCTCTGCGTCGTTCTCTTTCTTTATCTCCACAAATCCCGGCCCTGGCTTGCGGGTGCGGCGCTGCTGCCCTGCGCTCTCAAGCCGCAGCTTTTCCTGGCGTGCATTGTAGTGCTGTTGCTCTGGTCTGCCCGGCAAAGGCAGTTCCGTGTCCTCGCCGGATTTTCCCTCGCCTTGGCTTCGAGCTGCGCCCTTACGCTCAGCGTGGACCGGAACATCTGGTCGCAATACTGGCAGTTGATGCGATCGTCGCGCATCGCGGACGTCTTTCTGCCCACCCTGGCCGTGGCTCTCAGGTTTTTGATCGAGCGCAATGATAAGTGGATCGAGTTTGTCCCCACCGCCCTCGGCTGCGCATGGTCGGCCTGGTTCTATTGGTCTCGCCGCGGCCGCTGGGAGTGGATGGACCACGGAATGCTTGTGCTGCTCGTCTCTGTCGCGTGCTCTCCGTATTCCTGGTTCAGTGACCAGGCGCTGCTGTTTCCCGCCATTTTCGCCGGGATGTTGGCCGCGGAAAATAGTCTTCGGGACTGGATTCTGCTCGGGCTCATTGTGGCCGCCAGCCTGCCGGGCGTGATCTTTGCCATCCGGCTGCCTTCCCCGTTTTATTTGTGGACCGCGACTGCATGGCTGCTCTGGTATCTGATTGCGACGCGGAACCAGCGGCGATCAGGAGATCCTTCTGCGCTGTTCGATGGAGCGCGAGGCCGGGGTCTTCAAGTTCAATGAGAAGTCCTTGACCGAGGGCGCCGCGGCCACGCTGAAGTTCAACGCCCGGCCGGGCGCGATTGCCGCGGCAAACCATCAGTAACGCCATCCGCGGCGGCGGCTTCGAGGGGGCCCGGCTGACCGGCCCCATTCCGGATCTCCTCATGGATCGCTGCATGAACAGTGAAATGCAGTACAGTTAGGACATGGGAAGTTTTCCCCCCTCGGTTCCACCCCGCAAGCAAGCGTCCGCCCATGAGACCCCCAGATTTGCTCCGGAGGTTCTGCCTCCAGAGGGGGGCTATTCAGGCTATTATTCGCCTCCACAACCGGTTCGCCGGAGACGGCCGCTGTGGCTTGCAACGCCGGCTACGCACCTGCTGGTGGGGATCAACTGCGCGGTTTTTGTGGCCATGGTGGTGCGCGGGATCAGCCCCATCAGCCCCACCGTCGGCCAACTGATGAACTGGGGCGCCAACAACGCCGGGTCAGTGCTGCTGGAGCATCAGTGGTGGCGGATCGTAACCTCCATGTTCCTGCACGTGGGGATTCTGCACCTGGGCGTCAACATGTGGTGCCTGTGGAACCTGGCGCTTCTGGCCGAGCCGCTGATGGGCTCGGCAGGGGTGATCGCGGTGTATCTGCTGACTGGCGCGGCCGGCAATCTGCTCTCCACGCTGGTTAGCTGGGTATGGCCCATCCACGCGGGCAACGGAATGATCTTGTTTCCAGCCAGCGCGGGAGCTTCGGGCGCCATCTTTGGAATCGCCGGAGCCCTGATCTTGCTCCTCAAGCCGCACCGCATGCCGGTGCCGCCCCAGGAACTGAAGCGGCTGCGCAAGTCGGTGATCTACTTCGCGGTGCTGAACCTGGTGCTGGGCATGGGAATCAGCGTGGGCACGGACGTGATCGGGACCGGAATTCACATCGACAACATGGCGCACCTGGGCGGCTGCCTGAGCGGGCTGCTGTTTGCGGCGCCCATGGTGCCGCGGCTGGGATCGCCGCCCAAGACCTTCAACCTCCGCCTGCGCATCGCGGTAGCCATGGTGACGGGATTGCTGGTGCTATTCGGCTTCTACCTGGCCCAGTTGCCGCCGCGGGGCTAAAGCGCGGCGATTTCGACCATCACCCAGGCCGTTACTGCGGGTGCCCCATCCTTGACGCAGCCTCATCGCGTCAAGGGTGGGAGGACCAAAACCCAACTGGGGGCGCCCCAGGACAACTGCGGGTGCCCCATCCTTGACGCAGCTTCATCGCGTCAAGGGTGGGAGACGAAAAACCCAACTGGGGGCGCCCCAGGACAACTGGGTGCCCCATCCTTGACGCAGCCTCATCGCGTCAAGGGTGGGAGGACCAAAACCCAACTGGGGGCGCCCCAGGACAACTGGGTGCCCCATCCTTGACGCAGCCTCATCGCGTCAAGGGTAGGAGACGAAAGACCCAACTGGCCGCGCCCCAGGACAACTGGGTGCCCCATCCTTGACGCAGCCTCATCGCGTCAAGGGTGGGAGACCAATCACCCAATCCGGCCGGCCGGTGATTTGTTCCCGTTTATATGCGGTCCAGAAGGACTCGATTTCGACTGTTCCTTCGACCCCTGTAGAGTAGTGACGGAAACTCGACCACGGCCAATCCTCGGGTCTTGCCGCCAAACCGCGCCGGGCCGGGTTGCGGTGCATGTAGCGGAGTTTTTCCACGCGCTTTTCGTCGGTCCAGACGTTGAAATCGTAGTATCGGCGCTGCCAGAACTGTCGCTCTCCCGAATGCTTGAGCCTCTTTGACGTCATCTGCTTGAGGACCTGGATGGCCGTTGCCAGCGAGCCTTTCCGTGGCTCGTTGACGAGAAGATGCACATGCTCGGGCATCAGCACGTAACCCGCAACGGCGAATCCGTGGCCCTGCCTCACCCGTTCCAAAATCTCCTCGAAGATGGAATAGGCTCCACGCTGACCCAGCAGTAGCTCTCACGCAGACACTTTATTGAAGACTGCATAAGTAATGTCCTGTCCATCGCGCCGGAGGCGCAGTGTTCGTTAGCCCCGCGCTTCAGCGTGGGGAAACCTGATTCCAAAACCTCGCTGCGGAGTCCCGTAGGGACGGTGCCAGGACATTTCTTTTGCAGCAATCAATACCCGCTGAGGGATGCCTTTCGTGGCGATTTCGATTTTCACCGCAGGCTGTTAGCTTATCCCCCGCCGCGCCCAAGCCTCATCTCCGCGATCCCGCCCCCACGCCGCCGCCCCGCCGCCTCCAAGCGCGCTTGCCAAAAGCAACGGATTGCTCACGAAAAGCCGACATTTCAGTACTAATCGGTTCCACAATGAGCGGCTCGGCGATTTGGCGTCAAGTGACGGAGATAGATTTAATATTGTCAATTTCTTCTCTATTATTGAAATAATGACGAACCGAAGCTACCTTGGCGAGTTCGAGCTGATGCTTCTCCTTGCTGTCATTCATCTCGGGGACGAGGCCTACGGTGTGCCCATCAGCCGAGAGTTGGAGGCGTATCGAGACCGGGATGTGGCTGTGGGCAGCGTATATGCGGCCCTGGAGCGCCTGGAGGCCAAAGGACTGGTGCGTTCGACTCTGGGCGACCCAACTCCGGAGCGCGGCGGCAAAGCCAAACGATTCTTTCGCATCACCAGAGAAGGCTTAAGACAGGTCCATAAGACGCGCCGTATATTGACGAAACTTTGGCAAGGGATACCAGATCTCATGCTGGAAGCGCGACCACGATAGGAACTGCGATGAGACGAAGAGAGCCGCCGCCGATCGCCTCGTGGGCCTTGGAAGCCACCCTCAACCCTGCGCAGACTGCCTCCGCCAAGGCCGCTGCGTAGCAACATCAACCTAACCGCCGCCCGCAATTTTCAACTACGCGCGGGACATGTTC